>JBARXU010000012.1:0-374860 GCA_049647505.1 Mesorhizobium sp.
CATCGTCCGAGCGGCCTGACGACGTGGGCGTCCTCCAAACGGAAACCCGAAGGGCTGGGCCGGTTTGGGCCAAATCCGTCGGGCTTCGGACTTGGCCGGGCCACCAGCCCGTCCGCGCCGAACCCCTCGACCTTGTCCCAAACCTTCACCAGCAGAATGATTCAATCCAGCCTCATCTCGCTCTGACAGGATCCGGCTGGCGCTCCGTCGAATGGCGGCGCGCCGGTTCGATCAAGACATGAGTGCCGATGCGGTCGACATGGCCGGTCGGGCCTGTCAGACCGCGCCGCGTCAGCTCGATGCGCCAGTCGCCGTCCGAGCCATCGATCTCGAACTGGTTCCACTGGGCGAGCGGCTTGTGGACGCCCCTGTTTTCGCCCGCTGCCGCAACGCCGATGACCGGCACCTGGCCATGCTTGCCGCCAATCCAGTATTCCGTCGGCAAATGTGTGTGGCCGTGCAGGACGAGTTCCGCGCCGTGCCGGGCGATTGCCTGCTGGAAGGTCGAGATGCCGAAGAGGCGCTTGTGGGCGGGCGCCGCACCGCGCACCGGCGGGTGGTGGATGAGGACGACGCGGCACAGGCCTTGCGACTTGGCGCGGTCGAGCAGCTTGCCCATGCGCCTCGCCTGAAGGCCGGAGAAGCTGCCGGTCGCCAGAAAGGGGGCCGTGGCGCGGGCGGACGACACGCCGATGATCGCAAGCGGGCCGCGCAGGCGCACATAGGGGTAGCCGTTGTCGTTTTCGGCCGCCCAGCCGTCCTCGCCACTGGTCCATGGTCGCCAGGCCATGCTTGCCTTGTGAAGCGCGCCGGGAACGTAGGCGTCGTGATTGCCCGGCACGACCGACACGTCATGCGGAGGGCCAAGCGTCTCCAGCCAGCGGGTGGAGAATGCGATCTCGTCGTCCAGCGCGAGGTTCATCAGATCGCCGGTGACCGCAATATGGTCAGGCGCATTTGCCTTGATGTCGGCGACGATGGCGCTGAGCGCGCCGTCATTGAACGTCTTGGCGCGATTGCGATGCCAGTTGACATAGCCGGTGATGCGCTTTGAGGCGAGCTGGCGATAGGATACATCGGGGAGAGGGCCAAGATGGACGTCGGAAAGATGCGCGAGACGAAACATCCAGCCTTTGTAGCGGAAGGCGGCGCAGCGCACCACACGAGACGCAAGATCCGATGAGTGACGACGGCAGCCAGCTTCGCCAAAGCCGCTGGTCCCGCCTGCGCAGCCGGCTTTTCCACACCTGGTTCTTACTGCGGCGTCCGATGACACTCGGCGCGCGCGGCCTCGTCTATGATCGCGCGGCCAATGCGGTCTTCCTGATCGAACACACCTATGTGCCGGGCTGGCAGTTGCCTGGCGGCGGTGTCGAGACGGGCGAGACAATGCTTGACGCCCTGACGCGGGAGCTGCGCGAGGAAGGCAATATCGAACTGACCGCGCCGCCGCTGCTCAGGAGCATTCACCAGAACCGGCACGCCTCGCCGCGCGATCATGTCGGCGTCTATCTGGTCGAGCATTACCGCCAGACCGCGCCGAAGACGCCCGACCATGAAATCCGCAATGCGGGTTTCTTCCCGGTCGATGCTCTGCCCGAGAATACGACCGCCGGCACGCGACGGCGGATTGCCGAGATCATCGGCGGGGATGCGCCGTCGCAGTGGTGGTAATCGCGGTCGGTCAGGCCGCGGTCTTGAGGCGGGCGCGATCGTGCGGCGCATCAAGGTCAAGCTCCGGGCCGACCGGCACGATGCCCGTCGGATTGATCGTCGCGTGGCTGCCGTAATAGTGGTGCTTGATGTGCAGCATGTCGACCGTGCCGGCGACGCCGGGCAACTGGTAGAGTTCGCGCAGATAATTCGACAGGTTTGGATAGTCGGCGATGCGGCGTAGGTTGCACTTGAAATGGCCGACATAGACCGCGTCGAAGCGCACCAGCGTCGTGAACAGGCGGATGTCGGCTTCGGTAAGGCGCGCGCCCGTCAGGTAGCGCTTTTCGCCCAGCATCGCCTCGACGCGGTCGAGCGCTGCGAAGAGTTCGCCGAACGCCTCCTCATAGGCTGACTGGGTGGTGGCAAAGCCGCAGCGGTAAACGCCGTTGTTGATCGACGGATAGACGAATGCGTTGATTGCATCGATGTCGGTGCGCAATGCCTCTGGATAGAGATCGACCGACGCGTCGCCCCATTCGTCGAAAGCCGAGTTCAGCATCCGAATGATTTCGGAGGATTCGTTGCTGACGATGGTATGTTCCTGCTTGTCCCAAAGGACAGGCACGGTCACGCGGCCTGAATAGTCGGGGTCGGCCTTGGTGTAGATCTGATGCATGAAATCGACGCCGTAGAGCGTGTCGCCGGTTGCGCCGTCTTGTTCGAGGAACGTCCAGCCGTCCTTGCCCATGTAATGATGCACGACCGAGACCGAGATCACGTCTTCCAGTCTCTTCAGCTTGCGCACGATCAGGGTGCGGTGCGCCCAGGGGCAGGCGAGCGATACGTAGAGATGATAGCGGTCGGGTTCGGCCTTGAAGCCGCGGCTGCGGCCCGGAGCCGGCGAACCGTCGACCGTGATCCAGTTCCGGAATTGCGCCTCACTGCGCTCGAAACGCCCGGATTTCCCGGTTTCATACCATTTGTCGTGCCACACGCCGTCGACGAGCAAACCCATCACATTCTCCTTTTGACGACAATCTAGGGCAGGCGGCGCGCCGTTGCATCGTTCACCATTGAGAACGGACTGTCACCATGGCCATGGACGGCGGCGAAAAACGATGCTAGCGGGGCATTCAGAGGTAATGACCGTGATCCGTTTCTTGCGACGACGAATTGGCTGAGCGCGCCCGCTTGATCGGGCGTTGACCGCACACGCCGCGAAAGCGGCATCGTCACCTGCTAAACGGACTGCACTCAAATGAGCGTCAACGACATTGCCTACCTGCCGGAAATGCCGGCCCACGACAAAGCCATCGACCAGATCAACGAAGAGGCGTTCGGCCCCGGCCGGTTTGCGCGCGCCGCCTACAAGATCCGCGAAGGCGGTCCGCACGAGCGCGACCTGTCGATGGTCGCCGTTCACTGGGGCAAGGTGATCGGCTCGGTGAGGCTGACGCGCATTGCGGCTGGCGAGGGCAGGGCGCTTTTGCTCGGGCCGCTCGCCGTCATCCCGGACTGGAAGAACCTCGGAATCGGACGCAGGCTGGTGGCGCTATGCCTCGAAAAGGCAAAGGCGGCAGGCCACGAGCTAGTCGTTCTGGTGGGCGACGCGCCCTATTACACACAGCTCGGTTTCAAGCGCATGGCCTATGGCCAGATCAACATGCCGCGGCCTGTCGATCGAGACCGGCTGCTGGCGTTTGAACTCGTGGACGGTGCGCTGACAAAGCTTACCGGCGATGTCGTCCATGAGGATCAGGTGGCTGCGACGAAAGCGGATGCAATGAAGGTCGCCTCATAAGGCGCACCGGTCCCCTGGGTGGGGCCCGGTGCCTCCGGCACCTCCCACCCGCGATAGACCTTCCAGAAGGCCGGCCCTCCGCTTTCGCTCCGGGCGTTCATCGCTCGAAAAGCCCATTTTGGGGCTTTTCCTGGCCTGCGGCCAACGCTCCTCACCCACCGGCATGACGAGTGCGCCTGTGGCGCACCGGTCTATCGCCCCTCGCGGTACCACATGCCGCCGAGCGCCAGCAGCAAAAGGCCCAAGCCGAAGAAACCGGCAAACAGCGGCACGCGATTGACCGAGCGCAGCACGCTTTCATTGGTGGTGCGCAGCCCGATCCAGTCCCGGCCCTCCGCATTTGCGCCGGCGCGGACCGGCACGATGCCGGGAGCCTCGACATTTCCGCCCTCGGCAATGCGCCTGACCGAGCCGCCGGTCTTTTCCGCGATTGGCCGCAGGACTTCTGTGGTCGAGACCGTGTCGGCAAATTCCGGCGCGTTGACCGGCCCGACATGTGCAAGGGCCGTCAGGTCGCCATTCGCGACCTGATAGAGGCCGATCTCATTTGTTTCCATGTCGCCGGTGAACACGCCCGGTTGCGATTGTGTCAGGGTCAGGCTGCGCGTCTGGCCGGATGGCGTGACGATCTGTGCAGGTTCGGCGGCATCGGCCATGGTCTGGCGACGGATCGACAGCGTCATGCCCTGACCGTCTGCGGTGAGCCGTTCTTCCTCAAGCTCCGGCTCCTTCATCAGCCAATGGGCGATGCGCCGATAGAGCGAGACATGGGGGCCGCCACCCTCGAAGCCACGCGCCCAGAGCCAGCCCTGATCCGACAGGAACATGGCGACGCGGCCTTCGCCCTTGCGGTCGAGCAGCAGCAGAGGCATGTCGCCAACGCCCTTGAGAACCGTCTGGCCCTCGGCCTCCTGCACTGCGACCTGCCGGAACCAGCGGCTCCAGCGGGGCGGCTCCTGGGCGGAACCTTCCAGCCCGCGCGTGACCGGATGCTTCTGGCCGGTCTCGGTGAGGCGTGGATAGAAAGCCTGTTCGACGACATCGCCGGTCGGATAGGCGGGCAAAGCCGGCATCAGGGGCGTGCGGGCGATCGACTGTTCGCCGGCATATTCGGGGCCGGCGGCGATCAAAAGCGCGCCGCCCTGTTCCACATATTCGGCGATGTAGTCGTAATAGAGGATCGGCAGCACGTCGCGGTGCTGGTAGCGGTCGAAGATGATGAGGTCGAAATCCTTGATCCGCTCGACAAAGAGTTCGCGCGTCGGGAAGGCGATCAGCGACAGTTCGTTGATCGGCGTGCCGTCCTGTTTTTCAGGGGGACGCAGAATGGTGAAGTGAACGAGATCGACCGACGCGTCGGACTTCAGCAGGTTGCGCCATGTGCGCTCGCCCGCATGCGGCTCGCCCGACACAAGCAAAACGCGCAGGTTTTCGCGAATGCCGTCAACCAGCGCAATGGCGCGATTGTTGGTGTCGGTCAGCTCGCCTTCGGCCAGCGGGATCGACAGTTCGATGATGTTGCGGCCGGCATTCGGGATCTCAAGTTCGATCGGCATGGTGGCGCCGATGGGCGCAGACAGCGTCGCATAGGGGGTGCCGTTGACGCGCACGGTGACATCGACGGACCCTTGTTCCTGACGCGAACTGGTGACGCGATAGGTCAGCGACAGAGGCTTGCCGACCAGTCCGAAGCGCGGCGCGTTCTCGAAACGTATGCGGCGGTCGAACTCCTCATCATTGCCGGTGATCAATGCGTGAAGCGGGGCGTCGAAGCCGGGGATCGTCGCCGGAACGTCATGCACCTGGCCGTCGGTGATCATGATCGCGCCGCCGACGCGCGAGGGCGGCACATCGCGGAACGCGCCGTCCAGGGCGCCGAACAGACGGGTCTCGGCACGGTCGTCTGCGGCGCTGGCGCGACCCGTTTCGACAACGCGCACGTCATATTGGCGAAGGCGCGCGAGCCGTTCCTGCAATTGCGCGACCGTCACGTCGGTCTGTTCGGTGCGCGGCCCGATTTCCTGGCTCTGGCTGCGGTCGACGATGAGGGCAACGACGCTTTTCAGCGGATCGCGCTGTTCGTCGAGCAACACCGGATTGATGAGAGCGAGTGCAAGTGCTGCTATCGCGGCAAGCCGAAGCCATGCGCCGCGCCGGGCGAGCCATAGGCCGGCGATTGCGAGAATGGCGAGCGGGACAACAAGCAGCGCCAGCCAGACATAGGGGAGAAGCGGCTCGAAGCCGATCGACCAGTTCATGCTACTGCCCCAGCCGTTCGAGCAGGACCGGAACGTGGACCTGATCGGATTTGTAATTGCCGGTCAGCATATACATCATGATGTTGACCCCGCCGCGCAGGGCATAGACGCGCTGCATCGGATCGGACGGAACAGTCGGGAACAGCGGCTGGCCGTTCTGGTCGATGGCCCATGCGCCGGCCAGATCGTTGCCTGTGATCATGATCGGCGACACGCCGTCACCCTGCCGGACGGGACGATCCTCGCCGGGTTGCGTCGGGGCAGACACCGCGACCCAGAGCGGGCTGCCGGCATAGCGGCCGGGGAAATCCTTCATCAGGTAGAAGGTCTTGGTCAGCACATGGTCTTCCGGCACCGGTTCGAGCGCCGGAACATTCAAGGTGCCCAGAATATCGCGCAGGCGGCCATTGGCTGCGCTCGATCCGCCCGACAGGCCAAGCCCGCCGGAGAACTCGTCGCGCGTGTCGAAGAGGACCGTGCCGCCCTGCTGCATATAGGCGTCGATGCGCGCAATCGACGCTTCGGTCGGCATCGGTGCGCCTGCGTCTATCGGCCAGTAGATGATCGGATAGAAGGACAATTCATCGGTCGCGATATCGACGCCGGCAGGGTCTCCGGGCTCCATCGCGGTCTTTTCGATCAGGAAGCGGCGCAGCCCTTCAAGCCCTGCGCGGGAGACGGAATCGATGGAGGAATCGCCCGTCAGCACATAGGCAAGCCGGGTCTTGGAGATCGCGGCAATGGCGTCCGCGTCGCCGGGTTTGGCGTCGTTCGCGCGCGCCATATCGGGAGAAGCGATGAAGGACAGCGCAATGAGCATGGCGGCAGCGGTCGCCTTCCCTGCCCGCGCTGCGCGCCTGCGGGCAAACACGCCTCCGAGCCAGAACATGGCGAGCGTATCGAGCGCCATCAGCGCCAGCGCAATCGCCACGAGCGGGCCTTTGAGCGATTGAGATTCGTCAACGGCATAGGTGAGCGTCGTGGCGCTTGCCGCTGCCTGTGGCCGCTCGATCGGCGCAAGCTGCGTGTCGGGACCAAGCAGGTTGCGGGCGACGACGCCGTCCTCTGAGCCGTAGAGACCCGGCGGGTTTTCGATGGTCAGCGCCGTGTCACCGGCCTGAAGCGGGCGCGCCTCGGGACCGGGTGTCGTCAGCACGCCGTCTGCGCCGATGACACGGAAGGGCGGCAGGGTGACCGCAGTCTGGCCGGCCTGCGCCTCGACCTGACCCTGATTGCGCGACAGCTGGACGATCCTGCGAAGCATTTCGACGAAGCTACCTGAAATCGGCAGGTTCGACCATGTCGCCTCGGGCGTCACATGAAACAGGACAAGCGTGCCGCGCCCGCGCGTCTGGCCGGTAACGAGCGGTGTGCCGTCGGCGAGATTGGCCCAGGTGTGGTCGGCAAGGTCCGGTCCCGGCTCTGCGAGCACCTGACGCGTCACCGAAACGTCCTGCGGAGGCGTCAGGCCGGCAAAGGGGCCGGTCGATGGGAAATCCGAAACGGGCTGCGGCTCGGTCCATGACAGCGCGCCGCCCAGCGAGCGTTCGCCAGTGCGCAGGCGGACGGGCAGAAGCGTGTCGTCGCCATCCGCCGCCGCGAGACGCGAACCGGCAAAGCGGACCAGCGTGCCGCCGCTTTCCACCCATTCGACGAGGCTTGTCTTGGCGGCCTCGGGAATATTGCCGATATCGGCCATGACGATGATTGCGGGCTTTTGCGCCAGAAGCTCCGGCACGGCCTGCGCCAGATCGGGGGTGGGCGGCTCGACCAGATCGGCGAAGGGTTCGAGCGCGCGGCGAATGTAATAGAGCGGTGAGAGCAGCGGCTGCGCCTGATCGGCCTCGGCCTGCGAGAGGAGGCCGATGCGGCGGCGCTTCGAGCTCTCGTCGAGGACGCGGATCGCGCCCGCATGCGGCTGACCGTCAATGGCGATGGAGGCAAAATCGTTGCGCAGTTCAAACGGCACCGCGACCTCGGCCGAGGCGACTGTGTCGGATGGGCCAAAGCTGATGGTCGTGTCCGCGATGCGGCGCGCGCGCTCGTCAAACGCGCCTGCGGTCAGTTGCAGGGGGCCGACCTCGCCTTGCGGACGGATCGCCGTGATGGTGAATGCGGTCGCGGTATTGTCGACCGCGGTCAGCGCGGCTGTCGGCAAGCGGTCAGGTGTGGCCCAGATCGTGTTGGCGACACCCTGGCGCAGGAGGCCTTCAAATGCCGCCTGATCGCCGGGAGCGGCAAGGCCGTCCGTCAGCATGGCAACCGTTGCGTTCGACGTATCCTGCAGGGTCTCTGCGATGCGGGCGAAGACCGCGGCGCGGTCGACCGGCACGGGCCGGGCCTTGGCTGCGGCAAGGCGCTCGCGCGCCGCCTGCGCGTCGAACGGACCGATGTCGGCATTTGCAGGCTCGGCGGTGAAGGCGAGAATGACGGGCTTGCCGCTCCGTTCGGCTTCGGCGATCAACCGCTCGGCGGTTGCCGTGCGCAAATCCCACTGCTCTGCGCTCGCCCAGCCATTGTCGACGACGATAGCCACCGGCCCGTCGGCGGTTGCAATCGGCTCGCGCGGATTGAACACGGGTTCGGCCAGCGCAAGGATAATCATGGCGGCGATCATCAGGCGCAGCAAAGTCAGCCACCAGGGGCTTTGATGCGGCGTCTCCTCGCGGCGTAGCACGCGCGCCAGAATCTTGAGCGGCGGAAAAGTCTCGGTCTGCGGGCGTGGCGGCGTCAGCCGCAGCAGCCACCAGATGACCGGCAGCGCGATGAGGCCGGCGAGAACGGCGGGAAAGCCGAAGGAAAGCGGCAGCCAGCCCATCAGCGGGCACCCGTCGAGACGCTGTCGACCGTCATCGCGCCGTGGACGCGCACAAGCGCATCAGACGCAAGATGGTCGGTATGGTTGACCGTATAGCTCCAGCCGAGGCGCTTGGCCCAGGCCGACAGTTCCGCGCGGCGCGCGAGATAGAGATTGCGATAATCGGCGGCGACCGTTTCGGCGCGGCCTGCGGTCAACCGCTCGCCCGTTTCGGGATCACGAAACTCGGTGCGGCCCGAATAGGGGAAGCTTTCTTCCACCGGGTCCGCGACCTCGATGAGATGGGCGCGCACACCGCGCCGCGCCAGACCGTCCAGCCACTCGAATGTTTCTTCGACCGGATCGAGGAAATCCGACGCGATGACGATGTCCGAATGGCGGCGGATGAGGTTGACGTCGGGCCGCTCAGAAAGGGCCGCGGCGTGGGCGAGATGGCCGGCAATGCGCTCGGCTCCGTTTCTCGCGGTGAACGGGTCGGTGAGACCCGGCCAGCCGATGCGCTCGCCGCTGCGCGACAGGAGTTCGGCCAGCGCCAGTATGAGCACAAGCGCGCGCGATTCCTTGGAAACGCTCGCCTGCGAGGATTTGAACAGCATGGACGGCGACGGGTCAGCCCAGAGCCAGACGGTGTGCGCTGCCTCCCATTCGCGGTCGCGGACATAAATCTGGTCGTCGCGGGCCGAGCGTCGCCAGTCGATGCGCGACGCATCGCCTTCGACATAGGGGCGGAACTGCCAGAAATTTTCGCCGATGCCGCGCCTGCGGCGGCCATGCCAGCCGGCGATCACGGTGTTGACGATGCGCCGCGCCTCGACCAGCAGGTCTGGAACCAGCGAGGCGCGCACTCTCGCCCGCGCAAGCGCGTCGCGCGTCGAGACGGGAGTGGCGATGTCGCCGAAGGGCATCGCCTAGGCGCCTGCTTTCACCAGCCGCGCAATGACGTCGCGCACATTCATGCCCTCGGCGCGCGCCGCAAAGGTCAGCGCCATGCGGTGCTGCAGGACGGGTTCGGCCAGCGCGCGAACGTCGTCGATCGAGGGGGCGAGGCGGCCGTCATAGAGCGCGCGCGCTCTTGCGCAAAGGGTCAGCGCCTGGCTGGCGCGCGGGCCGGGGCCCCAGGCGACGTTCTTGTCGGTGTCTGCATTGCCGCTGCCGGGGCGCGCGGACCGCACCAGCGTCAGGATCGCGTCGACGACGCCTTCCGAAACAGGCATGGAGCGGATCAGATGCTGGATGGCGCGCAGGCGTTCGGCGGTCAGCACGCCTTCGGCCTTCGATTCAGACACACCTGTCGTCTCAAGCAGGATGCGTCGCTCCGCATCGAGTTCCGGATAGAGAATGTCGACCTGCATCAGGAAGCGGTCGAGCTGCGCTTCGGGCAGCGGGTAGGTGCCTTCCTGTTCCAGCGGATTCTGCGTCGCCAGCACATGGAAGGGCTGGGGCAGGTCGTGGCGATGGCCGGCGACGGTGACGTGATATTCCTGCATCGACTGGAGGAGGGCGGACTGGGTGCGCGGGCTGGCGCGGTTGATCTCGTCGGCCATCAGAAGCTGGGCGAAGATGGGGCCGGGAAGGAAACGGAAGCTGCGCTTGCCGTGCTCGTCGGTCTCCATCACCTCGGAGCCGAGAATATCCGACGGCATGAGATCTGGCGTGAACTGGATGCGGCTGGAATCGAGGCCGAGCACGACGCCCAGCGTTTCGACCAGCTTGGTCTTGGCCAGGCCCGGCACGCCGACCAGCAGCGCATGGCCGCCGGCCAGAATCGCGACAAGCGTGCGCTCCACCACCTGCTCCTGGCCGAAAATGACGCGGGCGACGCCCTTGCGGATATTCGAGATGTCTTCGAGCGCGCGTTCGGCCTCTGCCACCATCTCCTTCTCGGACATCGCGCTTTCCCGGGTGATGACGCTCATGGGCCTGAAGCTCCTGCCAGAGGGGTTGCGGCAATCCAGCACAACGGGGCCAGGACTGCCGGTCGGCGCGACTCGGGCCAAATTCATTGCACCGCACGTCAACTTAAATCAGCGACCATTGCTGACAAGCGCAACAACAGTGACTATTTCGTGACGTATGTCGGATACGCCCGGTCACACAAGCCCCAGTGAAATCGCCAACGCCAAAGATCAGGCTGGCCTTGCGGCGCTGATTTCGCGCGCGTCACGCGCCGGAAAGGGCGCCGCGCCAGTCGATCGCTGGAATCCGCCATTCTGCGGCGATCTCGACATGGAAATCCGCGCCGACGGCACGTGGTTCTACCTCGGCACGCCGATCGGGCGCGCCGAACTCGTGCAGCTCTTCTCCACAGTTCTGCGCAAGGATGAAGACGGGAAGACCTATCTGGTGACGCCGGTCGAGCGCGTCGGCATCCGGGTCGAGGATGCGCCGTTCGTGGCGGTCGAGCTGGATGTGTCGGGCGAGGGCGACGGGCGCGTCATCACCTTCCGGACCAATGTCGGCGATGTGGTCGAGGCCGGTCCGGATCATCCGATGTGTTTCGTCGACGAGGACGAGACCGGCGGGCTGAAACCCTATGTGCATGTGCGCGGCAGGCTCGACGCGCTGGTGGCGCGTTCGGTGATGTATCAGCTTGTCGAGCATGGCGAGGTGGTCGATATCGACGGCACCGCCATGTTTGCCGTGCGCTCGCGGGGAACGATTTTCCCGATCATGTCGGCCGACCGCCTCGAAAGGCTGAGTGCGTGAGCGGCTTGCGCGAGCATGCGGGCGACGTCGCGCCCCTGATGGCGGATGATTTGCGCGAGCGGGTCAAGCGCGCGGCACAGGCTGGCGCGTCGGAGGTTCTTGGCGATCACAGCCTCAATCCCGGCACGAAGTCAGCTATCGTCAAAGAGGGGCTGCGCGATGCGGCGGTGCTGATCCCGATTGTCGATCACCCGGACGGCGCGACCATGCTCCTGACCAAGCGCACCGAGAAGCTGCGCACCCATTCTGGCCAGATAGCCTTTCCGGGCGGCGGCATCGACCCGGAGGACGCCTCACCGGAGGCTGCGGCGCTGCGCGAGACCGAGGAGGAAATCGGCCTCGACCGAAACTATATCGATGTGATCGGGCGGATGCCGGACTACTACAGCGGCAGCGGATATCGCGTCGCGCCGATCATCGGCATCGTGCGCCCCGGTTTTGCGCTGTCGATCAATCCAGACGAGGTGGACGACACGTTCGAGGTGCCGCTCTCCTTCCTGATGAACGCCGCAAATCACCGGCGCGAAAGCCGCGTGTGGCAGAATGTCGAGCGGCATTTCTACACGATGCCCTATGGCGACCGTTACATCTGGGGCCTGACCGCCGGCATCATCCGCACTGTGCATGACAGGTTTTACGCGTGAGCAGGAAACTGACGCCATCAAACGCGCCATGGCTGCATGACAGGCAGGTGCAGGTGCTGCTCGCTGCTTTGACCGAGGGTGGCGAGGAGGCGCGGATTGCGGGGGGGGCTGTTCGCGATGCGCTTCTTGGGCGCAGTGGCGGCGACATCGACATTGCTACAACCAATCTCCCTGCCGAAACCATGCGGCGCGCGAAGGCCGCCGGATTCCGAACGGTGCCGACCGGCATCGACCACGGGACCATCACTGTTCTTGTCGACGGCCAGCCGATTGAAGTGACGACGTTGCGCGCCGATGTCGAAACCGATGGCCGCCATGCGGTCGTGCGATTTGGTCGCGACTGGCAGTCAGATGCCGAACGGCGCGATTTCACGGTCAACGGGCTTTATGCGACCGCCGAAGGCGAGATCGTCGATCTGGTGGGTGGGGTAGCTGATCTGTCCTCGCGCACGATCCGTTTCATCGGCGAGGCGGGCAAGCGCATCGAGGAAGATTACCTGCGCATTTTGCGCTTCTTCCGCTTCTTTGCATGGTTCGGCACCGGTCGGCCCGACGCACAGGGATTGATAGCGTGTACGCGTCTCAAGGGCGGGTTGGCGCGGCTGTCGGTGGAACGTGTATGGTCGGAACTGCGCAAACTGCTGTCTGCGCCCGATCCGTCGCGGGCGCTGCTATGGGCGCGCCAGGCGAGCGTACTGACGACCGTCCTGCCCGAGACGGAGAAATGGGGCATCGATTCGATTCACGGGCTGGTCGTTGCCGAGCGGGAGAGGGGCTGGACGCGGGACCCGATGCTCAGGCTTCAGGCAATCGTGCCGCGCGATCCGGTGCGCCTGAAGGCGATGGCCGATAGGCTGCGCATGTCGAATGCCGAGACGGACCGGCTAGTCGCCTTTGCGTTGGCGCCGGAGATCGCTTCATCACTTGGCGAGGCTGAACTTCTTCGCCTGATCTATTGGGGCAATCGGCAGGCGATCATCGACCGGTTGAGGCTCGCTGTGGCGGCTTGTCCCGTCAGGGAAGAGGCCGAGATTCTGGCGGGCTTGCTTAAGCGGGCGGAGGACTGGTCCCGTCCGGATTTCCCGGTCGGCGGGACGGAGCTTGCCGCGATCGGCGTCACGCCCGGTCCGCAGATGGGGGCATTGCTCAAGCGACTTGAGCGCGAATGGGTCGATAGCGGCTTTGGCCTTGCCCGCCCGGAACTTGTCGAGCGGGCAAAAACCTTAGCGGGCGAGACGAACGACTGACAGCGACTGGGCGATGCCGGAGAAGGCCGCGAGCAGCGTTGCCTGATCCGAGGCGTCGAAATAGTGCTCAGCCGACGTTGCACAATCGAGCATAACCTTCTTTGCATCGGGGTCCTGGACCCTGAAGGCGACCGAATAAACCTCGATCTTGTTTTGCTTCGCATAGGTGCACAGATCGACCGTCTCCTTGTTGACGGTGGCAAGCTGTGCCAGGCCCGCGGCCGTCAAAATTTCCTCGCCATTGACCTTGTTGTTGCTGAGGTCGACGTGTTTGCCGTTTGACGCTTGGAAGCGGAGGGTATTCTCGCCGTCGGTCATCAGCAACATGGCCTTACGGGGAACCTTGTTATCGGGGTCGTAAGCTTTACCCTCAACCAGCGGAGCGGTCGGCGAAAGAACGTTGATCCCCCAGACCACGCCTGCTGGAATGTATGTTTTCGGGCGATGGCTGGTGCCGATATTGATGATCATGCCATCGATGGCCGATTTCAGAACATTCTTGTCGTTGGTCAGAGTGACAATCGGATTCAGGCATTTCTGGCTGGTCTCGACATAGCCGGGATATGGCACCGATGGGGTCGTATCGTTCAAACGGAGCTGACCGGTCTTGCGAGAGCCGATGCAGCCGTACCATTTGTAGTTGACCGCAGCCTTGGGCGTGACGTCGCAGACTTCCTTTTGGGTGGTCACTTCCGGACCATATGCGGTGCAGGCACCGGTGCAGGTGCTCGTGATCGGTACACCATCATAATAGGTGGTGCACTGGTAGCTTGGTGCACGCGCAATACACGCCTTGGTCGTCGATGCCTCCATCCTGCAGCCAGACTTCTGTACCGCAGGCACGGTATAGTCGGCTGGTACATCCAGCCACGGCTCATTGCGATACTTCAGCCCAATGTTCACGTGGTCGGCATAGGGCACCAGGGCGATCTTCACATCGGCCTTTGGATTCGCCAACAGTTCGGTAACGAGCGCGTTTGCCGCCGTTTTCAAGGCAGTGATCTTCTTGACCCCCGCTGAAATTTCCTCGTCCATGGAGTAGGTATTGTCGAGGACCAGCGCCACCTCGACGCTGCCGGTCACGGCGCGGATGGCGAGGCTTTCGGCGGCGACGGGCATTTTGTCATGGCCGGCAATCGCCATGAAGGTGGTATGAACGTAGCCGTCGAGCTTCACGGTGACGTCGTTCTCCGTGATGTCGAGACCGGCAATGACCATCTGGTCGATGCTGGCATCGTCGAAGTTCGAGTCGACGAACCTCTGCGCATCGACGCGCATCGCTGCTTCATCGCGCTCCTGACTTCCCGCCAGCGCAAGCGATGTCGCGTCCGCCACGTCCTGCATATGGCGCTTGGCGTCGAGATAGCGCGAATAATCGACCGCCAGACCCATGGCCAGGATCAGCGGAATGGCCAGCACGCTGGTCAGGATGGCAAAGTTGCCGGACCGGGATCTGATAAAACGGCGGATCATCGACGGAATTCCTCGTGCACTACAGCAGCAAGGATCTAGATCGGCCGGTTAATGATCAGGTTAAGTCGCACCCGACAAGTCTATCGGATGCCACTCAACGTGGAAGTTCGGCTAACGCGTGGTAAACCGGGGCGTGTCCCGCTCAGGCGGCGTTGCTGACTTTCTCGATACGGGAGCGGATCGCGTCGATCATCGATTCGCGGATGATCGTTTCGCCATGCGTTTCGCGCAGATGCTCGACGGCGCGGCGCATGACCTCGGCTTCCTCTTCGTGGCGGGTATGCCATTCACAGCCGGGAACAAGAGACCCGCAATGGAACTGTTTCATCGGTCACTCCCTTCGTTACGAACCCTGTCAAACATAGCGCGAAAATGGGGCGATTGGATGGGCCATGTTCAAGATTGTCTTGACCTTGCGAATGCAGCTTCCGTTTCATCCATCTCTACCGCCACCCAGTCGATGAAGTCCGCAATGCGGCGATCAGGACTGCGCGACAGCGATGTTGCCGCATAATAGGCGTTGCCCGTTTCGGCGCCGAGCCGGAAGGGGGCGCAAACCAGACCGCGCGCCATCGCGTCGGCCACTAGGACAGGCCAGCCCATCATGACGCCCTGACCGGCAATGGCGGCCTCCAGGCACAGGCCGGCATCGGTGAAACTGTCTGCAGGGCCGAGGTCAGCCTCGGTCATGCCGTGAGGCTTGAGCCATCCGTCCCAGAAACCGGGCGCGTTGGCGTCGAGCAGGACCGGAACCTGACGCAATTGCTGCGGCGAGGTGAGCCGTTCGGCAAACGCAGGCGCGCAGACCGGCATGGTGACATGCGCCGCCAGCTTGCGCAGTCTGACATCGCGCCAATTGCCCGATCCGACACGAAGCCCGACATCGACATCGGACGCATCGAGGTTGGCGATCTCGATTGCCGCCTCTATGCGGATGCGGATGTCGGGATGGGTTTTGCGAAAGCGCGCCAGCCTTGGCACCAGCCATTTCGAGGCCAGCAAGGGGGCGACCGAAACCGTCAGCGCGCGCTGGCTCGCATCCTCGACCAGCGAGAGCGCATCGTCGATGGCGCGGAAGCCGCCGGTCAGCCGCGCAAGCAATTGCTCGCCGAACGGCGTGACGCTCAGCCCATGCGGATCGCGTGAAAAGACCTGCCGTCCCATCTGCTTTTCGGCGCGGATGATGTGCTGGCTGATGGCGCCGGGCGACACGCCAAGCTCATCGGCGGCGCGCTGGAGAGAGCCTAGCCTGCCTGCCGCTTCAAGGGCTTTGAGGCCGTTGAGATGATATCGCTGGAGGCGTCTCATCCAGTTTTTCTATATCATATTGCAAGTAATCTCCATTGAATGATGAGGATGCCGGCGACAAAATATCACCATCAAACGAAGAGGAGGCAGGCATGAAACATTCGGCGTTGAAAGCGTTTCTCCAAGTGATGGCCGGCCTTTTGCGCCAGGCGTCGTGCGCATGCCGAGATTTCAGCCGCGATCCGGTCGCCCATCCTGCGCTGAGCAGCATGAGCATGACGGAACTTGCCGATATTCCGGCGCAGGAACTGCGCGCGCTCGGCCGGATATGACGTCCTTCAGACGATGTGGCTCGTTACGGCCACTTCACCTCGGGCGGCAGGCTCGACAGGATCGAATCGACATTGCCGCCTGTCTTCAGGCCAAACGTCGTGCCGCGATCATAAAGCAGGTTGAACTCGACATAGCGGCCACGGCGGATCAACTGTTCCTCGCGGTCGGCTTCCGTCCAGTTTTCGTTGAAATTGCGCCGGACGATGTGATTGTAGGCGACCGCGAACGAGCGGCCGACATCCTGCGTGAAGGCAAAATCGGCATCCCAGCCGCCGGCCTCGTCAGTGGAATGCAGCCAGTCATAGAAAATGCCACCGATCCCGCGCGCCTCGTTGCGATGGGGCAGGAAGAAGTATTCGTCGCACCACTGCTTCATGCGTGGATAGTCGGCGACCCTTGAATGCTTGTCGCAGGCAAAGCGCATCGCCTTGTGGAAGGCGATCGTGTCCGGGTCCTCCTGGGTGCGCCTGCGGTCAAGCACCGGGGTCAGGTCCGCGCCGCCGCCGAACCATTGGCGCGATGTCACGACCATGCGCGTGTTCATATGCACCGCGGGCACATGGGGGTTGTGCATGTGGGCGATGAGCGAGATGCCCGATGCCCAGAAGCGCGGGTCTTCCTCGGCGCCCGGTATCTGCTTGCGCATTTCGGGCGAAAACTCGCCATAGACGGTCGAGGTGTGGACGCCCACCTTCTCGAAGACGCGGCCATACATCATCGACATGACGCCGCCGCCCGAATCGCCGCCCTTACGCTCCCACGGATTGCGCTCGAACCGGCCGGGGGACCAAGACGACTGCGGACCGGTCAGGTCGTCCTCGATTTTCTCGAATGTCGCGCAGATGCGGTCGCGCAGCAGTTCGAACCAGGCACGCGCCCTGGCTTTCTTGTCTTCGATGTCGGCGGGAAGCCCCGCCGGAATGTCCTGCCGTTCCATGACCTGCCCAACAAATGACTCGCAATTCAGCCTGCGATCCCTAATCTTTCGGCTGGAAGGGTCAAGGAGAACCGTGCCGTGCCGACGCCGAAGCGTCCGCCTTTGACCGGATTGAGCCGCTCTCTTGCCCGCCAGCGGGAAGAGGGGCCGCGCCCACGGCCGGACGGATTTGTCCGCGAGACCTTCAGCTTGCCGCGTGTCGACGCCCGCCTCAAGGCGCGCGAATGGTTCGATCGCTGGCCGAAGCAGGCTTATTGGACCTCCATTGAAAGCTGGCGTGAAATTCCCGGCGACGTGATCGAATTCACGATGCGCAGGCTGCCGACGGCTGACTGACAGCTTTCAGCCGCTCATGCCGGAGCATGGCGCGCTTCACTTAAGCCAGTTGCCGCGCGGCCTCGCTCAAGGTGATGGCCGCGCTCATGCCGAGGTTCAGGCTGCGCGCCTCGGCACGGATGGGAATACGCAACTGGTGATCGGCGATGGCGCGCACGGTGTCAGGCACCCCTGACGATTCGCGCCCGAACATCAGCACGTCGCCGCGCGCGAAGGTGAAGGACGAATAGGGTTCGGCAGCCCGTGTGGTGAGCAGAATCAGGCGTCGCCCTTCGCTTTTTCGCCATGCTTGGAAGGCGTCGAAATCGGCATGGTCGGCAATGGCTGCGATTTCCAGATAATCCATGCCGGCGCGCTTCAGCGTCCTGTCGGACAATTCGAAGCCGAGCGGACGGATGATGTCGACGGTTGCACCGAAACATGCAGCGAGGCGCAGGATGGCGCCCGTATTGCCAGGAATTTCAGGCTGATAGAGCGCAATGTGCAGATCGTGATTCATGTCGTTCGGTTTCTGATTCACCGCCTTCATGCGATGATTCAGCCAAAGCCTCCAGCCTTGGAGGCGACAAAAGTCCTGGCCGGGGCTGGTCAGCGCGAACGAAATTCTCTATAGAGCCGTCCATCGTCAACTCGAACCGATGGAGGCAAAGATGGACTTTGTAATTTGCTACGCACCCATGCGCCTCCGCGATGGGATCAACGCCTGACGGCGATCCGGTTCGACTGACACTTTCCTGACTTCATCGACACGGGCCGCCGCCGGACAAGCTTGCAAGCTTTCCATGGAGTTCGGCGATGCACGCCAGCAAACACACCAAATCCGTCTCTGCGCAGACCAGCGCACTCCCGCCGCAGTCGTCTGCCAATTCCCCGTCAACTTCCCTGACCGGTGCCTTTGCCAGGGCGCTGGCCAGGACAGACCAGACGTCGCAGATCGATGCGCTTCGCGGCGGCGACCGTAATGGCGCCAAGGCGGCGCCACTTCAACAGACCGGGCGTCCAGTCGCGCCAGTCACACGCAATGAACTCCCGCGTCGCGGGCACCGATGAGAGCGAACATGTCTTTCTCCGTCTTTCGCTGGTTCGAGAACCGGCTTCCGCCGTTTCCGCCGGAAGAACCGACAGAGCCACCCAGAAGCTTCTGGGCGTTCTGCATGCACTTCACGCGAGGCTCCTGGCCCTACATCCTGATGTCCGCCGTCCTGACGGCGGCCATCGGCATCATGGAGGTCTGGCTGTTCGGGCAGATGGGCAACATCGTCGACTGGCTGTCCAACCAGAGCCGCGAGACGTTCCTGCAATCCGAGGGCTGGAAACTCGTCGGGCTGGCCGCGCTGGTGCTTGTCATCATGCCGGTGGTCGACTGGCTGCGTCTGCTGCTCAACCAGCAGACGCTGCTCGGCAACTATCCGATGCGCATTCGCTGGCAGGTGCATCGTTACCTGCTCAAGCAGTCAATGAGTTTCTATCAGGACGAGTTTGCGGGCCGCGTCGCTACCAAGCTGATGCAGACGGCGCTGGCCGTGCGCGAATGCGTACTGAAGCTGTTCGACGTGCTCAACTACGTCATCGTCTACTTCACCGGCGCGGTCATCCTGATCGCCTCGGCGGACTGGAAGCTGGCCATTCCGTTCGTCGCCTGGCTCATTCTTTACGTCCTGCTGCTGCGCTATTTCATTCCGCGCATCGGCAAGGTGTCGGAAGAGCAGGCCGATGCGCGCTCGCTTATGACCGGGCGCGTGGTCGACAGCTACACCAACATCCAGACCATCAAGCTGTTTTCCCATGCCCGGCGCGAGGCGGACTATGCGCAGGACGCCATGTCCGGCTTCATGGACACGGTCTACCGTTCGATGCGGCTTGCGACGGGCCTGTTCGGCCTTCTCGAAATGCTCAACGGGGCGCTTCTGGCGGCGGTCGGCGCGGTCGCCATATGGCTCTGGCTCGGCGATCTGGTCAGCGTCGGCGCGGTGGCGGTTGCGATCAGCATCTGCCTGAGGCTCGGCTCCATGTCTCACTGGATCATGTGGGAAATGTCGGCGCTGTTCGAGAACATCGGCACGGTGCGCGACGGCATCGCCTCGATCTCGCTGCCGCGCCTCGTCGAGGACAAGCAGGGTGCGAAGCCGATCCACGTCTCCAATGGCGGTATCGAGTTCGACAATATCCGCTTCCACTACGGCAAGCGCAAGGGTGTCATCGAGAACCTGTCGCTGACGATCAGGCCGGGCGAAAAGGTCGGCATTGTCGGGCGCTCGGGCGCGGGCAAGTCGACGCTCGTCAACATCCTGCTGCGGTTCTACGACCTTGAGGCTGGCCGCATCACGATCGACGGGCAGGACATTTCTGCGGTGACGCAGGACAGCCTGCGCGCGCAGATCGGCGTGGTGACGCAGGATACGTCGCTGCTGCACCGGTCGGTTCGCGACAACATCATGTATGGCCGCCCTGACGCGACCGAAGACATGATGCTTGAAGCGGCGCGGCGCGCCGAGATCGACGGCTTCATCGCCGGTCTTGCGGATTCCAAGGGGCGCAAAGGATATGACGCCCATGTCGGCGAGCGCGGCGTCAAGCTGTCCGGGGGGCAGCGCCAGCGCGTGGCGATTGCGCGCGTGATGCTGAAGGACGCTCCGATCCTGATCCTGGACGAGGCGACCTCGGCGCTCGATTCGGAGGTCGAGGCTGCCATCCAGGAAAACCTCTACCGGCTGATGGAGGGCAAGACCGTGATTGCCATTGCCCATCGCCTGTCGACCATCGCGGCGATGGATCGTCTCGTCGTCATGGACATGGGCCGGATCGTGGAAGAAGGGTCGCACGACCAGTTGGTGGCTCAGGGCGGCATCTATGCACGGCTCTGGCAGCGCCAGTCGGGCGGCTTCCTGCTGCATGACGATCCGGGCGCGGAAACGACGGAGGCGGCGGCCGAATAGGGCCGCCGCATTCCAGAGCTGTTCACTCATGACAAATGGGGGATGCCGCCGCGCCTCGGCAGTCCTACATTGGGGTAATCATGCCAGATGAATCAAAGACGGTCGGCGACCGCATCTACGGTCCGTTCGAGAATGTAATCGACGCGTTTTCCGACACCGATCGCGACGTGCTGCCAAAGGATGCTTGGCAGTTCATCCTGTTCTTCGCCCGGCAGGCGAAACTTCCCTTCGTGCTGCTGCTGATTGCGGGCGGTCTATCAGGCGCGGTCGATGCGGTGCTCTACTGGTCCGTCGGCTGGCTGATCGACCTGCTCGACACATCCTCGCCGGAAAACCTCGTGCGGGACTACTGGCCGCATCTCGTCGGCTTCCTGTTCTTCATTCTCGTCGTCCGCGCTGCGGTGATGATCGCCAACGCGGTCGTCGAGCAGCAGATGGTCTCACCCAATTTCTACCAGATGGTGCGCTGGCAGGCGTTCCGGCGCGTCATGGAGCAGCCTTACGAATTCTACCAGAACGACTTTGCCGGTCGCATCGCTACCAAGGTTCTTCAGGGCGGCGACGCAGCAGGCGATTTCATCGTTTCTTCCCTGCAAAGCGTCTGGGGTTTCCTGACGTTCCTCGTTCTGGCCGGCTCCATTCTCGGCGTCCTCGACCCGCTGATGGGTGTCGTCCTGCTGGTTTGGCTGGTCATCTATCTGGCTGTCGCCTGGTTTTTGCTCCCGCCCTTGCGCAAGGCCGGCCGGCAGACCGCCGACGAGCGCTCGCAGGTCAATGGCCGGATCGTCGATGCGTTCACCAATATCATGGCGGTAAAGCTTTTCGATTCGGGTCAGCGCGAGCACAGCTATGTGCGGCAGGGGATGGAGCGCTATCTCGGTGCCGTGAAGGCGCTGACACGCTCGATCACCAGCATTCGCGCCGCCGTCAACATCGTCAACGGCTTCATGATGGCGGCAGTCACGCTGCTGGCGCTCAGGCAATGGACGCAGGGTGGCGCATCCACCGGGGAGGTGGCGGCAGCGATGGGGCTGGTGTTCCGCCTCAACCAGATGTCCGGCTACATGATGTTCAACATCAACGGGCTGATCCGCAGCTTTGCCACGGTGCAGGATGCGACCTCCGTCATTTCGGTCGAGCCCGGCATTCGAGACGCGAAGGACGCCAGTGTCATGCCGCGCTCCAAGGGTGATGTCCGCTTCGAGGACGTGACGTTCAATTACGGCAAGACGCGCGGCATCATCAACAATCTCGACCTGCACATCCGCCCCGGTGACCGTGTGGCGCTGGTCGGCCCGTCGGGTGCGGGAAAGACCACCATTGTCAATCTCGCGCTGCGCCTCTTCGACGTCGAAAGCGGCCGCATCCTGCTCGACGGGCGCGACATCCGCGAGGTCACGCAAGGCTCGCTCAGGGCGCAGTTCGGTGTCGTCAGCCAGGACCCGATGCTGATGCACCGCTCGATCCGCGACAACATCGCCTATGGCCGACCGGGTGCCGGCGAAGCGGAGATCGTCGATGCGGCCAGGCGTGCCTCGGCGCATGATTTCATCATGGGCGTCTCCGATCCGAAGGGTCGCACAGGTTATGACGCCCATGTAGGCGAGCGCGGGGTGAAGCTGTCCGGCGGCCAGCGGCAGCGAATCGCGATTGCGCGCATGATGCTCAAGGACGCGCCGGTTCTCATTCTCGACGAAGCGACGTCGGCGCTCGATTCGGAAATTGAGGCAGCGATTCAGGACAATCTCTACGCGATGATGAAGGGCAAGACCGTCATAGCAATCGCTCACCGGCTGTCGACGATTGCAGCGCTCGACCGGATCGTCGTCATCGACAAGGGGCAGATCGTGGAGGAGGGCACCCATGCCAGCCTGGTGGGCCGTGGCGGCCTGTATGCCAAGCTGTGGGAGCGCCAGTCCGGCGGCTTCCTTGCCGACGAACTGGCGGCCGAGTAGCGATGGCGCTCCGACTGCCCGGCCAGATCACGATCGAACGTGCTGTATCTGCGACGGGCATTCAACCAATCGAAACCGAGATCGTCGCCGAAATGGCGAGCTCGCTGGGGCATGCCGGGCGAAAGGTGGAGGCGGCGCTGAAGGCGCTGAATGCCGGCGATCCGGCCAACAGAGATGCACTGCTGCGCCATGCTGCACGGGCAGTTCATGCCTATTTCATCCAGCGGGAGCTGTGCGGCCTGCGCCGACATGACGATGTCATTCGGGAGATGGGGATCCCACGGGCCGTATTGGTCAGGCTCGGCGCGGTGTAGGGGCTTACTTCGACATGTTGATCGCGCACTTTCCTCCAAAGCGCAGCGACTGGTTCCGAGCTTTGTAGGTTTTCACCGCCGATTCGCAGCTGGCGAGCGCCCGACTTTCAGCAACCGCCTGCGAGGGTGCGTTCATGGCAGCACCACACGCGAATTCTCCGCCATAGAAATGGTCGATGGGTGTGGAAGAGAAGGCAGAATGCCCACCCGCTGCGACGTAGTTTCGATACATCTGGCCGCAGCCACCCTCCGCTGATGACGGGACAAGTATCCGGCTCTTCACCGTGCCCAAGCTACCTGCCAACCCGGATGATCGCTGCTTGCGCTTGCCGTCCTTGGCCAATGCGGTCGGATACTCAAATATGCTCATTCCTTCGCCAGACTGATAGGATAGGGGGGCCGGACCGCTCGCCGCCAACATGGAAATCGCCCCTGCGATCATAGCCCTGCCAATAAAATTCATCGATCTGCGCCCCTGCCCGATTGAGGCAATTGTCGCACAACCCGAGTAGGCGTCAATAACGCCACCAATCCTGCAGCCGAAGAATGTCCCTGCCTCCGTAATCGGGACGTGGCCGTCACTACTGTCGCGATGCCATAGTTATACCCGCGACATTCTGCCCACGCCTGCGCGGGCGTCTGGACAAGGGTAGGGCAGGCGCTTAGAAACTTTCCAAAATATCGCCCGACTCCGTCCGGGGACGATGGTGCGTGGAAACTACTTCGCATCAGGGAACGGGCCGGAAATGCCGACGGGCAGAGAATACGAAAGGACGACGGCCAGGTGAGCGCGACCGAAACACACGATCCTAACCGCCGCGATTTCCTCTATATAGCTACGGGCGCGGCCGCAGCAGTCGGCGCGGCAGGCGTTGCCTGGCCGTTCATCGACCAGATGCGCCCGGACGCCTCGACCCTGGCGCAGTCCTCGATCGAAGTCGATATCTCGTCGGTTGAGGCGGGCATGTCGATCACCGCCAAGTGGCGCGGCAAGCCGGTGTTCATCCGCAATCGCACGCCCGAGGAAATCAAGGCCGCGCAGGACGTCAAGCTAGAGGATCTCAAGGATCCGCTGGCGCGCAACGCGAACATCGCTTCCGACGCCCCGGCGAACGATCTTGATCGTTCGGCAGGCAAGGACAAGGAAGCCTGGCTGGTCATGATCGGCGTCTGCACCCATCTGGGTTGCATTCCGCTCGGCCAGCAGGGCGATTTCGGTGGCTGGTTCTGCCCGTGCCATGGTTCGCACTACGATACTGCCGGCCGCATCCGCAAAGGCCCGGCGCCTGAGAATCTGCCCGTTCCGGCGTTCCAGTTCACGTCTGATACCGTGATCCGGATCGGCTAAGCGGCGAGGGGGAAGCATTATGAGCGGTGGACACTCAACCTATACGCCCTCGACCGGCATCGAACGCTGGATCGACGCACGCATGCCGCTGCCGCGGCTGATCTACGACAGCTTTGTCGCCTATCCGGTTCCGCGTAACCTGAATTACGCCTACACCTTCGGCGGCATTCTCTCGCTGATGCTGGTGGCGCAGATACTGACCGGCGTGGTCCTGGCCATGCACTATGCGGCCGATACGACGCTCGCGTTCAATTCGGTCGAAAAGATCATGCGCGACGTCAATTCCGGCTGGCTGCTGCGCTATCTGCACTCGAACGGCGCGTCGATGTTCTTCATCGCCGTCTATATCCATATTTTCCGCGGCCTCTATTACGGGTCGTACAAGGCTCCCCGCGAGCTACTGTGGATCCTCGGCTGCATCATCTACCTGCTGATGATGGCGACGGGCTTCATGGGCTACGTGCTGCCCTGGGGTCAGATGTCCTTCTGGGGCGCGACCGTCATCACCGGCTTCTTCACCGCCATCCCGCTGGTCGGCGAGTGGATTCAGCAGCTGCTGCTGGGTGGCTTTGCGGTCGACAATCCGACGCTGAACCGCTTCTTCGCGCTGCACTACCTGCTGCCGTTCATGATCGCCGGCGTCGTTGTCCTGCACGTCTGGGCGCTGCACGTTACCGGCCAGAGCAATCCGACCGGCATCGAGGTCAAGTCGAAGACGGACACAGTGCCCTTCACGCCGCATGCGACGGTGAAGGACGCCTTTGCGATGGTGCTGTTCCTGATCGTGTTCTCGTGGTTCGTGTTCTACATCCCGAACTATCTGGGGCACCCGGACAACTACATCCCCGCAAACCCGCTTTCGACGCCGGCGCACATCGTTCCGGAATGGTACTACCTGCCGTTCTATGCGATCCTGCGCGCAATCACCTTCAACATTGGCCCGATCGACTCCAAACTCGGCGGCGTTCTGGCCATGTTCGGCGCGATCGCGGTTCTGTTCTTTGTGCCATGGCTCGACACGTCGAAGGTCCGCTCGGCTGTTTATCGCCCGTGGTACAAGCTGTTCTTCTGGATCTTCGTGGCAAACGCCCTGTTCCTCGGCTGGCTCGGTTCGAAGCCCGCCGAAGGCTGGTATATCCCCGCCATGCAGGTTTCGACGCTCTACTACTTCGGTTTCTTCCTGGTGATCATGCCGTTGCTCGGCCTGATCGAGACGCCAAGGCGCACGCCGAATTCGATCACCGAGGCCGTTCTGGAAAAGAACAAGGCCAAGACTACCGCCACGCCGGCCGTCGCATCGACCGCCGCCGAAGCCCATTGAGTGCAGGACCGAAGAGGGACGTCATGAAAAAGGTTCTCCACTCACTTGCTGCAATCGGCCTGCTGATCGGCACGTCCGTGACCGTCGCGCAGTCGCAGACTGCGGCACCGCAGGCGGAAGGCCACGGCGACGAAGGCATCCACCTCGCAGGCGAGGGCGAGACGCAGCACTATCCGCTGCTCAAGCCGATCGAAGAGAAGTGGTCGTTTGCCGGCCCGTTCGGCACCTACGACCGCGGCCAGTTGCAGCGCGGCTTCAAGGTCTACAAGGAAGTCTGCTCGCAGTGCCACTCGCTCAATCTGGTGGCATTCCGCACGCTGGCCGACCTCGGCTACAGCGAAGCGCAGGTGAAGGCGCTCGCGGCGGAATATGACATCCCCGAAGGCGATGACACCCGCAAGGGCCTGCCGACCGATTACTTCCCGGCCCCGGCCGCACAGGATCCGCCCGTTCCGGATCTATCGCTGATGGCCAAGGCTCGCGGCGTCACGCGCGGCTTCCCGACCTTTGTCTTCGACATCTTCACCCAGTATGCCGAGGGCGGCCCGGACTACATCCATTCGCTGCTGACCGGCTATGGCAAGACGCCGCCGCATGGCATCGAGGTTGCTGCCGGCACGCACTACAATCCGTATTTCATGAACGCTTCCGCGTTGGCCATGGCCCCGCCGCTGACCGCAGATACGGCGATCGAATATGATGACGGCACTCCGGCTTCGGTCGACCAGAATGCGCGCGACGTTTCCGCATTCCTGATGTGGACTGCCGAGCCGCATCTTGAGGCGCGCAAGAAGACCGGCTTTGCCGTGATGGTCTTCCTCGTCCTGTTCGCCGGTCTGGTCTACATGACCAAACGCCGTATCTGGGCGTCGACGGCTCACTGAACGAGTTCTCTATGACATCGGAAAGGCCCGGAGCGATCCGGGCCTTTCTTGTATCTGGCGGCAGGTCGATCACCCGCCGGTCGGGTGCGAGATCATGGCGTGTGCGATTGTCTGGAAATCCCTGTCGCTGATCTCGATGACGCCGTATCTGAATGGGGCGCCCCAGTTGGGCTTTCCTGCCGTCAGATCGAGCCGGTCGAGCAGCGGACGGATCGGGGCAGGCGTTGCCGGTTGCCATTCGACGTCGCGCCGGAAGGCGGCATGGCCGCCTCCCATCACACCCTGATAGATCACGCCTTGCCTGATGGTGCCGAGAGCCGTGAACGCCTGCAAACCATCTGGCCGGCGCATGATTTCGCTCGGGGAGTAGTAGACGACATTGTCGCCCGGCTTCATCCGTTTCAGCGGTGCGGCCTTGCCGTGATTGACCTGCATGAAGCCGCCGGCCACGCCGCCGCGAACATGTTCTGCCGAGGCGACGCAGATCCAGTTCCGGGGAGCGCTCATTGTGGGTTTTCGGCGAGGGCCATGACACGCGTGCGGTGGCCGTCTGCATCGGTCACGACGAAGGAGCGGCCGAAAGCTTGTGTCGTGGGTTGCATGAGAACGCTCACCTTTCCTTTCGACCATTGCGCAAACGCGCTGTCGACAGCCGCGTAGTCCTCCACGAGAACGGCGATTTCCGTCATGCCGGCAGACGCCATGGCTTCTGGGTCGGCGGCAGACCACAGCGCAAACCTGTAGTCATGCGGAAGGGCGAACAGCACGAAATCGTCCGCCAGATAGACGGGTTCGATGCCGAACAACTCGCTGTAGATGCTTGCACTGGCGCGTGTATCCTGAACGAACAGGATCATGTAGCTCGGGGTCGTCATGGCTATCTCCTTTGTGTTGGCCATGACGCAATGTTTAGGGACAGGCACTGTCAGTTTTTGGCAGTAGGCTGTCTTGGTGCACCAGATATCGCCTGCTCGCGATGCTCGGGGAATTGCTCGCTCTCGCGCCATTGTTTGAGAAGTCGCTGGCGTCGGCCGGGATACCGGCTGGCGGTCGTTTCGAGGCGGCTGATGCGGTCGGTCCGGAAGCTGCGGAAGTCCTGCCGCAATTCGCACCACGACACCAGCACGCGCACCTGATCGAAGAAGGTCAGTGCCAGGGGCCAGATGGTTCGGGCAGACCGAAGCCCTGCTTCGTTCTCGTAGTCGATCAACAGGCGTTGCTCTGCGCGGATTGCACGTCTGATGTCGGCGAGATCGACGTTGTCGCGGGGCGAGAGAGTCGAGGGTCCGACCATCAGGCCGTTGGCGTCGACCTTTTCCTTCAGGCCCGCGGGCAGGACGGCCGATATCTTTGCGAGTGCGTTTTCGGCGGCCGAACCCAGGCGCTTGTCCGTGCGTCTGGCGACCCAGCGTTGGCCCAGGACCAGCGCCTCAAGTTCGTCTTCCGAAAACATCAGCGGCGGCAGCATGAAGCCGGGGCGCAGGACATAGCCAAGCCCCGGTTCGCCTTCGATGTTGGCGCCCTGTGCCTGAAGGCTGGCAATGTCCCGGTAGAGCGTTCTGATGGAGACCCCGGTCTCCTCGGCCAGCGTGCGTCCGCTTACCGGAGCGCGGTGACGGCGCAAGGCTTCGATCAGCATCAGAAGGCGTTCGGATCGGGACATGGATCAATCGTCGATATTCGGCGGGAACCTATTCCATTCCTTGCGCGCGGACGATACCAATTCCGGGCAGTAACAGGTGGCCGCCAGTGAAGACGACGCTCGAAGACACACTCATCTCCTCGATCCGCACGATACCGGACTATCCCAAGCCCGGCATTCTGTTCCGGGACATCACGACGCTTCTCGGCAATGCGCGCGCGTTTCGTCGCGCCGTCGACGAACTGGTCCACCCATTTGCCGGCGAGGGCGTCACCAAGATCGCCGGAATCGAGGCGCGCGGTTTCATTCTGGGCGGCGCGATGGCGCACCAGCTGTCCTGCGGCTTCGTTCCGATCCGCAAGAAGGGAAAGCTGCCGCATACCACCGTGCGGGTCGCCTACAGCCTGGAATATGGCGTCGACGAAATGGAGATGCACACCGACGCGGTGACGCCGGGCGAGAAGGTCATTCTGGTTGACGATCTGATCGCAACGGGCGGCACGGCAGAGGGCGCCACGAAGCTGCTGAAGCAGATGGGGGCGGATATCGTCGCGGCCTGTTTCGTCATCGACCTGCCCGATCTGGGCGGGCGCGCCAAGCTTGAGGCTCTTGGTGTCGATGTCAGGACACTGATCGCTTTTGACGGTCATTGACGCGTGATCGGCGGGGGCTCACCCCGCCTTGACGACGACGCCGTTCTCGAATTCGATGACCTTGTCGCCTTTCGAGTCATGGCCTTCGCCGACGATGGTCATCACGTAGAAGCCCGGCCGGGAGGCGGAGGGCCGAACGCTCGTGACCTGGCGCGTATAGGTGATCGTTTCGCCGGCAAAGACGGGCTTGAGCCATTTCAGGTTCTTGAAGCCGGGTGATGCCCCGACCGCGGGTGCCGGACCATCGCCGTCCCATGTGTCGCCGGCAAACAGGCCGGCGCGGACATTGTATTTCATCCATGTCGAGGCTGTGTGCCAGCCGGAAGCGCAAAGCGCGCCGAAGACCGAATTCTTCGCCAGATCCTCGGACAGGTGGAAGGGCTGCGGGTCGAATTTCTTCGCAAATGCGATGATTTCGTCCGGCTGGAATGTGTGGCTGCCAATCGTGATGGTTTCGCCGACACGGAAATATTGTTCGAGGTTCATGCCGAGGCCCTCGTCAGGAACATGCCTGTATTCTGCAGCTCAAACACCTGTTCGCCGCGCTGGTTGACCATCTTGGCGATCATGGTCACGAAGCCGAGATTGGGTCGCTTGGCTGACACGCGCTTGGAGAGGACGATCGACGAAGCGGTCAGCGTGTCACCGGCGAGAACAGGCCGCATCCATTTGACATACTCAACACCTGGAGCGCCCTGTGACGTGGAATCCAGAATGAAGCCGTCGCACAGCATCTTCATGAACATGGAGCAGGTATGCCAACCTGACGCCGCCAGCCCTCCAAGAATGCTGGCTTTACCGGCTTCCTCGTCGACATGCATCGGCTGGGGATCGAATTCCGAGGCGAATTCGACGATCTCTTCGGCGGTGACGTGTCTTGTTCCAAGATCCAGCGTCGAGCCGACGACGAAATCCTCATATGCCCATGTCTTGCCGGTCATGCTTATGCCTCGAATTCAGGTGGCGAGGATGGCCGGTCAGGCAAAGGATTGCAATGACCGATGAGGTCATTGCCAAGCGACAGATTGTGTCAGGCCACGCGTCCATCGCCATGGCCCTGAGCAGAAGCCGTCTGCTGCTCCAGCCGGCTGCGCATGAGTTCCAGAGCGCTGGATAGGTAACGCGTCCATTCGAGCTTGACGAACAGGCGAACGAAATTCAGCGACAGGCTGTTGCGGGCATGGAAGGCGTAGTCCCAGACGACCTTGCAACCGTCCCCCTCCGGAAGCACGGTCATGGTGGCCTTGGCGTAGTCGGAAAAGAGACTGATCGGGATCATGTAGGCGTAGGGTTGATAAGAATACGAGCGCGGAAAATTGGTGTAGAATACGCGCTCATAGGCCGTCTTGCCGTTCTTGAACTTGATATGCCTCGTCGAGCCTACGCTTCCGTATGAATGAGCGCCGACATTTTCGGTCGTGGAAATCGCCGGCACAATCAACGAACCCGGCATGAAATTTTCCATCGGCTGCGATAGATACCAGTCGAAGAAGTCGTCGGCCTTGATAGGCAGATATTCCGTAACCTGGCAGTGTGCATAATTGATCTCGACCGGATCAATTTCTGGCGCCGCCGGGTATGACATGTGCTTCTCCCTTTCGGGAGTTGTAACTCAAGGTTGTTTAGTTCGGGTAAAAATACGCCTTGTGAAATAATGAGCGGATTGATCAGCAGGCGCGGTGTTTCAGCATGTATTTAGAGGCCGTGGACGATTTTCTGCGCGATGCGCATCGGTCGGGCTGGGCTCGCCTCCCGTTCTTTGCGTCAGGCGCGGCCGCAGATGTTGCGCGACGTGTCGATGCGCGGCGAAAGGACGGGGCGAACGTGCTGCCGCCGGCCGCCGACGTCTTCAATGCGCTGCGCCTCGTCTCGCCGGACCAGGCGCGGGTCTTCATCCTCGGGCAGGATCCATATCCGACGCCGGGCCATGCACACGGGCTGGCATTTTCCTATGCGGGTGCAGGCGCGCTGCCTGCCTCCCTGCGCAACATATTCAAGGAGATCGCGTCAGACTTGGGCCAGCCGCTTCGCAGAAGGGGCGATCTGTCCGATTGGGCGCAGCAGGGCGTGCTGCTGCTCAACAGTGTGCTCACGGTCGAGGAAAGGTCCGTCGGAGCGCATCTGAAGCTCGGCTGGCAGGCGCTGGCAGATCAGGCGGTCGCGGCTGTTTCGGCAACGTCGCCTGCCTGCGTCTTCATCCTGTGGGGCGCAAAGGCTGCGGCGTCCGCCCCGCTTGTCGACCGGAGCCGGCATCTGGTGCTGACGTCGGTCCATCCGTCGCCATTGTCGGCCCATAACGGCTTCTTCGGTTCGAGGCCGTTTTCAAAGGCGAATGCCTGGCTTATGGAAAGAGGTGCGCGCCCGATCGACTGGACCGGGCAGGCGTCCTGACGGATCAGGTGTTGAACTTGAAGAGCAGGACGTCACCGTCCTGCACGACATATTCCTTGCCCTCGTCGCGCGCCTTGCCGGCTTCCTTGGCCCCGACTTCGCCGTTGAACTTTACATAGTCTTCAAAGGCGATGGTCTGGGCGCGGATGAAGCCGCGCTCGAAATCGGTATGAATGACGCCGGCCGCACCCGGCGCCTTCGTGCCCTTTTCGATCGTCCAGGCACGCGTTTCCTTCGGGCCTGCCGTGAAATAGGTGATGAGGTGGAGCAGATCGTAGCCGGCGCGGATCAACCGGTCGAGGCCGGGCTCTTCCAGTCCCATCGCGTCGAGGAATTCTTTCTGTTCATCGTCGGGCAACTGGGCGACTTCCGCCTCGATGGCGGCGGAAATGATGACGGTCGACGCGCCCTGGGCGGCTGCCATCGCTTCCACCTTCTTCGTGTGCTCATTGCCGGTTGCCGCGTCAGACTCGGCAACATTGCAGACATAAAGCACGGGGTGGGCGGTCAGCAGGTTCAGGCCCTGAAGGATCGTGAGATCCTCGTGCGCGATGCCCTTGAGCATGACACGCGCAGGCTTGCCGTCGTTCAGCAGCGCCAGTGCCTGCTCCATGACCGGCAGAACGGTCAGGCTCTCCTTGTCCTTGGCCTGCGCGCGCTTGCGCGTGTTGACGATTCGGCGTTCGAGGCTTTCGAGGTCGGACAGCATCAATTCCGTCTCGACCGTGTCGGCGTCGGCAACGGGGTCGATCTTGCCCTCGACATGTGTGATGTCGTCATCTTCGAAGCAGCGCAGAACATGCACGATCGCATCGACCTCGCGAATATTGGCGAGGAACTGGTTGCCGAGCCCTTCGCCCTTGGACGCGCCGCGAACGAGGCCGGCAATGTCGACGAAATTGATGCGGGTCGGGATGATCTCCTTCGACCCGGCGATTGCCGCAATCTTCTGCATTCGCGGGTCGGGAACGGCGACTTCGCCCGTATTCGGCTCGATGGTGCAGAAGGGATAGTTGGCGGCCTGCGCCGCCGCCGTCTTGGTCAGCGCATTGAACAATGTCGATTTGCCAACGTTGGGCAGCCCAACGATGCCGCACTTGAAACCCATGATAACGTCCTGACGGGAATGAAAACTTGGCCCGGCGTATGGGGGAAGGGGGGCAAACCGTCAAGTGGGGCTGGTTCTGCGCCGGTCGCCGGAGCTCACGCGCCTGCGAGATAACGCAGATGGACCGAGCCATTGGCGAGCGGCCTGGCGAAATCGAGCTTGAGCCAGCGGTCGGGCTGCTCGCCGCCGAAGGCCGGAATGCCGGTACCCAGAATGACAGGGATCAGGCCGATCTCGACCGTCGTCAGCAGTCCCGCGTCGAAGAAGCGCCGCGCCAGATCGCCACCGCCGAACATCCAGATGCGACCGTTCGCGCCGCGACGGCGCAGGCTGGCGATCAGATCGTCGGGCGTGCCGGCAACGGCCTCGGCATTGTCGGGCAGATCGTCGATGGCGCGGCTCGTCGCGATCGCGGTTGGCCAGCGGCTGTATTCCCACCTGTCCTTCGCAGCCTCATAGGAGCCGCGCCCCATGACGATGCCGTCGATTGAATTGAGGAATGCATCGAAATCGTAATCGGCGTCGGCCGGAAAGTTCTCCAGCCAATCGAACGAGCCGTTCGGCCGGGCGATGAAGCCGTCGAGCGACATCGCGAACATGTAGATGAGTTCCTGCATGGCGTCCTCCAGTCGTGGAGGCCGGACTTAGCATCCGGTGCGGCGGAAGCGAATATCCGGGCCGAAGGCTCCTGACAGGTTCAGTCCTTGCCGAGAAGCTTCTTCAGCATGGCGGCCATCGGTCCTGTCTCGGGAACCTTGATATTTGGCTGTTGCGGGCGCGCCTGGCGGATATGGCTCTGCGCCTTCTTCGAGGGTGCGGGCGCGTCAGCAGCGCCGCCCTTGCCGCCGCTTCCGGTCGCAACCGTGATCTTGTTCATGAAGCCTGCATCGTCACCCTTGGCGAGCAGGCCCGCATTGTCTGCGATTGCCGTCATCAGCGGTTCAAGCCAGTCGCGGTCTGCCTTGGCGAAATCGCCCAGAACCCAGGCGTGAACCAGTTCCTTGACGCCGGGGTGGCCGATGCCGATGCGCACGCGCCGGTAATTATTGCCGATATGCTGGTCGAGCGAGCGGATGCCGTTGTGACCGCCCGAGCCGCCGCCGGTCTTCACACGCACCTTGCCCGGCGCGAGGTCCAGTTCATCGTAGAAGACGACCACATCGGCCGGCGTCAGCTTGTAGAAGCGCATGGCTTCGCCCACCGACTGGCCGGACAGGTTCATGAAGGTCTGCGGCTTGATGAGCAGCACCTTCTCGCCGTCGAGATTGCCTTCGGCGATCACGCCGGAGAATTTCTTCGCCCATGGCGAAAACGAATGGCGGCGGACGATTTCGTCCGCCGCCATGAATCCGGCATTGTGCCGGTTGTTGGCATATTGTGCGCCGGGATTGCCGAGAGCTGCGAAAATCTTCATCTCTCAGCCTCCCGCGGCCGGATAGATCAGTCCTTCGCGGGAGCGGCTTCCGCCGCTTCGCCTTCGCCTTCACCGGCTTCGGACTTGCTCGCCGAAGAACCGGCGATCGTCGCGATGGTGAAGTCGCGGTCGGAGATGACCGGCTTCACGCCTGCCGGCAGCTTGACGGCCGAAATGTGCAGCGAATCGCCGATCTCGGTACCGTCCAGGTCGACGGTGATGAATTCAGGAATGGCATTGGCCGGAACCGTGAACTCCACCTGGTGGCGGACGATGTTGAGAACGCCGCCGCGCTTGATGCCGGGCGACTTTTCCTCATTGATGAAGTGGACCGGAACCTCGACGGTGACGACGGTGTTCTTGCCGATGCGCAGGAAATCGACATGCAGCGGCTGATCCGAGACCGGATCGAGCTGGTAGTCCTTCGGCAGAACCTGGATCTTCTGACCATCGACGTCGATCGTGGCGATCGTGGTCAGGAACCCGCCGCCGTGGATCTTGTAATAGATTTCCTTGTGCGAGAGCGCGATGGCGAGGGGCGCCTGCTTCTCTCCATAGATGACTGCTGGAATCTGGCCATTGCGGCGAACTGCACGGGCGGACCCCTTACCGACCGAGTTGCGCGCTTCGGCCTTGAGCTCGTAATTGTCGTGGCTCATGGCTTTTCCTTTTGGTTGCTGGAGCGTCTCCGGCTGGCTTGCCAGACTGGAAACGTCGAAAGCCGCGACGGATCGCGGCCCTCATCCGCGTTGCCTCCAAGGGTGTCTACGCGGGTGGCGGCTCTATAGACGATGGGGAAAGTCGGCGCAATAGAGCCGCCATGCGGCAAATCATATGCCGGGCCTATGCGGCGAGCGCCAGCCGTGCCTTGCCGATCATCAGGGCCGCGCGCGCAGCCTCCCGTCCCTTCTCGACGAAGTGCTCGCGGAAGATGCCGGTGTGATGTTCCGTCTCCTGGAAATGGTGGGGGGTGAGCGAAACCGACAGGACGGGAATGCCCGTGTCGAGGCCCGCGCGCATCAGTCCGTCGACCACCGCCTGGGCCACGAATTCATGCCGGTAGATGCCGCCATCGACAACCAGCGCGGCTGCGACAACCGCCGCATAGCGGCCGCTTGCGGCCAGTTCGCGCGACATCAGGGGCAACTCGAAAGCGCCGGGAACGTCGAAGATGTCGACATGAGCGGCAGGAATGAGTTCCAGAAATCCGTCGAGCGCACGGTCGACGATATCGGAATGCCAGTTGGCTTTGACAAATGCATAACGGGTGGGTGCCATCGTGAACTCCTTTGGTTTGACACGTCACCCAAGGCGATCACGTGCGGAACATGCGCGACGACGCGTCTGCATCCGCCCGTTCTCTTTCTTCCGGACTATGACCGTCGGCCCAGGCATCTCACCTGGTCTGCTGACCCTTCTCGTCGAAGGCGCTCGCGGGCTCGCGGGAAAACCGCATACCGCCGGTGGGGAGTTACGCCCCGCCCTGAGAACGCGGCGACGATAGGAGCCGAATTTGCCTCATGCAAGCCCGGTCGACCAAAAAGAACCCGCCATCATGTGGATGGCGGGCGAGTGAGGCTCGTTGAGGTGGCTGCGCTAGGTGCTGCCGCCCGAATCTAGAGATCCCAGCCGTCGAGGAAACGGCGGCGGCAGGCCCACCACGCGCCGTCTTCGCCAAGGATGCCTTCGCGTGTGAGGCCGGCGTCCTTCAACAGGCGGTCGTCGCTGCGTGACAGAAGCCGGTCCAGCGCCGCATCCGAATGCAGGGGGGCATTTGCGCCGCGATCGTCGCTGGCGTCGGTCTCAGTCCATTCATTGTCGAAACAGGCGGTCGTCATGCTCGTCATCTCACGTTCCGATGAGAGTTAGTCGCGAGATTGACATTCCACAAACGAATAGCGTTGATATCAGCGATCAATGTTTGGAATGTCTTGCGATGACCATGCAACTTGATGCCGATCTGCTCAGAACGTTCGTGGCCGTCGCTGAAACGGGCAATTTCACGCATGCGGCAGACAGGCTGGGCCGCACCCAATCCGCGGTCTCGATGCAGATCAAGCGACTTGAGGAGACGCTGGACGTTTCGCTGTTCGACAGGGGCGCGCGCGGCGTCTCGCTGACCGACCGGGGCAATCAACTGCTTGGCAATGCAAGGCGTATCGTTAGCCTCATGGCAGAGACTGCGATGCTGTTCGACCCCGCCTCGCTCGACGGCAAGGTCAGCATTGGCATTCCCGAGGAATATGCCGAAGACAGGCTGGCGAGCGCGCTCAACGCGTTTGACCGGCGTCACCCCGAAGTCGAGATCACGGTTGCCTTCGGGTCGTCCTCCGAAAACCTCGAGCGGGTGCGTGGCGGTGAGCTCGATGTCGCGGTCATCTTCGACTGGTCGGGGACATCGGGCGGGGAGGTGCTGATGAACGACCCGACCGTCTGGGTGACGGCGGACGCGCATTTCGCCCATGAGCGCCGTCCTGTTCCGGTGGCGCTGTTCCGCAATTCCGGCTGGTGCCGGGACTTCGCGGTCCGGTCGCTTGAGGGATGCGGCATCGACTACAGGGTGGCCTATCACAGCGCCATCAATGGCGGCCTGAAACTCGCGGTCACCTCAGGTTTTGCGATTGCCCCGATATCGCGCAGCAACATTCCGCCTGGATGCCGGGAGTTGACGGCCGCTGACGGTTTTGGTCAGGTCGACCAATCCAACGTCGTTCTGGTGATTAACCCGTCGTCAAGGTCGGCGGCCGTTGCGGGCATGGCCCAGGCCATTCGCGACGCTTTTGGGCCGCCTGCGTCTGCATGAAAAAAACGGGCCGACGTGACTGTCGAGCCGGCCGCATTGCCGGCAGGATCAGTCGAACAGGCTGGAAACCGATTCTTCCGTCGCCGTGCGGGAAATCGCCTCGCCGATCAGGTCCGCGATCGAGATGACGCGGATGTTGCGCGCCGCCTGAACGCTCTCCGTCGGCTGGATCGAATCCGTGATGACCAGCTCTTTCAGGTTCGACGAGGTGATGCGCGCGACCGCGCCGCCCGACAGAACGCCGTGGGTGATGTAGGCGGTCACGCTGGTGGCGCCCTGCGCCAGCAACGCGTCTGCCGCGTTGCACAGCGTTCCGCCCGAATCGACGATATCGTCATGGATCAGGCAATCCTTGCCGGCGACATCGCCGATGATGTTCATGACTTCCGATTCGCCCGGCCGCTCGCGGCGCTTGTCGACGATGGCGATCGGCGCGTCGATCCGCTTGGCCAGCGCGCGGGCGCGAACCACGCCGCCGACGTCCGGCGAAACGACCATGGCGTTGGAGGAATCGTATTTCGCCTTCACGTCGCGGGCAAGCACCGGAACAGCAAACAGATTGTCCGTCGGGATGTCGAAGAAGCCCTGAATCTGGCCGGCGTGCAGGTCGAGCGTGAGCACACGGTCGACGCCTGCCTGCGTAATCAGGTTCGAGACCAGCTTTGCCGAGATCGGCGTGCGCCCGGACGCACGGCGATCCTGACGGGCATAGCCGAAATAGGGAACGACTGCGGTGATGCGGCGCGCCGAGGAACGGCGGAAGGCATCGACCATGATGAGAAGTTCCATCAAGTGGTCGTTAGCCGGAAAGGAGGTGGACTGGAGGACAAACACGTCCTGACCGCGCACATTCTCCTGGATTTCGACGAAAATCTCTTCGTCGGCGAAACGCCGAACGCTCGCGCGCCCAAGAGGAATGTTCAGATACCGTGCGACCGACTCGGCCAGCAACCGGTTGGAATTGCCAGCGAAGAGTTTCATCTAGTTTCCCAAGGTCGAATAGCCGGGCGTTTAATTGCCCATGGAAGCCATTGCAAGCGCGAACCGAAGCTAAATCGGTTGTGTCCAGAGATTCAGCTAATGGGTGGTTTCACTGTGTTCTATTTGTCAGCCATGCAGCAAAATCCGAGGCACTTTTGTCGGCAATCGCCTGGAGGTCGGCTTCCGTCACGGCTTGCCAGCCTTCTCCCTGACCCACGGCGGTGTGCTGGCCGGAGAATCGGTTGATGCGGGCGCCATTGGCATCTGCGATATCCCAGACATAGAAAACCACGGTCTTGCCGCCTTCGGGGGAGGTCGAGGCAAAGCCCTTGAGTCGATACGCAGCCGACGGATCGGTAGAAGGCACGACGGCGAACCGATGGGCTGCCGATTGCTGGGTGAACCGGCTGGAGAACTGGTTGACGGCCGCTTCCGGCACGCCGATCAGACCCACGAACTGGACTCTGGTGATCGAGGGTGAAAGTGCGGCGATCTGCTGCTGGCCGGGCGCAGGCGGCGTTGCCGTCGCGGGAGCCTGACCCGTGGCCGGGGTGGAAACGGGCGGAGGGGGCGAAACGGCAGCTGCCGGCTCTGCCGTCAGCGCGGCAGGGTCGAGCGTCGCCTCGGTCGACGTGCAGGCCGACACCATCACGGCGCAAGCCAGAGCTGCAAAGCCGGCTCTTGCCGCGCGTCTATGCCCGTCCGAATGGTTCACAACTCACAATCTCCCGGGCGCACAAGCTACACAAATGTCCCGACTTTCGAAAGTCAGCTCACGATCAAGTCGAGATCATGGCGCGACAAGGCCGTCGGGCTGCCTTCTGTGGTCAGGTAGGTGCGCCCGAGCGTCATTGCAGTCTCGGTCTCGGAATCCATCAGGACGACGTGGCAAAACAGCGTCATGTTGGGCACGATCACTTCCGTATTGCCGGCGTGGAACATTGGCGTGTCCATCCATGATGGCGCAAAGCGCGCGCCAAGCGAATAGCCACAAGAATTGAGGCGATGGCGTGTCAGGCCACGCGTATCGACGACGCGCGCATAAAGGTCGAAAACCTCGCCAAACGTCTTTCCCGGCGTCAGCGCCTTCTCGATTTCGAGCAGAGCTTCGCGGCTTGCTTCGTAAAGCTCCTGGCTGCGCTTCGAGGGTTTTCCGATGATCAGCGTGCGCATGGATGCTGCGTGGTAGTGATTGAACGCGCCCGCCCATTGCATCGACAACTGGTCGTTCTTCGTCAGCTTGCGACGGCCGGATTTGTAACGGGCCAGTAGTGCATCCGTGCCTGAGCCGATGACAAAATTGTTGGCCGCATAGTCGCCGCCCCCCGAAAGGACAGCACCTTGCATCGCCGCCAGGATCGCGCCTTCGTCGCCGCCCTGCTTGATGAGCGGCAGGCCTGCATCGAGCGCTTCATCGGCAAGCGCGGCTGCCTTTTCGACCTTCTTGATTTCGGCCGGGCTTTTGACCGTGCGCAGGCGGCTGACGATGCCCGAGGCGTCGAACAGCTTGCCGAAAGTCTGCATCTGCTCGTCGAGACGGCGCGTGTTCAGGCCGGTCAGGCCATGGGTGTCATATTCGATGCCGATATTGCTGCCGAGCAGGTCGAGATCGTTGAGCAGGTTGCGCAGATCGACCGCCGGATTGGAGTTGTCCCGGTCCGCCCATACGATGATGTTGTCGATGGTCGACGTGTGCTTGGCTTGCCTGAGATCGGCCGAGCGGGTCAGCAGGTACATCGACCCGTCCGCCTTCACAACGAGGCACTGGAAGAAGAAGAACCCAAACGTGTCGTAACCGGTCAGCCAGTACATGCTTTCCTGCGCAAACAGGAGCAGCGCATCGAGCTTGCGGTCGGCCATTTCGAGCATCAGCCTGTCGCGGCGCGCATCGAACTCCGACTTCTCAAAATGAAGAGCCATCAGGAACCTCCAATCACGATCGCAGAGAGATGCCGGCCATAATCCGGTTCCTTGCGATGGGTGGTGCGGCGATAGGAATAGAACAGGTTTTCGTCGGCATAGGTGCACCGGTCGAGACCATGAGCCTTGACGCCGGCGCGCCTGAGCCGATCCAACGTATATCCGTTCAGGTCGAACATGGCATGTCCGTCATTGGTCGATGGCGCAAACCATGCCGCATTGGCAGGGTTTGCCGATATAATCCGCTCGACGAATTCCGGGCCTACCTCGTAATTGGCCTGGCTGATCGACGGGCCCAGCACCGCCACGATGCGGTTGCGCTCAGCGCCAAGCCGCTCCATCGCGTCGATCGTGTTCTCCAGCACGCCTGTAAAAGCGCCTTTCCAGCCGGCATGCGCGGCACCGATGACCGCCGAATGAGGATCGGCGAAGAGGACCGGTCCGCAATCTGCGGACGATGCGCCGATTGCAATGCCGGGACGGTCCGTCACCAGAGCGTCGACCTTCGGCCTGTCGCCGGTGAATGGCTCACGAACGACCAGCACGTCGGGTGAATGAACCTGATAAGCGCTAAGCAGATGGTCGGGCGCAACGCCCATCCACTCGGCAACGCGCCGCCTGTTCTCCGTCACGCTCTCCGGGGTGTCATTCGAACCAACCCCGGTATTGAGTCCAGCGTAGATTCCGTCCGACACGCCACCGTGGCGTGTGAAAAAACCATGCCGGATGAAGGGCTTATCAGAAAATTGCAATTGCCGCGCAATAAGCGGCTCCGGGCGATCGGCATTCTGCATTGGCTGCTTTCTGGCTTTCGATCGATGATCCGTCAAGGTGCGGGACACTGCTGCCGTGCTGCCGCGCTGTCAATCGGGAGAGGCAAAGGCGGGTGGCGGACGGTCATTTCCCCAAACGCACAGTGCCTTGAACAGTGCGCCCATCTGATCAGGCGCAGCCAACCGCTCGACCTGCCGGCGGATGCGCTCCTGCGCCTCTTCGGAGGCCCCGCTGCCCAGCCGTCCGGCCCGGTCGAGCAGCCCTATTCTCAGGAGGAATTCGCCCTGTTCGAGCAACCCCGTCGACAGGCCGTGGCCACCCGCCACGCCGGCAAGGGCGGCAAAATCGACATGCGACGTCAGGTCAGCTTCACCTGGATTGGCCAGCACATCGTCGAACGCGTGGCGATGGAGCGCCTGCAACGTGTCTCCGATGGCGGGCTTTGCGTAGCCATAGTCGATGAACAGGCCGGCGCCGCCGTTTCGGGCGACAAGCGCGGCGATCTTGTCCATCAGCGCGGAGCGGGCAGGGGAGAGTTCGACAATCGCGCCTTCGGGCGCTGCGTCCGCGCCTTCCGGAAGAAGCGTGGCGTCGACGCTGCCCAATCCGGCAAAGAAGGCTAGTGAACCGGCGTCGTCGAGGCCCACCATGCGCTCCCGCCACTGGCCCTGCGCGCGCACATATTGGCGCATCGGCACTGCGTCGAACAGCTCATTGCCGACAATGATCAGCGGGAGGTCTGGGAGTGCATCGACAGTGTCGTGCCATTCGAAATTTCCCCTGGCGCTGGCAAGGGTCGCGGCCTGAACGTCGCGCAGCCGTGGGCTGACCTCGATGAGTGCAAAGCGCGCGCTATTGGTCAGGTCTGGAGCGAGCCTGGCGATGGCACGCGCCATGTCCTTCATCAGCGTGCCACGGCCCGGCCCGATCTCCGCGACGATGATGGCGGCAGGCGAACCGAGGTCCGTCCAGGTCTGGGCGATCCAGACGCCGATCAGTTCGCCGAACATCTGGCTGATCTCGGGCGCGGTGGTGAAATCGCCGTCGACGCCGAAAGGCTCGCGGGTCATGTAATAGCCGTGTTGCGGATCATACAGACACATGGCCATGAACTCCGCGACGGATATCGGCCCGTGCGAGTTCAGGAGTTCCGCCAGCCTGACTTTAAGCGCGGTCATTCAGGGCGCGGCGACGGCGATTTCTGTGCTGTTGCCATCGCCCAGACACCAGCCAGAACCATCGGCAGGGACAGGATCATTCCCATGGTGAGCCAGCCGGTGCCGGCGAGATAGCCGATATGTGCATCGGGTTCGCGGAAGAATTCGACGATGATGCGCGAGAGGCCATAGCCGGCGACGAATGCGCCGCCGACGAATTTAGGCCGCGCCAGCTTCTTTGCACCCCAGACGAGCCAGGCGAGGGCCAGGAAGAGGATCAGCCCTTCCAGGCCCGCTTCGTAGAGCTGGCTCGGGTGGCGCGGTTCCGGGCCGCCATTGGGGAAGACGAACGCCCATGGCACGTCTGTCGGGCGGCCCCAGAGTTCGGAATTGATGAAGTTTGCGACCCGCACAAGACCGAGACCGACAGGAACACCGGCCGCCACGACGTCCAGCAGGCTCCATGGTGGGATCCCGCGCGAGCGGGCAAACAGCACCATTGCGATGATCGTGCCGAGCATTCCGCCGTGAAAGGACATGCCGCCTTGCCAGACCGCAAGAATATCGAGCGGATTGGCGAGATAGCGCGCCAGATCGTAGAACAGGATGTAGCCGACGCGACCGCCGACAACGACGCCGACGGCTGCCCAGACGACAAAATCGTCGAGGTCGACGGGCTTCATCGGTGGCTGATCGTTGGCCCACAGTCGTGGGGTGGCAACGATGCGCTTGCAATACCACCAGGCAAACAGGATGCCGAGCACGTAGCCGAGCCCATACCAGTGGATGGCAAGCGGCCCGATCTGTATCAGCACAGGATCGATATTCGGAAAGGGCAGGGCCGCGAGCGGCAGCAGGAGATCGGTCACGTCTGGCCTCGACTTCGGGCGGGGGAGCGGGCGGACCTTGGCTGAGGGGGCTTGCCCGGTCAAGCAGCGCTTGCAATCCGCCCTTGACCTTCCTAATTCCATCTAAACGCGAGGCTCTTGTGATGACGACGACCGGACCGAACAAGATTCTGGATGAACTGGCAAAGCTCGCCACCGACGCCGCAGGCGCTGTGCAGGGCGTGCGCCGCGAGGTCGAGACGGGTTTTCGCGCGCAGGCGGAGCGTCTTTTGAACTCGATGGAGATTCCCCAGCGCGAGGAATTCGAGGCGGCCAAGGAAATGGCGGCGAAAGCGCGCGCCGAAAACGCCTCGCTCATCACCCGTCTCGAAGCGCTTGAAGCCCGTGTCGCCGAGCTTGAAGGCGGCGCTTCTGCCTCGACGGCGCCCAAGGCTGCCCCGAAGAAGCCTGCCGCGAAAAAATAAGCCGATATTTGTCCACAGGGACAAAAGGCGCGAAAAGCCTTTGTGCTGAATCCCTTACGGACTGATGACGAATGCGCGAGGTGTGACTGTCCACACCCGCGCAAGCTTCGCCGCAAAAACCGCTGGCGCGCCGACTCCCGATCAATAGACTGAATTTGCTGCATGATTCGGAACGCCGACATGCGCCGGTCCGGGCGGCCCGTCAGTTTGTTGCTTGTCTTCCGCCTTGCCAAGGTGAGTTATCCGGTTGCGTTTGCCTCCCGGCGGACGTGTGCGGTGACGCTCGCGCAATGACAGGAAGCGACAGATGAGCCTGCTAGAAGTCGACGTCTCCCGAGACCCGCACCCGGTCGACATGATCGAGCGCGTCGCCAGCGCCAATGACTGGGCGTTCGAACGCACAGGCGACGACGAACTGTCGATCTCCGTCGCCGGCCATTGGGCCGATTATCATGTCTCGTTCTCGTGGATGGAGGACTTCGAGGCGCTGCACCTGGCCTGCGCCTTCGACGTCAAGGTGCCTCAGAATCGCGAGCTCGAAGTGATGCGGCTCCTGTCGCTGATCAATGAGCAGATGTTGTTCGGTCATTTCGATCTGTGGGAGCAGGAGGGCGCAATCATGTTCCGCCAGTCATTGCTGCTGTCTGGCGGCGCCGAGCCAACCAGCCAGCAGGTCGAGGCACTGCTCTCGTCGGCTCTCGAAGCGTGCGAATGCTATTATCAGGCCTTCCAGTTCGTCGTCTGGTCGGGAACGCCGGCCAGGGACGCGCTGGCAAGCGTTCTGTTCGAGACGCAGGGCAACGCCTGATTGGGCTATGGCGATGACTGAGAACGGCCCAAAGCCGCAGATCACTTTCGACGATTTCGACAAGGTGGATATCCGGTCCGGCACGATCGTCGAGGCCGAGCCATATCCTGAGGCGCGCAAGCCCGCCTACAAGCTGAAGATCGATTTTGGCCCCGAGATCGGCGTCAAACGCTCATCGGCCCAGATCACCAAACATTACCAGCTCGAAGATCTTGTCGGCCGGCAGGTGTTTGCGGTGGTCAATTTCCCGCCGCGCCAGATCGGCAAGTTCATGTCCGAAGTGCTGACGCTCGGCTTCCCCGACGAGGAGGGCGCAGTCGTTCTCGGTGCAATCGAGCGCAAGGTGCCTGACGGTGGCCGGTTGTTCTAGCCGCATTCCGGGCGCAAAAGCGCTTCACGCTTTTGCTGGAAATGCTTTGGCCGCCTAGGCAGGAACTCTCACCACGGCGCGCAGGCCACCCAGAGGGCTGTCATCGAGCATGATGTCGCCGCCATGCGAGCGCGCGATGTCGCGGGCGATCGACAGGCCAAGGCCCGTTCCCGTCTCGTCCTGATTGCGTGCCTCGTCCAGTCGCACGAACGGCTTGAACACATCCTCCCTGAGTTCAGCCGGGATGCCCGGTCCGTCATCGTCGATATTAATGTTGAGCACGCCCTTGCGGTGCGTGGCGGTGATGTTGACCGTCTCGGCATAGCGGAAGGCATTTGAGACGAGGTTTGACAGCAGGCGGTTGAACGCGTGCGGGCGCACCTGCACGGCCGGATCGCCGACGAGCGTGACCTTCATGGATTTGCCGCGCAGTCCCGCCTCGTCCTGCAGGCGTTGTAGCAGGGCATTGAGGTCGAGCTGGCCTGTATCCTCCAGCGCCTCGCCGCGCGCGAAGGCCAGATAGCCCTCCAGCATCGACTGCATGTCGTCGATGTCCTGGTCGAGCGCTGCTGTTTCCGACTTCGGCCCGGCGACCGCCAGTTGCAGCTTGAACCGCGTCAGGATGGTGCGCAGGTCATGGCTGACGCCGGTCAGCATCGCCGTGCGTTGTTCGATCTGCCGTTCGATGCGCTCGCGCATCTGCATGAAGGCGAGACCCGCCCTGCGCACTTCGGCTGCGCCGCGCGGCTGGAAATTGGCCGGAGGAGGGCGACCCTTGCCGAATTCCTCGGCCGCTTCTGCCAGGTTCTGGATTGGGCGGATCTGGTTGCGCAGAAACAGCACGGCGATCGTCAGCAGAACAAGCGACGTGCCGACCATCCAGACGATGAAGATATGGGTGTTGGACGCATAGGCCTGGTTGCGGCGGGCGAAGACCCGCAGCACCCCATCGTCGAGCTGGATGCGGATCTCGACGATCGACGAATTGCCGACGACGTCGAGCCAGAACGGGCGATTGATCTGCCTGGTGATCTCTTCGCCGAGAATGCCGTCGAGAATGGAAAAGAACGGCTTCGGTCCCGGCGCCGGCAGCGGCTCGACTGGCAGCAGGTCGATCTTGAGCGCGAGGCGCTCCTGGGCGATGCGGAAAATATTCGACCGCTCATCGGGGGAGGGGAATGTATGGATCAGGTCGATGACACCTGCGATGTCGCGCACGACCGCCGTCGACAGGCGCTGCGTGACGAGCTGCCAGTGACGCTCCATGAAGACGAAGGCGACCACGGTTTGAAGCAGAATCATCGGGGCGATGACGATGATCAGCGAGCGCGGATAGAGGCCTTTCGGCAGGAATCTGCCCAGGTAGCGCCAGCCTCGCGCCCACATGCGTTTGATGTTGTGGAGCAACTGCCAGAATGCTGCGCTGAACCCGCCTGTACCCGTGCCTCCCTGGCTGGTATCGCTCATCGGCGGCCCGGTCTATTCAACGCTGAGCCGGTAGCCGACGCCGCGCACGGTCTGTAGCCAGACAGGGTTTGCCGGGTCACGCTCGATCTTCCTGCGCAAACGGTTGATCTGGACGTCGATCGTGCGCTCGCCCACTTCCGCCTCGTCCGACACAAGTTCGTGCCTGGGGATCGTTTCGCCTGCGCGCGCCGCGAAGACCGCCAGTATCTCCTGTTCCCGGTCCGTCAGCTTGACGGCTTCGCCCGCCTTCTTCAGCTCGCGCCGGGCGATCTGGAATGTGTAGGGGCCGAAGACGATCTGCTCCAGCTTCGGCACAGGCGGCGGGCCACCGCGCCGCAGGATGTTGTTGATGCGCAGGATCAACTCGCGCGGGTCGAAGGGCTTGGCGAGATAGTCGTCGGCTCCCGCCTCAAGGCCGGTAATGCGGCTGTCGGTTTCCGAGAGCGCCGTCAGCATCAGAATCGGCACCTTCTTGTCGACGCGCAGCGCCTTCGTCAGGTCGACGCCGCTTTCACCCGGCATCATTACGTCGAGGATGAGCAGGTCGAAATCGAGCCCTTCCAGCTTGCGCCGTGCTTCGGCCGCAGTGCTGGCAACCGTCACGCGAAAGCCGTTCGTCGTGAGGAACTGCTTGAGCAGATTGCGGATGCGCGTGTCGTCATCGACCACCAGCAGGTGAGCCGCATCATCCGTCGGCGCAACAGGCCCTGAAGGCGCGCTGGGCGTCATAACGTTTCTCCCCTCGTGGATCCGTTGGTGCCCGGCAATTCGTCGACCTGCGCCCGCAGCTCAGGATTGACCATGCCGCGCAGGAACCCCTCGATCGCATCGCGGCCTTGCGGTCCGTATCCACCGAGTGCCTCAGCGATGCGGCGGGACTGTGGCGTGGCCAGAGCCAGCGCCAGCTCCCGGCCCTTCTGGGTGGGGTAGAGTTCGCGCTGACGCCTGTCGCGCAGACCCTGAATCTGGATGATGTGCCCGGTGTCGATCAATTGCTTGAGCACACGGGCAAGCGATTGCTTGGTGATCTGAAGCACGTCGAGCAGTTCGGCGACAGTCAGTCCGGGGCGGCGGTTGACGAAGTGCAGCACACGGTGGTGTGCCCGTCCAAAGCCGTAATGGGCAAGGATCTGGTCAGGGTCGGACGTGAAATCGCGATAGGCAAAGAACAGAAGTTCAATGATCGAAAAATCGACGCCCTGCTCGACCGTGAGCGGGTCTCGGATAGGTTCCGTCTTCTGTCGGGCTGCTGCCGCCATGTTCCCTCTGGTCAGGACGCAAGGATATGTCAGTCTCATTTACCTGTCAGCGGACGAATCATGCAATCCAATACGATCGGATAGAATGTCGTAATGGACCGTTTTCGCCGGTGCTGCCGAACCGGCCGCCGATTTTCACAATCTATGCATCGCCTGCCGCCCGTTCCCGCCCTGCCGTCAAGTCATGTCATTTGACTTTCGTATTATTCCGGCTTTGATTGATGGCCGAACGCGACCCATTTCGGGCGTTCTCGAGGGGAAAGGAATTATCCATGGAAGCTCTCATGCCGATCATCATTCAGGTCGTCACCGGTATTATCGGTGGGCAGGCCGTCGGCGCGGCGATTAGCGGCGCTGTGATGGGACAGTTGCCGAAGATCATCAGCGGCGCGCTTGGCGGCGTTGGCGGCGCAGCCATTCTGGGCAGCCTGCTCGGCGGTGGTGTTGACGCTGGCTCGCTGGGCGGTCTGGCCGGCTCGCTCAATCTTGAAAACATCGTCGGCGGTGCCGGCGGCGGCGCCATCCTGACCGGCATTGTCGGCGCGGTCATGAAGTCCATGAACAAGGGCTGATCTCGGTCAGACCCGACATTCGGGGGCGGCCTTCGGGTCGCCCTCTTTCGTTTTGCGTGGACGCTTGGCGGCTGAGCGCGTAAATCGCGGTCGGAATTACGATGGAGCATCACATGGGCCGCCTCAACGCCGGTATCATCCAGGTCACGCCCTTCCAGCAGAACTGCACGATCCTATACGACGAGGACGACAAGTCCGGCGTCATCGTCGATCCGGGCGGAGACGTCGATATCCTCGTGCGCGCCATCGAAGACAATGGGTTCAAGATCGGCGCGATCTGGCTCACCCACGGTCATATCGATCATGCGGGCGGAGCGATGGAGATGAAGGAGCGGCTCGGCGTCGAGATCATCGGGCCGCACGAGGCCGACATGCCGCTGCTCGGCAATCTCGAAGCGCAGGCCGCCCGCTTCGGCGTCGAAGGGGGCGTTCGCAATTGCACTCCCGACCGCTTTCTGAACGACGGCGATGTCGTTTCATTCGGCGGCCATGAGTTCAAGGTGCTTCATTGCCCGGGCCATGCGCCGGGTCACGTCGTCTTTTACAACGAGGCGGCGCGTTTCGCCCATGTCGGCGACGTGCTGTTCAACGGCTCGATCGGCCGAACCGATCTGCCCGGCGGGGATCATGCAACGCTGATCTCATCGATCAAGGACAAGCTGCTGCCGCTCGGCGACGATATCGGCTTCATCTGCGGACATGGACCGGGCAGCCGCTTCGGCGACGAGCGCCGGTCCAATCCGTTCCTGGTCTGATTTCTCGCTTTAGCGCGCGAATGATGGCCCGCTCGGGCGCTTGAACAATATCTGTTCGCGGTCCGGGCGGGGGCGCGGTTTGCTGAATGCGTTGATCTTGCCGGTGTCGGCCTGTTCCTTCGCCGCGATCTGGGCAGCGACGATCGCTGAAAGGCCGGCGATGAACTGCTGCGTTGGTTTTCCGCCCAGCAAGGGACGCCCGATGCCGGGACGTTGAATGGCAGCGCCCGCTGCTCCAGAACCTTGGAACGTGGCGGGCTGCAATGCGGCAGGTCCGGCACCAGGCGCAGCAATTGCAGCGCGCTCGATCAGTCTTTGCTGAGCCGCCGAAGCCGATATGGGTGCAAGCAAACTCGCCGTGGCAATCGACGCCAAAGCGAGAATGAGTATCCGTTGTGCCATGACCGCCATCTCCGCGGCGCGGTATGCGCCTTCGGTGCGGTACATATGGACGAGCGGCTGAACGGCGGCTGAACGGCGCCGGAAATCAGATCATCGGCAGGCTAGCCGACGGTCAGATTCACCGCCTTCGGTCCCTTGCCGCGCTTGTCGGGTTCGGTGTCGAATGAAACCTTCTGGCCATCCTCCAGACCCGCGAGGCCCGAGGCCTGCACGGCGGATATGTGGACGAATACGTCCTTTGCGCCGTCATCCGGCGTAATAAAGCCAAAACCCTTGGCGTGATTGAAGAACTTAACCGTCCCGGTCATCTGACCCATGGAATGCTCCCTGTATCCATCATCAGCGCTACATAATCGTTTGGTGGCGCTGTCCGGGGCAGCGGATGAGGAACGGCGGCAGGATCGCAGCGGGATCTTCTGATCCACTTATGAACGAACCGCCTCGTCATCAGCCACAAGAACTGGACAAGAGGCATGCCGACTTTCGCCCGGTCCGCTCGAACCGGAGACGCGAATTGTCATCAAAAAAAAGACTGGATCAAGTAAAAGTTTGCGATGGGCCAGATTGCCGGCCTGCCGACTATAATGGGCCGCGTAAAATGGGCCGCACCGGGCGGCCCATTTCAGGTTCGGCACATCAGCGACGATCTTCGCAATAGACGAGAGGACCGACGCGGACGCAGGTATCCGGGCGGTAACGGTCGCCACGGCGCAGGACCCTTACGCTGCAATTCGCACGGTGCCGGTGGAGCACGTTGCCGTAGCCCGGAACGAAATGGCGGCGAGCGTCGCTGTGGCAGTCGCGCGGACGTGACGGGCGGGGGCGGTCGGCGCGAACGGCCCTGCAACGGTTGCCGCGATGGAAGTGCCACGTCGTGCCGCCTAGCTCGGGTGCGAAGTGCCTCTGCACGTCACGATGGCAGCCGCGAACCTGCTCGACCATGCCGCCATCCGACACGGGAGCGCCCGCCGGCGCGGCGAAAGCGGGGAAAGACAAGGATGTCGCGAGCGCGATGGCGCAAGCGGAAAAGGTTTTCAGTATTCGCATATAGTGGACCTCCTGTTGCCAACCCCATCCGCGCCGACAATAACCGGAAGCTGCGGACGTGACCATATTGCCGGTCGCCGGAAAATACCGATCCTTCGGGGACCATCAAAAGCCCCCGCGCCACAGGGGGTGTAGAACGATCAGGGCGCGGCAATTGCCTGCCGCGCCCTGACGATACGGATATCGGTTGTCGCGATCAGGCCGGACGGAGATTGACCGCCTTGGGGCCTTTGCCCATGCGATCTGGCTCGATGTCGAAGGCAACCTTCTGACCGTCGGCGAGCGAGTGAATGCCAGACTGCTGTAGCGCCGAGACGTGGACGAACACGTCCTTCGCGCCGCCGTCAGGCGTGATGAAACCAAAGCCCTTGGTTGCGTTGAAGAATTTGACAGTGCCGGTCTGTGACAAAGGGGAAGCTCCTTTTCCCTATTGAGGTCGCCCCTGGGGGCAGTGTGGTGTCGGCTCTTTGCGAAGTCGGGGAAAGGTCGTCCTTGTCGCGTCCAGTCTCCGGGTCATTCAGTGCCCGAACATTGAACCTATGGCAGATTGCCTCCGAAATGACAAGATGTCGCAGTCTCGCTAGGGAAAGTGTGTTTGCAACCTAGGACGCTCAGTCCGGTCAGCCGCCGTTGACGAGCGCCAGCACGAGCCGGTGCACATTGCCGCCATCGCTCATTTCCACCCGGTCGAATTCCCGGCTTTTTGCCCTGTAGGCATCGCGGGCGGCGATCAGAGGCAGTTCGATATCCTTTCTGATCTTCCGGCATTTAGGGTCGTCCGCGACTGTCAGGCCGACAGTGGTTGCGATGATCTCGTCGACCATTTCGCGGATCATGCGGCCGTGAACCTTCTCATGTGCTTCGATGCCCTGAAGGAAGGTTTGCCAGTGCCCGGCGACCGGACCGGATAGTTTCGCAGACGGTTTTGGCAAGGTGTAGATGATCGTCACGATGGGCCTTGCCGAGACCAGCCGGCACGATTTGTCGGCCTGCGGCTCATATTTGCGCGACCATCTGAGATCCCAGGTCGTGTGTGCGATGGCGCGCGTGCCGACGGATGTCGCGGGGCCTTTCTCGCCGATTGACTGATAGAGCGCGATGCCCGATGAACCGGAGATGGCGTAGGTCTTGACAACTTCCTTTGCCTGCCAGTCCTGCGCGGATGCAGGAAGTGCCATCGACAGGCACAGTGCTGCGATCGAGCAGACAAGACGAAGCGTGGCTTTCATGACGACTGTCATGCGTCAGCGAAACGCGGGTGGCAAGCGTCGAGGATGGCTGAAGAAGTGCGGACCGACGGTGCGGCTAATGGCCGGGCCGGCCCGTCTTGCCGGTGCGCCTGCCCTTGCGCTTCTGGTCCGTCGGGTCTTCGTAGGAGCCGACACCGACCTTTTCGCGGCGGACGGGCTTTACGCCTTCGACCGGCTGCTCGGTGCGGCGCACGGTCATCTCGTCGAGCGAATTCTTGCGGAAGAGCGGGGCACCCTCCGGCATTCCGAAATCGGATCCGTGAGCCTCGCGCGCCGACTGCTTGCGGAAAAGCGAACGGTCGACCGCGCCGGCAGGCGTCGCGTGATCGCCTGACGTACCCATGTCGTCGAGTTCCGGCTTGGCGAACAGCGTCGCCCCCTTCTTACTTCTGGGCGGCGATGGGGCTGAAACGTCGCGCACCATTGCGTCGTCGGCGATGACCAGTTCGGCCTCGCGCAGCCGCTTCACCTCGTCTCGCAGGCGGGCAGCGCGCTCGAAGTCGAGATCTGCCGCCGCATCGCGCATCTCCTTTTCGAGATGCTCGATATGGGCAGCCAGATTGTTGCCGACGAGATTGTTTGCGCCGCCCACAGAGGGGAGTTCGGCGCGAACGTGGTCCTTCTCGTAGACCGAGTCCAGAATATCGGCGATGCGGCTCTTCACGCTCTCAGGCGTGATGCCGTGCTCCGCATTGTAGGCCATCTGCTTCTCGCGGCGGCGCGCGGTTTCGGCCATCGCGCGGTCCATGGAGCCGGTAACGTTGTCGGCATAGAGGATGACCTTGCCGTCGACGTTGCGCGCTGCGCGGCCGATCGTCTGGATGAGTGACGTTTCCGAGCGCAGGAAGCCTTCCTTGTCGGCGTCGAGAATGGCGACGAAGCCGCATTCGGGAATGTCGAGACCTTCGCGCAGCAGATTGATGCCCACCAGCACGTCAAAGGTGCCGAGCCGGAGATCGCGGATGATCTCGATGCGCTCCAGCGTTTCGATGTCGGAGTGCATGTAGCGGACGCGGATGCCCTGCTCGTGCAGATATTCGGTCAGGTCTTCTGCCATGCGCTTGGTCAGGACGGTGCAAAGCGTCCGATAGCCCTTGCGCGTCGTCTCGCGGATTTCGCCGAGCACATCGTCGACCTGGCTTTTGGCGGGCCTGATCTCGACGGGCGGGTCGATCAGCCCGGTCGGGCGGATGACCTGCTCGGCAAAGACGCCGCCGGCCTCTTCCATTTCCCAGCTTCCGGGCGTGGCCGAAACGCCGACGGTCAGCGGCCGCATGGCGTCCCACTCCTCGAAGCGCAGTGGACGGTTGTCCATGCAGGAGGGCAGGCGGAAGCCATATTCGGCAAGCGTCGCCTTGCGGCGGAAGTCGCCCCGATACATGCCGCCGATCTGCGGAATGGTGACGTGGCTCTCGTCGACGAAGACGAGCGCATTGTCTGGAATATATTCGAACAGTGTCGGCGGCGGCTCGCCGGGTGCGCGACCCGTCAGATAGCGCGAATAGTTTTCGATGCCGGCGCAGGAACCGGTCGCCTCCAGCATCTCGATGTCGAAGCGCGTGCGCTGTTCCAGCCGCTGCGCCTCAAGCAGACGCCCAGCTTTTTCAAGCTCTTGCAAGCGGTTTTGTAGTTCCGCCTTGATCGACTTCACAGCCTGATTCAAGGTTGGCCGCGGCGTCACATAGTGCGAGTTGGCGTAAATCTTCACGCTCTTCAGATCGCCGGTCTTGCTGCCGGTGAGGGGGTCGAACTCCGCAATCGAATCGATTTCGTCGCCGAACATCGAGATGCGCCATGCGCGGTCATCAAGGTGCGCCGGGAAGAGTTCGATCGTGTCGCCACGGACCCGGAAGGAGCCGCGCACGAAATTGATGTCCTGGCGCTTGTATTGCTGGGCTACCAGATCGGCGAGCAGTTGCCGCTGGTCGAGGCGGTCGCCCACCTGCATCTGGAAGGTCATCGCCGTATAGGTTTCGACCGAACCGATACCGTAGATACAGGACACCGACGCAACGATGATCACATCGTCGCGCTCCAGAAGCGAGCGCGTTGCCGAGTGCCGCATCCGGTCGATCTGCTCGTTGATCGAGGACTCCTTCTCGATGAACGTATCGGTACGCGGGACATAGGCTTCCGGCTGATAATAGTCGTAATAGGAGACGAAATACTCGACCGCATTGTTCGGGAAGAAGTTCTTGAACTCTCCGTAGAGCTGGGCGGCCAGCGTCTTGTTCGGTGCGAGGATGAGGGCGGGGCGCTGCGTTTCCTCGATCACCTTGGCCATGGTGAAGGTCTTGCCCGAGCCGGTGACGCCAAGCAGTACCTGGGTGCGCTCGGCCGCATCGACGCCTTCGACCAGATCCTTGATCGCAGTCGGCTGGTCGCCGGCCGGCTTGTATTCCGTCACCATCTTGATGGCGATGCCGCCTTCGGACTTGTCAGGGCGGGCAGGGCGGTGCGGCGTCCATATCTGGCCGTTCTTGTGCAGCGGATTGCCGCTTTCGATCAGGTCGGACAGCGCCTGTACGGTCGCCGTCACGCCCGAAGTCGACATGCCGACGGCTTCTTCGAGCGTCACATCTAGACCTGCGACTGGCATCAGGCCGGCTGCCGCGCGCACCTTGGGATCGTTCGATCCGCCGATCAGCGTTCCGCCGCCTGTGCGTTTGTCGCCGACTGCAGGCGCGTCGAGCTTGCCGGACGCCTTGAGGCGGTGCTTGCCTGCCTCCGAGCGAATTGCGCGGGTCGACGCCTTGCGCCCTTCTACCTCGGCAGCCTTTTCAAGATCGCGAATCCAGTCGGCCACGCTCCCGGACAGGGGCGTGCCTGTCAGGTCGGGCTGGGGAGACTCACCAAACCCCTGTGGGTCCAGCGGCTCGGACGCATCATGGAAATCGGTCATCGTACTGCCGCGCTTGCGCACAGACGATTTGTCGGAGGTTCTGGCCATGGTGCGAATATGGGTCGAGTCATGCCGCAATGGAAGGGCGATGCAGGCCCGGCGCCGCCTGGAAGCAGTCATCCTGACAGCAAGTTGTCAGTAGTTGCAGGCGTGCGACACCCTTGACGGGTGTGTTCAGCCGTAACGCAGCTTCAGCCCGACAATCGTCAGCGCGCAGGCGAGCGTGACCGTGTTTGCGCCGATCAGCGGCCACGACCCGATCAGTATGCCATAGACGAGCCAGAGCAGGATGCCAGCGGCGAAAGCCAGATTGGCGATCAGCGACACGCCCTCCGCCCGGCGCTCGCGCAACATCTTGATCATTTGCGGAACCCAGCACAGCGATGTGATCAACGCGGCTGCGGATCCGATGAGCTCTGCATAGGCGGTCATTGGCGGCTCCGGCGGAGGCTCAATTCATATGAAAAGGGCGGCGCTGTGGCCGCCCGATTCCCGAGTCATCCGAATCGTTTATTTCAGGCTGTTCGTAAATCGCTGGATGCGCACGCAGGCGTCTTCAAGCGACTTTTCGGATGCGGCATAGGAAATGCGGAAGTTCGGGCCGAGGCCAAACGCCGAGCCATGCACGACCGCCACGCCTTCGGCCTCCAGCAGTTCGGAGACGAAATCCTCGTCCGACCTGATTTCATTGCCTGACGGCGCCTTCTTGCCGATCGTGCCTTCGCAGGACGGATAGACATAGAACGCGCCTTCCGGCACCGGGCAGGTGATGCCGCTGGCCTGGTTAAGCATCGAGACGACCAGATCGCGGCGGCCCTGGAAGATCGCCTTGTTCTTATGGATGAAGTCCTGCGGCCCGTTCAGTGCCTCGACCGATGCCCACTGGGCGATCGAACAGGCGCCCGAGGTCTGCTGGCCCTGGATCATGTCCATCGCCTTGATGAGCTGGATCGGTCCGGCCGCATAACCGATGCGCCAGCCGGTCATGGCATAGGCTTTCGAGACGCCGTTCATGGTCAGCGTGCGCTCATACAGGGCAGGCTCCACCTCGGCGATGGTCCGGAACTGGAAGTCGCCATAGGTCAGGTGCTCATACATGTCGTCGGTCAGCGTCCAGACATGCGGGTGCTTGAGCAGAACGTCGGCGAGAGCGCGAAGCTCGGCTTGCGTGTAGGCAGCGCCCGACGGGTTCGACGGCGAGTTGAGGATCAGCCACTTGGTCTTCGGCGTGATCGCCTTTTCCAGTGCCTCCGCCGTCAGCTTGAAGCCGTTTTCGATGGTCGTCGGCGCAAACACGCTTGTGCCGCCGCAGATCGCCACCATTTCGGGGTAGCTGACCCAGTATGGCGTCGGGATGACGACCTCGTCACCGGGGTTCAGCGTCGCCATCAGCGCGTTGAACAGGATCTGCTTGCCGCCGGTGCCGACGATCGTCTGCTCCGGCTTGTAGGTCAGGTTGTTCTCACGCTTGAACTTCGCCGCAATCGCCTCGCGCAGCGGCATGATGCCCGAAACCGGCGTGTACTTCGTCTCGCCGCGGCGGATCGCTTCAATGCCGGCATTCTTGACGTTGTCCGGCGTGTCGAAGTCAGGCTCGCCTGCGCCCAGCGAAATCACGTCGCGGCCTTTCGCTTTCAGTTCGCGCGCCTTCTGGGTGACCGCGATCGTCGCGGAGGGCTTCACACGGGAAAGGGCGTCGGCCAGAAAAGCCATGACGGTAAATCTCCATTGGTCAGGCGCATCGTGGTCGGGACGGGTCGTTCCGACCATTGCGCGCGGCTCCAATGCCGCATGAGCGAAGCCGGCGCAAGGCCGAACGGTGGTGCCAGCGCACTGAAATGCTAAGAACAGATGTCCTGGCCGAATCAAATTGCCTCAGGACATGTCCCGAAAGGCGATGCGCCGATGTCGCGCAATGACGTTCTCGCCGGCATTTCGAGGGAGCCTGACGGCAGCTCCGTCGGGCTTTGGTCGGTCTTCGTGCTGCGAACGGCGCTCCAACCTATCTACGCCTTTCGACCGGGCAAGCTGGAGATCGTCGCCTACGAGGCGCTGCTGCGCCCGTTTCGCGGCGGCCGGGCTGTATCGCCCGATCGCTTCTTTTCCAATATCGAGCCACAGGACCGGGTGCATGTCGAAGCCCTGTCGCGGTCGATCCACATCCTGAATGCCGGGAAATTCCTCGATCCCTCGGTTTCGATATTCATCAATTTCGACCCGTCGATCTTTGCCGAGAGCGAGATTGCGGTGACGACGCTGCGCGACCTTCGGCTTGTCATGCACGAGGCCGGAATCCCCTCCGGCAGGCTGGTCTGCGAGGTTACGGAGAAAGCCGCGACCTCGGAGACCGCTTTGGTCGAGTTCGTCGCATCGGCGAAGGAGAAGGGATTCCGCATCGCGGTTGACGACTATGGTGCTGAAGAATCCGACCTTCACCGCATCGAACGCCTAGGCCCTGATATCGTCAAATTCGACGGGGCGTGGTCGAACCGGCTGATGAGGTCGAAAGCCGGCTTTAATCTGCTGACGACGCTGGTTGCATCAATCAAGTCTACCGGCGCGACGACGGTGCTTGAAGGGCTTGAATCCAGCCGCAACATCGAACTGGCCGAACTTGCCGGCGCCGACATGGTGCAGAGCTATGCGCTGGCGAGGCCCGACATCGTGCCGGGAGCGTTCGTTCATTCGAAAGTCTGATCGGTCCTTCACCAATTCTCGCTGGTCGTGCGGCTGCCGAAGCGGCACAGTCGCCGGCAAGGACGGAGAAGACCGATGCGCATCTATGGAATGCTCGACAGCGGAAATTGCTACAAGCCACGTTTGCTGTTGGCCCTGACAGGCCAGCCGTTCGAGCATGTCGAGACGAGTTCGCGGGACGGAACGACCCGCAAGCCGGCATTTCTAGCCATGAACGCCAATGGCAAGGTGCCGCTGCTTGAACTCGATGATGGCCGTTTCATCGCCGAATCCAATGCGATCCTGCTCTATCTGGCGGAAGGCACCAACTATCTGCCGGACGACCGTTACGAGCGGGCGCAGGTCTACCAATGGCTCTTCTTCGAGCAGTACAGCCACGAACCGTATATCGCCGTGCGCCGTTCGCTGGTCGTCTATGCCGAGCGCGCGCATCTTGCCACGCCCGAGCGCATGGCGAGCCTTCTCGAAAGCGGAGACCGGGCGCTGGGCGTCATGGAAACGCAACTGACGAAGACGCAGTGGCTGGCTGGCGCGCGCCCTAGCGTCGCCGATATCGCCCTTTTTGCCTACACGCAGGATGCGGAACTTGCCGGATACGACCTGTCGGCGTTCCCTTCAGTTGCGGCATGGCTCGACCGCGTCCGCTCGCTGGAAGGCTACCGATCTATGGACTGGAAACCGGCTAACTGATGCACTAGGCTTCTCTTTTGGAGGAAAGCATTCAGGCCGGCCCTATGCCGACCGGCCTGTGTGGTTTGTCATCCGCTCGTTACACAGCGTGATCACATACGACCGGTCTTCAACCGGCTATCAACGGGAGAGCCTCACTATGAACACCCGCAGTTCCCTTCTTTTCGCCACCGCCCTGACGTCGGTAGCGCTGGCATCGAGCAGCGCATTTGCCGTCACGGAAATTTCCTGGTGGCACGCCATGACGGGCGCAAACAACGAAGTTGTCGAGCGCATCTCCAAGGAATTCAACGAAAGCCAGGCCGATTACAAGATCGTGCCGGTTTTCAAGGGCACCTATCCCGAGACGCTCAACGCAGGCATCGCCGCGTTCCGCGCCGGACAGGCTCCTGACATCATGCAGGTTTTCGACGTCGGCACTGGCGTCATGATGGCTGCAGAGGGCGCGGTGAAGCCCGTTGCCGACGTTCTCACCGAAGCCGGCATGACCTTCGACAAGAGCCAGTATCTGCCGGGCATCGTAGGCTATTATTCGAAGCCCGACGGCACCATGCTGTCGTTCCCCTACAATTCGTCCTCGCCGATCCTCTATTACAACAAGGACATCTTCAAGAAGGCCGGCCTTGACGAGAACACCCCGCCCAAGACCTGGAATGAGGTCTGGGAGATGGCCCGCAAGATCAAGACCAGCGGCGCGGCCTCCTGCGGCTACACCTCGACCTGGCTGACCTGGATTCACACCGAGAACTTCGCGGCCTGGAACAACGTCTCCTGGGCAACCGGAGAGAACGGCCTTGCCGGCGGCGCGGTCGAGCTCAAGGTCAACGCGCCTATATACGTCAACCATTTCCAGGCGCTCGCCGAACTCGCCAAGGAAGGCGTGTTCAAGTATGGCGGCCGCACGTCGGAAGCCAAGCCGCTGTTCCTCGGTGGTGAATGCGGCATCTTCACCGAATCGTCGGGTGGTCTTGGCGACGTGATCAAGTCGGGCATCAACTACGGCACTGGCGAACTGCCTTACGATTCCGATGCCCCGGGCGCACCGCAGAACACGACGCCGGGCGGCGCCAGCCTCTGGGTGTTCGGCAACAAGTCGGCCGAGACCTACAAGGGTGTCGCGGCATTCTTCGCCTATCTGTCGAAGACCGAGGTTCAGGAGCGGCTGCATCAGGATTCGGGTTATCTCCCGGTCACCTTCGCCGCTTATGAGGCGACCAAGGCGTCCGGCTTCTACGAGAAGAACCCGGGTCGCGAGATCCCGATCATACAGATGACCGGAAAGGCCCCGACCGAGAACTCCAAGGGCGTGCGCCTGCCGAACCTGCCGCAGGTTCGCGACATCATGAACGAGGAATATGAAAACCTCCTCGCCGGCAAGCAGACCGCGCAGCAGGCGATGGACAATGCCGTCTCTCGCGGCAACGCTGCGATCAAGGAAGCGGTCGGAAGCAACTGATCCTGACCGGTCAAAGCGCAGCCGCACCGTGTGCGGCTGCGCGTTCCCGTCCGGATATTCTGGTCACGCTTCGAGGCTGATTTGTCGTCACCGCGCGTCGTTTTCCCCAACAAGATCCTGCCTTATGTGCTGGTCGCTCCCCAGCTGATCATCACGCTTGTGTTCTTCTATTGGCCGGCAAGCCAGGCCGTGCGCCAATCGATGCTCAGGGAGGACCCGTTCGGCCTGCGCTCGACTTTCGTGTGGTTCGACAATTTCAAGCGTGTCCTGTCCGAGCCGAGCTATCTGAATTCCATCCAGGTGACGGTCGTGTTTTCCGTGTCGACTGCCCTTCTGGCGCTCACGGCCGGCCTTCTGCTCGCTGTGATGGCGGAAAAAGTGGTGCGGGCGAGGGGGCTTTACCGGACGCTGATCATCTGGCCATACGCGGTTGCACCCGCGACTGCCGGGATGCTTTTCCTTTTCATGTTCCACCCCGCGCTGGGCAATCTCGCCTATCTCTTCCGCGACTGGGGCATCCATTGGGACCCGGTACTCGATGGCAATCAGGCCATGGGGCTGGTTATCATCGCCGCAGCCTGGAAGCAGATCAGCTACAATTTCCTGTTCTTCGTCGCGGGACTTCAGTCGATTCCGAGATCGCTTATCGAAGCGGCGGCAATCGATGGGGCGAGTGAGACGAAACGATTCTGGACAGTCATCTTCCCTCTGATCGCGCCGACAACCTTCTTCCTGCTCGTCGTCAACACGGTCTACGCCTTCTTCGACACGTTCGGCATCATCCACGCCGTGACCGGCGGCGGCCCCGGCAAATCGACCGAAACCCTAGTCTACAAGGTGTTTAACGACGGCTTCGTAAACCTCATTCTCGGCGCGTCGGCGGCGCAGAGCGTCATCCTGATGGTCATCGTCATAGCGCTGACCGCGATCCAGTTCCGCTATATCGAGCGGAGGGTGCATTATGGCTGATGCGAAACCGCATGGCCCTGCCAAAGGGTCTGACCAGTTGATGATCGGCCAGCGGTCGTCCGGCATATACATCGCTCATGTCATCCTGATCATCGGCATCATCGTCGTCGCCTTCCCGATCTACTCGACCTTCGTCGGGTCGACGCACACCTTGCAGACGATCCTGAGGCCCCCGTTGCCGCTGACGCCGGGTGACCAGCTTGTCGAAAATTATTCGGAGGCACTGTTTGGCGGCATCGGCCGCATCGGCGGCGTCGGCGTCGGCACGCTTCTGTTCAATTCGACGGTGATGGCGCTGGGCATTGCCATCGGCAAGATCATCATCTCGCTCCTGTCAGCCTATGCGATCGTTTTCTTCCGCTTTCCGCTGCGCATGACCTTCTTCTGGTTGATCTTCGTTACGCTGATGCTGCCCGTCGAAGTGCGCATCCTGCCGACCTACAAGGTCATGGTCGATCTTGGCTTGATCGACACATATGCGGGCCTGATCGTGCCGCTCATCGCCTCGGCAACCGCGACGCTGCTGTTCAGGCAGTTCTTCCTCACAATTCCGGGCGAACTGGTGGAAGCCGCGCGTGTCGACGGGGCGGGGCCGATGAAATTCTTCCGCGATATCCTGCTGCCGCTGTCGATGACCAACATCGCGGCTCTTTTCGTCATCCAGTTCATCTATGGGTGGACGCAGTATCTCTGGCCATTGCTCGTCACCAATTCCAACAGCATGACGACGATCGTAGTCGCCTTGAAGAAGATGGTTTCCTTCGCCGACGCCGATACCCAGTGGCATCTGGTCATGGTCACCGCCATGCTTTCCATCATCCCGCCGATCCTGGTGGTCGTGCTGATGCAGCGCTGGTTCGTGCGCGGTCTGGTCGATTCCGAGAAGTGAGTTTGTGAATGGCGACGGTCGATCTGAAAGATGTCAGGAAGGTTTACCCCGGCGGCGTCGAGGCGGTTAAGGGCGTTAGCATCGCCATTCCCGACAAGGCGTTGTGCGTGCTTGTCGGGCCGTCGGGCTGCGGCAAGTCCACCTTGCTGCGCATGATCGCAGGTCTTGAGACGATCACGGCCGGTGACTGCGTCTTTGAAGGGCGTGTCATGAACGAGATCGGCCCGGCCGAGCGCGACATCGCCATGGTATTTCAGAACTACGCGCTCTATCCGCATATGAGCGTCTACGACAACATGGCCTATGGCCTGCGCAATCGCGGCACGCCGAAGGCCGAGATCGACCAGCGGGTGAAGGAAGCGGCGCGCATTCTGGCAATCGAGCCCTATCTCGACCGCAAGCCGCGCCAGCTTTCGGGCGGACAGCGCCAGCGCGTGGCGATGGGGCGCGCCATCGTGCGCAAGCCGCAGGTGTTCCTGTTCGACGAGCCGCTGTCCAATCTTGACGCAAAGCTGCGTGGCCAGATGCGCATCGAGATCAAGAAGCTCCAAAGCGCGCTTGGCGTCACATCCGTCTACGTCACCCACGATCAGGTTGAGGCGATGACGCTCGCCGATCTTCTGGTGGTGATGAACGAGGGCAGGGCGGAGCAGATCGACACGCCGACCGCGATCTACGATAAGCCGGCGTCGGTGTTCGTCGCCGGCTTCATCGGCTCGCCGGCGATGAACCTGATCCTGACCACCACTCTTGGGTCAAAGGGGCTGGAGCTGCCGGGTGGCGTTGTCGTCAAGCCGCGCGACGCCAGCCTGCCGGAAGGCGGACGCCATGTGCTGCTGGGCATCAGACCCGAACATTTGACGTCGGTTGAACAGCTCAATGCTGATTTCACGATCGATATCAGCGTGGTGGAGGCATTGGGAGCAGATACGCTCGTCCACGGCCGCATCGTCGGTGCGACGGATAGCAGTGCCGACATCATCGCCAGGTTGCCGGGAAACACGTCGTGCCGCACCGGCGAGCGGCTGCACCTGGCCATCCAGCCCGGCGCCATCCATCTGTTCGACGCTGCGTCGGGCACGAGGATTTAGGGCCGCCGCACGCTTTCCACAGCCGATTGCACGCGTCTTTGGAACAGACACGTCATCTGCGACTTATCCCGATCGAGAGCATGTACACGTAGGCGAGCACCGGTTTCGAGCCAAGGACATGCGCTAGAACAGGACGCCGGAGACATGACGTCGATCTGGAAGATCGCGACGTGCTTCAGCTCCGGCAGGATATGCGATGCATAGAACACGTAAGAATCAGAGGCGGTCAGATGACAACAACGACGACCGTCTCGCAGCCATCATTGCGTTGTCTTCAGACGCTATCATCGCAAAAGACCTGAACAGCATTGTCACCGACTGGAACGAGGCTGCCACGAAGCTTTTCGGCTACACGGCAGACGAAATGATCGGCCAGTCCATCCTGAAGATCATCCCTGATGAACGCCGCGACGAAGAAACCGAGATCATCTCACGCATCATGCGGAAGGAGACCGTTCCGGCATTCGAGACAACACGGCGCCGCAAGGACGGGACGCCCATTGCCGTTTCCGTGGCCGTCTCGCCAATCAGGGACCGGCAGGGCGATATTGTCGGCGCATCCAAGATCGCGCGCGACATCACCGGCATGCGCGAGAACGAGCGCCGCATCAGGATGCTGATGCGCGAGGTCAATCATCGCGTGAAGAACCAGTTCGCGGTTATCCTGTCGATGGTGCGCGAGACCAACAACAGGTCAACCAGCCAGGCCGAATTTCAGGAAAAGGTGCGCGACCGCATCATGGCGCTTGCTCGCTCCCACGACCTTCTCGTCACGTCGGAATGGTCGGGCGCGAGCATGGCCGAACTGACGATCGAGCATCTTCGGCCGTTCGGGCATGAAGAGCAGGTGTTCGTGTCCGGGCCGATGCTGACGCTGGTGCCCAATGCAGTTCAGCATCTGGGCATGGCGCTGCATGAACTTGGCACGAACTCGGCCAAGTATGGCGCTCTGTCCAACAAGGACGGGCGGGTGGCCATCAGTTGGCGCATGTTTATGGACGAGGACAAGCGCAAGCAGTTCGAATTTGTCTGGGACGAGACGACGTCCAGCGGTGCCCGAACAGAGCCGGAGCGCAGGCGCGGTTTCGGAAGCGTGGTGTTGCAGCGCGTCGCGCCGCAGGCGCTTCTGGGATCGGCAATACTGGAGCATATGGCCGGAGCCGTCGTCTGGCGGCTGACTGCGCCTGGCGACGCAATCGTTGCGGTGACGTCCGCCGAGACGCCGCCGCCGCAGGCACTCGCTCGCCCATAGCTGCCCCGATCCAAGGCAATGCACGTGCAAAAGAAAAAGGCGGAGCAATGCCCCGCCTTCCCGCAGCCTTTATGGCCTATTGTGTCCCGTAGTCCCCAAGCGCGCAGCAATCCGCCGCATACGTTTCGAGGTCCGGGAGCGGCGCGCTATCGACGCGCGGCCGCCAGTACATCCGTGACTTGCCGCATCGCTGCCGACCTTCGCCGGCGGCGCGCAATCAGGCCGGGCTGAGCTGTTCGGCCGAGGACTTGCCGGTGCGGCGGTCCTGACCAATTTCAAAGTTGACCTTCTGGCCTTCGGCCAGGCTGGTCATTCCCGACCGCTGAACGGCCGAGATGTGAACGAATACGTCCTGCCCACCAGCGTCAGGCTGGATAAAGCCAAAACCCTTGGTTGCATTGAACCACTTAACAGTACCAGTCGCCATAGTCAGTCTTTCGTCTTCGTCAGTTCGAGACCCATCGGGTCGGTTGGCATCGAGTTTTCTGAGAAAGACGTCTGGGGTCGCGACAGGCGCGGCCTGCGTATCATTCGGCCGAAAAATCAATGACTGTGAAATAATGATTATCGGCCTGTCTTGCAAGAGCAATCACCTGCCGGCCTCGCAGATGCCCAAAACGACGCTATATTCCAATCAAGTTCGAGCCGTGGTCTTTCAAATGCCTCTGGAGGTCGTCATGCGCACCATCATCATCGCAGCCTGTCTGGCCGCAACCGTCCTGCCCGCCAGCGCGATTTCGCGCCTCAATACCCAGACGATGCAGTGCGAGAACGTGCAGCGCCGCGTCCAGTCGGAAGGGGCTGCGATCCTGCGCTACAAGTCGCCGCGCACCAACATGACGCTTTACGACCGCTACGTGGCTCATGGCGGGTTCTGCGACACGGACGAATACGCGAAGATCGAGGTGGTCCCGACCGCCGATACGCCGCGCTGCCGCGTGTTCAAATGCATGCCGCGCATCGATCCGTTCGACTGAAGCTGGCAGGTGTGTCTTCCTCATCTCGCTCTATCTCTTTGTTTTGGCCGCATTTCCGGACGCAAAACCGCTTCACACTTTTGCTGGAAATGCTCTAGAAGCCGAACCCGGCCTGTGCCGGTTCGGCCAAGGCGCGTTCGAGCCGCAGCATCTTTTCCTTTGTCATCGCGCCGCCTGGCGCTGAAAAACCGCCGAGCTTGCCATTGGCAGCAACGACCCGGTGACATGGCACGATGAGCGGCGCGGGGTTCTTGCCCATCGCCTCGCCGATCTCGCGCGCCATGCCGGGATAGCCGGCGCGTCTGGCGAGGTCTCCATAGGTCAGCGTCTCGCCGTGGCGCACCTTCCGAAGTTCGCCATAGATGGCGGTTCGCATCGCGCCGACTTCGCCCGCGTCCACGTCAACCTGTGAAAAATCGATGTCGGCCCCGGCCGTATAACGCCGGATCATATCGATGATCTTTTCGACAGCCGGGGTCGGCGCGGCCCGATGCGCGCCAAAGCCTTCAAGCTTTCGCGCCATGGCGCCAAGGTCGCTTTGGGGAAGAAGCAGCCGCACGATGGAATTGCCGCGCCATGCGATGCCGATCGTGCCGAGTGAAGTGTCGAAGAGATGATAGAAGGACATGCCCATCACTTTACTCCCTGACTTATCTTAAGGCCGGCCGAAGCCGGGGCAATAGATTGCTTGCGGGCTGCTGACATAAAGGCAGCCGGTTTGCCGCGACACCCGAAACCTGCCAGAACTCCCGAAAGTTGAAAGACAGGCGTTCCGGAAACGGTCGCCTAGCCTCCTGAATGTCTCATTCCCGCCAGAAAGTTGCTTCATTGCCGCACTGCGACAACCGCCAAGGAGCCACACACTGCAGCCCGCCCGTGTCATTCTGACGGCTTTGATGGCCCTTTCGCTCGGCGGGTGCGTGTCGGCGCCCTCGGTGCTCGATCTCGATCTTGCGGCCAACAATTTCGCGTCGTCGCCAGCCAAGCCCGGCACGTCCCGGATGGCGGATGCAATGACGGCGGCAGGCGAGGTTCCGCTGGCCGACGTTACGCAGGCCGGGGGGGCAGTCGCCGAATCTTCGCCAAAGGCCGACGACCTGCCGGAGATCAAGGTCGCGGCCTTCGCGCCCCTGCCGCCAATGTCGAGCGGGGCGAGCGTTGACGACCTGATCCGCAAATATGCTGCCCATTACGGCCTGCGCGAAGAATTCGTGCGCAAGGTGGTGAGACGCGAGAGCACGTTCAACCCCCGCGCCTTTAACCGGGGCCACTGGGGGTTGATGCAGATCAAGCATCAGACAGCCAGAGGCATGGGCTATCGAGGCGCGCCCGAAGGACTTTTCGATGCCGAGACGAACCTCATCTACGGGGTGCGTTATCTGCGCGGCGCGTGGCTGGTTGCGGGTGGAGACGAGGCCTATGCCGACCGGCTCTATCAATCCGGCTATTATTATCACGCCAAGCGGCAGGGGCTTCTGACCGCGACGGGCCTTGGCCGGGACCGGGTGCGCAAACGCGGCCGAAGCGGCTGACATCGTCGTGACCCTAAGTTCTCGCCCATGAGACGAATCCTCCTTGCCGCCTTGCTTGCGGTTGCCGCGACAAGCCCGCTGACGGCGCGCGAACCGGTATTTACCGGCTTTGTCGTCGAAGCGGAGCGGCTGGGAAGGCTCGAAACCCTGATCATTGCGCGCAATGGCGAGGTGCTGGTCGAAAAGGGGTTCAACGGCCATTCGGTCAGCCAGCCCCGCAACATCAAGTCGGCGTCGAAATCGGTGATGAGCGCGCTGGTCGGCATTGCGATCGACAAGGGCGTCCTGAGCGGCGCCGATGAAAGGATCGCAGGTACGCTTTCGCGCGACATGCCGCCCGAACCCGACCCGCGCATGGACCAGATCACTGTCGGCAATCTTCTGTCGATGCAGGCGGGGCTGGGCCGGCTTAGCGGACCGAACTACGGAAAATGGGTGGCAAGCCGCAACTGGGTGCGCGCCGCGCTTGCCGAACCGTTCGAGGACAGGCCGGGCGGCGGGATGCTCTATTCTACCGCCTCGACGCATCTCCTGTCGGCCATACTCACGGCCAAGACCGGCCGTTCGACGCTCGACCTTGCGCATGAATGGCTGGCCGATGTCGACGGATTTCGCATCTCCGGCTGGGAGCGCGACCCGCAGGGCATTTATCTCGGCGGCAACCAGATGGCGATGACGCCGCGTTCGCTGATGGCCTTTGGCGAGCTTTACCGCAATCGCGGCATGGCCGGCGGCAAGCAGGTGGTGCCCGCCGACTGGATCGACCAGTCCTGGACGCCGCGCACAAGGTCGATCTTTTCGGGAGAGCGATACGGTTATGGCTGGTTCATCCGCGATATTGATGGGCATCCAACCTACTATGCCTGGGGCTATGGGGGACAGATGCTCTACATCACGCCCGATCTCGGTCTGACCGTGGTGATGACGTCTGTCGAGGAGGCTTCGACCCGCAACGGCTATCGCGACGAACTGCACCGGTTGATGACGGCGATCGTGACGGAAGTGGTGCAGGCAAACGTGGGAAACTGAGCAAATCGACCGATCGGACTCACCGGGATTTAACCGCTTTCCGGTAAGACACCCGCCATGCTCAAGAAGTCATCCAAGACCCCCGCTGCCAGCAAGCCTGCTTCCGCCGCCGACAAGGCCCCGAAATCCAAAAGATCGAAGCTGATGCTCGGCCTGATGGTCGCGCTGCCTGTGTCGGTCATCGCGGGTGGCGCATATGCCGGTTGGGCGATGTTCCTTGCGCCTGAACCTGCGGCGGCGGAGATTTCGCATGAGAGCCTCGCCGAACAGCAGAAGGTCGCGGCCCTGGCGCTTGAAAGTGCTGCCGAAACCTCTGCGACCTACTCCTATGCGCTGGCTGAGTTGATCGGGAGCCGTTGCGGCGCTGTGAACGTTCCGGCGCTGAAGGCGGCAAGCGAGGCGGAAGCGGAGCAGAACGCCAAGCTGGTGAGCCTGTCGTGGGTTGCGGCCAATCGCCGGCTGACATCCGTGACCGAAAAATCCTGCGGGCGCGTGCGCACCGAAATCTTCGTGGCCGAGACGCAGGCCTATAATGCCGCCAACGATGGCAAGGGCAAGGAGAAGGGCAAGGGCGGCGGTCACTGACCCGCAAGCCGTTGCCTCATCTCCAGCGCCCAGGCGCGGCCTTCGTCACCGCCCCATAACAGCCAGGCGATGTGGCCGGCTGACGGATCTGCCGCATTGCCGAAGTTGCGCCCGCGCTTGTCGACCTCGTGTCGCGCGAAATAGCTGACCATGCGCCGGATCATATCGAGAGTCTGCGCGTCGCGACGCGCGAGGCTCGCCGCTATGCCCGCGCCGACCTGCGTGCCGCCGCGCCGGAACTGCTCGCGCAGTTGAAGCCCGCGCGCCGCATTGTCGGCGACCGCTTGCGGCGGGACCAGCGAAACGCCTGCCGCCTCGGGGCGGATATCGTCGAACGGGTCATAGGCGCGGGGCATGTGCGTCACTCAAACAGCCAGATGCCTTACATCGCCGCTCAGGCAAGCGGCTCGTCCTCAAGCGGCAGGGCGTCGAGATGGGCGCGGGTGTCGGCGGCCCATTGGTCGATGCGCGCGCGCCATTCGGGAGAGCCTGTCAGATACCAGGAATAGCGGATCTGGCGGTATGCGCTGCCATGGCCGAGCAACAGGCGGTAGAAATAGGCCGCGAGTTCCCGGTGCGGGTTGTCGTCGTCATATTCGTCGCCATAGGCCGCCTTGACGACCGGGAAGCAGGCATCGCGCAGGGCCTTTCCCCTGGCGGAAATGTCCTCCCAGTCCCAGCGGCAGAGGTCCGGCCCGACGCCGGGCGGCAGGTCGGCCTTGACCCATGCCGGCCATGGCACCGGCACCGGGCCGGAGCCCTTGCGCCATTCGAGGATCGCCTCGCGTGCGTCGAGCGCCTCATGCAGGAAGGCGACATGCGCGTGGATGGCGGCACTCTGCCCGGCGGTCATGCCGCGAATGTTGCGAAGAGGTTTCATGGCCCACAGTGCCCGAGGCGCACGGTGTGCGCAATCGCAAGAAATGGCCGCCTGAAACTCCGGTATGCGAGCATTTCTGCGTGTGCATTCAGGTTTGGGCGCGCTGCACGGGGGCGAACAGCGGCTTTTCGGCCTGAAAATCCGCCGGCCAGGGCTGGTATCTGAAATCGGCGAATGAGCCGGGGCCGGTCGACAGCGCCGCCATGTCCTTCGAGTCGATGCGGGTGAGGAACAGCATCATGCCTGCCGCGTGGCGCAGCGCCTCGGGCGACAGGTCTTCAATGTCTGCGGGCGGCTTTTCGCCAAACAGGCTGGCGGCGCAGATGACTGCGGTTTCGCGGATGCGCCCGAAGGCGGCTGCGGCCTTGGCGTTGGGGCGATGGGCGTAGGGTTTTCGGCTGCGGGGCATAACTGTTCCTTTCGTCAGGACAGAGGGGGGGCATCTGGGCGCGCGGAAGCGGCCCGCGCTCATCAAGCCGGATTTATGAGGAAGGCGACGCATGGCATCGCGCCGAAGAGTTTTTGTTTTGAGACACGCTGCCATGCGCCGCCGGCGTTTATCCCCTTGCGTTACCGGCCGGCCCGGAATGCGCGGATCGTAACCCTTGCGGGTTGCCGCCTTCATCCCAGAGGGACAGCACTCGGTGCGCTCAGAGGCTGGCACTTGCCGCGACCGTTGCGACCGTTCACCAGCGCCACACTTGCAATGGAAAGTCCGGTCGTACGTCCCGTTCCCTCAAGCAAGCTGCAATAGGGAGGATAAGGGAGGGGGAAGGTGGGGGGATAAATGGGGCGGGGATTTTTTGCGGGGGGCAAACGAAAAGCGTCAAAATGCGCTTGTTGAGGGACGAACTGTGAAACCCCGGGTTTCGCCCATCGGCCGAATGGAATGCCCGTTCTCCACGCGAAGCGTGAACGGCCGAAAATGGCACGGAACCATCGCGGCGGACCGGACGAGTAGGTTTCGAACTGTCCTTCGAACCTCGATTTGAGAGACGTGGAGAGGCGTGTGTTGGCACCATCGATGATGAAAATGGTGCCCGGTTTCAACGGCAGGTCTCGCCCGTGTGCACTGGAGCCGTTCGCAGCGCCTAGTAGACCGACCTTCCACACAGCTTCGGCGGCCGTTATTGTCAGAGGTGATTCTGGAGGTCTAGATGCAGCTCATTAAGGAAGTTGAAATTGCTTACTTTCGTAGCTTTTACAAAGAATCGTTAATTAGATGCAGTGATCTGAACATTATATTCGGTAAGAATGATATTGGAAAATCTAATGTCATTAGGGCCTTGAATCTTTTCTTTAACGGAAAGACAGACGATGAAAATGAATTCAATTTTGACATAGATTTTAGTGATAAGCGTCGAGGTGAATCTATTGAATCAGAAGGCGTTAGAAAATTCATCTATGTAAAAGTCACTTTTACGACCCCGATTAATTATCGGAAGTCGCTTGGTCCGGAGTTTTATGTTAAGAGACAGTGGACAGTTTCTCGTGATGACGAATATGTTGAAGAGGTTTCATCTCACATAAAGGATAATCAAAGGCATATCGTTACAAGATTTATGAATCTTATAAGATTTATACATATTCCGGCTATTAAAGACTCTAGAATATTTAGGAAATTGCTTGGAAATATATATGAGATTTTAGCTAATTCGAGCGATTTTTTGAGAAATGTTGAAGATTTTGCGACTCGCGTGCAGTCATCTACCAGTGAGTTGTTCTCTGGAATGCCGAAGGAAGTTGCTCATGAATCTAAGATATCCGCCCCTTCTCGTATGGATCAGTTGTTTGAGACTTTGGATTTTGAGACAGTTGGATTGGAAGGAGACTCTTATAAATCTTTGACTTTACAGAGGGGCGATGGAATCAAAGCTAGGCATATACCAGAAATACTAAATTTCATTTGCGATAGAGATAAGTACAGCTTTCATATTTGGGGCTTTGAAGAGCCTGAGAATTCCTTAGATTTCGTTTCTGCTGAGGCTGAAGCAAAGCGCTTTTCCCGCCTAGCTTCGGGGAATAGCGTTCAGGTTTACGTTACGACACATAGCCCATCTTTTTACAATCTGTCTGGGCCAAATATTCAGAAATTCTATATATCCAGAGATCAAAAAGGTGACGCTAAGATAATTCAGGGAAAGAGCCTTGAAAGATTGGATATTGGCGAGGCTGTTGGAGAGGGCTTTTACTTGCCGGCTGTCGCAAAGGCGCTTGAACAATATTCGCAAAGAGAATCTGAGGTTGCGGAATTCCGTGTGCAAGCTGATGAATTTCGGCGGAGACTTGCAGAATTCAGTCTTCCTGTTCTGTTGACTGAAGGCAAGACTGATGAGTTGATCCTGTCGGAGGCGTGGAAGCGAGTGCGCGGTGGCAGGTCGCCTTTCAAAATCAAATCCTGCGACATCACCGACGGCAGAAATGGCGGCTCGGCTGGTGCCTCTCGCCTCTCGCTATCGTTGCGGGCTATCCCACATGATAGTGCCAATGTAGTAATTGGCCTTTTTGATAGGGATGAGGCAGGCATCCGGGAATGGAGGCTCGACGGAACGTTCACTTCCAGCGACCTATTCTCGGACACAAAAATTGCCTCGCACAGAAAGGCCTTTGGTTTGCTCTTGCCCGTGCCTGCTTTCCGGCAGGCTTGCGCAAGATATAACAATCTTCCCATCGAATATTTCTTCAGCGATGAGCACCTTGGAGTGACACATCAAGCGTGCAGGCTGGTCCTGAAGCCAATTGAGGCATCTAGGAAGATGGGAGATGAAACGATTCGGGTAGCGATCGGTGATGGGACCGAGCATATGGAGATTGTTGATGGAAAGCTCGATTTTGCCAAAGTCGTGGTGCCGAGCTTGCCGGATATCGCATTCAGCGCCTTTGCAGTTCTCTTCGATCGTGTAGAGGAAATATTGTCTAGCTCCCACTAGCCACCAAAGCAGCCCGAAGCCACTCGCGATCTCTTCCCAGCAACGTGCGATAAATGGCGCTTGGAAAATGCTCCGTCAGCCTTCTCACTTCCAGCTCCCCCCCCGGCATTTAGCCCGGCGATGGCTTCCGCTGCTGGTTCAGCGTCGGTGAGTGTGGCTTAATCCAGCGCCTTCTGCATCAACATGGCGCGCCGCTGAGACTTTGAGTCCGAGACCGCTGGCCTTCGGTGGTGTTGAGTCCCGGCTGGATTTGATCGTTGCAGGTGCCTTCCTCGAAGTAAGGGCCTTCAACGGAATGCGCACGTGTGATCGCTGGAGCGGCGGATATAAAGCTTCGCGGTCACATTCTCTTTTGCGATTTCTAGCACTTAGCTCGTCAAGACCGGCCAAGGGCCGGGCTAGCTAAGATGCTGAAATCGCTTTTCAGCCTTCGCCTATGGGCTCAGGCGTTCGTGCGCTCGAAAAGCCCATTGGGGGCTTTTCGTTTGCTTCGCAAACCGTGGCTCACCCCGCCGCAAGGGGAGAGATAAGGCTCGGCGTTCGTGACGCGTTTAGAAATAATCCTGCAGCCGCCTCACTTCCAAACTCCCGGCCTTGAGCGCGGCGATCGCTCGCGCGGCGGCGTCCATGCCGGCGAGTGTCGTGTAATACGGCACCTTCTGCATCAGGGTCGCACGGCGCAGTGACTTGGAGTCCGAGACCGCCTTCTGGCCGTCGGTGGTGTTGAACACCAGCTGGACCTGACGGTTGCGGATGGCGTCCTCGATATGCGGGCGGCCCTCAAGCACCTTGTTGATCTTTTCAGCCGCAATGCCCTCGGCCGCCAGGAAGCGCGCCGTGCCGGAGGTGGCCAGCACCCTGAAGCCGAGATCGGCCAGCCGCTTGACGGCAGGCAGCACACCCTGCTTGTCGCCGTCGCGCACCGAAACGAAGACCGCGCCCGAGCGCGGCAGGTCGACGCCCGCGCCGAGCTGCGACTTGGCGAAGGCCAGCGCAAAATCGGTGTCGAGGCCCATGACCTCGCCGGTCGACTTCATTTCCGGGCCGAGCAGCGTGTCGACGCCGGGGAAGCGGGCAAACGGGAAGACGGCTTCCTTGACCGCGATGTGGTTGAGCGCGGTGGAATCGACCTTCTTGCCGTAATGGGCAAAGGCCGCGTCGAGGCTTTCGCCGGCCATGATGCGCGCCGCGATCTTGGCGATAGGCCGGCCGATTGCCTTGGCGACGAACGGCACGGTGCGGGAGGCACGCGGATTGACTTCGAGCACGTAAATCTCCCACCCACCGGAACCCGTGAGGGCGGTCTGCGAAAGGCTCTGTTCTGCGCTTCCGTGGTCACCACCCTTATGGTCGCCGCGCTCCGATCGACCGTCACCATTCTCGCCACGCCCTGACGAATTCCCCGCCGTGCGCTTGATGGCGAATTGGACGTTCATCAGGCCGCCGACCTTGAGCGCGACCGCCATCGCCTTCGACTGGCGTTCGAGTTCGGCAACCGTTTCGGCGTCGAGCGTGTAGGCGGGCAGCGAGCAGGCGCTGTCGCCCGAGTGGATGCCGGCTTCCTCGATGTGCTGCATGACGCCGGCGACGTAATTGTGCTCGCCGTCGGAGAGGCAGTCGACGTCGACCTCGATCGCGCCTTCGAGATAGGTGTCGAAGAGGAGCGGGTTCTTGCCGAGCAGCGTATTGATCTGGCCGGTCTTGTCGTTCGGGTATTTCTGCTTGATGTCTTCCGGCACGAGGCCGGGCACCGTGTCGAGCAGATAGGTCTGCAGCATGCTTTCGTCGTGGATGATCTGCATGGCGCGGCCGCCGAGCACATAGGACGGGCGCACGACGAGCGGGAAGCCTAGCTCCGAGGCCACAGTCCGCGCTTGCTCGACCGACCATGCGATGCCGTTCTTTGGTTGCTTCAAGCCCAGCTTGTGCAGGAGCTTCTGGAAGCGGTCGCGGTCTTCGGCGAGGTCGATCGCGTCGGGCGAGGTGCCGAGGATCGGGATGCCGGCGCGTTCGAGCGCGTCTGCGAGCTTGAGCGGGGTCTGGCCGCCGAACTGGACGATGACGCCGTGCAGCGTGCCGCGCTCCTGCTCGACGCGCAGGATTTCGAGCACGTCTTCAGCCGTCAGCGGCTCGAAATAGAGGCGGTCGGACGTGTCGTAGTCCGTCGAGACGGTTTCCGGGTTGCAGTTGATCATGATCGATTCATAGCCGGCCTCGCGCAGCGCGTAGGCGGCGTGGACGCAGCAATAGTCGAACTCGATGCCCTGGCCGATGCGGTTGGGGCCGCCGCCGAGGATGACGACCTTCTTAGCGTCGGAGACTTCCGCCTCGGAACGCGGCGCGCCGTCGAAGGGGATTTCATAGGTCGAATACATGTAGGCGGTCGGCGAGGCGAACTCGGCGGCGCAGGTGTCGATGCGCTTGTAGACCGGGTGGACGCCGAGCAATTGGCGAGTCTTCTGAATCGCTTGCGCGTCGGAGTTCACAAGCGAGGCGAGGCGCTGGTCGGAGAAGCCCATGGCTTTCAGCATGCGCAGATTGTCGGCGTCGGTGGGAATGCCGTGCTCGCGGATGCGGGCCTCGGTGTCGACGATGGCGCCGATCTGTTCGAGGAACCAGGGGTCGATGGCCGACATCTGGTGCAGGTCTTCGAGCGAAACGCCGAGGCGCATCGCCTGCGCCACCATGCGCAGACGGTCGGGCGTCGGGGTGGAGACGGCGGCACGGATGGCGTTGCGGTCGGACGGGCCTTCGAGGCCGGGGATCTCGATCTCGTCGAGGCCGGTGAGGCCGGTTTCAAGGCCGCGCAACGCCTTCTGCAGCGATTCCTGGAAGGTGCGGCCGATGGCCATGACCTCGCCGACCGACTTCATCGCGGTGGTGAGGACCGGCGAGGCGCCGGGGAACTTTTCAAAGGCAAAGCGCGGGATCTTGGTGACGACATAGTCGATGGACGGCTCGAAGGAGGCGGGCGTAGCACCCCCGGTGATGTCGTTGTCGAGTTCGTCGAGCGTGTAGCCCACCGCAAGCTTTGCCGCGACCTTGGCAATCGGGAAGCCAGTGGCCTTCGACGCCAGCGCAGAGGAGCGCGAGACGCGCGGGTTCATTTCGATGACGACGAGGCGGCCGTCGGCGGGATTGACCGCGAACTGGACGTTGGAGCCGCCGGTTTCGACGCCGATCTCGCGCAGCACCGCAATCGAGGCGTTGCGCATGATCTGGTATTCCTTGTCCGTCAGAGTCAAGGCGGGCGCGACCGTGATCGAGTCGCCCGTATGGACGCCCATCGGATCGAGGTTCTCGATCGAGCAGATGATGATGCAGTTGTCCGCCCTGTCACGGACCACCTCCATCTCGTATTCCTTCCAGCCGAGCACCGATTCCTCGATCAGAACTTCGGTGGTGGGGGAGGCGTCGAGGCCGGAGGCGACGATGTCGAAGAATTCCTGGCGGTTGTAGGCAATGCCGCCGCCGGTGCCGCCCATGGTGAAGGACGGGCGGATGATGGCGGGCAGGCCGACATGGTCTAGCGCCTGCGCGGCGATGCCCATGCCATGGGCGACATAGCGCGCCTTGCGGTCGCCTTCGCCGAGGTTCCACTGGGTCTCAAGCGCGTCGAGGTCGGCGTCGGAGCCGCCATTGGCCTTGAGTTCGGCGCGGGCGGCGTCGTGTTTCTTCTTGTCGGCGTCCTTGGCTTCGGAGGCGTTGGCCAGCATCGAGCGGGGCGTTTCAAGGCCGATCCGCGCCATGGCTTCGCGGAACAGCGAGCGGTCCTCGGCCATGTCGATGGCCTCGGCATTGGCGCCGATCATCTCGACATTGTAGCGGTCGAGCACGCCCATGCGGCGCAGCGAAAGGGCCGTGTTGAGCGCGGTCTGGCCGCCCATGGTCGGCAGGATGGCGTCCGGGCGCTCCTTGGCGATGATCTTGGCGACGACTTCGGGCGTGATCGGCTCGATATAGGTGGCGTCGGCAAGCTCCGGATCGGTCATAATCGTGGCCGGGTTGGAGTTGACCAGGATGACGCGGAAACCCTCTTCCTTCAGCGCCTTGCAGGCCTGCGTGCCGGAATAGTCGAATTCGCATGCCTGGCCGATAATGATGGGGCCGGCGCCTACAATCAGGATCGACTTCAAATCTGTGCGTTTGGGCATGTGAAATCCGTGGTCTGGCTGCGCGAAAACCCGGCGCGGATTTCCGGCCGTCGGCGCGACTCGTCAACAATGTCAGGCTAGGCGCGCTCTATAGGGGAGGGGGCGGCTCAAGGGAACCCCGCAAGCGCCATTTCCCGCTTGTTTCGCTCTTTGTCGCGGGCCGGACGGGGAACCGGTGCCGTGGCTGGGCGTTTGACCGGCACATGCAGGAGGCCGAAATGAGCGAACCCGCAGCCGTTACGACCGTGCCCCGCGTCGATCTTGCGCGCTATATGGGCGACTGGTTTGAAATCTGCCGGCTGCCGATGCGGTTCGAGGACGAGACTGCATTCGACATCACGGCGACCTATTGCATGGAGGGAGACGCGGTGCGCGTCGACAACCGGTGCATCGACGAGGACGGCAAGCCGTCGCAGGCGATCGGCGAGGCAAGGCCGGAGGACGACACCAATGCGAGACTGACGGTCAGCTTCCTGCCGGAGTTCCTGCGCTGGGTGCCTTTCACCAAGGGCGACTACTGGGTGCTGAAGCTGGACGAGGCATATTCGGTGGCGCTGGTCGGGACGCCCGACCGGAAGTTCCTGTGGCTGCTGGCGCGCACGCACATGATCGCCGATGCTGTGAGGGAGGACTATCTTGCCGAGGCGCGGAGGCAGGGTTTCGACCTGTCGCGCCTGATCACGCCAAGGCAGAGCGGGCGCAAGGTGGAGGATGCCTCGTTTGAATAATGCCGGTCCGTTGCCTGGACGTGGGCGCGGTATCTTTGTGAGCGTCTGCGCTATCGGCGGACATAGATTCGATGCTTTTCAGAAAGGACATTTCGATGACGGTAGCCAAGAACACGATCTGCATCTGGTACGACAAGGACGCGGAGGCGGCGGCGAATTTCTATGCCAGCGTCTTTCCCGACACCAAGGTGAATGCCGTCCACCGCGCGCCGAGCGACAATCCCTCTAACAAGCAGGGCGACGTGCTGACGGTCGATTTCACCGTCTGCGGCGTACCCTGCATCGGGCTGAACGGCGGGCCGGTCTTCAAGCATACCGAAGCGTTCTCTTTCCAGATCGCGACCGACGATCAGGAGGAGACGGATCGCTACTGGAACGCGATTGTCGGCAATGGCGGCAAGGAAAGCGACTGCGGCTGGTGCAAGGACAGATGGGGCGTAAGCTGGCAGATCACGCCGCGCACGCTGACCGACGCGATGGCTGCGGGAGGTGCGGAGGCCAAGCGCGCCTTCGACGCGATGATGAAGATGCAGAAAATCGACGTCTCGGTCATAGACAAGGCTCGGCGCGGGTAGGGTCGGTCGGGGGCGGCACGCGGGATCGATCACGCCCGTTGATCGATCGATGAAGCGAATTGGCGCGATTGCGGTTTCGTCCCGTGATATCGAGGCCGCCTGTTTGCTTCAGATGGTTGGTCCGTTCCATGACCCTTGCAGGTTTCCTTGCCTATGCCGGCGCGCTGGCAGTTGCCGCCGCCATTCCCGGACCGGGCGTCACGGCGGTCGTGGCGCGCGCGCTCGGTTCGGGCTTCCGGGCGTCGTTTGCGATGACGCTCGGACTGGTGCTCGGCGATCTCGTCTGGCTCACCGCAGTGGTGCTGGGACTGGCACTTGTTGCGCAGACCTTCGGTCTGGCGTTCATGGTCATCAAATGGGCGGGCGTCGCCTATCTGGCATGGCTTGCCTGGAAGTTCTGGTCGGACGGGATCGGCGTCGAAAAAGTGCAGGCGAAGAAGGGTTCCGGCGGTTTCATGTCCAACTTCGTCGCGGGGTTGGTGCTGACGCTGGGCAATCCGAAGACCATGGTCTTCTACATGGCGATCACGCCGACGCTGCTCGACCTGACGACGGTGACACTGGCCGACTATCTGGCGCTGGCCGGCATTTCGATCGTCGTGCTGCTGCTGGTGCTGACACCCTATTTGCTGCTGGCGGCCAAGGCGCGCGGTTTCCTTCAGTCGCCGCGTGGACTGAAGGTTCTGAGCCGGGGCGCGGCTGCGTTCATGTTCGGCGCTGCGGCGGCCATCGCGGCGCGGCAGTAGCTGCCTTACAGCTTGCCGAGAATGCCTTGCGCGTAAGTGACCGTCGCGTCGAGGCGGGCGACCGTGTGCATCCGCTTCTTCTGCGTGAGCGCGGAAATCGCCATGCGGCATTGCTCCAGCCCTTCCTCGATGGTGCTGCGCTGGCTTGAAGCGCGGCCCTGTTCGATCAGGGCATTGCAGAGCGCGGCGCGGGCATAGGGCATGCTTTCGGAAGTCTCGTCTTTCAGTTCCGTCACTGCGTCGCGGGCAAGCCTGACCGCCTCCTCGATGGTGCCCGACGACGCATCGCCAGCGCGCTGGATGCGGGCAATGCCGAAGGCGAGGTCGGAGGCGAATTGCGACCACTGGGCAGGGTTGGCGGTGCGCGACACGTTGTCGAGCAAAGCGCGCGTCTGGGTCACGCCGTCCTTGTAGGCGGCGGTGTCGTCTGCGACTTCGCCCTGTAGCAGCCTGCCAGTGGCGATGCGGCCCTGGAGATAGCTCATATATTGCGGGTTCGAGGCAAAGTCGGGCATTGCGAGCGTCTCGCGATAGATCGCGACCGAGCGGTCGATTGCCGCGAAATCCGACATGATGTCGCCGAGATAGATGTCGGTCTCGGCCTGTTCGAGCCGCAGCACCGCCTTGTCGGCGTCCGACAGATCGGAGCCGGGGCGGGCAAGCGTGGCCGAAAGGACTTCGCCAGATTTGCCGATGAGGGCGCCGTCGCGTTCGAGGTAGCCGAGTTCGCGCAGCGCCGCCGCATAGCTCGCCGCCTGACGCCAGTCGGCAATCGGAGGCGTCACGCCGTCGCCGAACTGGCCCTTGAAAAGCGCGATGGCGCGGCCGAAGAGGGCGGCGTCCTGCTTCTGGCGGGCGAGCGCGAGCAGCACGCTTGCCTGATTGAGCTCGTCCTCGGTGCGGTTCGGGTCGTTGGTGGTGCGGGCGCGCCTGTTGAGGCTTTCGTAAAGATCGGCGGTTTCGGCAAGCATGGCGGCGTCATTGGCGTTGATGCCGGTGACGCGCAGCAGGCCCGCCATATTGCGCGTGACACGCTCGCGGTCGCCCTGATGGTCTGCACCCTGATAGAGCGGCAGCGCCTTGCGATAGGCGGCGATGGCCTGCGGGTTGGCGGTCGCCGCTTCCTGCGGGACATAAAAGGCGAGGTTGGCGATTGCGATGCCGTGGTTTTCCCAGGCGGTGGCGCGGTCGTTGACGGGCGCATCGTCGCCAAGGTTGCGGGCGGCATCCAGCCATGCGGCTGCGGCGTTGCGCAGGTGGTCAGGGTCGCCGTCGGCCGAAAGCTTGTCATAGGCCTCGGCAAGGCGGCGGCGATCCAGGACGGCGTCCTCGGGTTTTGCGGCGGACGAGATCGCCTCGCGGTAGAAGGGGATGGAGTCGATGAGCAGGCGGTTGTCGTTCTCGATCCGCGCCAGCTCCGACAGGGTCAAAGCGAGATTGGCGTTCGTCGTGCGCCAGCTGTTGAAATCTTCGCTGCGGGCGGCCGGGACGAGCGCGCGGCGCAGGTGGTCGGCGGCCTCGCGCAGGCCGGCGGTTTCGTTTGTGCGGATCGCCTTGATGTAGAGACGGCGGCCAAGCTCGGCCTCGGCGCTCGATAGAGGGCCATCAATCTGGGGCCAATCGGCCTGCGGGGCATCGAGAGCGGCCGTGGTGCGGCGAAGAAGGGCGATTGCGACGTCTTCGGGCAGTTTGTCCTCAAGGCGCGAGGTCGCGACCGTCATCCACGAGATGCGCTGGCGAATGTCGGCGGCGACCTTGGGGAAGCGCTCGGCGGGCAGAGCCGCCAGCGCCTTGCGATGGCCTTCGAGGGAGACTTCGAGACGCTGCTCGTTGCCTTCCAGCTGGCCCAGATTGCGCTCCACATCAGCCAGACGCGAAACAGCGTCGGCCCATTCCTCGACATCCTTGGCGGGGTCGAAGAAGGTCAGCGCCTCCTCATAAAGCGAGAGGGCCTCCTTCATCGGTTCGGCCTGCTTACGCGAGCGGCCCAGGTCGAGCAGCGCGCCACCGAGCGAGGTCGTCAGGCTGCGATATTCGATCGGAAGTGCCGCCGGATCCTGCATCGCATGGGCTTCGCGCATCAGCGGAATGGCCTGATCGAGCCAGACCGGATCCTCCGTCTGGAGATAGATGTTCTGCAGGTTGAGCGCGCGCGCGATCGTGTTGTCGACCCAGGCGACCGGGGTGAGGGCCTTGTCGGTGAGGGCGAGGCACTGGACGGCATTGCGCTCGGATTCCTCAAGCGCCGACTTGTCTTTTTCGCCGATGCCGACCTCCGACCATGCAACCGCGATCAGGCAGTAGGACCGCACCTTCTCGGCATCGGGAGCGCCGGATTGCGCCTCCATGGTCTGCTTCAGAAGATCGACCGATGCGCGCATCATGGGTTTGTCGGCGGTAAGGCGGGCAAGGTCGGTCAGGAGTGCTGCCTTGGAGGCGGCGGTCTCGGCCCAGTCGAGCGCATCGACGGAGCGCGGCACCGCCGCCAAAAGGTCGTCATAGAGTTTCAGAGCCTTTCTCAGCTCGATCTCGGCTTCCTTGGGCGCATAACGCTGCGCCACCTGCTTCACCGCGCCGGCGAGGTTTTGCAGTACGTCGAACCGCTCGACGGAATAGTCCGGCCTGTCGGGCGTGTAGAAGGTCAGCGCTGCGTCATAGGCCTTCACGGCCTCGCCGATCATCGCCTGATCGTTCGTCCTCTGGCCGAGCGTCATCAGCGTGTTGCCGAGGAAGGTCTGGCTCAGCGCCCAATGGGCGCGGTCGTCGAGCCGTTCCGACATGCGCACGATGTCGCGCGCCAGATCCGCCGATATGCGCAGGTTCTCGGTGGCGCCGGTCTTCCAGCCGGATTCCATCAGAGCGACCGCCTGATTGCCGCGATAGGACCATGCGGAAAAATCGTCCCAGCGCTCGGCCTGACGGAAGGCTTCCTCATAGTCGCGCGCCGCCTGCTCGTAATTGAAGGCGGTGAAGTTGGCCTTGGCGGAACCTGCGTAGACCTCGGCGAATTCGAGCCTGCGCGCCTTGATGTCCGCCTCGGCCTCGTCGACCGTATTCGACACCTTGCGCACACGCGCCTTGGCCTGTTCGTGCAGGTCAAGCGCGGTCTTGAGTGCGCCGTCCGACACCGCCTCGTCGGCAAGCCTGGTGAGGCGCACGATTTCGGGATCGGTGCTGCGTATGGCGGCGCGTTCGCCCTCAAGTTCCTTGATCCGGGCGATCTGCTCGCGCAGCCGCGCCTCAAGCTCGTCGGGGTTCTTCGGCGCGTCGGTGCCAAGTGCGGCCAGCATGCCGTAGACGGACCCCATGGAGACGCCGCCGTCCTTTGCCACGGCCTCGACCTTGCGGCGTTCGGCGTCGGGCAGGGCCGCGATGTTGACGAGAAGCTGGCGGCGTTCGCGCAGGATGTCGCCTTCGGCCCCCTCGACGGGGGCGGGCGTCGAGCCGAGATAGACGAGGCGGCGAAGGCTCTCATTGACCCATGGCCGCTGGCGGCCGTCGGTCTTGAGATAAACCTCCTCGGCGACCATGCGCATGACGGTGGAGAGTTCTTCGCCGGCCATTGCGGGGACGTGGCGCAGGACGGCGGCGGCGTATGGGCTGTTTTCGCCGGGTTCGCCGTCCATGGCGGTCGCGCCGGGTTCGGCAGCAAAGCCGATCAGCGTGCCGAGGCTGTCATCGCGGGTCGAGCGGACCGGGCCGGACGATTTGCCGCCCGCGCCCTTGAAGCTGGTCATGGCGCGGGTTTCGCCAAGACCGGCAGCGGCGAGCGGCTGAGGCGCGGCGTCCGGCGTGGCGCGGATCAGCGTGCCGGGCGGGAACGGGTTGTCGCGGCAGGCGTCGAGCAGGACGATCGACATCGGCACGACCTCGCGCAACTCCTTGAGGAAGGCCGAGAGAGGCACGAGCTTTTCGGTGGCGTCGTCGAGCGAGGCGATGCTTGCGTCGACCGGGACGAGATAGTTTTCGCCGCCCGCCTCGACGCCGTGGCCCGCATAATAGACCAGCGCGATGTCGGCGCCGTCGGCGTCCTCGACGAAGCGTTGCATGGTTCGGCGCAGGCGTCTTGCATCGGCGTCGCGGGCGTCGAAGGTCTCGAAGCCAAGATCGTCGAACAGCTTTTCGATGGCCTCGGTGTCGGCCTTCGGATTGGGCAGCGGGGTCAGGCTCTCATAGTCGCTGTTGCCGATGATGAGCGCGACGCCCCGCATGGGTTTCTGGTCGTCGGCGCGCGTGGCGGGAGCGAGTGCGGAGACGGCAAGAATCGCGGCCAGCGCCACGACAAGGAGCCGCGCCGCCGCAAACATGCCGTTGCCGATGCGAATGTCCCGCACCCCAAAACCCCGAAAAAGCCCATAAATTCGATGTCGCACTGATATGGCGGCAAAATGGCAGGCAATTTCAAGTGCCGGCGTGAAAAGCCGATGCCGCCTGTGCCAGCGGTTGCAGAGGCCGTGGCGTCAATGGCGGCAATTGGCTGGCCGGCGGGCGAGGTTTGGCGTGATGAACTCGGCTGAGCGTGGCGTTTCCAGCGTTCGGATCGAGGCCGTGAATGTGGAGAATCTGCAATCGTGAGTGGAGATTCCTGGCCAATCGCCCTTACGCCGGAAGATTGATTTTCCTGCCTTTTCCGGCGGAATCGCGCCCGGCGCTTAAGCTTACTTAACGGTTGGCCTGTAGCGTCCTGCCGACCAAGACCCTGTTGGGAGAGCGGTTTGGCGGGGCCAAGCTCAAGAAGGTTCAGGATAAGGACAGCAAGCCCGCTGATGCGCTATGCACCTGCGGTCATTGCCCTATTCGCGATCCTGCTGTTCGGTTTCTTCGCCGGAAATCTCAACCAGACGCTCCATCAGCAGACCACGCGCGACACCGTGCAGGGGCAGATCAACCTCGTGCGCAGCAAGTTCGAAGGCGCGATCCAGTCGGACCTCCAGCTCATTCGCGGCTTCGTGGCCACCGTGAAGACCGAACCCGACATGAGTGCCGCACGGTTCGCCCAGCTGGCGTCGAGCATCTTCCAGGACCAGAGCCGCCTGCGCAGCCTTGCCGCCGCGCCGGATATGATCATCAAGTATGTCCACCCCATGGAGGGCAACGCGGCTGCCATCGGCGTCAATTATCTGACAAATGCCGAGCAGCGGCCTGCGGCCGTGATGGCGCGCGACACGCACTCGCTGGTTCTGGCGGGTCCGGTTGCGCTGATGCAGGGCGGAACGGGATTCGTCGGACGATTCCCGGTCTATATCCCGCAGGACGACGGCAGCGAGGTCTTCTGGGGGCTCATCGCCGTCGTCATCGACATGCACAAGCTCTACCGCGACAGCGGGCTTCTGGACGCCACCAATACGCTCGACGTGACGATCGAAGGCATCGACGGAACCGGCAAGAGCGGCCCGCCGTTCTTCAATTCGGGCGCCCGGGAACTCAGTGAACCGGTGACCGCCGACATCATGCTGCCGTTCGGAAGCTGGCAGCTGTCGGCCGAACCGAAGGGCGGCTGGTCGTCCCTGCCGCCCAATGCGCTGTTCCTGCGCACCGTCTTCTTCTTTGTGCTCGTCGTTGTGGTGGGGTCGCTGGCGCTGGCAGGCTGGCAGGTCGGCGAGCGCCAGAGAAGCTGGGGCGCGCTGGCCCGGCAGGTCAAGACGAACAGGATCGTGTCGCGACGCCTCGAAATGGCGATGACCGCGTCGCGGATCGGGGTGTGGGAATTCAACGCGGTGACCAACGAACTCGTCTGGGACGAGCGGGTGGCCGAACTCTATGGAGTGCCGCAGGTCGGGCAGAGCAAACGGTCGTTCGAGGATTGGAAGCGATGCGTTCATCCCGACGACCTGGAGCGGGCGATGCGCGAATCCGACGAGGCGGTCGCGCGCGGGGCGCCCTATACGTCGAGCTATCGCATCGTGCTTCCCGACGGAACGATCCGGCATATGCGCACCAAGGCCCAGCCCTATGAGAACGGCGGCGAAATGCTGCTGGTCGGCGCGGAATGGGACGTGAGCGAGGACGTGATGCTGCGCGACGAGCTGGATCGCGCTCGTCTGGCGGCAGAGACGAAGAATGTCGAACTGCTGGCCGCCAAGGACCGCATCGAACACAACTCCATGCACGACGCGCTGACCGGCCTTGCCAACCGGCGCTATCTCGACAAGGAGCTGAAATCGGCGCGCGCGCATGCGCCGGGGCAGGAAATCGCGCTGCTGCACATGGACCTCGACCGGTTCAAGCAGATCAACGACACGCTGGGCCATGCGGCCGGCGACGCCATGCTGATCCATGCCGCGCAGGTGCTGCGCCGCTGCGCGCGGCCAAGCGACGTGATCGCGCGTATCGGAGGCGACGAATTCGTCGTGCTGTGCCCGTCCAAGACCTCGACCGAGGAACTGGAGGCGCTGGCAGACCGGATCATCATCGAAATGCGCGCGCCGGTTCCCTATGGCGAGCATCAATGCCGTTTCGGCGTGTCGATCGGCATTGCCGTGGAACTGATCAGCGCGGCCAATGCGGGCGACCTGATGGTCAATGCCGACATCGCGCTCTATCGCGCCAAGGCCAAGGGCCGCGACCGGTACGAGTTCTTCACGGCCGCGCTGCAGCAGGAGATCGTGCGCACCAAGAAGCTTGGCGACGAAATCCTGAGCGGCATCGAGCGGGGAGAGTTCATTCCCTACTACCAGCCGCAGTTCAATGCGCGAACGCTCAAGGTCGTCGGCGTCGAGGCGCTGGCCCGATGGAACCATCCCGAGCGCGGACTGCTTGCACCGGGCGAGTTCATCAAGACGGCCGAAGAGCTGAGCGTCATGCACGTGATCGACCGGCAGGTGCTTGAGCACGGCATTCTCGACTTCAAGCGCTGGCGGGCAACGGGCGTCGAGGTGCCGCGCATCTCCGTCAACGTGTCGGCAAGGCGCATTCAGGACGGCGATCTGCTCGAAGGGCTGAAGACGCTGCAACTGGAGCCGGGAACGGTGGCGTTCGAGCTGGTCGAATCGATCCTGTTCGACGAGCATGACGACATGGTCGAGTGGAATGTCGATCGCATCAAGGATCTGGGCATAGACATCGAGATCGACGACTTCGGCACCGGCTATGCCTCGATCGTCAGCCTGCAGAAGCTGAAGCCGGCGCGCCTCAAGATCGACCGGCAGCTGACCGCGCCAGTCGTCAGGTCGCTGACCCAGCGCAAGATGATCTCGTCGATCATCGATATCGGCAAGGCGCTGGGCATCGAGATCGTCGCCGAGGGTGTCGAGACGATGGAACATGCGATCATGCTCCAGTCGATCGGATGCGACATATTGCAGGGCTATGCGCTGGCGCGGCCGATGTCGGACGAACAGTTCTGCGCCTTCATGCGCGAGCAGGATCTGGTCGCAACCAGCTGACTTTCGTCGAACGAGCACTAAATTGCCGTATCGTGTGCAGGGGATAGCCCATGGCCGCGTTGTTGCTTATGTTCGGCCTGGGTGTCTCGCACCAAATATCGTGAGCGGCATAAGGAATTTGCAATGCGCTGGAGAGGCCGTCGTCAGAGCGACAATGTTGAAGACCTGCGCGGTCAGGGCGGAGGCATGGGGCAGAGGCCGGGTGGCGGCGGTTTCCGCATACCCATCGGCAGGTCTGTCAGGACCGGCGGCGGAGGGGGCCTGAGCGGCATCATCCTGCTCGTCGTGTTGTTCTTCGCGCTGAGGGCCTGCGGCATCGATCCGATGGCGATACTCAACGGCGAGGGACCGGCTCAGGCGCCGACCCAGACACAGCCGTCCGCGCCGACCCAGACCGGGCAGGCCGGCACCAAGACATCCGACGAGGCCGGGGCATTCGCGCGCACGGTGATGGCCGAGACCGAGGATGTGTGGAGCGGCATCTTCAAGTCGCAGGGCGCGACCTATTCGCTGCCGACGCTGGTGCTGTTTGACGGACAGGTGCGCTCGGCCTGCGGGTTCGCCTCGGCGGCATCGGGGCCGTTCTACTGCCCCGGCGACCGCAAGGTCTATATCGACCTGTCGTTCTACCGGCAGCTTGAGGAACAGTTTGGCGCGTCCGGCGACTTTGCGCAGGCCTATGTGCTGGCACATGAGGTCGGCCACCATGTCCAGAACCTGATCGGCGTGCTGCCGCAGTTCAACGAGATGCGCCAGCGCATGGGCCAGGCGGAAGCCAACCAGATGTCGATGCGCGTCGAGCTGCAGGCCGACTGCTTCGCCGGAATCTGGGCGCATTTCACCGCCCAGAAGGGATTGCTGGAGGACGGCGACATAGAAGAGGCGCTGAATGCCGCCAACCAGATCGGCGACGACACCTTGCAGCGCAAGACGCAAGGCTATGTCGTGCCGGAGAGCTTCAACCACGGCACCTCGAAGCAGCGCCAGACGTGGTTTGCGCGCGGGCTTCAATCCGGCAAGCTGGATGCTTGCGACACGTTCAGCGGCGACATCTGAGCGTCGCCGGCAGGACGTGATTGGCGTGGGTGCAAGATGACCGGAATCTGGGGTGGGCGATGCCTGTGCTGCGCAACAGCGTGACTGTTGCCTGCGGGCTGGCGGGTGCGCTGGCGCTGTCGCAGGCCCCGGAATTTGCGCAGCAGTATCGCCAGAGGCTTGGCGGCGCGCTGGAAGAACTGGCGCGCGTCGTCTCCGAGTTCGACGAGGACGCGGCGGCAAACAAGCTCAGCCGCGACGAGGCGCTGGCGACCTATTCAGTTTCGTCCGAGCAATTCCTCAAGGATCGCGGCGAGCGGATGAAATCGACGATCACCCGGATGGAGACGCTTGCCGCGCAGGCGCGCTGGTTCGAGACGTTGCCGCCGGTCGCCAAGCCCGTGGCGCTGGCGCGCGGCTATGACGGCACGCTGATGGCTGGCCTGTGGCGCGATTACAGGCCGGCCGCGCCGCTGACGCTGGATGGAGCCGTGTGGGCGGGCGCCGGTTTTGTGGCGGCGACCAGCCTGTTTGCGCTTCTATGCTGGCCGTTTCAGGCCTGGTCGCGAAACCGGCGCGAACGCCGGCTTGCCAAGCATAATGCCGCCAGGCTCAACGCTCGGCGAGCGCCGGCTCGCCGCGCTTCTCGCGGATGAGATTGACGAACCGCTTGAACAGATAGTGCGAATCCTGCGGGCCGGGCGAGGCTTCGGGGTGATGCTGGACCGAGAAGACGGGCCTGCCGTCAAGCGCGATGCCGCAGTTTGACCCGTCGAACAGCGAGACATGGGTTTCAGTGACGCCCTCGGGCAGCGAATCGCTGTCGACTGCGAAGCCGTGGTTCATCGAGACGATCTCCACCTTGCCGGTGGTGTGGTCCTTCACCGGATGGTTCGCCCCGTGATGGCCCTGATGCATCTTCATCGTCTTGCCGCCGACGGCGAGCGCCAGCATCTGGTGGCCGAGGCAGATGCCGAAGACCGGCTTGTCGGTCTTGAGCAGGTCCTGAATGACGGGAACCGCATATTCGCCGGTTGCCGCCGGATCGCCGGGGCCGTTCGACAGGAAGATGCCGTCGGGCTGCATTGCGAGGATTTCAGCCGCGCTCGTCTTTGCCGGAACGACCGTCACCTTTGCGCCGAGACCGGCCAGAAGGCGCAGGATGTTGCGCTTGACGCCATAGTCGACGGCGACGACATGCATGGAAGGCGCGTCCTGCTCGCTATAACCCTCGCCCCAGACCCAGGGGCCTTCGGTCCACACCGACGACTGGCCGGAGGTGACGTCCTTCGCCAGGTCGAGGCCGACGAGGCCCGACCATTCGGCGGCCTGCTTCCTGAGCGCGGGAATGTCGAAATTGCCGTCGGGCGCATGTGCGATGACGGCGTTTGGCGCGCCCTTCTCGCGGATCAGGGCTGTCAGGGCGCGCGTGTCGATGCCGGCAAGCGCGACGATACCGCGGCGCTTGAGCCATTCGTCGAGATGGGCGGCCGAGCGATAGCTGGACGGGTTGGTGACGTCAGCCTTGAACACCGCACCGACGGCACCGGAGCGATTGGCCGGGGTCAGGTCTTCGATGTCCTCGCCGTTTGCGCCGACATTGCCGATGTGGGGGAAGGTGAAGGTGACGATCTGGCCCGCATAGGAGGGGTCGGTCAGGATTTCCTGATATCCGGTCAGGGCGGTGTTGAAGCACACTTCCGCGACCGCCTGGCCCGTTGCGCCCAATCCTCGGCCGAAAATCGTCGTGCCGTCCGCCAGAACGAGGCAGGCTGTGGGCTTGGGGTTGGTCCAGGGGGCGGTCGTCGTTGCCATCATGGCTCCTTCGCCGGAAGGCCGGCTCTTGCGAATGGCCCGGGGAAAGGCCATATCACGCAGCGAAAAGCACAAGGGCGGCAGGGCCATCCTCGTGCGCAACGTGCGTCTGTGTCTTCTAAGGACGCGGACAATAGGCGAACGGCACCTCACGGTCAATTGCTGCGCACGCTCCCGCTCGCAAATCTTTTGTTCTTTTGAATCAAAGGTTTGCGGGGGCGAAAAGCGTTTGTGCGGCACCTTGTCCGAGGCTATGGTGGCCGCGCAGGCAAGGAGTGCAGACCATGCGCGAGATTCTCGCGGAGCAGTTGAAAGTTGCGATGAAGTCGGGCGACAAGCCGCGGCTGTCGACAATCCGGCTTATCCAGGCGGCCATCAAGGACCGCGACATCGCCAATCGCGGCGCAGGCAAGGACCCCGTCAATGAGGAGGAGATCCTGCAGGTGCTGGCCAAGATGGTGAAGCAGCGCGAGGAATCCGCCCGCATCTTCGAAGAGGCGGGGCGCATCGAGCTTGCCCAGCAGGAGCGCGCCGAAATCGCCGTCATCGCATCGTTCCTGCCCAAGCAGCTGAGCGAGGACGAGGCGCGCACTGCGATCGAGACAGTCATAGCCGACATCGGCGCCGCGGGCCTGAAGGACATGGGCAAGTGCATGGCCGTGCTCAAGGAGCAGTATCCGGGCAAAATGGACTTCGGCAAAGCTAGCGGCGTGGTCAAAAGCCTGCTGAACTAGGTTTTGACAAAAGGGTGGTCGGCCGGGTGCGAGAGCCGGGCCGGGCGGCCGCTCATCGCTAAAATGCAAGAACGACGCCCTCCGGGAGATGATCCCGGAGGGCGTTTTAGTAAGGGCTGGCAGCGCCGGGAACGCGTGGAGCGGCCCAGGCGGGATGCGTCACCGGGGCGGGTAGGCGATGCCGCGCCGCTCCAGCCACCGGCGCATCTGGAGGATCTCGGCTTCCTGCTCGGCGATGACGTGCTGCGACAGCGCCTTTGTCTCGGCATCGGCACCGAACTGAAGCTGCACACGGGCCATATCGATCGCGCCCTGATGGTGTGGGATCATGCCCAGCATGAAGGCGACATCGGGATCGGGATGGCGCATGCCCTGCATCATCGGTTCGTGCATGGTCGCCATCGTTGCCTCATAGGCCGCCGTTGCCGGGCCGCCCGACTGGTCGCCCGATGAGGCGGGGGCGCCATGTCCGTTATGGCCCTGCGACGCTGCCGGCGCGCCGATGCCGCCCGGCGCTGTCGGCCCATGCGGATTTTCGGCATTGTAGGAATGCGTCGCCCGTTCCGCGATCTCCTGCGGCGCGCCCTGCGGGCCGTAGATCGTGCGGTGAAGGCCCCAGTAGCCGCTGACGAAGATCACGAGCGCGATGGCCAGTCCGACCGGCACGCTTTGCAGCGACTGCTTCAGCTTAGGCAGGAAATGAAGTTCGCGCGTGTGGTCGGCCGCGATCGCCACGATGATCGCCATGATCAGCGCATGCCCCACGAGGTCGATGCGCCCGAACGGATAGACCGCCGCGTTGAAGATGATGAACAGCGCGACCGCCGAGAGCCGCCGCACCAGCGGCGTCCACAGCAGGCCGAAGCCCATGGTGAATTCGGCCACGCCCGCCATCGGGATGAAGACGTCGCGCGGCATGCCGAAGGTCAGGAACGGCTTCTCGTCGACCAGCGGATAGAACCAGTCCGGATAGGCGAACTTCTCGAGGCTGGACCACATAAGCGCGATGGCGACGCCCCAGCGCAGCACTTCGAAGCGATGCTTGCGCCACTCTTCGTTGGAGGAGGCGGCCAGCACCAGATAGGCGGCGACCGAGACGCCAAGCGCCAGATAGTCGAGAAGGTGGAACAGGTCATAGTCGCGTAGCGCCAGCACCCAGAGCAGGATGATGCCTGCCGCCGACAACGGCATGGTCTTGCGGGAGAAGACGCCGAAGGCGATCAGCAATTGCAGCCATGAGACCCATTCGGCGGGCGTTTGCAGATCGGGCGTGAGATAGACGCCGCCGACGGCGAAGATAGCCACGAAGAACGCGCCGACGACGACACGGATGAAATCGTCGAGCCGGTTCCACAAGGGGTCGGTGACGCGGTCCATGGCAGACAGGATCGGCTCGCCGGCCGGGCTCCTTTCGATCGCTCTGGTGGCGACGAAGAAGACCACAACCAGCGCGATCGCGGTCCAGAACCAGACATCGGCCAACGTGTTGCCGATGGGCGCGGGGGACGCGCCGACGATGTAGGGTGCGAACCACTTGACATGGGCATGGGCCGGCGAGGCGGCCAGAAGCGCAAGAACAGGAATTCCCGTAGCGCCTGCCATGGGAAGCATTCGAGGGATGCGAGACATGGTGTTACCTGCTTTCTGTCTCAGTCTTGGGGAAGAGGCCGGGCGGCTGGCCGCACCGGGAAAAGACGCGCGTCCGGCGCGGCGCGAAGGTCGACCCGGAGACCGGGTTCGACGTTGCGGCGCAACGAATGGGAGATGCGCCCGGCGGATGCTCGGGAAAGGTTGGCGGGGCGTTCGTCGATGAGCATGTCTGGCGCTCGCGAAATCTTGATCGTCCTGACGTTCATCTATGCCTAAAAAGAGGTATTGTAGATGCATCATTTTGAAGCAGGCATCGCGATGCGCCTTACCGCCCACACGGACTACGCTCTGCGCGTGCTGATCGCGCTTGCCGCGCTCGGCGCGGAGCAGCGCATGACGATTCACGATCTCGCCCGGCGCCACCGTGTTTCGGCCAACCATCTGATGAAGGTGGTGCAGCGCCTGGTGCGGCTGGGGCTGGTGAACGGCGCGCGCGGGCGCACGGGGGGCCTGAGCCTGGCGGTGCCTGCGGCAGAATTGAAGATGGGGGAGGTGGTGCGCCTACTCGAGACCGACACGCAACTGGTGGCCTGTCTTGGCGACGATACGGCTGCGAGTTGCGTGTTTACGGGAATTTGCGGGCTGACCGGGGCGCTGCGCGGAGCGCTCGATGCCTTTTTCGCCGAGCTTGACCGGCTGACGCTTGCAGATCTCGCAGCGCCGCGCGCCGCCTTGCAGGAGCGTCTCCACTACGAACCGATGCCGGCCTGACGACAGAGGGACGATGTCGGGCGATCTGAGCGACGCGCTGCATCAGGGACATTGACGGGATGGCGCATGCCGGGAGGCAGGGTCGCGCCTTGCGGCCGCGCCTCGGTCAGAACAGTGAGGTGACGCTCGCGACCATGCCGTCAAATTCCGGCCCGCTTGCCAGCACGGCGAGAACCGCCAGGAAGGCGAGGGAGAACAGGACGGCGTCTGACTTGAGCGTGTGCATTGGCGATGGCCTCGACATGGCGAAACCTATCGCAATGCAGTTCGGCGGCAGTTTGCCGGGTTCGCGGCCGAAACAACGCGTTCGGTTAACGCGCAGTCTGGAGGGGTCAGACCGATTTCAGGCGCGAGCCGCCGAGCATGCCGAGTTCCTCCAACACCGGATAGGCCATCGAGGCGAGAAGCGAGTTGATCTGCTTGAGGTCGCGGATCGTGTCGAGGTGGATCGAGCTTGTCTCGACGCTTTTGGACGTGCCTTCGCGCAGACGGGCAAAGTGGCTGGAATTCGCCTCCTTTTCGAGGTCGCGCAGGCGATCTTTTTCGTGGACGAGCTGGCGGGCGGATTCGATGTCGCGCGACACGAGGACGTTGAAGGCGAGGCGCGCATTGTCGAGGACGGCGGCGTGGAACTCGCGCAGCTCGCTCCAGCCCTCGGCGGTGAATTCGAGCTTGCGCGCCGACTTCTTGCGCACATGCACCAGCATGTTGCGCACGACGATGTCGCCCACCTGTTCGAGCCTGACGCAAGCGCCCAGAAGCTCCTCGCAGCGCAAGCGCTCGTCCTGCGACAGGTCGCGCGTGGTGAGCTGGGCAAGGTAGAGCTTTATCGCCTCATGGAGAGCGTCGACGCGGTCGTCGATGGCGGCGAGGCGCGCATTCTCCTCGTCATCGGTCTGGCGGTACAGCTCGATGATCCGGCGCAGCATGATCTCGACCAACTCGCACAGGCGAACCACCTCGCGGGTGGCATTGCCGAGCGCCTGCGTGGGATGATCGAGTGCGGCCTCGTTGAGGGCGCTGATCTCTTCGAGATCGGCGTCGCTGTCGCGTCTTGTCCCGGCGGTGGCGATGCGCTCGGCAAGCTTTGAGACGGCGCCTGCGAGCGGCAGGCCGACGACGACGAGCGCGGCGTTGAACAGGATGTGCCAGTTGAGCATCGCCGCCTGCGGCGTCGCGCCAAGCCGGTCGAATGGCAGGTCCGACACGACCACGGCGAGGAGGACGACGACGGCGCCAGAAGCGCGCAGGATGAGGTTGCCGATCGGGACCGTGCGCGAGAGCGGGGCGGAGGCGCGGCTCAGCATGACGGCGATGAGGCCCGCGCCGATATTTGCGCCGAGCACGAGAATGACGCCCAGTTCAAGCGGGATCAGGTGGCGCTGGGCGAGCGCGGCAAACAGCAGGATCGCCGCGACGCTCGAATGAAACAGCCAGGTGATGATGGCCGCGACGAGGACGGCGGTGATGGGATCGCCCGCCAGATATTGCACGATGATCGGCAGAAGGCTGCTGTCGCGCAGCGGCTCGGACGCCTCGCCGATGAGGCGCAGCGACAGGATGAGCAGGCCGATGCCGATGAGGATGCGGCCGATCTGCAATGCCTCGCGCTTCTCGGTCGACATGAACAGCGCGGTGCCAACGACGAGGCAGAGCGGGGTCAAGAAGGAAAGGTTGAAGGAGAGCAGCTTGGCGATGATGGCCGAGCCGACATCCGCGCCGAGTGCGGCGAGCAGGCCGGACGTGCCGCCGACGATGCCCGAGCCGACGAACGCGCCGACGATGAGCGCGACGGCGGTGGCGCTTTGCAGGCAGAGCGCCAGAACAGTGCCTGCGCCGACGGCGAGCAGTGGGTTCTTGAGGACGCCGCGCAGCCTGTGACGCAGCACGTCGCCCCAGGCGCGCTCGACGCCGGTGCGCACCATGCGGGTGGCAAAGAGTAGAAGCGCAACCGCGCCTGCGAGATTGAGCAGGACGAGGGAGCCGCTCATTGTGCGGTTCCGATGCGATGCGGCGAATGTCTGCGCAACGCGCTCAATTCATTGCCTCCGGGCCGGCGCACCCTGTTGGGACGGGTGAGCGGGCTGTCGTTTTCCATTAGCCGGATAATCTTGCGCGGCGCTGTCGCGAGCGCGCGCGCCGCCGACTCCCAATGTCGGAAATCGATCATGCCTGGTGCTGTCCGAACATTACAAAAATGTAATATCCATCTGAATTTATTGTGGATTTTATGTCCTTTCCGTTCAGCTTCGGTTCATGTCGTCAAACCTATCTTCATGTCGTCAACCCAAGACGAGGAAACAAGACATGAAGCGCATCGTTCTTTCCGCACTGGCCTTCGCAATGATGGCGGTTCCCACCGTCCAGTCGGCCCAGGCAGCTCCGGCAGTCGCGCCGCAGACCCACACGGTCCAGTCGAAGGCGACCGACGTACAGTATAATCGCTCGCATGAGCGGCGTGACAATGACCGTCGCTACGACAATCGCCGCGACAATGACCGCCGGTGGGACAATCGCCGCGTCGTGAAGAAGAAGGTCATCGTCAAGCAGGAGAGGCACCATGCCTCGAAGTGGAAGCGTGGCCAGAAGTATGGCAACTGGCGCCAGTATCGCGCCGTGAACGACTACCAGCGTTACGGCCTGCATCGCCCGCCGCATGGCCAGCAGTGGATCCGCGTCGGCAATGAATATCTGCTGGTCGGCATCGCCACCGGTCTGATCTTCGGCATGCTGGCGGCGCGTTAAACGGTCAATATCTGAATAGCAAAGCAAGCGGGCGGCCTTCGGGCCGCCCGTTTTGCGTTTGGGCCTGCCTCAGGCTTCCTGTGCGCTGCCCGGCAGCGGGGCGGAGCGGCCGGACCGGCGCTCAGCCCACCATGACAGCGAGGCAACAGCCGTTGCAACCGCCATCGAGGCGAGGCCGAGCAGCGGCAGCGCGCGATAGGGCAGCCCGGCGCTCAGCACCAAGGCGCCGAGCGAGGCGGCAATCGCAATGCCGATGTTGAAGCCGGCGGGAATGAGCGCCGACGCAAGGTTCGGCGCATCCGCCGTCCAGCCGAGAATGCGCGCCTGAATGGGCGTTCCGATGGAGAAATTCAGCCCGCCCCAGACCATCAGGACGGCGATCATCGGCAGCGGGTAGGGCGCGACCAGATACATGATGCCCATCATGACGGCCTGGATTGCGAGCATAGAGATGAGGCTCGGCATCAGCTTCCAGTCGGCCAGCCGCCCGCCGATCAGCACGCCGACGGTTGCGCCGACGCCGATGAGCAAAAGCACCCATGGCACGGTATTTTCGGCAAGGCCGGTGACGGAGCGCAGGAGGGGCGTGATGTAGGTGTAGGGCATCATCTGCGCAATCATCAGCATGAGCATGATGATGACGCTGGTCCAGACCTGCTGGCGGCCGAGCGCGCGGACTTCGCGGCCGAGATTGCCGGGCTGATGGGCCGGGCCGACGCTCCTGGGGAGCAGCAGCGCGATTGCCGCGAGGCTGAGCAGGCCAAGACCGAACATGGCCCAGAAGGTGGCGCGCCAGCCGAACATGCCGCCGATTGCCGAGCCGATAGGCACGCCGATGACGTTGGACACGGTGAGGCCCGCAAGGATGATGGCAATGGCGCGGCCTCGGCGCTCGACGGGGACGAGGCTGACGGCGACGACCATGGCGACGCCGAAGAAGCAGCCGTGGGAAATGGCGGTGGCGAAGCGCAGCGCCAGCATCGAGGCGTAGGTGGGGGCGAGCGCGCAGGCGAGTTGGCCAAGCGTGAACATGACGAGAAGCGCAAGAAGCAGGTTCTTGCGCGCCGCGCGGGCGGTGACAACCGTGAGCAGCGGGCCGCCGATGGCGACGCCGAGCGCATAGCCGGAAACGAGATAGCCGGCCGTCGGGATGGTGACGGACAGGCCCTCGGCCACCTCCGGCAGGATGCCGGCGATGACGAATTCCGTCGTGCCATAGGCGAAGGCGGCGAAGAACAGGGCAAAAAGAGAAAGTGGCATGGACGCGCTCGGATGATCCGCGCTCCTTTCCACGTAAGGCCGCCCGCTTCAATCGAGAAGTTTTGGCACAGGCCTTTAGAAAAGCTGCACCGGATGGGGCAGGCCTGTGAAACGCGGTGAAAGCCGCCGAATAGGAGTCGCGGGCGCGCGGCGAGCCATTATATAGGGGGCTAAGCAGGATCAATGATGCGCTTTTCGCCCAATTTTCTCGACGAGATACGTGACCGCGTGCCGATTTCGACGGTGATCGCGTCGCGCGTGGCGTGGGACCGCAAGAAGACCAATGCCTCGCGCGGCGACTATTGGGCGTGCTGCCCGTTTCATGGCGAGAAAAGCCCGTCCTTCCATTGCGAGGACAAGAAGGGGCGCTATCACTGTTTCGGCTGCGGGGTGACGGGCGATCACTTCCGTTTCCTGACCGAGCTTGAGGGGCTGTCGTTTCCTGAAGCCGTGGAGCGCGTGGCCGACATGGCGGGCGTGCCGATGCCGGCGCGCGACGAGCAGGAGGAAAAGCGCGAGAAGCAGCGCGCCAGCCTGACTGACGTAATGGACATGGCGACGCGCTGGTTTCAGGAGCGGCTGCAGGGGGCGGAAGGGGCGAAGGCGCGCGCCTATCTGCGCGACCGCGGCCTGACCTCGGTGACGCAGCAGACGTTCCGGCTGGGATATGCGCCCGAGAGCCGCAACGCGCTGAAGGAATATCTGTCGTCGAAGGGGATCGCCAAAGACCAGATCGAGGCGTGCGGGCTGGTGCGCCATGGGCCGGACATTCCGGTCTCCTACGACTATTTCCGCGACCGAATCATGTTCCCGATCGAGGACCGGCAGGGGCGCGTGATCGCGTTTGGCGGACGAGCCATGGCGTCGGACGCGCTGGCAAAATACATGAATTCGCCGGACACGGAGCTGTTTCACAAGGGCAATGTGCTGTTCAACTTTGCCCGGGCGCGCAAGGCGCAGGGCAAGGACGAGCCGATCATCGCTGTCGAAGGCTATATGGACGCGATTGCGCTGACGCAGGCCGGGTTCGGCAATGTTGTCGCGCCGCTGGGCACCGCGCTGACGGAAAACCAGCTCGAACTTCTGTGGCGGATGAGCGCGGAGCCGGTGATGTGCTTCGACGGCGACAAGGCGGGGCTGAAAGCCGCCTGGCGGGCGGCCGACCTTGCGCTGCCGCTGGTGCAGGCGGGGCGCAGCCTGCGCTTTGCGCTGCTGCCGGACGGGCAGGACCCCGACGATCTGGTGAAGAACGAGGGGCCGCCTGCCTTCAGCAAGGTTCTTGGCGAAGCGCGGCCGCTGGCCGACCTGATCTGGATGCGCGAGACCTCAGGCGGGGTTTTCGACACGCCCGAGAAGCGGGCCGAGCTTGAAAAGACGTTTCGCGAACTGACGGGGCGCATCAAGGACGAAAGCGTTCGCTACCACTACCAGCAGGAAATGCGCGACCGGGTGCAGACCTTCTTCGGCGCGCGGCAGGGCAAGGGCGGTCGCAACGAGGGCCGTCGACCCGGCCCCGGCCGGCAGGCGGAAGGGCAGCTTGCCGTCTCCGAGAGCCTGGCGCGTTCGGCGATGGTCAAGGGCGGCTCGATCCCGGTGCGCGAGGCGGCGATCATCGTGGCGCTGTTTTCCCATCCGAGGCTGATCGACGATCACTACGACGACATCGAAATGCTCGACCTGACCAATCAGGGCCTGCGCCAGCTTCATGCGACGATGCTGGATGCATTGGCGCATGGCGCGGCCGGCAGCCGCGAGAGCCTGATGGCGGCGATCGAGGCGGTCGGGCAAACCGCGATCTGGGAGCAGGCGCTCGACATGGTTCGCCGGGTAAGAAGCTGGCCGGCGCTCGAAAACGCCGCTTTCGACGATGCGCGCGACGCCTTTGCCCAGGCGCTGCACTTGCACAGGAGCCAGCGCGATCTACATAAAGAACTGAAGGCGGCGGAAGTCGCGCTCGCGTCTGAAACGACGGAGGAAAACTTCCAGCGCCTTGTCGCGATCCAGGCCCAGTTTCGCGACGAACATGCAACCGAGGCGCTCATTGAAGGCTTCGGGGTTTCGTCCGGAAAAGCCGACCGGCAATAGCTGCGGGCGTCCGGAACGGTCAAGGCGGGCAATTGATTCGCTTTTTTGAAGCGAATCAGGCGTTAACCGCTTGACGTAAGGATGATTCGGCGGGATCAGGACGTTTCAAAATGCCTGTGGCGGGCGCGATCGGCGCAATAAATCGATAATCTGGCCGAAAGGCCGCTGGATGAGACGGGGCGGGGCGCCCCGGACGGCAATTCGCCCGGTCAATCGAACAGGGTTAATCCGCCGTTAAGTGAAGCGCGGGTAGCAATTTTTGCGCCAGCCGCGGAAGTCTTTTTTCGAGACCCTCGGCAAGGCCAATAGAGCACCCTACATTTAGAGAGCTGCCCGCATGAGCGGGCGAGGCTTCGGAGACATAAAGCATGGCAAAGCCGGAAAAGGAAGAGGCCGAAAACGAACGTGAAGGCGCGCCCGACAGCCCGCTGCTCGACCTTTCCGACGACGCCGTCAAGAAGATGATCAAGGCCGCCAAGAAGCGCGGCTATGTGACCTTGACCGAGCTGAATGCGGTGCTTCCTTCCGAAGAGACCGACCCCGACCGCATCGAAGACATCAATGCCATGCTTTCCGACATGGGCATCAATGTCGTCGAGGACGACGAGGCCAATGAAGAAGGCGAGGCCGAGGCGCAGTCCGACGGAGAGGAAGAAGCCAACGAGTTGGCCGAACAGACCGGCACCGCAGTTGCCGCCGTCGCCAAGAAAGAGCCGACAGACCGCACCGATGACCCCGTGCGCATGTATCTGCGCGAGATGGGTTCGGTCGAGCTTCTGTCACGCGAGGGCGAAATCGCTATCGCCAAGCGCATCGAGGCCGGCCGCGAGACGATGATCGCGGGCCTGTGCGAAAGCCCGCTGACCTTCCAGGCCATCATCATCTGGCGCGACGAACTGAACGAAGCGAAGATACTGCTGCGCGAGATCATCGATCTCGAAGCCACCTATGCCGGCCCCGAGGCCAAGGCGGCGCCCGTCGTCGAGCGCGTCGAGGAAGACAAGGCGAAGGACGATCCACGCGCCGGTCGCCGTCCGGGCCGTCAGGACGAGGACGACATCACCAATGTCGGCGGCGAAAGCCGCGTCGACGACGAGGAAGACGACGAGGACGAGCAGAGCCTGTCTCTGGCCGCGATGGAAGCCGAGCTTCGCCCGCAGGTCATGGAGACGCTCGACGTCATCGCCGACACCTACAAGAAGCTGCGCAAGTTGCAGGACCAGGCCGTCGAGGCGCGTCTGGCGGCTGCCGGCTCGCTGTCGTCGAGCCAGGAGCGCCGCTACAAGCAGTTGAAGGACGAACTGATCACGGCGGTGAAGTCGCTGTCGCTCAATCAGGCGCGCATCGAGGCGCTGGTCGAGCAGCTCTACGACATCAACAAGCGTCTGGTGCAGAACGAAGGCAAGCTGCTGCGCCTGGCCGAAAGCTATGGCGTCAAGCGCGATGACTTCCTCAAGACCTATCAGGGGTCGGAACTCGATCCGAACTGGACGAAGTCGATCGCCAACCTGTCGTCCAAGGGCTGGAAGGAATTCACCAAGAACGAGAAGGACATGATCCGCGACCTGCGGTCGGAGATCCAGAATCTCGCCCAGGAAACCGGCATCACCGTCGGCGAATTCCGCAAGATCGTGATGCAGGTGCAGAAGGGCGAGCGCGAAGCCGCCATCGCCAAGAAGGAGATGGTGGAAGCCAACCTGCGCCTCGTCATCTCCATCGCCAAGAAATACACGAACCGCGGCTTGCAGTTCCTCGACCTCATTCAGGAAGGCAATATCGGCCTGATGAAGGCGGTCGACAAGTTCGAGTATCGCCGCGGCTACAAGTTCTCGACCTATGCGACCTGGTGGATCAGGCAGGCGATCACGCGCTCGATCGCCGATCAGGCGCGCACGATCCGCATTCCGGTCCACATGATCGAGACGATCAACAAGATCGTGCGCACTTCGCGCCAGATGCTGCATGAGATCGGCCGCGAGCCGACGCCGGAAGAACTGGCCGAAAAGCTCGCAATGCCGCTCGAAAAGGTGCGCAAGGTCCTGAAGATCGCCAAGGAGCCGATCTCGCTCGAAACGCCTGTCGGCGACGAGGAGGATTCGCATCTGGGCGACTTCATCGAGGACAAGAATGCGATCCTGCCGATCGATGCGGCGATCCAGGCGAACCTGCGCGAGACGACGACGCGCGTTCTGGCTTCGCTGACGCCGCGCGAGGAGCGCGTGCTGCGCATGCGCTTCGGTATCGGCATGAACACCGACCACACGCTGGAAGAGGTTGGCCAGCAGTTTTCGGTGACGCGCGAACGCATCCGTCAGATCGAGGCGAAGGCGCTGCGCAAGCTCAAGCACCCGAGCCGGTCGAGGAAGCTGCGCAGCTTCCTGGATAGCTGATCGCAGAAAGCAAAGAAAAAGGCCCGGTATCGTTCCGGGCCTTTTTTATTCGGCTTTGGGATCAGGGTCCTGACCCTAGTTCGCTCAGTCGAGAAGGTTCCTGACATAGAGCTTTGCCATCGACTCGAATTCTTCGATGAGGCGCTCGCGCTCCCGCAGCGGGCAATCAAACGCCAGACGCGTCAGCGAACTCGTCGTATCGCAAAGCAGCAAAGACCCGGCGAAGGCCCGGTCATCGTCGACATCCGGCTTGAGGCGGCGCAGGGCATCGGCAATGATCCGCGCGTAGCGCCGGGTATCCTCGGCGTCGAGCTTCCTCAGCGTTTCGCTGCCCTGAGACCCCGACCAGAGGCCCCGATAAGAGGGGGTCTGCTCGTAAGTCTCGATCCAGGAATGCATCACTTCCATAATGGTATCGAAGAATTCCTCGCGCGATGAGATCTGCCCAAATCGTCCGATCATCCATTCGAGAAAGGTTTCGTGATAGCGGATCGCAAGCTGGCGAACGACTGCGTCCTGATTGGGGAAATACTGATAGGCGGTCGCTATCGGCATCCCGGCCTGAACGGCGAGTTCGCGCATGGAAAACGCGGTGTTTCCGTATTTTGCGACGAGGCCTTCAGCCACTTGCAGAAGCCGTTCCACGCGCTCGCGCGATCTCGCCTGGCGCGGGCTGCGCTTGAGTGTAACCGATCCCGGATCGAGGTTCTGTCCACGATCGGACAAAATGTGATCAATGCTCATGTTTTCATTATATGTAGGAGGTCGGAAACTGTCGACAGTTGGTCGCGGCTGCAAGGCGATTGCGTTAATAGACAATTCCCGATTGCGGAAGAGAATATTTCTCCTCGCTGATAACGGGATTTGTGCCGGCTGATAAACGCCAGGTAGAAACCGACACGCACATTCACATATGAAAAAGGGCAGCAAAAGCTGCCCTTGATACCACATTTCCAGCTGCCTGCGTGACAGGCAAAATTCCCGTCCCGGGGGATGTCAGGCCTCGAAGATGGTCTCGAAGGTGCCGTAGATCATTCGCTTGCCGTCGAAGGGCATGTCCATTCCCATCATGCGCTCGTCCTTCATCAACTTTTCCCAGCCGGCGTCATGGGTTGCCTTGTTGGGCCAGGAAATCCACGAGAACACGATGACCTCGTCGTCCTTGGCCTGAACGGCGCGCCAGAAATCCGTGGTCTCACCTTTGGGAACGTCTGCGCCCCACCCCTCGACGACACTCGTTGCGCCGAATTCACGGAAGATCTTCGCGGCCGATTTCGCATGATCGAGATAGGCCTGCTTGTTGGCTTTCGGTACTGCTGCGACCATTCCATTTACATAGGTCATCGGTGCGTTCTCCTTGTTGCTGGCTTGAGAAGCATGGCCGATTGTGTTAGAGATGGCAAGTATGAAGTTAGAAAAAATAACTGACAAGTCAGGCCGCAGCTATGATGACGCCTGCGGCACCGCGCACGGGCTTGACCTGATCGGCGAGCGATGGGCGATCCTGGTGATGCGCGAACTGCTTCTGGGCCCGCAGAGGTTTGGCGATCTGCGGCATGGATTGCCTGGCATCAGCGCCAATGTGCTGACGCAGCGTCTCGAAGGGCTGGAGGCGAGCGGCATCGTCGCCAAGCGCAAGCTGCCGCCGCCGGCCTCCGTGCAGGTCTATGAATTGACGCCGTGGGGACTGGAGGCGGAACCGTTCATTCTGGGGCTTGGCAAATGGGCCGCGCGCTCGCCGCTGCACAATCCCGACGCGCCGCTGTCGGCTGTCGGCATGATGCTGTCGTTCCGCACGATGTTCGTGCCCGAGCGCGCAAAGGGCGTCGAAATGACGGTCGGCTTCAGGCTCGGCCATGATGCCTATTGGGCGCAGGTCACGGATGGCAGGCTGATCGAGGAACGCGGAGAGGCGAAGGCGCCCGACGTGGTGATGGCCGGCGATCCCGGCGCGATTGCCGGCGTGGTGCATCGCTTCGTCACGCTTGAGGAAATGGAGGCGGCGGGGCAGGTTTCGCTCGAAGGCGACCGGGGCGCGGTGGAGCGATTTGCCGCCCTGTTCCAGATGCCGGCGAAGGTCGACGCGGACGGCTGAACTGCGTATCGTGTCGCCACGAACCTTCAGGGAGCCTGTTCATGCCGATCACCGGACCGCAATGCCGCGCAGCGCGGGCGCTAGTTGAGCTGACCCGCGATATCGTTGCCGGGCGCTGCGGGCTGACCGCCGACGTGATCGAGGCATTCGAACGCAAGATTACGCTGCCCGACGATGAGACGATCGCCTTGTTGCGGAAGACGCTTGAAGAGGCCGGTGCGGTATTCATCCCCGAGAACGGCGGCGGCATTGGTGTGCGGCTGAAGTTCAACCGCTCCGAGACCAAGCGCCTGCAGACGCTGGAGAATGAGGGCGGGATTTCCGCCAATGACGACGTTCCCTAGAAATTCAGGTGAGGGCGGCCTGCAGACGGCGGTCGCCTGCGCTTCCTGCTATGTCATGGACCCGCGTCCGGGCTGCGGGCCGACATAACGGGCGTGCGGGCGGATGAGGGCGCCCGATTCCAGTTGCTCGATGGCGTGGGCAATCCAGCCGGTGGCGCGCGCAATGGCAAAGAGCGCGGTCTCATGGCCGACCGGCAGGCCGAACATGCGCATCAGCACGGCCAGCGCATAGTCGATGTTGGGATAAAGGCCCGTCGCCTCGGTGATGAGTGCGGGCGCCTCCACGGCGATGCGCGGGTCGGCGCCCGCCTTGACAAGCGCGGCCAGCAGAACGTCGGCGCGCGGGTCTCCGTCCTTGTAGACGGTGTGGCCGAAACCGGCGATGCGCTCGCCCAGCGCCACCCGCTCGCGGATATTGGCGGCAAGGTCACCGTCGCAAAGTTCAGCCGCCATCATGGCGGCCAGCGGGCCGGCACCTCCATGGCGCGGCCCTTTCAGGGCGACAAGGCCAGCGATCAGCCCGTCATAAAGGGTGAGGCCGGTGGAGACGCCGCAGCGCACCGTCCATGTCGAGGCGTTCAACTCGTGGTCGGCGAGAAGGACGAGCGCTCGGCGCAGGAGTTCGGGAGCGCGCGGATCGCCCGGCATCCATGCGTCCGCCACCTGCTGGTGGATCGGCTCGGGCGATGGCTCGGTGCCGAGTATGCCTGCCGTGACGAGGCGCAAGGCGCGCGCGCCGACACGGGCTCGGCCGTCCGGCGCGCGGTTATGGGCGCGGGGGTCTGCGTCGCTGGCAAGCGCGAGCGTCGCAATTGCTCGGGGCAGGGGCTGTGCGGCGCGGGTGGCGGCCATGATCTGCCGCATCGCGCCGTCGAGGACGGGAAGATTGGTGCGGTCGAAGGGATCGCTGCCGCTGGCGTTCCACAAAAGGGTGGCGGCCTGTTCGAGCGTCGCGGTTTCGGCAAGGGAGACGGCTGGCACGCCGCGATAGATGGGGCCTGCCTCGGTGATGGTGCCGATCGAGGTGTCGAGCACGGGCGCGGTCGCCGCATCGCTGCCCGCACCGGCAGAGGCTGCGCCGCGACGGGTGCGCATGGCGCGCACATCATCCGCCCGGTAGCGGCGGGCGCGGCCGTCGCCGACCGGCTCCGAGCGGATCAGGCCGCGGCTGACATAGGCATAGAGCGTGGCGGGCGAGATGGAGAGTTCGGCGGCGGCCTCGCGCGCATTGAGATAGAGCGGCGCGGCGGAGTTCTTTATATTGATCATGCAGATCAATATTGATCAACGATAGGCGAGGGTCAATCTATGTTGCAACGCAACAGGAGAGCTGACCATGAACGCACATGCCATTCCCGCAGGGACGCCCAGCGGCGGGCTCGACGGCGTCGTGGCGGCGACGACCGCGCTGTCCGACGTCAATGGTGCGGTGGGCGAGCTGATCGTCGCCGGCCATCCGATCGGCGAACTGGCGCAGCGCACCGACTATGAAGGACTGGCGGCGCGGCTCTGGTCGCTGGCAAAGGATGAAGCGGTCGATGAGGCCGAGACGAGGCGGTCGCTCGGGAAGGCGCGGGTGGCAGCGTTCAGGAGGCTTGGCGCGATTTTGCCGGCGACCGACGGGCTGACGACGGTGGAGGCATTGCGCGCCGGAATTGGCGCGGTCGCCATTCGCGATGAGCAGATCGCGCCTGAAATCATGCTTGCGGGCGCATTGCCGGTGATCGCAGCCGCACTGGTGAGGCGCAGCCGGGGTGAGGAGCCTGTCGCGCCAGATGCATCGCTTGGCACCGCGGCCGACTTCCTGCGGATGATGCGCGGAAGGGGCGCGAGCGACGAAGAGGCGAAGGCGCTCGACACCTATCTCGTCACCGTGGCGGACCATGGCATGAACGCCTCGACCTTTACGGCGCGCGTCGTGGCGTCGACGCAGGCCGATCTCGGCATGGCGGTGACGGCGGCCTATTGCGCGCTGACTGGGCCGCTGCATGGCGGCGCGCCTGAGCCGGTGCTCGACATGCTGGACCAGATCGGGACGCGCGACAGGATCGGCGACTGGGTCGACACGGCACTGGCGCGCGGCGAGCGGCTGATGGGATTTGGCCACCGCATCTACAAGGTGCGCGATCCGCGCGCGGACGTGTTGCGCGGCGCGGTCGAGCGGCTTGGCGGGCGGGGCCGGGATCTGGGCTTTGCGGCAGAGGTCGAGGCCTATGCGCGGCGCGCGCTCGAAAAGGCAAAACCCGACCGCAAGTTAGAGACCAATGTCGAGTTCTATACGGCGATCCTGCTCGATGCGCTGGCGATCCCACGCCAGGCGTTCACGCCGGTCTTTGCGGTCGGCCGGTGCCTTGGCTGGACGGCGCATGCCATCGAACAGCAGCGGACCGGGCGGCTGTTGCGGCCAGCCTCGACCTATGTCGGGGAGCGGGCCGCGTAGAAGCAGGCGAAGCGCAAACAGCATGAAGCCCCGCAGCGGACTGCGGGGCCTCATGTTACGATCGGCAGCGATTAGATCGCGTATTTGACCGGGCAGAACGATGCCTTGCCGAAGGCGATGGTACGGGTCTTGCCGAACTTCTTGCCCTTGACGGTGACGCCGTTCCAATTGGCCTTCGTGACGTGGACCTTCTTCAGGCCCATCATCTTGGCCTTGTGGACGGCCTTGCCGGGCGTGCAGTGCTTGGGGCCGTGGCCGTAACCATAACCGGGACCATAGCCGTAGCCGTAGCCGGGGCCGCCGAAATGAATGCCGATCTTGACGTCGCCGGCATTGGCGGCTGACGGAACGGCGGCGAATGCGCCGAGTGCGAGGACTGCGGAGAGGGCTGCGGTCTTGAATGTCGAGAACATGGTCTTCCTCCTTGTTGGTCAGCGGCGGGTGATCCGCCTTGGCTGTGGTCGTCTTTCTGCAGCCCGGCGGCTGAACCGAAACGGAACCTCGCATTCATCATTCGTTAATGTGGCTGACGCAGCGGAAGATGGAACCGGGCGCGCCATTGGCCGTTTTCTCCGACCACAGGGAGATGCAGCCATGTCACAGCCACGAAGCACCAAGCCCGCAGATTCGCCCGCCGTCCGCTCGCTGAAGAAAGAGCAGAACAAGCAGGCGCACCAGACGCCGAAGGAAAAGGAAGAGGAACTGGTGCGGGGCCTGAAGGACAGCTTTCCGGCGAGCGACCCGGTTGCCGTGACCAGCCCGACCACTGCCGGCGAAGCGCCCGACAAGAAGAAGGGCGATCGCAAGGCTCGCGCGAAGTAGCCTCGCGCGCCGTTTCCCGCTAACAGGATGGTCTGTCAGCGGGAGATTTTTGCATGTCGTTCCTCAAGAGACTTTTTGGCGGCGGCGGATCGGCAAAGGGGCCGGACGCGCCGGCGGCGGAAGCCGAGCACAAGGGCCATCTGATCAAGGCGACGCCCTATGAAGAGGCCGGCCAGTGGCAGACCTGTGGCGTGATCACGCGCGAGGTCGACGGCGAAGTGAAGGAACACAGGTTCATCCGCGCCGACCGCTTCCCGAGCAGGGAGGCCGCCGCCGATCAGGCGATCCTCAAGGGCAAGCAGATCATCGACCAGAACGGCGACCGGGTGTTCCAGCTCTGAGGTTATCGCGCATCGGGCTGGTTACGGACGCCAGGTGAAAGGGAAGCGAGCATGAAGATCACGAAAAATGGCGCGGCGGGATCGCGCAAGGCGAATGCCGACTGGTTTACGGGCACAGTCTGGCAGGAGCCGATCGTCGAGGCACCGGAGCCGGCGCGGGTGCGTTCCGCGCTGGTGACGTTTGAGCCCGGCGCGCGCACCAACTGGCACACGCATCCGCTCGGCCAGACGCTCTATGTCGTGCTCGGCTCGGGCCTCGCGCAGGTCTGGGGCGAAGCGGTGCAGGAGATAAAGGCGGGCGATACAGTGTGGATTCCGCCGGGCGAAAAGCACTGGCATGGCGCGTCTGCCGGCACACGCATGGCCCATGTCGCGATACAGGAGGCGCTTGACGGCAGCCCGGTGGAATGGCTGGAGCCGGTGTCTGACGAACAATATCGCGGCGGTTGACCGGTGACCCGCGCTTGCGGTTGAAGTCGTGCCCGTGACAGAGTTGCGTCCTGACAAAAAGATGCTCCTGACAAAATGATTCAAGGGGAGGGCGCATGTCGCTCAAGGGCAAGACGATTTTCATCTCGGGCGGGTCGCGCGGGATCGGCCTTTCCATAGCCCTGCGCGCGGCGCGCGACGGCGCAAACGTCACCATCGCGGCGAAGACCGCCGAGCCGCACCCGAAGCTGCGGGGAACGATCTATACGGCCGCAGAGGAGATCGAGCAGGCGGGCGGCAAGGCGCTGCCGGTGCTGTGCGATATCCGGGAAGAAGAGCAGGTGGCGCGCGCCGTCGGTGAGACAGTGGAGCGTTTCGGCGGCATCGACATCTGCATCAACAATGCGAGCGCCATCCAGCTGACCGGCACGCTGGCGACCGACATGAAGCGCTACGACCTGATGAACGACATCAATGCGCGTGGCACCTATCTCGTATCGAAGGCCTGCATTCCGCACCTGAAGAAAGCGGCCAACCCGCATGTGCTGACCTTGTCGCCGCCGCTCGACATGTCGGCCAAGTGGTTCAAGAACCACGTCGCCTACACGATGGCGAAATTCGGCATGTCGATGTGCACGCTCGGCATGAGCGCGGAGTTTGCCAAGGACGGCATCGCCTTCAATTCGCTGTGGCCGCTAACCGCAATCGACACGGCAGCGGTGCGAAATCTTCTTGGCGGTGCGACCGTCGCCTCGATGAGCCGCCTGCCGGAGATCATGGCCGATGCGGCGCATGCCATACTGACGCGACCGTCGCGCGAGTGCACCGGCAATTTCTTCATCGACGAACTGGTGCTGCGCGAAGGCGGCATGACGGACTTTTCCGCTTATTCGCCGGGTGCAACGGGGCCGCTGGCGGCGGATTTCTTCGTGCCTGACGAGGTATTTGAGAAAACCCCGACGCAGGTGCTGCGTTCTTGGGGCTAGACGAGCTTGACCCGGCGACGCGAGAACTTGTTGCGGCGCTGAGCCTGCTGGCGGAGGCGCGCGACAAGGGCCAGGCGACGGAAGCCGATGTCGCACTTGTCGTGTCGAAGCTCGGTGCAATGCCGCCGGACTTCGTGCCGATGGCCGCCAACCAGATCGCCTTCTGGATGCGCCCGACGGGGGCGTCGTCATGGCATGGCGGACTGCTGTCGCGCTTCTTCGTTTCGGATCAGGATGTCGTCAAGCTGCCGGGCGGCCAATGGCTCGGCGTGTTTTCCCATGACGGCCATGTGCGAGAGGCGTCGCTTGCCCGCATTCATGGAGCGGCGCCGACGCCGTTCTTTCTGGCGGCAATCGTGCTGCGGCTGAACGACTGGGTGCCGGAGGTGAGGCGGGCGGCGCAATATTGCGCAGCCAGAGTGTTTCCGGCCACCAGCGCCGCGATGATCGTTGCCGCCGCACCCTTCATCATGGGGCGGCGGTGGCAGTGGTCTCGCTGGACCTCGGAGCGTGCGCTGGTCGATGCGATGTTCGACCGGGCCGATCTCGCCGCCGAGCTTTCGGTCTGGTTTCTCGTAGCTAGGCAGGGGCCGGTGGGAAGGCTGCTGCGCGATGCGTTGAGGCGACCCACGCTCGATGCCTATCTGGGGAAGATGGCGGTTGATGCGTGGTCTCCTGCCGTGCGGGCAATCGCGCTCGACTGTCTGATCGAAGGACGGGCGCGGTGGCGCAGCGGGCGCAAATGGGAAGGCACGTCGAAGGTCTACAATCAGGGCAGGTGGGTCGCGGACTTCGCGACGCGCCCGATAGAGGGCGTCAGCCAGCCGGAGCGGTGGATCGGCGTGGCGGCGCGCGACAGGTCTGCTGCGGTGCGCAAGGTGGCGGCCGATGCGATGATCGCGCGGCGCGAGACGCTGCCGGGGTTAGCCGAACTGATCGAGTTGCTGCGCGACGACAAAAGCCCTGCCGTGCGCGAGCGCATCGACTTTCTGGTGCGCAAGGCAGGCCAGCCGTAGAGCGGTTCTGGTTTTCACAGAATCGGCAGAGCCGGTCTTTGCCTTAGCCGCATTTCCGGACGCAAAACCGCTTCACACTTTTGCTGGAAATGCTCCAGCTTTCAAAGAAAAACCGGCCGGCGAAAACGCCGGCCGGTTCCATATCATAGGGCGCGTTACTGTGCGCTTGCGACCGGCGCGACCAGTGGGGTGATGCGGCGGATGGCAACGCGGCGGTTGGCCTGTTCCGGCGCTTCAGTCTTCACCTTCAGATACTGCTCGCCATAGCCCTGCGTCGTCAGGTTCTCCGGCGGTATCTCGAAGACGTCGGTCAGCGCGGCGGCAACCGCCTCTGCGCGGCGGTCCGAAAGCGCCAGATTGGCGAGATCCGAACCGACGGCGTCGGTGTGGCCTTCGATCAGGAAGGTCTCGGCCGGGTTCTTCTCCAGCATCCGCTCCATGGCCCGTGCGACACTGTCGAGACGCTGGACCGCATCCTCCTTGATATCGGCCGAGCCGAAATCGAAGGTGATGGTGTCGAGGTCTACGCGGCGCACGGAGTCACGCACGCGGGCGGAATGCTTCACCTCGTCGATCGAATAATATCGCTCGACCTGCTCGACAGGGGGCTGTTCGAGGAACTCGTAATAGTCGTCATCCGAGCGGGCGTCCTCGGCGTCGAGGATATATTCATCGACCGGAATGTTGAGGACGAGCGGCGGCAGGTCGTAACCCGGATCGCGCCATTCGCCGCCACGCGGGCCGCGACGCTCCTCATCGACATAGGACAGGACGATTTCGCGACCGTCCGGCATGATGCGCGAGCGGCGCACGATTTCGCCGTAGCGGTCCCGGATGGTGACGACCTGGACGCCGTTGGGGCGAACGATGGTTTCGCGGGTTCTGCCGCGCGACAGCTCTTCATAATAGACATCGCGCGCGCCGCGCGACATGCGCTGCCGGTCGTCGCTCTCGACGGTCGGACGGCCGCCGAGGTCCAGAATGACACGTCCGGCGATCTCGCGAAGCACGTCTACGCCGTCACGACGTTCGCGATCCTCGCGGCGCTCGCCTCTCTGGCGGTCGATGCGGCGACCTTCCTCGCGGGTGACCGGGGCGATGTCCTCGATCTTGACGGTCTCCTTTTGGGCATCCTGATCAGATGCGGGCGGAGGACCGGCAGGACGTGGCGGACGCGCGGCCTGTTCGCCGCCTTCGCGCGGCGGCCTCTGTCTCTGCTCTTCCTTCTGGCTGTCGAGGATGGGCGTGCCGCCACTATCCGGAAGAGTAGGCACTGCCGGCTGTGCCTGATTGCCCGGCGTCTGTTCGGGCGCGGCGGGCTGGGCAGGCTGCGTGTCCTGCGTGGGTTCAGTCGTGGGTGCAGTGCCGTCAGCGGGCTTTTCGCCCTGCTGCTCGCGGCGTTCGCGTTCGCGGCGCTGCTGGCGGGTTTCGCCTTCTGCGGGTGCTGCTTCGGCCGGTGCAGGAGCGGCTTCTGCAGGCGCAGGTGCGGTTTCGGCTGGCGCGGGCGCAGGTTGTGCAGGGGCAGGAGCCGCCGGCGCGGTTTCAGCGGGCTGCTTGGGGTTCTGCAACTGTTCGCGCAGCTTCTGGCGCTGCTCCTGGTTTTCGCTGCGCTCGCGCTCGCGGCGCTGCTGACGGGTTTCGCCAGCCGGTGCCGGGGCCGCCTCAGCGGGTGCCGGGGCGGCCTCGGTTGGTGCGGGGGCTGCCTCAGCTGGTGCGGCTTCTGCGGGCTGCTTGGGGTTTTGCAGCTGTTCGCGCAGCTTCTGGCGCTGCTCCTGGGCCTCGCTGCGTTCGCGCTCGCGGCGCTGCTGGCGTGTTTCGCCAGCTTCGGCGGGTGCCGCCTCGGGGGCAGGTTTGGCTTCTTCCGCCGGCTGTCTGGCCGGTGCGGCCTCAGGCGCAGGCTCAACGCGCGGCTGTGGAGCCTGCTCCGCTGCCGGGGCCTGTTCTTCCTGTTGCTGAGCGCGCTTCTTGCGGCGTGGCTGCGTCTCGTCGTCCGCCGGCGCTTCGTCCGCCGCTTCACCTTCAGCCTGTGCAAGCAGCAAAAGCCGCTGTGGCGTCGGGCCGGCAACGGTCCTGTCGGCGGATGGCGCCGACAATTGGGCTGCAAGTGCAGCCTGCGGGATCTCGGTCATCATCAGCGCGAGTGCGGTCGCGGCGAGAAGGCGTGGTGAGATGGTCTTCAATGCAAACTCCTTCATCCGATCTGGATCGGCCCTTCGATCCCGGTAATGCTTCGGGCCGGGTATCGTTCCGAATAAGTTGCAAAGGGGGGCGGTTCAAAGGAGGCGGCATGGCCGTTTTGTGGCGCTGCGGCAATCTTGACCCGAGGCGAAAGCGGGCGCATCAGGGGCCATGACCCTGCCGTTCTGGAAAACAACGAGCCTTGAGGAGATGACGCCGGCCCAGTGGGAATCGCTGTGCGACGGCTGCGGCAAATGCTGCCTGGCAAAGCTGGAAGACGACGATACCGGCGACATCTATTTCACCAGCGTCGGCTGCCGCCTGTTCGATCAGGGGGCATGTCGATGCGTCGACTACGACAACCGGTTCGCCAAGGTTTCCGACTGTGTGCGCCTCGATGCGAAGAACGTCCGCACGATCCCCTGGCTGCCGTCGAGCTGTGCCTATCGGCTGCTGGCGCAGGGCGAGGATTTGCGCTGGTGGCACCATCTGGTGTCGGGCAGCCGCGATACAGTGCACGAGGCCGGCATTTCGGTGCGCGGGCGGGTGACGGCAAATGAGGACGACCTGCCCGATACCGATGCCTATCTCGACCACATGCTGGACGACGAGCCGTGACATGAACGGCCAATGAACGGCCGATTCTGCGGTCGTTCAGCCGCAGGCTCCTAGATGTTCTCGCGATCGCTGATGCGAGACAGGGCCGGGTGCCCATCCAAGGAGACTATCATGTTCAAATCCATCAAGCTTGCCGCGCTTGCTGCGGTGGTCGGCTTTTCGGCGCTGGGCGCGGCGCCGGCGCTCGCCGATGGCGTTTATCTCGGCCTCGGTGGCGGCCATAGCGGCGCACAGGTCGGCGTTTGGGTCGGAGACGGCGGGCGTGACTATCGCCGTGATCGCGGCTGGGACCGGGACCGCCGGGATTATCGCGACTATCGTGACAATCGTGATCGGCGCGACTGGCGCGAGCGTCGCGGTTGCCAGCCCTGGCAGGCCGTAAACAAGGCCGAGCGCATGGGTCTTCGCCGCGCCCGCGTCGAAGATGTCGGCCGCCACTCGATCCGCGTCGCAGGGCGCGCCCGTGGCGAATTCGTCTCGCTGCGCTTTGCCCGCGAACCGGGATGCCCGCTGATCCGGCGCTAATCTCAACGGAGAAGCGCCAAAATGAAGAAGGGCCGGAGGAGCGATCCTCCGGCCCTTCTTCATGTGTTCCCGGCGGCTATTTCTGGCCGAGTTCGAAGGTGACGTTGACCGTCACGTTATAGGCGTTCTCGCCGCCCTGAACGGGAACCGCGCTTGCCTGCACGGCGTCGCGCGACTTCATCGCCATCGGCATGGGCTGGGGCGTGGAGGTCTGCTCGGTGATCTCGATGATCTTGCCGAGCGAAACGCCCGCCGCTTCAGCCAGCGTCTGCGCCTTGGCCATCGCGTCCTTGACGGCGCGGGTACGGGCCTGCGTGACAGTGGCGGCCGGATCGTCATTGGTGAAGGTGATGCTGCCGCCCTGATTGACGCCCGACGTCACCGACTTGTCGAGCACGGGGCCGACCTTGGCGAGGTCGCGCACACGCACGGTCAGCGTGTTGGAGACCTGATAGCCGACGATCTTTGGTGTCTGATCAGGCGCGTCTTGCTTGGGATAGGAATAGACCGGGTTGACCGAGAAATTGGCCGTCTGCAGATCACGGTCGGCAACACCTTCGGCCTTCATCAGCGCGATGATGTCGGCCATCGCCTTGTTCGACGCGTCGAGCGCCTCGCGGGCGGTTGCGGCCTGCTGGGTGACCCCGAGCTGAAGCACGGCCATGTCGGGAGCGACGCTGGCCTCGCCTTCGCCGGAGACGACGATGCGTGGCTGGACAGGCTCTGCGGCGATCGCGGAAGTCTGGGCCATAACGGGCAGGGCGGCGGCCAGGATGAGGGCCGGCAGGGTCGAGCGTTTCATGTTTTCTCCATTCGCATCTTCGGTGCGCGACATGCGCATTGCGTGATTGTTAGGCGAATGTACGGCGCATATCCTTGGAAGAAAAATCGAACCGCTTGTCGCAGGCGGCGAAACCCACTAAGCAGCGGCGCGTGGGGCCTGTAGCTCAATGGTTAGAGCCGGCGGCTCATAACCGCTTGGTTGGGGGTTCGAGTCCCTCCGGGCCCACCATTTTTCCTTGTTTTTCAAATACTTATATATTGGTTAGCCCGGCGGGCTAACGGCACGACCTTCTCCATTCCCTTGACGGCCAGCCGCGCCTGTTCGGCTTGCTCGATTTTCGTCCGGCGCAAAATGCGTCATCAAATCGTGGGGGCATCCGTCCGCATCGGCGCAGGCCAGGGCCGATAACATTCGACGGTTGCGTGGCGCGCCATACGAAAGGCCGCCGCGTTCAAGCTGCCGGTCTGAGGATGTGTGAGGCGTCGAGGTTCCCGGCGCCTCGCCGACATCTTACGCCAGGGGCGCAGATTCGAGTTTTGCGAGCAGCTTGCCGCGATCCTCGGGGGATTTCAGGCGGACGGTCATCGCCTCGCTCTTCACCGGCACCTGCACAGGAAGGCTGGTTTCAATGTCGGCTGCGTGCTCTGCGAGCCAGCGCCTGAAGCGGGGCAACTTGTTTGGTCCGCTGATGGGGAAGGTGAAGCTGTATCGGAATGTCATTGCGAGAATCCATGATCGTGTGCGCCGAATACGCACGGGCTTGCGCGGTCGCGCATTCGCCCGGTTCGTTCGGAACGCTGTCTGTCCTGATGAGGGTGATGATGTCTCGATCCTGGCGCCGCTCTTGCTCGCGCAGGTAGCGACACCAGGCGCTTAGCCTATGAGAAGGCGGCCTGTGCAGGTCATGGTAGACATGGGCGGCTTGTCGGCCGAACGGGACACAAAGTCAAATGCCGCCGGTTCTGTCATTTGCGGCGTCGAAATCGAGCGTACGGTCCACGCAATGGCGCCATCGCATGCCGAGCGCGGCTGCATCGAGGTAAGGCGCTGAACTGCGGCTTGATTTGTCGGGGCTGCTGTTGCATAAGAACGTCCAAGGCGATGATTTAAGCTATTGAATTCATTGCATTATGAAAGAAGCGGTGGTTCTTTCAACTGGTTGTTTCCGATTTTGCCCGTCCAGCGCCCGGGCGTTTCTGGAGGGCGGATCATGACGACCGCGATCACGATCCGCAGGCCGGATGACTGGCACCTGCATCTGCGCGACGGCGATGTGCTCGCCGCCGTGCTGCCGCAGTCGCACCATTTTGCCCGAGCCATCATCATGCCGAACCTGGTGCCGCCGGTCGTGACCACGGCTGATGCCGCGGCCTACCGCAAGCGCATTCTGGCCGCTCTGCCGGACGGGCAGACATTCGAGCCGCTGATGACGCTTTACCTGACAGAGGCGACGAGCGCCGACGATGTGGCGGCGGGCTTTCGTGACGGGCTGGTCAAGGCGGTGAAGCTTTATCCGGCAGGCGCGACCACCAATTCGCATGGCGGCGTGCGCGATTTTTCCAAGGTTGCAGCAGTGCTCGACCGGATGGCCGAGATCGGGATGCCTTTGTGCGTTCATGGCGAGGTGACGGACCCGGAGGTCGATATTTTCGACCGAGAGGCGGTGTTCATCGATCGCGTGCTCGACCCGCTGCGCAAGCGCCATGCGGGCCTGCGCGTCGTGATGGAGCATGTGACGACAAGCGACGGCGTCGACTATGTGCGCTCGCAGGCGAAGGATCTCGCGGCGACGATCACCACCCATCACCTCATCATCAATCGCAATGCGCTGCTCGTCGGCGGCATCCGTCCGCATTATTACTGCCTGCCGGTCGCCAAGCGCGAATCGCATCGGCTGGCGCTACGGGCGGCGGCGACGTCTGGCGATGCCCGCTTCTTCCTAGGCACGGATTCGGCACCTCATGTCGATCCGCTCAAGGAAAGCGCCTGCGGCTGTGCCGGTATCTTCTCGTCGACCAATACGATGAGCTGCCTGGCGGCCGTGTTCGAGCAAGACGGCGCGCTCGACAAGCTCGAAGCGTTCACCTCGCTCAATGGTCCAGCCTTCTATCGGCTCGCGCCCAACGAGGAGCGCATGACCTTGCGCAAGCAGGAGGCGGTGGTCTCCTATCCAGATCATGTGGGCAGCGGGGCAGGTCCAGATCATGAGGGCAGCGGGGCAGGGCGGATCACCGTTTTCGACCCGATGTTTGCGCTGCATTGGGCAGTTGAAGGCGCATAGTCACGTCTCTGGCCGAGCCGTACTGCCGCCTGAGGCGCTATTGCGCCAAAACACGGCGCGCTAGTCATCGAAGTGACCGCTGTCGTTGATAGCATGTGTACCGAAGCTTACATGCTGACCAGCAAACGGCGCACGCGGCGCATTTCACGGAGACCGACATGATCGAGAAAAAGGAATTCTACATCGACGGAAAGTGGGCGATGCCCGCCGTTGCAAACGATCTGGACGTGATCGATCCTTCGACCGAAGAAGTATGCGCGGTCATTTCAGTCGGCAGCGCGGAAGATGTGAACCATGCGGTGGCCGCCGCAAAACGTGCCTTCGACAGCTGGTCGCAGACCAGGCCCGAAGAACGACTGGCCTATGTCGAGAAGATCCTCGAAATCTACCAGCAGCGCTCCGGCGACATGGCGAAGGCGATCAGCCTCGAAATGGGCGCGCCGATAGACCTCGCCACCAATTCGCAGGTGACGAGCGGCACCTGGCACATCTCCAACTTCATCACCGCCTTCAAGGATTTCGAATTCCTGCGTCCGCTCGGACCCCATGCTCCGAACGATCGGATCGCCATGGAGCCGATCGGTGTTGTCGGCCTGATCACGCCCTGGAACTGGCCGATGAACCAGGTCACGCTGAAGGTCATCCCGGCGATGCTCGCTGGCTGCACCATGGTCCTGAAGCCGTCGGAAGTTGCGCCGCTTTCGTCGATCGTATTCGCCGAGATCGTCCACGCGGCAGGTGTCCCTGCCGGCGTGTTCAACATGGTCAATGGCGATGGCGTGGGCGTGGGCGCCGCTCTTTCAGGTCATCCGGATGTCGAGATGATTTCGTTCACCGGTTCGACGCGGGCGGGCAAGGCGATCACCAAGAATGCCGCTGACACGCTGAAGCGCGTCAATCTGGAGCTGGGCGGCAAGGGCGCGAACATCATCTTCGCCGATGCCGACGACGCTGCAGTGAAGCGCGGCGTGAAGCATGTCTTCAACAATAGCGGCCAGAGCTGCAACGCGCCGACGCGCATGCTGGTGCAGGCGCCGGTCTATGAGCGCGCGGTCGAGATTGCGCGGGAAGTGGCAGACGCAACCAAGGTTGCCTCCGCGCATGAGAAGGGCGGGCATATGGGACCGGTCGTGTCCGAGGCACAGTATGAGCGCATCCAGGAACTGATCCAGAAGGGCATCGACGAGGGCGCGCGGCTCGTGTCGGGCGGCACGGGGCGGCCTGCGGGCCTCAACCGCGGATACTTCGTGCGGCCGACCGTGTTTGCCGACGTCAACAACGACATGACGATCGCGCGCGAGGAAATCTTCGGGCCGGTCCTGTCGATCATTCCTTTCGAGACCGAGGAAGAGGCAGTGAAGATCGCCAATGACACGATCTATGGCCTGACGAACTATGTGCAGAGCCAGGACGGGGCCAAGCGCAATCGCATTGCCCGCCGCCTGCGCTCCGGCATGGTCGAGATGAACGGCCAGTCGCGCGGTGCGGGCGCGCCTTTCGGCGGGGTCAAGGCATCGGGCCGCGCGCGCGAAGGCGGCACGTGGGGGTTGGACGAGTTCCTGGAGGTCAAGTCGATCTCCGGCTGGTCGAACGACGCGGCATAAGCATCCGGAAGCAGAAACGGGACGGCCGACGAACCACTTCGCCGGCCGTTTTCGTTCAGGGTCCGATTGCGGCTTGGCTTCCGAGCGACAAGACGCGAAACTGGAGCCAATTGGAGGGCAAATATGGCGATGCAGCAGGCAAAACCGGTCGTCGCGACATTCTACGACAAGCGGACGTTCTCGTTGCAATATGTCGTGTCAGACCCGGCGACGAAGCGCTGTGCGATCATCGACCCTGTGCTCGACTATGACGAGAAATCCGGCTCGGTCGCCACGCGCAATGCAGATGCCATTCTAAAGCACATCGCCGACGAGGGGCTGGAACTTGAGTGGATCCTCGACACCCATCCCCATGCCGACCACTTTTCAGCGAGCAGTTATCTGAAATCGAAGACCGGCGTACCGACGGCCATAGGGGCCGAAATCGTCGCAGTGCAGAAGCTCTGGAAGGACATCTACAATCTGCCAGACTTTGCCGCCGACGGCTCGCAATGGGACCGGCTGTTTGCCGATGGCGACGCGTTTTCGATAGGCTCCCTTCCGGTCAGGGTGATGCATTCGCCGGGCCATACGCTGGCCTCCATCACCTATGTCGTGGGCGACGCTGCCTTTATCCATGACACGCTGTTCATGCCCGATGCGGGAACCGCGCGGGCGGATTTCCCCGGCGGCAGCTCGGTGCGGTTGTGGCGCTCGATCCGGGCGATACTGGCGCTGCCCGACGAGACGCGCCTGTTCACCGGCCATGACTATCAGCCGGGCGGACGCGAGGTTTTGTGGGAGAGCACGGTGGCTGAGCAGAAGACGAAGAATTCGCATATGACCAAGTGCACGACAGAGGCCGAGTTCGTGGCCGTTCGCGATGCGCGCGACCGGACATTGCCGATGCCCAAGCTGATCCTCCATGCGCTACGCGTGAACATCAATGGCGGGCGGCTGCCGGAGCCTGAAGCAAACGGGCGCAGCTATCTGAAACTGCCCATCGGCGCGTTCGACGGCGTTGCCTGGGAATAGGGGACTGAAATGACGGAATTTACGCCATGGTCGTCGCTGCTCGGTGGCGCAATGATCGGCCTCGCGGCTGTGCTTTTCCTAGCCTATGAGGGTCGGATTGCCGGCATATCGGGCGTCGCCAGCCGGCTGTTTACGCCAAGCATCGACGATGCGTGGCTGTCGCGCCTTGGCTTCATAGGCGGGATGGTTGCTGCGCCAATGGTGGTCTATCTGTTCACCGGCGTCGTTGCCGAACATGTGGTGAGCGACAATCTGCCGATGATGGCCGTGGCCGGACTGCTGGTCGGATTTGGAACCGTGCTCGGCAATGGCTGCACGAGCGGTCACGGTGTATGCGGCATGGCGCGCCTGTCGGTCAGGTCAATCGTGGCGACCTGCGTGTTCATGGTTGCTGCCATTGCCACGGTCTATGTGACCCGTCACGTGATCGGAGCCTGAGCGATGCGCTATCTCGTCAATCTTCTGATCGGGCTGCTGTTTGGCCTCGGGCTGATCGTTTCGGGCATGATCAACCCCGCCAAGGTTCTCAATTTCCTAGATATTGCCGGCACTTGGGATCCGTCGCTGGCCTTCGTCATGGCTGGCGCCGTGGGGGTTGCATTTGTTGGGTTTAGGCTTGTCACACGGCGAGCAAAGCCGATTGCCGCCGACCGCTTTCATGTCCTGCCACAGGGGCGCGTCGATGCCCGTCTGGTGACGGGCGCCGCCATATTCGGTGTCGGCTGGGGGCTGGCGGGCTATTGCCCCGGCCCGGCGATCACGGCGCTGGGGTTGGACGCCAATGCGACCAAGGTGTTCCTCGTCACCATGTGCCTGGGGTTCTGGGCGGCTCGGGTTCTGACATCCGGGCCGCGCCGTGCGGCACCCGTTGGCTCTCAGTAGCCGTGCTTCTTGAGCCAGTCCTTGAGAAAGGCGATTTCCGCCTCCTGCGCGGCTACGATGTCGTTTGAAAGTTTCGTCAAATCGGCATCGCCTTCATTGCTGGCGAGATAAGCCTTGGCCATGTCGATGGCGCTCTGATGGTGGGGTATCATCATCAGCGCGAAGTCGACCCCGGCCTTGCCGGTCATCGCCATTGCCTTCATGTCGGCGTCCATTTTCGTCATTGCGTCCATATATGCCTGCGAGGCCGGTGACATGCCGCCATGGGCACCGTGGTCGGTCTGGGCGAGCGCGGCGGTGCTCGCAAGGACAGTTGCCGCAATGAGGGTGGCGAGGCGCTTCATGGCTTGTCTCCTGTTGTCGAGCGACCTTCTGCGCCTTCCAGCAGATGGAAGGTCAAGAGTGCGCGCCGAGCGGCGACGAAGAATTTCATGCCCGGAAAGGGGGCGAATTGCGACGATGCGTGGTAATGAGTCGTTAAAATTTGAGGATTCGACGATGTTGCGCTCCACTTTGGCTGCGGCCCTCCTGTTCTCTGCCGCCCTGCCGGCAATGGCCGGTCCTGCGTCGGACGCGGTGCGCTTCTTCTATGTGCCGGTGCATTGGGAGGCCGATCCGGAATATCGTGACCGCTTTACCGGTCCCGCAAAGGCGCTGTTCGACCTGAACGACAAGATGCCGGAAGGCGAGATCGGCTGCATCGATTTCGGGCCGGGCATCGACGCGCAGGATTTCGACGACGATTCCATCAAGAAGACGCTGAAGCTGACTGAACAGATCAATGGAGCCGACGCGCTGGTGACGGCGAGGTTCGTGCTGTTTCCGGGCGCCGAAGATGGCGGCGAGCGCGAAATGCAGTGGTCGCTGGTCAATGACGGCGGCAAGTGGAAGATCGCCGACATTATTTCGGTCACGTCGGGCTGGAAGCTTTCGGAACTCGAATGTTTGCCGGAAGCTGAGTAGAGTCAGCCGGCCCGCGCGGCCTTAAGCAGTGCGGGCGCGAAATCTCCCGATTGCACGATTTCGACCCTCTCAAGACCAAGCCAGTCCGCCATCAGGCGCAGTTCCGCATAAAGTTCGCCTGCTGTCTCGGCAGGGGCGAGAGGCTCGGCGTGCGCAGCCTGAACCTTTAGCGTCGAGGCCGCACGATCGGCCTTGAGGTCGACGCGGGCGACGATGCGTTCGCCTAGCAGGAACGGCAGCACGTAATAGCCATAGACGCGCTTTTCGGCGGGCGTGTAAATCTCGATCCGGTAGCGGAAATCGAACAGCCGTTCGGTGCGCGAACGCTCCCAGACAAGCGGGTCGAAGGGTGCGAGCAAGGCGCGGGCCTCGACCTTGCGCGGGAACTTTGCATCCGGTGACAGGAAGGTCGGCTGCGACCAGCCCTCGACCTTGACCGGCAGGAGGTCGCCAGCCTCCACCAGTTCGGCCAGCCTGTCCTTGTAGCCATTTGCCGGAAGGCGAAAATAGTCGCGCAGATCGCCTGCGGTCGCGACGCCCAGCGCCGACGCGGCGATGCGGGTCAGCTGCCGCTGTGCCTGCGCCTCGTCGGGGATCGGCAGGTCGCGGATCGCCTGGGGGATGACGCGGTCGGGCAGATCGTAAATGCGCTCGAAGCTCGACTTGCGCTCGCGCGCCGTGATGCGGCCTGCCCAGAACAGCCATTCGAGCGCGGTCTTGGCCTCGCTCCAGCCCCACCAGCCGCCACGGCTGCGCTGGCCTTCGATATCGGATGCGGCGAGCGGCCCGTCGCTTTCGACACGGCGCTCCATCTCGGCGATGAGGTCGCCGCGCTCGCGGCCGAAGCGGGCGAGGCCGGAATAAATGTTCTCTCCGCTTTGCGCACGGCGCATTTGCCACTGCCAGAGCGGCCAGTTGTCGATGGGCAGGAAGCATGCCTCATGCGCCCAGTATTCAAACAGGCGGCGTTGTCCGGGCGTTGCGGCTCCTTCCAGCAGCGAGACGGGATAGGCGCCGAGGCGCGAAAACAGCGGCATGTAGTGAGCGCGCACGATGACCGAGACGGAATCGATCTGGAACTGGCCGAGGCGGGCCAGCACCTTGCTGAAATGGCGGCGCGTGATCGGCCCTGAAGGACGCGGCTCGGTAAAGCCCTGAGCGGCAAGCGCAACGCGCCTTGCGGTTTGAAGTGAGAGTTTTTCGCGCACCCGATTCCTCCGATGGCGCAGATGGTTGGGGAAGGCGGCCAGCAAGGCAACCCGAAAACGGTAGCGCCTGCACGCTCCTGACAGATGCTTGGCAGGAGTTGGGTCAGATGCGCGACAGGCGCGAGCGGACCTTTGCCAGATAGGCGACGCGGGACTGTGGCGTGGAGACATCCATCAGGTAATGGGCCTGATAGATGGTGCGGCAGCGCCAGCCGAACAGCACGCGGATGCCGCGCAGGATGGTCTTGCGGCCGGGCTGGCCGACGAGGAAGGACTGCCACCACGGCGCGCCGCAAGTCGTGAAGACGGCGACGAGGCGGATGTTTGACATGGTCGAGACGATGCCGCCCTTGGGCGCGAGGTCGAATGCGACCTTCAAGGCCCAGACACGGTCGAACCAGCCCTTGAGCATGGCGGGCAGGCCATACCACCATGTCGGATAGACAAAGACGATTCCTTCAGCCCATTTCAGCGCCTCGATATGCGGCGCAAGGGCAGGATCGGCGGGGGCGCGGTCGTTGTAGTGGCGGCGTTCGTCAGCGGACATGACGGGGTCGAAACCTTCGGCGTGAAGGTCGATCAGCCTGACCTCATTGCCGTTTGCGCCAAGCGCGGAGATCGCCTCGTCGCGGATGGCGGCGGCGAAGCTTTCGGGCACCGGATGGCAATAGACCAGCAGAACCCTCATTTCGCCTCAACCTTCCTGCTTGACCGCGCTGTCGTGCCAGCGGCGAAGAAGCGCGTGTTGCAGCCAAGTCAGAAGGACAAAGATGAGAATGCCGGTGAACGAGATGAGAATGAGAGCGGCAAAGAGCCGGGCGGTGCGCAGCCGGTAGCCGGCCTCGATGATGCGCGCGGCAAGGCCCGATTGCTGGCCGCCGGAACCGGCGACAAATTCGGCGACGACCGCGCCGATGAGGGCCAGGCCGCCGGCAATGCGAAGACCGCCGAGAAAGTAGGGCATGGCGGCGGGAAGCCTGAGATGCCACAGCTCCTGCCAGCGCGTCGCGCCATTGAGGCGGAACAGGTCACGCAGATTGCGGTCAACCGAGTTCAGGCCAAGCGTCGTGTTCGACAGGATCGGGAAGAAGGCGACGATCCATGTGCAGAGCAAAAGCTTGGTCGTGAGGTTGTCGACATAGATGTTGATGAGCGGAAAGACCGCGACGATGGGCGTGACCTGAAGGATCACGGCAAAGGGGAAGAACGACATCTCCACCCATTTCGACTGGGCAAAGAGCACGGCCAGTCCAACACCGCCAACGACGGCACAGGCGAGGCCGAAAAAGGTGATCTTGAGCGTGACCAGAAGCGAGGTGAGCAGCAATTGCCAGTCATCGACGAAGGCGCGCAGCACGTCGGCCGGGCGAGGCAGGATGTAGTGGGGGATCTCGTTCCAGACGACGATCCTGTCCCACAGGATAATCGCCAGGCACATGATGACGATGGGCAGCAGCCAACTGCCGATGCGCTCGAACCGTGCGGTGCGCAGGCGGCGCTGTTCTTCGGCGTCGAGCGGGACGGTTTCAGACATGCGCCGCTTCCCGCGATAGTGGGCGTGCATCCATCGCCCGACCGAGCACGTCGGAGGTGTGGCGACACAGCGCCGCATATTCGGCAGAGGTCCGGAAATCTTCGCCGCGAGGGTCGGCGACGTCGATTGCCACCTCCTCGAATATGCGACCGGGCCGGGCGGCCATGACCACGACGCGGTTCGAGAGGAAGACGCTTTCGAAGACCGAATGCGTGACGAAGACGACGGTCAGCTTCCGGTCGCGCCAGAGGTCGAGCAGATCATTGTTGAGCTTGAAGCGGGTGATCTCGTCAAGTGCGGCGAACGGTTCGTCCATCAGCAAAACGCGCGGCGAGGTGACGAGACCGCGCGCGATGGACACGCGCATCTTCATGCCGCCCGACAGTTCGCGCGGGACGGCGTTCTCGAAGCCTGTCAGGTGGACGCGTTCGAGCATGGCGGCGACCGCAGGTTCAGCCTCGCGGCGCGACATCCCCTTGAGCCGCAGCGGCAGCCAGACATTGTCGAACACGCTCGCCCAGGGCAGCAGCGTCGGCTCCTGAAAGACGAAGCCGATCTCATTGTCATTCACCTGCCTGTTCCATTCGATGCGGCCGGTCGTGGGCGAGGCGAGGCCGGAAACGAGGCGAAGCGCGGTGGACTTGCCGCAACCCGACGGGCCGAGCAGCGAGAGGAAATCGCCCTCGCGCACGGCAAGGTCGACGCCCGAGAGAGCGACGACGCCGTTCGAAAAGGTCTTGCCGACGCCGCGCATGGTGAACAGCGGCGCCGGGGTTTGCGTGGGTTGAGCGATCAAGCGGCGGTCTACTTCTTCAGGTCGAGGCCGACACCCTTGTTGACGAATTGCAGCGTGTAGGACTTCTTGATGTCGATGCCGGGGTTCAGCACCTTGGCCTTGACCATCTTGTCATAGAAACTCTGCATCCGCTCGTCGGTCATCGCGCCGATGCCGAGCTTTTCGGCGTCGCCGGAATCGACGATGCCGAACTTCTTCATCTGGGCGACGGAGAAGTCGAGCTGCTCTTCGGTCATGTCGGGATTGTCCTTGCGGATCAATTCGTTGGCAGCCTTGTTGTCGCCGTAGAGATAGTTGTACCAGCCCTTTGCAGAGCCATCGACGAAGCACTGGACGACCTGCGGGCGCTTGTCGATCGTCTCCTGCAGCGTTTCGATGGTCGTCGAATAGGTGTCGAAGCCGTAGTCTGCGAGCAGGAACTGGTTCGGCACGAATCCGCCTTCCTTCTCGACCGCGTAAGGCTCGGAGGTGACGTAACCCTGCTGCGCCGACTTCTTGTTGGCGATGAACGGCGCGGGGTTGAAGGAATAGGGAATGCGCTTGGCGGGGTCGAAGCCATATTCGGCCTCCATCCATCGGAAGAAGGTCTGGAAGCCTTCATCGCCGATGATGAACTGTTCGGCGTTCTTTGCCTGCTCCCACGTGTCGAGGCCCTGACCGGGGTGGGTCATGAGAACCTGCGGCTCCTTCTGGAAGTTTGCCGCCACGACGCGCACGGGGATGTTCTGCTCGACCGCGGAGAAGGCCTGCAGCGTATTGCCGCCCATGAAGAAGTCGACCTTGCCTGCGAGCATCAGCGGGCGGCCGGCGATCTGCGGACCGCCCTGGGCGATCGTCACGTCAAGACCGCATGCGGCATAGGTGCCGTCCGCGACCGCCTGATAATAGCCGCCATGTTCCGCCTGGGCGAGCCAGTTGCTCTGGAAGGTCACCTTTTCCTGCGCCGACGCTGCGCCTGCGCAAAGGGCGACAAAAGCGGCGGTGGCGAGCAATTGTTTCATCATGACGACTACCTCTTGGAGGACCGGACAGCGCCGGATTGTTGATGAGCGGATCAGATCGCCGGGGCCGCGCCAAGCCCGCATCGCGACGCGGGATGTCGCCTTGTCGTGCCGAGGCGGCCGGGGTGAGTCTGGCTGGCGGCAAACTGCCCATTTTGCGCGCGATTGTCCATGAACTCGTTGCGCCGCCTGATGGCCGCTTGAACCTGACGGGAGCCAGGGCGTAGCGTGGCGCAATGACAGCAAGCATGAAGGAGGTCGCCATGGCGCGGCGCGTTTGGTGGGGCGATTTCACGGCCTCCGAATTTTTGTCGATCGACCCGGAGGAGACGATCGCGATCCTGCCGGTCGCCTCGATCGAGCAGCACGGGCCGCATCTGCCGGTGTCGACCGACACGACGATCATGCAGGGCATGCTCGATACGGTGATCGCCATGCTGCCCGAAGGGCTCGACGTGCGCATCCTGCCGGTGCAATGCGTCGGCAAATCGAACGAGCATCTCTATGCGCCGGGAACCCTGACGCTGCCGGCGACGACGCTGATCGACGCCTGGACGGAGCTTGGCGCGTCGGTGGCGCGCGCAGGCGTGCGCAAGATCATCATCGTCAATTCGCACGGCGGCAATGAGGAACTGACGGGGATCGTGGCGCGGGAGATGCGCGTCCGCTTCGACATGCTTGCGGTCAAGACAAGCTGGTCGCGGTTCGGATTTCCAGATGGCGTCTATTCGCAGGTCGAGCGCGATTACGGCATTCATGGCGGCGACTGGGAGACTTCGCTCGTCCTGCACTTCCGGCCGGAACTCGTGCAGATGGACAAGGCCGAGAACTTCGTCTCGCGGGTCGTGGCAGCTGAAGAGAATTTCGAGCTGATGCGCCACACGGGCACGCATGCCTTTGCGTGGATCGCCAGGGATACCAATCCGCATGGCGTCGTCGGTGAAGCGCAGCTTGCCACCGCCGACAAGGGCATGGCGACAGCCGAGCATCAGGCGAAGGGGTTTCTCCGGCTGCTCGGCGATGTGCGCAAGGCAAAGCTCGACGAGTGGCTGAAGTAGGGCCTCTCGCCACTACTCCACGAAGACCCTGACGCTTGTCGCGCGCCCGACCGCGTCGATGACGGTGACGGTCTGCGTGCCGACGCCGTCGGGTGTGACGAGGCTTGAACGGCGGCGCTCGATCGAGGCAAGCGGGCGGCCATTGACGAGAAGGCGGAACGGCGCGCGGCCACCCTGAAGCTTGAGGGCAAGCGGCGAGGCGGCGCCGCCGGCGAACAGTTCGAGGCGTGCATCCTGCGGCGGGAAGATGATGCGCGGCGCGGCTTCAGCAACGCCCGGTCGGGTTTCGGAGCCGCCCGTCTCGAATTTGCGCAGCGTCACCGGCAAGTCTTTCAGCGCAAGCCGCAACGCGCCCGCGGGCGCGCGGGGTAGGGGTGCAATCGCCACGCCCGACTTGCGAAATGCATCGAAGAGGGCAGGTGCCGCCGTGCCATAACCGGTGATGCCGGGGACAGCACTTCCGTCGGCGCGGCCGACCCACACGCCAAGGACATGCCTGCCATCGAAGCCGACCGCCCATGCGTCGCGGTAGCCATAACTGGTGCCTGTCTTGTAGCCGATGCCGATGTCGGGTGAGTTGGCGGGAGGACGCACGCCCGACAGGACGTCCGATACCTGCCATGCGGCGGCGGGCGTCATGATCTCGCCGCGCAGCGCGACATCGCCGCCAGTGCGCGGGCGGTCGGTCAGGCTGGCGCTGCGGCCGCCATTGGGGAAGGCCGTGTAGAGCTGGACGAGATCGCGCAGCGACACGCCGATGCCGCCGAGGCCGATGGCCAGTCCCGCGCCCTTGCCCGGCGGCAGGACAGCGTTAGCGCCGCCGTCGCGCATCCGGGCCATGAGGCGATGCGGGCCGACAGCGTCGAGCAGGCGCACGGCAGGCACGTTGAGCGACATTTGCAGCGCGGTTCGGATCGACACGTCGCCCTGATATTTCATGTCGAAATTGCGCGGTCGGTAGCCGGCAAAATCGGCCGGCCGGTCCTCGATGACGGTTTCCTGCGCGATGCGCCCGTCCTCAAAGGCAAGGCCGTAGATGAAAGGCTTCAGCGTCGATCCGGGCGAGCGCGCCACCTTGGTCATGTCGACAAAGCCCTGTCGGGCGCGGTCGAGATAGTCGGCAGAGCCGACTTCGCCAACGATCTCGCCGGTGGCGGCGTCAGCCATGACCATGGCGACGGAGAGCTTTGGCCCGACGGAGGCCGCTGCATCGCGGGCGGCAAGCTCCAGCCCTTCCTGCACATGCCGTTTCAAGGTGGTCTGGTAGCGGCTTTCGCCCGGTGCCTCGCGGCGCACCTGTTCGGACAGGTGGGGAGCGAGCGCAGGCAGCGCGCGGCGGGTGCCGGGCAGAGGTTCGGCAGAGGCAAGGGCGGCTTCCGCCTCGCCGACGATGCCGGCCTCCACCGCGCGGTCGAGCACGCGGGCACGCGCCGCTTTTGCCGCGTCGAGGTTGCGGTCTGGACGGCGCATTTCAGGCAATTGCGGAATGGCGACGAGGAGGGCGGATTCGCCAAGCGTGAGGCGACGCGGCTCCTTGCCGAACCATGCCAGCGAGGCGGCGCGCACGCCCTCGATATTGCCGCCATAGGGTGCCAGCGTCAGATAGAGCGCAAGGATCTCGTCCTTGGAGAAGCGGCGCTCGATCTGGACGGCGCGCAGGGCCTGAATGGCCTTGGCGGAGAGAGACCGCTTCTGGCGCGGTTCGATCAGGCGCGCAAGCTGCATGGAGAGCGTCGAGCCGCCGGAGACGATGCGGCCATTTGTTGCCAACTGCCATGCGGCGCGGGCAATGGCGCGCGGGTCTATGCCGGAATGGTCGCGAAACCGCTTGTCCTCGTAAGCGAGGAGCATTGCGAGAAAGCGCCTGTCGAGCGTCGGCAGGTCGGCGTCGAAGCGCCAGCGCCCCTCTTTGGTGGCAAAGGCGCGCAGGAGAAGGCCGTCGCGGTCGACGACTTCCGCCGACCGTTCCATGGCAGCTTCGAGCGGTGGCGGATAGGCGCGATCCAACTGGTCGAGGCTAAGGAGCGTGGCCGGGACGGCTATCGCGGCAAGTGCAGCAGCAATCATGGCCTTTCGGGTGCGTGTCATGGCGAGACGCCGCGAAGGTTGGGCTCACCCCCACCCCTAACCCCTCCCCACAAGGGGGAGGGGGACCTTTTGAGGCGATGGTACCTGGTTGCAAATATCAATCTTTCTTCGCGCGAAAGTTGCGGATTTCGCACCAACGATGCCGGTCTCCCTCCCCCTTGTGGGGAGGGGTAAGGGGTGGGGGTCAAATGGCGCAAGGCCGTCACTGCCCAGCCATGACTTCCATGCGGCCGGTGGCGGTGCGCGCCGACAGTTCGGGACGATACATGTCCTCGACCGTCGCCGCCGGGTGGGCGTAGTCGCCCGGTGTCACCGCGCGCACGACATAGGCGAACTGGAATTGCCGGTCCGAACCGTCATCGCGATTGAAGGCGGCGATGAAGCGGTCATAGCGGAATTCGGTATGCGCGATGTCGATGTCTGGCAGCCAGTCGAAATTGGTAAGGCTTGCGGAGCCGACAATCGAGGGATTGTCGATCTGGAAGCCGGCCGGAAGCAGGTCGCTGACCAGCACGCGCGAAGGCCAGGCATTCTGCTCGTTGACGGTGAGCACGACGACATAACGCTCGTTCTGCTGGGCCTGCGAGACGTTCACCTCTTCGCCGTCCATCGAGTAGTAGGCTCTGGAGATGGTGAAGCCATTGCCGCCTGCCGGCAGCGGGTCGATGGGCGCGGCGATGGTGGTTATCACTGCCTCGACCGGCTGGTCGGTGCGGTTGACGATCGAGATCGGCGCGGCCTCGATTTCGGCGCCGGTCTTTTGAACCGAGTAGTTGCCGGTGTGAGACTGGCCGTTGATGTCGAGCGCGATCGACTGGTCGCCCTGCTGAATGGCGCGGGCGGCAAGCAGCATCCATGCGTTCTCCTGCGTCGAGGTGTAGGTGCGGTCGCCGCGTTCCTGAGCGACAAGCTGAACCATTGACGGGATCAGCGCAGGCGCCGGCTGGCTTTCGGCGGCGAGCGCCAGCATGGCGGCACCGTCGCGCAATGGCGAGCCGTAGTCCGAGCGCGCCAACGGCTTGTTGGCCGTTTCGCGTGCCAGGTTGAAGGCCGAGGCGAAAGCCTGTTCGGAACGGACAGTGTCGCCATAGAGCGCAAGGCCGGCGGCGAGATGGGCGCGCGCCAGAGGCGTGGCGAACTGGCCGAGCTGCGTGTCGGTGTAGTAGCGCAGATCGCCGACCGACGCCTTCTTGTTGCGCGCGAGCACGTAGAGCGAATAGGCGATCTCGTTGCCCTTCTCCTCGATATTGTTGTCGTAGGAGAGCGAGTTCTGGAGATTGCGCAGCGCCTGCTCAAAACCCTCCTGCGGCACGTCGAACTTCTGTTCGCGGGCACGCGTCAGGAAGTCGGTGATGTAGGCGTCGAGCCAGAGATCGCCGGAGCCGGGCGACCAGAGGCCGAAGCTGCCCGCCGAGGACTGGTAGGACATGACGCGGGTGATCGCGCCCTGAATGCGCTCGCGAAGATCGGAGTCTTCGGCAAGGCCCGACTTCGACGACAGTTCCGACAGATAAAGCAGCGGCAGCGCGCGGCTCGTGGTCTGCTCGGCGCAGCCGTACGGATAGCGGTCGAGGCTCATCAGAAGGGCAGGGATGTCGAGCACCGAGGAGCGAGAGACGCCGACTGCGACGGTCGCGCCCTGCTTGATGCTCTCGGACAGGATCGCCTGGTCGATGGTCAGAGCGCCGCCGTTGGCCGCCAGACTGACGACGCGGCGGGTTGCGACCGGCAGGACGGCGGGGCGGATCGGCACCGAGACCTGTTGACCGACGCTGATGCCGCCGGCATGGGACATGGTGATTTCTACGGTGGCAAAGTCAGCCTCGTCGGCGGCAAGCGGGATCGTGACCGAAGTGTTTTGGCCCGCATTCAGGGCGATGGTCTGGGTTTCGCTGTCGAGCATCAGGCCATTAGCGTCGAGCGTCAGCTGATAGTCACCTGCCGGCCCGTCGGTGTTGGCGATGTCGAGGCGCAACTGGGCGGTGTCGCCCGGTGTCAGGAACTGCGGCATCGAGGCGGTGATGACGACAGGATCGCGCACGATGACGTCGGAGACGGCGCGGCCGACAGCCGTGCCGGACCATGCGACGGCCATGACGCGGACCGTGCCGTTGAACTGGGGAATATCGAAGGAGACGCTGGCGCGGCCATCGGCTCCGACCTCGACGATGCCGGAATAGAAGGCGACGAGCTTTTCCTTCGGCGGCTGGGCGAGCGGCGCGGAGCCGCCGTCGCCGCCGGTGCGGATTTTGCCGGTTGCGCCCAGCGAGCCGTCGATGAGGCGACCGTAAATGTCGCGCATCTCGATACCGATGGCGCGCTGGCCGAAATACCATTTGCCGGCATCCGGTGGCTGGTAATTGGTCATATTGAGAATGCCGACATCGACGGCCGCGACCGTGACATAGGCCTTTTCGCCGGCGGGCACATTGGCAAGCGTCAGCGGGATGGTGAGCGCGCGGCGCGGCTCCATCTTCTGCGGCGTTTCAAGCGTCACGCCGATGGTGCGCGATGCCGGATCGACCTGCAGCCATTTGAGGCCGATGGCGCGCATCGGCATGCGCGTTTCCTGTGCGTCGCCAGGGCGATAGAGCGCGGCGGTGACATAGGCGCCCGCGCCCCATTCGGCTCTGACCGGAATGTCGATGGTTGCGCCGCCTTCCGGCACGGTTGCCGTATAGGTGGCGAGCAGGCGGTCTGCGCCCACGGTCACCAGCACTTCACCGGCAAAGCGCGGCGAGATGTTGAGCTTTGCCGTTTCGCCCGGCGCATAGGCCGGCTTGTCGAGCGCGACCTCAAGGCCGTCCGGCGTCTCGGTCGTGGTCGAGGCAACATACCAGCCGGCATTGAACTCGACGCTGGAAACCGGACCGGTTGAAGACGAGACTTCGAGGCGGTAGCGGCCCCAATCGACGGGGAGGGTGATCTGGGTCTCGGCGTCGGTTTTTGCGTCAACCTTGCCGTCTGAAACCTTGGTGGTGAAGGTCACCGGCTCATAGGACCAGGAATTGTTCGACCGGTACCATTGATAGTTGCGCTCGACCTTGACCAGCGACCAGTCGAGGCCCGCCATATCGATGCGCTTGCCGTCAGGATCGGCTGCGATGACGCGGAAGTTCGCGATCGACCCTTGCGGGACCGAGCCGCCGGAGAACTCGGGCTTGATGCCGATGGCGGCGGTTTCGGAGCGGATGGCGAGATCGAGCGAACGCTCGACGGCGCGGCCGCCGCCCTCGGTCATGCGCACCGACACCGCACCGGAGAGGAGGCGCGTGGTCGAGGGCACCTGATCGACGGTGACCTCGATCTGCGCCTTGCCGTCCTCGTCGGTGACGGGCAGGTCCGACAATTCGATGCGGGTCGACTGGGCGTTGTCGCCCTCGTCGTCCTCGTCGCCGCTGGCCCCTTCGTCGGCAAGGCCGAAGACATAACCCGGGAAATTCTGCCATGAGCGGGTCGTCGAAACGATGACCTCGCCTTCAAGCGACATGTCGGCGGCCGGCGCGCCATAGAGATAGCGGCCATCGACATTGAGGATTGCCGTCTGGCCGACCGAGATGTCCTTCTGGTCGCTCGTCAGGTCGAACTCGATACGGTCAGGCTGGAAATCCTCGACGAGGAAGGAGACCTCGGCGAGTGCTTCGGCTTTCGGGTCGGAATGAATGCGGGCGGTCCAGCCGCCGCGCATGGCGTTTTCAGACAGGGCCAGATCGACGGAATGGCCGCCTTCGCTGGCACCATCAGAGACGATGCGGCGATCCTCGACGCCATCGGGGCGCGTAAAGATGACGGTCATCGGCAGGCCGGAGATCGCCTTGGCGCGGTCGTCGCGGGCAAGCGCCTGGAGGTGGACGGTTTCGCCGGCCCGGTAGATGCCGCGCTCGGTCCATGCGTAGACATCCATGGCACCGGGCGACTTGCGGCCTTCGACGCCACGGTCGGAGAGGTCGAAGCCGGCGCGCGTCATGTCTAGGAAGACAAAGTCGCCTGATGTGTCTGCCGTGACCAGCGCAGGCGTCATGCCGCCAGAGCCGCGCACGAGGCCGGGCGTGAAGGTCGCCTTGCCGTCGGCGTCGGTCGAGGCTTCGCCGAGCACGTCATTGTTGCGGGCGAGAAGCTTGACCGAGACGCCCGACAGTGGCTTGGCGGACGATAGCGAGCGGGCAAAGACGGTCAGCCCATCTGCGCCGGTATAGGTGGCGAGACCGAGATCGGAGACGACGAACCATTGCGTCGCCTTGTCCTGATAGTCTTCGCCTTTCTCGGCATCGAGCGGGGTCTGGGCAGTCAGCACATAGACGCCTGATTTGCGGTCGGGCAGGGCCTCGTCAACCGGGAAGCTGGTCGTCACCTCTTCATTGAGCACGGACTGGATGTCGATCGAGCCGGACCAGACCAGCTCGCCGCTGGTCTCGGCAATGGAGGCGGCCTTGTATCCGTCCATCTGGCGCAGGAACTCTTCGCCCGAGATCGCGCCGGCAAGGCCGCGGTCGCCGATGCGGTAGAGGTTCAGCTTTGCGCTGTTGGCGTTGACGGTGACGAGCGGAATGCCGCGACGCGCGCTGGACGGCAGGATGAAGTTCTCGCCGGTGAAGCGGGCCGACGGCGAGCGGTCGCGCACATAGACGTTCAGCGCAACCGGCTTCTGGATGGTTTCGCCGATGGCAGCGGGAAGGCCGGAACGCACGGATACGGCATAGGTCTTGCCGTGTTCGAGGCCTTCGGCGCAGATCTGGCGGTCCTTGGCGGAGATGGCGGGGTTCGACTGGCCGTTGACGGTGATGAAGCTCGAATAGTCGACGCCCGATTTCACCAGAGGTTCGGAGAACTGGATGCAGACGCGCGGGGTGCGGTTGTCGGAATCGATGGTGTGATCGACGACCCGGAAGCCGTGGCGCTCATAAAGCGCATCGAACTGCGACTGGACTTCGGGCGATGAGACGAGCGCGAGGCTTGCCTTGTAGGCCTCAAGCGCCGGGCGCGGATTGGAGCGCAGTTCGAGCGCGCGGGCCATGCTGGTGAGGATCGAGGCGCGGCTGGAGGCGGTGCGCGATAGACCGTAGGCGATGATCGAGGCGGATGTGGCGTTCTGGCGCCATGTCCAGCTGTCATTGCCGTTGAGATCGACGATGCCGATCGCGGCGCGCGCCAGACCTCCCCAGACGGCAGGATCGTTCGGCGCGATCGATGCGGCGGCGATGAAGGCCTCGGCGGACCGGCGCGGATCGGCCGAAATCATGTTCGTTCCGGAATTGATGAGGCCAGCCAAACCAAGCCCCTCCGCAGGCTTCGTCGCCGTGACGGTCGCGCGGTAACGCGTCGCCTCGTCATTCATATAGCTCGGCACGAAGCCGAGTGCAGGCGGCGCGCCGATGTCGGGATTGTCGAGCGAGGTGACGATCTTGCCCGCGACCGCGCCGTCGAACCGGCTGAGCTGGTTGAAGTCCGACTTGAGGAAGCACCATTTTGCGCGGGTGTTGTAGGTGAAGGCCTTGCAGCCGCTGTCGCCGAGGCAGGCCGCCTCGCACTGGTCGAGCGTGACGTTCTTCTCCGTCCGCAGATCGAAGCCGAGATAATCCGAGTTCTGGCTTCGCTCGATGGAGCGGGTCGTCGTCTGGGCGTTGGCCGGGGCCGCGGCAAACAGGGTCGAGAGTGCAAAGGTCAGAAAGACGGCGCGCAAAGACATCGCAATTTCCCCCCGTTGGTCTTGCTGAGAAGACCATGACATGGCTGCATCATGCAGCGCATTGACGTACCGTCATGAAGCTTTGTCATGATCATGGCGGGATTCTGTTCGACGTAGAACTATATCCAGCAGGCTGCGACACTCACAAGACATTTGAGGGGGTGAAGCCAAAGGGAACAAGTCATGCAACCCTGGCGTTTCGAGCATTGCCCTGTTCAGGAACGGCATGTAAGGAGCGGCGAGGGGAGCATGTTGAGAAATCGGAGGAGCCGATCACGGTCGGCTTTGGTGCGTCGAATGCCCCGCAATTTCATTACATATTTAACCATTTCGTCTAGTCTGGACTGATGGTTGGTTGCGTGGCGCGTCTGAGGACTGTCGGTGCTGGCGCCGTGGTTCGTCTGGCCGCGGTGGGCTGGCTTGCGTTCGCCGTCAATATTGCCCAGCCACAACCCGCCAGTGCCTTCAAGCTGTTCGGCTGGACGCTGTTCGGCAATGACGAGGAGGCGGACGTCGCCGACCCGGTCAAGTATTCCGTCACGCTCGACCTTGATGAGACCGACGAGCAGATCCGCAAGGCGCTGACCAACGCATCGACGCTGAAGAGCGACGAAGACAGGCCGGTGTCCGGCTCGCTCGGCATATTGTCCAAGGCCCAGAACGAGCGTGAGCTTCTGGTGGCGGCGCTCTATCAGGAGGCGCGCTACGACGGCACGGTGGAAATCACCATCGAGGGCCGTTCGCTCGACACGCTTGAGCCGGACGCAACGTTCGATGTTTCGCGGCCGGTGCCGATCGTCGTCAAGGTCGTGTCCGGGCAGCGATTCACGCTTGGCGAAATCACGGTGAACGGCGAGGCAGGCAACCTGTCGCCCGCGCGGTTCGGCCTGATCCCCGGCGGCGACGCCTCGTCGAGCGCGGTACTGCGCGCTGAAAATGAGATGTTGAGGGCGCTCAAGGAAGAGGGTCGTCCGCTCGCCAAGGTCGCAGACCGCGAAATCGTGGCCGACCACAACACAGGCACGCTCGACGTGATGATCGCGCTTGCCGCAGGCCCGGTCGCACCTTTCGGCGAGACGACGGTCGAGGGTACCGAGACGGTCGACAGCGAATTCACCGCCTACATGGCCGATATCGAGCGCGGCAAGACCTATTCGCCACAGGATATCCAGGATGCGCGCGAACGCCTGCTGGCGCTCGGCGTGTTCGGCTCCGTCACCATCAAGGAGCGAGAGCAACTCGCAGCCGACGGGTCGATGCCGATCGACATCGAGGTGTCGGAGCGCAAGCACCGGTATTTCGGCGTGGGTGCGACGTTCTCCAGCATCGATGGCGCAGGCGTCGAAGGCTATTGGGGCCACCGCAATCTGTTCGGGCGGGCCGAAAAGCTGCGCATCGAAGGGTCGATCAACCGCATCGGCGAGGCGCGCGGCGTCAAGGATCTCGACTACAAGGCGGCGCTTTTGTTTGAAAAGCCCGGCGTTTTGGGGCCATCGTCGAAGTTCAACTTCGACATCAAGTTCGCCAACGAACACCCTGACGCCTATGACCGCTTCGTCTTCTCGACGGGAGCGGGCATCGCCTACAACCTGACCAAGAACCAGACATTGTCGGCGCAGGTGCGCGGCGAATATGCCGATATTACCGACGTCTTCTTCCCCAATGGGCGCAAATATCTGCTGGTGTCGACGCCGATCGAATATGTCGTCGATACGCGCGACGACAAGCTGAACGCAAAATCCGGCTTCCGCCTGCTGGCCGGCATCGAGCCGACCTATGACTTCAAGTCGGGCGCTGCCTTCGTGAAGATGCGCGGCGAGGCGTCCGTCTATCAGTCGCTCGACCAATCCGGCCGCACGGTGCTGGCAGGGCGGCTGGCCGCCGGTTCGATAGTCGGGGCATCGCTTGACGATATTCCGGCCGACAGGCGATTCTACTCAGGCGGCGGCGGGTCCGTGCGCGGCTATGGCTATCAGGATATCGGGCCGAAGGTCGTTGACCCGACGACAGGAAAACTGGTGCCGACCGGAGGCCGCTCGTTTGCGGAGGCTTCGCTTGAGATGCGCGTTCAGGTGACGGACACGTTCGGCGTCGTGCCGTTCATCGATGCGGGCACCGTGTCGGATTCGGCATTCCCCGACTTCAAGGATGTGCGGCTCGGCGCGGGCGTAGGCATTCGCTATCTGACGCCGTTCGGGCCGTTGCGCATCGACGGGGCCGTGCCGCTCAACAAGCGTCCCGGTGACGCCTCATTCGGCATATATGCGGGCATTGGCCAGGCGTTCTAGAGATTCGGGCGCTGCGACAGCGTCCGCGACGGTATTGCGGGTATCGGGAGTGATAATGTGAGACGGCTGTTGCGGCGGGTCCGCAATTACCTGCTGGTCCTGCTTGCGCTGGTGGTGGTTGCCGCCGGCTATCTGACGCTGACCCCTCCCGGTCGCGCAAACCTTGCCTCGATCATCTCAAGTGTCGCGTCGAGCGAGGACGCTGGCGTGAACATTTCGGGCATTGGCGGCATCTGGATCGGACCGCTGACTGTCGAGCATGTGGTGCTGAGCGACAGGAACGGGCCGTGGCTGGCGCTGCGCGATATCTCGACGGATGTGTCGCTGGTGTCGGCGGCGTTCGGCAAGATCAAGGCGGACAAGCTTACGGTCGGGCGGGTCGAACTGGCGCGCACGCCGGTCTCCGAGCCGTCGAGCGAGCCATCCAAGGGGTTCGAGCTGCCGGTGGACATCGACATCGCTCAAATCAATCTGCCCGATGTGACCATCGGCCCCGAACTGGTTGCGTCGGGCGCGCAGATCGCCGCCAACGGCAGGGCGCTGGTGATAGGATCGCCCTTTGCAGTCGATACGGAAATCGATGCGCGGCGGCTCGATGCGCCGGGTGAACTGGCGCTGACAGCCGTCTATGCGCCAGCACAGGACCGGCTTGAGCTGACCGTCGAAGGCCAGGAGCCTGCAGGCGGCGTCGTCGCCAACATGCTGCGGCTGCCGGGTGCGCCGCCGGTTTCCATCGCGGTCGAAGGCAAGGGGCCTGCGTCCAACTGGCAGGCGCAGGGTGCCATAGCGGTGAACGAGCAGGTGGCGGTGACGTTGTCGGGCACGCACCAGTTTGTCGCTGAGGGCAGCCGCATATCGCTGACGGGCAAGGGACAGTTCGCACAGTTCCTGCCCGAGACGGTGCGCAAGCTCGCCGACGGCGAGACGGACATTTCGCTGGCCGGCGTCATCGGCAGCGACGGGCTGATCAAGGTCGACGATGCGACGCTGACGTCGAGCGCGTTGACGGCATCGGCGCGCGGCACGATCGACCCGAAGGCGCAGAGCGATTTTGCGCTTGAGGCGAGGGCGGCGGGCGCGCCAGTGGAGTTCGCCTTTGGCGAGGGCGAGGACCGTGTAGCGCTGTCGTTCACCAGCGCCGAGGCGACCGTGCGCGGCAATGGCGAGCGGCCTGCGCTGAGCGCGGCGGTGACGCTTGCCTCGCTGAATCATCCGCAGGTTTCTGCGAACAATATTGGCCTTGATGTATCTTCACCGGGCTTTGATGTGCGCGATCTGACCGGGGCGCTTGAAATAGCGGCATCCGTCCGTTCCGCCAGCTCCGCCAATGCAACGCTTGCGCCGCTTCTTGCAGGACAGACGAGCCTGACGGCAAAGGCCAATGTCGAGACGGGCGCGGTGCGCATTTCGGACGCGAAGCTCGGCAATGACGCGCTGTCTGCGGTCGCATCGGGAACGCTGTCGCGCACCGACGGTGCGGCCTCGTTCGACATAGCGGTCAATGTGGCGCGCTCTGCTCTGCCGCAGGGAGCGCATGGCGTTCTCGGCGAGACCGTGGCGCTCAAGGGCGCGCTGACGCGGGCCGCAGGCGGCGCGATCAGCGTCACCGGTCTCGACCTTGCTTCCGGGCCGCTGGCGGTCGCTGGATCGACCTCGATCAAAGACGGCGTGCTTGATACGGATCTGACAGGTCGGCTGGCCGATCTGTCGAACCTCGCAAAGGATGTGAGCGGCGCGATAGATTTTTCCGTCGCCGCCGATGGGCCGCTGCTGACGCCCGACATCAAGCTGGAAGTGACGGGCGACAGGATCGAGACGGGCGGCCGCGCGATCACCGGGCTGAAGCTGGCGGCCTCGGGACGCGCCGACCCGGCCGATCTCGCCGCCGACCTGACGTTGGCAGGCAAGGTTGGCGACGAGACATTGAATGGAGCGGCGCGGCTGGCGACGGCAAACGGGCGGCGGCAGGTGTCGAGGCTCAACCTTTCGCTCGGGCAGAACAAGATCAGCGGTGACCTTGATCTCGACGATGCCTTCCTGCCTGTCGGCCAGGTGACGTTCGACCTGCCGCAGGTCGCGCCATTGGCGGCGCTGGCGTTGCAGCAGGTCAGCGGATCGGCGCGCGGCACGATGTCGTTCGCCAGTGGTGCGAGCGGGCCGAGCGTGCGCGTCGATGCTTCCATCCCTGAATTCTCGCGCGAGGATGTGACGGGCCGCGATGTGCGCATCGAGGCAGACGTGCAGAACTATGTGGCCTCGCCGTCCATCTCCGGGCGGATCACTGCAACTGGCATCTCTGCGTCCGGCGCAAAGATTTCCGGCCTCGACGTAACGCTGTCGCGCGACGGTGACTGGACGGCATTCGATGGCGGCCTGACCGTCAACGACATTCCCGCAAAGGCCGTGGGGCGCGCGCTTTATGCCGACGGCGCGGCGACAGTCGAGCTGTCGTCGGGAAATGCGACAGTGCAGGGCGTGGCCGCGGCGATTGCCGGAAAATCGGTCATTCGCAATGCCAATGGCGTCACCACGATCGACACGCTGGCGCTCAATCTCGGCGGCGGCACGGCGCGCGTGTCCGGGACTGTCGGCAGCCAGCTCGCGATCACTGCCGATCTTGCTCAGGTGCCGGCCTCGCTTGCCAACAATTTCGCGCCCGGTCTTGGCGCTGCCGGAACGGTCAACGGCACGGTGCGTGTGACCGGGGCGACGTCGGCACCGAACGTCGAATATGACGTGACCGTCACCGGCGGGCAGGTCAGCCAGACCGTGGCTGCGGGATTCGGCCAGATGAACGTGCAGTCGCGCGGCACATTTGCCGGCGGGACGCTCAACTTCAATGCGACGGTGGGCGAGGGCAGCGGGCTTTCGCTTTCGGGCGGCGGGTCGGTGCAGACCACCGGCGCGAAAGCGCTCAACGTCAACATGTCGGGACAGGTGCCGTTCGGCTTCCTGACGCGCCGTCTGGCGCAGCAGGGGCTGGCCCTGACCGGCACGGCCAGCGCTCAGATCTCCGTTACGGGCACGACGGCAGCGCCTGTCATCGGCGGACGCGTCCAGTCGAACGGCGCACGTTTCATCGATGCGGGGTCGGGCATAGCGGTCAACGATCTGGAGACCGTCATCGATCTTGGCGGCGGGGTGGCGCGCATCACCTCGCTGACGGGCAAGCTGTCGTCGGGCGGCGACCTCAATGCGAGCGGCACGATCGGCATCGACGCCGATGCGGGTTTCCCCGCAGACCTGTCGATCAAGCTCGGCGGCGGACGCTATACCGACGGGCGCGTCGTGACCGCCAATTTCGGCGGCGACCTGACGGTCAAGGGGCCGCTGGCGACAGCGCCTGCGATCGCTGGCACGGTGACGCTTGACCGCACCGTCATCACGCTGCCCGAAAAGATGTCGCCGTCTCTGGCGCGCCTCAACGTACAGCATCGCAACGCCAGCAACGCCGTCGCCAAACAGGCCGAGGCGCTGAAGCCTGCAACCGCGGCAAGCGGGGCGGGCGGAGGCGGTCTGACGCTTGACCTGACGGTGTCCGCACCTCAGGAAATCTTCGTGCGCGGTCGCGGCCTCAATGCCGAGCTTGGCGGCCAGATCAGGCTGACCGGCCCGGCTTCTGCGCCGATGGCCACCGGACTGTTCGAAATGCGACGTGGCAGACTGGGCATTCTGGGGCGCAGGCTCGATTTCGACGAAGGGTCCATCGGCTTCTCCGGCTCGCTCGTTCCGGAGCTGAACTTTGCCGCCACCTCGACAATCAGCAGCGGCACCATCTCGGTTACGGTGACGGGTGAGGCGAACAATCCGAAGTTCGGTTTCTCGTCGGTGCCGGCCCTTCCCGAGGACGAGGTTTTCGCACAACTGGTGTTCGGCCGAGCGATGGGCAATCTGTCCGCCGTGCAGATCGCGCAACTGGCACAAGCCGCTGCTGTGCTTGCCGGAGTCGGCGGCACGACAGGCCTTCTCGACAATCTGCAATCGCAACTCGGGGTCGACGATATTGACGTCAAGACCGACGAAGCGACCGGCGACACGGCGGTTTCGGTCGGCAAATACCTGAACGACCGCACCTACATCACCATCGAGAAAGGTTCGCGGCCGGGGTCCGGCAAGGCGGCCATCGACCTTCAGGTCGGCAAGGGCGTGAAGCTGCGCGGCGAGGCGTCCGACGACGGTTCGACCAAGGGCGGCATCTTCTACGAAAAAGATTACTGAGCGACCGCATTCCGTCGCGCGACGGAATGCGAAGAATTTTTCCTGTTCCTGTCGCATACGCGCCAACACAGCCTGCCGTAACGTAGCAGACTGAGCTCAATTCCGTGCGACGATCTGTCTTTTTTTGACATCGGGCGGCGCATGCGGAATGCTAAAGGCGAACGCCACGAATGGGAGAATTTTGATGAAGTTATTCAAAAACGATGGTGACCAAGTTCCGGATCACATCCGCGACATGGCGGAAAAGGTGAAGGCCGGACAGTGTGATCGCCGCGAATTTCTCGCGCTTGCCAGCGTGTTCGGCGCATCGACCGCGATGGCGTACGGCATGATCGGAATGGCCGCGCCGACCAAGGCGCTCGCACAGGAAACACCGGCCAAGGGCGGCGTGCTCAAGGTGGCCATGTCGATTCGCGCGCCGAAGCAGCCGCGTCTCGCCGACTGGACGGAAATCTCCAACACCATGCGCCAGCAGCTTGAAGCGCTGGTCTGGTATACGCCCGAATATACGTTCGAGCCCTATCTGCTCGAAAGCTGGGAAGTGAACGACAACGCGACCGAATACACTCTCAAGATGCGTCAGGGCGCGACCTGGACCAACGGCGATCCGCTGACCGCCGACGACCTGATCTACAATCTCGCTGCATGGTGCGACGCGTCCGTCGAAGGCAATTCGATGGTCGCGCGCATGGGTTCGCTCGCCGACAAGGACACCAAGAAGATGCGCGAAGGCGGCGCGACCAAGGTCGACGACATGACCGTCAAGGTCGTGCTGACCGCGCCCGACATCTCCTTCATTCCGAACCTCGCCGACTATCCGGCGCTGATCATGCACAAGAGCTTCTATGAGGGCGGCGCGGACTTCGTGAAGAACCCGATCGGCACCGGCCCGTTCCAGCTCGTCTCGTTCGATGTCGGCCAGCGCGTGGTCTACAAGCGCCGCGAAGACGGCAAGTGGTGGGGCGGCGACATCCTGCTCGATGGCGTCGAGTTCATCGACTATGGCGCCGATCCGAACGCCACCGTCAGCGCGTTTGAATCGGGCGAGGTCCACGCCAACTACGAGACCACTCCCGACTATCTGACCGCCTATGACGGGCTCGACCTGGAGCGTTCGGAATCGGTCACCTCGATCACGATCGTGGCGCGCACAAACGTCACCCAGAAGCCTTACGACGACCAGCGCGTGCGCAATGCGCTCCAGCTTGGCGTCGACAACGAGGTGGTGCTCCAGCTCGGTCAGTCGGGCGCCGGCATCGCGGCGGAAAACCACCATGTCGCGCCGATCCATCCAGAATATGCCGAACTGCCGAAGATCGCGCGCGACGTCGAGAAGGCCAAGGCCCTGATGGCCGAAGCCGGCCAGGCCGATTTCGAGCACGAGCTGATCTCGTCGGACGAGGACTGGCACAAGAACACCGGCGACGCGATCGCAGCCCAGCTGCGCGACGCCGGCATCAAGGTCAAGCGCACCGTTCTGCCGGGCGCGACCTTCTGGAACGACTGGACGAAATATCCTTATTCGCTGACCAACTGGACCATGCGTCCGCTTGGCGTGCAGGTGCTGGCGCTTGCCTATCGCACCGGCGAGGCCTGGAACGAGACCGGCTATTCCAACCCGGATTTCGACGCCAAGCTCGGCGAGGCGCTGTCGGTCAACGACGCCGACAAGCGCAAGGTCATCATGGCGGATATCGAGAAGATCCTCCAGGATTCGGGCATCATCATCCAGCCGTTCTGGCGCAAGGTCTACAATCACCACGCGCCTGCCGTGCAGAACTACGTCCAGCACCCGATGCAGCAGCTGCGTCTGGACAAGACCTGGATGAAGCCAGCCTGATAGGCTGACTCTGGCGGGGAGGCGTTCGCCTCCCCCTTTCGTCCGATGGCGGATGCGCGTCTCGCGTCGCCATCGATCCCCAACCCATACCGACGGCAGGGGCGAATGCTACGATTTTTGCTGCGCAGACTGGGCGTCATGGCTTTGACCATGATCTGCCTGACCGTGATCGTTTTCTTCATGGTCAGCCTCGAACCCAATCTGAAGAAACTTGCGATCAGCCAGACAGAGGCTCGCGCCACGCAGGAACAGCTCGACAGCTGGCTGGACCGCAATGGCTACCGTCAGGGTTTCTGGACGCGCTATGCGCAATGGCTGGGCGTCGCGCCCAAGCAGCCGAATGTCGATGCGGCCGGCAAGCCGACGCCGCGCTTCATATTCTGCGACGAGCCTGACGTCGCGGCCTATTCCGGCATCCTGCAAGGCGATTTCGGCTGTTCCACCAAGTTCCGCACCAAGGTCGAGAACAAGCTGTTCCCGGCGCTGAAGGCGACTGGAATACTGATGTTCTGGGTGATGGTGGTGATGGTGCCGGTGTCGCTCCTGATCGGGGTGCTGGCCGGCATGAGGGAAGGGTCGCGCACCGACAGATCGCTGTCGGCTGTCTCGATCCTGACGACTGCGACGCCCGAATATGTGTCGGGCGTCATCTTCGCTGTCGTGTTCGCATCCTGGCTTGGCTGGCTGAACGGGTCGGCGGCAAGCGCCACGACGCAAGGCATCAGCTTCTACAATTTCACGCTGCCGGTCATGACCATGGCGATCTACGGCATCGGCTACATCGCCCGCATGACGCGCGCGTCGATGGTCGAGGTGATGACGCAACAATATATCCGCACGGCGCGGCTCAAGGGCCTGTCCTTCCGCACCGTCGTCATGAAACACGCGCTGCGCAACGCGCTGATCGCGCCATTCACCGTCATCATGCTGCAATTCCCGTGGCTTCTGACCGGCGTCGTCGTGGTCGAGACCATGTTCCGCTATCAGGGCTTTGGCTACACGCTGGTCGAAGCCGCCTCCAATAACGACATCGACCTGCTGCTGGGCTGCGCGCTCGTGTCGGTCTTCGTCGTTCTGTTCACCCAGCTCATCTCGGATGTGGGCTACGCCTTCCTCAATCCAAGGATCCGGGTGAAATGACAGTGGAAACGATTGGCTGGTTCAACGTAACCATCGGCATCATCGCCCGGTTCTGGCCGGTCTGGCTGGCGCTCGCCGTCGTCATGGGCCTGTCCTTTGCCTACCGCAAGAGGCTTGGTCTCTACGGCCAGCTCTATGATACGGGCTCGGGGGTCATCGGGCTTGGCGCCTGCTTCTTCTGGCTGTTCACCGCGATCTTCGCCTCGACGATAGCGACCTACGATCCGCTGACGCAGATCGTGCAGTTGAAGAACTCACTGCCGGGCGCAGTTGCGCCCGACGGCGGCGTCTATCTGCTCGGTGGAGACAATCTGGCCCGCGACGTGTTCTCGCGCATGATCTATGGCAGCCAGATCGTGCTGATCATCGCGCCGGCGGCGACCGCATTCGCGCTGATGGTGGGCGTGACGCTCGGCCTGCCGGCCGGTTATTACGGCGGGCGCATCGATGCGCTGCTGTCGTTCCTCGCCAACCTCGTCCTCGCCTTCCCGGTGATCCTGCTGTTCTACCTGCTAGTGACGCCTGCGGTGGTGGAAATGGGCCTTCCGCGCTGGATGGCGGGTGTCTTCTTCCTGTTCCCGATCATCTTTTTCCTGACCCTGTTCTGGACGCGGTTCAAGAACCGGCCGGACCGGCTCTATCTCTATCTGGCGCTGACGGTGGTTCTGGGCGGTTGGACCTATCTGGGCCTGGTCTTCGATAAGGATCCGCTCGGCCTGATCTCGATGACGCCCAACGAGCTGAACATCTTTGCGGCTGTGGTTTTTGCGTCCAGCCCCGGCGTGTTCCGCATCGTTCGCGGCCTCGTCATGGACATCAAGACGCGCGACTACGTGGCGGCGGCCCAGACACGCGGCGAGACGCCGTGGTACATCATGCTCTGGGAAATCCTGCCCAATGCGCGTGGGCCGCTGATCGTCGATACGTGCCTGCGCATCGGCTACACCACGATCCTGCTCGGCACGCTCGGCTATTTCGGCCTGGGTCTCGCACCTGAAAGCCCCGACTGGGGAACCTCCATCAAGGATGCGAGCCGGCTGTTGCGCACGGTCGTCCATCCCGCCCTGCCGCCGACGCTCGCGCTGATGAGCTTCGTGCTGGGGCTGAACCTGCTGGCTGACTCGCTGCGCGAGCAGTCGCTCAAGGATTGAGGGCCAGGCTATGAACGAAATCGTCACCAAAGCGGCTCAAAGCTCGGCCGAGCCGATCATCGAGATCGAAAACCTGTCGATCTCCTTCTTCACCAAGCGCGGCGAAATCCCCGCCGTGATGGACTTTTCGTGCACCGTCATGCCGGGCGAGGCGATGGGGATCGTTGGCGAGAGCGGCTGCGGCAAGTCGACCGTGTCGCTCGGCATCATGCGCGACCTGTCCAATGTCGGGAAGATCGTCGGCGGGCGCATCAGGTTCCGCGGCAAGGACATGGGCGAGATGTCCGATGAGGAACTGCGCGCCATTCGCGGCAACAAGATCGCGATGATCTATCAGGAGCCGATGGCCTCGCTGAACCCGGCCATGAAGGTCGGCCAGCAATTGATGGAAGTGCCGCTGATCCACGACAAGGTGTCGAAGGAGGAGGCATATAACCGCTCGCTGGAGATGCTGAAATCGGTGCGGCTGCCCGACCCGCCGCGCATGATGAATTCCTATCCGCACCAGCTTTCGGGCGGCCAGCAGCAGCGCATCGTCATCGCCATGGCGTTGCTAGCAAAGCCGGCGCTGCTTCTGCTCGACGAGCCTACGACGGCGCTCGATGTGACGGTGGAGGCCGGCATCGTCGAGCTGGTGAAGGGGCTTGGCCGCGAATACGGCACGTCGATGATCTTCGTGTCGCACAATCTCGGGCTTATCCTCGAGACCTGCGACAAGATCACGGTGATGTATTCGGGCGAAGCGGTCGAGACGGGCAGCATTCGCGATGTGTTCGACCGGATGCGCCACCCCTATACGCAAGGGCTGTTCCGTTCGATCCCGCTGCCGGGAGCGGACAAGAATTCGCGCCCGCTGATCGCCATTCCCGGCCAGCTGCCGCTGCCGCATGAGCGGCCGAAAGGCTGCAATTTCGGTCCGCGCTGCCACCATTTCGTCGAAGGCGTCTGCAATGCCGCCGAGATCCCTATGATCGAGGTTGACGGGCACCCCGGCCATTTCAGCCGCTGCGTGCGCTTCAACGAGATCGACTGGTCTGCGGTGCCTGAATCGGCCGGCGAGGTGAAGGAACCGGTCAAGCCCGGCAAGCCGATGCTGCGCATCGACGACCTGAAGAAATATTACAAGGTCGCGGCCAACGAGATTTTCGGCGGCGCGGAGCCGCGCACGGTGAAGGCCAACGAGACGATTTCGTTCGAGGCGCGCGAGAGCGAGACGGTCGCGATTGTCGGCGAGAGCGGCTGCGGAAAGTCGACGCTGGCAAAGATACTGCTCGGGCTGGAGACGGCGACCGAAGGCACGGTCACGCTCGGCAACAAGGACATCGAGAGCACGGCCATCGAGAAGCGCGATGTCGAGACGATCTCTTCGATCCAGATGGTGTTCCAGAACCCGTTCGACACGCTGAACCCGAGCCATTCGGTCGGCTCGCAGATCATCCGCACGCTGGAGAAGTTCGGTGTCGGCAAGACGGTTGCCGACCGGCAGAAGCGGATGCTGGAACTGCTCGACCTGGTAAAGCTGCCGCGCGCCTTTGCGACGCGCAAGCCGCGCCAGCTGTCGGGCGGGCAGAAGCAGCGCATCGGCGTGGCGCGTGCCTTTGCGGGTATGGCCAAGGTCGTGGTCGCCGACGAGCCGGTCTCGGCGCTCGACGTGTCCGTGCAGGCGGCGGTGACCGAACTTTTGATGGACATCCAGCGCGAGAACAAGACGACGATGCTGTTCATCAGCCACGACCTGTCCGTCGTGCGCTACATCGCCGACCGCGTGGTGGTGATGTATCTCGGTCATATCGTGGAGCAGGGGACGACGGACCAGATATTCTCGCCGCCCTATCATCCCTATACGGAGGCGCTGCTGTCGGCGATCCCAATTGCCGATACGAGCGTGGTGAAGAAACATATTGTGCTTGAGGGCGACATCCCTTCGGCGATGAACCCTCCGCCGGGCTGTCCCTTCCAGACGCGGTGCCGCTGGAAGAAGTTCGTGCCGGGCAACAAGTGCGAGACGCAGATGCCGCCCTTGCGCGATCTCGGCGGCGGGCATCACAGCCTGTGCTGGCTCGATGACGAACAACTGGCGACGATGGAGCCGGTGATCAAGATCGGAAACGTCGACATCACCGACGCAGAGCCGCGGGACATTGCGCCTGCGACCGGCAACAAGGCGAAGCCGTCAAGGAAGCCGTCGGTCAAGGCCGGGACTGCGCCAGCGGCGCAGGCGGCCGCGCTGGTAAGCCGTGGAGCGCCAAAGGCGCGCACATCGCAGCAGGTGGTCGCCAAGCATCGCGGCGTGGCGGCAGCGAGCAAACCGATGGCCTCGAAGGTGGCGGCGAAAGCGGCTCCGGCAGGCGAGAAGGGCCGCCCTGCCGGGATCGCCAAGCCCCGGAAACCGGACGATCTGAAGCTGATCGCAGGCGTCGGCCCGAAGATCGAAAAGGTGCTGAATGGGCTCGGCGTCTACACGTTCGCGCAGGTCGCAGGCTGGAAGAAGGCCGAGCGTGACTGGGTTGACGACCATCTGAAATTCAGCGGGCGGATCGAGCGCGACGATTGGGTGAAGCAGGCCAAGGCCCTCGCCAAAGGCGGGGTCGACGAATACATCAGGGTATTCGGCAAGAAGCCCCGGTAGTCGAGCGTGCGGGGCGGGCGATCCGCCGCCGCGTCAGCGGCAGTTGCGCAGCTGCGCGTCATAGCTCGCCGCCATTTGCGCAGCCTCGCGCGCGGTGCGTTGGAGACCGGCATTGGAGCGCCACGAGCCTCGGCCATAGGCGGTCCAGCCCGAATAATATGCGAGGTAGAGGTTGTAGGCGTCGTGTGGCGCGATGCCGAATTTTTCCGCCGTCCTGGCGTGATACCAGCCGACGAAGTCGATGGCGTCGTCGAAATTGTTGCGGCGGCTGGTCATGCCGCCGGCTTCGCGGCGGTACTGCTCCCATGTGCCGTCGATGGCCTGCGAGTAGCCATAGGCGCTCGAGGCGCGCTTTCCGGGGATGAAGCCGAGGTAATATTTGCGCGGCGGCCGCGCATTCGACCTGAAACCGGACTCCTTGCGGATGGTCGCCATGAGGACCGGAACGGGTATGCCGTGGCGGCGCGAGGCTGCATTGGCCGATCGCTGCCAGTTCGTCACCCAGCCGTCATTCTGGTCGAAGACGGCGCAGACATTGTTGATGGAACGGGGCGCGCTGGCGCAGCCCGCCACGGCGACGGCGGCCGCAATCGCTCCAATTCGCATCAAATGCCGAACGTCCATCGGATTTGTGTCGCGCAAATTGATGAATCGTCTGTTCAGGAACATCGTTAACGAGCGGCGGGTGAGGGGGCGTGAGCGGGGGCAGAAGCCGCGATCGGGGCAATCGCCAAAATTGTGCATTGCAGGACGAAACTCGCACTGCAACAGATATAATATGACTAGAAAAGTCATGTTTTATGCCAGTAAAATCAATGGCTTGGGAAAAATTTGACCGATTGATAAAATTTTGACCTGTGCTAGCATTTTCCCAATCATAAGCATGGGGAACGTGCATGACCGCAGGTCAATTCAAGGAAGGCGTGGCGTCCGGCCGACTGACGTCCGCCCAGATTTCCGACAATTTTGCCGACCTTCATCCGCCGCTCGACCACCATGAGGCGCTGGTCGAGGCCGACCGCTGCTACTTCTGCTACGACGCGCCATGCATGAATGCATGCCCGACGTCGATCGACATCCCGATGTTCATCCGGCAGATAGCGACGGGCAATCCGCTGGGTTCAGCCAAGACGATCTTCGACCAGAACATTCTTGGCGGAATGTGCGCCCGCGTGTGCCCGACCGAGACGCTGTGCGAGGAAGTGTGCGTGCGCGAGACGGCTGAGGGCAAGCCCGTGCAGATCGGCCGCCTGCAACGTTTCGCGACCGATGTCGCGATGAGCCAGGACAAGCAGTTCTACGAGCGGGCGAAGAAGACCGGCAAGACGGTTGCCGTGGTCGGGGCAGGGCCGGCGGGGCTTGCTGCCGCGCATCGTCTCGCCATGCATGGCCACGAGGTCACGATCTTCGAGGCCAAGAAAAAGGCCGGCGGCCTCAACGAATATGGCATCGCGGCCTACAAGAGCACCGACGATTTCGCGCAGGCCGAAGTCGATTATGTGACCGGCATTGGCGGCATTTCGATCAAGCACGGCAAGGCGCTGGGCAAGGACGTGCATCTGGCCGAACTCGCATCGTCGCATGACGCCGTGTTCCTCGGCATGGGGCTTGCCGGCGTCAACGCTTTGAACGCCTCGGGCGAGGCGTCGGAAGGCGTGCGCGACGCGGTCGATTTCATCGCCGAACTGCGCCAGGCAAATGACCTCGGCAAATTGCCGATCGGTCGGCGCATCGTCGTCATCGGCGGCGGCATGACGGCGGTCGACGCAGCCGTTCAGTCGAAATTGCTGGGCGCGCAGGAGGTGACGATCGCCTATCGCCGGGGGCAGGAAGACATGAATGCTTCCGGCTTCGAGCAGGATCTGGCGACCGCGAACGGCGTGGTGATCCGGCACTGGGTGCAGCCGAAGAAGGTCGTCGAAAAGGACGGCAAGGTGACCGGCGTCGAGCTGGAATACACGGTCATGAAGAATGGCAAGCTGACCGGCACGGGCGAGACCATGACACTGGTCGCAGACCAGGTGTTCCGCGCCATCGGCCAGCAATTCCTGCCGGGCGTGTTGAATGGATCCGGGCCTTCGGTCGAACTCGTCGGCGGCCGCATCAAGATCGATGCCGAAGGCCGCACCTCAATGCCGAAAGTGTGGGCTGGCGGCGATTGCGTCAAGGACGCGCGCGAAGACCTGACGGTTGCAGCAGTTGCTGCCGGCCGTGACGCGGCTGAGAGCATCAACCGTACTCTCACCTCGAACGGGAGGGCATGACGATGGCAGACATTCGCAACAATTTCGTCGGCATCAAGAGCCCGAACCCGTTCTGGCTGGCGTCCGCGCCGCCGACCGACAAGGCCTATAATGTCGTGCGCGCGTTCAAGGCAGGCTGGGGCGGCGTTGTCTGGAAGACGCTCGGCGAAGAGGGGCCGCCTGTCGTCAATGTCAACGGTCCGCGCTATGGCGCGATCTGGGGCGCGGATCGCCGCCTGCTCGGCCTCAACAATATCGAACTCATCACCGACCGCCAGCTTCAGCTCAATCTTCAGGAAATGAAGCAGGTGAAGATGGATTGGCCCGACCGGGCGCTGATCGCCTCGATCATGGTGCCGTGCGAGGAAGCAAGCTGGAAGGCGATCCTGCCGCTGGTCGAGGAGACGGGAGCAGACGGCATCGAGCTGAATTTCGGCTGCCCACACGGCATGAGCGAGCGCGGCATGGGCGCCGCAGTCGGTCAGGTGCCGGAATATATCGAGATGGTGGTGCGTTGGTGCAAGCAATATACGCGCATGCCCGTCATCACCAAGCTGACGCCGAACATCACCGACATTCGCAAGCCGGCCCGCGCGGCCCATTCTGGCGGCACTGATGCGGTGTCGCTGATCAACACGATCAACTCGATCACGTCGGTCGATCTCGACAGTTTCTCACCAGAGCCGTCGATCGACGGCAAGGGCTCACATGGCGGCTATTGTGGGCCGGCGGTGAAGCCGATTGCGCTCAACATGGTGGCCGAGATCGCGCGCGATCCCGAGACGCGCGGCCTGCCGATTTCGGGTATCGGCGGCGTCACCACATGGCGCGACGCGGCTGAATTCTTGGCGCTTGGCGCCGGTAATGTGCAGGTCTGCACGGCGGCCATGACCTATGGCTTCAAGATCGTCGAAGAGATGATCGCAGGCCTGTCGGACTGGATGGATGCCAAGGGCCACCGGTCGCTCGACGACGTCATCGGGCGCGCGACGCCGAATGTGACCGACTGGCAATATCTCAACCTCAACTACATCGCGAAGGCGCAGATCGATCAGGACGCCTGCATCAAGTGCGGCCGCTGCCATATCGCCTGCGAGGATACGTCCCATCAGGCGATCACGTCGATGGTCGACGGCAAGCGCCACTTCGAGGTGATGGAAGACGAGTGCGTCGGTTGCAATCTGTGCGTCAATGTCTGCCCGGTCGACAATTGCATCACCATGGTGCCGCTGTCCGCCGGGACGCTCGACCAGCGCACGGGCAAGCCGGTGTCGCCGGATTATGCGAACTGGACGACGCATCCGAACAACCCGATGGCGCGTCAGGCGGCGGAATAGGGGCGACACTGGTCCAATTGCCCCGCCTCCTTGCGCGGTGACGCGGTCGAGCAGGGCTGATATCGGGATGGCGAAAAACAGGCCTTGCCGGACCGACGCATGAACGCCCCGATATCCCACACCTCCCATGCCAGCGGTGCGCAGAAGCTCATGGCGCATCTGGCGATGATCGCCTTTGCGGCGCTCGTCGCCGGCTCGTTTTCCTTCGGCGCGATTGCCGCTCCTCATCTCGGTCCGGCGGCGCTCAATGCGGTGCGCTTCGTTCTCGGCACGTCGATCATGGGCGGCGTGGCGCTCGTCATGCTGCGGGGCCGCATTCCCGCGCCGCGCGGCGGCTGGCGCTACCTCGTGCTTGGCGCGCTTATGGCGATCTTCTTCATCACCATGTTCATTGGCCTGCGCATCGCCAGCCCGGTCTCGATGGGGGCCGTGTTCACGCTGATGCCGCTGATGGCGGCGATCTTCGGCTGGCTCATTCTGGGCCAGGTGCCTCGCATCGTCGTTGTCGCCAGCCTGTTGCTGGCGGCATGCGGGGCGCTGTGGGTGATCTTCGGCGGCAATCTGGACGCGCTCATGGCCTTCGATGTCGGAGCGGGCGAGGCGATCTTCGTCGGCGGCGTGGCCTGCCATGCGCTCTATGCCGTATTGGTGCGCCGCTTCAACAGGGGGGAGCCGGTCGTCGCCTTCACTTTCTGGACGCTCGGCGCGACCGGCCTGTGCATCGCGCTGTGGGGCGCCGGCGAAATCGTGGCCACCGACTGGCTTTCGGTGCCGCTGGTCGTCTGGGGCGCGATATTCTATCTGGCGATCTTCACCACGGCCGGCACGTTCTTCCTGCTGCAATATGCGGCGCTGCGCCTGCCGGCGTCGAAGGTCGTCGCCTACAACTATCTGACGCCGTCATTCGTGATCGTCTATGAAGGGCTGCTCGGCCATGGCTGGACGAGCGCGAGCGTGGTTGCAGGCGCGGCCGTGACAGTCGCCGGGCTGGTGCTGCTGGCGCTCGCGCCGGATTGAGGACTGATCCGGAGTGAGATCAGGCCGGCGCGAGTCTCCTTTCGGCCTGCCAGCCGCGCCACTGATTGACGAGAACCGGCACGATCATGGCCATGCCGATGAGCGTCGAATAGATTTCCGGCGCGATGATGAGGACAGACGCCAGCACGAGAAGGGTGTTTTCCCATGCCTTGGTGCGCACCAGCATGTAGCGCGACAGCGCCGCCGACAGGCAGACGATGCCGACGACGCAGCCGATGAATGCAATCCAGAAATTGTCCCATGAGAAATCTCGCGTGACGAGCAGCAACGATGGCGAGAAGACGAAGACAAATGGCACCAGAACCTTTCCGAGGCCGAGCCGGAACGCGATGTTGCCCGTCTTGAACGGATCTGCGCCCGCCATTCCGGCCGCCGCATAGGCGGCGAGTGCTACGGGCGGCGTTATGTCGGCCAGAATGCCGTAGTAGAAGACGAAGAAGTGGGCGACGATCGGCTCGACGCCCAGCATGACCAGGGCAGGGGCCGCGATCGTGACCATGATGATGTAGTTGGCCGTCGTCGGCACGCCGCAGCCCATCAGGATGCAGACAACGCCCGTCATGATGAGTGTGAACAGCAGCGTCAGGCCGGCAGGCGTGTAGAGGCCGGCGGGCAGCAACGCACCAAAAACGTCTGCGAGCGATGCGGCGCTCGACGTGACGATGTAGGAGACCTTGAAGCCGACGCCTGTCAGCGTGACCACGCCGATGACGATGCCGACGGTGGCCGCGGCCGCGCCGACCGCGAGCGCATATTTCGCGCCGTCGCGCAGGCTGTCGAATACGTCCCACAGAGACATGCGGCGACGCGGATTGAGCAGGCCGACGACGATGCAGAGCGTGATGCCCCAGAACGCCGCGAGATAGGGCGTGTAGCCCGACAGAAGCACATAGATAAGTGCGACAAGCGGGATGACGGTCGGCCAGTCGCGCTTCAGCGCCTCCTTTACATCGGGCATCTCGTCGGGACGCAACCCGCGCAGCCCGTTGCGCTTGGCTTCGAAGTGGACCTGCATCAGCACGCCGAAGAAGTGCATGAAGGCCGGAACGATCGCTGCCAGGATGATGGTGGTATAGGGCAGATCGAGGAATTCGATCATCAGGAAGGCGGCCGCGCCCATGATCGGAGGCGTGATCTGGCCCCCGGTCGATGATGCGGCTTCAACCGCACCTGCGAATTCGCGCTTGTAGCCAAGCCGGATCATCGCCGGGATGGTGAGCGAGCCGACCGTGACGGTGTTTGCCACCGACGAGCCGGAAATCATGCCGAACAGCGCCGAGCCGAAGATCGAGACCTTGGCCGGTCCGCCTGCGAAGCGCCCCGCAACCCATGCGGCGCAGTCCAGAAAGAGCTGGCCAAGGCCGATGCGGGTCGCGAAGACGCCGAACAGCACGAAGTGGAAGACGTAGGTGGCGACGACGCCGACCGGAATGCCGTAGATGCCCTGTGTCGTCAGGTAGAGATGGTCCACCAGTTGCGACACGGTGTTGCCGGGGTGGACGAAGATCGACGGCATCCAGGGGCCGAAAAGCGCATAGAAAATGAAGATGCCGGCTATGATGGGTAGCGGCCAGCCGACCGAGCGTCGCGTCGCATCCATAAGCAGGAGGATCAGTATGGAGCCGAATACGACATCGGTGGTCGACGGGTTGCCGACACGGAATGCCAGTTCGTCGAGCGGGATCAGCGGCACATGTGCGACGGTGACGACCGACAGTATGGCGAGAATCCAGTCATAGAGCGGAATTCCGAGCGGCCGAAGCAGCGATGCTTCAGGCGCCCGGTCGTAGCCGCCTTTCCAGATGGGGAAGACCAGGAAGACCATGGCCAGCACGAGTGCGAGGTGAATGCCCCGGTGGACCATTTCGTGCAGCAGGCCAAAACCGGCCGTGTAGTAGTGAAAGAGCGACAGCCCGACCAGCATCGTGCCGACGATGAGGTTTGCGGACGGGGTCAGTTGGCGGAAGCGGATTTCGGAGTCGAACTTCTCCTCCATCTCGCGCGCCTTTTGCTCATCAAGCTCCATCGCGCGCATGTCGATGTCGTCCTGAGCGGCGAAGCTCTCAGCCTGCGTCCTGTCGCTGTCGGTCATGTGTCGTTCCCGCTGCCGGTGGCTTTGATGCGCCGGTCTGTTCATTGGACGGGAGGCGAGGGTAACAAGCCCGCGCCTCCCATCTGCTCAATCGTCGAAGCTTACTTCAGGACGCCCGCTTCCTTGTAGAATTTTTCCGCGCCGGGGTGGAACGGAATGCCGGCGCTGGTCGTCGCGTTTTCGAGCGTGATCAGCTTGCCCTTGGCATGGCCCGCATCGAGCGCCTTGCGGGTGCCCTCGCTCCACAGCGATTTGGTGATGTTGTAGACGAGTTCGTCGGACTGCTTGGCGCTCGTCACCCACTGGGCCGCGACAGAGATGGTCTGTGCTTCGCCGACGCCCTTGTAGGTTTCTGCCGGGACCGTGTTGACGGCGAAGAAGCCGTTGTCGGCAATCAGCTTTTCAGCTTCTGGCCCGGACACGGGAACGAGAGTGATGCCGGTCGATGCCGAAAGCTCGGTGATGGCGCCTGCCGGGAAGCCGCCGACGAAGAAGAAGGCGTCGAGGCCGCCGTCGCGCATCTTTTCACCCGACGGGCCGGGCTTCAGATATTCAGGCGTGATGTCCTTTTCGGTCAGGCCATAGGCGGCCAGCACGAGGCGGGCATCGACGATGGTTCCCGAACCCGGCTCGTCGATCGAGACGCGCTTGCCCTTGAGGTCGGCGACCGACTTGATGCCGGAATCGGCGCGGGCGACGATGTGCAGGGTCTCGGGATAGAGCGTTGCGATGAGGCGCAGATCCTCGACCTTGCCCTTGCCGTCATAGAGGCCGGTGCCGGTATGCGCCCAATAGGCGACGTCAGACTGGGTGAAGCCCGATTCGCTCGCGCCGCTCTGGATCGCATTGATGTTGGCGACCGAACCGTTGGACGAGACGGCGGTCGAGACGAGACCGGGAACCCCGTTCTCGCCGGTCGCCGATATGGCGTTGGCGATCAGGCCGCCGACCGGATAATAGGTGCCGGACGTACCGCCGGTGCCGATCCTGAAAAATGTCTGCGACTGGGCGAAGGCGGCCCCCGCAGCCACGAGCGCGATCGCGCCGACGGCCAGCGCCCGCCTCGAAAATGTAAATGCCATGTTTCCTCTCCAGTGTTGAAACGCCGAGTGTGGGAAATCACCGATGGGATTGTCAACGCCGCTCGCGGCGCGGACCGATGGTTCAAGCGGCAAAGTTCATGCCGGTCAATGCGTCCGCGCGGGCCTAAGCCCATCCAGGAACAGGTTTTCCAGAAAACGCGCGGCATCCTCGAAGCGGCCGGCGCCACCCCGGTCGGGGCCAAGCACGGCGCGCACCTGAACGTCGAAATCGGCATAGTGCTGCGTGGTGGCCCAGATCGAGAAGATCAGGTGATAGGGGTCGGTGCGCACGATCTTGCCGGCCTTCACCCAGCCGCGGATGGTTTCCGCCTTCTCGTCGACGAGCGTCTTCAGTTCCCCTTCGATCATCGGCAGGATACGCGGTGCGCCCTGGAGGATCTCGTTGGCGAAGAGCTTGCTTTCGCGCGGGAAGTCGCGCGCCATCTCCAGCTTGCGCCTGATATAGGAGCGAAGCTCGACCAAGGGGTCGCCCACATCGTCGAGTTCGCGCAAGGGCGCGAGCCAGGTGTCGAGCAGGCGCTGGATCAGCTCGGTGTAGACGTCGTCCTTGCGGCGGAAATAATAGAGGAGGTTCGGTTTCGACATGCCTGCGGCGGTCGCGATCTGGTCGATGGTCGCGCCGCGAAAGCCGTGAAGCGAGAACATGTCGAGCGCCGCTTCGAGAATGGCCTCGCGCTTCTGAGTTTGTATGCGGGTGCGCGGCGGCGATGTCGTGTCATTCATGGGCGAGTTCCAGCGGGCGCGAATTCCAGCGGGCGGCCGATTGAAAGCGGCCTGAAGGATGTGTTGGACCACCCATCAAATTCCTTGACCGCCTTCATGGCAATGCTAACCTTTGTCCATCCGGTCAAAAAATTCGCAATACAGGAACAGCCGGACAACAAAGCAGCTCCGATTCAGCGGAGCAGGGAGATTGCCGGTTCATGTTGAGGGCGCGCCAGGTTGCGGAAGCAACGGTGCTGGTGGACGATGATCGCGTGAAGGTGACGCGCTGGGACTTCGCGCCCGGCGCCGAGACCGGCTGGCACCGCCATGGCATGGACTACGTCGTCACCACGCTGACACCTTGCGCGTTCCTTCTGGAGGAGCCGGGCGGCGGTGGCCGGCGCGTCGACATGGAAGCTGGTGTCAGCTATCGGCGCGATGAGGGCATGGAGCACAATGTCGTCAATGGCGGCGACGCGCCGATGGCATTTGTCGAAGTCGAATTGAAATAGGAGCAGTCATGTCCGCAGCGCCCGGCGAGAACCTTCGCATCAACCCTGACCGCCTCTGGGACACGCTGATGGAGATGGCCAAGATCGGTCCCGGCGTCGCAGGCGGCAACAATCGCCAGACCGTGACGGACGAGGACGGCGAGGGGCGGCATCTGTTCAAGCGGTGGTGCGACGCGGCGGGCCTGGAAATGGGCGTCGACGAGATGGGAACCATGTTTGCCATGCGGCCCGGCACCGATCCCGACGCGCTACCGGTCTATGTCGGCTCGCATCTCGACACGCAGCCAACCGGCGGCAAGTATGACGGGGTGCTCGGCGTGCTTGGCGGGCTTGAGGTCGTGCGCACGCTGAACGATCTCGGCATCAAGACGAAACATCCGATCGTCGTCACCAATTGGACGAACGAGGAAGGAACGCGCTTTGCGCCGGCCATGCTGGCGTCGGGCGTGTTTGCCGGCGCGCACGAACTCGAATGGGCCTATGACCGCACCGACGCCAAGGGCAAGAAGTTCGGCGATGAACTGAAGCGCATCGGCTGGAAGGGCGACGAGAAGGTGGGGCAGCGCAAGATGCACGCCTTCTTCGAACTGCATATCGAGCAGGGTCCGATCCTCGAAGACGAGGGCATCGACATCGGCGTCGTCACTCACGGACAGGGCCTGTGGTGGCTGCAGGTGACGCTGACCGGCAAGGACGCACATACCGGTTCGACGCCGATGCCCAAGCGCCGCAACGCCGCGCTCGGAATGGCGCGCGTCATGGAACTCGTCAACGATGTGGCGATGGACTACCAGCCGGATGCCGTGGGCGCGGTCGGCCATGTCGAGGTCTATCCCAATTCGCGCAATGTCATCGCCGGCAAGACGGTGTTCACGATCGATATCCGCACGCCCGAGCAGCTGGTTTTGGACGAGATGCGGGCGCGCATCGAAGATGGCATCGCGCTGATCTGCGAGGCGATGGATATCTCGTTCGAGATCGAGGCTGTCGGCCATTTCGACCCGGTGACGTTCGATGAAGGCTGCGTGAAAGCCGTGCGGGATGCGGCCGAGAGGCTCGGCTACTCGCATCGCAACATCGTCTCTGGCGCGGGTCACGACGCGTGCTGGATCAACACGCTGGCGCCGACGGCCATGGTCATGTGCCCATGCGTCGACGGCCTGTCGCACAACGAGGCGGAGGAAATCTCGAAGGAATGGGCGGCGGCGGGCTGCGACGTGCTCTTCCATGCAGTTGTCGAAACAGCGGGGATCGTGAGTTGAGGAGCTGGCACCAAATTTCGGAGGTCGCGGAGGCCTAAATGGACGTCGATGCACTTCTTCAGGGTGTAATTCGCTTCTCGAACTTCATGACCTCGCGCCTGTTGGTGTCGGGCGTCGTCGCCTATGTCATCTCGGGCTTCATTCCCATTGGCAACGAGACCGACGGCTTCCTGCCGAGCGTCGATCTGCTAAACGGCGTGGTGCAGAACTACCAGAACATCTTCGACACGCTTGGCGTGTCCGATTTCGCCATTCTTCTGATCCTGTTCATCTTCCTGACCACGATCCACGTCATCTACACGGCGCTGAACGCGATCGGCCGCTATCTGCCGCCGGCCATCGTTCCAATTTCCGGCTGGGTTGCGGTCGAGCGCGTCACGGCCAGGCCGTTCGATACGCTGCGCCGTGCGCGCGGCGAGGAGGAGACCGAGGAAGAGAACCAGCGCCTCTACGAGTTCAAGCAGCGCCTGCGCGCGATGGAAAAGGTCAGCCGCGAAACCTATCGCGAGCGGCTGGAGCGCCGTTACGAGACCTTCCGTGTCTCGAAGGCGTTTGTGCTGCTGTCGCTGATCGTCTGGGTCTATGTGCTGGTTTTCGGCGGCTATTCGAGCAATCCGAACCTGCTGCTCGCCATATGCGCGCTGTCGCTGGTTGTGGCTCTGCTGGCCGGGTTTTCGATCATGCGCGCCAATCAGGAGCGCATCTTCAAGCTGCGCCGCAGCATCGTTGCCGAGATCGTCGAATTTGCCAGCATCTGGACCGATACGGCCCATCAGCGGATGGTTGCCGACGATTGCATGAGCGACGAGGAACTTCGTTCCGCCTCTCTGGCGGTCGTCGTTCCGGTGTTCGGTACGCTCGATTCATTTCAGGCCGAGGTGCGGCGCTGGCGCGGCCGCGGCAGGACAACTTAGGGAGATCGTCATGTCAAAGGTCATCAAGAACGGCACCATCGTCACGGCCGACCGCAGTTGGAAGGCCGATGTGCTGATCAAGCATGACAAGATAGTGGCCATCGGGGCCGACCTGCATGGCGACCACGAATTCGACGCCACCGGCTGCTACATCATGCCGGGCGGCATCGACCCGCACACCCATCTCGAAATGCCGTTCATGGGCACCTATTCGGCCGACGATTTCGAAAGTGGCACGCGCGCGGCCCTGTCGGGCGGCACGACCATGGTCGTCGATTTCTGCCTGCCGTCACCCAACCAGTCGCTGCTTGAGGCGCTGACGATGTGGGACAACAAGACGAGCAAGGCCTGCTGCGATTTCTCCTTCCACATGGCGATCACCTGGTGGGGCGAACAGGTGTTCAACGAAATGCCGCAGGTGGTCGAAAAGGGCATCACCTCGTTCAAGCATTTCATGGCCTACAAGGGCGCGCTGATGGTCAATGACGACGAGATGCTCGCCTCGTTCCAGCGTTGCGCCGAGCTTGGCGCGCTGCCGCTCGTCCATGCCGAGAACGGAGACGTGGTGGCCGCCATGTCGCAGAAACTGCTCGATGAGGGCAATAACGGGCCGGAAGGCCATGCCTATTCGCGCCCGCCCGAAGTTGAAGGCGAGGCGACCAACCGTGCCATCATGATCGCCGACATGGCCGGCGTTCCGCTCTATGTCGTGCACACATCCTGCGAGCAGAGCCACGAGGCGATCCGGCGCGCGCGCCAGAAGGGAATGCGCGTCTATGGGGAGCCGCTGATCCAGCATCTGGTGCTCGACGAGAGCGAATATTTCGACAAGGACTGGGACCATGCGGCGCGTCGCGTGATGAGCCCGCCTTTCCGCGACAAGGCGCATCAGGATTCGCTGTGGGCCGGATTGCAGGCCGGCTCGCTGCAATGTGTGGCGACCGACCATTGCGCCTTTACCACCGACCAGAAGCGCACCGGCGTCGGTGATTTCACCAAGATCCCGAACGGCACGGGCGGGCTTGAGGACCGGATGCCGGTGCTGTGGACCTATGGTGTCAATACGGGCCGGTTAACGATGAACGAATTCGTCGCCGTCACGTCGACCAACATCGCCAAGATCCTCAACATGTATCCGCAGAAGGGCGCCATCGTCGAAGGCGCGGACGCCGATATCGTGGTGTGGGATCCGAAGGCGAAGAAGACGATTGCCGCCAAGGGGCAGCAGTCGGTGATCGACTACAACGTATTCGAGGGCGTCGAGGTGACCGGCCTGCCGAAATATGTGTTCACGCGCGGCGAGCTTGCCGTGGACAACGGCAAGGTGAAGGCGCATCCCGGACACGGCCGGTTCGTGGGCCGCGAACCCGGCATGGCGGTGAACAAGGCGCTGTCGACCTGGAAGGAACTCGTCGCACCGCGCAAGGTCGAGCGCACCGGCATTCCCGCGAGCGGGGTTTGATGACGGCGCATTAGAGCAATTTTGACCCGCTCGGCGTCCGCTCGCCGGGCGCCTCTACCCACCCAAGGCCATCGCAAGCCGATAAGTGCCCAGGCAAACGGAACCGCATGACAGACCAGACCGTCATCCACGCCGACAAACTCGGCCTCACCTTCCAGACCAATGACGGTCCGGTTCACGCCTTGTCCAATGTCGATCTGACGATCGGCAAGGGCGAGTTCGTATCGTTCATCGGGCCGTCGGGTTGTGGCAAGACGACCTTCCTGCGGGCGATTGCCGACCTTGAGCAGCCGACCGCAGGCCGGCTGACCGTCAATGGCATGAGTGCGTGCGAGGCGCGCGAAAACCGCGCCTACGGCTATGTTTTCCAGGCGGCCGCGCTTTATCCGTGGCGCACCATCGAGCGCAACATATCGCTGCCGCTTGAGATCATGGGTTCGCCGAAACCCGAGCGCGACGAGCGCGTCAAGGACACGTTGTCGCTGGTCAATCTGACGGGGTTCGAGAAGAAATATCCCTGGCAATTGTCGGGCGGCATGCAGCAGCGTGCATCGATTGCGCGCGCTCTCGCATTCGATGCCGATCTGCTGCTGATGGACGAGCCGTTCGGCGCGCTGGACGAGATCGTGCGCGACCATCTGAACGAACAGTTGCTGGAGCTTTGGGCGCGGACAAGGAAAACTATCTGCTTCGTGACTCACTCGATTCCCGAGGCGGTCTATCTGTCGACGAAGATCGTGGTGATGAGCCCGCGGCCGGGCCGCGTGACCGACATCATCGAGTCGACGCTGCCGAAGGAGCGGCCGCTGGACATACGTGAGACGCCGGAATTCCTCGCCATCGCGGCGCGCGTGCGCGACGGCCTGCGGGCGGGGCACAGCTATGAGGATTGAGGCATGACCTCGCTGCGCTCCTCATTCGTGCCGGTCGTCACCATTCTCGCGATCATCGTCGCGGCCTGGTACGCCGGCTCTGTTGCGCTAAACGCATCGTTCCAGCGCGATCTGGACCGGCGGGGCAATGTCGAGACATCGACATGGGAGTTCATCGAACGCACGTTATCGCAGCCGAAGCCAATCCTTCCCTCCCCGCATCAGGTGGCGCAGAACGTGTTCGAGAACACATTCCTGCGCAAGGTCACGTCGAACCGCAGCCTTGTCTATCACAGCGCGGTGACGCTGGCCTCGACGCTGCTCGGCTTCGCATTCGGCACGCTGCTCGGCATATTGATCGCGGTCGGCATCGTGCATGTCGCCGCACTCGACAAGAGCCTGATGCCGTGGATCATCGCCTCGCAGACGATCCCCATTCTCGCGGTTGCGCCGATGGTCATCGTCGTGCTTGCTGCGGTCGGCGTCACAGGCATTCTACCCAAGGCGCTGATATCGACGTATCTTTCCTTCTTCCCCGTTGCGGTCGGCATGGTGAAGGGACTGCGCTCGCCGGAGGTCATGCATCTCGACCTTATGCACACCTATAATGCGAGCAAGGCGCAGACTTTCTGGATGCTGCGCGCGCCCGCATCCGTGCCCTATCTCTTCACCTCGATGAAGGTGGCGATTGCCGCTTCACTGGTGGGTGCGATCGTCGGCGAACTACCGACAGGAGCGGTAGCAGGCATCGGGTCGCGCCTGCTAACAGCCTCCTACTACTCCAACACGATCGATGTCTGGGCGGCACTCGTCGCCGGCTCGGTGATCGCGCTGCTGCTCGTCGGTGCGGTGGGCCTTCTCGGCCGGATCGTCGAGCGCGGCATGGGGGCGCGGCCGGCATGAGCATGTTGCGTCCTTCCTGGCAGTGCATCCTGGCAAGTCTGCTGGCCGTCGTGGCCATCTTCATGCTGCCGCTTGCCAATCCGCCAGTCGATCAGGCCGCGCCTGCCGTGTCGTCGCTGATGTCGATTGCGGCGATTGCGCTGGTTCTGGCGGCTTGCGTGCTCGATGGAACCGCTTTGTCCGTGGGGGCGAAGGCGGGCGTGCATCTCGTCGCGGCGCATGTGGCCGTCTGGCTTCTGTTTGGCGAGATCGCGCCTGCCAACGGAATCGCGCGTCCGGCCTTCTTCATCATGCTCGCGGCCTGCTGGCTTCTGGCATGGCGCTGCGTGACGCTGTTGTCGAGCCTGCCGACGACAGACCTGCTGCGGCTCGCCATCCCGACACTGTTCGGCCTGTGGATCCTGATCCTGTGGGAAGCGATTGTGCGTGGCGCGGGCATCCCGCTCATCCTTCTGCCGCCGCCATCGGCGATCTGGGCGCGCATTCTGGGTTCGCTTCCGATACTTGGCGCAGACGTGGTGCAGACCGTCTTCAAGGCGGTGCTCATCGGTTATGCGCTGGGCTGCGCGGGAGGTTTCGTCACCGCGATCCTTGCCGACCGGTTCGATTTCCTGCGGCGCGGGCTTATCCCCATCGGCAATCTCGTCTCGGCGCTGCCGATCATCGGCGTAGCGCCCATCATGGTGCTGTGGTTCGGCTTCGACTGGCCGTCAAAGGCGGCGGTCGTGGTCATCATGACCTTCTTCCCCATGCTGGTGAACACGGTCGCGGGGCTGGCGGCGTCGGGCCATATGGAGCGCGACCTGATGCGCACCTATGCGTCGAGCTACTGGCAGACGCTTTTCAAGCTGCGGCTGCCGGCGGCGATGCCGTTCATCTTCAACGCGCTGAAGATCAACTCCACGCTGGCGCTGATCGGCGCCATCGTCGCCGAATTCTTCGGGACGCCGGTGGTCGGCATGGGTTTTCGAATCTCGTCCGAAATGGGCAAAATGAATGTCGACATGGTCTGGGCCGAAATCGCAGTTGCAGCTCTTGCAGGTTCGGTCTTCTATGGCGTCATCGCACTGATCGAAAGGACAGTGACGTTCTGGCACCCATCAATGCGGAGGCGCCCAGCCTGAAGCCAGGAGCTGACAAGATGAATCAACACCAGAGGGTCAAACATATGAAAAAATTTGCAATTTCCATGCTGGCCGCGACCGCAATGTCGTTGTCTGCCTTTTCTGCGATGGCGGCTGACGCGGTGACGCTTCAGCTCAAATGGGTGACGCAGGCGCAGTTTGCCGGCTATTTCGTCGCCAAGGAGAAGGGCTTCTATACGGACGAAAATCTCGACGTGACGATCAAGCCGGGTGGGCCGGACATTGCGCCCGAGCAGGTGATTGCAGGCGGCGGCGCAGACGTCATCGTCACCTGGATGGCAGCGGGGCTTGCGGCACGCGACAAGGGCGTCAACCTCGTCAACATCGCCCAGCCGTTCAAGAAGGCGGGCATGCAACTCGTCTGCCCGAAGGACGGCCCGATCAAGACCGAGGCCGACTTCAAGGGGCATACGCTCGGCGTCTGGTTCTTCGGCAACGAATATCCGTTCTATGCCTGGATGAACAAGATCGGCCTGCCGACGGAGGGTGGTCCGGATGGCGTCACCGTGCTGAAGCAGTCGTTCGACGTGCAGCCCTACCTACAGAAGCAGGCCGACTGCATCTCGGTGATGACCTACAACGAATACTGGCAGCTGATCGACGCCGGCGTGAAGCCGGAAGACATGATCGTGTTCAATTATTCGGCGATGGGCAATGACCTGCTCGAAGACGGCCTCTATGTGCTTCAGGAAAAGCTCGCCGACCCGGCCTTCAAGGACAAGATGGTGCGTTTCGTGCGCGCGTCGATGAAGGGCTGGCAGTATGCGTCGGAACATCCTGACGAGGCGGGTGAGATCATCGTCGAGAATGGCGGACAGGACGAAAACCACCAGAAGCGCATGATGAGCGAAGTGGCCAAGCTGATCGACAATGGCGACGGCAAGCTCAACATGGACGCCTATCAGCGCACGGCAGACGCTCTGTTGGCGCAGAAGATCATCTCCAAGGCGGCTGATGGCGCCTATACGACCGAGATCACGGACGCCGCTACGAAGTAATTCGGCGCGCGTGTTGCAAGATTGAGAAGGGGCGGGCGACCGCCCCTTTTTCATGCCGGAGGCGCAGTCGCCCTGCGATTGTCGGGCAATAACATGCCTTTAACGGTCTCGCGCTAGGCTTGGCGGACGTGAAAGGCTCTTACCATGCGCATCACCATCGCTGCATTTGCAATTGTGTTCTACATGCTGTGGGAGCAGCTGTACAACAATTGGGCCATGACCAATGCGATCATGCACGAGGTCAGCCGCCTCTGGGCGATGACCGGTTTCTGATCGTTCAGAAGGGCAGGCCGACATAGTTTTCGGCAAGCGCCGTCGAGGCCGCGCGGGAGCCGACGAGATAGCCGAGTTCGGCCTCCTGAATGCGCTGGCCGAACGCGCCGTTTTCCGGGAACAGGTGCATCAGCGCGGTCATCCACCAGGAAAATCGCTCAGCCTTCCAGACGCGGGCGAGCGCGCGGGCCGAATAGGCGCTGACGCCGTCATGTGACTGCTCGGTGTAGAATTCCCGTAGTCCTTCAAAGAGATAGTGGACGTCGCTCGCAGCGAGATTCAACCCTTTTGCGCCGGTCGGCGGCACGATATGCGCCGCGTCGCCGACAAGGAACATGCGGCCGAAGCGCATGGGTTCGGCAACGAAGGAGCGTAGTGGCGCGACCGATTTCTCGATGGATGGGCCTGTCGTCATGGTCTGCGCCGTTTCGGCAGGCAGGCGCGCCCTGATCTCGTCCCAGAAGCGGCTGTCGCTCCAGTCTTCGGGCTTCTCGTCGACGGCGACCTGCACGTAATAGCGCGAACGCGTGTGCGAGCGCATCGAACAGAGCGCAAAGCCGCGCTGGTGATTGGCGTAGATCAGTTCATGATTGACCGGCGGCACATCGGCGATGATGCCGAGCCAGCCGAAGGGATAGACCCGCTCATAGGTCTTGAGCAGGGACAGGGGCGCGGCCTTGCGCGAAGCGCCGTGATAGCCGTCGCAACCGGCGATGAAGTCGCAGTCAATGCGGTGGGACGCGCCATCATGGCGGAATGTGACATAGGGCTTGTCGCCGTCGAAATCGTGAAGTTCGACATCGCCTGCCTCATAAAATGTCCTGCCGCCGGTCGCCTCGCGGCGCTCCATCAGGTCGCGCGTCACTTCGGTCTGGCCATAGATCATGACGCGGCTGCCGCCGGTCAGGTCATGCAGGTCGATGCGGTGGCGCGCGCCGTCGAATGTCAGGTCGAAACCGTCATGGGGCAGGCCATCGCGGCGCATGCGCTCGCCCGCACCCGCTTCATCCAGCAGACGGCATGTGCCTTCCTCAAGCACGCCAGCGCGAATGCGCGTCAGCACATGGTCCTTCGACGAGCGTTCGAGGATGACATTGTCAACGCCGATATTGGTCAGCAATTGCCCGAGCAGAAGCCCCGATGGGCCAGAGCCGATGATGACGACTTGCGCGCGCATGCTACTTCCTCCACCCGGATTGGAGAATGGAGGCGACGCCGTCGTCAATCAATGGACGAAACTGTCGATCGACTGCGCAGCCGGCGCAGCGAGCAATGTTCAACCTGATCGGACACTAATTCAGCGTGCCCATATCGATGACGAAACGATATTTCACGTCCGACCGCTCCATCCGCTCATAGGCATGGTTGATGTCGGCCATGGCGATCATCTCGCAATCGGGCAGGACGTTCTTTTTCGCACAGAAATCGAGCAGTTCCTGCGTCTGGCGGATGCCGCCGATTGCCGACCCCGAGACGCGTTTACGACCGCCGACAAGATGGCCCGAATGGAAGCCGGGCATCATGCCGATTGCGCCGACGATGACCATGGTGCCGTCGATATCGAGCAGCGACAGATAGGGCGACATGTCGTGGGGCACGGGAATGGTGTTGAGCAGGAAGTCGAAGGAGGCGCGGGCCTTGCGCATCGCGTCCTTGTCCTTCGAGATCAGGACATGATCGGCGCCCAGCGACTTTGCGTCGGCGATCTTGCTTTCGGAGGTGGTGATGACTGTGACTTCTGCGCCGAGCGCATGGGCTAATTTGACGCCCATATGGCCGAGCCCGCCAAGACCGGCGACGGCGAGCCGGGTGCCGGGCCCGACATTCCATTCGCGCAGGGGTGACCAGACGGTGATGCCGGCGCAGAGCAGGGGGCCTGCCTTGGCAATGTCGAGGCCGGCGGGAACGCGCAGCACGAATTCCTCGCGCACGACGACCGCCTTCGTATAGCCGCCAAAGGTGTTCTCGCCTGTGATGCGGTCCTTGCCGTTATAGGTCGCGGTCATGCCGGAGCGGCAATATTGCTCCTCGCCGCGCTTGCATTGGTCGCAGGTCAGGCAGGAATCGACCATGCAGCCGACTGCCACCAGATCGCCCTTGCGGAACTTGCTCACACTCGATCCGACATCGGCGACCCTGCCGACGATCTCATGGCCGGGAATGACCGGATAGACCGAATTGCCCCAGTCGTTTCGCGCCTGATGAAGGTCCGAGTGGCAGACGCCGCAATAGAGGATGTCGATGGCGACGTCTTCGGCACGCAGGTCGCGGCGCTCGAATGAAAACGGCTTGAGCTGGCTTGTCGCCGTTTCAGCCGCATAACCGATGCATTGGAAGGCCATGCTATTTCCCTTCGCGGATTGCGGTCAGCGTGCGCGCAGGCGTGATCGCCTCCGGGTCGAGCCTGATCTCGATGATGGACGGTTTGCCCGATGCCCGGGCGCGCTCGAAGGCGGCGGCAAAGGCCTCGGTCTGTTCGACCGTTTCGCCATGGCCGCCATAGGCGCGGGCAAGGGTTGCGAAATTCGGGTTCTTGAGGTCCGTGCCGGAGACGCGGCCGGGATATTCGCGCTCCTGATGCATGCGGATCGTGCCGTAGATGCCGTTATTGATGACCAGCACGATGATCGGTAGGTCATACTGGACGGCGGTGGCGAATTCCTGGCCGTTCATCATGAAGCAGCCGTCGCCGGCAAAGGCGACGACGAGCCTTTCGGGGAACAGGTGCTTGGCCGCGACCGCCGCCGGAGTGCCGAAACCCATGGAGCCGGAAGTCGGTGCGGCCTGCGTGGCAAAGCGGCGGAACCGGTGGAAGCGATGTAGCCAGGTAGCGTAGTTGCCCGCGCCATTGGTCATGATCGCGTCGTCGGGCAGGACCGTTTCGAGATAGGACATGATCGGCCCCATCTGCACCGCGCCCGGGCCGGTTTCGGGCGGGGTCGACCAGTCGAGATAGGCCGAATGCAGGGCTTGCGTGCGATGCGCCCAGACCGGCAGCGACCGCTCGCGGCGCGGCTGCAAGGCCGCGGCAAAGGCGCTGGCGGACGCATTGATGGCAAGCGTCGGCCGGAAAACCTTGCCGAGTTCGGCCGGGTCGGCATGGACATGGACCAGCGTCTGGTCGGGATAGGGGCTTTTCAGGAGCGTATAGTCCGATGACGGCATTTCGCCGAGGCGGCCGCCGATGAGCAGGACGAGGTCGGCCTCCTTGATGGCGGCGGCGAGTTTCGGGTTCGGCCCGATGCCGACATCGCCTGCGTAGCAGGGGTGCAGATGGTCGAACAGCATCTGGCGGCGGAACGAGCAGCCGACGGGCAGCGACCAGCTTTCGGCCCAACGCTGGAAATGTGCGACGGCTTCCTCGCTCCAGCGCGTGCCGCCGACAATGACGAAGGGTCGTTCGGCCTTGGCCAGCAATGCGTCGATTTCGGCCAGCGCCGCTGCCGAGGGCGCGGTCTCGACCTCGACGGCGGGCAGGGGTGCTGGCGCGTTGGCCTGATCGGTCAGCATATCTTCGGGCAGAGAGACCACGACCGGTCCCGGACGGCCCGACATTGCGGTGGCGAATGCGCGGGTGACGAGTTCCGGCACGCGCGCCGCGTCATCTATCTCGACCACCCATTTGGCGATGGAGCCGAAAAAGGCGCGGTAGTCGACCTCCTGGAAGGCCTCGCGCTCAAGGTTCCCGCGGGCTACCTGTCCGATGAACAGTACCATCGGTATCGAATCCTGCTGGGCGATGTGGAGGCCGGGCGATGCATTGGTGGCGCCGGGACCGCGCGTGACGAAACATACGCCGGGACGGCCCGTCAGGCGACCGACCGTATCTGCCATCATGGCAGCGCCGCCTTCCTGACGGCAGACGACTGTCTTGATCGAGGAATCATGCAGGGCGTCGAGCACGGCAAGATAGCTCTCGCCGGGAACACAGAAGATGCGGTCGACGCCATTTGCCTCAAGTGCGTCGACAATCAGCTGGCCGCCAGTCTTCATTTCTTTGTCTCCAGTTCGGCCAGTATCTCGGCCGTATGCTCGCCAAGCCGGGGCGAGGGTCGCCCATAGGTTAGCGGCGTTTCGCTAAAGAGCATGGGCTGGCGCACCGATGGCAGCGCAAAGCCTGTCGCGTCTTCGAGGTCCATACGCATTCCGCGCGCGACCGCCTGCGGGTCGGCAAAGGCTTCGGCAATCGTGTTGATCGGGCTGGCCGGCACGCCGGCAGGCTCAAGCTTTGCCAGAAGGTCGGCCTTTGTCCAGGAGGACAGCGCTTCGATGATCGCTGCGCGCAGCGCCTTGCGGTTGGACACGCGCGCGGGATTGGTCGCAAAATCGGGATTGTCGGCAAGGGCTTCGAGGCCAACGACCTGACAGAACTTCCGGAATTGCCCGTCATTGCCCACCGCAAGGATGACATGGCCGTCTGCGACCGGCACGACCTCATAGGGCGCGATGTTCATGTGGGCATTGCCCATCTGGACCGGCGCAACACCCGAGACGAGATAGTTCAGGTTCTGATTGCCGAGCACCGACATCTGGGTGTCGAGCAAGGCCATGTCGATGTGCTGGCCTTCGCCGGTCGCCTCGGCGTGACGCAGGGCTGCCTGAATGGCGATGACGGAGTAGAGGCCGGTGAAGATGTCCGAAATCGCGACGCCTGCCTTTTGCGGCTCGCGCCCCGGCTCGCCGGTGATCGACATCATGCCGGCGATGCCCTGAATGATGAAGTCGTAGCCCGCGCGAGGTGCATAAGGGCCGGTCTGACCGAAACCCGTCACCGAGCAATAGACGAGGCGCGGGTTGAGCTTGCGCATCTCTTCGTAATCGAAGCCGTATTTCTTCAGGCCGCCGACCTTAAAATTCTCGATCATCACGTCTGCGCCGGCGATCAGCTCGCGCAGTGTCGCCGCGCCCTCGGGTTTGGTGAAATCGAGCGTGATCGACCGCTTGCCGCGATTGGTCGAGTGGTAATAGGCCGCCGACAGGTTCTCGCCTTCCGGCGTCATGACGAAGGGCGGCCCCCATTTGCGAGTGTCGTCGCCGCCGTCGGGGTGCTCGACCTTGATGACGTCCGCGCCGAGATCGGCCAGAACCTGTCCTGCCCATGGACCGGCGAGGATGCGCGCAAGTTCGACGACACGAATGCCTTTGAGGGGAGGTGATGAGGTCATGGATGCTCTGCTATCAGACGGGGCCGGTCACGTCATGCCTTGCGAGCGGACGCAGTTATGCCTGCGCCACCACTTTGTCGGCCCAGTCGGCAAATTCGGACATGATGAGATCTCGATTCAACTCGTTCAGGCTTTCGTGCCGGGTATTGGCGTAAACCTTTGAAACGAGATTCGAAAAGCCGAGCTTGCGCATGCGCGCCGCCAGTTTCTCGACCGCCTTGCCCTTGTCGGTTGCCGGGTCTTCCGACCCGCCGACGAGATTGACGGGCAAGTCGCGGCGAATGTCGCCGACAAGAGCGTCATTTGCACCGGCAAAGACGAACCGGAATGTGTCTGCCCACATGGAGACGGTCGCGTCCCAGCCGCAGAGCGGGTCTGCGATGTATTTGTCGACCTCGGCCCGGTCGTGTGACAGCCAGTCGAAATCGGTGCGCTTGCCTTTCACTGCATTGCCCCAGGCCTGAAAGGTCAGTTTCGGCAGAAGGCGCGAGGGAACGTCAGAGCCGAGCCTCATGCGCTCCCATGCGAGAATGGCCTGTGCGGCACGGCCAAGCATCCCGGCGGAGAAATTGGCGTTCCAGATCGCAGCGCCCGCAAGTCGGCCCGAATGACGCTGGACGAAGCTCATCGACGACAGGCCGCCCATCGAATGGCCGAAGGAGATGACCGACAGGCCGGGATAGTCGACTGCGATCTGGTCATGAACGGCCGCGATGTCGTCGACGGCCTTCGATGCGCCGTCTTCAAAGGCGAACATGCGCGGCTGCGTGTCAGGGGCGGTGGTCAAGCCGTGGCCGCGATGGTCGTGCGCGTAGGAGGCGTATCCGCGCTCAGTCAGATAATCGGCAAACCGCGCATAGCGCGCGGCATGTTCGGCTAGGCCGTGGCTGATCTGGATGACGCCGCGAGGATTGTTCTGCCGGCGGATATAGAGGTTGAGTTGCGCGCCGGTCGGTGATGCGAGTGTGCGCTGCTCGTCAAATCCTGCCATGGCCTGCCCCCTGCGAAGGGGGGAGGGTGAGTGCATCGGAGCCGTTTCGTCAAGACCGGGGCGGTGCCGCTCGACGTTTGGCCAGCATATCGAGATCAGGTTGCCAAATTAGTTATTTTATATAACTATGCAGTTGCAAGACGATATCGAACCGGCTATGTGTCAGAAATCAACGAAACGGGAGGAGTGCCCCCAATGCCCAAGATGATATTCGTCAATCTGCCCGTCACCGACCTGGCAAAGTCTCGCAAATTCTACGAGGCGATCGGCGCGACCAACAATCCGCATTTCACCGACGACTCCGCCGCCGCAATGGTCATATCCGACACGATCTACGTCATGATTATGACCCACGATCGCTGGAAGACCTTCACGGCGCGCGAAATTCCGGACGCACACAAGACGGCGCAGGTCCTGCTTGCGCTGACAGAGGAAAGCAGGGCGGATGTCGATGCGCGCGTGAAAGCTGCGTCGGATATTGGTACGCCGGACCCGAATCCGGTTCAGGAGCACGGCTTCATGTATGGCCGCTCGTTTGCAGACCCGGACGGCCATATCTGGGAAGTTTCCTGGATGGACCCGGCGGTGGCGGCGGGCGAGGCCCCGGCCCAAGCCTGACGGGCAAGTGGACAAATCCGCGCCGGGGCGATGCTTTCGGCGCGGGACGCTTCCATTTGAGGATGAACGGCACTACATAGCGCGCAACTTCCCGCAATCATTACAGGGTACGCGCGCGTGGCACGCCAGTTCATCTATCATATGTCCGGCCTTTCCAAGGCCTACGGCGCCAAGAAGGTGCTCGACAACGTTCATCTGTCCTTCTACCCGGACGCCAAGATCGGCATTCTAGGCCCTAACGGCTCGGGTAAGTCGACGATCCTGCGCATAATGGCCGGGCTCGACAAGGAGTATCAGGGCGAGGCCTGGCTGGCCGAGGGCGCGACCGTCGGCTACCTGGCGCAGGAGCCGCATCTCGACCCGTCCAAGACCGTCTTTGAAAACGTCATGGAAGGCGTGAAGAAGAAGACGGCGATCATCGAGCGCTACAACGAGCTGATGATGAATTATTCCGACGAAACAGCGGACGAGGGCGCCAAGCTTCAGGACGAGATGGACCGCCTGAACCTGTGGGATCTCGAACAGCAGGTCGAGATGGCGATGGAAGCGCTGCAGTGCCCGCCCGGCGACGCCGACGTCAACAATCTCTCCGGTGGCGAACGCCGCCGCGTCGCGCTGTGCCAGCTTCTGTTGCGCCAGCCAGACCTTTTGCTGCTCGACGAACCGACCAACCATCTCGACGCCGAGACGACGCAGTGGCTGGAAAAGCACCTGCGCGATTATCCGGGTTCCGTTCTGATCATTACCCACGACCGCTACTTCCTCGACAATGTCACCGGCTGGATTCTCGAACTGGATCGCGGCCGCGGCATCCCCTACGAGGGCAACTACACCAAATATCTCGACGCCAAGGCCAAGCGCCTTGTCCAGGAAGGCCGCGAGGACGACGCCCGCCAGAAGGCGATCTGGCGCGAGCGCGAGTGGATCGCATCCTCGCCCAAGGCTCGCCAGACCAAGTCGAAGGCGCGTATCAAGGCCTATGAAGAACTGGTCGAGGCATCGGCCAACCGCAAGCCGACCGACACCCAGATCGTCATTCCGGCCGGCGAGCGCCTCGGCAATGTCGTCATCGAGGTCGACGGACTGACCAAGGGCTTCAGCGAAGAGGTGCTGATCGAAAACCTGTCGTTCAAGCTTCCGCCGGGCGGCATTGTCGGCGTCATCGGTCCCAATGGCGCGGGCAAGACGACCCTCTTCCGTATGTTCACTGGCCAGGAAAAACCCGACGCTGGAACGATCCGCCTCGGTGAGACGGTAAAGATGGGCTATGTTGACCAGAGCCGCGATGCGCTCGATCCCAACAAGAATGTCTGGGAGGAAATTTCCGGCGGCGCCGAAATCATCAAGCTCGGCAAGCACGAGGTCAACAGCCGCGCCTATTGCTCGTCCTTCAACTTCCGCGGCGGCGACCAGCAGCAGAAGGTCGGCAACCTGTCGGGCGGCCAACGCAACCGCGTTCACCTGGCCAAGATGCTGAAGAACGGCGGCAACGTCCTTCTCCTCGACGAACCGACCAACGATCTCGACACCGAAACGCTCGGTGCGCTCGAAGACGCGCTCGAAGCCTATGCCGGTTGCGCCGTCATCATCTCCCACGACCGTATGTTCCTCGACCGCATGGCGACGCACATGCTGGCTTTCGAGGGTGACGCGCATGTCGAATGGTTCGAAGGCAACTTCGAGGAATATGAGAAGGACAAGCTTCGCCGCCTCGGCGCCGAGGCTGCAACGCCGCACCGCATGACGCACAAGAGGCTGACGCGGTAAAGCCTGCTCGACAAAGAGACGCGCTTCACTATCCTGTCGGCAACGGGAGTTGGCGATGCGCTATACGGTTGCCGGTGCGGTTCTTGCGGTTGCCATTCTGGGCGTGGACATATCCGCTCGTGCCCAGACGGTCTCCGATCTGGCCCTGTGCGCCGATGAGCGCGTCAAGACCGCATTGCTGCCCGCCGAGGAGATGGCGAAGGCTCAAGCGGCCTGCACGCGCGTTCTGGAAGGAACTGCCAGCGCTCCTGACCGCCAGAAGGCGGCATTCTTCCGGGGGCTGATGCGGTTTCTTTTGGCCGTCGACGCCCAGATGATCCGCGCCGACAAGCTGCTCGAAAAGTCCGACGTTGCGGACGCGCTGGCAGACGTCGAAACCGCGATCGCGATCCCCGGCCCGCTCCTCAGCGAGGCAGTGGCACTTCGCGTCACGATCAACCAGACCGTGGTGGATGGCGGCGATGTCGGTGACGACCTCGAACTGGCGCTGCGCGCCGACCCGAACGATCCCACTCCATTGGTTCAGCGGTCTCTGGAGGCCGAGCGCAACGGCGATGTGGCGGCTGCGCTAGCCGATCTCGACCGAGCGCTGGAAATTGACCCGGATCTTGGAACTGCCCTTGTGAGACGCGCGCTGCTGCTGCGTCGGGCGGGCTATCTGGCGCTGGCGCGCGACGATTTCGCGGCTGCCGCCGCACTCGGCTCGCCATACAGACGGCTGGCCCTGATCAACAAATCCGACCTTGAGGCGCGCAGCGGAGACCTGCGGGCGTCGTTCGACGATCTTCTGTCCGCCGCCCGCGAGAACGGCGACCTGCCGGCCGAAGATGCGACCAACACGAATGCGGACCTGTTGGTTCGGGCCGGAAACATGGCGCTGAACGGATTGCAGGACATCGACACTGCGGAGCGCCTTTTCAACGAAGCGCTGAGCCTGCGGCCGGAGGATGGCTGGGGCGCGGTGCTTGGTCTGGGACAGGCTGCCGAGCGGCGCGGGGCGCGTGACGAGGCCATAGAGCACTACCGGCGTATCATTGACGGCACGCAATCTTCGCCTGATTCTTACGAGCGCAACGAAGCTCTGTGGAGGCTGCTGAGGCTTCAAACGCCGCCGTTGCAGCGCAAGGCGGGAGATTTCACGCCGGGATTCGAGTTCGGCATCATTCCCGAGCGAGCATCCGCCGACGGCGTCAAGCGCCTCGCCCTCATCATCGGCTCCGGCAATTATACCGAACTGGCGAACCTGCCGAACGCCCGACGAGATGCCATGGTCGTCGCCGGCCGCCTCGCCGATCTCGGCTTCGACGAGGTCGAGATTGCCGAAAATCTGTCGGCCGAGGACATGAAGCAACTGCCCGCCCGCGTCTCGGAACGTGCCGCGAAATACGACATCGTGGTTGTCTTCTATGCCGGCCACGGGGTCGAGACGGGTGGGGTGAACTATCTGGTCCCGGTCGATGCAACATTGGATGCAGCGCGTGACTTGCGCGCCAATGCGCTGGCGCTGGCAGACCTGACGCAGGCGGCCAGCAAGGCGCGGCAGGGCGCGCTGGTGATTGTCGATGCGTGTCGCGACGATCCGTTCGCCGAGGCCAAGGCGGTGGAGGCGTCGCGCGGCCTCGGCGCAAGGCCGGGTGCCGGAATGCCGGAAAAGCTCGACATGGGACTGGCCGTATCGCCGACGCCCCCGGCGAACAGCATCGTTCTCCACTCGACCATGCCCGGAAAGACCGCCACCGACGGCAATGGCCTGTCCAGCCCCTTCGTCGTTGCCCTGCTGCAATCCCTGTCGCAGCCGGGTCAGTCTCTCGATGCGGTGGTGCGCGACACGTCGCGCCGGGTGTCGGATGCGACAGATGGCGAGCAGGTGCCGACCGCTTATGGCGAGGTTCCGGCGGGTGTCGTTCTGCCGGAACCGGTGCCGCTGAGATGAGGGTCGCTACTGGCCCGTGACCGTGACTGTCATTTCGCCACGCCCGGTGCGGCCTTCCAGATCGACTGCCTCTATCAGGATCAGGTGTTCGCCGGCGGGCGCAAGGACGTTGGGCGCTTCGATTCCATCCGCCGAGATGAAATCCTTCAGTCGCGCGGTCAGGTCGATGTTCGGCTCGCGCATATAGGTCACGCGAACCTGCGCCGGGTCGATTGCCACGCCATTGCGCGGCTTGAACTTCACGGCAAAGCGGAATGTCCCCTCGACGCCAATGGGCGAAGGCGCGACCGCGTCGATGCCCGGCCCGCGCGTGATGTTGCGGTCAATACCGTCCGACGTGGCGGGCGGCAACTGTGCCTCCGCGACGGTGATGAGTTCGACCGGCTCGTCCGCATAGGCGATCGTCGCAGACATCACTGCGGCGACGGCAAATGCGACAGTCAATCTTGGCAGAAGGATCATCCCGAAAGTCCTGTTATTCCAGCAAAAATGCCCGCGATTGCAGACACAAGAGCACCGAGCAGCATCACCGTCAATTCGATGGCTCTCAAAGTGTCGAGCGGGATATTCTTGTTCACGGCCAGAAGGCCGTCGCGCAGATGTGGCAGGCTCGCAAGCTGTCGCCTGCCCAGCGCCATGATCGTCAGGCGAAGCAGGATGCCGGACAGCATCGATGCGCCGATGCAGACGAGGTAATACATGGTTTCGCGCCATGCGGCGGTGGACTGCGGCAGCACGGGGATCTGGTCGACCCGCGCCAGAATTGCATTCATCGACAGGACGGCGGCGGCTGCAAATGCCACGGTGGCGAGCAGTTCTGTGCTGCGAACTCTGTAGCGCGCGCCGAAGAAGGCGAAACCGGTCGCCAGCGGTATGACAATGGATGACAGCAGCAGGACCGAGAGCGGCAGGTCGAGCCACAGCACGACGGTCGCATAGGCGAGAAGCAGTGCGACGAAGCCAAGCGGCAGCGCAAACCAGTTGCGGCTGCCTGCGACTGGACCGCCGTCGGGCGGGACGGGAGCAGCGTCCGGGGCAGGGAGCATCTGGATGGGGGCCTTGTCGGCCGCGCGAGCCTGCTCCATGTCGGCCAGTCTCGCCTCCAGCCGCGAAATTCTGGACAGAAGCGGAAGGACCGTGGTCAGGTCCCGGCCGCAGGCGCGACAGGACAGGACGCCCACGCCGAGCGGCGCCTGGCAATAGGGACAGTCGAACCCTTCAGGTCCACGCTGCTCTTTCTTCAAACTCGCGCCCCAGCCGCTCCAACCAGTTCGCTTATAGATTACAGCGTCGCCTGCGTTAAGCGGCAGGAGCGCATCGGACAGTGAATAGGTAAATGCGGCAGGTGCGCGCCGTTTTCGCCTGTGCAAGAATAGCCGGCTCCTGGGGAGGGTTTTTCATGCGTTCATTCTGGCGGTGGGTGCTTCGTATCGTGCTGGCGCTTGTCGTCGTCGCGCTGATCGGCGGCTTTGCGTTCCGCAAGCAGATATCGGAATATCGTGCGGCGTTTGAATATGCGGGCCTGTTCGAGCCGGACGTCATCGACGGCAATTTCCGCTCGCTCTACACGAAATATGCCTCCGTCAAGGTGCCGAAAAGCGCGGCTGCGAGCGAGCTGCCGGTGGCCGAAAAGCCGCTGCCGGAGACCTATGTCTTCAAGGGCGAGACCCGCAAGATCGCCGACTGGATCGACCGCACCGACACGACCGGCCTGATCGTCATCAAGGACGGAGCGGTCGCTCACGAGCAATATCTGCGCGGCAATACGGCCGACACGCAGTCGATTGCGATGTCGCTGTCGAAATCGACCGTTTCGCTCCTGCTCGGCAATGCCGTTGCCGACGGGTTGGTAAACTTGGACGACCCGGTCGAAAAGTATGCGCCTCTGCTGGCCGAGGGCGGCTACAAGGGCGTCAAGGTCAAGAACGTGCTGCAGATGTCGTCGGGCATCGGCTTCAACGAGGATTATGGCGACCTGTCCTCCGATATCGTGCGCTACATCATCCAGATCCTGACCGGTTCGGTGAACGATTTTACCGCGCACCTGAAGAACGACCGCGAGCAGGGCACGCTTAACCGCTATGTGTCGGCTGATACGCAGGTTCTCGGCATGGTGATCGAAGGGGCGACGAAGAAGCCGCTGCAGGATTATTTTTCCGAACGGCTGTGGTCGAAGCTCGGCAGTCAGGCCGACGCCTACTGGCTCGTCGACCAGAAGGGCGAGGTGGTTGCCGCCGGCGGGCTTAATGCCGTGCTGCGCGACTATGCGCGCTTCGGCCTCGTCTATCTCAATGAGGGCAAGAATTTTGCCGGCGAGCAGATCGTGCCAGTCGATTGGGTGCGCGCGTCGGTGACGCCCGATGCGCCGCATCTCATGCCCGGCCGCGAGACGATCGACGGTCTGCCGGCGTGGGGATACGGTTATCAGTGGTGGATACCCGGCGCGCGTTCGGGTGGGGATTTCAACGGCATCGGCATCTATGGCCAGTTCATCTACGTGAACCCGGAACGCCGCGTCGTCATCGCCAAGACGAGCGCCTATGCCAACTACAATGAGGACGGCGAACTGATGGAGGCCGAAACGGTCGCGGCATTCCAGGCTATCGCCAACGGCATGTAGGCAACTGCGCGATTTGGCGCTAAAGCGGCTGTTATGACAGCCAAACCCGCTTCCGACTGGTCCGCCGCGCTCTATCTCAAGTTCGAGGACGAGCGCACGCGCCCGTCGCGCGATCTGTTGGCGCGGATACCTGTCGACAAGCCGAAACGCGTGGTCGACATCGGCTGCGGGCCGGGCAATTCGACCGAGATTCTGGTAGAGCGCTGGCCGGACGCCGAGGTTTCGGGCTTCGATACATCGCCTGACATGATCGAGAAGGCAGGCAAGCGGCTTCCCGGTTGCAGCTTCGAACTGGCGGACGCAGCGACTTGGACGCCGGACGAGCCGGTTGACGTCATCTTCGCCAATGCCGTGTTCCAGTGGCTGCCCGAACACCCGCAGATATTGCAGCGGCTGATGGGATTTCTGGCACCCGGCGGGGCGCTCGCCGTGCAGATGCCGGACAACCGGTCGGAGCCGAGCCACATGCTGATGGAGGCCGCAGCCGCCGAGATGCCTTTTGCGGCGAAGATGGCCAAAGCCGGGCGCGGGCGGTTGCCGTCGGCGGGCGAATATTACGATCTGCTGGTCGGCCTGTCGGCGCGGCTCGACATCTGGCACACGATCTACAATCACCCGATGGCGAATGTCGCTGCAATCGTCGAGTGGTTTTCAAGCACGGGCCTGCGCCCCTATGTCGAGCCGCTGGACGCAGCCGAGCGCGCCGTCTTCCTCACCCGCTATGAGGAAAAGCTCGCGGAAGCATATCCCGCGCGCGCCGACGGCAAGGTATTGTTGAGGTTTCCGCGCCTATTTCTTGTTGCGACGCAAAAATGAACGAACACGGGCGCATTTCGCTGCGAAAGAGCAAGTGATCGACGCCGGCTCATCAAACGCCGACGAATGCTTTGCTTCCGACCGAAACTGACCTAAACCGCAGCGAATTTTGCGTCAAACCGACGCCACAGGCAGGTATTTGACGACATGAATCGGGTCATCATCAGCGGTATCGGCGTCGAAATCCCGGAAACGTCGATCACCAATGACGAACTGGTCGCCAGTTTCAACGAATGGGTCGACCGTGAAAACGTCGAACGCGCGGCGTCTGGCCGGGAGCCGATGTCGAAGTCGGATTCCGACTTCATCGTCTATGCGTCCGGCGTCAAGAACCGCCATGTGCTGGTGCGCGACGGCATTCTCGATGTCGACCGCATGGCGCCTCGCATCCCGGCACGCGGTGATGACGAGCTATCCGTCATGGCGGAATTTGGCGTGGCTTCGGCGAAGAAGGCCATCGAGGATGCAGGCGTCGATCCCGAGACGGTCGACATGGTCATCTGCTCGGCCTCGCATCATCAGCGGCCATATCCGGCCATCGGCATCGAGATACAGCAGGCGATCGGGGCGAGGGGTGCCGCGTTCGACATGGGGCTCGGCTGTTCGTCTGCGGGCGCCGCCCTTCATGTGGCAACGAGCCTCGTGCGGTCGGGCGCGCAGAAGCGGGTTCTGGTGGTGACGCCCGAGATCATTACCGGCCAGCTCAATTTCCGCGACCGGCAGACCCACTTCATCTTCGGCGATGCATCCGCCTCCGTGTTGGTCGAGGCGGCAGGCGAGGAGGAGACGCGTCCCGGCCGGTTCGAGGTCGTCGACACACGCTCCTGGACGCAGTTCTCCAACAATATCCGCACCAATTTCGGCTTCCTGTCGCGCACCGCCGAGCCTGACCCCTACGTCGTGCCGATGGAAGGCAAGATGATCAAGCAGAACGGGCCGAAGGTGTTCAAGGAAGTGACGCATGCGGCGCATCGCTTCATCACCTCCTTCCTGGCCGACCACGGGCTTGAGGCGGCCGATGTGCGCCGCTACTGGCTGCATCAGGCCAATGCCCGCATGAACGCGATGATCATGAAGCTGGCGCTTGGCCATGAAGCGGATTTCGACCGTGCGCCGATGGTTCTGGAAGAACTCGGCAATACGGCGGGCGCGGGCGCTGTCATCGCGCTCAAGCGATACCATGAAGACATGGCGGCAGGCGAATACGGTCTGCTCTGCGCCTTCGGTGCGGGGTATTCGATCGGCAGCGCGCTTCTGAGGAAGATGTGATGGGCCAGTCCGGGTTGCCTTTTGCAGCGCAGCCCGGTGACCTGCCAGAGATATTGGCGGGCCGCAAACTTCTGGCGCGGGTCGCGGGTCTCTATCTTGCCGATAGCGACAGTTTCGAGACACGCGAACGAGAGGCGCTTGAGCTTGATTTCGACGGTGTTGCCGGCGATTTTCATTACGGGCCGGTGCGCAAGTCAGGCGGGCGCGAGCCATGGTATCCACGCGGCACGGTGATGCGCAATGAACGCCAATTGTCGATCGTCTCGCCAGAGGAACTGAAGCTCGTCGCCGGCCGGATGGGGCTTGGCGAACTGAAGGCGGAATGGCTCGGCGCAAATATCCTGCTCGACGGTGTGCCGATGCTCTCCATGCTGCCGGGCGGCACGAAGCTGTTCTTCAAGGGCGGGGTCACGCTGAAGATCGACGGCCAGAACGCGCCCTGTCAGGTGGCGGGCAAGCTGATCGCCAAACGTGCCGGCCTGCCTGAGACGACCGACAGCGCGCTTCTTTTCCCGAAGTCTGCCAAGCGCCAGCGTGGCCTTGTCGGCTGGGTCGAGAAGCCCGGCCGGATAGAGGCTGGTGAAGAGGTCTCGGTACGCGTGCCGGAGCAGTGGATTTACCGGCCCTAACAGCATGTCGCGCAAAAGTGTGGAGCGCTTTTGCGACAACGACATGCGACGGAAGTTTTCAGGCTTCCTCGTCATCCTCGCTCAACAGTCGTGTTGCGCGCCAGCCGGTCAGCACGCGGTTGATGTCGTCGATGACGAAATAGCGAGCGGAATCGCGGTCGTAACCTTCGGCCAGAAGTGCGTCATATTCGGTATGTTCGTGGCGCACGCGTGCAACTGTGGCCAGCCACAGCGCCACCGATGGCGGCAGCATTTTCATGTGGCGGCTCGCGGCGGCCTCGCGGATGACCTCAGCGTCTGACCAGGGTGCTCCCGGAATGAGCAGCGTCAGCCCGTTGGCGATTGCCTTTTGTCGCTCGGTTGCCATCAGGTTTCGTCTGTGCGCGTGGCGTCCGGAACGGAATCCGTCGAGGCGAAATAGGGCTTCACATCGAGGATCGGGGTGCCGTCGAGCAGGTCGATGCCTTCAAGCTGGATGCGCCCGCTGGCGACGTCGACACCAAGCACGCGCACCACATGAAGGCCGATCGGGTTTGGCCTGACCGGAGAGCGCAGGGCGAATGTGCCGCGCGGTTCTTGTGCGTGACGCGGCTTCTGGATGGCGAGGTCGCGGTCCGACCGGTCGAACCAGCTCAACAGGATCACGTGGCTGTAGCCGGACAGGCCGACGAGCGCCTCGCGGAAGGCGAGGTCTATCGTGACGCTTGCAGGCTGCGCTGCCTCGGCGGCGGCGGCCATGTTCTTCGGGCATGTCTCGCGGCTGGTCCAGGGGGAAGTCACGCGCCCGATGAAGACCACGCCCGCATCGGCAGGCAGGTCTGACGGATCGATGGCGAAACGCCGCTCACCCTCCCTGATCTGCGAATTTTTGACGGCCTGCGCCATATTCTTATCCAATCGCGACATTCCTGCTTGCGTCGATGGTGTATATCACATAAACATATCTTTATATCTCGTGGGAGATGGTCGTGGCAGATCACAGTCTTAACCGAATGGTCGATACGCTCAAGGCGGCGGCGGAGCCGAGCCGCTTGCGCATCCTTTTGCTGCTGTCGCGCGGCGACCTGACGGTTTCCGACCTGACCTCCATTCTCAGCCAGTCGCAGCCGCGCGTGTCGCGCCATTTGAAGCTGCTCATGGAAGCCGGCCTGATCGGTCGTTATCAGGAAGGGGCCTGGGCCTATTTCCGTCTGTCCGACGATGAGGCCGCCCGCGATTTTGCGCTGGGGCTGATCGGGCGGCTCGATCCTGCCGATGCGCTGGTCGAGCGCGATCTCGAACGGCTGGCGTCGGTCAAGCGCCGCTATCAGGAGCGCGCCGAAGCCTATTTCGATGCCAATGCCGCCCAGTGGGACGAATTGCGGGCGCTGCATGTTCCCGATCACGCTGTCGAGGCGGCCATTCGCAAGGCTGTCGGGTCGGAGCCGTTTCAGGCGATGCTCGATCTCGGCACGGGGACGGGTCGGCTTCTGGAAATCTTCGCGCCGCTCTACCGGCGTGGCGTCGGCATCGACATGTCGCGGCAGATGCTGGCGGTTGCCCGCGCAAATCTCGACCGGGCGGGCATTTCCCATGCGCAGGTGCGCCAGGGCGACATCTATGCGCCGCCGGTCGACCGTGACAGTTTCGACCTCGTCACCATTCATCAGGTGCTGCATTATCTCGACGAGCCGGGCATTGCGGTTCGCGAGGCCGCGCGGCTGCTGCGCCCGGCAGGACGGCTGGTCGTCGTCGATTTTGCCCCCCATGACATGGAGTTCCTGCGCGAGCAGCACGCCCATCTGCGTCTCGGTTTTACCGACCGCCAGATCGTCGACTGGCTGGCGGAGGCCGGGCTTGAGCATGTCACCACCCAGAGCTTTGCGCCTTCCAGCCCCGGCGGCCTGACCGTCAAGCTCTGGATGGGGCAGGATCGCCGCCTTTTGATTGCAGAACCAAGTGCGGCTCGCAGCGCCGCGACGGAGACCGCCTGATGTCCCAATACCGCCTGTCGCGCCGCCCAGCATTCGGCGACAAGGTCAGTGTCTCCTTCGAGTTCTTCCCACCGAAGAACGACGAGATGGAGCGCAAGCTCTGGGAGACCGTGCAGCGGCTCGAACCGCTGCGCCCGAGCTTCGTCTCGGTGACCTATGGCGCGGGCGGCTCGACGCGCGAGCGCACGGCGCGCACGGTCGGGCGCATCCTGACCGGCACGGGCCTGGCACCCGCCGCACATCTGACCTGCATCGGCGCGACGCGCGAGGAATCCGATGCTGTTATCGCCGATTTTCTCGCCATGGGCGTGCGGCGCTTCGTGGCGCTGCGCGGCGATCCGGCCGAAGGCGTCGGCTCGCGCTACGTGCCGCACCCGCAAGGTTATGCCAATGGGGCGGAGCTTGTCGCAGCGCTGTCGCGGCAGGGCGCGACCGACATTTCGGTCTCGGCCTATCCGGAAAAGCACCCGGAAAGCCCGGATTTCGCGACCGACATCGATATGCTCAAGCGCAAGGTCGACAATGGCGCAACACGCGCCATCACGCAGTTCTTCTTCGACAACGATCTTTATGAGCGATACGTCGAACGCGCGCGCCGCGCTGGCATCTATATCCCGATCGTTCCGGGCATCCTGCCCGTGCACAACATCAAGGCCGTGACCAGCTTTGCAGGCCGCTGCGGAGCGCATGTGCCGCAATGGCTGGCCGAGCGTTTCGAGGGGCTGGACAACGACCCGCAGACGCATTCGCTGATCGCCGCTGCGGTCGCAGCCGAGCAGGTGCTCGATCTCGTCGAGCGCGGCGTCAGCGACTTCCACTTCTATACGATGAACCGCGCAGATCTCGGCTTTGCCATCTGCCACATGATCGGCATTCGGCCAAATGCAGGTGTTGCACACGCGGCAACCTCTGCCGCCGCCTGACCTCAGGCGGCGCGCTTGCCACCATTCCCGCGAAAGACGAACTTGTCGTAGAGCACATAGTTCACGACAAGTCCGGCCGCCGTTCCTGCGATATAGACCGGTATGTGGTTGAAGACGGGGAAGCGCGTGAAGAACATCGCCACCACGGCGAGGTTTGCCAGCGCGCCGCAGATCGAGGCCGCGTAGTAGCGCAACGCCTCGTTCGCCTTGGAATTCAGCCGGCCTGTCCTGAATGCGAACGACCGGTTGATGAGCCAGGTTGCCGTCATGGCGATTGCCGAGGCTACGACACGGCCGACGCTGAAATGTGCACCAAGGCCCAGAACCAGCGTGAAGAAGACAACCGCGTCGACCGAGAAGCCGATGGCGCCGGCACCCAGGAACCCGCCGAACTTGCGCGCGGTCGCCGCGTCGATCACTTGGAAACCATCGGATAACGCAGATAGGCGAGGAGCTTTGTCTCGCGCCTGCCGCGCGCCACGCTGTCGAGGATCAGCCCTGCAAAGAGCGACAGCACGGCGATCGACATGACGACCGACGAGACGATCAGCGTGGGGAAGCGCGGCACAAGGCCGGTCATGAAGAATTCATAGATGACGGGCGTGACGAAGCCGATCGAGAACAGCGCCAGCACGGCCGCGATGATCGAGAAGAACTTGAGCGGCATCAGATCGCGCACGAGCTGGACGATCATGCCGAGGATGCGGAAACCGTCGCGGAATGTCGAAAGCTTGGAGACCGACCCTTCCGGGCGCTCCTTGTAGGCGGTTTCGATCTCGGTCATCGGCAGGTCGAGCTCGATGGCGTGGATGAGCAATTCGGTCTCGATCTCGAAGCCGGAGCTGGTCGAGGGGAAGGATTTGACGAAGCGGCGCGACAGCGCCTTGTAGCCGGAAAGCATGTCGCGGCTCTTCACGCCGAACAGTTCCGTCACAAGCCCGGACAGAAGCCTGTTTCCGGTGACGTGACCTGGCCGATACGCCTTCTGGTCCGAATGGACGCGGATGCCGTTCACCTTGTCGAGCTGCTTGTCTAGGATTTCGCCCACCATGCGCGGTGCGGCGGCCGCCTCATAGGTATCGTCGCCGTCAACCAGCACATAGACGTCGGCGTCGATGTCGGAGAACATCCGGCGCACGACATTGCCCTTGCCCTGCCTGTGCTCGGTGCGCACGACAGCGCCTGCATTGCGGGCGATCTCGGCGGTGCCGTCCTTGGAATTGTTGTCATAGACATAGATCGTGGCGTCAGGCAGCGCGGCGCGGAAATCGGCGACGACCTGGGCGATAGTCTGTGCCTCGTTGTAGCACGGCACCAGAACCGCGACCTCGACGGTTTGGGACGCGGGCGGTGCGCCGGGAATATTCATGGCGTCCATTCCGGCTTGCTCGATCATCGTGTGTACGGTCATGGCGATCCCCGCAGAGGTGATCTTCTTGAACCAGCATTGGTTGCGGTCGGCTTAATCGGCCTGAAATTTCCGGAAGATCACGTCATTTCCAGCAAAAAGAGGCCCGGATCGCTCCGGGCCTCTCTTCGATATTGCCTCAGTCTGGAGGTAAACTCCTGGAGCAGGCCCTTTACGGCAGAACTCCGAGGATCATGGCGCCTATGAAGGTAAACGCAGCACAAATCACAAGTGCATTGATCGGCCTTGTCAGTCCCATTGGTATCCTCCTCTGCGGACTACGGGAGAAATGATAGGCGAGAAGAAACGGCTGGCAAGCGGTTTTGTTGCAATCCTGTAACGGTCTGTGAAGAAGTGATTCAGCCGCCGCCGGCAAACGCCCGAAATCGCTCCGGAAATACATCTGATCACAAATCTGACATTTTTTCTCGGGCCGGCGGGCCTGCGGTATGTCGCTACCTTCGGCGTAGCAGCCGCCCGTCAATCGCCACTAGACCGAGACCGATCAGAGCCATGCCGGCCACCTCGAACAGTTCGATCCGCTCGCCCAGAATGAGAGTGCCGAGCAGGATGGCGCTGGCCGGAATGATGAGGGTGACGAGCGACGTATTCGACGCGCCTGCCTTTGCGATCAGATTGAAGAAAATGATGTAGGCGACAGCGGTCGCCAGAAGGGCAAGGCCGAGAACGGCCATCCAGGCGGTGGAACTGGCGGCGAGCGCCTGCCCGAAACCGCCCGTAATGGCGACGACCGGGATCATGATCAGGGTCGAGGCGGTCAACTGGCCGGTTGCAACCGTGATTGGCGGCAGCGACGAGAAGCGGCGCGCATAGATGCTTGCAAAGCCATAGGAGATCGCGGTTCCGAGCAGCGCGAGCTTCGCCCAGACAGGGCCGCCAAGTCCGTTGGCGAGACCCGGCGCCAGCATCACCGCAACGCCACCAAGTCCGAGCAGGACGCCTACCAGCTTGTGCCATGCAGGCGTCTCGGTGCGGAAGACATAACCGGCCAGGATCAGCGTCCAGACGGGCGTCGTCGCATTGAGAACGGAGGCCAGTCCCGCGCCGATGGCGGTCTGGCCTGCAAACATCAGCGAAAACGGGATGATGTTGTTGAGGAGCGCAAGTCCGAGGAATGAGATTGCGTGCGGCAGGACCTGCGCGAAGGATGGCCCGCGCGCGGCGAGATAAAGCTGAAGGGCGATTGCCGCGACCCCGACGCGAAGCAGGACGAGAACCAGCGGCGGGATTTCGCGCACGGCGATGCTGGCGAAGAAGAACGAGCCGCCCCAGATCGTGCCGAGCAGGATCAGTTGCCCCCACAGAACGGCGTTCATCTGCTGCATTGGCTCGGCAGGGGAGGTCTGGGCGGTCGACGGTTGATCGACGCGGGCCTTGGCGTTCACTTGCGGGAATCCTGTTGGAGCGCGAAACCTACCGGTCGCTTTGCCGCCTCGCCACCCGATTCCGATGGTCCAGACCGGCTGCTTTGACCTGTCACCGGCGGCTGATAGGCTCGGCGGCATCAAGGGAGGCATGATGCAGCGATTCGAAACCGCAAAGGCCGCCGCGCTGGAGCTTCGTCCCGACGAGCCGGTCTACTGCTTCCGCCCCGATGTCCTGAAGCAGGACGCGCGCGACTTCATGGCGATGTTTCCGGGCAAGACCGCCTATGCGGTGAAAACCAATGGCGAGCCAATGGTGCTGAAGGCGCTGTCGGAGATCGGGGTCAACTGTTTCGACGTCGCGTCGCCCGGCGAAATCCGCACCGTCCACGAGATCGCGCCGGGTGCGGAGATGCTCTACATGCATCCGATCAAGGCACAGTCGGACATCAAGCTGGCGCTGGAGCAATATGGTATACGCGTCACCGTCGTCGATCATGAGGACGAGATCACCAAGCTGACGCGGGTGGTGCGCGCGCTCGATATCGATCCGGGGCAGATCACCGTCTATGTCCGCATCCAGACCAAGGGCCATGCCGCGTACGAACTGTCGAAGAAGTTCGGCGCGGGGCCGGCGCAGGCGGTCGAGCTGGCGCAGCGCCTCCATCGCACCGGCTACAGGGTCGGCCTGTGTTTCCATGTCGGCAGCCAGATCGAAGACCCGGACACCTATGACCGGGCGTTGAAGAGCGCCGACTGGGTGCGCAATCGCGCCGGCGTTCCGCTTGCGGGGCTCGATGTCGGCGGCGGTTTTCCGGCCGAATACGGCCACGACCCGAACCGCAAGGCACCCGACATGCCGTCGCTTCCGCAGCACATGTCGCGGCTGCGCGGCGATATCGGCGAATGGGGATTTGGCGATACGCCGCTGGTGGCGGAACCCGGCCGCGTCATCGTCGCGCGCGCCTTTTCGCTGATCGTGCGGGTGCTGTTGCGCAAGGGCAGGCGGCTCTACATCAATGACGGCATCTGGGCGTCGCTGTCGGACAGCTGGACCGGCAAGATCACGCTGCCGGCGCGATTCATTCCCGATCCCGCCATCCGCCAGCGCAATGGCGATGTGGCCAATATCGTTCCGTTTCGCGTCTGCGGCGCGACGTGTGATTCCGTCGACATACTCTCGCGGCCGTTCTGGCTGCCGGAGACGGTCGACACGGGAGACTGGATCGAGATCGGCCATATCGGCGCCTATTCGCTGTCGCTCAGGACGCGCTTCAACGGGTTCTATCCGGATCGTTTCGTAGAGGTGACGACGCCGTTCCATGAGGGCGGCGAGCCGGAAGGTTTTGCCAGCCTTGAGACGATGGCCGACTGATTTCCGGCCTCATTGCGAATGGATTTCCGATCATTCGGCGAATGCGGGAATGAATTTCTCTCGTTTGCCGGAAGAATTGACAGGCGCTCCCGCGACAGGACCGGCTATTCGCCCTAGTTTCATTCCAGATCAATCTGGAGACCTGTCATGCGCGCCGCGCTCATCTCGCTCGTTCTGGCAACCGGCCTTGCCGGCTCGGCTTTCGCTCAGAACGCAACACCGCTGGTCGATGCCGAATGGCTCAAGGCCAACTCCGGCAGGGAGAATGTCGTTGTCATCGACATCCGCGACAAGATTGCGGAGACCGATCTGGGCGACAAGCCGTATTTGGCAAACGCGGTCGTGGCACCTTATGCGAGCGCCGGCTGGCGCACCGAAGTGCAGGGAATTCCCGGCATGCTGCCGCCTGTCGAAGATCTCGCCAAGCTGATCGGCAATCTCGGCATTGACAATGACGATCACGTCGTCGTTGTGCCTTGGGGCACGGATTCGACCGAGGTCGGCGGCGCGACCCGCGTCTACTGGACCTTCAAATATCTCGGCCATGAGAATGTCTCGATCCTCGATGGCGGCTGGCGCCAGTATGATGCAGCCGGCGGCGAGCGCGTTGCAGAAGCTGCGAAGCCGGACGCGGCAACCTTCAACATTTCGCTGAACGACAAGGTTCGCGCCACCACCGCTGACGTCGAGGCGGCGTTGAAAGACGGCACCAAGCTGCTCGATGGCCGTCCGGTCGAACAATACGAAGGCAAGTCGAAGAGCCCGATCGTGCGCGCCGAAGGCACGCTGCCGGGCGCGGTCAACATTCCGCACAGCCAGCTTTACCTGAAGGACGAAGCCGCATTCGTTTCGGCTGACAAGGTGAAGGAACTGTCGCAGGCTGTCGGCATCGGTCCCGACGAAGCCAACATCGTGTTCTGCAATACCGGCCACTGGGCATCGATCGCCTGGTTTGCGATATCGGAGATCGCAGGCAACAAGAACGCCCGCATGTATGACGGCTCGATGGCCGAGTGGGCGTCCGACCCGGCCCGCCCGATCGAGAACAAGACCGGCACCTGATCGAAATAGCCATGGCGCGGGTATTCATCCGCAGTCGCAAGGTCTAACAATCGTATCAAAGGATGTCCGGCTCGTCCGGGCATCCGTTTTTTCAGGCGGCCCTTCATGGCCGGGACTTTTTCATGAGCGATATCGCCTATCAGCCTCCGAAGTTTCTGCCAGCGGTCAAGATCGACCGTTCGCCGGCAACCGTCGCCTGCCTTTTCCTGATCATCGGCTTCCTCGCCATCTGGCATCTGGTCGATCTTCGTCAGGCGACCCTGTTCATCATCGGCGCGGGGCTGGGTGCCGCGCTCTATCACGGCTCATTTGGCTTTACAGGGGGCTGGCGGCGCTTCGTCGTCGAACGCAGGGGTAGGGCGATCCGTGCGCAGATGCTGATGATAGCGGTCGCAGCTATTGCGATGATCCCGTTGCTTGCGGCCGGCAGTGTCGGCGGGCAGCAGCTGGTCGGCGCGATTGCGCCCGTCGGCGTCTCGGTTCTGATTGGCGCGGCCATGTTCGGCCTTGGCATGCAGCTTGGCGGCGGGTGCGGCTCGGGCACGCTGTTTACGGTCGGCGGCGGCTCGGCGCGCATGTTGATCACGCTCGTCTTCTTCATCATCGGCGCGGTGGTCGGTACAGCCCATCTGCCGTGGTGGCTGGCGTTGCCGTCATGGCCGTCGATCAGCCTCGGCTCGACATTTGGCGTGCCGCAGGCAGTGCTGGTCACGCTGGTTGGTCTGGGGCTTGTTGCGCTCGTCTCGGCTCTGGTCGAGCGGGCCGCTCACGGCAATATCGAGGCGGAGCCTGCGCCGAAGCGTCCGGGCTGGAGCTGGCTGTTATATGGCCCGTGGCCGCTGATCGGTGCGGGCCTCGTGCTGGCGATCCTGAATATCGCCACGCTGCTGGTTGCCGGTCATCCATGGTCGGTGACGTTCGGCTTCGGCCTTTGGGGCGCAAAGATCGCGCAGTCGATCGGCATCCCTGTCGAGACATGGGAATTCTGGACGTGGCCCGGACCGCAGAAGGCGCTCTCGTCGAGCGTTCTGGCGGATACGGTTTCCGTCATGGATTTCGGCACGATTCTTGGCGCGGCGATCGCGGCAAGCCTATCCGGCCAGTTCGCGCCGAAGGCCAAGATTCCGCTCGGCTCGCTGCTTGCGGCGATCATCGGCGGCCTGCTGATGGGCTATGGCGCGCGCCTGTCCTTTGGCTGCAACATCGGCGCTCTGTTCTCGGGCATCGCGTCGGGCAGCGTGCATGGCTGGCTCTGGTTCGGCGCAGCTTTCGTCGGCTCCTTTGTCGGCGTCTGGGCGCGCGGTCGCCTGTTCGGTCTGGACGGGTTCAAGCGGTCATGAGCAACACGACGCGCAACACATTCCTGTTCGGCTCGGCGCTGGCGGTGGCAACGGTTGCCATCGGGGTTGATCATTACAATCATCCGGTCGCCAAGGCCGCGCCAAGGCCTGCCGCAGCTTCCGGTGCGGCGCCATGTGCCGCTGCACCTTGTGCTGCGGCTCCCGCATCTGCTCCATGCGCCGCAGCACCCGCATCAGCGCCCTGTGCGGCAGCTCCTGCCGCTGACAAGCTGGCACCTCCACCGCCGCCTGTGAAGAAGGCGGCCCCGCCGCCACCGCCAGTGCCGAAGAAGCTGCCACCCCCGCCGCCGCCGTCAAAACCTTCGAGCCAGGCCGGATGAGCGAGACGCAGGAGCGCGCTCTGGCAGAGGCGGCTCATTGCGAGGCGCTGCTCGCCAAAGCGGGCCTCAATATTCTGTCGGAAACGCTTCGAGATGCCAGTGATATCGCGGAGTGGGAGCATTATCCGGCAGGCGATGTGTTCGACGCGGCATCGGGTGCGCAGTGGTTCTATCATTGCCACCCGGCAGAAGAGGGCGAGGTCGAGCACGGACATTTCCATTGCTTCGTGCGTCCTGACGGGACGAACGGCCCGATCCATCATCTGATAGCAATCGGTGTCGATAGCTATGGTCGCCCGTTGCGTCTCTTTACGGTCAATCAATGGGTCGTGGGTGACGACTGGCTGCCGGCCGACGAGACGGTGGCCCTGCTGCCGCGCTTCGACGTGCAGATGCCGAGGCCGTCCTATCTCGTCAATCGATGGCTCACCGCAATCGTGACGGCCCATGAGGCAGACATCGCGGACCTCATCCGCCAGCGCGATGCAAGGCTCGACCAATGGGCGGGCGAGGGCGACAAGCGCCAAGACAGGGCGCTTGAGGTGACGTCGGAATTGGTGTTCGGGGCGGCCGCCGAGGCCTGACTACAGAACCTGAAGCAGTTGCTGCGTCGGCCAGCCATCGGCGGGCAGGCCCATTTCCTGCTGAACCTTCTGCAAGGCCGTGCGCGTGCCTGTCCCGAGAACGCCGTCTATCTTGCCGACATCATGGCCGCGGGCGGCGAGTTTTTCCTGCAACTGCTTCATCTCGTCGATGGTCAGGCCCCTGTCGGGGTTGCCGGGCCTGAACGCGGGGGCGCCTGCAAAGCGGGTCGCCATATTACCGGCCGTAAGGGTGTAGATCAGGCTCTGGTTCCATTGAAGATAGACGTCGAAATTCGAATAGATCAGGAAGGCCGGGCCTTTGCGGCCCATCGGCAGAACGAGGCTCGACGGGCGATCGTCTGAAGGGAGGGCCGAGCCATCAGCGGCGGTCAGGCCAGCGGTCACCCAATGCGAGCGCGGGTGCTGGTTCTCGCGACCGGAATCGGTCCAGTCCATCTCCTTGGGAACGCGCACCTCCTGCATCCAGTCCTCGCCGGCGCGCCAGCCCAGCGATTTGATGAAGTTGGCTGTCGTGACAATGACGTCTGCCGCGCTGCCCCGCAGGTCGACAACGCCGTCGCCGTCGCCGTCGCGTCCCTTGTCGAGATAGTCGGAAGGCAGGATCTGCGTCTGGCCGAGTTCGCCAGCCCACGCGCCTTGGACGTTTGCGGGCAGCGTGCCGTTGTCTATGAGCTTGAGGAGCGGCACGATCTGCGGGCGGAACAGCTGTGGGCGTCGGCAGTCATGCGCGAGCGTCACCAGCGCGTCGAGTGTGTCGAAATCACCCTGCACAGCGCCGAAATCGGTCTCCAGCGCCCAGAAGGCGGCGATGACCGGGCCGGGAACACCATAGTCCTGTTCGGCCCTGGCGAAGGTGGCCGCGTGCTTCTTCAGGTTGGCTGCGCCCTGCTTCAGCCGGTAATCGGAGATCATGCGGCCGGCGAATTCATTGAACGTCTGAGCAAAGACCTGCTGCGAGCGGTCGCGGCCGAGTACCTTCTTGTCGTCCTTGGCGTTGGCGAGCGCGGCAAGGCCCTTCTGTCCGACGCCGGCGGCGACCGCTTCGGCGGTCATGCCCTCAAGCCAGGTCGACAGTTCGCCGCCGCACTGGGCCTCCTGCGAAAAAGCGGAGGTGGCGCACAGAAGCGCTGCGGCAAATGGAAGGGTAAATCTGGTCATCAATTGAAGGCTCCTGTCGCTGGCCGACTTACCAGCCGAAGCTGAGGGCGAAAATGCGGCAGTTTCGCCGGTTTCCGCCATTTTCACGGGAGTGACGCCGACGACGCAAATCAACTCCGCGTCAGGTCGGGAGCGGGCGGTCAGAGCCGGTTCGCCGCCAGCCAGCTTCGCCATGCGGCGGGTGAGCCGTTGAAGACGTTGATGTCGGCGTCGCCCCTGATGCCCGGCACGATGCCGGTGCCGGTATATTGCCAGAAGACGAACGGGTGGGGTCCGTATTTCTCGCTTGGATGGCCGGCGGTCGAGCGCAGCCAGAACGGATAGCCACGGAAGGCCTCAAGGCCGTTTTCCTCGAAGAATTTCGGGTCGGTATAGATGATCGGGCGCTTGCCGTAGTGGCGCTCGACGATGCCGAGAAAGACGCGCATCTCGGCGCGCACCGTCTCGGGCGGCGGCCTCAGCTTGCAGCTCGGTGACAGGTGGTTCCACTCCATGTCGAGCACGGGCGGCATCATGCCCTTTTCGCGCGGCACGTTCTGGATGAACCATGCGGCCTGCTCGGAGGCAGGACGGCAGAAATAGAAGAAATGGTATGCGCCGTAGGGGATGCCTGCGGCGCGCGCGCCCGCGCGGTGTTCGTGGAACCTGTCGTCCACCCGGTCGCCGCCTTCGGTCGCCTTGATGAAGACGAAGTTGATCTTGTTGACGCGTTTCGTCGGCCAGTCGACCATCGGCTGGTATTTGGAGACATCGGTCCCGTGAACCGGGTAGTTCCACGGCTTGGTGCCGCGCCACTCATAGGGATTGCTGTCGCCGAAGCGGGGGCCGGAAACGCTCGATGTGGGCATGTCGCGCGAAGTCGGCGCGAAATCGTCCAGCGCGCCGCCGGTCGAGCACGCACCGAGCGCAAAAGCCAGAACCAATGCCTCAATTCGCCTCAACAAGCCCGTCGTTCCCCGCCTATGTGCCTCAGATCGCCGTCACTCTATTCCGCCACACTGGCGCGAGCCTTGTCATGTGACTGGCACGCAGATGGCAGCATAGCGATCATTGCAATTTCGCCCGCCCGCGCCCAAAACTCCAATTCTGGAGAAATACCGGCAAATCCAAGGCGGGGCGGGGAATGCGCATTCTGGGCAAGATCATCAAGTGGCTGGCAATCGCCTGCGCGGCGGCGGTCGTGGCGCTGGCGGGATGGCTATGGATCGCGCCGCCGGCGCTGATCCAGGTCGCGGCAGGCTATTCGGCAAAGATCATATGTTCCAATGTCTTTGTCGCCGGGCGCGACCCCTCCGAGGTGTTGAGGGTTGACGTGCAGGCGCCGGGGCATCCGATCCTGACGCTGATTTCGCAGGACGTCGACCGCGAGGCGGGAACCGTGAAGGCCGGCCTTCTCGGCATGTTCGGCACCGGAATGGCGGTGGCGCATGAGGGCGCGGGCTGCGCGTCGGTGCCGGACGGCGATCTGGCAGCCGCGGCAATCGCGCCTGTCGCGCCCGCTGCCGCGACGGGCGCGGGCCTGTGGCCGCAGGGCAATGAGGTTCAGCCTTCACAGGATCCGGCGATTGCCGCCATTCTCGACGACCCGGCAATGACGGGACCGGGCATGCGTGCGGTTGTCGTCGCAAAAAACGGGCGCATCGTCGGCGAACGCTACGGCGAAGGTTTTTCCGCCGAAACGCCGCTGCTTGGCTGGTCGATGACCAAGACCGTGACTGCCGCCATCATCGGCACGCTGGTCGGGCAGGGCAGGCTCTCAGTCGACAAGGCGACGCTGTTTCCTCAATGGGCCGGGGACGGCCGCAAGGACATCAAGCTGTCCGACCTGATGTCTATGTCGAGCGGGCTTGAGTTCAACGAGGACTATGGCGACGTCACCGACGTGACGCGGATGCTCTACCTCGAACCCGACATGGCCGCGTTTACGGCGTCGAAGCCACTGGCCCATGAGATCGGCAAGGTGTTCAACTATTCGAGCGGCACGACCGTGCTGTTGTCGCGCATCTGGCAGGACGCCATCGGCGACAGCGCGCAGGCGCTCGCCTGGCCGCGCAAGGAGCTTTTCGACAAGATCGGCATGAACAGTGCCGTGTTGGAGACTGACGCGCGGGGCACCTATGTCGGTTCGTCCTACCTCTATGCGACCGGGCGCGACTGGGTGCGCTTCGGGCAGTTCCTGATGCAGGACGGCGTGTGGAACGGGGAACAGATCCTGCCGGCGGGTTATGCTGCATGGATGCGCGAGCCGTCGCAGGCGGCACCCGACGAATATACGCGCGGGCAGATGTGGCTGCGCGGCCCGTCCGGCAATACGCCTGAAGGGCAGGACTCCGATGCGGGCTTCGACCTGCCGGACGACACGGTCTGGGCGCGCGGCCATGACGGGCAGACGATCGCCATTATTCCGTCGAAGCGGATCGTGGTTGCGCGGCTCGGGCTGACGCCGTCAAAGCTCGGCTACAAGCCTCAAGCCATGGTCGGCGCGCTGGTCAAGGCTCTACCTTGATCAGCGCGGTTTGCGGATGCGGGCGATGACCGCGTAGCCGCGAAAGATGGAGTCGAATTCGAGGTTTGCGCCGATTGCCTGACATTCCGATTCAAGCACCGCGCGCATCTCGTCGCGCGGGGTGACGTGGAAGCGGGCGAGCCAGCCGCGCAGCAGCGACCTGAACCAGCCGGGCAATCGCTCCTGACGACCGAAATCGACGATGTGAAGCTCGCCGCCATTGGCTGTTGCTGCGAGTGCGGCGCGGACGGCCTGACGCCAGTCGGGTATCATCGACAGCGAATAGGAGATGAAAACCCGGTCGAAGGCGCGGTAGCCGAAGAGCCGCATCGCATCGAAACCGGTGGCGTCCGCTTCCGCCAGCCTTGCGCGGCCGATAAGGTCGCGGTGCTGCATCGTGTCGGTTGCCGTCTCCAGCATCTCGGCCGAGATGTCGAGGCCAAACAGGCGCGCATCGCGATAGCGGCCACCCGCAAGCGCGAGATTGCGCCCGGTGCCGCAGGCGACTTCCAGAACCGTGCCGCCCTTGGGAACGTCGAGGCGTTCGATCAGCCGGTCGCGACCGAGAAGGTAATATTTGCGCGTCGCGTCATAGATGTGCCGCTGCCAGCGATAGACGCCGTCCATCAATGCGGCGTGGCTGCCGCTATCGGTGACGGACATGTTCAGCGCCTCACATAGAGGTGGAAGCCGCCATAGATGGCGGAGCGGTCCTGGGCGGTGAAGTCGCGCGATTCCTCGCCGCGATAATCCCACTGGTCGAGGAGCGAGGCCGAAACGCGGCCAGGAAGGATCGTCTCAAGGCCGGCGGTGCGGAAGATGACGCGCGCGCCCTGAGCGGCGGTGCGGGTGATCTCGCTCCACAGAGCGTTCAACTGGTCGTCGGTCATCCAGTCCTGTGCGTCGAGCAGGATGTAGCGGTCGACGCTGGCGGCGGGCTTTTGCGCCAGAAGCGAGCCGAAATCGGTGTGATGGACGCGCACGCGGCCGGCATTGTCGCGGATGGCCGGGAAGTGGCGCTTGTCGAGATAGCGCGGCAGGGCTGCCTCTCCCGGCGCGGCATAGCTGCGGCCGAATGCCTGCCTGGCAAAGTAGTTGTCTTTCAGCGGATAGTGGCAAGCGAGCTTTTCGAGGCGCTGGCGCAGCACCTCGACCATCGGGCGGCCTTGCGCCAGTGCGTCATATTGAGCTGGCGGAATGCCGAGACCGAACAGCGAGGCCTTGGAGCGCGTGATTGCCTTCAGGAGCGGGCGGTCGAAAATCGGCGCGAGCTTTTCATGAAAGAAGCGGCGCTGCTCGCCGATGTTTTGGGCTTTGATGATGTCGGCGGGATCGACGCCGAAGAGCTTTGAAATGCGGTGGCCGGCACCGATGAACAGGCCGAGCAGGCCGGTGCGGTAGAAGTCGCGGTCGAAGACGGTGATGCGGCGGCGGCCGAGAATGTCGCGCTTCTCCCAATGCGCCCGGCTGGTCGCGTCGAGATGGGGAGCGATGAACCTGTCATAGGCCTGCGAATTATGTGGGACGTTTGCCGTGCCGAAGAAGCGCAGCACGTCCTCATAAGCGGGCAGGCGGGTCATGGCCGTCAGCTTCAGTCGGTTCAGCGCGATGTGCGCCGCGTTGAGGTCGACCGCGTCGATCGAGGCAGGCGAAACGGAGAGATAGGCCAGGATGTTGCAGCCGCCCGACGCGATGGTGACGACACGGTGGCCTTCGCCAAGCTGCATCGCCTCAATATCGACCTCGGGGTCTTCCCAAATCTGGGGATAGACGAGGCCGGAGAATGCGAGTGCGAAAAGCCGCTCCGACAGGCCCGCCCGCGACAGAGCGCGATGCTGATATATGGCGCGCGCGACGCGCTTTCTGGTGCCGAGGTCTGCGGAAATGTCGGTCATATCGAATCCTCTCCCTCTTTTGCTTTTTCGACCGCCTAGCCCCGCCGGGTCACGGTGCGATGACGGCAGCATGACCGCCGGATGACAGGAGCGGTGCGGCAGGGCGTTGCATGGTCTGGGGAGATGGGGGCAAAGTTGCGCAGGAGGTACCTATGACACGACGCGATTTCGACCCGGCAACCGTGACGCCCGACGGGCGCGCGCCGTCAAAGGCGCGGCTTTTCGACGGGACGCTGACGGGACCGCATCGTGGCTCTGTCAATGGCGAGGCGCTCGGCACCGACGTCACCGTGCTGACCTACGGCAATGACGAGCCGGGCACCGGACCGGTCCTGCATGTGCACCCCTATGACGAGGTATTCGTCGTGACACTCGGCCAGGCGCGCTTCTTCGTTGGCGATCAGGTCATCGACGCGCAGGCTGGCGACACGGTGATGGGGCCGGCCGGGGTGCCACACCGTTTCATCAATCTGGGACCGGGTCGGCTCCAGACAATAGATATCCATAGGTCGAGCAGATGGATTCAAACCAACCTTGAGTAGACGAGCGCCAACAACCCTTCAGTAATTCCAAACCATTACTTGATTTTGCGCGTTGCATTTTGTCTCTGGAAGCCGGACGGTTGTCCGGTCTTTCAGTTTGGGGCTCAGGAGAATTTCATGCTCGGACCGGTCAAGTCGGCATTGCTGGCTTTATGCATCTCCATTTCTGCCGCTGTTACGCCTGCGGCCGCGCAGTCGGAAGCCGACACGAATGCGTCGCTCGACGCGCTCTATGGCGACCACAAGCCGTATCACCAGTTTTTCACGACCTTCCAGAAAGCGGTAGCCGATGGCGACAAGGCCAAAGTTGCCTCGCTGGTCGACTATCCGTTCCAGGCGCGTATCAAGGGCAAGGCGGTCAAGCTGCGCGATGCGGCGCATTTCATCGCCGACTACGATCTGATCGTCACCGACAAGGTGAAGCACGCTGTTGCGGCGCAGACCTATGCCGGCCTGTTCGCCAACTGGCAGGGCGTCATGATCGGCGATGGCGAAGTCTGGTTCTCGGGCGTCGGCGCCGCCGGCACCGTGAAGATCACCGCGATCAACGATTGAGGCGAAGGGTATCGACATGATGAAGCTTTTGGGACTTGCAGGCCTCATGCTGGGCGCGTCGGCGCTGTTCAGCGGGGCGAGCGCGCAGGAGACGGTCGAGTGCCATTCGCGCCATTATCAATATGGCGAGTGCTGGGCCGGGCCGCTGAAAAGCCCGCAACTCATTCATCAGATTTCGTCCAGCCCCTGCATCCTCAACAGCAGTTGGGGCTATAATCCCCGCAGTCGTTACCTTTGGGTGGCGCAGGGCTGTGCGGGCGTGTTCGCCGACGTGACAGGCTATCACCACGGCCGGGGCGACACGTTCGATCCAGGCGCGAGACAATATAACCACCGCGGCCACGATGTCGGCGCCGTCGTAGCAGGTGCCGTCGTCGGCGCGCTGATCGAGGGCATGACGAACGAGCCAAAGCACAGGCACACGACCAGCAATTACCGCTTCGACGACGGCTACAATGGCTGCCACGGCATCGGCTGCAAGGTCGATGATCCTGACGCAGGCATCGATACGCGGCCGCAATTCGACAAGAATGGCGAGCCGAATTTCGATACTCAAGGCAATTATCAGGGCTGCCACGGAGCAGGCTGCCTCGTGGACGATCCCGACAATTAATGGAGCCGCAGCGCCGGTCAGGCGCTGCCGAACCCTCCGGCGGTGGGCGTCGTGACGATCACCGCTTCGCCTGCCTCCAGGATCGTCTGGTCGCAGGCTTTCAGCGTCTCGACGCGGCCGTCGAGACGGCGCACCTGCGTCATGCCGATATTGCCGTCGCCGCCGCCTGCAACGCCGCGTGGCGGGGCTGCGCGATGCGACGACAGGATCGCGCACTCCATGCGTTCGAGGAAACGCACCGTGCGTCTTGTGCCGTCGCCCGCGCTCCATTTGCCCTTGCCGCCGGAACCCTGGCGGATGTGAAAATCCTCCAACAGGACGGGGAAGCGCAGTTCGAGGATTTCGGGGTCGGTCAGGCGCGAATTGGTCATGTGGGTGTGGACGCCCGACGTGCCGCCAAAGCCGGTGCCGTTGTTGAACTGACCGGCGGGCGAGCCTGAGCAGATCGTCTCGTAATACTGATATTCGTCATTGCCGTAGGTCAGATTGTTCATCGTGCCCTGCGCATTGGCGAGCGCGCCCATCGCGCCGAACATCGCATTGGTCACATGCTGCGAGGTCTCGACATTGCCGGCGACGACGGCCGCCGGATAGCTCGGCCGCAACATGCAGCCTTCCGGGATGACGATTTCGATCGGGCGCAGGCACCCGGCATTCATCGGGATGTTGTTCTCGACCATCACGCGGAAGGCATAGAGCACGGCGGCGCGCGCGACGGGTTCGGGCGCGTTGAAGTTGTTCTTCATGACAGGCGAGGTGCCGGTGAAATCGACCCTGGCCGTGCGCGCCTTTCTGTCGACCGTGATCTTCACCCTGATCACCTGACCCGTGTCGGTCGGGTATTCGTAGGAGGATGAGTCGGGCAGGCGTTCGAGCACGCGACGCACGCTTTCGGCCGCATTGTCCTGCACGTGGCCCATATAGGCCTGCACGACATCGAGACCGAAATGCTCGACCATCTTTCGCAGTTCGGCGACGCCGCGCTCGTTTGCGGCGATCTGGGCTTTGAGGTCGGCAATGTTCTGGTGCGGGTTGCGCGCCGGGTAGGGATGGTCGGTCAGGAGATGGTGCAATTCCTTCTCGCGGAAGCGGCCACGCTCGACGATGCGGAAATTGTCGAACAGCACGCCTTCCTCGTCGACCGTCGTCGCCAGCGGCGTCATCGAGCCGGGCGCGGTGCCGCCGACATCGGCATGGTGGCCGCGCGAGGCGGAATAGAACAGGATCTCGCTCTGGTCGTCGCTGAAGACGGGCGTGACGACCGTGATATCGGGCAGGTGGGTGCCGCCATTATAGGGGGCGTTCAGCGCAAACACGTCGCCGGGATGAATGTCGCCTTCGTTCAGGCGGATGATCGTCTCGACCGAGCGGTCCATGGATCCCAGATGCACGGGCATATGGGGCGCGTTGGCGACGAGCGCGCCGGTGCGGTCGAACACGGCGCAGGAGAAGTCGAGGCGCTCCTTGATGTTGACCGAATAGGCGGTGTTCTGGAGCGTCACGCCCATCTGTTCGGCAATCGACATGAAGAGGTTGTTGAAGACCTCCAGCATGACCGGATCGGCGGTTTCGGCCCCCAATGCGGCAGCGCGGCGCTTGACCTCGACACGGCGCAGCAGGACGTGGTCGCGCGGCGTGATTTCCGCCTGCCAGCCCGGCTCGACGACGATGGTCTGGTTCTTCTCGATGATGAGCGCAGGCCCATTTATGCGGCAGCCGGGGTCGAGGTCGTCGGCGTCGCCGCTGTGGCGGAAATAGACGCCGGCCTCGTGCCACTCGCCTTCGGAGAAGAGTTTTGCCGTGCGGTGCGGCGGGCGTGAATGGGTCACCGCATCGACCGCGGTTTCATCGCGGCCTGCCACACGACCGTCATGGCCCTGCAGGTCGATCGATTCCACGATCATCGGCTTGTCGTCATAGATGAAGCCGAATTGCGCCTTGTGCGCGGCCTCGAAATCGGTGCGGGCGCGTTCAAGCGAGCGTTCGGCAAAATTGACCGGAAGGGCGGTGTCGGTACCGTCATAGCGGATCATCAGCACTGGCCGCCATGTCATGGCATCTTCGGGAACACCCTGCGCGGCGAGTTCCTCGAAGACCTTTCGGCTGAGGTCATCTATCATCCGGTCGATCTCGGCGACCGAGTCGTCGGAAAGCGGCTTGATCAATGCCTGCTGGCGCGATGCGAAGACCGAGGCGAGGCCGATGCCGTAAGCCGACAGAAGCCCGGAGAAGGGATGGACGAGCACCGCCTCCATGCCGAGCGCATCGGCGACGAGGCAGGCATGCTGGCCGCCCGCGCCGCCGAAGCAGTTCAGCAGATATTCGGTCACGTCATAGCCGCGCTGGACAGAAATCTTCTTGATGGCATTCGCCATGTTCTCGACAGCGATGGTGACGAAACCTTCCGCCACCTGTTCCGGCGATTTGCCGTCGCCGATTTCGCTAGCGAGCGCCTCGAATTTCCGGCGGACTGCCTCGACATCGAGCGGCTGGTCCTGATCGGGGCCGAAGATGGCCGGGAAGAAATCGGGCTGCAATTTGCCGAGCATGACATTGGCGTCGGTGACGGCGAGCGGGCCGCCGCGCCGGTAGCAGGCGGGGCCGGGGTTTGCGCCTGCGGAATCGGGGCCTGCCTGAAAACGCCCATCGGCGTAGTGCAGGATCGAGCCGCCGCCGGCCGCGACAGTATGAATGCGCATCATCGGCGCGCGCACGCGAACGCCTGCAACCTCGGTGTCGAAGGCGCGCTCATAGTCGCCATCATAATGGGCGACGTCGGTCGAGGTGCCGCCCATGTCGAAGCCGATAACCTTGTCGAAGGCGGCGAGCTTGGCCGTCTCTACCATGCCGACGACGCCACCTGCGGGACCGGACAAAAGCGCGTCCTTGCCCTGGAACATGTCGGCTGCCGTCAGGCCGCCGGACGACATCATGAACATTAATCTTGGGCTCACGGGCCGTTCCGCCGCCAAAGGCGGCTGGCCCTCCGCCGGGGCGGCCTGACCGGCCGACGCCCGGTCGGGCTTGCGGCCAGAGGCCGAGGGTGTGTCATTATCAGATGACTGGTTACCGCTGCCAAGTTCGCCTGCGACCTGCTGCACGTAGCGGCGCAGGATCGGCGAGAGGTACGCATCGACCACGGCAGTGTCGCCGCGCCCGACCAGCTTGATCAGCGGCGAGACCTCGTGGCTGGTCGAAATCTGCGAGAAGCCGATCTTGCGGCACAGTTTTGCCACCGCCTGTTCGTGCTCGGGATGTTTCCAGGCATGCATGAGCACGATGGCGACCGCGTCGATGCCGTCGGCCTTTGCCTGAGCCACCTCTGCGGCAATCGCCTCGATATCGAGCAGGCGTTCGACGCAGCCGTCCACTCGAATACGTTCCGGCACCTCGATGACGCGCTCATAGAGCTGTTCGGGGAGGATGATCTCCTTGGCGAAAATGTCGGGTCGGGCCTGATAGGCGATGCGCAGCGCGTCGCGGAAACCCTTGGTGATGAGGAGGAGCGTGCGGTCGCCCTTGCGCTCCAGAAGCGCATTGGTGGCGACCGTAGTGCCCATCTTCACGTCGCCGACTGTGCCCGGAGGAATGGCTTCGCCAGCTTTCAGGCCGAGCAGGTCGCGTATGCCCTGCACGGCAGCGTCACGATAGGCCTCGGGGTTCTCAGACAGGAGTTTGCGCGGGTGCAGCGAGCCGTCGGGCGCGCGGCCGATAATGTCGGTGAAGGTGCCGCCGCGGTCGATCCAGAAATCCCATGCACCGCCGGCCATTGCTCGCTCCCTCGACAACTCGCGGAGCAATCAAATGCATTTCGTCGATAAAACGTCAATAAGAAGTTGACATGCGTACCGGCAGCATTGCAGCATGAGATTATCGAGCAGAGGCGGCGACAGAACCGCCTCGCCTAGAGAGGGAAACACGTCATGAGATCCAGCCCGGCAGGGGCGGGGAGACATATGCATGTCCTCCGCTGAAGTGGTCGAACACTCCGTCTTTCCACGGCCGATCCGTGCCGCGCTCGACGGCCTCTATCTGGTCTCCGGCTGGCTGGCGGGCCTGTTTCTCCTCGCCATCTTCCTGCTGATGCTTGGTCTGTCTGGCGGGCGCGTGGTTGGCATCGACATTCCGTCGGGCGACGATTTCACGTCGTGGTGCATGGCGGCGAGTGCGTTTCTCGGTCTCGCACATACGTTTCGCTCCGGCGAGATGATCCGCGTCGGACTTCTGATCGAGCGGATGAAGGGGACGAGGCGCTATGTGATGAACGTGGTGGCGCTGGCTATCGGCGTCGTGGCGATGGCCTATTTCGCCTGGTACGCCATCGACATGACGATTGCCTCATGGCGCTTCAACGATGTGTCGCAAGGCGTCGTCGTCGTGCCCTTGTGGATACCGCAGATCGGCTTTTCGGCTGGGGTGACGATCCTTGCCATCGCGCTTCTCGACGAACTGATCCACGTGCTTTTCGGCGGCGTGCCGCGCTATGAGAAGCCCGAGCCGACCAGCGCCGAAGAAATCGTCGAACGCGCCATCCAGGGTGGGGTCTGACGATGGGAACGGTCGAACTTGTCGAGGTCGCCGCCGTCATTCTGGCCTCGCTTCTGGTGTTGCTGGCGGGCGGCGTGTGGATCGGCATCGCGCTTCTGATCTGCGGCTTCATCGCCATGCAGTTCGTGCCGGGCATACCGTCCGGCATGGTGCTGGCCACCAATTCCTGGAGCAACAGCGCGTCCTGGAGTTTGGCCGCGCTGCCGCTGTTCGTTTGGATGGGCGAGATCCTGTTCCGAACGAAGCTGTCAGAGGAAATGTTTCGCGGCCTGTCGCCGTGGCTCGGGCGAATTCCGGGCCGTCTGATGCATGTCAACGTCATCGGCTGCGGCCTGTTCGGTTCGGTCTCCGGTTCGTCGGCGGCGACAACCGCGACGGTCGCCAAGATCGCGCTGCCTGAGCTGAAGAAGCGCGGCTATGACGAAATGGTCAGCCTCGGTTCGCTGGCTGGAGCCGGCACGCTTGGCATTCTCATTCCGCCGTCGATCACCATGGTCGTCTATGCGGTGGCGGCAGACGTTTCGATCATCCAGATGTTTCTGGCGGGCTTCCTGCCGGGCCTGCTCGTGATGGTGCTCTATTCCGGCTACATCGCGGTCTGGTCACTGCTGAACCCGAAAAAAACGCCGCCTGCGCCGCCGAAGATGAGCTTTCGCGAGAAGCTGATCGAGTCAAAGAACCTGATCCCGGTGTCGCTGCTCATCATCCTCGTCTTTGCGACGCTGCTTGCCGGGTGGGCGACGGCCACCGAATGCGCGGCATGGGGCGTTCTCGGCTCACTGGCGATTGCCTGGTGGTCCGGTTCGCTGACGTTTGAATCGTTCTGGCAGAGCGTGATGGGCGCGATGCGGCTGACCTGCATGATCATGCTGATCCTGACGGGTGCCGGCTTTATGTCGATCGCGATGGGCTACACGGGCATTCCGATGGCGCTGGCGACCTGGGTCGACGGCTTCAACCTCAGCCCGTTCGCGCTGATCGCCGTGCTGACGGTCATGTATATCCTGCTGGGCGCCGCACTCGACGGCTTGTCGATGATCGTCCTGACAACGGTGGTCGTGCTGCCGATGATCCAGCAGGCGGGCTTCGACCTGATCTGGTTCGGCATCTTCCTGATCCTGATCGTCGAGATGGCGGAAATCTCGCCGCCGGTCGGCTTCAACCTCTTCGTCCTGCAAACCATGAGCGGGCGCGACAGCCTGACCGTCGCGCGCGCCGCACTGCCCTTCTTCTTCCTGCTTGTGGCGGCTGTCGCCATCATCACGGTCTTCCCGGACATCGTGATGGTTCTGCCTAGAATGATGTTCCCGGGATAACGAGAAGACCAAGACCCAGAAGACAATAACAAGGAGACGAATATGCCGATTTCCACCGTCGCGCGCTGGGGCATCGCCGCCGCCGCACTCGTCGCATCAACCGCCGTCTCGCTGGCGCAGACGGCATGGGTGCTGCCGTCGGCCTATCCGCCGGCCAACTTCCACACCGAGAACCTGATGGCCTTTGCCGCTGACGTCGACAAAGCGTCGAACGGCCAGCTCAAGATCACGGTTCATCCCGGTGCATCGCTGTTCAAGGCGCCCGACATCAAGCGCGCGGTGCAGACCGGGCAGGCGCAGGCCGGCGAGGTGCTGATCTCGCTGCATGAGAATGAAAACCCGCTGTTCGGCGCAGACGTGGTGCCGTTCCTGGCGACGAGCTTCGAGCAGGCAAAGAAGCTCTACGACGCGCAGAAGCCGGCGATGGAAAAGGCGTTCGACGCGCAGGGCCTGATGCTGCTCTATGCGACGCCGTGGCCGCCGCAGGGCATCTTCTCCAAGAAGGACATCAATACGGTTGCCGACATGAAGGGCCTGAAGTGGCGCGCCTATAATGTCGGCACGTCGCGCATTGCCGAACTGGTCGGCGCGCAGCCGGTCACCGTTCAGGCCGCAGAACTGGCGCAGGCGCTGGCGACGGGTGTCGTCGACGGGCTGATGACGTCGAGTGCGACAGGAGTCGATTCCAAGATCTGGGAATCGCTGACGCATTACTACGATACGCAGGCATGGATCCCGAAGAACGTCGTCTTCGTCTCCAAGGCCGCGTTCGACGGGCTGGACGACGCGTCTAAGAAGGCGGTGCTCGATTCAGCGGCTGCCGCCGAGACGCGCGGCTGGGCGCTCGCGGTTGAAAAGACCAAGTCCTACATGGACGCGCTGAAGCAGAACGGCATGCAGGTTCTCGAACCGAGCGCCGAGTTGAAGGCGGGTCTGGCGGAGATCGGCGCAAAGCTGACCGACGACTGGCTGGCCAAGGCCGGCGATGAAGGCAAGGCCGTCGTCGACGCCTACAAGAAGTAAGAACCTCGGCACCCGGCGGTTCGCTGCCGGGTGCATTTTTTCATCGAAGGCCATCATGAATTCGGGTCACCCATTCGGACCAATCGTTTCCTCGGCACATCTGGCGGCCGGCCCGCTGCCGGAACTGTCGGAACTCGAATTCGGCCTGATTTTGGCCGGCCACGCCTTCGAGCGATGGATGGTGCGCTGCATGACGGCGGCGGGCGAGCCGGGGCTGGCTGCGATCGACGTGCTGGTGCTTCATTCCTGCAATCATCGCGACCGCTCCAAGCGCCTGTCGGACCTGTGCATCGTGCTCGGCATCGAAGATACGCATGTCGTGCTCTATGCGGTGAAGAAGCTGGAGAAGCGCGGGCTGGTGCGCTCGACCCGCTCGGGCAAGGAAAAGCTCATCGGCACCACGCCGAAAGGGCGTGAGACCTGCATGCGATACAGAGACGTGCGCGAGGCGCTGCTGATCGAATCCGTCAAGGGGCTGGGGCTCGACCCCCATGCCGTATCAAGCGTCGCGGCGACGTTGCGCGCGCTGTCAGGCAATTACGATCAGGCGGCGCGGTCGGCCGCGTCGCTCTGATCGGGCAGGGCATGATCAATCGCGTCATGTCGGTCATCGCACTTTACGGCCGCCATGTGCTCATTCTTGGTCTAGTCGCGGGCGCGCTGCTGCCAGACCTGGCAATCGCGATGCGTCCATGGATCGGACCGCTCATCGCATTGCTTCTGTTTCTGGCGGCGCTGAGGATCGGTCCGCGAATGGCCGTCGGTGCGCTCCGCGATGTAGGCCGGGCGCTGGGTCTGACGGCCATAACGCAATTGGCGCTTCCGCTGGCGGCAATCGGCCTGTTTGCGCTTGTCGACATGCGGATGTCGGCGGTGGCGACCTTCTTCACATTGATGTTTGCCGCGTCACCGATTTCCGGCAGCCCGAGCCTGACGGTGATGTGCGGCGGCGATCCAGCACCCGCGCTGCGCCAGTTGGTCGTCGGCACGGCGCTGCTGCCCCTGACCGTGCTGCCCGTCTTCTGGCTGACGCCGGGCTTTGGCGATCCGGGCGCGGTGGTCAGCGCAGTCGGCGGCCTGATGGCTCTGATCGCAATCGCGGGCGGTGGGGCGTTCCTGTTGCGGGCGACCGTGATGAAGGAGCCGAAGCCGGCCGCGCTTCAGGCGATCGATGCGGTGTCGGTGATCGTGCTTGCGGTGGTCGTGATCGGGCTGATGTCGGCGGTCGGGCCTGCGATGTTCGAGACGCCGCTGACATTCGTCGGCGTGCTGCTGCTGGTCTGCGCGGTCAATTTCGCGGTCCAGGTGGTGGCAGCACTTGTCGAGCGGGCGACCGGCTCCCCGAGCGCGATTGCGACAGGAATCGTCGCGGGAAACCGCAACATCGCGCTCTTTCTTTCGGTGCTGCCGCAGTCGACCGTGGACCCCGTCCTGCTCCTGATCGGGTGCTACCAGATACCGATGTATCTGACGCCGGCAGTGCTCGGCTGCTTCTATGCGCGGGTTGCCAGCATTCACAAAGGTTAACAGGCGTTACACATCGTGACGAAACGGAAACGTGACGCAGGTGTTTCTCCATCGACCGTCCTGTAACGGGGCGTGTTCCCAAGGAAAGCCATTTCTGAAGGAGAATTGTGATGAAGAAACTTATCCTCGCTTCCACCGCCGCATTCGGTCTTCTGGCAGTTGCTGCATGCAGCGATTCCACCGATACCACGACGACGCAGAGCGTCGAGCCGCCGGTCCAGACCATGCCGGCACCGAGCGACCCGGCCATGCAGCCGACGCCGGAGGCACCCGCCGATGAAGTCAAGCCGATTGACCCGGCCCCGGCACAGCCCGCTCCGGCTCCTGCCCCCGCGCAGTAACGAGCGGCACCCAATTGGAAAGGCCGGGCTTTGTCCCGGCCTTTCGCATTTTTGGCCGCCCAGCAAGGCCGATCACATTGCCGAAATGTCATCTTGCGGCGGGTTGATCCCATCTCGCAATTGCGAGAGATTGTGACTATGAACGCCGACATGTCGATCTGGACCAGACTTGGAGATTTTCTTGCCCGTGCCTCCTGCACGGCGCTGTCGAGCATCGTCGAAGCCATCCGCACCTTCTTTTCGGGCGATCCGGCGCTGCGCCGCAAGGTTGCCTTTTCGATTGCCATGATCGCGCTGTCGGCCAAGATGGCAAAGGCAGACGGCATCGTCACGCAGGACGAGGTGCGCGCCTTCCAGCAGATTTTCGAGGTTCCGGCAGCGGAGGTGCGCAATGTCGCGCGGCTCTATGATCTCGCCAAGGGCGATATTGCCGGCTTCGAGACCTATGCGGCCAAGATGGCGACCCTGTTCAACGACGAGGGCGAGGAGAGCGTTCTGGAGGACGTGCTGGACGGTCTGTTCCACATCGCCAAGGCGGACGGCTACGTGCATGACCGCGAGATCGGTTTCCTGCGCCGCACGGCTGAAATCTTCCGCTTTGAGGACAGGCGCTTCGAGCAGATCCTTGCGCGCCACGCGTTCAATTCGGGCGAAAATCCCTACAAGATCCTCGGGCTGGAGACATCGGCTTCGTTTGACGAGGTGAAGCGCCAATATCGCCAGCTTGTCGCCTCGACTCATCCCGACAGGTTGATCGCGCGCGGTGTTCCGCTCGAATTCCTGGCGATTGCAACCGAGCGCGTGGCGGCACTCAATTCGGCCTATGAGACGATCGAGCGCGCCTACGCCCGCACATGACCGGGTTCCTGCCAGATCACATCCGGGCCGAGGTGAGGGCGTCGCCAAATTTCGGGCCGCGCCGCGATGTGTCGCGCGCCTCGATGCTGATCCTGCATTATACCGGGATGCCGACCGGCGAACTCGCCGAATCCTGGCTGTGCAACCCGGCAAGCGAGGTCTCGTCGCACTACATCGTCCATGAGGACGGGCGCATCGTGCAGATGGTGCGCGAGGCCGACAGGGCCTGGCATGCGGGCAAGAGTTCGTGGCACGGGCGCACCGACATCAATTCGCTTTCGGTCGGCATCGAGATCGTAAATCCCGGAAATCTGGCCGAGCACCCGCCATTTTCTGCCGTCCAGATTGAGGCGGTGATCGATTTGTGCCGCGACATCTGCGCACGTCTGAACATTTTGCCGGATATGGTTCTGGCCCATTCCGACATCGCGCCGGGACGCAAGATCGACCCCGGTCCGGCCTTTCCGTGGGAGCAACTGGCGGATGCGGGCGTGGGGCGTATGCCGATGATGGGCGATTGGCCGGACGTCGATCCGATAGCGGAGGGCGATGCGGGACTGCAGGTCGAACGGCTGCAATCCATGCTGCAAATGTGCGGCTATGGCATTGAAATCACGGGATTGTTCGATCCGTTCATGCGGCAGGTCGTGCAATCGTTCCAGCTTCACTACCGGCGCAGTCTCGCCGACGGCGTGGCGGACGCGCAGACTCAGGCGCTGGTCGCCGCGCTGCTGCCGCAGCGGACCGCCTGACCGACAAGCGAGCCGTCGCCCCTCATGACCTAATGTAACAGGCTGTAGTCCAATGTTATTGGACGCGTCTGAATTGCCCCAAGTTCTCCTGCGAAGTCGCAATCCGTCACTGCCGGACTTGCTGAAAATCGCAGCCGGCCAATGAAAATCAACCGGGCGGGCCCAAGCGCCGCGGGACAGACAAGAGACCTGCTTTATATGAGAACGACTTTTTTCGCTGTGGCGTTTGCCGCGGCCGTGACCGCTTTTGCGTCCAATGCGCAGGAAGCGCCGGAGATCGCAGCCAGGAACGCAAGCCCCATCTCGAACGCCAGCGCGCCGACCGCTGCCAAGACGAAAAGCGTCAAGTCGATCAAGGCATCGCAGCCCGGAAAACGGGTCCGCACCGAAATTTCGCGCGGCAAGATCGACATGACGACGACCGGCTCCATCCAGCCACGCGCGCCGAAGGGCGCACGCACAGCCTCCGCCAAGGGGCCTTACGGCCATATCATCGCTCGCTACGCGGCCGCCTATGGTGTCCCGACCTCTCTTGCCCATGCGGTCATTCGGATCGAGAGCAACTATCGCGTTAATGCGCGCGGACGGGCAGGCGAAGTCGGCCTGATGCAGATAAAGCCGTCAACGGCGCGCGGTCTTGGCTATTCGGGTTCGACGGCGGCGCTGTTCAACCCCGAAACCAACATCAAGTGGGGCATGAAATATCTCGGAATGGCGCAGAAACTGGGCGGCGGTTCCACCTGCGGCACGATCCTCAAATATAATGCCGGTCACGGCGCAAAGCGCATGAACCCGGTGTCGGCGGCCTATTGTTCCAAGGTCAAGCGCCATATGGGCGCCTGACGGGTCTTGCAATCGCCCCCTTGCATTCGTTTGGCAAAGCGCCTTTATGCGCCCTGCCAGTCGGCCGGGCAGCCGCTCTGATCGCGTAAGCGTTCAGGGAGGAAAGTCCGGGCTCCATGGAAACACGGTGCCGGCCAAATGCCGGCGGGGGCGACCCCAGGGAAAGTGCCACAGAAAACAGACCGCCCCGTCTGCCAATCCGCGCAATCGTGCGGTTTCGCCGACGGGGTCAGGGTGAAAAGGTGGGGTAAGAGCCCACCGCGTGACCGGCAACGGGAGCGGCAGGGCAAACCCCACCGGGAGCAAAACCAAATAGGGATGACGCGGGGGCAACCCTCAGGCTGTTTCCGGCCCAGTCATCCGGGTAGGTTGCATCAGCCGTCCAGCAATGGCCGGCGCAGAGGAATGGCTGCCACGTTCCCGCTCTGCAAGGGGCGGGGGCCATACAGAACCCGGCTTACAGGCCGACTGGCACTTTATTTTCAAGCCGTTGCGAGCTTTGGCCGCGACATTGAATCAAGCCGTTGCCGATTTGATTCAAGTCGCGCTTGGCTCAGGCGTCGTTGAGCGCCACATCAATCGCATCCCACAATTGCTCCGTCGGCTCGCAGCCGACCGACAGGCGTACGAAACCGGGCGCAACCGCATCGCCCCAGCGGGCGCGGCGCTCCGCCGAGGAATGAATGGCTCCAAACGAGGTCGCGGGCTGGATCAGCGTGCATCCGTTGATGAAGCTTTCCGCTGCGTCTTCCGTGTCCAGTGTCAGGCCGATGAGGAAGCCGAACCGGTCCATCTGGCGGCGCGCCAGATTGTGGGCCGGATGCTGCGGCAGACCGGGATAGACCAACGAGCCGACGCGCGGATGGGCGGCAAGCCGTTCAGCGATGATCTGGGCAGACGAGCACATGCGGTCGAAGCGCACTTCGAGCGTTTCCAATCCTCTATGCACAAGCCATGCCTCGAACGGGCCGGGGATCGCGCCAGACAGTTTGCGCCACTCCTTGACGCGCGCATGAAGCTCGGGGTCGCGCGTCGAGACGTGGCCGAACAGCGTGTCGGAATGCCCGTTGGGCGCCTTGGTGTCGGCGGCAACGACCATGTCGCAGCCGAGGTCGAGCGGCCGCTGGCCCAGCGGCGTCATGGTGGTGTTGTCGGCGATGACGAGCGCGCCTGCCGCGTGGGCGGCGCCTGCAATGCCGGCAATGTCGCAGATGTCGAGGCCGGGGTTCGATGGCGTCTCGACGAATACGGCGCGGTAGCCGGCAAACCCGCCGTCCTCGAAGCTGGCCGTCGGGCGCGTATCGACCTCGACGCCGAACGGCTTGAGGAAGCGGTCGGCCAGAAGTCGTGTCGTATAGTAGCCGTCCGACGGCAGAAGCAGGCGGTCGCCCGCCTTCAGCACCGCCGTCAGCGCGGCGCTGATCGCGCCCATGCCGGACGGAAAGGCGACGGCTTCAGTGTCTTCGAGGTGACCGAGCAACGCCTCGACGGCTTCCCAGGTGGGGTTGTCGGTGCGGCCGTACTGGCGCACGCCTGCGGGGTCGCCGGGGAGATTGTAGATCGCGGCCGGGTAGATCGGCGGCGGCACGGCGTCGCCCTTGGCGCGCGCGGCGCGGTGAAGGTGGGCGAGGCGGCCGGCACGGGAGGCAGCGTCTTCGGTCATCATGTCCTCGATGATTTGAGTTGCCGCGAAACTAGAGTTTTTCGCGCTCCGTTAAAACCCGCCTGCCGCCGTTTCTCGTGGCTTCCGCCAAAACCTAAACGGATCGTTAGGCTTAATGACCGATAAACGTTCGATGCGGGAGTGCGCATTGTGAAAGGGTCGGCGCTTCCCGGGATCTGTGCCCATTTCCCTTTGACGCCCATATTGTCCCATGGTATCCCATCAAACCAATCAAGACCTCGTTCCTGTGAAGGGTAGCTCGTATCGCATCGGTCTGGCCGTTCCGGCCGGGGCGGCGGTCTGGCGTCTCTTTGTCGGGACATGCGGAAGGGGTCTGGAGAAGCCGCGCTTCGGCGCTCGCGAGGACATGTTCAGGGACGGATCGGGTCGCGCGTTTGATGGACCGTTTTTTGTCGAGCTCGGTCAATCGGATCGATGCCAAGGGGAGGGTTTCCGTCCCCGGGCCGTTCCGTGCGCTGCTCGCAAGGCGCGGCCAGAACGATCTCTACGCCATGCGCGCGCTGGAGGAGCCGGCCTTCAATGTCGGCGGGGCGGACATGCTGGAGCGGCTGGAGCGGCAGATCGAGATGCAGGACCCGTTCAAACAGGTTGCCGACGACATGATCGCCTACGTCTATGGCGATACGAGCTTTCTGAAACTGGATGCGGACGGCCGCATTACGATGACCGATGCGCTGCGCGCGCATACCGGCATCACGACGGAGGTCGGGTTCCTGGGCTGCGGCCAGCATTTCCAGATGTGGGAACCTTCTCTCATGCAGAAGCATTTGACGGACGCTCGCGCGCGGCTGCTCGGCCAGCGCAAGGCTTCGGCCCAAGGGAGCGCGATATGATGGCGGGCCTCGGCGTTGAAGACGCCGGTGGCGGACCGGCTCGCCACATCCCGGTGATGCTGGACGAAGTGATCGAGGCGCTTCGTCCAGCAGCCGGTGACATCATCATCGACGGCACGTTCGGCGCGGGAGGCTACACGTCGGCCATTCTGGCGGCCGGCGCCGATGTCGTGGCAATCGACCGCGATCCGAATGCGATTGCGGCGGGAAGGGCGCTGGAAGCCGCATCAGGTGGACATTTGCGGCTGGTGCATGGCCGCTTCGGTGAACTCGATGAACATGCAGATGGCCTCGTCGATGGCGTGGTGCTCGATATCGGCGTTTCATCCATGCAGATCGACGAGGGCGAGCGCGGCTTTTCTTTCCGCCATGACGGCCCGCTCGACATGCGCATGGCGCAGGCGGGCGTTAGTGCGGCCGAGGTCGTCAACACGTTCAAGACCAGCGATCTGACGCGCATATTCGGCCTGCTCGGCGAAGAGCGCCATGCCGGGCGCATCGCCCGCATGATCGAGAAGCGGCGCGAGTCGCGCCCCTTCGAGCGCACGCTGGAACTCGCCGACGCCATCGAACTGACGGTGGGGCGCAATCCGAAGGATCGCATTCACCCGGCAACGCGCGTGTTTCAGGCGCTTCGCATCTACGTCAATGACGAACTCGGCCAGCTTGCAGAGGCGCTTGAGGCTGCCGAGCGCGCGCTGAAGCCCGGCGGGCGGCTCGTCGTCGTCACCTTCCATTCGCTGGAAGACCGCATCGTCAAGAAATTCCTGTCGGACCGTTCGAGTGCCGGCAGCGGTTCGCGTCACATGCCGCAGGTGCATCTGCGCACCGCAACGTTCGAGCGCCCCGCCAGCGTGGTCGCGGCGTCCGAGGCTGAAGCAGCGCAAAACCCGCGCGCCCGCTCGGCAAAACTTCGCGCCGCTGTCCGCACGGACGCTGCCGCGCGGCCATCCGCCCCTTCGCTCTTCGGCTTGCCGAAGCTCCCTGTTCTGCGTTCAGAAAGGTAGGCCTCGTGTTCCGGACCACCGACATCGTCTTCACCGCGGCAATCGTTGCCGCCGCCGCTTTCACCTACACGACCAAGCATCAGGTCGAGGCGCAGCGCGCCGAGGTGAGGCGCATCGAGGCGCGCATAAAGTTTGAGCAGGACACGATTTCCATCCTGAAGGCCGACTGGAGCCTTTTGACCCAGCCGGCTCGCCTGCAAAGACTGGCCGAACGCTATCAGGACGAATTGCAGCTGACGCCGCTCGAAGCGCGCCAGATCGCAAATGCTGGCGACCTGCCGGCGCGTCCGGTGGAGATCGAGGACCTGCTTGCGCGGCCGGCCGAAGGCATGGCGCAGGGCGGCACCGACAGGACGACGACGAGCGGGGTGGTGAGATGATCAGGCGCTTCTTCAAACGCTCAGGGTCGGGCGCGGGCGACGCCTCCTCGAACATCATCGTCGATGCCAGGCGCAAGTCGAGCGGCGGACGCAAGCGCGGCCGCGTCGCCATCACCGCGGCGCTGTTTTTCGGGGTCTATGGCGTCATCGGCGGCCGTCTCGTCTATCTCGGCATTCAGGAACCCAAGGTCCAGACCGCGCTCAACGGACGCGTCGTGGCGTCCCGTCCCGACATTGTCGACCGCAATGGCGAGGTGCTGGCGACCGATATCAAGACCGCTTCGCTCTATGCCGAGCCGAAGAACATTCTCGACGCCGACGAGGCGATCGAACTGCTGTCGACCGTGCTGCCCGACCTCGACCCGGAATCGACCTTCAACAAGCTGAAGAGCGGTAGCGGCTTCGTCTGGCTCAAGCGCCAACTGACGCCCTCGCAGCAGGCGGAAATCATGGCGCTCGGCCTGCCGGGCATCGGCTTCCGCACGGAGACCAAACGCTTCTATCCGGGCGGACCGACCGCTTCGCATATTCTCGGCCTCGTCAACATCGACAATCAGGGTATTGCCGGTCTCGAAAAGTGGATCGACGGGCAGGGTCTGGCCGATCTGCGCGAGGCGGGTCTGGCGACGGCTGCAAACCTTGCGCCGATAAAGACCACGCTCGACATTCGCGTGCAGCACATCGTGCGCGACGAGATCGTGCAGGCCATGGAACGCTATCATGCCATCGCCGCCGGCGCGGTCGTGCTCAACGCCAAGACAGGCGAGATCGTCGCCATGGCCTCTGTCCCGGATTTCGATCCGAACACCGCAATCGGCGCGCATGACAAGGACAAGTTCAACCGCATGACGGCGGGCGCATATGAGATGGGCTCGACGATCAAAAGCTTTACCACCGCGATGGCGCTCGATTCCGGCAAAGTCGACCTGAACAGCCGGTTCGACGCGACGCGGCCGATCACCATCGGCCGCCAGACGATCCGCGATTTCCACGGCAAGGGCAGGGTGCTGACTGTGCCCGAAGTCTTCATCTATTCGTCGAACATCGGTTCGGCCCGCGAAGCAGATGTGGTCGGCATCGACGGCCATCGCGAATTCCTGCATCGGCTTGGCCTGCTCGAACGGCTCAATATCGAGTTGCCGGAAGTGCGAAATCCGAGCGAGCCGAAGGTGTGGAAGAAGGTCCATTCGATCACGATCTCCTTCGGCCACGGCATGACCACGACGCCGCTGCAAACGGCGGTCGGCGCGGCGGCCCTGATGAATGGCGGCAAGCTGTTTGACCCGACGCTTCTGCCGCGCACGGAGGCGCAAGCCGATGCCAATGCCCGACAGGTCATCAAGGAGAAGACCAGCGAGGACATGCGCTACCTCTATCGCCTGAATGCCGAGAAGGGTTCCGGCAAGCGGGCCGAGGTTCCCGGCTACCGCGTCGGCGGCAAGACGGGCACTGCGGAAAAGGTCGTCAACGGGCGCTATTCGTCGGACAAGCGCTTCAACGCGTTTCTCGCCGCATTCCCGATGGACGACCCTCAATACATCGTCCTGTCGATCATCGATGAGCCGAAGCCTGAAAAGCCGGGCATGGGTGCGACCGCCGGCTCCAACGCCGCGCCGATCGTCGCCAATATCATCCGCCGTTCGGCAGCCTTTCTTGGCGTGAAGCCGGAATTCGGCCATGAAAGTAGTGCGTTGCTGGTTTCCTATCAGTGATTCTCAAGAGGCCGCCATTTGGGCGGGAGGGCGGGCCTCTTGAACAGGGGGACGATGAAACTCAACGATTTGCAAGGCATGTTGCCGGCCGTCGACAAAGCGGCCGGCGAAGTCGTGGTATCCGGCATCACGTCGGATTCGCGCGAGGTCAGACCAGGTTCGATCTTTGCGGCGTTGAGCGGCAGCAAGGCCGACGGCGCAGCCTTTGCGCGTGACGCGGCGGCGCGCGGCGCGGTCGCCATCCTTGCCGGTCGGTCGGCGGTGCTCGACGGGCTGACGATCCCGGTCATTCGCGTGGACGACCCGCGCCGCACGCTCTCGCTCGTTGCCGCACGACTGTTCTCCGGCCAGCCCGAGATCATGGTCGCCGTGACCGGCACCAGCGGCAAGACCTCCGTGGTTTCCTTCCTGCGCCAGATCTGGGCGGCCGCCGGATATTCGGCAGCTTCCATCGGCACGACCGGCGTGGTTGCGCCCGGCCGCAACGATTACGGCACGCTGACCACGCCCGACCCGGTGGAGCTTCATCGGCTGCTGTCGGAGCTTACGGCATCCGGCGTGACGCATGGCGCGATGGAGGCATCGAGCCACGGTTTGGACCAGCGTCGGCTCGACGGCGTCAGGCTCTCGGCAGGCGGCTTCACCAATCTCGGCCGCGACCATATGGATTATCACCCGACCATCGAGGACTATCACAGGGCGAAGCTGCGCCTGTTCGATACGCTCCTGAAAAAGGGCGCGCCTGCCGTGATCTTCTCCGACGATCCGTGGGCCGAGCCGACCGAGGCTGCTGCGCGCAAGGCGGGGCTTGAAGTTCTGACTGTCGGCCGCAAGGGCAATTTCCTGACCTTGAAGCGGCTCGAACATGAGCGTCACCGCCAGCGCGCGGAAGTGGTGGCTGCAGGCGAGACGTTCGAGGTCGATCTGCCGCTCGCCGGTGAATTCCAGATGTCAAACGCACTGGTGGCGGCCGGACTCGCCATTGCGACCGGCACACGTATCGCCGTGGTGATGAGTGCGCTTGAGAGGCTGACGGGCGCGCCCGGACGGCTTGATCTGGTTGGCACGACGAGGGCCGGTTCGCCGGTCTATGTCGACTACGCCCACAAGCCGGAAGCCCTTGAAAACGTGTTGCAATCGGTGCGTCCGTTCACGACGGGCAAGGTCGTCGTCGTGTTTGGATGCGGCGGCGACCGGGACAAGGGCAAACGTCCGATCATGGGCGGAATCGCGACGCGGCTGGCGGATGTCACCATCGTGACCGACGACAATCCACGCTCAGAGGTTCCGGCGACCATTCGCTCCGAGATCATGGCAAATGCACCGGGCGCCACCGAAATCGGCGACCGCCGCGAGGCCATCCGCCATGCGGTCGGGCAGCTCGGCGCAGGCGACACGTTGATCGTCGCGGGCAAGGGGCATGAAGAGGGCCAGACGATTGCGGGTGTGACGCATCCGTTTTCCGACCATGAAGAGGTGCGTCAGGCACTTGCGGAGCTTGATGCATGAACCGTGTGCTTTGGACATCGCGTGATCTGATCGAGGCCATGGGCGGACGCCCGTTCGGCCAGATGCCCGACGGCATTACCGGCATTTCCATCGACAGCCGCTCGCTGACGCCGGGTGAGGCATTCTTCGCCATCAAGGGCGACACGATGGACGGCCACGACTTCGCCACGGCCGCCGTCAAGGCGGGTGCGGCGCTGCTGGTCGTGTCGGAAGCCAAACTGCCCGCGCTCGGACGCCTCACGGTGCCGATGATCGTGGTCGACGATGTGCTGGAGGCGCTGATCCGCCTGTCCATCGCGTCGCGCGCGCGCTCGAAGGCAAGGATCGTCGCGGTGACCGGATCGGCCGGCAAGACGACGACCAAGGAGGCGCTGCGCCATGCGCTTTCGGCGGTCGGCAAGGTTCATGCGTCCGACAAGAGTTTCAACAATCACTGGGGCGTGCCGCTGTCGCTGGCGCGGATGCCGGACGATTGCGATTATGCGATCTTCGAGATCGGCATGAACCATGCCGACGAGATCAGGCCGCTGGTGAAGCTGGTGCAGCCTCATGTCGCCATCATCACGCTGATTGCCGCCGCCCATCTCGGCCATTTCAAGAGCCTGGAAGATATTGCGCGCGCCAAGGCGGAAATCTTCGAAGGTCTGGTCAAGGGCGGTCATGCGCTGATCAACCGCGACGACGCACACTGGAAGCTGCTTGAAAAGCTGGCAAAGGCTGCCGGCGTGAAGCACATCCACGGTTTCGGCGAGAACGCCAAGGCGGAGTTCAAGCTGCTGCGCTGCGTGCTCTCGGCCGATCACGCCTCGTTCAGCGCCGTCATCGGCGGGACGGAAGTCGTGGCGCGCGTCGGCGCACCCGGCCGCCATATGGTGCAGAACGCGCTTGCGGTGCTCGGCGCCGCGAAACTCTGCGGGGCCGATGTCGCCCGCGTTGCGGTGGCCCTTGGTGATCTTCAGGCCGAAGGCGGGCGGGGACGCCGCCACCTGCTGGCAAAGAACATCACGCTGATCGACGAGAGCTACAACGCCAATACGGCTTCGATGAAGGCTGCAATCGACCTGCTCGACGCAACGCCTGTCGAGGGCAAGGGTCGCCGCATCGCGGTGCTCGGCGACATGCTGGAACTGGGTACGCACTCCGCCAAGCTCCACGCCAGCTTGGCGAGTATGATTGAGCCGACCAAGGTCGACCTCGTCTATCTCGGTGGACAAGAAATGGCGGCGCTCGCAAGCGCGCTGCCGCCCGAACGCCTGGCGGCGCATCTGCCCGACGTGGAGGCCCTGATGGCCGTCCTTCTGGGCGCGCTCAAGGCCAATGACGTGGTGATGGTGAAGTCGTCGAAGGGCATCGGCTTTTCGAAGCTGGTCGAGGCGATGACGAAGAAATTTCCCGCCGAAGGCGAAAGCCAGAAGCGAGCATAGGACGACAGGATGCTGATCCTTCTTACCGCATTCGCCGAGCACATTTCGGCGTTCAACGTGTTCCGCTACATCACATTCCGTGTCGGCGGGGCGTTGATCACCGCCGCGCTCATCGTCTTCATGTTCGGTCCGGCCATCATCAATTCGCTGAGGGTCAGGCAGGGCAAGGGCCAGCCGATCCGCGCCGACGGGCCGCAGACGCATTTCAAGAAAGCCGGAACGCCGACCATGGGCGGGCTGATGATCATGACGGGCATTCTCGGTTCGTCGCTGCTCTGGGCCAACCTGTCATCGATCTATGTGTGGGTGGTGCTGTTCGTCTCGGTCTCGTTCGGGGCGATCGGCTTCTATGACGACTACATGAAGGTGACGAAGCAGTCGCATCTCGGCGTCTCTGGCAAGGTGCGCCTTGCAATCGAATTCGTGATTGCCGGCATCGCCGCCTACATCATCATGCATGCGGGGCAGGAGCCGTTCTCCTCGTCGCTGACCTTCCCCTTCGTGAAGGATTTCATCGTCAATCTGGGCTGGTTCTTCATCCCGTTTGCAGCGGTCGTCATGGTCGGCGCCGGCAATGCGGTCAACCTGACCGACGGTCTCGACGGGCTGGCCATTGTGCCGGTGATGATCGCAGCCGCATCGTTCGGCGTCATCGCCTATCTGTCGGGCAATGCGGTCTTCGCCGATTATCTGCAGATCCACTTCACGCCCGGCACCGGCGAACTCGCCGTCGTGCTCGGCGCGGTCATCGGCGCGGGGCTGGGCTTCCTCTGGTTCAACGCGCCGCCTGCCGCAATCTTCATGGGCGACACCGGTTCGCTGGCGCTCGGCGGCCTGATCGGATCGATCGCGGTCGCGACCAAGCACGAGATCGTGCTTGCCATCATCGGCGGCCTGTTCGTCATGGAGGCGATGAGCGTCATCATCCAGGTGGGTTATTTCAAGATGACCGGCAAGCGCGTCTTCCTCATGGCGCCGATCCACCACCATTTCGAAAAGCTGGGCTGGACCGAAAGCCAGGTCGTCATACGCTTCTGGATCATCGCAGTGATCCTGGCGCTGATCGGCCTCTCGACGTTGAAGCTGAGGTAAGATGATCCCGGCCTCCACCTTTTCCGGCAGGCGGGTCGCGCTCTTCGGGCTTGGCGGCTCGGGGCTGGCAACAGCGCGCGCGCTGAAGTCAGGCGGCGCACAGGTCACCGCCTGGGACGATAATCCCGACAGTGTCGCGCGCGCTGGCGGCGAAGGCATCCGCGTGGCCGATCTGAGGCAGGTCGACTGGTCTGCATTTGCCTCTTTCGTGTTGTCGCCGGGCGTGCCGCTGACGCACCCAAAACCGCACTGGACGGTCGATCTGGCGCGCGGCGCGGGCGTCGAGATCATCGGCGATGTCGAGCTGTTTTCGCGCGAGCGCCGCGCAATCGAGCCTGACGCGCCGTTCATCGCGATCACGGGCACCAACGGCAAATCAACCACCACGGCACTGACCGCGCACATGCTGGCTTCCGCCGGCCTCGACACGCAGATGGGCGGCAATATCGGCCGCGCCGTCATGACGCTCGATCCCCCTGCGGCCGATCGGCACTATGTCGTCGAGTGCTCGTCCTACCAGATCGATCTTGCGCCTTCGCTCAATCCGACGGCGGGTGTCCTTCTCAACCTGACGCCGGACCATCTCGACCGTCACGGCACGATGCAGCATTACGGCGCGATCAAGGAGCGGCTCGTTGCGGGCAGCGATTCCGCGATTGTCGCAATCGACGACATTCATTGCGCCCAGATTGCAGACCGCCTGGAAAAGGCCGGACATGACGTCATCCGCATATCCAAGCGGCTGGCGCTGACCGACGGCTATTTTGCCGACGGCCTGACGCTGATGAAGGCAGAGGGTGGAGCCTATACGCGTATTGCAACGCTCGAAGGCGTCGGCTCGCTGCGCGGCCAGCACAATGCGCAGAACGCGCTGGCCGCAATCGCCGCATGCCTGCGCGTCGGCCTGCCGATGAAGGACATCCAGCCCGGCCTCGACAGTTTTCCCGGCCTTGCACACCGGATGGAGCAGATCGGCCGGAAGGGCCGCGTCCTGTTCGTCAATGATTCCAAGGCGACGAATGCCGAGGCGTCGGCACCTGCGCTGTCCAGTTTCCCGCGCATTTACTGGATCGCAGGCGGACTGCCCAAGGAAGGCGGCATCGAGCCGCTGCGCTCCTTCTTCCCGCGCATCGCCAAGGCCTATCTGGTCGGCGAGGCGGCGCCTGCCTTTTCGGCGACGCTGGGCGAAGCGGTTTCCTACGAGATTTCCGGCACGCTGGAAGCAGCCGTTGCACATGCCGCCGCCGACGCCGCGCGTGATGGGGCCGACGAGGTGGCCGTGCTCCTGTCGCCGGCCTGCGCCAGCTTTGACCAGTTCAAGAATTTCGAGGTGAGAGGCGAGGCGTTCCGCAAGGCCGTTCTCGCCCTCGACGGCATCGAGCCCTTTGGAGGCAACGGAGCATGAGCACCAGCCGCATCGACCGTGGACTTGTCTCCAACTGGTGGTGGACGATCGACCGATGGTTCCTGTCGGCCTTTGTCGGCCTGATGGTGCTCGGCATCATCCTGTCTTTCGCGGCAAGTCCCGCCGTTGCCGAGCGCATCGGCCTTGAGGAGTTCCACTTCGTCACGCGCCAGATCGTCTTCATGCTGCCGGCCATCGGTGTCATGATCGGCGTGTCATTCCTAAGCCCGCGCCAGATCAGGCGGCTCGCCATTGTCATGCTTGTCGGCGGCATCATCCTGATGACGCTGACGCTGTTCATCGGAATCGAGGTGAAGGGCGCGCGCCGCTGGATCTCCTTTGCCGGAGTGTCCATACAGCCGTCCGAGTTTCTCAAGCCGGCCTTTGTAGTCATCTGCGCCTGGCTCTTTGCCGAACATCAGCGCCAGCCCGACATTCCGGGCAACCTGTTTGCGATGATCCTGCTGGGCCTGGTCGTGACGCTGCTCGTTGCGCAGCCTGACCTCGGCCAGACCATGCTGATCACGGCGACCTGGGCCGCGATGTTCTTCATGGCCGGTCTGTCGTGGAAGTGGATCTTTGCGCTGGGCGGCATCGGCATTGGCGGCGCGACCGCCGCCTATTACGAGTTCGATCACGTGGCGAAGCGCATCGACGGCTTTCTCGCCGAAGATGGCGCGGGCAATTTCCAGACCGACACGGCCATTGAAGCTATCGTGCGCGGAAGCTGGTTTGGCCTTGGACCGGGCGAGGGCGTGTCGAAGAAGATCCTGCCAGACAGCCATACCGACTTCATCTTCTCGGTGGCGGGCGAAGAGTTCGGCATTGTCGTGTGCATGCTGCTCGTCGGGCTGTTTGCCTTCGTCGTGCTGCGCGGCCTGCTGATCGCGCTGAAGGAAGAAGACGATTTCACGCGCTTTGCGGTTGCCGGTCTCGTCATCCTGTTCGGGCTGCAGTCGATCATCAACATAGGCGTCAATCTCCAGCTTCTGCCCGCCAAGGGCATGACGCTGCCCTTCATCTCCTATGGCGGCTCGTCGCTGGTCGCCATGGCGATCTCGATGGGCATGGTGCTGGCCCTGACGCGCAAGCGCCCGCAGGTGAGGCGGCCGGGCGAGTTCGGCTATCGCGCCGACCGCGTCGTTGCTGCGGAGTAGCGACTTGAGCAAGGGTGTCATTCTGCTGTCGGCCGGCGGCACCGGCGGGCATGTGTTTCCCGCCGAGGCGCTGGCGTATGAACTCGCCGCGCGCGGCTGGGAAATCCATCTGGCGACCGACGACCGCGCCGAACGTTTCGCGGGAAAATTCCCGGCGGTGAAAATCCATACGATCCGCTCGGCGACGCTTGGCGGGCGCAATCCGATTGCGATCATCCGCACATTCTGGCGCATCTGGCAGGGCGTGCGGCAGGCCTCGACGGTGATCCGCGATATCCAGCCGAAGGCCGTCGTCGGCTTTGGCGGCTATCCGACACTGCCGCCGCTTTATGCGGCGACCCGCCGTGGCGTGCCGACGCTCATCCATGAGCAGAATGCCGTCATGGGCCGTGCGAACAAGGCGCTTGCTGCGCGCGTCAGCGCCGTTGCCGGCGGCTTCCTCACGGAAGCGACTTCGGCTGCGCCGGCAAAGACCGTGGTGACGGGTAATCCAGTGCGTCCTGCCGTTATCGAAGCGGCCAAGGTCGACTATCAGACGTCTGGCGAAGGCGAGCCGTTCAACCTGCTGGTATTCGGCGGCAGCCAGGGCGCTCAGTTCTTCTCGCAGGCGATACCCGCGGCCATCGAATTGTTGCCCGAAACACTGCGCTCGCGGCTGCGCGTCGTGCAGCAGGCACGCAAGGACGACGAGGCAGACGTTCGCGCCGCCTATGAGCGGTTTGGAGTCGGCGCAGAGATATCGCCCTTCTTCGGCGACATGGCGCAGCGCATGGCAAGCGCCCATCTCGTCATTTCGCGATCCGGTGCATCGACCGTCGCCGAAATCTCGGCCATCGGACGCCCTGCGATCCTGGTGCCTTATCCGCATGCGCTCGACCATGATCAGGCGGCAAATGCGTCTGCGCTGGCCAAGGCCGGAGGGGCGGAGCTGCTCGACCAGAAACTGGCGTCGCCCGAAGTGATCGCCAGCAAGCTGACAGACTATATGACCGAGACGCAGCTTTGCGGCGACATGGCTGAAGCGGCGAGGTCTGCCGGTATGCTCAACGCCACCGAGTTGCTTGCCGACCTGACAGAGGCTATTGCCTCCGGTCAATCCGTTTCAACCTACAAGGGAGCCGCCCGCGCATGAAGATGCCGCAATCCATAGGTCTGGTGCATTTCATCGGCATCGGCGGCATTGGCATGAGCGGCATCGCCGAGGTGCTGCATAATCTTGGCTATCAGGTGCAGGGGTCGGACCAGTCCGAAAGCGCCAATGTCCAGCGCCTGCGCGAGAAAGGTATTGAATGCCATGTCGGCCACAGGGCCGCGAACCTCGGCAAGGCCGAGGTCGTGGTCGTGTCGACGGCGATCAAGAAGAGCAATCCCGAACTCGTAGCCGCCCGCGAAAAGCTGCTGCCCGTCGTGCGCCGCGCCGAGATGCTGGCCGAGCTGATGCGTTTCCGTCAGGCGATCGCGATCGGCGGCACGCATGGCAAGACGACGACGACATCGATGGTTGCGACGCTGCTTGAAGCCGGCGGGCTCGACCCGACCGTGGTCAATGGCGGCATCATCAACGCCTATGGCACCAATGCGAGGATGGGCGGCGGCGACTGGATGGTCGTCGAGGCCGACGAGAGCGACGGCACTTTCCTGAAGCTGCCGGCCGACATTGCCGTCATCACCAATATCGACCCGGAACATCTCGACCACTATGGCAGCTTCGACAAGGTGCGCGACGCCTTCCGCAACTTCGTCGAGAACGTGCCGTTCTACGGTTTCGGCGTCATGTGCATCGACCACCCGGAAGTGCAGGCGCTCGTCTCGCGCATCGAGGACAGGCGCGTCATCACCTATGGCGAGAACCCGCAAGCCGATGTGCGCTTCCAGAACCACCGCATGGATGGAGCGGCGTCGGTCTTCGACGTGACGATCCGTAACCGCAAGACTGGCACCGACATCGAACTGAGCGACCTGCGGCTGCCGATGCCCGGCCGCCACAATGTCTCCAATGCTACGGCGGCGATTGCCGTGTCGCATCAGCTCGGCATTTCCGACAGCGCCATCAAGGCGGGCCTTGCCGGCTTCGGTGGGGTGAAGCGCCGCTTCACCCATACCGGCTCGTGGCATGGCGTCGAGGTGTTCGACGATTACGGCCACCATCCTGTCGAGATCAGGGCGGTGTTGAAGGCTGCGCGCGATTCGACCAAGGGTCGTGTCATCGCCATTGCCCAGCCGCATCGCTTCACACGCCTGCGCGACCTGTTCGACGATTTTGCCTCATGCTTCAACGACGCCGACACGGTGCTCATTGCGCCGGTCTATGCGGCTGGCGAAGACCCGGTCGAGGGCGTGTCGTCGGAGACGCTTGTCTCGCGCATCCGCTCGGGCGGCCATCGCGATGCGCGCCATATCGATGGTGCAGACGAGATCGAGCCGCTGGTGCGCGAACTCGCCAAGCCGTCCGACTTCGTCATCTTCCTCGGCGCCGGCAACATCACCCAGTGGGCCTATGCACTGCCCAAGGAGCTTGCTGCCGGAGGCGGGGGCGAAGGCGCATGAGCGGGACGGAACTGCTCAAGCGGCTGGAAGGCCGGCTGGATGGTCTGCGCGGGCGCATCACGCCTGACGCAGAGATGGACAAGATCACCTGGTTCCGTGCCGGCGGCGTTGCGCAGGCGCTGTTTCAGCCGGTCGATGAAGAAGACCTGGCGGCTTTCATGCGCGCCGTGCCGGAGGACATTCCGGTCATGGCGGTCGGCGTCGGCTCCAACCTTCTGGTTCGCGAAGGCGGAATAGAAGGCTTTGTCGTGCGCCTGTCGGCCAAGGGGTTCGGAGAGGCGGTCGTGACGGGACCGGGCCGTATTCGCGCGGGCGCTGCCTGCCCGGACAAGCGGGTGGCGGCCGTGGCACTTGAGGCCGGCATCGGCGGCTTCCATTTCTATCATGGGATTCCCGGCGCGATCGGCGGGGCGCTGCGTATGAATGCCGGCGCCAATGGCGTCGAGACACGCGAGCGCGTGGTCGAAGTTCGCGCCATCGACCGCAACGGCGACCTGCATGTGCTTTCCAATGCCGACATGGGCTATGCCTACAGGCATTCGTCCGCCGCCAGCGATCTGATCTTCACCTTTGCCGAGTTTGAAGGCGAGGCGGCTGACCGCGACGAGATCAGGGCGGCGATGGATGCGGTGCAGACGCATCGTGAAACCGTGCAGCCGATCAAGGAAAAGACCGGCGGCTCGACCTTCAAGAACCCGCCCGAAACGTCGGCCTGGAAAGAGATCGACAAGGCAGGCTGCCGCGGCCTTCAGATCGGCGGCGCGCAGATGAGCCCGATGCATTGCAATTTCATGATCAATATTGGCAACGCATCCGCCTACGATCTTGAATTCCTTGGCGAGACGGTGCGCGCGCGCGTGCTCGAAAATTCTGGCATCAGGCTCGAATGGGAGATCAAGCGGCTCGGGCGATTCAGGCCGGGCCGCGAGGTGCATCCGTTCCTCGGCCAGCTTCTCTGAGACGTGATCATTGTCCGCGTTCGCGCTGACCCTGGCAGAATTTGTCGTCGCGCGAGGCTGGCTCGAACGTGAAGTCGTCCGGCGAGGCGGCGCCAATCTGCGTGCTGCAATTGTCGACGCTGCCGAGTTCGTCGCGCTTGCCCGATTTGCGGATACGGTCCGCCTGGTCGTGCCTTCGGAAAGCGATGCCGATCTCCATCTGCTGGCTGCGGCCCGAAACCATCTGACGCCTGTCGAGACGGCACTGGACGTTGTGACAGACGGCTCCGACGATCTCGAAATGCCCGTCGACATTGAACCCGGTTCACGCGATCTCGATGCCGCACGTCTCTTGGAACTTGCGGACCAGACCCTGCTTGTTCTGTTCGAATTCCTTTGCCGCGAAATCGACGACCGAGACGGCACAAACCTCGGCGCGTCTTTCGTGTCGCCATCCGAATTCTGGGCGTTGAATGGCGCTCAGTGTGTGCTCGAAAAGGGCAGCTTCTATTCAGTGGCCCGTGACTATCGCGAGCAGTTGACCGAGGCGCGCCGCGCACTCGCCGACGCGTCTGTCGAGTTCAAGGCGAACGGCAGCGAGACCTGACCCTCGCCTGACGAGGGCGACCCTAGGGCAACATGACGATTGTTGCCGGTCTGCATTTTTGCGGTTGCCACCGAATCCCGCTTCTGATTCCTTTGACCAACAGCGTTCCTGATTTGAGTCGTATTCGAGTCGCCCGTGTCCCTCGCCGAAGGACGGTCGTCTGAGGCACGGATTTTGAATCGAGAGTGGTCAGCTTCGATCCAGCCGACTCTCGTAGTGCTGTCTGCGCAGCCCGTGTGAAAGGGGAAATCCGGGGCATGACCGGCAAGCATGTTGCAGTTTTGATGGGGGGATTTTCCTCCGAAAGGCCGGTGTCCCTGTCGTCGGGCAAGGCGTGTGCCGACGCGCTTGAGCAGGCCGGATACAGGGTCAGCCGTGTCGATGTCGGCCGGGATGTCGCTTCCGTGCTTGGTGAGCTTGCTCCCGATGTCGCCTTCAATGCGCTGCATGGCCCGTATGGTGAAGACGGCACGATCCAGGGCATCCTCGAATATCTCGAAATTCCCTACACTCATTCCGGCGTCATGGCGTCGGCGCTTGCCATGAACAAGCAGAAGGCCAAGGTCGTGGCCAAGGCGGCGGGTATTCCCGTGGCCGAATCCAGGGTCATGAACCGCTTCAACATCGGCAATTCCCATCCGATGAGGCCACCTTACGTGGTCAAGCCGGTAAGCGAAGGCTCGTCATTCGGCGTCGTCATCGTCAAGGAAGATCAGGCCCATCCGCCGCAGGTCATCGGCTCGTCGGAATGGCGCTATGGCGACGAGGTGATGGTCGAGCGTTTCATTCATGGCCGCGAGCTGACCTGCGCCGTCATGGGCGATGTGGCGCTCGGCGTTTGCGAGATTGTTCCGGTCGGCCATTCTTTCTACGACTACGATTCGAAATATGTCGCGGGCGGTTCAAAACATGAAATCCCTGCAAAAATTTCACCAAATATTTACCAAAAAATTCAGACACTGGCACTGAAGGCTCATCAAGCAATCGGCTGCCGGGGAGTGTCCCGTTCTGACTTCCGCTACGACGACCGCCATTCCGAAAATGGCGAGGTCATCTGGCTGGAGGTTAACACGCAGCCAGGCATGACGCCGACATCGCTAGTGCCCGAAATTGCCCAGCAGGCTGGTCACGATTTCGGGGAGCTTCTGAGTTGGATGGTGGAGGACGCTTCGTGTTCTCGTTGATGTCGCGATCTGGTCTGGGAAAGGCGGCGCATGGCGCTGCCGGCCGACCTGCGTCTATGCGCGATGCATTTGTGCTGCCGAAATTCCTGCGCAAGCCCGCCCGCTTCGCAGGCCGCGTCATGTCGGGCGACGTTACCGTGCCGCGCTTTGCCTTCAGCGCGCTGGCCGGCATCTATCTCGCATCCGCCGGCCTCTATGGCATGGCGGCCGGGGGCCATACCGAAGCCGTGCTCCAGGCGATCACCGCCCGCAGCGGCTTTGCCATCGAAGACGTGCGCATGGCCGGCAACAAGGAGACGTCGGAGATCGACGTGCTCGAAAAGCTCGAACTTGACGGCTGGACCTCGCTTGTCGGTTTCGACGCGGAAGCTGCGCGCGAGCGCATCGCGCAACTGCCGTGGATCGAGCGTGTCTCGGTCCGCAAGATCTATCCCGATGCGATCGACATTTCGATCACCGAGAAGAAGCCGCTCGCCATCTGGCAGCAGGGCCGCGAGCTGTCGCTGATCGGCCAGGACGGCAAGATCATCGTGCCGTTCGAAAGCGAGCGCTACGCCACGCTGCCGTTCTTTGCGGGCGTCGGCGCCAATGAGCGCGCTTCGGAGTTCATGGCGCGCATGGCGCAGGTGCCGCAACTGTCGTCGCGCATCCGCGCCTATGTCCGCGTTGCCGACCGCCGCTGGGACCTGCGTCTGGAAAACGGCATCACGATCCGCCTGCCGGAATATGGCGAGGACGCCGCGATTGCCGACGTTGCGCGGCTCGATGCCGAGGAGGGGCTGCTGTCTCGCGACCTCGCCGCCGTCGACATGCGCGTCGAGGACAGGGTCGTCGTCAAACTGACGCCGGAAGCCGTGACGCGCCGTGACGCTGCAATGAAAGAACGCACGAAGAAGACCGGGCCGGCGGGGAAAAGAATATGAGCTGGCTTGGCGCATCGAAGGCCGGACCTGCCGGCAAATCGTCGGTTGTCACCGTGCTCGACATTGGTTCGAGCAAGGTCTGCTGCATTATCGCAAAGCTTCGCCCGCGCGAGGAGACCGCGCGTCTTCCCGGCCGCACTCACCAGATTCAGGTGATCGGCATCGGCCACCAGAAGTCGCAGGGCGTGAAGGGCGGCGTCATCATCGACCTCGACAAGGCCGAGCAGGCGATCCGTCTGGCTGTCGATGCTGCCGAGCGCATGGCCGGGCTGACGGTCGAATCGCTCATCGTCAACGTGTCCGCCGGTCGCCTCAGGAGCGAGACGGTTCAGGCCTCTATCAATCTCGGCGGCCATGAGGTCGACGCATCCGACATCAAGCGCGTGCTTGCCGCAGGCTCGCGCCAGTCGCTGAAATCCGACCGCGATCTCGTTCATTCGCTGGCCGTCGGTTTCTCGCTCGACGGCGAGAACGGCGTGCGCGATCCGCGCGGCATGGTCGGCGAGACGCTCGGCGTCAACATGCATGTTCTGACGGGCGATGCCGCGCCGCTTCGCAATCTCGAACTTTGCGTCAACCGCGCGCACCTTTCGGTCGAGCGCCGGGTTGCGACGCCTTATGCCAGCGCGCTGTCGGCACTCGTTGACGACGAGGCTGAGATGGGCGCCGCCTGCATCGACATGGGCGGCGGCACGACGACGCTGTCGGTCTTTGCCGAAGGTCGTTTCGTCTATGCGGACGCCATTCCGATCGGCGGCATTCATGTAACGCACGATCTGGCGCGCGGCCTTTCGGCTCGCATCGAAGACGCAGAGCGGCTGAAGGTCATGCATGGATCGGCGCTCCAGACCGGGGCCGACGACCGCGATATCGTGACCATTCCCGCGCTCGGCGGGATGGACAATGACGTTCCGCTGCAAATTCCGCGCGCCGTGATGACACGCATCATCCGCGCCCGCATCGACGAGACGCTTGAGATGGTGCGCGACCGGCTGGGCAAGTCGGGCTTCGGCAACATCGTCGGCAAGCGTGTAGTCCTGACGGGCGGTGCGAGCCAGTTGACCGGCCTGCCGGATGCGGCGCGCCGCATTCTGGGCCGCAATGTTCGCATCGGTCGGCCTCTGGGTATTGCAGGGCTTCCCGAGGCGGCGAAGGGGCCGGCGTTTTCGGCGGTGGTGGGGTTGATGATCTACCCGCAGGTTGCGGGTTTCGAGACGCGCCGCGTGAGCGGCGGACTTGGCATGAAGGCAACCGGAACGGGCGGCCGGCTGCATCGCATGTCGCAGTGGATCAGGGACAGCTTTTGAGAATGGGGCTCAAGGCCTCTTAACAGGAATTGCCGTGCGGCGAGGCGGCAGGAAGACAAAGGACGAGCACAATGACCATCAATCTGAAGAAGCCGGACATCACCGAACTGAAGCCCCGCATCACCGTTTTCGGCGTTGGCGGCGGCGGCGGCAATGCGGTCAACAACATGATCTCGGCCGGCCTGCGCGGCGTCGAGTTCGTGGTGGCCAACACCGACGCACAGGCGCTGACCATGTCCAAGGCAGAGCGCATCATCCAGCTCGGCGCGCATGTCACCGAGGGTCTCGGCGCCGGCTCGCAGCCTGAGGTCGGTCGTGCCGCAGCCGAAGAATGCATAGACGAGATCGTCGACCATCTCGCCGGAACCCACATGTGCTTCGTCACCGCCGGCATGGGCGGCGGCACCGGCTCGGGCGCGGCTCCCGTCGTGGCGCGCGCCGCTCGCGAAAAGGGCATCCTGACGGTTGGCGTCGTCACCAAGCCGTTCCACTTCGAGGGCCAGCGCCGCATGAAGACGGCAGAAGCCGCCATAGAGGACCTGATGAAGAGCGTCGATACGCTGATCGTCATCCCGAACCAGAACCTGTTCCGCATCGCCAACGACAAGACCACTTTCGCCGACGCCTTCGCGATGGCCGACCAGGTGCTCTATTCGGGCGTCGCCTGCATCACCGACCTGATGGTCAAGGAAGGCCTGATCAATCTCGACTTCGCCGACGTTCGCTCGGTCATGCGCGAGATGGGCAAGGCGATGATGGGTACCGGCGAGGCATCGGGCGAGGGCAGGGCAATGGCCGCCGCCGAAGCAGCGATCGCCAATCCGCTGCTCGACGAAACCTCGATGAAGGGTGCCAAGGGCCTGTTGATCTCGATCACCGGCGGCCGCGACATGACGCTGTTCGAGGTTGACGAAGCTGCCACCCGCATCCGCGAGGAAGTCGACCAGGACGCCAACATCATCCTGGGTGCTACCTTCGACGAGGAACTGGAAGGCGTCATCCGCGTGTCGGTCGTCGCCACCGGCATCGACAAGGTAGCCATGGACATGGCGGCTCAGCCGCTTCGTATCGCGCCCAAGCCGCAGCCGCAGATGCCGCGTCCGCAGGCAGCAGCGCCGGTCGAGGCTCGCCCGGTCGCACAGCCGGCACCGGTTGCAGCCGAAGCCCATGATCCGATCGGTGAGGTCATTCGTTCGGCAGCGCCTCAGGCCGCGCCTGCGCCGGCCCACGCCGAAGAAGAGTTCCGCCCAAAGAGCTCGCTCTTTGCACAGCCCGCCGCCGAGCCGGTCGCCCGTCCGGCCGCCCCTGCTCCTGTCCAGGCTCCGCCGTCGATGCAGGCGCCGGCACCCGTCGCGCGCATGCCGCGCGTCGAGGATTTCCCGCCGACCGTTCGCGCCGAACTGGAAGCGGCACAGGCACCGCGCGCGCCCGCCGCCAACGAAGGCGGCCCGCTCGGCCTGATCCGCAAGCTCACGTCGAGCCTTGGACGCAAGGAAGAGGAGCCGGCCCGCCTGCAGCCCGCGCAGCCGCGCGAGCCGAAGCTTCAGCCGGTCGCAGAAGCGCGTCGCATGCCGAGCCAGGATGCAGCCTTCTACGCTCCCAATCGCGGCGCACTGGATCAGCACGGACGCCCGCAGGCGCAACCGCGTATTCAGGACGAAGAACTGGATATTCCGGCATTCCTGCGCCGTCAGGCGAACTGACAAGCCACTTTTGTCACAAATACATCACGAGAGGGGCGTCGCTCCTCTCGTTTGTTTTTGAAAGCCTAGCGAATTCAATGACTTGGAGAATACATAAACTTTTAACGGCGTAACAATGGGTAAACAAGCGTGATTTGGAGACTCATGTTCCAGCAACTATGTTCGCGGCAACATGAAGGCGTGATCACGGCGCGGTTGGGGGCGCTCTTCGCGTAAGAGCAGTTTCTCGCGTAAGGGCCTTAGGGTTTTCTCAGATGCTTCAAAACGAAGCCCACCGGGTCCCTGGCGTCAAGATGGGGACGAGTTTGCAGGAATATCAGACAACGCTCCGGTCGCGCGCCAGCCTTTCGGGCGCGGGCGTGCATAGCGGAAAGCCGGTTTCGATTCATTTCAACCCGGCCGACCCCGACACGGGCATCGTCTTCACGCGCATCGACGGCGACAATCAGCGCGAGATTCGCGGCCTTGTCTCCGAGATCGGCGCGACTGACCTTTGCACCGTTCTGGGTGATCCCGCAGGCCTGCATGTCGCCACGGTCGAACATCTGATGGCGGCACTTGCCGGCATGGGCATCGACAATGTCATGATCGAGATCGACGGCGCGGAAGTGCCGATCCTCGACGGTTCGGCGGCTCCCTTCGTCGACGCGTTCGAGCAGGCGGGCATCCAGCAGCAGGACGTGCGCCGCCGCTATATCCGCGTCATCAAGCCGGTCCGCATCGATGCCGGTCCCGCCTTTGCCGAATTCCGCCCCTATGACGGGACGCGCTTCGAGGTCGAGATCGACTTCGATAGCCCGGCCATCGGCCGCCAGACCTATGCTGCCGATCTCAACCCGACGCGGTTCCGCGAGGATGTCTCTCGTGCCCGCACATTCGGCTTCATGAAGGATGTCGAGCGCCTGTGGGCGGCCGGCTACGCGCTCGGCTCGTCTCTGGAAAACTCGGTCGTCATCGGCGACGATCACCGCGTCATCAATGTCGGCGGCCTGCGCTATGGCGACGAGTTCGTCCGTCACAAGACGCTCGATGCGATCGGCGATCTGGCTCTTGCCGGCGCGCGCTTCATCGGCTGCTTCCGCTCATTCCGCGGCGGGCACCGCCTCAACGCGGCGGCTCTGCGCCGTCTACTATCGGATCAGTCGGCATTCGAGATCGTCGAGGCGACACGCGGGCCTCGTGGCCGCGCAAGCGAGATGGTGGCCGTTGCCGCGCCTGTCTATGCGCCCTGGATGATCTGACAAAAGACGTTGGACAATTGCGCCTTTGCGGGCACGCCCGCCACAAAATTGCGACATTGACCGGGCTAAGCGTTCCAATCGGGACGGTCATGATTTATGAAGCCCGGTCTGATAGGTTAGACGGACCAGTTCCGACCGAGTTCGCCCGGTTGTCCGGAGAGGCAGAAAAACAATGTTTTCAACGCGCCCAGCCGACAAGCGCAAGCATGGCCTGACAGGCCTGCTGCCTGTCGTTGCGATTCTCGCCCCGTTTGCGCTCACGGGTTGCACCAGCCTGTTTGGCGAAAAGGATCTCGATCTGTCGACATATGTCGAGGAAACCGATCCCGCAGACCAGCTCTACAATCAGGGTCTCGCCAATCTCGAAACCGGCCGCATGAGTGAGGCGACCAAGAAGTTCGAAGCCGTCGACCGCCAGCATCCCTATTCGGAATATGCCCGCAAATCGATGGTCATGGGTGCGTTCGCGCAATACCGCCAGGGCCAGTACGACGAGGCGATCGCGAGCGGCAAGCGCTACGTCAACCTGTATCCGACGTCGCCTGATGCGGCTTACGCCCAATACATCATCGGCCTCAGCTATTTCCGCCAGATCCGCGATGTCACGCAGGATCAGAAGGAAGCGCGCCGCACCATCGAGGCGATGGACGAACTGGTCCAGCGCTGGCCCGAGTCGGAATATGTGGACGACGCCAAGGCGAAGATCCGCTTCTCGCGGGACCAGCTTGCCGGCAAGGAAATGCAGATCGGACGCTACTACCTCGAACGGCGCGAATATATCGCGGCCATGAAGCGCTTCCGCGTGGTGGTCGAGAACTATTCCAACACCCGCCACATCGAGGAAGCTCTGGCGCGCCTGGTCGAGGGCTACATGGCCATGGGTCTGGCCACGGAAGCGCAGACAGCTGCTGCCGTTCTCGGCAACAACTATCCGGACAGCCAGTGGTATAAGGATTCCTACGCGCTGCTGCAGTCGGGTGGTCTTTCGCCGCGCGAGCATTCCGGTTCGTGGCTTGCCGCTGCCGGCCGCAAGCTGGTCGGCGCGAGCTGATCCCAGCCGCCCAATGCTATCGCAGCTGTCGATCCGCGATATCGTACTGATCGAGCGGCTCGACCTTGAGTTCGGGCCGGGCCTCTCGGTGCTGACCGGTGAAACCGGCGCCGGAAAATCCATCCTGCTCGATGCCCTGTCGCTGGCGCTTGGGTCGCGCGGCGATGCCTCGCTAGTGCGAAACGGCGCGACTCAGGGCCAGGTCAGCGCGGTCTTCGACGTGCCGCGCAACCATTCCGCCCGCGCGCTGCTCGACGCAAATGCCTTCGACCATGATGGCGACATCATCCTGCGCCGCGTCCAGACGGCAGACGGGCGCACGCGCGTCTTCGTCAACGATCAGCCGGCCTCCGTTGCGCTGATGCGCGATCTGGGCAGGCACCTCGTCGAACTGCACGGCCAGCATGACGAGCGCGCGCTGATCGATCCTGTCATGCATCGCGAGCTTCTTGACGCATTCGGCGGTCATGGCGGCGAGGTGGCGGCGACGGCTGACGCGCACAAGCTCTGGCGGGCCGCCGAACAGGAACTTTCGCGCCATCGCGCCAAGGTGGCAGCTGCGGCGCGCGAGGCCGATTACCTGCGCGCGTCCGTGTCCGAGCTTGAGGCGCTCGATCCGCAGCCCGGCGAAGAAGACGAACTCGCCGAATTGCGGGCGCGAATGATGCGGGCCGAAAAGACGGCGGTCGAGATCAACGACGCCGTCGAAACGCTGTCCGGCCAGTCGTCTGCCGTTCCGACGCTGTCCGGCCTCTTGCGCCGCCTGCAACGCAAGGAGGCCGATGCGCCGGAATTGCTCGGCCCCATTATCGTTGCGCTCGACAACGCGCTCATCGCGCTCGACGGTGCACAGGAGGCGGCTGGTCTGGCCGAGCGAGCGCTCGATTTCGACCCGCGCGTTCTGGAGCGCGCCGAAGAGCGCCTGTTTGCCCTGCGGGCTGCGGCGCGCAAGTATTCCGTCACGGTCGAGGGCCTGCCGGCTCTGCGCGACAGCATGGTGGCTGACCTTGCCGACCTCGATGCGGGAGAGGGCAGGCTGGCGGCGCTGGAGAATGCGTCCGTCGAAACGCGGGCCGTCTTCGACAGGCATGCCGCACACCTGTCGGAACTGCGGGCTGGTGCTGCCCTCGGACTGGCAAAAGCGGTCATGGCCGAACTGCCGGCACTTAAACTCGAACGGGCCGAATTCATCGTCCATCACGACCGCGACGAAACCGACCGCCGGGCTGAGGGTATCGACCATATCGAATTTCTCGTGCGCACCAATCCGGGCACTAAGGCCGGGCCGATGATGAAGGTTGCGTCGGGCGGCGAGTTGTCGCGCTTCCTGCTGGCGCTCAAGGTCGCGCTGGCCGATCGCGGCTCGGCGCCCACCCTTGTCTTCGACGAGATCGATACCGGCGTCGGCGGTGCGGTGGCGGACGCCATCGGGAAGCGGCTGGCGCGACTGGCGGCGCGCGTGCAAGTGCTCTCGGTAACCCATGCGCCACAGGTCGCGGCGCGCGCAGGCACCCATTACCTGATTTCCAAATCCGGCGCGGAGCAGGTCACGACCGGCGTTGTATCGCTGGCAATGAGCGAGCGCGGCGAGGAAATCGCGCGGATGCTGGCAGGCGCGCAGATCACCGACGAGGCGCGGGCCGCCGCCCGCCGCCTGATCGACGAAAGCGCTGGCTGAGGCGGACAGCCGCGCGTTTCCTTTGGCTTTTCCCGGGTGGCATTCAGAGGATGCATCGCAACTTTGTGAAGGCATGGACCGCGTCTGCGCTTTTGTCGTGCCGCAAAGCGCGTATCATCCAACAATGTCATACCGGCCCGCCCGACTGACGCATCTGGCCGCCTGTGCTTTGGCGCTGGCGTTCCTGCCTCTAACTGCCGACGCGCAAGACGTTCCCGTCGATGTCGAACTGGTTCTTGCCGTCGATGTGTCGCTCTCGATGTCCCCAGACGAGCTTGTCATCCAGCGTGACGGCTACGCGGCCGCGCTGACTGACGAGGCGGTTTTGTCGGTCATCGCATCCGGCGCTCACGGCAAGGTCGCCGTCACCTATATCGAATGGGCGGGCGAGAGCGCCCAGCACGTCGTCGTGCCGTGGACCGTCATCGCCGGGCGCCCGGATGCAGAAGCATTCGTCACGCAGATGACGACCAGCCCGCCGCGCAGCGCACGCCGCACGTCGATTGCGGCCGCGCTCGAATTCTCGGCGACCCTGTTCGAGACGAGCGGCTATCGCGGCATCAAGCGGGTGATCGACGTGTCGGGTGACGGGCCGAACAATCAGGGCGGCGCAGTCAATGTCGTGCGCGACCGGATCATACAGCAGGGCATCGTCATCAACGGCCTGCCGCTCATGACGACCGGCGGGTTCAATACGCCATTCGATATCTCCGGCCTCGACAGCTACTATGCCGATTGTGTCATCGGCGGGCCGGGCGCGTTCATGATCCCGGTCAATTCATGGACGCAGTTTCCCGAAGCGATCCGTCGCAAGCTCGTGCTTGAACTGGCCGACAGCGGCAGTCAGAGACATGCCGTTGAAGAAGCGCAGGGCATCCACGTGATCCGGGTCGCGGCGCAAGCGCCGACCGATTGCCAGATCGGCGAGAAGCTTTGGCAAAGCCGCGGCTGGATGGATTTCCAGTAGGGCGACCGCATGAAGCGCGCCGCGCAAGGTGGCGGCCGCGCCATCTATCAGTCATGCGTCCCGATCAGGCGGCGATCAACTGCTTGCGGTCGGCGCGCTCCTGCTGTGGCGAACGCGCGTAAAGCTCGCGATAGCATTTGGAGAAGTGCGAGGCCGAGACGAAGCCACAGGCGACGGCCACCTCTACCACCGGCAGCGATGACTGGATCAACAGGTGGCGCGCGCGGTCGAGCCTGATTTCGAGATAGTAGCGGGCAGGGGAGCGGCCCATCTCCTGCTGGAACAGGCGCTCGATCTGGCGGCGCGACAGGTCGACATTGTCTGCGATCTCGATCAGCGAGAGCGGCTCCGACAGGTTCTGCTCCATCAGTTCGATGATCGAAAGAACCTTGGAGTTCTGGACGCCGAGCCGTGCACGCAGCGGCAGGCGCTGGCGGTCGGTCGGGCTCCGCACGCGGTCGGTCAGCACCTGCTCGCAGACACGGTTGACGAGCGCCTCGTCGAAATCGTCACCGATCAGCTTCAGCATCATGTCGAGCGCGGCCGTGCCGCCGGCGCAGGTGTGGATATTCTGGTCGATCTCGAACAGGTCGGCAAAGACGTTCGCCTTAGGGAAAGCCTCGGAGAAGCCGGGCAGGTTTTCCCAGTGGATGGCGCAACGCTTGTTCGACAGAAGACCGGCTGCGGCCAGCACATGGGCGCCGGTGCAAAGACCGCCGAGCGCCACGCCGCGATTGTATTCCTCGCGAAGCCAGGCAAAGGCGGACTTGTTGTGGTAGCGCTCCACATTGACGCCGGAGCAGGCGATGACCATCGAGGGGCGCTCGTGGCCCGACATCTTGCGGCGTTCGTCCTCAAGCGAGGTGTCCACCGCCATTTCGACACCGCAGGAGGCGCGGACCGGCTTGCCGTCGGCGCTGGCGAGCCGCCAACGATAGGCCTCGTAGCCCAGCATCCGATTTGCCGAGCGAAACGGCTCGATCGCGGTCGCGAATGCGATCAGCGTAAAATCGGGAATGAGAAAGAAAACGATCGATCGTTTGGTTGCTGGCTTCGCGGACAAGGAACGTTCTCCAAGACGGGCTCGCAGGGTTGCGACGATGTCGCAATCGGCAAAGTGTCGTCTCGATCAGAACAGAATGTCAATGCAATAGCGTCGCGCAGTCCATCGTTTGCGACATGCTCATGAAATGCAGGACTGCTTTTCGCGTCAGCTCAGTCTCCGCCAGTGTATCGAGGCGCGCCAAAGCGGCGCGCCGGACTACATGAGCAGGCCGCCCAGGCGATTTGCGGCGAGGGCTGCTGCCTCGCCGGGCATCGAGGCGTTCAGCCGGCTGCGGGCAATGACGTTTGCCATGCTGCGTTCGCGGCGGACGGCAAAAAGGCGTGTGAAGAACTTCATGGCTCTGGCCTTTGATGTCTCTGAAGTCGCGACCCATGTCGCAACCGTCTGGCCTTGAGATACGCTCGCTGATGTTGCGTTGCAGCAGGGAAAGCGAAGCGCTCCGTCAGAAATGCGACACGGCGGCGAGGATGCGACAGGACGCTAACAGGAGAAAGCCGTTTTCTTACAGTCTATTAAAGGAATTTCTGACGTGAGATTCGTACCAATGCGTCTGTTTCATATGCGCCATGCGTGGCTTGCATGGGTCGCAATAGCAAAAGGCCCGCCCGGTGATCGCCGGGCGGGCCTTTGAGCGCGTTGGATCGCTGCTTAGTACCAGCCGCCGATGACCACCTTGTTGGTGGTGTTGTGGCGGTATGCATTCGGCCAGCCAATGTCGCGCTGCAATTCGAGCGGCAGGTTGCTGACCGAGATTTCGGTCTGCTGGCGGGCGCGGGCGGCGCGGTAGTCGGCGGCCAGACGGCTGATGCGCGACATGATGGACATTTCTCTCTCCTTTGGCGGCCGGCTTGGGAGGGTGCGGCCGCGCATGATGTGGTTGTGCCTGGTCTGCGGTCTGTCGTTCGGCGCGTTTCGGTTCGGGATGTGCCTTGCCGTCCATGTCGCCGATGGAATGGATGTCTTGTTGCAGTGCAGCATCAAGACCACGCTCCATCACAGCAGGATTAAGGCAATTGCGTGGCGGAGTTTCCGTTACGGAGCCTGCGGTGCAAATTTCCTTCTCCGTCGGGCCAGCCAAAGTCCTTCTGCATGCCGCGGGGCAGGGAGGAGACCAGAAGTGCGGTGTTGATCTGCTCGCGCTGGCGGCGGCGTTCGCGGATGATCTGATTGATGCGTGTGAAGATGGACATGACTTTCTCCTTGCGGTTGGGCGAAAGGCAGGTGGTCGCCTTCGATGACTTGACTATCGGCGCGATTGGTATTTCAATCAAACGAAATGGAATGATCTTTTGGATCAATGAAATTGAAAGGTAGGCGATGAACGCGCCGCTCAATCAACCGCTGCCGCTGCTGGAACTCGACGTGCTGCGCACCTTCGTCGCCATTGCCGAGACCGGCAGCTTCACCATGGCGGCCAATGCGGTGTTCCGCACGCCTTCGGCCGTGTCGATGCAGATCAAGAAGCTGGAAGACACGCTCGGGCGCTCTCTGTTCAACCGCGATGCGCGGTCGGTGTCGCTGACGGCCGATGGCGAAATCCTCATCGGCTATGCGCGCCGCCTGCTTGCGATCAATCGCGAGGCCGTCTCGAAATTCGTCGCGCCCGACATAGAGGGCGTGGTGCGCGTTGGCTCGCCGGACGATTATGGCGAGCGCGTCCTGCCGGACGTTCTGAAGCGCTTTGCGCGCTCGCACCCGGCGATTGCGGTGGACGTCATCATCGACCAGAGCCCAGCCTTGCGCAAACGCATGGACGATGGCGGGCTGGACATCACGTTGATGACCTGCACGACCAGCATGATCCCGACAGATTCAGAAATCGTGCTGACCGAACCGCTGGTGTGGGTCGGCGCGCCCGGCGGCTGTGCCCATCTGCGCGACCCGCTGCCCGTGTCGCTGTGGGAAGAGGGCTGCATCTGGCGCACGCGCGCGCTCGACCATCTGACGGAGAGCGGCCGCGCCTATCGCGTCGCCTATATGAGCGCTCATACCTCCGGCCAGCGCGCCGCAATCCTGTCCGATCTGGCGATCGCGCCGTTGCCGAAATCATTTATTGGCGGCGATCTGGTGGCGCTGGGGCCGAAGGACGGACTGCCGGAACTCGGCACCTACAACATCATCATGACCGTGCGGCGTGACGCCAGCGCGCCCGTCAAGGCGGTGGCCGACCACCTGCGCGCCACGATGGAGCAATTGAAGGCGCAGCCGCGCCTTGTTCGGGTTGCCTGAGGGCTGGCAATCAGCCGGCTTCGCGCAGACGGCGCGCGATTGCGCGCTGGAGATCGGGGGCGGCTGCGACCAGTTCCTTTGCCGCGTCCGAGCGCGGATGATCGAGAACGTCGCCCGTGCGGCCTTCCTCGACCATGCGCCCGTCATGCATCACCATGACCTCGTCGGTGATGGCGCGGGCGACCGTCAGGTCATGCGTGATGAACAGATAGGCGACGCCGAGCCTCTGGTTCAGGTCGGCCAGAAGATCGAGCACCTGCGCGCGGATCGACACGTCGAGTGCAGATACCGGCTCGTCGGCCACGACCAGCTTCGGCTTGGTGATGATGGCGCGCGCAATCGACAGGCGCTGGCGCTGGCCGCCCGAGAATTCATGCGGATATTTGTCCATGTCGGCGGGTGCGAGGCCGACTTCATGAAGCGCGGTGGCCACCATATCGCGACGCTTCGCGTCGGACGGCTTGTCGTCCAGCAGATGCAGAGGTTCCGCCACCAGCCGTTCGACCTTGTGGCGCGGATTGAACGAACCGTATGGATCCTGGAAGATGACCTGCATGTTACGGCGGAAGGGGCGAAGTGCGGTCTCGTCCTTGCCGACCATGTTCTCGCCCATGAAGCGGATTTCGCCCGCAGTTGGCCGGTCGAGTGCGAGGATCATGCGCGCGAGCGTCGACTTTCCGCAGCCGGAGCGGCCGACCAGCGCAACCGACTGGCCGGGTTTCATCGAGAAGGACACATTGTCGACCGCGCGCACAGGCGGCTCGCGTGTCATCAGCGATTTCAATCGGCCCGGATAGTCGCGGGTGACGCCCTTCACCTCCAACAGGTTCTCGGTCGTCGCCGCCGCCGCAGTCGTATTGGGCCGTGCGGGCACATGCATCGAGGCCTGCGCCAACTGCCGCGTATAGGGATGGACTTGCGTAGAGAGGGTCTGCGCGGTTTCGCCGGATTCCATCACCTCGCCATGGCGCATGATGGTGATGCGGTCCGCCATGTCGGCGACGACGCCGAGATCGTGCGAGATCAGCATCAGGCCCATGCGGCGCTCATCGACGAGGTCGCGCAACAGTTCGAGGATCTGCTTCTGTAGAACCACGTCGAGCGCGGTCGTGGGTTCGTCTGCGATCAGCAGTTTTGGCTTCAGCGCGCATGCGATAGCGATGACGACACGCTGGCGCTGGCCGCCCGACAATTCATGCGGAAAGCGGGAGAGGGGGAATTTCGCCTGCGGCAGGCCGACCCGATCAAGAATTTCCGCCGCCCGCTGCTCGGCCTCCGCACGTCCCGCGCGGGTGTGCCAGCGAATGCCCTCGGCCACCTGTTCGCCGATGGTCTTGACGGGATTGAGTGCCGTCATCGGCTCCTGGAAAACCATGCCGATATCGTCGCCGCGCAGCGCGTTCATCTGGTCTTCGGTAGCGGCCAGAATGTCGATGCCGTCAAAGGACACCTTGCCTTGAGCGCTTGCGCCGCGCGGCAGGAGTTGCATGACGGTGAGCGCCGTCATCGATTTGCCCGACCCGCTTTCGCCGACCAGCGCCATGACCTCGCCCGGCTCGATAGACAGGTCGATGTCCTTGAGGATCGGTGCGCCGCCGATCGACAGCGACAGGTTGCGGATGTCGAGAAGGCTCACCGTTCGCGCCTCAGCTTCGGGTCGAGCACATCGGACAGGCCGTCACCCAGAAGGTTGAGGCCAAGCACGGTCATGACGATCGCCATGCCGGGGAAGATCGCGAGCGTCGGTGCGACGACCATGCGTGTCTGCGCATCGAACAGCATCCGCCCCCAACTCGGCATGGGCGGCTGCGCGCCAAGGCCGAGATAGGACAGCGAGGCTTCGGCCAGAACGGCGATGGCGAACTGAATCGTCGCCTGCACCAGCAGCAGGCTCGCTATGTTGGGCAGGATATGCTCGATGGTGATGAGCGCCTGGCCTTTGCCGGAGGCGCGCGCGGCAAGGACGAATTCGCGCGGCCAGAGCGCCATTGCCCCGGCGCGCGAGACGCGCGCAAAAACTGGAATGTTGAAGATGCCGATGGCGATGATCGCGTTGATCGCGCCAGGCCCCCAGATTGCGGTGATCATGATCGCCGACAGAAGGGCAGGGAACGCGAAGACGAGATCGTTGAAGCGCATCAGGATTTCGTCGACCCAGCCGCCGCGCGCGGCTGCCCAGCAGCCGAGAGGAACGCCGATGGCGATGCCGATGCCGACCGCCACGATTGCGACCGCAATCGAGGTTCGCGCGCCGACCATGATCATCGACAGGACGTCGCGGCCGAAATGATCGGTGCCGAGCAGATGCTCGAAGGAGGGCGGCCGCATGCGGTTTGCGATCGGCAGAACCGTCACGTCATAGGGCACCCAGACATAGGAGACTACCGCCATCAGAGCGATGACGAGGGTGATCGTGAAACCGATGACGAAGGACCGGTTGGCCAGCGCCTTGGCCACGATATTGTCGGAAGGGGCGGGGGCGACGCTCATTCGCGCGTCCTCAATCTGGGGTCTGCGATTGCATAGGACAGATCGACCAGAAGGTTGATCAGGATGATGAAGCCGACGATCAGCATGACGACGCTTTCGACGACGATCAGGTCACGCTGGGTGATGGCCTGATAGATGAGACGGCCAAGGCCCGGCAGGTAGAAGACGTTCTCGACGACGATGACGCCGGTGATGAGGAAGCCGAACTGGATGCCGATGATGGTGAGCACCGGGATCAGCGCATTGCGCAAAGCGTGGCGCCAGAGCACGTAGCGCCTCGGCATTCCCTTGGCTCGCGCCGTGCGGATGTAATCCTCGTTCAGCACATTGAGGAGCGAGGTGCGGGTGACGCGGGCCAGAATGGCCGCCGAGGGCAGGGCGAGCGCGACGGAAGGCAGGATCAGCGCCTTCGTCGCAGGCCAGACACCGGCACCCCAACCGGGAAAGCCGCCCGCCGGCACGAGGCGCAGCCACACCGCAAACACGTAAACGAGGAGCAGCGCGAACCAGAAGCTCGGCACGGCGACACCGACCTGCGCTACGCCCATGGCGGTCACGTCGGCCGCGCTGCCGCGCCGTGCTGCCGAATACATGCCGACCGGGATGCCGATGATGGTTGCAAGCAGGAGCGATATGATCGCCAGCGGCAGCGTCACCACCATGCGCTCTGCAACGAGTTCGATGACGGGCGAGGAATAGGTCATCGAGCGGCCGAAATCGCCAACCGCTATGCCGCCGATCCACGACAGGTAGCGCGTCACGAGCGGCTGGTTCAGGCCCATCTGCTCGCGCAGCGCGTTCAGGGATTCAGGCGTCGCCTCCATGCCGAGCATCAACTGCGCCGGGTCGCCGGGCAGGATCTCCATCACCGAAAAGACGACGAGAGACGCGACCAGCAGCGTGACGATGCCAATGGCGAAGCGGCGGAGGAAGTAGCGCGTCATAAGAGGCTGCTCCCTCCCGCATGGGGGAGGGAGCGTTACTCATCAGTCGGCCCACTTGACCTTGGTCATGTCGTTGGCCTGGATCGGGGAGTTCTCCCACAGGCCCTCGACCTTGGCGTCCCATACGCCGACCTTCGGCAACTCGAACAGGAAGACGACCGGAACGTCGGTCGCGAGCTTCTTCTGCATTTCGCCGAAAAGCTCCTTGCGCTTGGCAGCGTCGTTGGCGATCTGCCATTCGCCGGCCCACTTGTTGAAGTCGGCATTGTCGTAGCCGATGTAGTAGTTCGGGCGGGCGTAGATATCGATGTCGTTGGCCTCGGTGTGGGAGACGATCGAGAAATCGAAATCGTGGTCGGTGTAGACGCCCTTCAGCCAATCGGCCCACTCGACCGGAGTGATGTCGAGATTGATGCCGACATCGCGAAGCTGGGCTGCGATCACTTCGCCGCCCTGGCGCGCATAGGGAACCGGCGGCAGCTTGATGGTTGCCTTGAAGCCGTCTGCGAGACCCGCTGCCTTCAGATATTCCTTCGCCTTGGCGACGTCATAGGGATAGGTGTTCACGAGGTCGACATAGTCGGGATTGTTCGGCGAGACGTGCGAGCCGATGGGCAGGCCGAAGCCGTTCGATGCTGCATCGATGACCGACTTGCGGTCGATGGCCGAGGCAACCGCCTGGCGCACTTCCAGCTTGTCGAACGGCGCCTTCTTGTTGTTCATCGACAGGATGGTTTCGCCTTCGGTCGCACCGATGACGACCTTGAGGCGCGTGTCTGCCTCGATCTGCGCCAGAGCGTCCCCGACTGGCGCGTTGGGGAATGCCTGCACGTCGCCCGACAGGAGTGCCGGAACAGCAGCAGCGGCATCAGGGATCACGCGGAATTCGACCTTGTCGAGGAACACCGGGTCGCCCCAATAGCCCTCGGCCTTGGAGAGGCGGATGGCGGAACCCTTGGACCAGCTGTCGAACTTGAACGGGCCGGTGCCGACCGGCTTTTCCTTGTTGGTGTCCGCCGATTCCGGCGCGACGATGACCGCGTCGCCCAGACCCATATTGTAGACGAACAGGCCCTGCGGGTTGGCAAGCGTGATCTTGACGGTTGTCGGATCGACGACGGTCACGTCGGTGATCTGCTGGAACAGCTTCTTCTGGGCGTTGGTCGAATCTTCGGCGCGCGCCCGGTCGAGCGAGAATTTCACGTCATTGGCGTCGAAATCGCTGCCGTCGTGGAATTTCACGCCGCTGCGCAGCTTGAACGTATATTCCTTGCCGTCTTCCGAAGCGGTCCAGCTTTCGGCGAGGCCCGGCTGCGGCTGGCCCTTCTCGTCGATGCGGGTCAGGCCCTCGAAGACATTGGCATAGACCACCTCGTCAATGGCTGCCGCTGCACCCCCCGTCGGGTCGAGATGTGGCGGCTCCAGCACGACGCCGACCACGATGTCGGTGCGCGCCGCATAGGCTGCCGTGGACGACGCCAGCGCCACCAGCGACGCGGCGAGGATCGAGGACCAGATTTTCATCAAAAGACGCTCCCATTGGATTTGGCCGGATCAAAGCGCGAAATTCGGGCTTAGTAAATCGCCATTGTTCCGTGGGGGCAGAAAGAAGCGGAAGAATTTTCCAAATGCGCGATCTGCCGCATATGTCGCCCGATACGAAAATGGCGGCCTAACGGCCGCCAGATGAAGGAATATCGCGCGCCCCGTGTCAGTGACGTACGACGATGCGCGTGTTCTTCAGCCCGGCCTTTTGCGCCATCGAGTAGAAAGTCGCTGCATTGCTGACCGAGAGGCGCACGCAGCCCGCCGACGCAGGGCGGCCGAGCAGCTTCGCCTGGTTCGTGCCGTGGACGGCATAATTGCCTGAATAGAACACCGAATAGGGCATCGGAGCGTTGTTGTAACGGCTCGACTTGTGGTTACGCGATGTCCACTTGGCCGACCAGCTGCCCGTCGGCGTAACCTTGCCGCGGCGGGCCGTTGAAACCGGCCAGCGATATTTGACCACGCCGTTCTGGGTGACGGTCATCGTCTGCGACGACAGGCTAACCGTTGCGATGAGGTTTGCAGCAAACGATTCCGCGGAGGTCATCGCCAGCAAAGAAAGACCGAGCGCAGCAGCGCCAAAGAATTTAACCGACATCCCCAAGTCCCTGTTCCGTCCCGTCTTGCGCAGCGTATTACCTAGCGGTAGAGGCTGCAATTAGCGGTGGCAGGAAATCAGCAAAAGTTGATGATCGGGTTACGAAGGCCGGGTCAATTGTTTCAATTTTCTGCACCAGCCCGCAACAGCAGGTCGAGGCCGACCGCCATCACCTTGGCCGACTGGACCATGTCGTCGACGCCCACCCATTCGTCGGGCTGATGGGCGAGGTCGAGGATGCCCGGACCGTAGGCGATGCAGTCGTGCAGATGACCGAGGCGCGAAATGTGCTTCTGGTCGTAGGTGCCGGGCGAGATGACATATTCGGGATCGCGCTCGAAGACGCGCCTGATGCCTTCGGCAACGGCGGCGGCGACCGGCGAATCCTGCTCGGTCATCAGCGGCAGCACCTCCATCATGTCGCGGATGCGATAGTCGAACTTCGGCCGCTCCCATTTGAGCCGGTCGAGGATCGAGGTCACTTCCGATTTGACCTCGGCGATGTCCTCCTCAAGCAGGAACCGGCGGTCGATGACGATGCGGCAGGTGTCAGGAACATTGGGCGCGGGCAGGCCGGGGAAATAGTCCTCCGTCTGGCCGCCATGGATCGAGTTGATGTTCATGGTCGACCGGCGCGCGCCGGGCGGCACGACGGGCATTCTCGTTTCTTTCAGGTCAAGCGCAGGGAACAGCTCCTTCTCGAACGCGTCCAGCACCGCGCCCATGTGGCGCACCGCGCTGTCGCCCAGAAACGGCATGGAGCCATGCGCGATCTTGCCCTTGGTCTCGATCTCGGCCCACCAGACGCCGCGATGGCCAAGGCAGATGCGGTCCTTGTTCAGGGGCTCCGGGATGATGACGTGATCGACGCGCGGCTTCGAGAAATAGCCGAGTTTTGCCAGATGAGCGACGCCGCCGAACCCGCCCGATTCCTCATCGGCCGTGCCGGAAATCTCGATGGCGCCGGCGAAGTCTGGATTGGCCTCGATATAAGCCTCTACCGCGATGATCGATGCCGCCAGCCCGCCCTTCATGTCGCAGGCGCCGCGACCATAGACGCGGCCATCCTTGATAAGGCCGCCGAAGGGGTCGACCGTCCAGCCCTGTCCGGCCTCGACCACGTCGATATGCGAATTGAAATGCACCGTCTTGCCGGGGCGCTTGCCCTCGATGCGGGCGATCACGTTGGCGCGGGGATATCGGTCGCTGTCGCCGGGGGAACCTGTGCCGCGCACATATTCGGTCGCAAAGCCGCGCGCCTTGAGACGGTCGCCGACATATTCGGCGCAGGGCTGATAGGCTTCGCCGGGCGGATTGACGGTTGGAAAACGGATGAGGTCGGCGGTCAGCGCGGCAACCTCGTCGGCGCGAGCGTCTATCAGGTCGAGCAATCGGTCAGTCATGATGCGATTTGAGACCGGTGTGCGCGTCTTGGCAAGCTGTCGGAGGTGTCTGGCGCAATCTGGACCAAGCGGTTCAGGCGGCTGTCATGCCCGAGTCGCGGAACGGCATTCCATCTCGTCGCGCGCCATGCCAAGTTCGGGCATGGAGTTTCAGACTTAATGAGTCCCGAGCCAAGACTTGATTTGTCCCAGCCGGTATCGGACGAGGTGCGCAAGACCACCTGTTACATGTGCGCGTGCCGATGCGGAATCGACGTTCATCTGAAGGACGGCAAGGTTCGTTACATCGAGGGCAACCGCGACCATCCGGTCAATCGCGGCGTGCTGTGCGCCAAGGGTTCGGCTGGCATAATGCAGCATTATGCCCCTGCGCGGCTCCAGTCTCCGATGTTGCGCACCGGCCCGCGCGGCTCTGGCGAATTCAAGCCGATCTCCTGGGACGAGGCGTTGAAGATCGCCACCGGCTGGCTTGGCGAGGTGCGCCAGCGCGACCCGAAGAAGCTCGCCTTCTTTACCGGGCGCGATCAGTCGCAGTCGCTCACCGGCTTCTGGGCGCAGCAGTTCGGAACGCCCAACTATGCCGCGCATGGCGGCTTCTGCTCGGTCAATATGGCGGCTGCGGGCATCATGACCATTGGCGGCGCTTTCTGGGAATTCGGCGCGCCGGACTGGGACAGGACAAAGCTGTTCGTGCTGTTCGGTGTTGCAGAGGATCACGATTCCAATCCGATCAAGATCGGCATCTCGAAGCTCAAATCGCGTGGCGCGCGTTTCGTGTCGGTCAATCCGGTGCGCACCGGCTATTCGGCCATCGCAGACAGCTGGATCGGGGTCAGACCCGGTACCGACGGGCTTCTGGTCCTGTCGATCATCCATCTCCTGCTAAAGGCACGGCGCATCGATGTCGACTATCTACTGCGTTACACCAATGCCGCATGGCTGGTGATCGACGCGCCCGGCACTCCAGAGCACGGCCTTTTCGCCCGCGACGGCGACGGCAAGCCGCTGATCTACGAAACCGTGACCGAGCGAGCGGTTGCTTCGGGCACCAAGGGCGCGCGGGCGGCACTTTCGGGCCGCTACACGCTTGAGGACGGTCGATCCGCCACGCCATCCTTCGCGCTGATCGCGGAAGCCTATCTCGACGAGCAATATGCGCCGGAGCGGGTGGCGGCGGCGACGGGCGTGTCGGCTGACGTAATCCGGGGGCTGGCGTCTGAAATCGGCCGCGTCGCCTTCGAGGAAACGATCGAGATCGACCAGCCCTGGACAGACATGAATGGCGAGCGGCATCCGTCCTTCGTCGGCCGTCCGGTTTCGTTTCATGCGATGCGCGGCATCTCGGCGCATTCCAACGGCTTCCAGACGGCGCGCGCCATCCATCTGCTGCAGGTGCTGATCGGCGCGGTCGATTGCCCCGGCGGTTTCCGCTTCGAGCCGCCATATCCAAAACCGATCGAGGCGCATCCGACGCCGCATGGCAAGGCCGAGCATTTCGGCTCCAACAAGCCGCTGTCCGGCCCGCATCTCGGCTTTCCGCGCGGTCCCGAAGACCTGCTCATCGACGCTGACGGCACACCTACCCGCATCGACAAGGCGTTTTCATGGGACGCGCCGATCTCGGCCCATGGGCTGATGCACATGGTCATCGCCAATGCCCATGCCGGCGATCCTTATCCTGTCGACGTGCTGTTCCTCTATATGGCCAACATGGCGTGGAACTCGTCGATGAACACGGCAGGCACCATCGCCATGCTGGAGGCGAAAGACGAGACGACGGGCGAATACAAGATCCCGAAGATCATCTACTCCGACGCCTATTCATCCGAAATGGTCACCTATGCCGATCTCGTCCTGCCGGATACGACCTATCTGGAACGGCACGACTGTATCTCGCTGCTCGACCGTCCGATCTCCGAGCCGGACAGCGTCAATGACGCGATCCGCTGGCCCGTTGTCGAGCCTGACCGCGACGTGCGCGCCTTCCAGACGGTGCTGCTCGATCTCGGCGCGCGGCTCAACCTTCCGGGCTTCGTCGATAATCACGGCGCGGCGCTCTACAAGGATTATGCCGACTATATCGTGCGCCATGAGCGCCGCCCCGGCATCGGGCCGCTGGCAGGGTTTCGCGGGACGGACGGCACGCGTTCGGGGCGCGGTGCGATCAATCGCGACCAGCTCAACCGCTATATCGAGAACGGGTCTTTCTTCAGCGCGCATATTCCGATGGAGGCGCAGTTCTTCAAACACGCCAACCGCAGCTATCAGGATTTTGCCGTGCGCATGGGCTTCTTCGACGAGCCGAAGCCGGTGACGTTCCAGCTCTACAATGAAGCGTTGCAGAAGTTTAGGCTCTCGGCGCAGGGGTTGCGCGAGCCTTATCCGCCCGAGACCCATCGCGAGCGCATTCTTGCTGCCTTCCACCCGATACCGACCTGGTATGCACCGCTGGAGGAGCAGGGCGTATCGAGCGAGGCGTTCCCCTATCACGCGATCACCCAGCGCCCGATGGCGATGTATCACTCATGGGGGTCGATGAATGCGTGGCTGAGGCAGATCCACACCCGCAACGTGCTCTATGTTCCGGGTGCGATCTGCGACGCGCAGGGCCTGGAAACCGGCGACTGGGTATGGGTCACCTCGCATCACGGACGCATCAAGGTCGAGATCGCGCGCTCCGAGGCGGTCAATCGCGATACGATGTGGACCTGGAACGCCATCGGAAAGCGCAAGCGCGCATGGTCGCTTCAGGCGGATGCGCCCGAGGCCAATCGCGGCTTCCTGCTCAATCATCTGATCCATGAATTGCTGCCGCCGAAGGGCGACGGGATGCGCTGGTCGAATTCCGATCCGGTCACGGGGCAGGCGGCATGGTATGACCTGCGCGTGCGCATCGAAAAGGCCGACCCGGACGTCGACAGCCGACCTGAATTTGCGCCTGTGATGCCTGCGGACAACGATGTGCCCGATGAGCTTCGCTACGGGCAGGAGTGGTCCAAATGACCATGCTGCCCGCCGTTGCGCCGCCGAAGAAACTCGGCCTCGTCATCGACCTCGACGTGTGCGTCGGCTGCCATGCCTGCGTCGTCTCCTGCAAGGAGTGGAACACCGGCGGTTATGGCGCGGCGCTGTCCGATCAGCATCCCTATGGCGGCGACGTTTCCGGCACGTTCCTCAACCGCATCCATACGTTCGAGGTCGTGCCTGACGGCGGGGAGGTTGTTGGGGAAGCCGGCGATGCGCGCATCGTGCATTTCCCCAAATCCTGCCTGCATTGCGACGACGCGCCCTGCGTGACCGTCTGCCCGACGGGCGCGAGCTACAAGCGCAGCGCAGATGGCATCGTGCTTGTCGATGAGGAGAAATGCATCGGCTGCGGCCTGTGCGCATGGGCGTGCCCTTATGGCGCGCGCGAGATGGATCTGGCTGCGGGCGTCATGAAGAAGTGTACGCTCTGCGTCGACCGCATCTACAATGAGACGTTGCAGGAGGTCGACCGCGTACCCTCCTGTGCGCGCACCTGCCCGGCAAATGCGCGCCACTACGGCGACTTCGCCGACCCGTCGTCGAATGTCTCGATCATGGTGGCAGAACGCGGCGGTATCGACCTGATGCCGGAGCAGGGGACGCGGCCGGTGAACAAATATCTGCCGCCGCGCCCGCGCAGGCCGCTGGCGCAGACCATGCCGCTCGCCGAACATTCGGACGGGGCCAAGGGCTTCTTCGCCTGGCTCGACGGAATGCTGGACCGCATCTGATGCATCCCGCTCCCTCCATCATCGTATTCACGACGCTGTCGGGCCTCGGCTACGGCCTTGCCGCAATGCTCGGGCTTGGCCTGCTCGATCCGTCCGCGCTGCCGACCAAGATAGCGCATGTCCTTTCGCTTGCTCTCATCACCGCCGGGTTGCTGTCGTCTACGCTGCATCTCGGCAATCCGCAGCGTGCATGGCGCGCGGTCTCGCAATGGCGGTCAAGCTGGCTGTCGCGCGAAGGGGTTCTGGCCATTGCCGGCTTCCCGCTGCTCGGCTTCAATGCGCTCGCCTCGATCTGGGCCGATACCTATGTGCCGCTCACGGGGGTGCTCGGCGCGGTGATCTGCGCCGTCACGGTCTATTGTACGGCGATGATCTATGCGTCGCTGAAAGCAATCCAGGCGTGGCATACGCCGCTGACGCCCGCCTGTTATCTCGCCTTCGCGCTTGCCGGCGGGTTGCTGCTGACGACATTCTTCGCGGCGCTATCGTCCGATGTCTCGCTCGTCCTGATCCTCGCCACGATAGTCGCGCTCGGCGGGGCATGGGGCGTGAAGTGGCTATGGTGGAGCAAGCTCGACGGCGACCAGCCACTGTCGACGCCCGCCAGCGCGACTGGGCTTGGCAATATCGGCATAGTGCGCCTGTTTGAGCCGCCGCATATGAACGGCAATTATCTGACGCGCGAAATGGGGTTTTCCGTGGCGCGCAAGCATGCCGACAAGCTGCGGACAATCGCCGTTGTCGCAGGCGGCGCGTTGCCGGCGCTGCTTCTGCTCATTGCGAGCCTTGCGGGCGGGCCTTTGCTGCTCATCGCCGCGGCGCTCGCCTCGCTCGCATTCTGTCTTGGCATCCTGACGGAACGCTGGCTGTTCTTCGCGCAGGCGCGTCACGCGGTGATGAACTACTACACCGGCTGAACGCTCGCGCAGGCGCTACTTCTTCCAGACGCGCTTGCGCGCGCGGATTTCCCACCTTTTGTGGAACCACATCCACTGGCCGGGATATTCGCGCACCCAGCCCTCGACGATGTCGTTGAGTTGCTGGGCAAGTGCCGCTGCATCGATCTGGCCGTCGGCCGAGCGGGGCGGTTCGATGGCGTCCGACAGTTCTAGGCGAAAGCGATTTCCCGGCAGTCGGATGCAGCGAACCGGATGGATCGCAGGCTCGAACTGACGTGCGAGGCGCGGCACCAGCGGGCTGGTCTCGCATTCACGCCCGAAGAAGGTGGTTCGGATGCCGCCCATGAATTTCTGATCGACGAGCGCGCCGATATTGCCATCCTGCTCCAGCAAGCGGGCGAGCGTGACCGCAGCACCCGAGCGGGAGGCGACCATATGCGCGCCCGACACATGGCGCGCCTTGTTCAATTCGTCGGCCATGTAGGGATTGTTTGGCGCGCGGAAGAGGGCGGCGACCTGAAGGCCGAAGGCGGAGGCCGCAAGCGGGATCATCTCGAAACTGCCGGTATGGGCGGTGAAGAAGATGCGCGGCTGGGTCACCTGATAAAGCGCGAGGAATTTGTCGATGCCGTCGACCTCGACCCGTTGCTCGCCATTGCGATAGGGGTCGAACTCGAACAACCGGTCGAGGAAGACATATTCGGCAAAGAGGCGGGCCATGTTGGCCCACATGTCGAGCGCGATCGTCTCGATCTCGTCCTTTGATTTTTCGGGATAGGCCTGTCGCAGATTGTCGAGCGCGATGCGGTGGCGGCCCGTCAGCGGACCGATGCGCCGCGCCCAACGGTCGGCGAAGTTCAGCGCCTTGTCGGCGTCCATCATGCGAAACAGGGCAAAGACGCCAAGCACGAGCTTTGCCGTCAGCCAGTGCCGCCAGTCCCTGAAGGTCGCGGCCAGACGGTTGATGGTCCGCCACGCCATTGCCTACGACACGCGCAGCAGGATCTTGCCGAAGACGTCGCGGCCTTCCATGCGTTCCAGCGCCTTGGCGATGCCGCCGAAGTCGACTTCCGTGTCGATGACCGGATGCACCTTCTTCGTCGCCAGCTTTTCCATCGAGGTCGCCATATTGGCCATTGTGCAGCCGAACGAGCCGATCAGGCGCAATTGCTGCTGGAAAAGCTGCATCAGATTGATGGTGGTCGACACGCCCGAGGTCGAGCCGCACGTGACAAGGCGGCCACCGCGCTTCATCGACAGCATTGAGCCTGCCCAGGTGTCCGCGCCGACATGCTCGAACACGACATCGACGCCCTTCTTGGCGGTCAGCTTGCGCACGACGCCCTCAAAGCGGTCGGTGCGGTAATTGATGACGTGATCTGCGCCAAGCGCCTTGGCCGGCTCGATCTTTGCGTCGGAGCCGACGGTGGTGATGACGGTCGCGCCGGCCATCTTGGCAAGCTGTATCGCAGCCGAGCCGATGCCGGATCCGCCTGCGTGGACGAGGACCGTCTCGCCCGCTTCCAGCTTGGCATTGTCGAACAGCATGTGCTCGACCGTGCCGAAGGTGATCGGTGTAACGGCAGCATCAGTCGTGTCCGCGCCAACAGGGGCAGGGACCAGATTGCGCACCGGCATGTTGACGCGTTCCTGCGCGAAGCCGTCGAGGTGGAAGCCGTGCACGCCGCCGACATTCTCGCAGAGATTGTCGCGGCCCTGCAGGCAGGCCTTGCAATGGCCGCAGGTCCGCGCGCCGAAGATCGAGACGATCTGGCCGGGTTTCAGCTTCGTCTCGCCTTCGCCAACCGCGGTAACGATGCCCGATGCTTCCGCACCGATCGTCAGCGGCATCTTGCGCTTGGCAAATGCCATGCCGCGCCAGCCCCACACGTCGATGTGGTTGAGCGCAACTGCGCTGATGGCAATGGTCGCTTCGCCCGGCGCAGGCGCGTCGGGTTCAGGAATATCAACGATTTCGATGCGGCGGTCGGCCACAAGCTGCAATGCGCGCATGATCTAGAACTTTTCGCTTGTTGAACGCGGCGATTAGCCGGGTTCTCGGGCCATGACAAGGCAGGCGTTCTGGCCGCCGAAGCCAAACGAGTTGGAAATCACGAACTTCACATCGGCGTCGCGCTTCCTGTTCGGCACCACGTCAAGCTCTATCGCCGGATCGGGATTGTCATAATTGATGGTCGGGGGAAGGGTGCCTTCGCGCATCGTCATCAGCGAGAAGACGGCCTCGACCGCGCCTGCGGCAGACAGCGTGTGTCCGATCATCGATTTGTTCGACGAGATGGGAATACGCGCCATGCGCTCGCCGAAAACGGTCGCGAGCGACAGATGCTCCATCTTGTCGTTCTCCGGCGTCGAGGTACCGTGCGCGTTGACATAGTCGATGGCGCCTTCGTCGACACCGGCATCTGCGAGTGCAGCATGAACAGCAGCAATTGCCGGCGAGCCGTCGGGCTTGGAACGGGTGCGGTGGAAATCGTCGGCCTTTTCGCCGCAGCCGCGCATGATGCCGAGCACTTTTGCGCCGCGCGCCCTAGCGCTTGCCAGCGATTCAAGCACGAGTGCCGCGCCGCCTTCTGCCAGCACGAAGCCGTCGCGGTCGCGCGAGAAGGGTTTCGAGGCTTTTTCCGGGTTCTCGTTCTGCGTCGAAAGCGCCGACAAAAGTGAGAAGCGGATCATCGATTCCGCATTTGCCGAACCGTCTGCACCGACGATCAGCGCGCGGTCGCATTCGCCACGGCGGATGGCTTCCACGCCGAGTTGAATAGCGGTTGCGCCTGATGCGCAGGCCGTCGACGTGGTGATCGGCAGACCGCGCGTGCCGAACGTGTCAGCGAGACGCTCGGCAACGACGCCGAACTGCATGTTTTCAAAGACGGAATTGTTGTTGCTCTCGCGCGCGGCCTGCAACAGGCGGGCGTAACCTTCGCCCTGACCCTTGCGATATACGTCGAGCCGGTCGTTCCATGTCAGTTCGATGGGCGGGCCGGCGAGAAACAGCGGGCCGCCGAAGTCGGAGCCGATGCCGGCCTGCGAGATCGCTTCGCGTGCGGCTGTCGCGCCCAGTTCATAGGTGAGCGGGGCCATGCCCTTGCCGCTGGCGTCGAGGAAATCGACCGTGCCGCCGATCGTCGTCTTGAAATGATCGACCGGAAAGCGGGTGATGCGGTGGATGCCCGACTTGCCGGCGGTCAGCGCCGCCCAGTTCTCGGCAAGGCCGGCGCCCAGCGAGGTGATGACACCCATGCCGGTGACGGCGATGACGGGCCTGCCAAGGTGATCGAGATCGGCGGTCACGGCTACGCCTTTCTGACGATGGCGATGCCTTCGCCGCTGAGATTGGCAACGGTGGTCGCAACCGCGCGTTCGGGCACGCCGTCAAAGGCCGCTTCCGACGCGTCGAGCGGCGGGATCGCCTGACCCTTCGAGACGGCAAGCGCCGCCAGCGCCAGCGCGAAGGGCAGTTGCGCCTCGCGCACATGGCCGGTCAGCGCGTTGAAGCCGCGCAGCGCATGGCCTTCAAGCGCGGCCTTTTCGGCTGCGGTCGGTTCATGCAGGCCGGACGCGCCCGAAATGACGAGATGCGGGCTGTCGAGACCGGCGCGTTCGGCAAGCGCCTTGATGCCGGCCTGCAAGCCGCCGTCAGCGCGCCGTGCGCGGTCCGACAGCACGCGCTCGATCACGGCATAGGGCGTGCGGCCGCGCTTTTGCGCATGTTCGCGCGTCTCCAGAACGAGGAACGCGCCGCCGGTCCCGGCGATGACGCCGCCGCCCGGACCCTTGCGGCACCACAGAGGCTGCCATTCGCCCTGCTGGAGGTGATGGCCGGTCTCATAGATCAAAAGCTTGTCCGGCCCTTCCGGATGCAGCGCGCCGCCGACCAGCATGTGCGTCGACTGGCCGGACGAAAGGCGGGCGACCGCCGTTTCCAGCGCCGAAATGCCAGCGCCTTCCTCGCCCATCATGGTGCGAGACGAGCCGGTAACCTTGTGGACGATGGAGATATTGCCGGCCAGAAGGTTGGACAATTGCGCCAGGAACAGCGTCGGGCGCAGGTCGTTGGTCAGGCGCTCGTTCAGGAACACGCCGAAATCGTCGCTGCCTTGCGCGCCCGCCATGATGGCTTCGTCGACCTGAATGTCGCGCTCGCCGCCCGCGGCTGCAACGATCATGTCCATCGACGCGCACAGCGCCTCGTCGTTCTTCAGGCCTGCATCGTCGAGCGCCAGCCCGGCCGTATAGACGCCGAGCCTCTGCCAGTTTTCCATCTGGCGCTGGTCCTGGCGCTTTGGAATCTGGAGATTCCAGTCGATTTCGCCAGCCGTGTGCACCGGGTAGGGGGCAAAGGTCGCCGTATCGACACGGGGCGGGACGACCGGCGCGCTGAACGCCTGCCAATGGGCATCGACGCCTTCGCCGAGCGAGGAGACGATGCCAATGCCGGTAATGACGACGTCGCGCGGGTTCATGGGGTCACGCGGGCTCATGGGTTCACCGGGACGTCGTTGGGGGTCAGGCCGACTTCTTGGCGGCGATCAGGCCGTCGATCTTGGCGACAAGATTCTTCATGACGAAGTATTCCTCTGTCGAGGCCTTTCCTTCGTTCACTTCCTGCGTCCACTTTTCGAGTGGAATCTTGATGCCGAATTCCTTGTCGATGGCAAAAACCGTGTCGAGGAAGTCGAGGCTGTCGATTCCGAGGTCATCGATCGTATGGCTCTCGGGCGTAATCTTTTCGCGTTCGATGCCGGTCGTGTCGGCAATCAGGTCGGCAACTTTATCGAAGGTGGAGCTCACAAGCGGTTCCCAGCGTATATCTCAAACTGCGCAGGCTCTAATCGGTTTTGCCCGAAAGGGAAAGTGTGAACTGCGCATATCTGCCTTGTAGGCTCAAGCTCCGGGCGGAACTGTGACCGTACCGGCTTCCCCTCCGGTCAGCGGCTCCCACTCGATCCGATCCTCCAGGCGATACTGGATATTGTGGATCATGACGGAATGCTGCTCCACCAGCGCCACCGTATAGCTCGGCTCGATCGGCCCGTGACCGTAGTCGAGGCGTCCGTTGAAATGCGGCCAACTCGGATGGCTGGTCGACCCCGCGGCTGAAAACGGCACGCCCTCTATCGAGCCGGACAGCGTCATGTGGCAATGGCCGAAGAAGATGTGCTTCACCACGCCGGGATAAGCGCGAAGGATCGCGGAAAACTCCTTCTTCTGCACCAGCCCCAGAATGTCGATCACCAGAATGCCAGTGTTGACCGGGTTGTGGTGCATGAAAAGCAGCACCGGAACCTTGTCGGCTGCGGCTTTTGCAAGTTGGGCCGCCAGCCATGCCTGGCGGCGCGGTCCCAGACGGCCGGAATGGTTGGCGACAATGTTCGTGTCGAGAAAAACGAGCCGATAGCCGCCAATGTCGCGGACATATTGCACATGGCCGTGCTCATCGGCCTCAACATCGGGGAAATATTGCCGAAACGTGTCCCGATGATCGTGATTGCCGATCATCAGGAACGGCTTTTGCGACCAGCCATCCAGCATCTGCCGCAGCTTGCCGTAGGATTCGCTTCGCCCGTGATGGGTCAGGTCTCCTGTGATGACCACCGCATCCGCATTGCCGTGATGGGCCTCGATATGGGCCATGCACTCTTCAAAGGAAGCCACTGAATCGCCGCCCGCGATCGGGTCGGCATTGATGTGGATGTCGGAAATCTGGACCAGTTTCATGGCCACCTGTTTAATGCATGGGGAGCTTGCGGCAAGCTCCGGCGTCACGGAATGGTCTTGTGTCTTATATAAGAGTGCGTAGTGTCGGGTTTGCGGCACGACAGTTGGCAGGCCGGTTTAGGTTAGCAGGCGGGGATGACGAGAATACTGACAGCCGGTGTGGCGGTGATCGATTTCGTCTTCGCCGTGGAGGAAATGCCGCGACGCGCCGAAAAATACCGGGCGGGCGATGCGTGGATCACCGGAGGCGGCAATGCCGGAAATGCAGCTGTTGCTGCGTCCCGCCTCGGGGCAGATGCAGCGCTTGCGGCACGGTTGGGAGACGACCCGGTCGCCGACATGATCATTGCAGGACTGGAGGCTGATGACGTCGATTGCCGGCTCGTGCGCCGCTTTCCGGGACGCAAATCGTCATTCTCGTCCGTGTTCATCGACCCGGCAGGCGAACGCCAGATCGTCAATTACCGCGACATGGAGATCAGTTTCGGCGCGGATTGGCTCGAAACGGTCGATCTCGGCCATTTCGACGCGGCGCTATCGGACACGCGCTGGCCGCAATGCGGGGCTGTCCTTCTCAAGGCGGCGCGCGAGCGCGGCGTTCCCGGTGTGCTCGACGCCGAAGCGCCGATCGATCTTGCGCGCGAGGCGCTCCGTCAGGCGTCGCACATCGCATTCTCGGCACAGGGCCTGCGCGATTATTCCGGCAGCGCCGACCTTTCCGCCGGGCTGTGCAAGGCGAGGGCAGATACGGGAGCCTGGGTTTGCGTGACCGACGGCGCAAACGGCGTCATCTGGCTGGACGGTGACAATGAACGCGTGCTGCCGGCATTTGCGGTCGAGGCGGTTGAAACGCTAGGTGCTGGCGATGTCTGGCATGCGGCGTTTACGCTGAAACTGGCGCAAAGGCGTGACGAGGCGCAGGCCATCAGGTTCGCCAGTGCAGCCGCCGCCATCAAATGCAGCCGCAAGGGCGGGCGCGCCGGTTATCCGACACTGGCGGAAGTCGAAGCGTTTCTGGCGGCGGCGCCATGAACGCATGGATGACATTCAGCACAGCTTCAGAAGACGATGCGAGCCAGTACATGCAGGGTCTCGCCATTCGGCTTGACGATGAGCGCCTCGCCTTCGCGCGGGGTGATGCCTGTCAGTTGGCGGATCACGTCGAGATGGGTGACGAGCACCAGATTGCCGCCGCCGTCCCAATCGGCGATCGCCGCCAGCGCATCGGGGTTGGCGGGAGCATCGGCTGCGGCTCCAAGCAGAGGGTCGAGCGCATCTGCGGTTTCGACAAGCCTGTCGCCAAAGGCGATGCGCGCGGTTTCGAGCGTCCGGCAATAACCGCTGGCCAGCACTTTTTCGGTGGGCGCAGCCCGCGCCGCAAACAGCGATCCGATCTTTCGCGCCTGCTGCTTGCCGCGCTCCGACAGGTTGCGCTGGGTCGAGCAGTTCTTCCGATCGACATTGGCGGGATCGGTCGCGCCGGTCGCATAGGCGTTGCGCAAAAGCACGACATGGCCGCCGTCGCGAAGCAGCGCCCAGCCGGCTTCCGTGGCGCTGGCGACGGAGCCCATGAACATCAGCGAAAGAAGAAGAGCAAATCTCAGCATGAAAACCCCTGTTGCCTGCAAGAGATATAGGTGCGCCCGGTGAATGGTGAAAGCTCGGATTTGGTCGGAGTTCTTCCGCTGGGGCGGCCGACCTTCGACGTTCCTTATGCCGGGGAGCGGCTGGCGCTGATGCTCGGCGCGCTTCGGCGGGCAGGATTTGAGCTTTGCGGACCGCAGGAACTGCTCTTCGATGCCGCGGCAACTCGGTCCGCCATTGCCGAACTGCAGGCCGCGCGACCCGGTCAAATCCTCGTGTTGCAGGTGACTTTCACCGACGCCGCGATGGTTGCCGAGGTTTCGCGCGCTTTCGACCAGCCCTTGTCGATCTGGGCCATTCCCGAACCGCGAACCGGTGGCAGGCTGCGGCTCAATTCGTTCTGCGGGCTCAATCTCGCGGGCCATGCGCTTGGCCTTGCAGGTTGCGAATTCGGCTGGCTCTACGCGTCGCCTGACGCGCCCGGCACTGGTACCGCTCTTGGGCAACTGCTTGGCGGCAAGCGTGTCGCCCGTCCGGTCGGGCTGGAAGCCGCGCAGCCGGCATCGGGCCGACGCAGCATCATATCGGGCGCGCGTCTGGCGCGGATCGGCAGCCCGCCCGACGGGTTCGACACATGCCGGCACGATCCCGCGCAACTGGCCGCACTTGCCGGCGTCGAGGTCGATACGATTGAACTGCCGCACCTGTTTGCCAGCGCCGGCCATGTCGATGACGGTCGCGCGGCGTCTCTGCGAGTGGAAGCCAGCCAGATTGCCGGCGACCTAGATACGGTCGATCAGCCGCAACTCGACCGGTCGCTCAGGCTGAAAGCCGCGCTTGATGCCATCAAGGCGCAGGGTGGCTACGATGCGCTTGCCATTCGCTGCTGGCCCGAAACCTTCACCGAATATGGCGGCGCCGTCTGCGGCCCGGTCTCGATGATGGGCGAGGCGCGCACGCCCTGCGCCTGCGAGGCGGATGTCCATGGCGCGCTTTCGAGCTTGCTGCTCCAGCGCGTGGCCGACGCGCCGGTCTTCCTCACCGATCTCGTCGATGTCGATGTTGCCGACGACAGCGCGGTTGTCTGGCATTGCGGGCAGGCGCCAGCCTCGATGGCATCGCCCGCCACACATCCTCGCGCGACCATCCATACCAATCGTCGGATGCCGCTTCTGTTCGAGTTTGCCCTGAAGCCCGGTCGCGTCACCTTCTTTCGCATCAGCCGGGCGAGGGGAAGGCTCTGCGCAGTCATCGGCGGCGGCGAGATGCTCGACAGGCCGATGTCGTTTACCGGCACGTCGGGCGTGGTGCACTTCGACAGTGGCGGGCAGGCGGCGCTCGATGCGATCATCAACGGGGCGCTCGAACACCATCTGGCGCTTGCCTATGGCGACCATATCGAAGGGCTGGAGGCGGCAGCGGCCGATCTCGGCCTGCCCATCCTGAGGCTTTGACATGACGACCACGCGATATGCGCTCATCGGCGCGGGTATGATGGGGCGCGAGCACATCCGCAACATTGCGTTGCTGCAAGGCGCTGCCTTTACGGCCTTGTCTGACCCCGACGAATCCAGCCGCATCCTTTCGGCGGCGGCCATCGGAGGACGGGTCGCGAGTTTTGCCGATCATCGCGATCTGATCGCCGCCGACCTCGCCGACGCCTACATCGTCGCCAGCCCCAACGACACCCATGCGCAGATTCTTCGCGATCTGCTCGCGACCAACAAGCCGGTGCTGGTCGAAAAGCCGTTTGCAACGACGCTTGACGATTGCAGGGAACTGATGGGGCTGGCGGCCCGCCGGAATGCGCCGGTCTGGGTGGCGATGGAATATCGTTACATGCCGCCGGTCCAGGCGCTCATCGGCAAGCTGCGCAGCGGGGAGGCGGGACGGTTGCACATGATCTCCATTCGCGAGCACCGCTTTCCCTTTCTGGTGAAAGTGGGCGACTGGAACCGCTTCTCCCAGAGGACGGGCGGCACGCTGGTCGAGAAGTGCTGCCACTTCTTCGACCTGATGCGGCTTCTGGCGCAGGCCGAGCCGGTTCGCGTCTATGCCTCGGGCGCGATGGACGTGAACTTCCTCGATGAGACCTACAATGGCAGGCGGCCCGACATTCTCGATAATGCCTTTGTCATCGTAGACTTTTCCAATGGCGTGCGCGCCATGCTCGATCTTTGCATGTTTGCCGAAGGCTCCCACTGGCAGGAGCAGATCGCGGTGACTGGCGACGTGGCGCGCATCGAGGCGTTCGTGCCCGGTCCCGCACGTTTCGCGCCGGACGGGAAGGAGCGACTGTCGGAAATCGTCGTTTCGCCGCGTGCCACCAAGCAGCCGGTGCGTGACGAGATCCACGTGGCCGAGCATATCCTCGCTGCCGGCGATCATCATGGCTCGACCTATTTCCAGCACCAGAAGTTTCTGGAGGTCGTGCGCGGCAACGCCAGGGTCGAAGTCACGATGGAAGACGGGCTCAAATCGGTTATGGTCGGCCTCGCCGCCGAAGAGAGCGCGCGGACCGGACGGGCGATCGACCTTTGAGCGGTCCGGCCTTGCGGGCTTCGGGCCTGCGCTCTACAGGCGGGTAATGTCCACGCTCGTCGAAACCATCCTGTTCGTCTTTGGCCTTGTCGCCGCCGGCTACCTGTCGGGGTTGATCGGCTATCTGCGCGTCGAGACGGGTGACGCGGTCGCAGAGTTTGCGGTGGCTGTGGCGCTGCCGCTGCTTTTGTTTCGCACCATGCTGACCGCCGACTTTGAGGGCGCTGCGCCCTGGGCCTTGTGGGGCTGCTACTTCACCGCCGTTGCCGTGACGTGGACGACCGCGCATCTGGCGATGACGCGCGGCTTCGGGCGCGATGCGAGGGCCGGCGTTGTCGGCGGCGTGACGGGCGCGTTCTCGAATCTGGTGCTGCTCGGCATTCCGTTCATGCTCGGCATCTTCGGGCAGGAGGGCTTCGAAATCCTGTCCATGCTCGTCGCCGTTCATCTGCCGACGATGATCGCTGCCTCGATCATCCTGTTCGAATGGGTTGGCCGGGGGGAGGGCGAGCCGAAGAGCCTCGCTCAACTGGGCCAGGCCTTCCTGCGCCGCATGTTTACCAATCCGCTCATCATCGGCATTCTGCTCGGCCTTGCCATGCGTTTCGTCGGTGTGACGCTGCCGGCGCTGCCGCTCCGGCTGATCGATTCGCTCGCTAATGTTGCGGGGCCGATCGCCCTTTTCGCCATGGGCCTGAGCCTGCGCAAATATGGCATCGCGCGAAACGTCCCGGCGGGCGTTGTTTTGTCCGGTCTGAAGCTCGTCCTGATGCCTGCGGTTGCGCTCGCGATGGCCTGGCTGCTCGGCCTGCCGCCGCTGACGGCGAAGGTCGTCGTCGCTGCCGCCTCGCTGCCGGCCGGCGTCAATTCCTACCTGATCGCCATGCAGTTCGGCACCGGTCAGGCGCTGGCGTCAAACGCCATGACCATCGGCACGGCGGCTGCGGTGTTCACCACCGCCATGTGGCTGGCAATCGCCCAGATGGTGTTTGGCTAACCTATCACCGAACTGTAGTGGAAACCGTCCGTAAGGCACCGTGACGAGCGGTATTCGACCGCGTGGTCCTCAAGATCGTAGGCGATGCGGGTGATCTCCAGAAGTGGCTCGCCAAGGGAGCAGCCAAGCGTTGCCGCATCCGCTACCGATGCTGCGACGGCCTTCAGCTTCTCTTTTGCGCGCGAGATCGTCATGCCCCAGCGTTCGGAATAGAGACGGTAGACATTGTTGGGCAGTTCCTCGACCTTGTCGAAACCGGCGAAGCGGTGCGATGCGACGACGATCGTTTCTGCAATGATCGGCTTGTTGTCGGCCAGGCGCATTCGCTCGACCACAAAGACCTGATCGCCGGCGGCGATGCCCAGCGCGTCGGCAACATCGTCCTTGGCGGTTGATGCGCCGCGCGACAGAATTCGTGAATCCGGCATGACGCGGGTGCCGTCGTCGTTTGCCATCCGGAAGAAGCGGAACAGGAGATTGCCCTCTTCGGGGGCCGCAACAAACGTCCCGCGCCCCTGCCGGCGCAGCAGCAGATTGTCTGTCGTCATGGCGTCCAGCGCCTTGCGGATCGTGCCTTGGCTGACACCCACCTCGCGCGCCAGTTCCATCTCAGACGGGATGAGTTGACCCGGTTGCCACGCTCCGTCGATCAGCCGCCTGACGAGGCTGTCTTTGACCTGCATATAAAGCGGTCTGTAGTCGAAGTTTGGCTCGTGGCCGGTTCCCATCCGAATAGCTCCCCCTTGCCGGTAACGCACCTGTTCGGCCTCGATACGTCGCCCGCCTGCCGGCGGTTGACTCGCCGGTACTTTCATATCTTATATCTTATATAAGACTTGGCGTTCAGATCAAACCGACGGGCTGACCATGACCATTCCGCATCTACTGGTTCACGAACACAAGGACAATGTGGGTGTTGTGGTTGTCGAGGGTCTGACCGCTGGCACCAGGATGCTCGGCGTCGTCACGTCGGACAATTCGAGCTTCGAAATCGAGGCCGTGGCCGATGTGCCGATCGGCCACAAGGTCGCGCTGAAAGACCTGTCGAGCGGCGATACGGCGATCAAATATGGCGAGGACATCGGCAAGTTCGTCGCCGATGTGGCCAGAGGCGGCCATGTCCACGTCCACAATCTGAAGACCAAGCGCTGGTAGGGGCGGGAGCGGGATATGGCCTCGAAATATTCGAACATGACATTTGCCGGATACCGGCGCGAGAACGGTCGCGTCGGGGTGCGCAACCATGTCGTCATCCTGCCGGTGGACGACATTTCCAACGCCGCCTGCGAGGCGGTCGCCAACAATATCAAGGGCACGATGGCGCTGCCCCATGCCTATGGACGGCTTCAGTTCGGCGAGGATCTGGACCTGCATTTCCGGACGATGATAGGCACGGGGAGCAACCCCAATGTTGCCGCCTGCATCGTCATCGGTATCGAGCCGGGCTGGACAAAGCGCATTGTCGACGGCATCGCCGAAACGGGAAAACCGGTCGCCGGATTCTCGATCGAGCAGAACGGCGATCTGAAGACGATCATGGATGCCAGCCGCAAGGCCAAGGAGTTCATGCATTTCGCCTCCGAACTCCAGCGCGAGGAATGTTCGATTTCGGAGCTGTGGGTGTCGACGAAATGCGGCGAGAGCGACACGACCACCGGCCTCGGCTCATGCCCGACCGTCGGCAACATGTATGACAAGCTTTTGCCCGAAGGCATCTATGGCTGCTTCGGCGAGACCTCCGAAATCACCGGCGCGGAACATATTGCAAAAGCCCGCGCGATCAATCCGGAGGTTGGCGAACGATGGTACAAGATGTGGAAGGCCTATCAGGACGACGTGATCTTCGCCCACCAGACCGACGATCTGTCCGAAAGCCAGCCGACCAAGGGCAATATCGAGGGCGGGCTGACGACGATCGAGGAAAAGGCACTCGGCAATCTGGAGAAGATCGGGCGGACATCGCGCTATATCGACATTCTCGAACCGGCCGAAGCGCCGCGCTCGGGCAAGGGTCTCTATTTCATGGATTCTTCGTCGGCGGCCGCCGAATGCGTGACGCTGATGGCGGCGGGCGGCTATGTGGTGCACACATTCCCCACCGGGCAGGGCAATGTCGTCGGCAATCCCATCGTGCCGGTCATCAAGATCAGCGCCAATCCGCGCACGGTTCGCACCATGGGCGAACATGTCGATGTCGATGTGTCGGGAATCTTGCGCCGCGACATGACGATCGACGAGGCGGGAGACGCGCTGATCGACATGATTGTGCGCACCTCCAATGGCCGGTTGACGGCTGCGGAGGCGCTCGGCCATCGTGAATTCGTCATGACGAAGCTTTATCGAAGCGCCTGAGCGCGATCCCGAACATGGCCGATATCGTCATCACCGAATTCATGGACGAGGCCGCGGTCGAACGCCTCAAGGCGCGTCATGACACGCTGTATGACCCTACGCTGGCCGACCGCCCGGACGAACTGGCCGCGCTTGCGATATCCGCCCGGGCGCTGATCGTGCGCAACCGAACGCAGGTTCGTGGACTGCTCATCGCCGGTGCGCGGCGGCTGCGTTGCGTGGGCCGTCTTGGAGTTGGTCTCGACAATATCGACGTTTCCGCCTGCAAGGCGAACGGCATCGCGGTCTATCCGGCGACGGGCGCCAATGATCTCTCGGTCGCCGAATATGTCATCACCGCCGCCTCGATGCTGCTGCGCCGCGCATATCTTGCGACGGCCGATGTTGCAGCCGGCAAATGGCCGCGCCAGCAAATGATCGGCGGCGAACTGGCAGGCCGGACGATGGGGCTGATCGGCTTTGGCCAGATCGCGCGCGAAGTCGCCTGGCGGGCGCAGGCTCTCGGCATGTCCATTGTCGCCTACGATCCGCTGCTCGATGCGGCACACCCCGCCTGGCAACTTGCCCGCAATGTGTCGCTCGACGGTGCACTCGCGCTGGCCGACGTGGTAAGCCTGCATGTGCCGCTGACCGACCAGACGCACAACATGATCGCCGCGCCGCAGCTTGCCGCGATGAAGCTAGGCGCAATCCTCATCAACGCCGCGCGCGGTGGGGTGGTCGATGAGGCGGCCCTTGCCGCAGTGCTTCGTGAAGGCCGCATCGGTGGGGCGGCGCTCGACGTGTTTGCACATGAGCCGTTGACGGCGGAGGCAGGCGCGAAGTTCGTCGGCTTGCAGAACCTGATCCTGACGCCGCACATTGCCGGTGTAACCGAGGAATCGAATGTCCGCGTGTCGGCCGTCATCGCCGATCTCGTGCTCAATCATCTGGACCGCCACGCATGACAACAGTCACCCTTTCCGAGGCCGAGGCCATCGCGCTGGTCTCGGCGGCCCTGACCGCGTCCAATACGTCGTCCGACAATGCGCTTTCGGTGGCGCGCGCGCTCGTCGCGGCAGAACTGGTCGGCCAGGAAGGCCACGGGCTGCGCCGCGTGGTCGCCTATGCGGGCGGCGCGCGCAGCGGCAAGGTTGACGGACAGGCAAGGCCGCAGCTCGTTCGAACGCGGCCATCGGCCTTGCAGATCGATGCGGGCAACGGCTTTGCGTTCCCCGCAATCGATCTGGCGCTGGCGCAACTTCTGACGATTGCGCCCGAGCAGGGGATTGCGGCGGCAGGCATCACGCGCTCGCATCATGCAGGCGTCACGGGCCTGACGGTCGAGGCGCTGGCAGATGCCGGACTTGCGGGCCTGTTCTTTGCCAATTCGCCCGCGTCGATTGCGCCATGGGGCAGCGGCAAGCCGCTTTTTGGCACGAACCCGATTGCCTTTGCCTGCCCGGTCGAGAATGGCGCGCCGATCGTCATCGACGTATCCATGTCGAAGGTCGCGCGCGGCAAGCTCATGGCGGCGCATCAGAAGGGTGCGCCGATCCCGGAAGGCTGGGCGCTCGACGAGCATGGCGCGCCGACCACGGACGCCGCAGCCGGCATGAAAGGCACCATGGTTCCCATCGGCGATGCAAAGGGCACGGCTCTGGCGCTCATGGTCGAATTGCTGGCAGCGGGAATCACAGGATCGAATTTCGCATATGAACAATCGTCGTTCTTCACTACCGATGGTCCGCCGCCTGGTACGGGTCACGCGATCATCGCGATTGATCCGTCCGCATTCGGTGGGGTAAGAGCATTGAGCCGGTTTGCAGCCATGGCGCAGGCCGTCGAAAGCGCTGGCGGCGCCCGAGTGCCGGGTTACAGGCGGCATGCGATGCGGGAAAGATTGCGGCGCGACGGCATTGTGGTCGATCGCGCCTTGTTTGACGACATTGAAAAGATTGCCGCCGGCTGATGGCGGCGGGAGAAAATTATGCTTCAGAAGACCAGTCACTACATGCGCCAGGCCAATCTGATCGATGGCGAATGGGTGCAGGCTGACTCCGGCAAGACCGTCGATGTGACGAACCCCGCCACCACGCTCAAGATCGGCACCATTCCGAAATCCGGCAAGGCGGAAACCGCGCGCGCGATTGCCGCTGCCGGGCGCGCCTTCGAAAGCTGGAAGAAGACCACGGCGAATGACCGCGCCAAGCTGCTGCGCAAGCTGCATGACCTGATCCTCGAAAACCAGGAGCCGCTGGCTGAGCTTCTGACCATGGAGCAGGGCAAGTCTCTGGCCGAGGCGCGCGGCGAGGTTGCAATCTCGGCCGCCTATATCCTGTGGTTTGCCGAGGAAGGCCGCCGCACCTATGGCGATACGGTCCCCAGCCCCTGGGCAGACCGCCGCATCCTCGTCACCAAGGAACCGATCGGCGTCGTCGCGGCCATCACGCCGTGGAACTTCCCGTCCTCGATGCTGGCCCGCAAGATTGGTCCCGCGCTCGCCGCCGGCTGCACCGTCGTCGTCAAGCCTGCGTCGCAGACGCCATATTCGGGCCTCGCCTGGGGCCTTCTGTGCGAGGAAGCGGGCTTCCCCAAGGGCGTGGTCAACATCGTCACCGGTTCGGCAGGCGAGATCGGCGACGAGATCTGCGCAAGCCCGGTCGTGCGCAAGCTGACCTTCACCGGCTCGACCGAGATCGGCAAGATGCTGATGGAGAAGTGCGCGGCGACCATGAAGAAGGTGTCGATGGAACTGGGCGGAAACGCGCCGTTCCTGGTGTTCGACGATGCCGATCTCGACCGCGCCATCGAAGGTGCGATGGTCGCCAAGTATCGCAATTCCGGCCAGACCTGCGTTTGCACCAACCGTTTCTTTGTGCAGGACGGCATCTATGACAGGTTCGTCGAGAAGCTGGCCGCCGCCTCCAACAATCTCAAGGTCGGCAACGGTCTTGAAACAGGCACCCAGCAGGGGCCGCTGATCGACGAGAAGGCGGTGGCAAAGGTTCAGGAATTCATCGAGGACGCCACGAAGAAGGGCGGCAAGGTCGTCGCGGGTGGCCAGCGTCATGCGCTCGGCGGCTCCTTCTTCCAGCCGACCGTCATTGCCGAAGCCAAGCCGGACATGATGTTCATGAAGGAAGAGATATTCGGCCCGGTCGCGCCGGTCTTCCGCTTCAAGACGGAAGAAGAGGGCATCCAGCTTGCCAATGACACCGAATTCGGTCTCGCTTCCTATGCCTATACGTCGAGCCTGACGCGCGCCTTCCGCGTGATGGAAGGCCTGAAATACGGCATGGTCGGCATCAATGAGGGTCTGATCACAACGGTCGAAGCGCCGTTTGGCGGCGTCAAGGATTCGGGCCTCGGCAAGGAAGGCGGACATCAGGGCATCGAGGACTACCTCGACACCAAGTATGTCTGCATCGGCGGTCTTTCCTGACAGGACTGACAGATATGGACGGCTCGCTTTTCGGAATTGCACCGGAGGGCGAGCCGGTCCATCGGCACCGGATACATGCCGGCGGCCTCACCGCCACGATCATGCAGTGGGGCGCTGTCTTGCAGGACCTTCGGCTAGAGGGGCATTCCTCGCCGCTGGTTCTCGGCTTTTCCAGCTTCGACGATTACCCCGCATCATCACCCTATTTCGGCGCGATTGCGGGCCGCTATGCCAACCGTATCGCCCATGGCCGTTTCGTGGTCGACGGCCGCCATCATGTGGCCGACACCAATTTCCTCGGCAAGCACATGCTGCATGGCGGCGCGCGCGGCACCGGCAAGCGGGTCTGGTCGCTGGTCGATCGCGGCGCGGACTTCGTCACGCTTGGCCTGCGCGATCCCGACGGATGGATGGGTTTTCCCGGCAATCTCGACATCACCTGCACCTACCGGCTGAAGCTTCCGGCGACGCTCTCCATCGAACTGTCGGCCACCACCGATCAGCCGACCTTGTGCAATCTGACGAACCACTCCTACTTCAATCTCGACGATGGCGGGCGAACCGAAAGTCTCGACCACCGCCTGTCGATTGCCGCCGGAGCATATTTGCCGGTCGATGATGAGATGATCCCGACCGGCGAGGTGCGCCCTGTCGATGGCACCGCGTTCGATTTCCGGCTGGCGCGAACCATTCGCCATGACGAGGGCGGCGGGCAGACGATGTACGACCATAATTTCTGCCTCGCATCCCAGCGCGGCCCGCTGAAACAGGCGGCATGGGCGCAAGGTGCGCATTCAGGAATTGAGATGGAGATGTGGACGACCGAGCCCGGCGTCCAGTTCTATGCCGGCCACAAAGTTGCGCGAGAGGCGGTCGGTCTCGAAGGCAAACCCTATCCGGCATGGGCGGGCTTCTGCCTCGAAGCACAATGCTGGCCGGATTCGCCCAATCGTCCGTATTTCCCGCAAGCCGTGCTGTGGCCGGGGGATCGCTACCGGCAGGTGACGGAATATCGCTTCAGAACCGGCTAGGCGGCTCGCTGCCGGTGCAAATCAGGTTGCCATTTGTCCACCGCCGCGCAAGCATGACTGTGGGGTTGGGGGGAAGTCATGATCAGAGCCGGTCTTGTGCTGGTGCTGACGCTGTTTCTGGCAAGCTGCGTCACCGCACCGGTTATCGTATCCAAATTTAATCCGGCGGAAGCCGAGTTCATCAACAAAAGCGGGACCGGCATTATTAGCGGGCAGGCATTCCTGCGCCGCAATGATGGGGTCGTGGTCTATGCCGCAGGGTCCGAAGTCATTCTGATCCCGAAGTCAGCCTATGCAACCGAGCGTATCGGGGCGATTTACAGGGGCGGCAAGCTCAACAACTTTATGCCTGAGCCTGAACAGACCGATCCGCTCTACCGTCAGATGACGCGCCGTGCGCGGGCAAACGGCGAGGGACGCTTCGAGTTTTCGGGATTGGCGGACGGTGACTACTATGTCGTGACAGATGTCGTCTGGAACATTGGCGGCGCGCGGCAGGGCGGCAGCCTGATGGAAAATGCGTCCGTGCGGGCAGGGCAGCCGGTTCAACTCATCATGACCGGCCAATAGGGTTCAGGCGCGGTTGAACGCGGCCCGCAGTAACTCGACAGGTGCGAGCGCGCCGCGCACCTGCACGGTTGCCGCCGCTACGCGATGCGCCTTTTTTGCCGCGTCGGTCGGACCGTCGCCGCCAAGGCGCGCGGCGAGATAGCCGCCATTGAAGCTGTCGCCGGCTCCCGTCGTGTCGACGGCCTCGACCTGAATTGCAGGCACCGCGCAACGGCCTGCGTCACTGACGATGAGTGCCGGGTCTGCGCCATTCTTGACGACGATTTCGGTCACACCCGCTGCCATCAGGCGGTTGCTGGTCGCCTCGTCGTCGGCGTCGCCAAACAGCATCTGCTCGTCGGGAAAGGTCGGCAGTGCAATGTCGGTGACCTTGAGCGCCTCGGCCAAAGCCGCCTTCGCTTCATCCTGCGATGCCCAGAGCCGGGGGCGGTAGTTCGGATCGAAGGCGATCGTGGCACCTGCGCGCCGCGCCTCGGCGATCGCAGCCAGGAGCGTTGCGCGATCTGCCGGTGTCAGAATTGCCAAGGTGATTCCGGAAAAATACACAAGTGCCCGATTTTCAAGGCTTTTCGCCAATGCGACGGGATCGTTTGCAAGCTGCCTAGCGGCCGCGTCATTGCGCCAGTATGTGAAGGATCGCTCGGCCCCGGTCAGCGTGATCGCGTAAAGCCCCGGCCGCGCGCCGGAGATGACGGGGCTCGATGCCTTGCCGATGCCATTCTTCGAGAAAAACTCGATCTGGCCTGCCGAAAACGGGTCGTCGCCAAATGCCGACACGTAGTCGGTGGCGACCGTTGACGGCGTCAGCGCGCGAATCGCCCACAGCGTATTGAAGGTGTCGCCGGCATAGTTCAGGCCCCAGCCGCCGGATTGCCCGCCGGACAATTCCAGCATGCATTCGCCGATCGATGCCACCCCGTTCAAGGCCATTGCTTGTCCTCCGCCTGGTTCCGTTCGATACACGTTTGGTCCGGCGATAAAAAGGGCGGCAAACAGAATGCTTGACCTTCCAGTCACTGGAAGGGGCAAAAGCAGATCAACCGGATCATGAGGAGAAGAAGATGACCAGGCAGACGCGTATCATATCCATAGTGGCGGCATTGGCCGTCATTGCGATCGCCGCCTATTTCATCATGCTTCACATGATGACGCCGCCCGCCGATCTCGACCTCTCTCGCGAGCGCGCCACGACAAACGGCATCTACCGCGTGACGGTGGCGCCCGAGAAGGAGCCGTTCGACCGCGCCGTTCTCCATTCATGGATCGCAACGGTCACGACGCCGGACGGCGCGCCGGTCGAGGGAGCTGAGATCAAGATCGATGGCGGCATGCCTCAGCACGGTCACGGCTTGCCGACGGCGCCGGAGGTGACTGCCGATCTGGGGCAGGGGCGCTACCGCATAGAGGGCGTGCGCTTCAACATGGGCGGCTGGTGGGAGTTCAAGCTCGCGATCACGGCTGTGCCGGGTTCGGACGATGTCACGTTTAATCTCAGCCTCTAGCATCGTCGCTGCCGCGCTGGCGCTCGGTCTCGCGGCCTGCTCGGGGCAGGAGTTTTCGCAGGCCGAACGCGAGACGATTGCCTCGCTCTCGATCGACAGGCTGGGCGAACCGCCCGCCGACCCGTCGAACCGGGTTTTTGCCGACAGCGCCGCCGCCGCCTTTGGCGAGACGCTGTTTTCCGAGACCGGCCTGTCTGGCAATGGCGCGGTTTCCTGCGCCACATGCCATCAGGAGAACCGGCAGTTTCAGGATGACCTGCCGCGCGGGCAGGGCATTGGCGAAACCGACCGGCGCACCATGCCGCTCGCAGGTGTCGCATGGAGCAGCTGGCAGTTCTGGGACGGCCGCGCCGATACGCTCTGGTCGCAGGCGCTGTTCCCGCTAGAGGATGCCCGCGATCATGGCGGCACGCGCCTGGCCTATGCGCATTTCATCAAGGGCAGGCTCGCGCAGCCCTATGAGGCGCTGTTTGGGCCGTTGCCCGATCTTTCGGGCCTGCCTGCAAGTGCCGGGCCGACCGGCAACGCGCAGGAGCAGGCAGCATGGACAGCGATCCCGCAAGACAAGCGCAGCGAAATCGATACGGTCTTCGCCAATCTCGGCAAGTCGCTCGCTGCCTTCCAGCGGACCATCCGCCCGCCCGAGACCCGGTTTGACCTGTTTGCCCGCGCGCTCGCGACAGATACCATGCCGCAGGGCGATGCGGCATTGTCCGAAACCGAGCTGCTTGGGCTGAGGCTCTTCATCGGTCGCGCCAATTGCGTGACCTGCCACAACGGTCCGCGTTTCACCGACGACCATTTCCATAATACCGGCGTGCCGCAGGCGGCGGGTCTGCCGGAAGATCTCGGACGTTCAACGGCAATTCCGATTGCGCTCGCCAACCCGTTCAACTGCCTTGGCCGATACAGCGATGCTGCACCCGAGCAATGCGGCGAGCTCAGATTTCTGGCCAGGGACAATCCGGAAATGGTTCGCGCCTTCAAGACCGCATCGCTGCGCGGCGCTGTTTCTCGTCCGCCTTACATGCATTCTGGGCAGATCGGCACGATAGGTGAGGTGATCGACCATTATGCGGCCGCGCCGCTGCCGGCCCACGGCACGTCGGAACTTTTACCGATCACCCTGTCGGAACGGGAGAAGGCTGCGCTTGCCGCGTTCCTCGGTACGCTCAACCAGCCCGCCCGGTAGGGGCTAGCGGTCTTTCACTGTTTCCATCGCCACATAGGTCGAGGTCTGAGCGACATGAGGCAGCGCCGAAATGCGCTCGCCAAGCACCTTGCGGTAGGCAGCGATGTCGCGCGTCCTGACCTTCAGCAGATAGTCGAAATTGGACGCGATCATGTGGCATTGCTCGATCTCGGCCACCTGTCTGACCGCGCGGTTGAAGGCGTCGAGCGCATCGGTGCGGGTATCCGATAGTTTGACCTGCACGAAGGCGACATGGGCCTCGCCCATCTTTTCGCGGTCGATGACGGCCTGATAGCCACGGATGAAGCCCGTTTCCTCCAGCTTGCGCACACGCGCCTGAACCGGTGTCTTCGACAGGCCGACCTTGGCAGCGAGTGCCGCCATCGACATGCGTCCGTCATTGGCGAGCGCCGCCAGTATGTTTCGATCGATCCGGTCCAGTTGGTCTGTCATTTTGGCTTGTTCAGTCCATATGGAATGCCTTGTTCAATATTATCCGTCCTTTTGAACTGCATCGTCAATCTCTTTGGACCGTGGTCATTTGCGCCGTCGTGCTAGTGTCGCGCAACGGTTCAAACATCTGTCGGACGGCCATGGCCACTCTCGCTTCGCTGCGCGCTGCAATCAGGCGTCACACCTATTTCGACGAGGGCAAATCGCTGTCACGGCTGGTTTCCGGCGCGAAGCTGGGCGACGACATCCGTGGCCGGATCACCAGGCGCGCCGTCGGCCTGATCGATGCCGTGCGCTCGTCGTCCGATCCCGGCATGATGGAGGAATTCCTCGCCGAATACGGCCTGTCGAGCTGCGAAGGCGTGGCGCTGATGTGCCTGGCCGAGGCGCTGCTGCGCGTGCCGGACGCCGAGACGATGGACGACTTGATCAAGGATAAGATCGCGCCGCATGACTGGTCGGAACATGCGGGCGATTCATCCTCGATCTTCGTCAACGCCTCGACCTGGGCGCTGGCGCTGACCGGCAAGGTGCTCGAAGATGGTGGCGGCGGCATCGAGCGCACGCTGCGCTCCATGGTGCGGCGATTGGGCGAGCCTGTCATTCGCACCGCAGTCGCGCGGGCGATGCGCGAAATGGGCGAGCAGTTCGTGCTTGGCCGCACCATCGAAGAAGCCGTGAAGCGCGGCAAGGCGTTCACCCGCAAGGGCTATCTCTATTCCTTCGACATGCTGGGCGAGGCGGCCCGCACCGAGGCTGACGCGCTGCGCTATCTGGCCGCCTACAAGGATGCGATTTCCTCGCTCGACAGCGGTTCGACCGGCACCAATATCCGGCACAATGCGGGGATTTCGGTCAAGCTTTCGGCGCTCCACCCTCGCTATGAGCAGGCGCAGCGCGACACCATGCTGCCGGTCATGGCCGCAAGGCTGCTGACGCTGTGCAAGGCGGCGCGCGCCGCGCGCATGGGGCTTAACATCGATGCCGAGGAGGCAGACCGGCTCGACCTGTCGCTCGACGTCATCCATCAGGTGCTGGCCACGCCGGAACTCGCCGGCTGGGACGGCTTCGGCGTCGTGGTGCAGGCCTATGGCCTGCGCGCGCCTTATGTCATCGACTGGCTCTACACGCTGTCGCAGCGGCTCGACCGGCGCATCATGGTTCGCCTGGTCAAGGGGGCCTACTGGGACACCGAGGTGAAGCGCGCGCAGACGCTCGGCCTTCCGGCCTATCCGGTGTTCACGCGCAAGGCCAATACGGATGTCTCCTACATCGCCTGTGCCAAAAAGCTGCTCGGCATGACGGACCGCATCTACCCGCAGTTCGCCACGCACAATGCGCAGACGGTCGCTGCCATTCTGGAGCTTGCGACCGACAGGAACGCCTTCGAGTTCCAGCGCCTGCACGGCATGGGCGAGGCGCTGCATGAGGCAGTGCGCGAGCGAGACGGTGTGCGCTGCCGCATCTATGCGCCGGTCGGCGCCCATGAAGACCTGCTCGCTTATCTCGTCCGACGCCTTCTGGAGAACGGCGCGAATTCCTCCTTTGTCCACCAGATCGTCGATGAAGACGTCAGCGCCGAAACCATCGCGCAGGACCCGTTCGCGACGGTCGCGAGGCAGGGCACGGCGGCAAATCCACTCATCCCCGCGCCCCGTGCGATCTTCGAGCCTTCACGCGCCAATTCCGCCGGTTACGACCTGACCGATCCGGTGACGCTGAAAGGCATCATGCTGGCGCGCGATGCCTTTTCCGGAGATCATCGCTGGATGGCGCGCGCCAGCGTCGGTGCGGCCAGGACGCCGCGCCTCGTCACCAATCCGGCGCGTCCGGGCGAGATCGTCGGCGAGGTCTTCGAGGCGACGGCAGGTGCTGCCGCAAAGGCCGTCACGCTTGCGGCAAAGGCGCAACCCCGCTGGGCTGCGACGCCGGTTACTGAGCGCGCCGCCATATTGAGGCGCGCGGCGGACCTTTACGAAAAACATGCGATCGAGTTCTACGCTCTGTGCGCCCGCGAGGCCGGCAAGACACTTGCCGACGGCGTGGCGGAGGTGCGCGAGGCGGTCGATTTCCTGCGCTATTACGCGGCCGAGGCGGAGGCCGTGGAGGTTGGCACAAGGGCGCGCGGCGTCATCGTCTGCATCTCACCTTGGAACTTTCCGCTCGCCATCTTCACTGGCCAGATCGCCGCCGCATTGGTCGCCGGCAACGCTGTCATCGCCAAGCCCGCCGAACAGACGCCGTTGATCGCCGCCCGCGCGGTCGAATTCCTCCATTATGCCGGCGTGCCTGCGAGCGTCCTGCACATGCTGCCAGGCGATGGCCCATCCGTTGGCGCGCCGCTCACTGCCGATCCGCGCATTGCCGGCGTCTGCTTTACCGGATCGACGGAGGTCGCGCGGCTGATCGAGCGGCAGCTGGCGCAAACCGCCTCACCGGACGCCATGCTGATCGCGGAGACCGGCGGGTTGAACGCAATGATCGTCGATTCCACCGCTCTGCCCGAACAGGCGGTGCGCGATATCATTGTGTCCGCCTTCCAGAGCGCCGGCCAGCGGTGCTCGGCGCTGCGGATGCTCTATGTGCAGAGCGATGTCGAGCATCGGATGATGGAGATGCTGGTTGGCGCGACGAAGGAGCTTCGCGTCGGCGATCCGTGGGACATTGCAACCGATGTCGGACCGGTAATCGATGGCGACGCATTCGGCCAGATCGGCAGCTACAGCGCCGCCATGGCGAAAAAGGGCAGCGAGGTCGCTCGGCTCGGCGCGCCGGAAGAGGGCCTGTTCGTGCCGCCGCAGATCGTGCGCGTCGGCGGCATCGACGAACTGGAGCGTGAGGTGTTCGGCCCCGTCCTGCATGTCGCGACCTTCGAGCCGGAGAATATCGACAGGCTCGTCGATACGATCAATGCGCGCGGCTATGGCCTGACATTCGGCCTGCACACCCGCATCGATGGCCGCGTGCAGCAGATCATCGACCGCATTCATGCCGGCAATGTCTATATCAATCGCAACCAGATCGGTGCGGTCGTCGGCTCGCAGCCCTTCGGCGGGGAGGGGCTTTCGGGCACCGGTCCCAAGGCCGGCGGTCCGCACTATCTGCGTCGCTTCCGCAAGGCGGCCGTGGCGAGCGGTCCGGCAAAGCAGGGCGAGCCGGTTTCAATGCCGCGCCGTTTTCCCCATGCGACAGCGTGGGCCGCGCGCACCGACCGGGTCGAAACCTTGCGCAAGCTGTTGCGCGGCAAGGGTGCGGCGGCAATCGCGGCGGCAGCCGCGCTCGATTATGGCTCTGTCGATCTGCCCGGGCCGACGGGCGAGTCCAATTCGCTGTCGCTCGCGCCGCGCGGCCGCGTTCTATGTCTGGGGCCAGACACCGAGGCCGTGCTGTCCCAAGTCGTACAGGCGCTGGCTGCTGGCAATTCCGTGATCGCCATCGCACCTGGCTCGCGCGCAGCACTTCAGCCGCTGACGGCCAGAGACCTGCCGCTTGAAGTCGTCGATGGCACGCTTTGGCCCGTCGAGCTTGGAGCCGTCGGCGTCGATGTCGTCGCCTATTTCCGTGCCGGTGAGACAGCGCGGGAAATCAGGCGCGTGCTCAGCGAGCGCAAAGGCCCGCTGGTGCCACTCATCACCGAGACGATATATCCGGCGGCCTATGCCCATGAGCGCACGGTGTGCGTCGATACGACGGCCGCCGGAGGCAATGCGAGCCTGCTCGCAGCGAGTTGAGATGAAGCGTTGCGCTCACGCGCCTTCGACGACGGAGAAGCCCTCGAATTGCGGATGGCCCATATAGGTAGGCTTGTTCGTGCCGGCGTTGCGGTGCGCGGCGCGGAAATTCTCCGACTTCGTCCAAGCGACGAAATCCTCGTGCGAAGCCCAGACTGTATGGGAGGCAAACAGCGTATAGCCTTCAGCCTCGTTCACCGGCCCGCGCAGCAGATGGAATTCCTTGAAGCCTGCCATTTCGTGAAGCGTCGAGTTGCGGCCCTTCCAGACGGCCTCGAAATCCTGTTCCGATCCGGCTGCGACTTTGAAGCGGTTCATTGCGATATACATCTGGCTCATCCCTTCGATGATTTGCTGGATTTGATTGTGTGTGTAGCGATTTCCGCCGGCGCGACCAACCGCAGCACGTTACCGGGGACAAACAGGCCAGGTCCTGCGGCGGGCGACGAGCCTGCCTGCCGGCGCGCGCCGGGTCGGGCATCGGCGATGTCGATCACTTGAGCGTCGTTCTCGATTGCCGCGCGCTGCCGGAAAAGGCTGCACAAGTCGGGATGCAGGCCGTCGCCGCGCGCTGCCGCGATCATATGAAGGGCGAGCAAATTCATCGGCCGACCGCGATCGGCATTGAGAATGGCCAGGAGGCGCGGCCGTCAGGGATTGCGGGAAAGGGCGCGGCCTTGCGAACCGCTGCGACAGCAGCCGCGTCGAAAGCCGGCGAGCCGGAGCTGCGCGCGACCGATATGCCACCAAGACCGCCGCCAGATGTGACGGTGAAGCTGATGACGACATCACCCTTCGCGCTGCGCTTGACGCTGCCGGCGATACGCGAGGCGGCGCGCACCACCCTGGAGCGCACCTTTCCGGGATAGTTGGTGACGGCGGCATTGCCTGCGCTGCTGGCCTTCGCCTTGCCGGCATTGGCATTGGCTGACCCTTGCTCGGCACCGTCGGCACGGCCCTTTTGCGCATTGGCGCGGCCCTTGCCACCGTCTCCAGCCGCCTGCTTCTGCGCCGCTGCGCGCTTTGCGTCGGCGGCCTTCTTCTGCGCAGCCGCTTCGGCCTGCTTCTTCTTCTCGGCAGCCTCGCGGCGCTGTTCGGCACGCTCGGCCTCGCGCTTTTCGGCAGCGGCCTTGCGCGCCTTCTCGCGCTGTTCCTCAAGCTTGCGGTCAGGCTCTGCCTTCTTGACCGGCGGCTTGACGACCGGCTCAGGCTCTTTTGGCTCTTCGACTGGCTCGGGCGCTTCCTCGATCGGCGCGACAGTCTCTACGTCTTCGACGATCTCGGGCACATCGGTCGCCAGAATCTGCGGGACCGTATCGGGCTGGACAGGAGGAAGCGCTTCAGGCTCGATTTCGGGGATGGTCTCGGGCGGCGCTGCCTGAGTCGGCTGCTCCACGACTGGCTCGACCGCTTCTTCGGTCACCGGCTGCAAGATCTCGGTTTCCGCCTGCGTCACGGTTTCGGCAATTGCGACGTCCTGCGCCTCGACGGTCTCGACAGGGCGCGCCTGCGAAATGGGAATGATCGTGACCTGCGTCGCGTCTGCGATTGCGGTTTCGCCTGCCATCGAATCGTTGGAATCGGCGTTGCCGAGCTGGACGACGGCCATTTCTGCGCCGCCAGCAATGAGCACTTCGTCTTCAAAGCCGCCAAGCATGAACCAGGCTGCGATTGCGACATGCAGCGTAACCGAGGCAAGGATGGTCGCCAGCCACGCCCGCGAGAGCTTTCTGGCTGCGGTCGCCGGCGCGGCAAGCGGGGCCACCGGCAGTGAAGCAAGTTTGGGGTCCTCGGTCTCGATCCATTGCGGCTTCGGCGGCTCGGCATGGAAACTCGTGCCTGCTCCATGGAACGCATTGGGCGGGTCGACGCGGCCTGCACGCCGCCCGCTACCGGGCGAAAAGCGCGGTCTTGCGGGCGTTGTGATGGGCTGCGCTGACATTCTGGTTACTGGCCGAACTGGATGCCTGATGTCGAACTTGTGCGCAGGTTCCTGATGCAGGCGTCGGCAGCGGTGCCTTCGCCCGAGCATTCGGTCGCGTCATTGATCAGCACGCGACCGAGTTCGGTGCACGTGACGTTTGGAAGATCGAACCGGCTGACCTTGGTCTTGCCGGTGGGAAGGTTTCTGAAATCGAGCACGGTCAGGCGGTCGACGACGCCGGATTTGCCGAACAGCGCCATCTCGAAGGCTGCCCGGTCGAGTGTCGTCGCCAGATTGTTGGCGACGACGAAGGTCAGCCTGCAACCCTTTTCGGTGGGCTGCGCGGCATTGAGATCAAGGGCGAGATGTGGCCCCGGCTCCTGGGAGAAGGCAGCCGGGGCCGACGCGAACAGCGGCGCCACAAGCGAGGTCAGAACTGCAAGCTTTGCCGCTATACGCATGACTTACCAGCCAAACTGCTTGGTGAGCGACAGCTTGAACGTGCGGCCCTTGGATACGTCGTTCTGGAGGAACTCCTTGTACTGCTTGTCGAAAATGTTATCGACGCCGAAGTTTCCTTCCCAACCGAGCAGCGGGCCTTCGACCGGCTTCCAGGTCACGAACAGATCATGCACGTCGAATGCCTTGGAATGGCGCGTCGATGTGAAGCCCGTTGGAGGCGTCAGGAAGTCGCGTCTCCAATCCTGTGGGCCTGCGACGATGCGAGAACGCCAGCCAAAGCGAACGCCATAGTCCGGTAGTTTTCCGCCGATGGTCAATCCGAGTTCGTGCGGTGCGATCGACGTCAGAACGCGTGTTGCAGGCGTCGTCGCCGAGTCGTTGATGCCTCTTAGATAGGAGTAGTTGGCATTGGCGAAGACGTAGTCGCTGTCATATGCCGCTTCGATCTCGAAGCCGTAGATCGTCGCCCGGTTGATGTTGACGAGGCCGGGTTCCGTCGGATTCGGGCCGGCAACGAGCGCCGGATTGCGGATGATCAGATCCTTGACCTTGTTATAGAAGCCGGTGACCTTGATCTGGGCGCTGTCGCCGGACTGGATCAGATCCTGCCCGTTGAGCGCAAAGCCTGCCTCGAAGTTGTCGGAGCGTTCCTTGTTGAGGTCATAGGCTGGCAGGAAGTATGATGCGCCCGCATTGGTCGTGTAGAGTTCGTCCAGCGTCGGCATGCGCTCGGTGTGGGCGATCGAGCCGAAGAAGGCGACGTTGTCGGTCAGCTTGTAGTGAGCCGCGATCTTCGGCGAGAAGGCGCTGTCCTCGCTGTCGGAAATAACCGTTCCAGGAGGCATTCCTGCCGGCACGGCAACGTCCTTGGGCGAGAGGCGGCGCCAGTCGTACCGCACGCCCGGGATGATCGACAGCCGGTCGTCCCAGATATACTCGTTCTGGACGAAGAAGCCCGTCTTGAGATCGGTTCCCTGCGGATGGAAATTGGGGCTGTCGAGCGGTGTGCCGTTGTTCAGCCATGCCTCGGCCGAACGGGTCTGGAAGGCGGTCTGCCAGCCATAGGTGAGGAAGTTTTCCCACCGGTCGCCGCGCCATTCCATCGTGTTCTGGGCGCTCAGCTGCCAGGTCTCGTAACCGTAGTCTGAATCGCAGATGACCGAGAGCGTTCCCGCGCCGCAACTGATCGGTATGCCTGGGAATGCGCGGTGGTTGCGCTGCTCGTTCGTCGTGTTGGAGTAGGACGCCTGAATCTTCAGGTCCAGCATGTCGTTGTCGGAGAAGGGGTTCTCGTAGGCAGCGATCAACGAGGTGTCGACGACGCGACGGTCGATGTAGCCGAAGGTGTTGGCCGTGCCGGTCTGGGCGAAATACTGGTCGTCATTGTCGCTGTCGAAACGCTGATAGGAGAGGCGCAGCGTGCCCTCGTCACCAACCTTGAACGTGCCCTTGGCAAGGCCTGACCATGCGGTGAAATTGGTGCCGATGATCGGATTTCCGTTGCCGTCGGAGAATGTATCGGACTGGCGATAATTGCCTGACAGCAGGAACTCGGCATTTTCGCCCATGCGCTGGGCGAGTGTCGTGTTGAACAGCCAGCCATTGCCGTTCGAATCCCACGAGGTCTTCACGCGCAGCGCACCCGTCTCACCGTCGGCTATGAAGTCGGAAGCGTCCTTCGTGGTGAAATTGACCACGCCGCCGAGCGCACCGGAACCGTAAAGGGTGGAGAATGCAGGGCCGCGCAGCACTTCGACGCGCTTGTAGAGTTCGGGATCGGAGAAGAACGAACCCATGCGGTACTGTTCGTAGAATTTGCCGACGCCGTCGACATTGACGATGATCCGGCCGCCGTCGCCCGAGGTTTCAGGAGCGCCCTGACCGCGAATGTTGAAATTCTGGCCGAGGAGGCGGTCGGAACCGGTCGCGTTGATGCCCGGGATGTTCTTGATGATCTCGTTGATCGTCTGAGGCTGTTCGTCATCGATGTCCTGCTGCTCGACGACGGTGACGGCCGAAGGCGTATCGATCGCGACCTTCTCCTGACCGGCACCCAGAACCAGACGCTGAAGCGCGGTGGCGCGGCCCTTTTTCTCGCTCTCCGTCGTAACCTGCTCGTCAGTCGTTGCCGCCGCTTGCTGGGCTTGCGCCCATGCCAAAGTCGTCCCTGCAAGAAGTGTCACAGCCGTGCCGCACAGCAGCGCGCGTGCACCTTGTCCCACCAGCCCCATTTTATGCTCCAATACCAAATTGCGTTGCCAGGCTTGCAGCGGCTTGCCTTCTCATGGCCGGATTTAAGTTGACTCTTTCACTCCGGTATTGCGCTTCGTATTAAAGCTGATAATTACTGTCAAGAATTCATCGCGCATTGATGTGGCGTCCGCGCAACACGGTGCACAGAAACGAGGGCAAGCACGTGAACACAAGGCCGACCTTCAATCATCCAGCCTTCGACTATGACCGCCGCTTCCGCGAGGCGCGGCCCCAAGACCAGCGACCGGTGTCGCCGGAGCCGGTGCGCACCGTGGAGAGCACGTCGCTGTTCCACGGGGACCATGAAATCGGGATCCAGCACCGTGGATCGCTCTACCGCTTGAAAATTACCCGACAGGGCAAGCTCATCCTCAACAAATAGGGACCAGGGGACCAGCCAGCATGACTTCAGTTCGACCGACCGCGGCCGCAATTCGCCAGGCGCGCGCAGACAATCCGAAACTTCGCGAACGCGATCTTGCCAATAATCTCGGCATCTCCGAAGCCGAATTCGTGGCGGCCTGGGTGGGCGAGGGCAATCGCCGTATCGAGCCCAAGGTGGACGAATTCCTCACCGGGATGGAGGCGCTTGGCGAGGTCATGGCGCTGACCCGCAACGAAAGCGCGGTTCACGAGAAGATCGGTGTCTACGACAAGGTGGTGACCGGCAAGCATGCGGCCATGGCGCAGGGCGAGAACATCGACCTGCGCATCTTCCCGCGCAACTGGGTGCATGGCTATGCGGTCTCCAAGACCGACGGCGATGGCGTCGTGCGTCGCAGCCTGCAGTTCTTCGACGGGGCAGGCGACGCCGTACACAAGGTTCATCTGCGCGATGCGTCGAACGTCGACGCCTATGAGGCGCTGGTAACGCGGCTGCTTCATGCCGAGCAGACCCAGACGGTCGAGATCGAGGCGAAAGTCCTGCCTATCTCCAAGCCTGCCATGCCGGCGGTCGATGTCGACGATCTGCGTGACCGCTGGTCGAAGATGACCGACGTTCATCAGTTCATCAACATATTGCGCGACCTCAAGCTGACCCGGCTCCAGTCGGTGCAAGTCGTCGGTACAGACTATGCCTGGCCGGTCGAAGGTGACGCCGTGGCCGACATGATGCGCCAGTCGGCGGCGGACGCCATTCCGATCATGTGCTTTGTCGGGAATCGCGGCTGCATCCAGATCCATTCCGGTCCGATCAGCGAAATCAAGCCGATGGGGCCTTGGCTCAACATCATGGACCCGACGTTCCACCTGCATCTGAGGCTCGATCACATCGTCGAGACGTGGGCGGTGCGCAAGCCGGCTTCCGAGGGCTTTGTCACGTCTATCGAGGCCTATGACGCGGATGGTGAATTGATCATCCAGTTCTTCGGCAAGCGCAAGGAAGGTTCGCTTGAGCGCGACGACTGGCGCTCGCTGGTCGAAAGCCTGCCGCGCACGCCAAGGCCTTCAGCAGCTTAAGGGGATTTTTGAATGTCGCTCTACCATCCCAATGTGCGTGTCAGGCGCTATGCGATGACGCTGGCAACGCTGGCGCTGTCGCTCGCGGCCCTCATGGCGCCAACACCGTGGGCCAATTCGCAGGAAGCCAACCCCGACGTGTCGTCGGCCAAACGCGTCGTCGCCATTGGCGGTTCGGTGACTGAGATCCTCTACGCGCTGGGCGAGGAAGGCCGGATCGTCGGCCGCGATTCGACCAGCGTCTATCCCGAAGCGGCGCTCGCCGTTCCCGATGTCGGCTATATGCGCGCCATCTCGCCGGAAGGCGTGCTCGGCATCGATCCCGACGCCATCCTGACGCTGGAAGGCAGCGGGCCGCCGGAGGCGATCGAGGTGCTCAGGAAGGCGAGCATCCCGTTTGTCACCGTTCCTGACAAATTCGACGAAGCTGGCATTCTCGCCAAGATCGAAACGATCGGCACCGCGCTCGGCGTGAAGGGGAAGTCCGACGCGCTCGTGGCTTCGGTCAAAGCCGATATCGACGCGGCGCTTGCAAAGACCGCAAATTTGACCGAGCGCAAGCGCGTGCTGTTCGTCCTGTCCCTGCAGGGTGGAAAGGTGATGGCGTCGGGCACGAATTCCGCCGCCGACGGCATCATCAGGATGGCGGGCGGCGTCAACGCCATCACGGAATTCGAGGGCTACAAACCGGTGACCGACGAGGCCATCATCAGCGCGCGGCCAGACCTCATCCTGATGATGGATCGCGCCGGCGACCATGCGGCGGCAAATGCCCAGATGAAGGAGCACCCGGCGCTGGGGCAGACGCCGGCGGTCAAGGCCGATGCCGTCCTCAGGATGGACGGGGCCTATCTTCTCGGCTTCGGACCGCGCACCGCAAGTGCGGCGCGCGATCTTGCCAAGGCGCTCTACGGCGACGCGATCGTCAACTGATCCGCCGTGTTGACAAGAGTGACAGAAACCCCGGCGACCGACCGGGCCGGTGACATCGACGGCGATCGCTCCAGGAGGGCGCGCGCCATTATCCTTTTGCTGTCGGTGGCGCTCGTCGCCACCTTCATCGTCAGCCTTGCGTCCGGCGCGTCGGATGCCTCCGCGCTTGCGGTCGTTCGCGAATTGCTGGGGCTGGGGTCCGGCGAGCTTGGCGCGCGCGACCGGATCATCGTGATGGAAATCCGCTTGCCGCGCGCTATTCTCGGCGTGCTGATCGGCGCGGCGCTCGCGGTGTCGGGCGCGGTGATGCAGGGCCTGTTCCGCAACCCTCTGGCGGACCCCGGTCTCGTCGGCGTTTCAGCCGGTGCAGGGCTTGCGGCAATCGCGATCATCGTCCTTGGCGGGACCGCACTTGCGCCCGTCACCAGTATTTTCGGCATCTATTCGCTGCCGTTCGCCGCGTTCATCGGGGGCTTGGCGACGACGCTGCTGCTCTACGGCATCGCGACGCGGCGTGGCCAGACCTCGGTCGCGACCATGCTTCTGGCAGGCATAGCGCTTGGTGCGATGGCCGGTGCGTTTTCCGGGCTTCTGGTCTATGTCGCTGACGACCGGCAATTGCGCGACCTGACCTTCTGGGGCCTCGGTTCGCTGGCCGGCGCGACATGGACCAAGATCGCGGCTGCTGGTCCTATCATTGCGCTCAGCCTTGTCGCAGCCCCGTTCATCGCGCGGGGCCTCAACGGGCTTTCGCTGGGCGAAGCGACCGCCGGGCATCTGGGCATTCCGGTGCAGCGGGTCAAGTCGACGGCAATCGTCACTGTGGCGGCTGCTGTCGGCGCTTCGGTCGCCGTGTCTGGCGGCATCGGCTTTGTCGGCATCGTCGTGCCGCATCTGCTGCGCCTTCTGATCGGCCCGGACAACCGATACCTGCTGCCTGCATCGGCCTTGCTGGGAGCAAGCCTGCTTCTGCTGGCGGATTCGGTTGCTCGGACCATCGTCGCGCCGGCGGAATTGCCGATCGGTATCGTCACCGCTGCGGTTGGCGCGCCGTTCTTCCTCTGGATCCTTCTTCGCCGCAGGGGAGTGCTCGACCTGTGACCCATTCGATCGAACTTGAAGATGTCGGGGTCTCGATCGGCCCGAAACAGATCGTCTCCGGCGTTTCGCTTGCGGCGCAGGCCGGTGAGGTGACTGCGATTGTCGGGCCGAACGGCTCGGGTAAGAGCACTTTGTTGAAGGCGATTTCGGGCGAATGGGGCCATGTCGGGCGCATCAGCATTGGCGGCCAGGACATCAGGTCTATGAAGCACTGGCAGCTTGCGGGCCGCCGGGCGGTGCTGCCGCAGGCCACCAGCCTGTCGTTCCCATTCACCGTTCTTGAAGTCGTGCGGCTCGGCCTGACTGGCGGCCGTTCGGGCGTGACGGGAAAGGCGCTCAACCTGCTGCCGCTCGAAGCGCTGGAGCGCGTCGATCTCGGCGGTTTCGCGGGGCGGTTCTATCAGGAGCTTTCAGGCGGCGAACAGCAGCGCGTCCAGCTTGCGCGGGTGCTTTGCCAGGTGTGGCAACCCGTTCTCGACGGAGTGCCGCGCTATCTGCTGCTCGACGAGCCGGTGTCGAGCCTCGACATCAAGCACCAGCTCGTTATCATGAACATTGCGCGCGAGTTTGCGCAGGCCGGTGGCGGCGTGATTGCCGTCATGCACGACCTGAACCTGACGGCGATGTTTGCCGACAGGATCGTGATGATGCATCGCGGGCGTGCGGAGGCAGTTGGTTCGCCGTCGGAGGTTCTGGTGGACGAGCGCGTCAGCCGCGTCTTCGAATGCGGCTTGCGGGTCGGCGTGACGCCTGAGAAGGGCGCGCCTTTCGTGCTGCCCCAGTCGGTCAGTCTCTAGCCGTTAATTAGCCAGCGCGGCGGGCTTGGCTTCGTCGATCTTCAAGAGGAAGCGCAGGTCGTCGCGATCCTTGGCGAGATCGGCGATCGTGTAGCTCTCCAGCACCTCGAAGAACGCGCCGAGCGCCTTGCGCAGCGCTGCATTGAGATTGCACGAATCGATCAGCGGGCAGTCCGTCCCGTCTGCCTCGAAGCATTCCGCCATCGCGAAGTTTTCTTCGGTGACGCGCACGACGTCGAACAGCGTGATCTCGGCTGCCGGACGGCCGAGCTTCACGCCGCCATTGCGGCCCCGCACCGTCTCGACAAGCTTGGCTTCAACCAGCGGCTGGAGGATCTTGAACAGGAAAAGCTCCGAAACGGAGTAGGCGGCCGCGATCTCAGGGATGCGCGACAGGCGCTCGCTGTTGGCGGCGCAATACATGAGGATGCGGACCGCATAATTGGTCTGGCGGGTAAGGCGCATGGGATCGCTTCCGTGTGTCTGGTCATTCCCTATATGCGACTGTTTCTGGAATTATTCCAGACTGCAATGAATGAAGTTGACTGATTTTGTCAGCTTATTTGCCGAATCCGGCTTTGCCATGACGGTCCGGCCACCGATCCGGCTCTGCTTGCCTTTCTCCTGCAACTTGGAATTAATGTCAGAAACGGTCGCAAGTACCGTGAGGAGGAGAGCATTCATGGCTGACGGCCAGACGATCCAGTACATTCCCACTCCGCCCAAGAAGCCGATCGTCGGCAACATGCTCTCCGTCGATACAGATGCCCCGCTGCAAAGCCTGATGGGCCTGACGCGCGAACTCGGACCCATCTTCCGCCTGGACATGATGGGGACGCCGCTGGTGGTCGTGTCGGGGGCAAAGCTGGTCGAGGAAATCTGCGACGAGAAACGATTCGACAAGGCGGTGAGGGGGCCGTTGCGGCGCATCAGGGGCGTGGCCGGAGACGGGCTGTTCACCGCCGATACCGAGGACGCAAACTGGCACAAGGCTCACAACATCCTGCTGCCGACCTTCGCCCAGCGCGCCATGACGGGCTATCTGCCGCTGATGTACGACATCGGCAGCCAGCTCTGCCAGAAATGGGAACGGCTCAATGCCGAAGACGAGATCGATGTCGTCCACGACATGACGGCGCTGGCGCTCGACACGATCGGCGTCTGCGGCTTCGACTACCGGTTCAACTCCTTCTACCGGCGCGACTATCATCCGTTCATCGATGCGCTGACGCGCACGCTCGAAACATGCATGGTCCAGCGCGGCCTGCCGTTCGAGAAGGTCGTGCTGCGCAAGCGCCTCGACCAGATGCGCCGCGACATTTCCTTCATGTCGAAGCTCGTTGACGACATCGTCCGCGAACGGCGCAAGGGTGGCGGCGATCAGGCCCAGAAGGACCTGCTCAATTTCATGCTGGCGGGCGTCGACAAGACGACAGGCGAGAGCCTGTCGGACGAAAACATCCGCTATCAGATCATCACCTTCCTGATTGCCGGCCACGAGACGACATCGGGGCTGATGTCGTTCACGCTCTACTTCCTCGTCAACAATCCGGACGTGCTGGACAAGGCCTATGAGGAGGTCGATCGCGTGCTTGGCAATGACCTGTCGATCCAGCCGACGGCGCAGCAGGTGAACCAGCTGACCTATGTGCAGCAGATCCTGAACGAGTCGCTGCGGCTCTATCCGACCGCGCCCGCCATCGGCCTCTATCCCTACAAGGACGAGGTGATCGGCGGAAAGTTCAAGCTCAAGAAGAACACCTTCATCACCCTGCTGACGCTGATGCTGCATCGCGACCCGTCGGTCTGGGGGCCGGAACCCGAAAAGTTCAATCCGGAGAATTTTTCGCGCGAGGCGGAACGAGAGCGGCCCGTCAATGCCTTCAAGCCATGGGGCAATGGCGAGCGCGCCTGTATCGGTCGCCAGTTCGCCATGCAGGAGGCAACGCTCGTCATGGGCATGCTGCTGCAACGCTTCCAGTTCTTCGACCACAAGAACTACCAGCTCAAGATCAAGGAATCGCTGTCGATCAAGCCGGACGGCTTCACGCTGAAGGTGAAGCAGCGGCCGGGCCGGATGCGCAGCGCCGTGGTACCGGGACAGGCGGCGAACCAGTCGTTGCCGGTCGAGCAGCCGAAGATCGCCAAGCGGCCGAAACATGGGGCAAAGGCCACGGTCCTGTTCGGCTCCAATCTCGGCACGACCGAGGAACTGGCGCGCGACATCGCCAATTCGGCCGAACTAAACGGTTTCGACGTGACGCTGGCCGATCTCGACACGGCGGGTGGCGCCCTGCCGACCGAGGGCGTGACGATCATCGCCAGCGCCTCCTACAATGGTGCACCGCCTGACAATGCCACCCGCTTCGTCAAATGGCTGGGCGAGGTCAAACCGGGCGCGGCCAAGGGCGTGAACTATGTCGTCTTCGGCTGCGGCAATCGTGACTGGGCGTCGACCTATCAGTCGCAGCCGCGCATGATCGACGAGCGGTTGGCCGCGCTCGGCGCTAACCGGCTGATACCGCGCGGAGAGGGAGACGCGCGCGAAGATCTGGACGGGCAATTCCAGGACTGGTTCAAGGAGCTTTGGCCGCAGGTCGGCAAGGGGCTTGGCCTCGATGTCGATTTTTCGAGCCAGATCGATGCCGAACCGCTCTACGAGATGGAGGTCATCTCAGATTCGGCGACCAATCCGGCAATCGTCCAGACGGGTGCGAAGCCGGTGACGATCCGCGTGAATTCCGAACTTCAGAACGTCAAGAAATCGGGCCGTTCGACGCGTCATATCGAGGTGTCTCTGCCCAAGGGCATGACCTACCGGCCGGGCGATCATTTGTGCGTCGTGGCCCGCAACGGGGTCGGGCTGGTCGAACGTGTCGAACGCCGCTTCGGCTTTGCGCCGGGCGCGCAGATCAGGCTCAAGACGACCGGCGGCCGTCAGGCTCCGTTCCCGATCGACGGGCCGGTGAGCGTGCGCCGCATCCTGACCGATTATTTCGAGCTTCAGGGTGTTGCGACCCGCAAGCAGGTGCAGGCGCTTGCCGCGGCGACCCGCTGTCCTTTCACGAGGCCGAAGATCGAGGCGCTGATCGCCGAGGCGCAGGACGGCGGCGACACATACCGGACCGAGGTTCTCGCCAAGCGCCGCTCCGTGCTCGATCTGCTGGAAGAGTTTCCGGCCTGCGAACTGTCGTTCCCGGCCTACCTCGAAATGCTGCCGGTGATGGCTCCGCGCTATTATTCGATCTCGTCCTCGCCGAACGCCATGTCGGGCGAATGCTCGGTGACGGTCGGCATCGTGGAAGGGCCTGCGCGCTCGGGCAAGGGAGACTATCGCGGCACCTGCTCCACCTATCTTGCCGACAAAAGCGAGGGGGACACGGTCTTCGCGTCGATCAAGGAAACCAAGGCCGGGTTCCAGATGCCCGACGACCCGTCGGTGCCGCTGATCATGATCGGCCCCGGCACGGGGCTTGCCCCTTTCCGCGGGTTCCTGCAGGAGCGGGTGATGCAGAAGGCAGCAGGGGCAACGCTCGGGCCGGCACTTCTGTTCTTCGGCTGCCGCCACCCGGACGAGGATTATCTCTACCGCAAGGAACTGGAAGCGATGGAGAAGGAGGGCATCGTCGACCTGCACGTCGCCTTCTCTCGCCCGTCCAAGGGTGACAAGGTCTATGTCCAGGACATGATCCGCAAGGAGCGCAAAAAGGTCTGGAAGCTGATCGAGGCCGGGGCAAAGATCTTTATCTGCGGCGACGGCAGCCGCATGGAGCCGGACGTCAAGCGCACGCTCGTACGCATTCATTCCGAGGAAACCGACAGCGATGCCGAAACGTCCGAAGCCTGGATCGACGCTCTTGGGCGAAGCGACCGCTACGTGCTCGATGTCTGGTCCGGGAGTTAGGTCGATTTAGGCAGCTTCAATCCGTTAACTTCAGGCAAGTGAATTTGGCGGAGACTGCCGGAGCGTGGAACTACGCACTTGATCTCTTTTGTGCGCTGCACAATATAAGATCCATCGATCCGTCGATGACTCGCGGGAGGACCACGAGGCTGAGACCATGGCTAAGGCACAGATAAAGAGCATACCCGAAGGACAGATCAGGCAATTGAGGCCTTCCGATCTCGCGGCATTCCGCGAGCATCTGCTGCGTCTCGACGCCGAAAGCCGGCGCGACCGCTTCAACGGCGTGACCGACGATATCTTCGTTGCATCCTATGCCGCCCGCTGCTTCTCGGAAGGGGCGACCGTGATCGGCTATGTCGAGAACGGCGAGGTTCACGGTGCAGCCGAACTGCATGAGCGTGCCGACCTCGACCCGCCGACTGCGGAAATCGCCTTCTCGGTGGAAAAAGGGCTCCAGCACAAGGGCATCGGCAGCCAACTGTTCCAGCGGCTGATCGGCCATGCGCTCGCCATGGGCTATGAGGAACTTCGCGTTACCACCCATCCGCAGAACGAGGCGATGAAGGCGCTCGCGCGCAAGTTCAATGCGCGCCTGTCATTCGTCGATGGCGACACGGTCGGCACGATCGACCTGTCCGGCGTCCAGCTGTCCTTCGAGGCGCGCTTGCCCGACGGCCCGGTGCTTCGCGCAACGATCTGATCAATCTGGCATTGCGCAACCGAAGCGCAATGCCGAACATTTCCAACACTTTGTACAACAAAAAACCCGCCGGATCGCTCCGGCGGGCTTTTCCTGGTTCGGGGGAGAGGCTGTTATGCAGCCTTCTTCGGGTAGAGAGCCGACAGTTCCGACTGGACCTGCTTGACGCCATCGGCGATCGAGGCGCGGGCGCTCTCGGCCGTCGTCTTGGCGCGGTCGAAATTGACGCGGGCGCTTTCGCGGACATAGTCGGCCTGGATCTGGACGGCTTCGCTCATCGACTGGGCGCCGGCCAGCTTCTCGACGGTCGAGAAAGCGTGCTGGGCGTTAGAGAGCGAGGCCTCGATCAGGCCGCGGGTGAAGTCTGCGTAGCCGCCGACAAAAGCGGTCGCGAACTTTTCAACGCGGGTTGCGGCATTCGATGCGCCTGCATGGGCGGATTCAACGCGCTCCTGTGCGGAAGCGTTCGTGCGCTTCACGAATTCACGGGCGGCGGTGGGGAGTTCGTAGTTCTTCGCGGCGTCGAACGCCTTCGTGAACGATGCAACAGCCTCTTCGGCAATGTTTGCGGTCTTGACGGTCTTGGACATGATCTTTTCCATTCTCTTTCTGAGCAACGGTTGGCCCCGTTCACCATGACCCGGGGTATGGCAATCATATAGAATAGAAAATGGTGCACTGCAACATCAATTATTTGTTGCAATGCAAAAAAAATTAAATGATTGAATTTTATACGTAAATTTCTACCGTCGCGCGATTTCTCCGGCATGGAGTCACATTTGGCGCATCAGGACAGGTCAGGCGGTCATGGTCTGGCGCAGGATGCGCCGACCCATTAGATGAAATGCAAAGGATATGCTTTGCCATGCTCCAGACCGGCTCACAGACCCAGGCCATGAGTGATGATGACGCGGCCAAGCTTGCCGCATTGCGGCGCATCAAGCTTCTGGCGACGCTCTCGCTGGTGCTGTGCATCGTCGTCTTCCTCGTCGCACGCAGCTTTCAGGCGAGTTATCCGGCGCTGGCCTTCGTCGCCGCCTTTGCCGAGGCGGCTGCGATCGGCGGGCTGGCCGACTGGTATGCGGTGGTGGCGCTGTTTCGCCGCCCTCTGGGCCTGCCGATCCCGCACACGGCCATCATTCCCTCCAATCAGGCACGCATCGCCGATAATCTCGGCAAGTTCATCGAAGTGAGTTTCCTCGCGCCCGAACCCATCGGCGAGAAGCTCAAGGAGGTGGATTTCGCTGCGCTGATCGCCGACTGGATGGCCGACAAGGAGCGCGCGGACGGCCTGTCGCGCTTTGTCGTGCGGCTTGTTCCCCAGACGGTGACGGCGATCGAAGGGTCTGGACTGCGCCAGTTTCTCGCCGAGCGCATGGTGCAGCAGGTCGACAAGGTTCAGGTCGCGCCGCTCGCCGCTGAGCTTCTCAGCGCCTTTACCGAGGATCGCCGCCATCAGCGCCTGTTCAACGAGGTTATCAAGGTCTTCGCCCGCTTCCTGTCGGATGAGGAGGCGCTTAATGCCATTCGCGACAAGATCAGGGATGAACTTCCCTCGGTTGCCAAGCTGTTCCGGGCAGACGCCTATCTCCTGAAGCGCATCGTTGCGTCTGCCGGGTCGCTTCTCGAAGAGGTGAAGGCCGATCCGGATCATCCCATGCGTGTCGAGTTCGACCGGTTCGTCGAAGGTTTCGTGCAGAAGCTCAGGACGTCGAAGCAATATGCCAAGCGCGCCGAGAAGCTGAAGCGCGATTTCCTGGCACGGCCCGAACTGCACGATCTGGTGCAGGACATGTGGGACAGTTTCCGCAGCTTCCTCGAACAGGACGCCAAGGCAAAGGATTCGATGATCAGGACGCATATGGCGAGCCTGTTCGTCGATATCGGACGCCAGCTTGCCGCCGACCCGGCCATACGCGCCGACATGAATGCGGGCTTTGTCGTCGCGCTGTCCTCCTTCGTCGAAGCGCAGAAGAGCGGCGTGTCCGCCTTCATCTCGCAACAGGTGAAGGGCTGGGATCTCGGACAATTGACGCGGCTGATCGAGATCAATGTCGGACGCGACCTCCAGTTCATCCGCTTCAACGGCATGATGATCGGCGGCATTGCCGGACTGGTTCTCTATATTGGCGAAAGACTGATCTTCGCCGATTGACGCGGGACTGTGAGGCTCTACTCTCGGTTTCAGCCGCAGCTGAACAAATGGGAGGAAGCCATGGCCAACAAGAAATCCGACGCAGAGTCTTTCGTCGACATGTTCAGGAATTTCGGCAGCGAGCTGAAGATCCCGAATGTCGATGTCGACAAGATCATCTCGCACCACCGCAAGAACCTCGAAACGCTGGAAAAGACCGCAAAGGCGGCAACGGCGGGCGCATCCACGGTCATGGCCAAGCAGCGCGAAATCCTGCAGGATACGCTGCGCGAAGTAACCGAGATGGCGCAGGGTTTCCGCGCAGGCAGCAGCCCGCAGGAACTGGTCACCAAGCAGGCGGATTTTGCACGCCGGTCGTTCGAGACGGCGATCAAGAACGCGTCGGAAATGGCCGATGTCGTGCGCCAGTCCTCCACCGAAACAATCGAAATCCTGCGCGCCCGCATCAAGGAGGCGATGGAGGAGGTTCGCGACGGAATGGGGAAGAAGTAGGAGCCTTCGATGGCTGTAATGAGCCAGCAGCAGGCGCCCGGCCGGCTGCGGCAGATGCAGATCTATGTGACGGGGGCCGGCGGCACGACACCGCTGGTGCCCGTCGCGCCGGACGCGCTTGAGGCGAAGGCCGCCCGCTCCATGGGGCCTGACGCTGCGGCCTATGTCGTCGGCGGGGCCGGCATGGAGGCGACGATGCGCGCCAACCGCGCCGCGTTTGAACGCCATGCCTTTGTGCCGCGTGTCCTGAACGATGTCTCCCGACGCGACCTGTCAGTCGAACTGTTTGGGCGGCGGCATCAATATCCGGTGCTGCTGGCACCCATCGGCGTGCTCGAAATGGCGCATCGGGATGCCGATCTCGCCGTGGCGAAGGCGGCGGCGGCTGAGGGCGTCGCCTATGTCTTCCCCAATCAGGCCTCGGTGAAAATGGAGGACTGCGCAGCCGCCATGGGGGCGTCGCCTCGGTGGTTCCAGCTTTACTGGTCGAGCGACGACGCATTCGTGCGCTCCGTCGTCGGGCGCGCGGAGGCCTGCGGCTGCGAGGCGATTGTCGTCACGCTCGACACGACGCTGCTCGGCTGGCGGCCACGCGATCTGGATGCCGCCCATTTGCCGTTCCTTCAAGGCCAGGGCCTTGCGCAATATCTGTCAGACCCTGTGTTTCGTGCTGCCATTCCGGCAAGGCCGCCGGAGACGGGCGTCAAGCCGAAGGGCATCGGCGTGCTTGGCACGCTGGTCAATCTGGTGCGCAAGGGCAGGGCATTTGGCCTGAGCGTCGGGCAGATGCGGGCAGCGGTGGCGCATTTCACCGCCACCTATTCGCGCCCCGACCTCAACTGGGACGATCTTGCCCGATTGCGTGAGATGACCCGCCTGCCGATCCTGCTCAAGGGCGTTCGACATGCGGACGACGCGGCAAAGGCGCGGGCGCTCGGCATTGATGGAATCATAGTATCGAACCATGGCGGCCGACAGGTCGATGGCGAGGTGGCGACGCTGGATGCCCTGCCGAAGGTGGTCGCGGCGGCGGGCGACATGCCGGTGCTGATGGATTCCGGGATCAGGTCCGGTGCAGATGTCGCCAAGGCGCTGGCGCTCGGCGCGCGGGCCGTGCTGCTCGGACGGCCCTATGTCTACGGGCTGGCGCTGGCCGGGGAAGCGGGCGTGCGCGAAGTGATCCGCAATGTGGTGGCCGAACTCGACCTCACGCTGGCACTGCTCGGGAAGACGAGCGTGTCGGACCTCGGGCAGGATGTGTTCGGGGAATAGGGGACAGGCAGTAGGGAGTAGGCAGTAGGCAGTAGGGAATAGGCAGTAGCCAGTAGCCAGTAGCCAGTAGGCTGCCACACTCTCCGTCATTCCGGGGTGCGCAGCGAACCCGGAATCCAGAGCGCCTCTGGTTCTTGTACTGGCGAGACTACGTCCTCGGCTCGATGCGGCTAATTATGACCGTAACACCTCTGGATTTCGGGTTCGCTACGCGCCCCGGAATGACGGAGGCTGTGGTGACGGCAAGGGAGGAGCTGCCCGATCCTGCGCCCCCCATCCCGTGCAGTCGGGCGTCTCACCTCTCCGGGTTCGGGTAGACGAGACTCTTCCAGCCGGAGCGATCAAACTTCTGCCATTTGCCTTCCGGCTGGGCGAGCTTTTCGGCAACCGCATAAACGACTGCCGGATGATGGCCGAGACCGCAATGGCTGCCTTCGACCTCGACATTGTCGGTCGTCGGGCTTTGTGCTTCCACGCAATTCTTCCAGTTGCAGATTCCGTCGGTGCGGCTGTAGATCGCGGTGGTCGGCACCGGCGGCGCTTCCGCAATCAGGCCGCCCATATGCTGCTCGCGGTCGTCGACCTTGTGGCCGGAGGCGAACTCATAGAGCCGCCAGGCATTGGTGGCGCGCGGGTCGCCACCGAAAGGCGAACCCAGCGTAATCACCTGCCTCACCATGTCCGGGCGCATCTTGGCAAGCTGGCGGGCATAGATGCCGCCGAGCGACCAGCCGACCAGCGACACCTTGCGGCCAGTCGCCTTGTACAGGCTTTCGAGATTTTCGAGCATTCGGCGCTCGATTCCCGGCAGCGGGCCGAAATTGCGACCGAGTTCCCATCCGTGAACGTCATAGCCCTTCGATTTCAGGAAGGTGCGCAATGCCGTGGTCGAGCGGTCGGAGGTGGCGAGGCCCGGCAATACGAGCACCGGATGGCCGTCGCCGCGCGGCGCGGTCGCCGCCAACAGAGGCAGGGTGGCGAAGAAACCGCCGAGTTCTGGCAGTGTCCTCAATTCCAGCGCCATCAAGAGGCGGGACGGTGCTTTCAAAGGCTGGGTATGCGCAGTCATCAGACCTCCTGACCCGGTAGCCGGTTAAGCTGAGTTGAACAGACTATATGGGGAGCGTCAACGCATTGTGCAGGGGGATTGTGGAGGGGTGACGGGGTCAGGTTTGGGCCGCCTTTGCCTGCGCCGCCGCCTTCAGTTCCGCGAGCGCAGGCGCAAACAGATCGGCCATGGCGTCGGCGTCGGGCACGGCCTTGCGGTCCGCGGTGATGCCGAAATCGAGGCGGTCGACATAGGACTGAACCGTGATGTTGAGCGCGATGCCATGGACCGGGATCGAGACCGGATACATGGCGACGACCTTTGCGCCAGCGCAGAAAACCGGAATCGGTGGGCCGGGAACGTTCGATATCGTCAGGTTGGTGGTCGATGGCATAAGGTCGGCAAGCCCGGAGCGGCCATAGAGCTGCGCCAGCCCCGGCAGCAGGATCGGCGCGCCGAGCAGCGTGAAATCCTTGGGTGCGACGTCCTTGACAGTGCCGGCGAGGTTTTTCGATTCAGCTGACCCTTTCTGGATCGCCTTCAGCCGTTCGAGCGGGTCGGCGATCTGCGTGGCGATGGGGCAGAGCATGCCGAACACCTGATTTGAGGCATCGGCATCGCCCGGCTGGCGCAGCGAGATCGGCACAAAGGCGACGAGTGGCTTTTTCGGCAGCTTCTTCTTGCCCGAAAGATAGGTGCGCAGCGCTCCGGCACAGATCGCCATGACGACGTCGTTGATCTTGGTGCCGGTCGCCTTGGCGACGGATTTCGCGTCCGCCAGCGACACTTCGCGCGCGGCATAGGAGCGTTGCGAGGTGATGGTGGCATTGAACGGCGTCTTGGGCGCCAGCACATCGGGCATGCCGGGCAGGGCGCTTGGCCCGGCGGCGCCCGTTTTGCCGTCCTTTGGCGGGACCAGCATGTCGGTCAGCGTTCCAAGCATTTGCGGGATGGCCTCAAGCGCCTTCAATTGCTGGCGCTGGACGCTCTGTATGGCATCATTGATGCCCAGAATGGCGCGTTCGCCGACTGTCGGAATGCGAACTTCCGGCTTTGGCGGTGCAGGCTTCACCTTGCGAGGCGTCGGACCGAGATCATAGAGCGCGGCTGCGATTTCCATGCCCGCGCCGCCGTCGATGGCCGCATGGTGCATCTTGGAATAGATGGCGACATGGCCGCTATCGAGCCCGTCTATGATCGTGAACTGCCAGAGCGGCCGCGAGCGGTCCATGACGGTCGAGTGCAGGCCCGCCACCTGATCCTCAAGCTGCTTCCATGAGCCGGGCGCGGGCAGGGAGACATGCTGAAGGTGGTAGTCGATGTCGAGTTCGCCCGCGTCGACCCAGCCGGGATGATCGAGTTCGAAAATACGGCGCGCGAGCTTCTTGCTGAAGATCGGGACGAGGTGAATGCGCTCCAGGAAGAATGTCCGGAAATGATCGTAGAAAGAGCCTTTCAGGTTTTCAGGCTTCTCGTAGATGGTCAGCCCCGCGACATGCATCGGCTGTTCGGGCGTCTCCATATAGAGAAACGACGCGTCAATTCCGGCCAGACCTCTCACTGCACCCTCCCGGTTGCCGCCGTTCTATCGACGGCTGTGGGCCGACTGTGCGCGCTGAAATTCGCGAACGCAAGCCGACCTGTGACGGGAGGTTCGCGCAACCGATGGTGCATGCGCGAGCGCCACGCTTTTCGGCTCATCTGGCGCTTTGCAATCGCTGGACAACTGTCTAGGATCGTGAAAACGGTGCCGGAAAGCGCACCGACGGACCAGGGAGGAACCAATGTCCGAGCTAACTTTCGAAACCATGCCGGACATGGTGGGCAAAGAACTTGGCGTGTCGAACTGGATCACCGTAGACCAGTCGATGATCAATGATTTTGCCGAGACGACGGGCGACAGACAGTGGATTCACGTCGATGTCGAGCGCGCAAGGACGCAGAGCCCGTTCGGCGCGCCGATCGCCCATGGCTACCTGACGCTGTCTCTGGTCGCGCCCATGTCCTACGAGATCGGCGCGATGCCGCAGGGCACGGCCGCCGCCTTCAACTACGGCCTCGACAAGGTGCGCTTCCTGACCCCGGTCAAGGCGGGTCAGAAGGTCCGGATGCGCTCGACGCTCGTCTCCTTCGAGCCGAAGGGGCCGGGCCAGTTCCTGATGAAATGCGCCAATACGGTCGAGATCGAAGGCGAGGACAAGCCGGCGATGATCGCCGAGACGCTGGCCATGCTGATCGCCGGCCGTCCTGCAAAGAAGGACGCCTGACAATGGCCAAGCAGGAGCGAGACAAGAACCTAGCCGACGAGATCGCCGAGAGCGCGGCTCAGAACACGCTGGCGCTGAACCCGCTGGTTGGCGTGCGACCCGAAGACCTGATGCAGGCAGCGGCCGCGACCATGAAGGCGATGTCGTCCCAGCCGCAGCTTCTGATGCAGCAATGGATGAATTTCGCCACCGATTTCACCAAGATCGTCACCGGTCAGTCGGAGATCGAGGTCGATCCGAAGGACAGGCGTTTCGCCGATCCGGCCTGGAAATCGAGCGCGCTGCACAAGGGGCTGGCGCAGTCCTACATCGCCTGGTCGAAGACCGTGACCGAGCTTGTCGCCAAGACCGATCTGCCTGAAAAGGAAGCGGCTCGGGCGCGGCTCGTCACCTCGATCTTCGTCGATACGATGGCCCCGTCCAACAATCCGGTGCTCAACCCGACAGCGCTTAAGGCCTTTGTCGATTCGGGTGGCAAGAGCGCGGTTGCCGGCCTGAAGAACTTTCTGGACGACATGACGAAGAATGGCGGCCTGCCGTCGTCGGTCGATGCGTCGAAATTCAAGATCGGCCAAAATATCGCCAATTCGCCGGGCACGGTCGTCTTCCGCAACGAAGTGCTGGAACTGATCGTCTATTCGGCAACGACCGACGAGGTGCACCAGCGCCCGTTCGTGCTCGTGCCGCCGCAGATCAACAAATATTATTCGGCCGACCTGTCGCCCGACAAGTCGATGGTCAGGTTCCTGGCCGCAAACGGCATCCAGCCTTGGTGCATTTCCTGGCGCAATCCGACCGAGAAGCAGGCCGATTGGGGGCTCGACACATATATCAAGGCTCTCGACGAGGCGGTGGACGCCGCGCGCGAGATCACCGGCTCCGACACGGTCAATATCATGGGATCGTGCTCGGGCGGCATCACGCTTTCGACCTATCTCGCCTATCTGGCTGGCAAGAAGCAGAAGAAGATCGAACAGCTCTTCCTTGCCGTCTGCGTGCTCGACACCGAGGCCGAGACCGACAACGACATGGCCGCGCTGGTCACACCCGAGACGGTGATGGCGGCAAAGACGATGTCGAAGGCCAGGGGCGTGCTCGACGGGCAGGAAATGGCGAAAATGTTCGCCTGGATGCGGCCCAACGACCTGATCTGGAACTATTGGGTCAACAACTATCTGCTCGGCAACCAGCCGCCGGCCTTCGACGTGCTCTACTGGAACGCCGATACGACGCGCCTGCCGGCGCGGCTGCATGGCGACTTCCTCGACCTGATCTTCACCAATCCGTTCGTCAATGGCGGGCGCATGTCGATCGACGGCGTGCCGATCGACCTGAAGAAGGTGAAGGTGGACACCTATGTGATTGCGGGCACGACCGATCACATCACGCCATGGAAGGCGGTCTATCAGACGGCGCGTCTCTATGGCGACAAGACGACCTTCATCCTGTCCAATTCCGGCCACCTGCAAAGCCTGCTCAACCCGCCCGGCAATCCGAAGGCTTGGTATGTGAAAGGCACCGCCAGCGCCAAGGACCCCGACGAGTGGACCAAGACGGCGGAAAAGAAGGAAGGTTCCTGGTGGCTTGACTGGGCCGAGGTGCTCAAGGCCAAATCCGGCCCTGTGGTGAAGGCCGACTCGATATCGGGCAGCGACAAATTCAAGGTGCTAGGCGCGGCGCCCGGCACATATATCTTTGAGCCGTGAGGCACGGCACAGGAGAATCAGCATGGCAACAGCGACTGCGCGGCGGCGCACTCCCTCGGGCGAGGCGATGCGCATCGGCATGTTCGAGGTCGACGGCCAGCAGTTGAGGGTCGGCATCCGCGAAGGGACGGCTGACCGGCCGCCGCTTCTGATGTTCAACGGCATCGGCGCGAACCTCGAACTGGCCGAATCGTTCATGAATGCGCTGGACGACACCACGGCTGTCATTTTCGACATTCCGGGCATTGGCGGCTCGCCAGCGCCGGCAATGCCCTACCGCCCGTCGACCATGGCGCGGTTGGCGAAGCACCTGATGGAACAGCTTGGCTTCGAGAGCTGCGACGTGTCGGGCGTGTCGTGGGGCGGTGGGCTCGCCCAGCAATTTGCGATCCAGTATCCGGGTTTCTGCCGCAAGCTGATCCTGTGCGCCACCGCGCCCGGCATCACCATGGTTCCGGGTGCGCCCAACGTCCTGATGAAGATGGCGAGCGTCAAACGCTACACCGACAAGGACTATATGCGTTCGATCGCGGCCGAAATCTACGGCGGCGCGTTCCGCACCGACCCGACGCTCATCACCAAACATGCCGCGGCCATGAAGGGCGCGACGCAGATGGGGTATATGCTTCAATTGTTTGCGATGAGCGGCTGGACCTCGTTGCCATGGCTGTGGCTGTTGCCGCAGCCGACATTGATCATCGCCGGTACGGACGATCCGCTGGTCCCGGTCATCAACGCCAAGATGATGTCGGCTGTGATCCCGAAATCGCGGCTCGAACTGATCGATGACGGCCATCTGTTCCTCGCGACAGACCCGCACGGCTCTGCGCGCATGATCGAGGCATTCCTGCGCGAGCCGATGTAGAGGGCGACCACGCCTTGCGCCTGCCGCACTGCCAGTAAGCTTGCCGCAAGCGGTTGCCCGCGCCATATCCTTGAACTGTGCCGGCGGGTTTCGCCGCATGGAGCTTCACCATGTCTAATGATGTCACCTGGGTTCGCAACGTCCGTTTCGCCGACGGCACGACAAGCGATGTCGAATTGCGCAACGGTGTGTTTGGCGCGTTCGGTGCGGCACCGGACGGCGTGGAGGCCATTGACGGCAAGGGCAGGCTGATCCTGCCGCCGCTGGTCGAGGGGCATTGTCACCTCGACAAGACGCTTCTGGGCTGTCCGTGGATGGGGTTTGTCGGCGGAAAGAACGTCAAGGCGCGCATTGTCGAGGAAAAGACGCTGCGGCGCGGGCTGGCAATGCCGGTCGAGGAGCGCGGGGCGCTTCTGCTGGAGGCAGAGATTGCGGCTGGGACAGGCTATCTGCGCAGCCATGTCGACATCGACGCCGAGTGGAAGCTGGCGAACCTCGAAGCCGTTGTCGCGCTTCGAGAGAGGTATCGCGACCGGATCGACATCCAGATCGTGGCTTTCCCGCAAAGCGGGATCCTCGCTTCGCCCGGCACCGAGCACCTACTCGACGAAGCGATGCGGTCAGGAGCCGACATCATGGGCGGGCTGGACCCGGCCTATATTGACGACGATCCTGTGCGCCATCTCGATATCGTCTTCGGCCTTGCAGACCGCTATCGCGCGCCGGTCGACATTCACCTGCATGAGGGCGGCGCACTTGGCCTGTTCGAGCTTGGCCTGATCGCAGATCGCACAGAGGCGCTGTCCATGCAGGGCCAGGTGACGGTGAGCCATGCCTACTGCCTGGCCGATGCGAGCGCAGGCGACTTGGTGGCGATTGCCGAGCGGCTGGCACGGGCTCAAATCTCGATCCTGTCGAGCGCGCCGGAGGAGCGTATGCCGCCTGTGCGGGCGCTACGCGCCGCTGGCGTGAACGTGTTCCTTGGCTCCGACAATGTGCGCGATGCGTGGTCGCCCTTTGGCAATGGCGACATGCTGGACCGCGCGGGCATCGCCGCGCGCCAGCAGGCTTTCGTCGGCGACGAGGAACTGTCGACCGTGTTCGACATGGTGACGCAGGCGTCGGCCCGCGCGCTTCAGATTGAGGGATATGGCATTGCGCCGGGCAATGCGGCGAGCTTCGTTCTGGTCGAGGCGGAAAACCTTGCGCAGGCAATCGCCAGCCGCGCGATGAAGCGCGTGACCTATCGCAATGGCGTCAAGGTCGGCGAGGCCGAATAGCCCTCAGACACACTCGCCTGTCGAGGCGTTGAAGAGATGGATGGTCGCCGCGTCTGCCGTCAGGCGCAGCGTCTCGCCATGAGAAACGCGGCTGCGGCCATCGACAACCACGCGCAGGCGCGGCTGCACGGAATCGAGGTCAGAATCCTGCTCGATGACGCTCGGCGGCACGACATCGGCTTGCGGGCTGTCGAGGTGAATGAGAAGCGACGATCCGAGATCCTCGACGAAAGCAGTGGTGGCAGGCAGACCGCCCGTGTCTTCGGTGAGGTGGAACGTCTCGGGGCGGATGCCGGCAATGACGGTCATGCCCGCTGACAGTTTTGCTGCATCGGGATGGCGCGACAGGTCGAGCTGCCACGGGCCGACCTTGAGCGCCGGACCGGCAGATGTGCCGACGATTTCCCCCCGCACGAAATTGATCGGCGGCGTGCCGATGAAGCTGGCGACAAACAGGTTGCACGGCTTGTCATAAAGCACGCGCGGGGCGTCGAATTGCTGCAACTGGCCGCGGTTCATTACTGCGACGCGGTCGCCCATGGTCATGGCTTCGACCTGATCGTGCGTGACGTAGACGGTGGTGACGGCCGACATCTGTTGGAGGCGCGCGATTTCGGCGCGCATCTGGCCGCGGAGGCGCGCATCGAGATTGGAGAGCGGCTCGTCCATCAGGAAGGCGTTCGGCTCGCGCACGAGCGCGCGGCCCATGGCGACGCGCTGGCGCTGGCCGCCCGACAGGCGCGCGGGCTTGCGGTCAAGGAAATCTGTCAGTTCCAGAAGCTCGGCGGTCTTGCGCACCTTGGCGTCGATTTCGGCGGCGGAGGCGCCGCGAACGCGCAGGCCGAAGCCTATATTGTCGCGCACCGACAGATGCGGGTAGAGCGCATAGGACTGGAATACCATCGCGATGTCGCGGTCGCGCGGGGCGAGATTGTTGGCGACGACCCCGCCTATACGCAGCTCTCCTGACGTGATCTCCTCAAGCCCCGCGATCATGCGCAGAGCGGTCGACTTTCCGCAGCCGGACGGGCCGACGAGCACGACGAACTCGCCGTCGGCAATCCTGAGATTGAGGTTCTTGACGGCGGCCTGCGTGCCGCCGCCCTCATAGGTCTTTGAAACGTTGTCGAATACGATCTCAGCCATGCTTACCGCTTATTGCACGCCATTTGTCGCGCCCTGGACGAAATAGCGATTGAGGAACAGCGCCATGAGCACGATCGGCACCGTTGAGAAATGAGCGAGCGCGCCAAGCGTGCCCCAGGTGATGTCCGTGGTGCCATAGGCGGTGAGGAGGGCGACCGACACCGGCTTTGAATCGGTTCGGGTGAGGAACATGGGATAGAGGAAGTCGTTCCAGGCAAACATCACGCAGAACAGGACGGACGCAATCATGCCGGAGCGTGCGGCAGGCACGGCAACGCGCCAGAACGCACCAAACTGAGTGCATCCGTCGGTCTGGGCGGCTTCCTCCATTTCGGGGGGCATGGCGCGGAAATAGGAGAACATCATCCAGGTGACGAAGGCGCAGTTGAGCATCGTGTTGATGATGATGACCGCCCACCATGTGCCGAGCAGGCCGATGTCGCGCATGACCAGATAGAACGGGATGAGCGCCGCGACTGCCGGCACCATGCGGATGGCGAGGAAGAAATAGGCCCAGAAGACGGCGAAGCGCGAGCGCGAGCGGGCAAGCGCATAACCTGCCGGCACGCCAAGCAGCAGCGAGAGAGCGGCCGATCCGAAGGAAATGATGATCGACGACTTCAGCAGCGACCAGACGTTGAAGAAGTCGTTGACCGCGCGAAACTGATCGAGCGTCGGGTCGAAGGCCAGGCTAGGAGGTATCGAGAAGATCTGGCTCGACGGCTTGTAGGCCGTAATGATCAGCCACGACACCGGCAGCAGGAAGACGATGGTGATGATGACCAGCGCCGTCCGCTGAATGGCGATCGATCCGCTGTTCATCGGCCATTGATCCGTCTGTCTGCGCCGCGCACCGCAAGAAGCAGGACAGATGCCATGAGAGCGATGAAGAGCATCGTGACATTGCCGAGCGCCGATGCGTAGCCGATGTTGAAGAAGGACAGACCCTCCTTGACGGCCAGCAGCATGAGCGTCTGCGTGGCGTCTCCCGGCCCGCCGCCGGTGGTGACGTATGGAACGTCGAAGACGCGGAAGGCGTCCATCATGCGCAGGATGAGCGCCAGGAAGACCGAGGGCAGCATCAGCGGCAGCACGACCCAGAAGAAGCGCTGGCGCGCGGTTGCGCCATCGGCGCGGGCGGCCTCCAGGACATCGAGCGGAAGCGATTTCAGGCCGGCCAGCAGGATGAGCGCCATCAGCGGCGTCCACTCCCAGCAGTCGATGGCGATCAGCACCCAGAGCGCGCTCGATGCGTCCGTCAATATGCCGCCGCGCGCGCCGATGCCCCAGAGCTGGAGCCAGTAGCCGATATAGCCGTAGTCCGCACCGAGCAGCGCCTTGTAGATCAGTCCGACGACCAGCGGGGTGATCGTCACCGGGATGAGCAGGAAGGCAAGCACGATGCGGTTGAAGCGGTCGTCGCGCCAGAGCAGCAGCGCCAGACCGAAACCGGCGATGAGCTGGACGGTGACGCCGACAATGGTGAAGACGAAGGTGTTGTAGATGGCTGCAACGGCGGAACGGTCCGTGAAGACCTTGATATAATTGTCGAAACCGGCCCATGTCGTGCGGTTCGGCCGCAGCAGGTTGTAGTCGAACAGGCTGTACCATGCGCCTTGTGCAAGCGGGGCGACGCCGACCAGCAGCACATAGATGACGGCGGGCGCCGCCATGAAGAACAGGAAATATTTGCGGCTGGTGAAATAGTTGGCGCTGGCGGCAGAGGTCAGCCCCTGTCTACGGGCGACCGATATGCCGGTGACCTGTGTCACGCGCGGTTCTCCATTCCCGACGGACCCGAGACAGGTGCCCGCCGGGAGGTGGAGGGACAAGCAAAAAAGCCATCCCCGCAAGCATGTTGCGAGGATGTGAGGTGGGGAGTGGTGACACGCAGTGTCGTCGTCCCGATCAGAACAGCTTTTCGGCGGCCGACTGCGCCTCGTCGAGCGCAGCCTTCGGTTCGATGGCGCCCGACAGCGCGCCGTTCACGGCCTTGCCGAGAATGTCCTGGATCTCCGGATACTGGGGAATGCGCGGGCGATATTCGCCATTGCCGTTCTCATAGGTCTGGGCGATGACCGGCAGGAACGAGAACTTCGCCGTCAGGTCCGGGTCGGTCATCTGGCTTTTCCGCATGAAGGAGCCAGCGCCCATCATGTTGAATTCCTTGTGGATCGGCTTTGAGGTGAGCCACTTGATGAAGGCCCAGGCGGCCTCTTTCTGCTTGTCGTCGATGTCGGCATTGATCGCCATGCCCCAGCCGCCGACGCCGTAGGTCGAAGCGACGCCTTCGCCGACAGGCGCCAGCGCAATGCCGGACTTGCCGACGATCTTGGAAATGTTCGGATCCTGATAGCCGGGCGCGCCGACAGACCAGGTCTGCATCATCGCGGAAATGCCGCTGCGGTAGGATTCCTCGCGCCCGCCCCAGTCATACTGGATCGCGCCGGGAGGGGCGGACGCCAGGAACAGTTCCTTGTAGACTTCGAGGCTCTTGACGTTGGCCTCGGAATTGAGCGCGGGCTTGCCGTCTGCGCCGAGGATCGAGCCACCCATCTGGCTGTTATACTGCATCCAGTCCTGCGCACCGGCTGCGCCCAGGGCGCCGTTGGCGACAAAGCCATACTGGTTCTTCGACGCATCGGTGAGCTTCTTCGCATCGGCGACCATCTCTTCCATCGTCGCCGGAGGCTTGAGGCCAGCCGCCTCGAACAGATCGGTGCGGTAGGCGAGCACGTTGGCGTAGGCGGCAAACGGGAAGGCGACGTAGCGGCCGTCATACTGGCCGAGGGATTTCAGGAGGACCGGATAGATGTCGTCGAGATCAAGCTCGGCGGCATCGCGGGCGACCCAGTCTGTCAGGTCGACGGAGTATTTGTTTTCGGCGTAGGCGCCGGCCCACACGATATCCATCGTGACCAGATCGTAGCCCTTGGTGTCGCCGATGAAGTCGGCGGTCGTCTTGGTGAGCAACTGGCCATAATCCATGATCTCGACCTTGAGATCGGCCCCGGTCGCTTCCTTGAAGGCTGGCGCGAGCTTGGCGAGGACGGCTGCGTATTGATCGTTCTGCGATGCGAGATTGAGAGTGACGCCCGTAAATGGCTTGTCCTGGGCAAAAACGGCGCTGGTTCCGACAGCGCAAAGTGCCGATGTGGCAGCCAGCACTGGAATCAGGCGGGTGAGAAACGTCGACATGGAGACCTGCCTAGGGTTTGAAGGAAATATGACGATCGCAGACTAAACGACCGTCGGGGGCTGTCAAACGGAATCCGACCTCAATGTTGCATTTCGAACGGAATCGAACATAAGCGCCCAATGTAATGGCCGAATGGCGAGCAGATTGGCAAATTCTTGTGTCATGACGGCACTTGGTTCTCGTCCAAGGCGGTGAAGCTCGCCGGATGTTGGCTTTTGTTGCTATGCTGATCGCGGGTTTACATCGTAGAACTCGGCCAGAAATCGCGCGACGAACAATTCCGGACACTTTACAACAGGGGCGCGGCGGTTAGCATCCCGCCTGCCGATCATGGGAGTATTTTTGCGTGGGTGCCGACGGCCAATCGATCTGGATCAAGACGCCCATGGCCGTGCTGGCCGACGAAGCCGGGGGCGGGGTGGTCGTGCGCGACGGGCGCATTGCCGAACTGGTCAGGAGCGGGCGGCAGCCGCAGATGCGCTGCGACCAGGTATTCGACGCGTCGCGGCATGTCGTTCTGCCGGGCTTGGTCAGCGCCCATCACCACATGTTCCAGACGCTGTCGCGCTGCCACCCGGACGGCATCAACAAGTCGCTGTGGCCATGGGTGAAGGGGCTCTATCCCGTCTGGGCAAATGGCATTTCGGCCGATGGCCTGAGGATCGCCTCGCGGCTCGCGATGACCGAACTGATGATGTCGGGCTGCACATGCACCAATGACCATCACTATCTTTTCCCGCCGGGCATGGAAAATGCCATGGACATCGAGGCTGATGAGGCGGCGAAGCTCGGAATGCGCATCACGCTGACGCGCGGCGCGCTCGACCTGAAGGCGGGTGACGGCGAACAGGCGGTCGCGCCGCAGCATGTCGTGCAGGACACGGACGATATTCTGGCCGATTGCGAGCGCATCATCGGCCGCTATCACGATGCGCGCGACGGCGCCATGACGCGCGTGGCGCTAGCGCCAAATGCGCCGTTCGACGTGTCGTTCCGGCTGATGGAGGAAACCGCGAAGCTGTCGGAAAAGACCGGCTGCGGGCTTCACACCCATCTTGTCGAGACAAAGGCCGAAGCCGATTTCGTGCGCGCCGAACATGGCTGCACGGCGGTCGAATTCCTCGAAAGCTGTGGTTGGCTGAACGAGCGCGTCTGGATCGCGCATGGCATCCATTTCGACGACAGCGAGATCGCGCGGCTCGGACGGCATGGCGTGGGGATCTGCCATTGCGCGACGTCCAACATGCTGCTGTCGTCAGGAGCCTGCCCGACCGTCAGGATGGAGGCCGCGGGCTGCAAGATCGGCATCGGTGTCGATGGGTCAGCGTCCAACGATGCGTCGAACCTGATCGAGGAAATGCGCCATGCGCTGCTTCTCGGCAAGCTGGCCCATGGGTCGGAAAACGTGACACATCTCGATGTGATGCGCTGGGCAACAAAGGGGTCGGCGGCGTGCATGGGGCGAAGCGATATTGGCGAGATCGCGGTTGGCAAGCAGGCCGATTTTGCCATGTTCACGCTGGACGAGCTGCGCTTCTCCGGTGCCGGCGACCCGCTCGCGGCGCTGCTTCTGTGCGGAGCAAACCGCGCCGATCGCGTGATGGTGCGGGGGCGATGGACGGTCGAGGACGGCCAGCCGGTCGGCGTCGATGTTGCGCGACTGCGGCATGAGCATGGCGAGGCGGCGAAGCGGTTTCTGGCAGGCGTCTGAGCCGTGGCCAGCCTTGGTTTGAGTGGAGAATTGTTCGTCATGACAGTGCGCAACGTCGTCATCGGTCTCGACATAGGCACGACCAGCACGATTGGCGTCGCGGTGGAGATGCCCGACAGGATCCTCGCCGTAGCCTCGCGCCCGACAGACCTGTCAGCGCCGCATCCCGGCTGGGCCGAGGAAGACCCGGCGCAATGGTGGTCGAACGCGACCCGCATCCTGCGTGAACTGACGGCAAGGGTCGATGCGAGCCGGATCGCGGGTCTCTGCGCAACGGGCATGTTGCCGGCGGTGGTGCTACTCGATGAAGCCGGCAAAGTGCTGCGGCCCTCGATCCAGCAGAGCGACGGGCGTTGTGGCGTCGAGGTCGAGGAATTGCGCAGCGAGGTCGACGAGGCGGCGTTTCTGGCGCGGACAGGCAACGGTATCAATCAGCAGCTCGTCGCCGCAAAGCTCAGATGGATCGCGCGCCACGAGCCGCAGATCTTTGAGCGGATCGCGACCGTTTTCGGCTCTTATGACTACATCAACTGGCGGCTGACGGGCGTGCGCGCGGTCGAGCAGAATTGGGCGCTGGAGGCAGGCTTTACCGATGTCGCGACCGATCTAATCGCGGACGATCTGGTGGCGCTGGCGGGCATTTCACGCGATGCTGTGCCGCCGCGCAGCGTGTCGCATGAGATGATGGGACGGGTGTCGGCTGAGGCTGCGGCCCAGACGGGCCTGCCGGAAGGCCTCCCGGTGTTTGGCGGTGCCGCCGACCACATCGTCTCGGCGCTGGCTGCAGGCGTTGCCGAACCCGGTGACGTCCTGCTGAAATTCGGCGGGGCAGGCGACATCATCGTCGCGTCGGATCAGGTCAGGCCCGACTCGCGGCTCTACCTCGACTACCATTTGCGGCCGGGGCTTTATGCGCCGAACGGCTGCATGGCGACATCCGGATCGGCACTCAACTGGCTGACGCATATTCTCGGCTTCGCAGGAGCAAATGAGAAGCCGCATGCGACGCTCGACGCGCAGGCCGAGGCGATTGCGCCGGGCGCGGACGGGTTGATCTGTCTGCCATATATGGCGGGTGAAAAGACGCCGATCCACGATCCGCTGGCGCGCGGGGCGTTTGTCGGCCTGACGCTGTCGCACACTCAGGCGCATGTCTGGCGCGCCATGCTGGAGGCGGTGGCGTTCGGCTTTCGCCACCATCTCGATGTGCTGCGCGATATCGGCCATCAGCCGAAAACCTATCTCGCTTCAGATGGCGGCACGGCCAGCCGGCTTTGGATGCAGATTACGGCTGATATTGTGGGCGAGCCAATCCAGCTTCTGGCAAACGATCACGGATCGGCGGTTGGGGCCGCCTTTGTCGCGGCAGTCGGTGTTGGCCTGACGAGCGACTGGAACGACGTTGCAAAGCTCTCTCGGCGAGGACGACTGGTCCAGCCGAACCCAGATTCGCATCGGATATACAATGACGTCTATGCCCGCTACCGCGAGCTATACAGGGTGCTCGCGCCGTTCTTCCACGGCGATAAGCGGGCCTAGACCAGCCCCATCCGGCGCGATGCCAGGACCAGATAGAGCCGGTCGCCATAGTGCCTGAACTCCTCCAGTGCGGAGAAGCACAGGCTATGGTCGTGCTCGTCGTTTGAGGCAACGGCGGCGGCCGCGATGGCCTCGATGCTGGCTGAAGGTGCGTTGCGGATATCGTCCACTTCGGCGGCTGACGGCAGCGCCGGAAGGTCGACCTTGCCGTAAAGCGACATGACGACTTCCCAGAAATGACTGGCGAGCGCGATGTAGTGGTTGCCCGCCGCCTGGCGGATCAGGCGAATCCAGTGGCAGCCGGTCAGGGCATGAAGCGCCTCGAAGCTCATAGTTCCCGCATAGAAGGTGAGGGATGCGCCGCGCATCTTTTCCAGCAGGTGCTCGTCGCGTTGGATGCGGCCTAGCTTGGCCTGAAACTCGGGCGTCTCGCCTGTCGCCTTGATCCAGCGCCAGAGCAGGGTTGATCCCGGATCGATCCTTGTCAGCTTCGGCTCGTTCCTCAGCGAAAGCAGAAGCTCGATAGGGCATTCGCGGCCGTCGCGGAGCGGCGAGGGAAGGGCCAGATAGGTGGCCGACCAATAGCCGAGCGCATTAGCGACCTCTACCGGATCGTTGCGCATCACGGCATAGGCGAGCCGCATCATCGCGTGGGTGGCGCTGGCGGCAACGCCGGGAATGAGCGTCGGTAGATAGGTGAGAATGGCGGAGTGCGCGCCAAGGCGCTGCACTTCTCCCTGAAAGAAGGCGCGATAGTCGCCCTCGCGCGACCTGTCGCCGAAACCGGCGGTCCAGTCTTGCCTGTCGATCGGCCTCGTCGCCGCGGGCTGGGGCGGAACATGGCAGTCCGCGATGTAGAAGGCCGCGAATTCCTCAAGGCGCTTCGCAGATGCGCCCATGCGCGCGATGCCTTCGAGGATCATCGGCAGGTGGTTTGCCAGATCTTCGGGAAACTCGGCGCTCAAAACGCCGATGCGGGCAATGATAGGGGCAGGGTCGGCGACCTGAAGGTCTGGAAAGCCGGTTCCTGCGTTGCTCGATGCTGCTGAACCCTGTGTCGCCATGTTCCTCGCCTTCAATCCATCCTGACGCCACCCGTGACGTTGATGCCTTGTCCCGTCATGAAACGGGCGGCGTCGGACGCCAGGAATTTGACAACGTCGGCCACGTCTTCCGGCTCTTCGATGCGGCCGAGCGGCGTCAGGCTGACATATTCGGCACGAACCGCTTCCGGCGTCATGCCGCGCAGTTCGCCCTCCCAGATGATTTCGCGCTCCTGCATGCCGGTGCGCACGAAGCCGGGGCAAACAGCATTGATGCGGATGCCTTGCGGGGCAAGCTCGCGGGCCAGCGCCTGTGTCCAGCCCAGAACGGCAAACTTGCTTGCCGAATAATGTGCCAGAAGCGGCGCGCCGACCTTTCCCGCGAGCGATGCCGTGTTGACGATGACGCCCTTGAAATCGCGCTCGATGAAGTGGCGCGCAACGATCTGGTTCGCCAGGAACACGCCCTTGGCGTTGACGTCCATGTTGAAGTCCCAGTCCTGATCGGTGAGGTCGAGCGACCGCTGCATGGTCGAGACGCCGGCATTCGCACATAGGATGTCGATCGGGCCGACATTTGCGACGACATCGTCAATCGCAGCCTGAACGGAGGCGCGGTCGCGGACGTCGATCTGGCCGGCAAAGGCATTTGCGCCAAGCTTGGCGCACAGCGCCTTTGCCGCTTCGAGATTGAGGTCGAGCACCGCGACAGTTGCGCCATCCTTGTGGAAGGCGTTCGCGATGGCCGCGCCAATGCCCGACGCACCGCCGGTAATGACAACGACCTTGCCCGAAAATTCTGATGCCACAGCGATCTCTGAACGTTGCATCGTGCGTGTGCCGCACGATCTTGCGCACCAATTGCGCGAAGATTTTCATTTTCGAACAAGAATGAACAAAAAACAACCCTTCATCTATGTGCGCCCTTGTGATATCCGGTCAGGAAGACAGTGATACGCAGGTGGCGAAACGCCTGCTGCAAGCGGAAGGCATCCGAATTGGCGTCATCCGAAAACGAACAGGCCGGGCAGGTCGCTCAAGCTGGGCAGGTCGCTCGGGCCGGGCAGGCTGCGTCAGAAGGGCGTTCTCGCGTGCTTGGAGAAATCCGGCGCGCTCGCATTCTGGAATCGGTCAGCAAGGCGGGCTTTGTGGCGGTCTCCGATCTTGCCGACGAGCTTGGCGTTTCCACCATGACGATCCGCCGCGATATCGCCCTCATGGAGGGGCAGGGGCGGTTCCTGCGCACCCACGGCGGCGCGATTTCAGCTGAGCGCGGCGGCTGGGGGCCTGTGTGGGACGAGGACGAGCCGGCCTTCGACCGCAGGATGCGCCGCAATGCGCAGGCCAAGGCGACCATCGCGCGCGCTGCCGCAAGGCTGATCGGCCCCAGTGAATCGATCGGGCTGGATGTCGGCACGTCTGTTCTGGCGCTGGCACGCGAGATCTGCAGCCGCGACGACCTGCGCATCTTCACCAATAATCTGCGCGCCGGCATGGAACTCGCGACCTCGGGCAGTTCTATCTATGTCGTGGGGGGCAAGATAAGGCAGGGCGAGTTTTCATTGATCGGATCTGCCGCCGTCGACCAGTTTCTGAGCCACTTCATCGACCGCGTATTTGTCGGCGTGTCGGGCATCGACGAGAGTGGCACGTTCGACTATTCGCCCGAAGATACCGAGGTTAAGCGGGCGATGATCCGCAATGCCGGCAGCGTGGTCGTTCTGTGCGACAGCGCCAAGTTCGGCCGCCGCGCACTGGCGCGTGTCGCCGATTTCTCCCGGATCGACGTGCTTGTCACGGATGCCGCGCCGTCCGACGAACTGGCGCAGGCGCTGGCCGAACACGGCGTCGACGTCATCGTCGCAGAATGAATTCCTGATTGAGAACGGATAGTTGGCATGAATCTCTTCACCCGTAACCGCAAGACCGTGGTTTCCATGGCCCATATAGGCGCGCTTCCAGGCAGCCCGCTCTACGATGTGAATGCCGGGATCGAGCCGCTGATCGAGGGAGTGGCAAAGGATGTCGAGCAGCTTCAGGCAGGCGGCGTGGACGCCATCATGTTCGGCAATGAGAACGACCGGCCATATCTGCTGGAGGCAACGCCTGAATCGATTGCGGCGATGACGGCAGTCGTGATGGCCATCAAGCCGATGCTGAAAGTGCCGTTCGGCGTCAATTATCTATGGGATCCCTATGCGACCGTGGCGATTGCTGCTGCGACGGGTGCGAGCTTTGCGCGCGAAATCTTCACGGGCGTATTCGCCTCCGACATGGGCGTCTGGGCGCCGAACGCCGCCAAGGCGCTCAGATTGCGCAGCCAGCTCGGGCGGCAGAACCTGAAGCTGCTCTTCAATATCAATGCCGAATTTGCCCATGCGCTCGACGAGCGCCCGATTGCGCTCAGGGCAAAGAGCGCCGTCTTCTCCTCGCTTGCCGACGTGATCGTCGTTTCCGGGCCGATCACTGGTCAGCCAGTGGAGCACTCCAACTTGAAGGCCGTGCGCGAGGCGCTGCCCGACACGCCGGTTCTGGCCAATACGGGCGTCAATATCGACAATGTCGAGCAGGTGATGGCTGTGGCGGACGGCTGCGTCATCGGCACCCATTTCAAGGTGGATGGCGTGACCTGGAACGCGGTGGACGGCGCTCGGGTGCGCCGCTTCATGGACAAGCTGCACACGCTCGACAAGGCCGCCTGAGCGAAGACTGCGGTCTCTTCTTATAGGAAGCAGGCAGTGAGCAATCGTGCGGGTCGACTGCGCTCGACCCCTCGATATTCTTCACACATGTGTAAAGCCGGGATACCCGGCATTCGCGATTGCCTTTGACCGCTCCGAACTTACGGTTCGCGCGGACAGCCACGCGCGGCATTTTTCTGCCGCCCAAAGGTGGCGTGCGGCAATTGCGGAGGAATTCATATGTTCAATGCTGACCGGAACCGGCAGATCTTCTTTGCGCGCAGGCCTGACGGGCCGCCAACGGCGGATGTTTTCGGACAGAGGGACGTCGAGGTTCCCGTTGCAGGCGAGGGGGAATTGCTCTGTCGCAATATTGCGATGTCGATCGACCCGTATCTGCGGCTCAAGATGTATGACCGCCGCAGCTATACGCCGCCATTAAAGATCGATGAATTGATTCCCGGCCGCAACATCGCTGTCGTGGTCGAATCGCGCGCACCGGGCTATTCGGCTGGAGATCACGTGGCCGTATCGTCGGGATGGCAGGATTTTGCCGTCGTTCGCGCCCGCGCTGCGAAGAAGGTGGATCTCGCCGCTGCATCGGCTGGAGCGTGGCTCGGACCGCTCGGCATGACGGGCATGACCGCCTATACCAGCCTGTTCGATATCGGCAAGCCGCGCGCGGATGAAACGCTCGTCGTCTCGGGCGCGGCAGGCGCTGTCGGCAGCGTCGTCGGCCAGATAGGCAAGGCGCTGGGCTGTCGTGTCGTCGGCATTGCCGGCGGCGAGGAAAAATGCGCGGTCGTAGCAGGCGAGTTCGGCTTCGACGCCTGCGTCAACTATCGCGCGGCGGATTTCGAGGCGAGGCTGGCAAAGGAGATCGGCGGCGGCTGCGATATCTATTTCGACAATGTCGGAGGTGCGATCTCGCGCTCGGTTATCGGCCATTTCAACGATTTCGGCCGCATGATCGTGTGCGGGCTGATCTCGCAATATAGCGGCCAGCAGGCCGCCGAGGCGACAGCGCATGATGAACTGTTCCGCCTGGTCCTGACGCGGCGGCTGACTGTGCGGGGCTTCATCGTCTCCGATTTCGCCCCTGACGCCTTCCCAAACTTCGAGTCTGACATGAACGGGTGGCTGCGCGACGGCAAGGTGGTGTTCCGCGAGCATACCCATAGCGGCTTCGACCGCATCGTGCCGGCATTCATGGACATGCTGTCGGGCGGCAATACCGGCAAGACGATCGTCCATGTCGGGGATGAATAGCCGGCGCTGCGTCAGCGTGAATAAGGCGGTGCAGATGCGGCCTTGAAGGCGGCTTCCTGTCGCTTTGATCGGCCGACTTCTTCATCAGTGTGAAAGAACTCTGCACTGCGTTGACTTTTTGCGGGCGGCCAACCCTTTTGCCACGCGCAATTGGGCCGCTTTCGCGTCTGGCCCGCATGGAGGAGTTGCGCATGCTTGGCCTGATGCAGGATCGCCCGCTGCTGATTTCGTCGCTGATCGAACATGCGGCGCGATATCACCCGCGTGTCGAGATCGTCAGTCGCACCTGCGAGGGGCCGGTGGTGCGCACCAATTATGCGCAGACGCGCAAGCGCGTGGCCAAACTGGCAAACGCGCTTCGCCGCATGGGCATCGGTCCCGGCGACCGGGTGGCGACGCTGGCTTGGAACACGCATCGCCATTTTGAACTGTATTTTGCCGTGTCGGGTATTGGCGCGGTGCTGCACACCGTCAATCCGCGGCTGTTCCCGGAGCAGATCGACTACATCGTCAATCATGCCGAGGGCAGGGCGCTGTTCTTCGACATCACCTTTGCCGATCTGATCGGGAACATGCAAGGCAAGCTCGGCAAGGTCGAGCGTTTCGTTGCGATGACCGATGCAGATCACGTTCCTGCGGCGGTCAAGGGCGCGGAAGCCTATGAAGACCTGATCGCCGGCGAAAGCGACGAGATCGTCTGGCCGAGCTTCGACGAGCGCACAGCCTCGTCGCTCTGCTACACGTCGGGCACCACGGGCAACCCGAAGGGCGTGCTCTATTCGCACCGCTCGACCGTGCTTCACGCCTTCACGGCCTGCGCTTATGACGGGCTTAAGCTGTCGAGCGCAGACAGTGTCCTGCTCGCGGTTCCGCTGTTCCACGTCAATGCATGGGGCATCCCCTATGCGGCGGCCATGTGCGGCGCAAAGCTGGTGCTGCCCGGTCCGCGTCTCGACGGCGAGAGCCTGTTCACGCTGGCCGTCGACGAGGCATGCAATTTCTCGCTCGGCGTGCCGACGGTGTGGCTCGGTCTGTTCAAATATCTCGACGAGACGCCGGGCGTCGACAAGTCGAAGCTCAAGCTCGAACGCGTGGTTATCGGCGGGTCGGCAGCGCCGCGCGCCATCATCGAGCGGTTCCGCCGCGATCATGACGTCTTCGTGATTCAAGCTTGGGGCATGACCGAGACCGGGCCGCTGTCCACGATTGGAAATCTTCTGCCCAAGCATCGCGATCTGTCGGTCGAACAGCAGATCGACGCGCAGGTTCTTCAGGGCCGCGCCATCTATGGCGTCGAACTGAAGCTGGTCGACGAGGATGGTAACGAACTGCCGCAGGACGGCTCGATTGCCGGCAACCTTCTGGTGCGCGGACCTTGGGTGACCTCGGGCTATTTCAGGGCGGAAGGAGGCACTGTGGTCGGCGCAGACGGCTGGTTTGCCACCGGCGACGTTGCCAAGATCAACAGCGACGGCTATGTGCAACTGACCGATCGGTCAAAGGACGTCATCAAATCGGGCGGCGAGTGGATTTCGTCCATCGATCTGGAGAACGCGGCAATGGCACACCCGGAGGTGCAGGAGGCGGCGGTGATCGGCCTGCCGCATCCGAAATGGCAGGAGCGGCCGCTCCTGATCGTGGTCCGCAAGCCGGGTGCAAAGGTTGAGAAGCAGGAGATGCTGTCATTCCTGAACGATCGTGTGGCGCGCTGGTGGCTGCCGGACGATGTCGTCTTCACCGACGAACTGCCGCACACGGCGACCGGCAAATTGCAGAAGATGAAGCTGCGCGAACAATTCCGGGAACACGTGCTCCCGACCTGAGGATTTCATACTCGTGAAACTCCGGCCCCCAAATCCAATCTCTTTGTGGGGCCAAATGGAACCTGATACCGCCTTTTGCGGCTTTGCCGCATCCTTGGAGGACTGATGCCGCAGATTGCAATCGACGATCCGGACGGAACACTGGCCATGCTGCGCGAGAGCGTGGAGGCCTTCGCCGGGCAAAATTCGGGCCCGGCTGCGGTCCGTAGCCAGCGCAAGGATGGCGGCCATCTCGACGCCGCGCTCTGGGGCGAAATCGCCGCCGCCGGATGGGCAGGATTGCTGGTTTCCGAGGACCACGGCGGCGCTGGTCTGGGCGTTGCCGAACAGGCGATCCTGAGCGAGGCGCTGGGTCGCGCGCTGACGCCGGTTCCGCTTGCAGCGAGCAATGTGTTTGCGGCAATCGCCCTGTCGGACGCGGGCCAGTCCGTCGAGCGTGACCGATTGCTGGCAGGAATCGCCGACGGCAGCGCAATCGTCGCGCCCGCATGGCAGGGTTCGGCACATTCCAAGGGGCGCGCGCTGTCGGCGAAGGCCGATGGGTCGGGCGTCGTGCTCGACGGCTATTGCTACCATGTCGATGGGGTGTCGGCGGCGAGCGATTTTCTCGTCATCGCGCCTTGCGGCGATGAAGCCGTGCTCGTTGCGGTTCAGGCCGGCGTGCCGGGGCTGACCGTCGAGGAGCGCGCTGGCGTCGATGGCGGCGCAATCGCAACGCTGATCTTCGATGCCTGCAAGGTTGATGCGGCGCATGTGCTGGCGCGCGGCAAGAGCGTTACGGCGCTCACCGAACGCCCGGTCCAATATGCGCGGCTGGCGCTCGCCGCAGAACTGGCGGGCATTGCCAGCAAGGCCGTCGAACTGACGATCGCCTACACCAAGGACCGCGTCCAGTTCGGCAAGCCGATCGCCTCCTTCCAGGCGATCCAGCATCGCATGGTCGAGATGTGGTCGGATGCGGAATTTGCATGCGCATCGGTGGCGAATGCCGTCAACAAGCTGAACGAGGGCGACGCGGCTGCGGCGCGTCTCGCAGTGCTCGCCGCCAAAGCGCGTTGCGGTGACGCGGCCACCTCGATCTGCCGCCGCGCGGTGCATCTGCACGGCGCAATGGGCTTCACCGACGAGCACGATATCGGCCTCTACCTGAAGCGCGCCGTTTCGCTCAGCGCCACGCTCGGCCAGCCCGAGCGGCTTCGCCTCGAATTTGTCAATCTGGAACGCGCGGCCTGAGCCGCAGGAGGATTTCGTGAAGAACAATCTCATCAAGACGGTCATCGCCGACAAGATCGCCGTCGTCACGCTCGATAGCCCTCCGGTCAACGCCTATTCGCGCGAATTCTCCGAAGAGCTGATCGAAGTCTTCGACGAGCTGAACGACACGCCAGAAGTGCGCTGCATCGTCGTCACCGGCAATGGCAAAGTGTTCTCGGCCGGTGCCGACATCAAGAACCGCCAGGCTGTCGGCGACATCAAGGGCGAGACCTATCGCCACTTGCGCCGCACGCGCGAAGTCGCGAACTGCATCATGGAATGCAACAAGGCGGTCATCACCGCCGTCAATGGGGCTGCGCTTGGTGCGGGTCTCGGTCCGGTCATTGCCGCCGACATCGTCATCGCCTCCGACAATGCCGTCTTCGGCCTGCCGGAGATCGACATCGGCCTGATGGGCGGCGCTCGTCACGCAATGTCGTTCTTCCCCAAGGGGCTGGCGCGCCGCATGATCCTGACCGGCTACCGCGTGCCGGCAGCCGAGCTTTATCGCATCGGCCTGATCCAGGCCTGCGTGCCGGCCGACAAGCTGATGGAAGAGGCCATGACCATGGCGCGCATCATTGCGTCCAAGAGCCCCAAGGCGCTCAGCCTCGCCAAGCGCGCGATCAACACGGTCGAGCACATGCCGCTGCGCGACGGCTACCGCTTCGAGCAGAACCTGACGGTTGAAATGACCCGCCACGAGGATTCCAAGGAAGCCATGCGCGCCTTTGTCGAGAAGCGTCCGGCGGTGTTCAAGGACATTCTGTGATGGCGACAGACTGGAACGCGATGTCGGACGACGACTTCCGGGCCGCATTCCGCGACCTGGTGGAGCGTCGCCTGCCGCAGGAATTGCGCTTCATGCGCAAGCAGCGTCCGCTCTTCGACGAAGTGGCCGTGTGGTATCACGCGCTCAACGAAGAAGGCTGGCTGTCGCCGGTCTGGCCGGTTCAGTATGGCGGCATGGGCCTGAACCCCACCAAGCACATGATCTATGTCGAGGAATGGGGGCGGCTCGGCTGTCCGCGCATTCCCGACCACGGCATCGGCCTCGTCGGTCCGCTGCTGATCGAACATGGTTCGGAAGAGCAGAAGTCACACTATCTGCCAAAAATTCTGTCGGGCGAGCATGTCTGGTGCCAGGGTTATTCGGAACCGAACGCAGGCTCCGACCTTGCCAGCCTGCGCACCTCGGCCGTGCGCGAGGGCGACGAGTTCGTCGTCAACGGCCAGAAAATCTGGACGACGCTGGCGCATTGCGCCAACTGGATCTTTGCATTGGTTCGCACCAGCCGCGACGAGAAGGTGCGCCAGAAGGGCATCACGGTCCTGCTGATCGACATGACGGCGCCGGGCGTGAAGGTGCGTCCGATCGCCAATCTACGCGGCGAGACCGACTTCTGCGAAGTGTTCTTCGACAATGTGCGGGTGCCGGCGGCAAATTTGGTTGGCGAGGTCGATCAGGGCTGGAACGTCGCCAAATCGGTGCTCGGCCATGAGCGCATCTTCCTTGGCGCGCCGACGCGCCCGGAAATCGCGATGGAACGGCTGGAAAAGCTGGCGCGGGCGCGTGGCGCGTTCGACGATCCGGCATTCTGCTCGCGTTATGCAAAGCACAAGCTGGATATCTACGATCTGGGCTCGGCCTTCGAACGTTTCGCAAAGGTGCTGCGCGATGGCGGCCAGCTGGGCGCGGACGTGTCGATCCTCAAGATCTTCACAACCGAGCTTTATCAGCGCATCACAGAAGAAATGCTGATGCTGGCGGAAGAAGACGCGCGTTATCTCGATGACATCGATGCCGGAAACGACCAGGTCGATGCGATGAACCTGTTCCTGGATTCGCGCGCGCCTGCGATCTTTGGCGGATCGAACGAAATTCAGAAGAACATTCTGGCCAAGGCCGTGCTCGGACTGCCGGGCTGACGATTTCGCGACCGGCTCCGTGGGGGCCGGGCAGCGATCAGGGAGGATGCTATGAGCATGACAGCTGAGGCGAAGCGGCCACAAGGCGGCGTCGCAAGCCAAGACAATGTGCTGGTCGCCGAGGGTCTGACAAAGACCTTTGGCGGGTTCGACGCTGTGAAGGATGTCAATCTTTCGGTCGAGCGCGGATCGATCCACGCGCTGATCGGCCCCAACGGGGCCGGCAAGACGACGTGCTTCAACCTGATTACCAAGGCGCTGTCGCTGACGCGCGGACGCATCGTCTTCGACGGCGAGGACATTTCCGGTCTTCGCAGCGCCGATGTCGCGCGGCGTGGTCTGGTGCGCTCGTTTCAGATTTCGGCAACCTTCCCGAACCTGACGGTTCTGGAGAATGTGCGTGTCGCGCTGCAATCGCGCTATGGCAAGGCGTTCCATTTCTGGCGCTCTCTCGATGCCGTTGCGCCACTCAATAAACGGGCCGAAGAACTGCTTGAGCAAGTCGGACTGGCTGACGCGCGCGACGTCAACGCGGCAGACCTGTCCTACGGCAAGAAGCGCGCGCTGGAGATCGCAACCACGCTGGCGCTGGAGCCGAAGCTGGTGCTGCTCGACGAGCCGACCGCCGGCATGGGCCATGAGGACATCGAGCCGATCACCGACCTGATCAAGCGCGCCGCCGTCGGCCGCACGATCCTGCTGGTCGAGCACAATCTGTCGGTCGTTTCCAAGCTCTGCGACCGCATCACCGTGCTTCAGCATGGGCAGAAGCTCGCCGAAGGCAACTATTCGGAGGTGTCCAACCACCCCGACGTCATCAATGCGTATCTGGGAGGCGTCGATGAGTGAACAGGCTTTAGCGCAACCTGCGGCGGGACAGGCCGCCGGGACGCCGCTTCTGACAGTCAAGGATCTTCATGCCTGGTACGCCGAGTCGGGCGTTCTGCACGGCATGAACTTCGACGTGCGCGAAGGCGAATTGCTGACCCTTATCGGCCGCAATGGCGCCGGCAAGACGACGACGCTTCGCTCGATCATGGGCATCGTCAAGAAGCGCACCGGATCGGTGCGTTTCGGCAATGAGGAACTGATCGGCAAGCGCACCTTTGAGATCGCTCGCAAGGGCATCGGCTATTGCCCCGAGGAGCGCGCGATCTTCTCGTCGCTCTCGGTGCGCGAGAACCTGCTTCTGCCGCCGGTCCTGCGCGAGGGCGGCCTAAGCGACGACGCGCTTCTGGAGACGTTCCCGAACCTAAAGGCGAGGGCGAGCAGCCAGGGCACCAAGCTGTCGGGCGGCGAGCAGCAGATGCTGGCAATCGCGCGCATCCTGCGCACCGGCGCGCGCCTGCTGCTTCTCGACGAGCCGAGCGAGGGTCTGGCCCCCGTCGTCGTCAAGGAGATCGGCGCGCTGATCCGCCGCCTGAAATCGGAAGGCTACACCATCATCCTGGTCGAGCAGAACCTGCGCTTTGCGCGCACCGTCGCCGACCGGCACGTCGTCGTGGAGCATGGCAAGGTGGTCGACATCGTCCGCAATGAGGACATGGAAGCCAGCATGGGCCGCCTCAAGACCTATCTGGGAGTTTGACCCTGATGTTTGAAAATCTCAGCACCCAACTGATCTTCAGCCAGGTTCTGCTCGGTCTCATCAACGGCTCGTTCTATGCGATGCTGTCGATGGGGCTGGCGATCATCTTCGGCCTGATGAATGTCGTGAACTTCGCTCACGGCGCGCAATACATGCTAGGCGCGTTCGTGGCCTGGCTTCTCCTGACATGGCTCGGCCTAGGCTACTGGCCGGCGCTCCTCATCGCCCCGGTAATCGTCGCCTGTTTCGGCATGGTGGTGGAGCGGCTGTTGCTGCGGCCGCTGCAAAATCTCGATCACCTCTATGGCCTGCTTGCGACCTACGCACTGGCGCTCATCATCGAGGGACTGGTGCGCCAGCAATATGGCTCGACCGGTCTGCCATACGAAAACCCGATGCCGGGCGGCATGAACCTGGGCTTCATGTTCCTGCCCTACTACCGCCTGTGGGTCGTCGTGTTCTCGCTGGCTGTGTGCATCGGCACATGGCTTCTCATCGAGCACACCAAGCTTGGCGCCTATCTGCGCGCGGCCAACGAAAAGCCGACCATCGTCGAGACGTTCGGCATCAACGTGCCGAAGATGATCACGCTGACCTATGGCTTCGGCGTGGGCCTGGCGGCGCTGTCCGGCGTGCTTGCGGCGCCGATCTATCAGGTGTCGCCGTCGATGGGCTCCAACCTTATCATCATCGTCTTCGCGGTTGTCGTCATCGGCGGCATGGGGTCGATCGCGGGTGCGGCCGTCGTCGGTTATGCGCTCGGCGTCGTCGAGGGCCTTACCAAGGTCTTCTATCCCGAGGGGGCCAGCGTCGTGATCTTCCTGTTCATGATCCTGGCGCTCTATGTGCGTCCCGCAGGTATCTTCGCCGACAAGGGGGCTTCGTCGTGAACCGCATATTGATCATCGCTCTCGTTCTCGCGGCCGCGATCGCTGCACCGTTCTTCATCTACCCCGTAACGTTGATGACGATCCTGTGCTTCATCATCTTCGCTTGCTCGTTCAACCTGCTGCTCGGCTATACGGGGCTGCTGTGCTTCGGCCATGCGATGTTCTTCGGCGGCGCGGCCTACGTTACGGGCTATATCCTGAAGTCCACGGGTCTGTCGGTCGAGCTTGCCATCCTTGCAGGCGGTGCTTCGGCCGGTCTGCTCGGCCTGTTCATCGGCTATCTGACCAAGGAGCGCCTCGGCATCCAGTTCGCCATGATCACGCTCGCCTTCTCGCAGCTGATTTTCTTCTTCTTCCTGCGCGCGCCGTTCACCGGAGGTGACGACGGGATGCAGTCGATCCCGCGCAATGCGCTGTTCGGCTTTATCGATGTCAGCTCGAATTTCACCTACTACTATGTGGTTCTCGCCATCTCGGCGCTTGCGGTCCTGATCTATTACCGCATCGTCCACTCGCCCTATGGCGAGGTGCTGAAGGCGGTGCGCGATAACGAGGCCCGCGTCGAATCGCTCGGCTTCCATCCGGAGAAGGTCAAGCTGATGGCGTTCGTGCTGTCCGCCACGATGGCGGGCGTAGCAGGTGCGACCAAGGCGACCGTCTTCCAGTTCGCGACGCTGACCGACGTGTCCTGGGCAGTGTCGGGCGAGGTCATCCTGATGACGCTGCTCGGCGGGCTTGGCACGTTGACCGGACCGGCGTTCGGCGCGGCGATCATCATCTGGCTCAACGAACATCTCGCCGGGTTCGGCGAATGGGCGCTGATCACTCAGGGCGTCATCCTGCTTCTGGTGATCATCTTCTTCCGCCGCGGTTTTGTCGGCGAACTCGACGCGCTCTGGCGCTACATCCAGCGCAAGCGCGCCTGATGAAAATCAGCGCATTCGCGTGACGAACAGAACGCCCGCCAGATAGCCCTGGCGGGCGTTTTCCATTTTAGAGATCAATGTCCGAGGGCTGTTCGAACGGCTCGAGCGACGTGACCGAACGCGCCGCGCGCTGAAGGATCGACAGGTATCGCTGGTGGTTGTGGCGGATGCGCTCTCCGGCGCCGCCAAGGGCCAGTGTCACCGGCTGGTTCTGGATCATGATCGGCAGAAGCACGGCAATCGTGCCGCCGCCGAGGAACGGAATGTTCTCGATGGACCCATAGCCGCGGGCGCGTATCTCACGGATATGCCCCATCATCTCGGCGACGCCGATGCGCTCCGACGATTTCTTGATGGCAATATTGGCGCGGCGCACGATGTTGTCGATCTTGTCGTCGGACATAGCCGACAAAAGAACCCACCCCGATACCGAGCGCGTCAGCGGACGCAGCGTGCCTTCGTCGACATGGAACCGCAGCGGGTGGATCGACTGGATGATCTGAATATATTGCAGATAGACATCGTTGCGCGTGTTGATCGAGACCGTCTCGCCGGTCGCGGCATGGACGTCACGCATCGCATCCAGCACGCGGCTGCGCCCGAAGAGGGCATGCGGTATCCAGTCGCCGAGCGAGGTGACCTTGGGCGTCGGGAAGTAGACGCGGTCGAGCCTGTCGAAATTGAGGTAGCCAAGCGTCACGAGCGTCTTCAAGAGGACCGTCGTGCTCGACTGCGGATAGCCGAGCGCGGTCGCGATTTCCGACATGGCGCGGGGCTGCTTCACATTCTTGAGCAATTCGAGGATTTCAATCGCGCGTGTCGCGGATTTCACCTGGGACGTAGTCATCTATGCACCTCCTGACCGTTCAGCCAGTTCATGGATGTGAAACTTGACCACATGCATGAAATGAAACTGGCCGCAAGCAGGTCCGCGTGAGAAAGTGGTTTCGTTGAGGTCGCGACCGCTGAAGCATGTGTGAAGCGACCCCGGCATATGCCGGACGGGGAGGAAATCGGTAACGCGCTTGCTCGCTGAGTAGCGGTCACCTTTGCGCCTTTCTTGCACGACAAGCCAATACAAATGGCCCGTTCGCATCACGTTCGGGTGAATGCGCGGTACGCAGGAAGTTGAATTCATGGCTGGAAGACTAGAGGGGCGCGTCGCGCTCGTCACAGGTGGCGGACGCGGTATCGGCCGGGCCATTTCGGACACTTTTGCGCGGGAGGGTGCGGCCGTCGGCGTGCTCGACCTGAAGCCGGAAATCTCTCAGGCCGCAGCCGACGAGATCAACGCTGCCGGCGGTCGTGCCATCGCGCTCGTCGGCAACGTCGCCAACCGAGCCGAAATCTTTGCGGCAGCCGAAAAGCTCGAAGCTGAGTTTGGCCCGACCACCGTTCTCGTCAACAATGCGATGTGGAACCGTTATGGGTCGCTTCTCGAGCAGGACGAAACCACGGTCGGCCGGATGATCGACGTCGGCTTCAAGGGCGTGATCTGGGGTTACCAGGCTGTCGTGCCGCAGATGACGAAGGCTGGCGGCGGCTCGATCGTCAACATTGCCTCGCCCGCGGCCCTGATCGCGATGCGCCACGGCATCATGTACAGCGCCGTCAAGGCAGCCGTGCAGGCCTCGACGCGTTCGGCTGCGGCCGAGTTCGGCCCGATGAATATCCGCGTCAACGCAATTGCGCCGGGTTCGACGCGCACCGATGGCGCAAATCTCGTCGTCGACGAGGCCGGATGGGAACGTCGGCGCCAGAAGGTGCCGCTCGGCCGTCTCGGCGAGCCGCAGGACGTGGCCAATGCCGCGCTGTTCCTGGCAAGCGAGGAATCGAGCTGGGTCAGCGGCGACATGATGCTCGTCGACGGCGCGATGACATTTGCATTCTCGTAAAACCCGCCTGCCACCGCAGGCTGGCTGAGCGAGCTGGACCAAAAGCGGCCAAAGGTCCGCTGTAACACCACTGGAGGAACTAAGGTGACATTCAAATCTGCTACCATCGCTGCAACCGCAGCGCTGCTCGCCGCCTCGACTGGGCTCGTCTCGGCACAGGGCTTTTCGGGCGACATGATCAAGATCGGCGTCATGAACGACCAGGCCGGTCCTTACTCGGACAATTGCGGCCCCGGCACGGTTGAAGCCGCTCGCATGGTCATCGAGGATTTCGGCGGTGAGATCGACGGCAAGAAGATCGAGCTCGTCGTTGCCGACGACCAGAACAAGCCCGACCTCGGCGTGCCGATCGCGCAGAAGTGGGTCGACCAGGAAGGCGTCGACGTGATCGTCGGCTGCTCGGCTTCCAACATCGCTCTGCCGATCCAGGAAGTCATGGCCGAGCGCAAGAAGCCTTACCTGATCGCTGGTTCGGCCTCGTCGGCTCTGACCAACGACAAGTGCACGCCCTACAGCACGCAGTGGATCCTCGACACCTACGCCATGGCCAAGGGCGCGGTGAAGTCGATGATCGCGGCCGGCAAGAAGTCGTTCTACTTCATCACTGTCGACAACGCCTTCGGCAAGCAGTGGCAGAGCGACGCGACCAAGTTCATCGAGGCTGACGGCGCGAAGGTTCTGGGTTCGGTCACGCACCCGCTGAACTCGACCGACTTCTCGTCCTTCCTGCTGCAGGCGCAGGCCAGCGGCGCGGAGGTCATCATTCTGGCGAATTCGGGCTCCGACTTCTCCAACGCCGTCAAGCAGGCCAACGAGTTCGGCATCACCGCCGGCGGCCAGGACGTCGTTGCGATGGGTCTCCAGATCAACCAGGTGCACGGCATCGGCCTTGCGACCGTCAAGGGGCTGAACCTAGTGACGCCGGGCGTCTACTGGGACACCAATGACGAGACTCGCGCATTCGCAGACCGCTTCAAGAAGCGCTTCCGCGACCGCGTGCCGAACGAGTCGATGACCGGCACCTACAGCGCGCTCAACCACTATCTGAAGGCGGTGAAGGAACTCGGCACCGACGACGGCGAGAAGGTCAACACCAAGATGCGCGAAACGCCGATCAACGACTTCCAGCTCAAGGACGTCAAGATCCGCGCCGACGGTCAGGTCATGCGTCCGTGGCAGGCGGTCACCATCAAGGCTCCGGAAGATTCGAAGGCTCCGTATGACTACTACACGGTCAACGGCATCATCGCCGCCGAGGATATCTGGCGTCCGGCTTCAGAAAGCCTTTGCCCGCTCCTGAAGGGATAACATAAGCCTCCCAAGGCCGTGGCGAAGTCGGGCAACCGGCTTCGCCACATGTTTTCCTGACAGAAGAAGGAACCTGCCGTGCAACGCCGGATTTCCGCCAAGATCGACCAGCTGGGCGAAAGCCCGGTCTGGGACAATGACAATCAATGTCTCTACTGGGTGGACGGCGTCAGCCGGCTGATCCGCCGCTACGAGCCGGCGACCGGTGCGTTCGACGAATGGCAGACACCCAGCACAATCGGCTGCGTTGCTCTCGGTGAAGGGCGCACGCTCGTCGCCGGCCTCGTCGACGGTATTTACCGGTTCGATCTCGACACCGGCGCATTTACGCCGGTGTATCGCCCGGAGCCTGCCGATCCGCTGGCGCGCATGAATGACGGGCGCACGGACCGTCAGGGCCGTCTCGTGGTCGGCGGCATGGGGCTTCATGCCGATCCGCGCGCAAAGCTCTACCGCGTCGACGGCGAGGGCAGGGCGGATGTGATTTCCGAAGGCATCTGCATTTCGAATGCGACGTGCTTCAGCCCTTCCGGCGATGTCATGTATTTTGCCGACAGCCTCGAAGGCACGATCCGCGCCTATCCCTATGGTTCGGGTGGTGACCTGCCCGGCGCGCCTGCCGTGTTGTGCGACACGCGCCAATGGGGTTCCGGCCCCGATGGGGCGACGGTGGATGCCGACGGTTACATCTGGGCGACACTGGTGCGCGCAGGCAAGATCGCGCGCATCTCGCCTGATGGAAAGCTCGACCGGCTGATCGACGCGCCGACGGACCTGCCGTCCTCGGTCGCGTTCGGCGGCGCTGACCTGTCGACGCTTTTCGTCACCTCGATCAAGGACTCCGGCTCCGGCCGCGCCATTTCGCAACATCCCGACGGCGGCGCGCTGTTTGCCATCGATGGGCTTGGCGTGCGTGGCCTGCCGGAAGCCCGCTTCCCCAAATCCCGCACCAGCGGCAATGATGGATGAACGACGCATGCACAATCGCATCGGGGCGCTGAACGCGCTCCTGTCCCCCAATTCCGTGGCGCTCGTCGGTGCGTCTGACGATGTGACGCGTATAGGCGGCCGCCCGCTGCGATATCTGCGCGAGTCCGGCTTCAAGGGCGACGTCTTCCCGGTCAATCCGCGCCGTGAGACGGTGCAGGGCGTGAAGGCCTATCCGTCGCTGGCGTCGCTTCCTCGCGTGCCTGACGTTGCCATTCTCGCGGTGCCTGCGGCAGCTACCGTTCAGGCCGTGCGCGAATGCGCGGAGCTTGGCGTCAAGGCGGCGATCGTGTTTTCCGCCGGCTTTGCCGAGACCGACGATGCGGGCCGCGCCATGCAGGACGAGATGACCGCGATCGCGCGCTCAAGCGGCATGCGGCTGCTCGGCCCCAACTGCCTTGGCGTGTTCAACTCGACAATAGGCTTCTACGGCACATTTTCGGCCATGCTGGACACGGGTCTTGTGACGCCCGGCCCGGTCGGCATCGTCTCGCAGAGCGGTGCCTATGGCTCGCACATCATGCACCTGTCGCGCCAGCGCAGGCTCGGCATCAGCCATTTCGTGACGACCGGCAATGAGTCCGACATCGACGTTGCCGACGCGCTGTTGTGGATGGCCGAACAGCCGTCGATCAACGCGATCATGGCCTATGCGGAAGGTGTCAGGAACCGCGACACGTTCATAGAGGCGCTGGAAGTCGCGCGGCAGCGTCGCAAGGCGGTGATCTTCATGAAGGTCGGCCGCTCGGAAGTCGGTGCCCATGCCGTCAGTTCGCATACGGCCGCGCTTGCCGGCTCTGATGCGGTGTTCGACGCGGTGTTCCGCCAGTATGGCGTCTGGCGCGCCGAAACAATCGCCGAGCAGATCGACATAGCCAGCGCCTGTTCGCGCGGCATCTATCCGAAGAGCAACAAGCTCGGTATCTTCACCATGTCGGGCGGGCTCGGCATCAAGATGGCCGACGACGCAGAAGCCGAAGGGCTGGACGTCGCGCCGATGCCGGAAGCGGCGCAGGCCGAGCTGAAGGAAATGCTGCCCTATGCCTCGCCGCGCAATCCGGTCGACGCGACCGCGCAGGCGCTGACCGATCTGCCGATGATGACGCGCTTCATCGCGGCTGTCCTCGAAAAGGGCGGCTACGGCATTTTCACCGGCATTTTCGGCAGCGGTCCGGCCAGCCCGACCTTTGCCGGCCGCTTGCGCGAACTGCTTGAAACCGCATCCGCCGCCTCGCGCGACACGATCATGGCGCTGACCATGTCCGCGCCGCCCGAGATCGTCGCGAGCTATGAGGAGAAGGGCTTCTTCGTCCACGAGGACGGTTCGGCCCTGATGAAGATGATGGGCGCGCTCGTGCACTTCGGCAAGGCGTTCGACCGGGCGGGAGCAGGAGCGGCCACCGTCGAGGCACCGGCTCCGGTCGAGCTTCCGGGTGATGCAGTCAGCGAGCATGAGGCAAAGCGCATTCTTGGCGAGGCGGGCATACGTTTCCCGGCCGACAGGCTGGTGAGCGCTGGCGAAGACGTTGGCGCTGCCGCACAGGCTGCCGGCTTTCCTGTCGTGCTCAAGATCGTGTCGCCAGATATCGCCCACAAGACCGAGATCGGCGGCGTCATCATCGGCGTCAAGGATGCGGACGAAGCGCGTGCTGCGGGCGAGACGATCCTCAAGCGGGCGGCCGAAAAGGCGCCTGGCGCGCGCATCGACGGCATTCTCGTCTCGCCGATGATTTCTGGCGGCGTCGAGGTGATCGCAGGCGTAGCGCGCGATCCGGTGTTCGGGCCTGTCGTCATGTTCGGTCTTGGCGGTGTCTTCGTCGAGGTGTTGAAGGACGTCACCTTCCGGGTCGCGCCCTTCGATCGCGACGAGGCGGCGACGATGATCCGCGAGATACGCGGCTATCCGATGCTCGAAGGCGTGAGAGGTGCTGCGCCCGCCGATGTCGACGCGCTGGCCGACATGCTGGCGGCGCTGTCGCGCTTTGCGGCAGCCAATGCCCAGACAATCGAAAGCATCGATCTCAATCCGGTGCGGGTGCTGGAAAAGGGCGCGGGTGTGGTTGCGCTGGACGCGCTCATCGTGCCCGCGGGAGCGAAGGAGGCAGGACATTGAGCGATAAGGCGAAACTTCGGGAACTGATCGACCGCGAGGCGATCCGCGACTGCATCTACCGCTATTGCCGCGGCATCGACCGCGCCGATGAAGCGACGCTGCGCACGGCCTATTGGGAGAATGCCACCGATTGCCATGGCGCCTACAAGGGCAGCGCGGAAGGCTTCATCCAGGCTGCGCTTTCGGTCTTCGCCAAGGGGCCGCGCAACATCCATCAGGTGTCCAATATCCTGATCGAGTTCGGCGAGCCGAACGTCGCGGCGGTCGAGACCTATTTCACGGCGCTGCAGCGCAGCGAGGACAGTGAAGGCGTGCTGCGGCAGGTGCTCCTGTGCGGGCGCTACTGCGACCGTTTCGAGAAGCGCGGCGACGAATGGCGCGTGGCGGACCGCACCGTCGTCTATGACTGGGTGGAGGAGCAGACACCGCCGACGCTCAGCGAAGACGAACGCTTCGGGCCGCGTCAGCCGATTGGTGCAGCGCTGCCCGACGACCCGATTTTCGCCTTGCTCGCACAGGTCATGACTTCACAGTTGTGAACTTGTTCTTCATGTCAATGTTGCGCTTGCGCTCCATACAGGCATTGCAGCAAGTGTAGCCTAAGCGCCCGAAGGGAGAGTTTCGGGCTGTTTCGCCGTCTGCGGATACGTCCCGAGGCTCGCCTTTGGGGCTGTTTTTCCAACGGGCGGCGGAGCGAGGAGGCAGATCAATGTCGGAACAGGAAAACGCGCCGCGCGACCGCGAAAATCAGACTGGCATCAATCGCCAGGGCGATGTTGCGCGCGTCGTCATCGTCACCGGTGCGGCTGGCGGCATCGGCCGTTCGCTCGTCGAACTGTTCGCGGAGGTCGGTGACATTGTGGTGGCTGTCGACCTGCCGGGCACGCCCGTCGCCGAGGTCGCGGCGCAGTTTGGCGCGCTCCACATCGGCGCGCATTGCGATGTGTCGAGCGAGGCAGACATCGCCAGCCTTTACGCCTTGGTCGACGAGCGGTTCGGCCGGGTCGACGTGCTGGTCAACAATGCGGCGCTCGGGCCGACCATGGCGGCGACCGTCGATACCAGGCTTGAGGATTTCGACCGGGCGCTGTCCGTCAATCTGGTCGGGCCGTTCGTCATGGCGCGCGAGGCGGCACGGCGCATGAAACAGGGTGGCGCGATCGTCAACATTGCTTCCATGGCCGGTGTGCTCGCCAATCCGCGCCGCAACGCCTATGCGGCCTCGAAGGCCGGCCTTATCTCGATGACCAAATCGCTTGCCTGCGAATGGGCAAAGCAGGGCATTCGCGTCTGTGCGGTGGCACCAGGATATGTTCGCACGCCGATGGTGGCCGAACTCGAACGCACCGGCAAGGCCGACATTCCGCTGGTACGCCGCCGCATTCCTATGGGCCGCATGTGCCGCCCCGACGAGATCGCGTCTGCTGCGCGTTTCCTTGCATCGTCAGGCGCGCGCTACATCACCGGGTCGGTGCTCACCGTCGATGGCGGCTGGATGTCGTTCAACCAGCCGGGTCATGCGCATCCGGAAGCCGACGCTGTGCCGCAGGCTGAAATGGCAAAACCCGTTCGTGTGTCGCGCGCGCGCACCGTCGTCGTGACAGGCGGCGCAAACGGCATCGGCGCGGCGGTCGCGAAAGCATTCGCCGGGGCAGGCGACAGGGTGGTGATCGCAGACCGTGACGGCGAAGGCGCTGCCCGTGCCGCCGCCGAAATCGGCGATGCCGCTACGTCCCGTCAGATCGACGTGACCGACGAGGCGGCGGTCGTCTCGCTGTTTGCCGACATCAAGGCTCAGTTCGGCGGCGTTGACGTTCTCATCAACAATGCGGCGGTCGCCGACACATTCCTGCCGGCCCTCGACCAGACACCCGCTCATCTGTCAGGCGTTCTTTCCGTCAATCTGTCCGGCGCGTTCCTCTGCGCGCGAGAGGCGGTGCGGGCGATGAACGCCGGCGGGGTGCTGGTCAATCTTGGCTCGATCAACACTCATCTGCCGTTCGCGCCGCGCCACGCCTATGGCGCGTCAAAAGCGGGCATCGACATTCTGACGCGCTGCATGGCGGCGGAACTCGGGCCGCAGGGCATCCGCACCGCAACTGTCGCGCCGGGCTATATCCGCACGCCCGGCGTCGCGGCGCTGGAGAGCACTGGCCGCATCGACGCCGCTTCCATTCGCAAACGCATTCCGATGGCCGATCTCGGCCGTCCCGAAGATATTGCCGATGCGGCCCTTTTTCTCGCTTCCGACGACGCCTCCTATGTCAACGGGTCGATCCTCTATGTCGATGGCGGATGGACCTCGTTCGGCAATGCCGGGACGGCCTCGGATGGCGGCGCTCACGAACATGAATTCAATTGAGGTGACCAAATGAGCAATCCTGCTTCCGGAGAGGGCGCGAAAGCCCGCACCACACGGCGCGACGTGGTTGTGATCGGCGCGGGTTTCGGCGGCATGTATGCCGTCTACCGTTTCCGCGAACTTGGCTATGACGTGACCGGCATCGACCTTGCCGGCGATGTCGGCGGCGTCTGGTACTGGAACCGCTATCCCGGCGCGCGCTGCGACCTTATGAGCGTCGATTACTCCTATGGGTTCTCGCCCGAGATTCAGCAGGAATGGACCTGGTCGGAACAGTTTGCCGGACAGGAAGAGATCCTGCGTTATGCAAACTTCGTCGCTGACCGCCTCGATCTGCGCCGCAGCTTCCAGTTTGAGACGCGCGTCAACAGCGCGATCTGGGACGAGCAAGCAAAGCTTTGGCGCGTGACGACCGACAAGGGCGAGACCATCGAGACGCCGGTCTGCATCATGTCCACCGGCCCGCTGTCGGTGCCAAAGGATCCGGACATTCCAGGGATCGATAGTTTCAAGGGCACGATCCTGCGCGCGCAGAAGTGGCCGCATCACCCGGTCGATTTCGCCGGCAAGCGCGTCGGCCTGATCGGGACGGGTTCGAGCGGCATCCAGATCGTGCAGGAAGTGGGCCGTTCGGCTGGCGAACTGTTCGTGTTTCAGCGCACGCCGAGCTTCACGCTGCCGATGCGCAATCACAAGCTCGAACCCGACTACATCGCCGAGATGAAGCGGCACTATCCGGCACTGCGCGATGCCTGCCGCGCCAACCCGACAGGCGGCACGCGTCCGGTGTCGACGCGCCCGTTCTACAGCCTGCCGCCTTCACAACGCCGCGACGTGATGGAGCACGCATGGGTCGATGGCGGCCACACCTTCCTTGGGGCGTTCTCCGACATTCTGCTGAATGAAGATGCAAATGCCGAAGTGGCCGATTTCGTGCGCGCCAAGATCGAAGAGGTTGTCGTCGACAAGGCGACCGCCGAGGCTCTCAAGCCGCGCGGCTATCCGATCTTTGCGCGGCGCGTCTGTCTCGATACCGACTATTACGAAACCTACAATATCGAGACCGTTCATCTGGTCGATTGCATCAAGAACCCGATCGTCGAGATCACAGAGAAGGGCATCCGCACGCAAGCGGGCGAAACCGAACTCGACATCATCATCTTTGCGACCGGCTATGACGCGCTGACTGGCGCGCTGATGAACATGGAAGTCGTCGGCAAGGACGGCCGCAAGATCCAGGACAAATGGCAGAGCGGTGCGCGCTCGCATCTCGGCCTGATGATCGAAGGCTTTCCGAACCTGTTCATGACCTGCGGTCCGAACGGTCCGGCGGCGCTCGCCAACATCATCAGCATCAGCGAGCACGATGTCGACTGGATCGCCGACATTCTGGCCCACATGGAAAAGAACGGTCAGGCATCGGTGCAGCCGAAGCCGGAAGCCGAAGAGGGCTGGATGGAACTGGTGAGCAAGCTTGCCGAGAAGTCGCTGGTGCGCAAGGCCAACACCTGGTGGGTCGGCGCGAACGTCAAGGGCAAGCCGCAGGGCCTGACCATGTATACGGGCGGCTTCAACAAGTATCGCGAGCTTTGCGGCAACTCGGCGCTGGCCGGCTATGTCGATTTCGACTTCGGCAAGGGCGAGTTCATGAAGGACCGCAAGGCGAGCTGACGACAGCGCTTCATAGGTTTCCAACCTGATCGATACAATCGGCCAGACCCACCAGGCGGTCTGGCCGATTTTGTTTGCGCGGTTGCTGACTGCTCCTCAAGAAGGCGCGGCCCATCATCTTATTGCAAATCATTTGCATTTGCATATTATGCCTCCACGAAGCAGGACGATCCCTGCAGTGAATGTGTGCGCAATGCTTGGCGGGCCAATTCCCACCCGGACCTGCATTTGCGTCAGAGGCCGAGAAGGGACGTGGATGATTGACTGGTTAAGGCGGGCGGTAATGGCTGCGATGTTGGGGGCAGGGCTGGCGGCGGTTCTGATGGCCGGTCCCGCCGCCGCCAGTGAAAAGTTCAAGGCGGTGACGACCTTCACCGTGATTGCCGACATTGCGCAGAACGTCGCTGGAGACGCGGCAGTTGTCGAATCCATCACCAAACCGGGTGCCGAGATCCACAACTACCAGCCGACGCCGGGCGACATAAGGAGGGCGCAGGGCGCGCAGCTTATCCTGCGCAACGGCCTCAATCTCGAACTCTGGTTCGAAAAATTCTTCCGTAATCTGAAGGATGTGCCGGGCGTCGTCGTGTCCGACGGCATCGAGCCGATCGACATTGCAGGCGGTGCCTATGACGGAAAGCCGAACCCCCATGCCTGGATGTCGCCGTCGATTGCCCTGATCTATGTCGACAATATCCGCGACGCATTCGTGAAATACGACCCCGACAATGCGGAGGCCTACAAGGCCAATGCCGAAGCCTACAAGGCGAAGATCAGCGCGGTCATCGACCCGATCAAGGCGGAATTGGCCAGCCTTCCTGAAGAGAAGCGATGGCTGGTCACGAGCGAGGGTGCGTTCTCCTATCTCGCCCGCGACTTCGGTCTGAAGGAACTCTATCTGTGGTCGGTCAATGCCGACCAGCAGGGGACGCCGCAGCAGGTGCGCCACGTGATCGACGCGGTGCGCGAACACGGCATCAAGGTCGTGTTCTCCGAGAGCACGATTTCGGCCGCGCCTGCCGAGCAGGTCGCCCGCGAAACAGGGGCTGCCTATGGCGGCGTGCTCTATGTCGACTCGCTGACCGAGGCTGGCGGCCCGGTGCCGACCTATATCGACCTGCTGCGCGTCACGTCTGACACGATTGCCAGGGGGCTGTCCCAGTGACGGTCCACCAGGCCGGATTGGATCACGCCGTGTCGCCCGAGGCGGGGTCCGGCATTACGGTCGAGAACGCGACCGTCACCTATCGCAACGGACACACGGCGTTGCGCGATGCCAGTTTCCAGATCCCGACCGGCACCATCGCCGCCCTGGTCGGCGTCAACGGCTCGGGAAAATCGACGCTGTTCAAGGCGATTATGGGGTTCGTGCGGCTGGCGCGCGGCGAGATCAGCGTTCTTGGCCTGAGCGTCGATCAGGCGCTGAGGCGCAATCTCGTCGCCTATGTGCCGCAGTCCGAAGAGGTCGACTGGAATTTCCCGGTTCTGGTCGAGGACGTGGTGATGATGGGCCGCTACGGCCATATGGGCATGATGCGCCGCCCCAAGGCCGCCGATCATGAGGCGGTCGCCAATGCGCTCGCCCGCGTCAACATCTCGGACCTGCGCAAGCGCCAGATAGGCGAGCTTTCGGGCGGCCAGAAGAAGCGCGTGTTTCTGGCGAGGGCGCTGGCGCAGGACGGCCGCGTCATCCTGCTCGACGAGCCGTTCACCGGCGTCGACGTCAAGACCGAGGATCAGATCATCACGCTGTTGCGCGAACTGCGCGACGAGGGGCGCGTCATGCTCGTGTCGACGCACAATCTCGGCTCAGTGCCGGAATTCTGCGACCGCACCATTCTGATCAAGGGGACGGTGCTGGCCTATGGGCCGACCGAAGAGACCTTTACGCAGAACAATCTGGAAAAGACCTTTGGCGGCGTGTTGCGCCACTTCGTGCTTGGCGGTGAGCATCTTCACGACGATGACGACAGCCGCCGGCTCTCCGTTTTCACCGACGACGAACGTCCTCTTGTCTTCTACGGCGACAAGGACGGGATGGAGCACAAGAAGAGCGGAGGAGAGCAGTGAGCGTTCTGCTCGAACCGTTCGGCTATGACTATATGTTCAACGCTATGTGGGTCTCCGCACTTGTCGGCGGCGTCTGCGCATTCCTGTCCTGCTATCTGATGCTCAAGGGCTGGTCACTGATCGGAGACGCGTTATCCCATTCCATCGTGCCGGGCGTTGCCGGGGCCTATATGCTGGGCCTGCCGTTCGCCATCGGCGCGTTCTTTTCGGGCGGGCTGGCGGCCGGTGCGATGATCTTCCTCAACCAGCGCACCAAGTTGAAGGAGGATGCGATCATCGGGTTGATCTTCTCCGCCTTCTTCGGGCTTGGCCTGTTCATGGTGTCGATTTCGCCGACATCCGTGAACATCCAGACCATTGTGCTCGGAAATATTCTGGCGATCACGCCCGCCGACACGCTCCAGCTTGCGATCATCGGTTTCGTCTCGCTCGCCGTGCTTCTGGTGAAGTGGAAAGACCTCATGGTGACGTTCTTCGACGAGAACCATGCGCGTTCGATCGGCCTCAATCCGGCCGGCCTCAAGATCATGTTCTTCGCGCTCCTGTCCGCCTCGACCGTCGCCGCCTTGCAGACGGTCGGCGCGTTCCTCGTCATCTGCATGGTCGTCACGCCGGGGGCGACCGCCTATCTCCTGACCGACCGGTTTCCGCGCCTGCTCGTCATCGCGGTTGCCATTGGCGCGCTCACCAGCTTCATCGGCGGCTATGCGAGCTATTTTCTCGACGGGGCGACGGGCGGCATCATCGTGTGCCTGCAGACGCTGATATTCCTGATCGCATTCGTCTTTGCGCCCAAGCATGGCATGCTGGCCGCGCGCCGCCGCGCCGCGCGCTCGCTGGAGGCGCAGCCATGAGCTTCATCGAGACGCTTGCCTCGCCGTTCCAGTTCGACTTCATGATCACCGCGCTGGTGATCGCGGTTCTTGCGGCCATCCCCATGGCGCTCCTGTCCTGCTTCCTGGTGCTGAAGGGCTGGTCGCTGATGGGCGATGCGATTTCCCACGCGGTCTTCCCGGGTGTGGTCATCGCCTACATCGTCGGCTTTCCATACGCGGTCGGCGCATTCGTCGCCGGCATGTTCTGCGCGCTCGCCACTGGGTTCCTTAACGACAACAGCCGCATCAAGCAGGACACGGTGATGGGCATCGTGTTTTCCGGCATGTTCGGCTTTGGTCTGGTTCTCTATGTGAAAATCCGTTCGGATGTGCATCTCGACCACATATTGTTCGGCGACATGCTCGGCGTGTCGTGGGGCGATATCGGGCAGACGGCGGCCATCGCGGCGCTGACGACCGGCGTAATTGCCCTCAAGTGGAAAGATTTCCTGCTTCACGCCTTCGATCCCGCACAGGCGCGCGCCGTCGGACTTCGGGTCAACCTGCTGCATTACGGGCTTTTGTGCCTGATCTCGCTGACCATTGTCGGTGCATTGCAGGCGGTCGGCATTATCCTGGCCATCGCCATGCTGATCGCGCCTGGAGCCATCGCATTCCTGCTGACGCGGCGGTTCGGCACGATGTTGATGCTGGCGGTAGCGATTGCTTCCGTCGGCTCTTTCTTTGGCGTCTATCTGTCATTTTTCATCGACAGCGCGCCGGCACCCACCATCGTGCTCCTGCTGTCCATCGCGTTCGTGTTCGCCTTCATTCATGCCACGCGCAAGGCGGCACGGGCGGAGGCGGACCCGGCGGTTTGACGTGCGCGAAACCCGCTGCCTGTCAAAAGCCTGCATGGCGTGATATGCCGCGCTGCCCTTAGCTGGGCGACGCAGAAATCTGGGACCGGCATAGTGGAAAGCCCCGACACAAAACAGCAGCCGAGCTATTTCAAGGCTCCCGTTCTGGCCGTTGCGCCGATGATGGACTGGTCGGACAGGCATTGCCGTTTCCTCCACCGCCAGTTGTCGAAGCGGGCGCTGCTCTACACCGAGATGGTGGTGGCCGATGCCGTGATCCATGGCGACCGCGCGCGGCTGCTCGGCTTTGACGTGGCCGAACATCCCGTCGCCTTGCAGCTTGGCGGGTCCGACCCTGCAAAACTGGCGGAAGCCGCACGGATCGGCGAGCAGTTCGGCTATGACGAGATCAACCTGAATTGCGGCTGCCCGTCCGACCGCGTGCAGTCGGGCACGTTCGGCGCCTGCCTGATGCAGACGCCCGAACTGGTGGGGAAATGCGTCGCCGCGATGAAGGCGGTCGTTTCGATATCCGTAACGGTCAAGTGCAGGCTGGGCGTGGACGAACAGGACATTGGGCCGGCGCTGGACAACATGGCCGACAGCGTCTTTGCGGCAGGCGCAGATGCGCTCTGGGTTCATGCGCGGAAGGCCTGGTTGCAGGGGCTGAGCCCCAAGGAAAACCGGGACATTCCGCCGCTCGACTATCCGCGGGTTGATGCCTTGAAAGCGCGATTGCCGAATCGATTCATCGGCATCAACGGTGGCATTCAGAATCTGGATGAGGCGAAGACACATCTCGCAAAGCTCGATGGCGTCATGCTTGGCCGCGCCGCCTATCACACGCCGCTCGTGCTGGCTGACGCCGATAGTGTCATCTATGGCGAGGCCGCGCAGGAATTTGATGCAGATGCCTTGATCGAGGCAATGGCGAACTATGCCGCGCGGCACATCGCTGCCGGCGGCAAGGTCGGGCAGGTGGCGCGCCACATGGTCGGTCTGTTCCACGGCATGAAGGGCGCGCGCCGGTTCCGCCAGATCCTCTCGACCGAAGCGCATCGCGCGGATGCCGGTGCCGAGGTCATTTCTCGCGCCTATCAGGCGGTGAAGGATGCGGCGCAGGCGCAGGCGGCCTAGTCGATCAACTCCATGCGGTCGCCGCGCACGTTGTAACCCGCCAGAGTCGACATGAAGCTCATGCCGAGCAGGCTGCCGGTCAAGAGGCCGGGGCCGGCGACAAAGATCGGCTGGCGATTGCGCGCGATGTCGCCGACGCGGATTTCATCGGCCGTCACGCGCGCCGCGCGCGTCGTGCCGTTGGCGGTCGAGACCGGCACATTGAAAGTGAGAGTACCGATGTCGTAGCCGGCACGGGCTGCGTCCTCGCTCGACAGCACCGTCATGGTCGCGCCGGTGTCTACGACGAAGCGAACCGGCGCGCCGTTCACCTGCGCGCGCGTCTCGAAATGGCCGTTCGGCGCTTTCTCGATGATCGCCGACTTTCGCCCATCGGCGGAGGTGACAGAGATCGGGCTTCCGGGGATCAGGCCGGCGGTGAGGCGGCTGCCGACATCCTGCAATTCGTAGCGATATTGATAGCCCGCGACCAATACCAGCACGATGGCGAGCCAGGCTGCGATTGAGCGCGTTGCCTGACCGAAGCGAATGCCGGACGCGAGAATGCCCGAGCCGACCAGAGTGGCGAACAGGCCCATATAGAGCAGGCTCGCAAAATCGTCGCTCGCCATGCCCATGGTCGAACCGCTGGAGCCTGTGAAAAGCAGGAGCAGCAGGCCGCCGCCCGCAACGATCGCCATGATGAGCCAGAAAGGGTTCAACTCAGCCGATCTCCCCGCGTTCGCGCGCCATGCGGGTGCGGCGGGTCTCGCGGCGGGGCTTGCGCTCCACCGTGGCGAGGCGCGCGGGCAGCTCGGCCATGACCGCGCGGCGGGTGTCCGGCGTCATGGTCAGCCAGGCGCCGATCTCCTCGCGCGTGCGTCCGCAGCCGAAGCAATAGCCGGTGGCCATGTCGATGGAGCAGACCAGAATGCAGGGGGATTCGATCGCCGTCAAAGTTCAATCCAAGCCGTTCATTTGCATTTGGGGCGGTTTCGGCCCGGTTGCAAGCCTTGCAAACCATTGTGCGATGAGGCCAGCCGCGCTAATCGCCCGGTCTCAGCAAGCTGGACTGTCATCATGTCATCTCCCCTCGACGATTTCCGCGCTCTTTTCGACAATATCCCGCCGATTGACGGCGAGGCGCGGAAAGCTGCGGAAGTTGCGTTCGAGACCGCGGGCATCGGAGCGTCGCAAATGGCGTCGATTGCGGTCATGGCGGCGGGGCTGGCCGGCAAGCGCGCGACGGTGGCGCGCCCGACGCTGGCGCTGTTTGCCGGCACACATGGTGTGGCGCGGCATCGGCTGCCGGGCAGGCGGCTTGATGCGACAATGGCAGCCGTGTCTGCGTTCGGCAGTGGCGATGCGCCCGCCAACCATCTCTGCGCGGTGAACATGGTTGGTCTTCGGGTCTACGATCTCGCGCTGCATCTGCCGACCGGCGACGTATCGACGACGCCTGCGATGGACGAGCGCACCTATGCGGCGACGCTTGCCTTCGGCATGGAGGCGATTGCGGGCGGGCCGGACCTGATCCTGCTGTCATCGATCCGATCGGCCGGTGACGAGGTTGCGGCGGGCGCGCTGATGGCGGCGGTATTGGGCGGCGAGGCAGGCGACTGGATGGAGCCTTCGGTTGCGGCAGAGGTTCGCGAACTGGCGCAGGCGGCCCTCGACCGCCACCGGGAGGCCGCCAAAGACCCGCTGATGCTGATCGGCCAGCTTGGCGGGCGCGAATTTGCGGGTATTGCCGGCGCAATCGTTGCGGCGCGCATCGAGAAGATGCCTGTCGTATTAGACGGCCCGATAGCGCTGGCCGCAGCGGTTGCGCTCAATGCGGTCGACGCTGCCGCCGTCGAACATTGCCTGCTGGCGTCCGCCGACTTTCCTGCCATGCGCCAGGCAGGTCTGCGCATCGGGCTTTCCCCGCTGATCGAGGCAGGTGTCGCTGCGGGCGAGGGGACGGCGGCGGTCCTGTCGTCCTCCATCGTGAAGGACGCGCTGGCGCTTCATGCCGGCATCGCCGCGCACGGCGCGCCGTCCGCTCACAAGCACTGAAGCGGCCCGCGGTCAGGCGGCTTCGGAGACATTGCCTTTCGGAGGCGTAATGCTGCTGACGCGTGAGCGCGGGAAGATGGCGATTGCTTCCGTGCCTTCGCGGATCTTCGAGCGGAGCTGGAATTCGCCGTCATGGATGGCGACCAGGCCCTGAACGATGGGAAGCCCGAGGCCCGACCCCTGTTCGGCCGTCTTGATGGCGATGGAGCCCTGACCGAACGCCGAAAGTACGACCGGGATCTCGTCTTCGGGGATGCCCGGCCCATTGTCCCTGATCGACAGATATTGCCCGCCGCCCGCCGTCCAGCCGACAGTCGCCCGGATCGTGCCGCCGGTCGGCGTGAACTTGATTGCGTTTGCGAGCAGGTTGAGCGTGATCTGGCGGATTGCGCGTTCGTCGGCCCGAATGGTCGGCATCCCGGCCTCGAACGCCTGTTCCAGCCTGATATCCTTGGTGCGCGCCTTGAGCGCGACCATATGGCAGCATTCCTCGACGACGGCCGGCAATGACAGGAATTCGTCCTGAAGGCTGTAGCGGCCGGCCTCGATGCGCGACAGGTCGAGAATCTCATTGATGACCTCAAGGAGGTGCCTGCCGGACGAATGGATGTCAGCCGAATAATCGCGGTAGATCGGGTTGCCGATCGGCCCGAGAATTTCGCTCATCATGACTTCCGAAAAGCCGAGAATGGCGTTGAGCGGGGTGCGCAGCTCGTGGCTCATGGACGCGAGGAAACGGGATTTTGCGAGGTTTGCCTCCTCGGCCCGGCGGCGCGCCTCGTCAGAGATGGAATTGGCCGTTTCCAGTTCCGCGATCAGCCAGTCCTTCTCTGTCTTGAATGCGAGCAGCGCCAGCGTCGAATTGTAGAGATGGGTCGAGATGAAGGCGAAGAACGGCAACGCCGCCACCAGTAGCACGATCATCGACAGTTCCACCGGGCGCGAGATGTCGAAGAAGGCTGCCGTGAAGGCGGCGACCGGCAGTGCGAATGTTGCAATCGTCGCGCCCGACAGTGCCTGCGTGATGATGGCTGTCGCCGACATGGCGAGCAGGATCAGAACGGCCTTGAGAACCTGGGTATTGTCGAAGTGGCAGGCGGAGCAGTCGAGAAGGACGAGCCATACCCATCCGATACCGGAGACGGCGTGGGCTGCCAGAAAGAGTGCGCGCGTCCGCTTCGCGTCGATGGTCTTGGCGTCCGCGTTCATGACGCGGTTGGCCATGATGGCGAGCGGCATGTAGCAGATGATCGAGACGAGCGCCCATCTGGCCATTTGCGGCCCGCCGCCAAGCGTGAAGCCGCCGACGGCGATGATGAGCACGAGAAGCGGAATGGCGACCGCGCTGTTGATCACGGCGCGGCCGTGGAGTTTCAGCAGCTCCCGATCGAAAGCGGGGTTCCCGGCACGCTGCGACAAGGCTTCGCGGGTCGCGCGAACGGTACGCGCGACATCGCTGTTGCGGCGCGCATTGGTGCGATCCACAATGTTCTTGTCTGCCGATCTGCTTCTCAACAGCGCCATGATCGCTGGATTTTCAATGCTCCAAATGCTGAATGAATGATTACCGGCCAATGATTAAGAGACCCTTCCTGCCATGAACCGCCAGCGATATCGTCCGGCGCGGCGACGCAGCGGCTGGCGAACAGGCAAAAGCAGGGCGCGGCGATATGCCGAATACGGCCTTACCTTTCTTTTTCTGATCGCGCTTCTGGTGGTGTTTGCTCGCTTTGGAGGCATCGAGCAGAAGCAATTGACCGGGCAGGCGGTGGTCAATGACGGCGATTCCATTACGATGAATGGCGAGCGGCTGCGTCTGCGCGGCATCGATGCGCCCGAATACAACCAGACCTGCATGAAGGGCGCCGCCGCCTATGATTGCGGGCGTGAATCGCGGCGTTCCCTTCAGGCGCTGGTGCGGTCAGGTCCGCTTGCATGCGAGGGCTGGGAGAAGGACCGCTATGACCGGCTTCTGGTCGTGTGCAAGGCCGGCGGCGTCGACATCAATCGCCGTCAGGTCGAACTGGGCTGGGCGGTGTCCTATGGCGACTACGAAGGCGACGAACGCGCCGCCCGGCAGGCGCGCAAAGGCGTGTGGCAGGGCGAGTTCGAGCGCCCGCGCGCCTATCGCCAGAGGCGCGGCGATCTGGCCGAGGCGCCGCATGTTCTCTATCAGACCTTGGTCAACTGGCTTGCCCGCGCCCTGGGCTGGTAAGGTGGTCCATCAGGAGGAATCAACATGAAGCTTTATGACGGCGGCAAGGCGCCCAATCCGCGCCGGGTGAGGATCTATCTGGCGGAGAAGGGGCTGTCGGTGCCGCTGGTGCCGGTCGACATGGGGGCGCTGGGTCACAAGAGCGAAGAGGTTGCGTCACGCAATCCGCTGCGCCGGTTGCCGGTGCTCGAACTCGATGACGGCACGATCATCACGGAATCGATTGCCATCTGCCGCTATTTCGAGGAGTTGCACCCCGAACCGCCGCTTTTCGGGGTGGGCGCGGCCGGTAAGGCACGGGTCGAGATGTGGCAAAGGCGGATGGAACTCAACTTCCTGATGACGATCGCAAACGCCTTCCGGCACATTCACCCGGCGATGAAGGACTGGGAAGTGCCGCAACTGGCCGAATGGGGCGAGATCAACAAACCCAAGGCGATCGAATTCATGCAGTTTCTCAATGACGAGCTTGCAGGACGCGAATTCGTGGCGGGCGACGAATACTCCGTCGCCGACATCACCGGGCTTGTCGCAATGGATTTCATGAAACCCGCAAAGATCGCGGTGCCGGAAGAGATGGCGCATGTCAGGCGCTGGCATGCACAGTTGCTGGCGCGTCCAAGCGCGCAGGCGTGACGACGGGGCCGCAGCTTGGCCAACTCTGGGCGCGGGCGCGCGCCTGCCGCATCTGCCGGGACGATCCAGTGGGAAGGCCGCTGCCGCATGAACCCAATCCGGTGCTGCGGCCCTCATCGGTTGCGCGCATCCTGATCGCAGGGCAGGCGCCCGGCACCAGGGTTCACGCGTCAGGCATCCCGTTCGATGATCGCTCCGGAGACAGGTTGCGCGACTGGCTCGGCATCGACCGCGCGCAGTTCTACGACATGGACAGGATTGCCATCCTGCCGATGGGCTTCTGCTTTCCGGGTCTCGACGCAAAGGGCGGCGATCTGCCGCCACGCCGGGAATGCGCGCCCGCGTGGCGCGCCCAACTGATGGCGCTGATGCCGCAGGTCGATCTGGTTCTGGTCATCGGCATCTATGCGCAGGCATGGCACATGGGCGATGCGCGCAAGGCGACATTGACGCAGACCGTCGAGGCATGGCGTGAAATCTATGGCCGGCCGGGCCTGCCGCGTGTCCTGCCGCTGCCCCATCCGTCGTGGCGAAATACCGGCTGGCTCAAGCGCAATCCGTGGTTCGAGGCAGAGCTTCTGCCGGTGCTGCGCAGCGCGGTTGCCGCGCGCATCTGACGGCAATAGGAAGGAAATTCTATCGCCGGCACCTCATCTGAGATGAATTTTCTTGTGAGCCGGGAGCGAACCGGGCAGATAGCATTCCATTCTAATCTTCGGAGCCAAGATGGATCGCCTCGACCGCAAGATACTGCGTCTGCTGCAAGAAGATGCCACGCTCGCCGTTGCCGACATCGCCAAGAAGGTCGGCCTTTCGACGACGCCGTGCTGGCGGCGCATCCAGAAGCTTGAGGAAGAGGGCGTCATTCGCCGCCGCGTGGCGGTTCTCGATCCGGTCAAGGTGAACACGCGCGTCAATGTGTTCGTCTCGATCCGCACCGCGTCGCACAGCCTGGAATGGCTGAAGCGCTTCTCGGAGGTTGTGCAGGAATTTCCCGAGGTCGTCGAATTCTACCGCATGAGCGGCGACGTCGACTACCTGCTGCGTGTCGTCGTGCCGGACATCGCCGCCTATGACGCCTTCTACAAGCGGCTGATCGCCAAGATCGAAATCCGCGACGTGTCCTCGACCTTCGCGATGGAGCAGATCAAGAACACGACCGAGCTTCCGCTCGACTACATCCTCATGGAAAAGGATAATGGCTGAGCTTTCAGCCCTGCTTTGACTGCCTGGCGGCCTTCTCGCGCATCTTCTCGATGCGCGCAGGGTCGCCAAGCTCGCGCAGGGCGTTCTTGCCGTTCCAGCGGGCCGTCCTGTCATCTGACGCGGCAAGTCGTTCTGCGGTCGCCATGGCGGCGGCGTGCATGGTCAGCGAACGCTTGCCGATCGAGCGTAGCGCCCAGTTGACGGCCTTCTTCACGAAATTTCGCTCGTCGGCGGCATGCGCCTCGATCAGCGGCAGAAACGTGAGGAATGTCTCCTCCGGTTCCTTCTTCCGGTGAACGACCGACCAGGCCATCATGGCAAAAGCCGTGCGGCGCACGAATTCGCGCCCGTCGGCGGCGAACTCGACGATCAGTTCCTTCCAGTCATCCGTATCGACGAACAGGTCCGACACGCCGTCGACAATGTCCCAGCTGTCGAACTCTGCCGCCCAGCGGCGGGCGTCGTCGGCGGTGAACAGTTTCGGGTCGGCGGTGATGGAGGCGATGAACTGCGCCTCCATGATGCCCGACGCCCACAATTGCATGGCGCGCGGGTGATCGCGCTTGATCGCCTTGCCGATGTCGCGCTGGACGCCATGGGAAATGCCGAGCGCCCGGTCGATCCTGATGCCGTAGCGCGCCATGCCCTGCCGGTTTTCCTCCGAAGCCAGGGTGCGCAGATGCGCGATCACCTGCGCTGCGGTAGACGCCGGATTGAGGGCGTGCGCCGTCACTTTTCGAGGCGGGCAAGCAGCGCAGACGTATCCCAACGCTTGCCGCCCATCTGCTGCACGTCCTTGTAGAACTGGTCGACAAGGGCGGTGACGGGCAGGCTCGCGCCATTGCGGTCCGCCTCGTCGAGCACGATGCCGAGATCCTTGCGCATCCAGTCGACGGCGAAGCCGAAGTCGTATTTGCCTTGTACCATGGTCTTGTGGCGGTTCTCCATCTGCCAGGAGCCTGCCGCGCCCTTCGATATCACCTCGACCACCTTTTCGATGTCGAGACCGGCCTTCCTACCGAAATGAATGCCCTCGGCGAGGCCCTGCACCAGACCGGCAATGCAGATCTGGTTGATCATCTTGGTCAACTGGCCGGCACCCGCCGAACCCATCAGGCCGACCATCTTTGCGTAAGAGGAAATGACCGGTTTGGCCCGCTCGAACACGGCTGCGTCGCCGCCGACCATGACGGTGAGCTGGCCGTTTTCGGCGCCCGCCTGGCCGCCCGAAACCGGCGCGTCGAGAAAGGCGAAACCGGCCTTCGTTGCCGCTGCATCAAGCTCGCGCGCGACCTCGGCCGAGGCCGTCGTGTTGTCGATGAACGTCGCGCCTTTGCTCATTGTTGCGAACGCGCCGTCACTGCTGGTCGTCACCTGACGCAGGTCGTCGTCATTGCCGACGCAGGCGAAGACGAACTCCTTGCCCTCGGCGGCCTGCGCGGGCGTGCCTGCCCATGCGCCGCCATGCTGGGCGACCCATTTTTCGGCCTTGGCGGAGGTGCGGTTGTAGACGGTGACGTCATGGCCGCCACGGTTCTTCAGATGAGCCGCCATCGGGTAGCCCATTACGCCGAGGCCGAGAAATGCAACTTTTGCCATGAGGTTATTCCAGTCAGATGTACGAATTTGGCGCAGCTATAGCGCATTTGCGCCGGTCAGACGACAAGGCCGCTTCGGCGCTCGACGAAATCGGCAATCGCCGCGATATCGTCGAGGTCGAAAACCGGCAGGCCGCCGGCGTCGGTTGCATGATCGGCTGCGATCGCGACGATGTTCGGATCGCCGGGGGCGAGCGGCGCGCTATCCTTCGCGGCGGTGCGGCGCGCCTCGATCTTCAGATGCTCCTCGCGTTTGTAGCCCTCGACCAGCACGAGATCGCACGGCGCGAGGCGGGCGATGATCAACGCCATGTCAGGCTCCTGCTCGGCGCGCAGTTCATGCATCAAGGCCCAGCGGCCGGACGAGACGATGGCGACTTCGCCCGCGCCAGCCGCCCGATGGCGGAATGAGTCGGTGCCGGGCTTGTCGATGTCGAACGCATGGTGGGCGTGCTTGACGGTCGAAATGCGCCAGCCGCGCGCGGTCAGCTCGGTGACGAGGCGCTCGACCAGCGTCGTCTTGCCCGAGTTCTTCCAGCCGGTGACGCCGAAGACGCGTTGGCTCATGGTTCGCTTCTCACCCTTTCTTCGGCCACGGCCAGATCCTCCGGGCGGTTGACGTTGAAGAACGGGTCGTCGCCCGACGTGTCGAAGTCGACCGCGAGAAAGCCCATCAGGTCAAGGAAGTCCATCACACGTCGCGATTGCCGGGTGTCAAGGAATGTGCGCAACGGGGTAGCCGCCGACACCGGCAGCAGCGCGCAGGTCGGATGAAGCCTTGCCTGAGAGCGTGCCACCGCGATCTGGTCCGGTCGGGCCTCTGCAGCAAGCCTTGCGACAAAATCGGACGGAAAGAACGGCGTGTCGACCGGAACGGTCGCCACATGCGTCGCCCCTGCCGATGTCGCCCATTCGAGCGCAGCCAGCATGCCGGCGAGCGGTCCCTGAAAGCCGGGCATCGCATCGGCAATGATAGGCACGCCCTGCGCCTCGACCGCCTCAAGAGCCAGATTCGAATTGACCGCAACAGTGCCGCATTGCGGCGCGAGCCGCTCAATCGCGCGCTCGATCAAGGTAATGCCGGCCAGCGTCACCATCGCCTTGTCGTGCCCCATGCGGGTCGAGCGCCCGCCCGCGAGAACGACGCCGGCGATCATTTCAGGGCTCCGACCTTTGCGGTCCGGCGGATGACGAGCGTGGTGGCAATGATGCCGGCAAAGCCGCAAGCCAGCGTCACCCAGATCAGCGGGAAGGGGCCGGTTTCGGGGCCGAGCAGCGATGCGGCGAGCGCCGCCACGGCCGCGCCGCCGCCGATGTTGAACGCGCCGCCGAGGCCCGATGCCGATCCGGCAAGATGAGGCCGGACACTGACGATGCCGGCGTTCGCGCTCGGCAGCGTCATGCCATTGCCGATGCCGACGATGGTGGAGGGCAGGAACAATGACAGCGGGTGGTAATAACCCGCCCAGAACAGCGCCAGGGCAATCGACATTCCGACGATGATCGTCACGTTGCCCATCAGCATCAGCCGATTCATGCCCCAGGTCTTGGCGAAACGACCCGAGCAGAAATTGCCGATCATGTAGCCGATCGAGACGATGCCGAAATAGAGGCCGTATTCGGACGGGGTCATTTTGAGGATTTCGCTCGCGACGTAAGGCCCGCCGCCGAGAAAGGCGAAGAAGGTGCCCGACGTGAACGTCGCCGTCAGCGTATAGCCCCAGAAGCGGGGAGAGGCGAGAAGCTCGGGATAGGCGCGGAACTGCGTCGTCATCGATTTCGACGGCGACAGGTTCGTTTCCTTGAGGTCATAAGACAGCACGGCGAGCGCCGCGATACCGCAGGCAAGCGTCAGCCAGAAGCTCGCCCGCCATCCGTAAAGCTCGTCCAGATATCCGCCGATGAAGGGGGCGACCATCGGCGTCATGCTCATGCCCATGGTCACATAGCCGATCATGCTGGCCGAATCCTCGACCTCGTAGGTGTCCCTGATGATGGCGCGCGACAGCACGATGCCGGCGGCGGAAAAGGATTGCACGAGGCGGCAGGCCATCAGCATCTCGAAACTGTCGGCAAAGATGGCAACCGCCGTCGCCAGACAGAACAGCGTGAAACAGACGAGCAGGACGGGCCGGCGGCCGAAGCGGTCCGACGCCGGTCCGATGACAAGTTGCACCACGGCAAGCGCCACGAGATATAGGGACACCAGCAACTGCACGACGGAATATTCGACGTCGAGATCGCGCGCCATGCCCGGCAGCGAGGGCAGGAACACGTTCATGGCCAGAGGGCCGACCGAGGCCATCAGGACCAGCGTCGCAATGCCCGGCGGGCTGGCGCGCCTGATTGGTGGGGTCATGTCCATGTCTACACTCCGTCCACCGCAGGCGGCTCCTTCGAGGTCTCCGTGACCGGCATCGACCGTCCGACGACGCGCTCGCGGTAGAGCGTGTAGAGGCCAGAAGCAACGACGATTGCAGCGCCGAAAAGCATCGCGCCGTCGGGCATGGTGCCGAAGACGAGAAAGCCGCCCGCGATCGCCCAGATCAGCGAGACGTAACGGAACGGGGCGACGAAGGAAATGTCGCCCACCCGCATCGACTGGATGATGGTCTGGTAGCCGATGAGCACGAACACCGCCGCACCGGCGAGAAGCAGGGTCGTCTCGCCTGTCATGTCGACCCATCCGCCGGTGAACGGAATGAGCACCGCGCCGAGCATGGCGACGGTCGCTGCCGTCACCAGCGACATGAAGCTTGACGGAATGTCGGCGGGGATCGAGCGGGTGGCGAGGTCGCGCACCGAGCAGAAGCCGACGCAGGCAATGACGTAGAGCGTGTATGAGTTGAAGCCTTCCACGCCCGGACGGACGATGATCAACACGCCGATGAAGCCGACCAGGATCGCGATCCAGCGGCGCGGGCCGACCTTTTCGCCCAGAAAAAGCGCGGCAGTCATGGTGATGGCGAGAGGCAGCGCCTGGAACACTGCCGAGACATTGGCGATGGGCAGGTGCGATAACGCCATGAGAAAGGTCGTCGTGCCTCCGAACTCCCCGACGATGCGGGTCAGCACGGCCGGATGGCGCAGCGACGCAAGCGGCAGTTTCTGGCCGAGACGCCACACCAGAAACCCCATCAGGATGCTGGCAAAGATGCCTCGCACCATCATAATCTGGCCGATGCCGATCGAGACTGTGGCAAGTTTCACCATCACGTCGTTGGTGGTGAACGATGCCTGCGAGATCGCCATGAAGCTGGCGCCGCGCATATTGGGGGTGAGTGCCAAATCGAATGGTCCGATTCATCTGGTCAGGGGAGCGACCAGCATTCGGATTTATCATCGAACCGCGCCGAGGCAATTGCAAATGACTGGTCCAGCCAGTTGGAATGGTCGGTGCACTTTCAACCGCTTGGCGTGAGTATGGCCGATGGACGCGGCCATGCACGCATGGGTCGTTCCCGGTGCTGCCCTGTCATGAAAATCGCAGAGGGACCGCTCTGCGGGTAAAGTCAGGGGCCGGTCAGCGAACTGGCGATGCGCCCGACAAGCGGGTCATACTCTGCCTTGAGCGCCGCCGGATAGGTGATCAGGACGGAATGGACCACGTCCTCGGTGCCAAGTTCGAATCGCTGGTAAAAGATGTCGCCGCCCTTGAAACCCGAAAGCACGGCCCAGTTCCTGCCATGCTTGCGATAGGTGATGCGCACGTCGGCGCCGGCGTTTGACGCCGCCTCATCCAGCAGTTGGCGCGGGGTCGATGCGTCGGGATTGGCGGAAGCGAAGATTGAGAGCGATGCGCCGTCGCGGGCAACGAATGTCTGGCCGTCGCCATTGTCCGGCGGCTCAAGCGCTGTTGAAAAGATGTCGGCCGGAAAGGAGACCGTCGTGCCGTAGCGCGCGTTGGAATATGTGGTTGTCTCGGCAAGCGCGGCAGGGGCAAAACCGATCAATGCTGCCGCCAGCAAGGCGGGCAGGGCGCGTCTCATCCGCCGGTCACGCTCATATGGCGCGACACCGCCGGCCGTCTCGTCTTGCGGTCGATGACGAAGTCGTGGCCCTTGGGCTTGCGGCCGATGGCAGCGTCGATGGCGCGCGACAGGAGGTCATTGCCTTCCGAGGCACGCAGGGGTGCGCGCAGGTCGGCCGCGTCTTCCTGGCCAAGGCACATATAGAGCGTGCCTGTGCAGGTGATGCGCACGCGGTTGCAGCTTTCGCAGAAATTATGCGTCATCGGCGTGATGAAGCCGAGCCGTCCGCCCGTCTGCGCCACCTCGACATAACGCGCCGGCCCGCCAGTCTTGAACGGAATGTCGGTCAGCGTGAACTGGCGTTCAAGATCTGCGCGCAATTGCGAGAGCGGCAGATACTGGTCGGTGCGGTCGGCGTCGATCTCGCCGAGCGGCATGGTTTCGATCACCGTCAGGTCCATGCCCCGGCCATGCGCCCAGCGCATCATTTCGGGGATTTCGCGGTCGTTGAAATCTTTCAGCGCCACCGCGTTCAGCTTGATCTTCAGGCCGGCCGCCTGCGCCGCGTCGATGCCTTCGAGAACCTTGTCGAGATTGCCCCAGCGGGTGACGGTGCGAAACTTCTGCGGGTCGAGCGTGTCGAGCGACACATTGATGCGCTTCACGCCGCAATCGGCAAGCTCGGCTGCAAATCGTGACAGTTGCGAGCCGTTGGTCGTCAGCGTCAGCTCTTCGAGCGCGCCGCTTTGGAGGTGACGGGAGAGTTCGCGCACCAGATGCATGACGTTCTTTCGCACCAGCGGTTCGCCGCCCGTCAGGCGCAGCTTCTTCACGCCTTTATCGATGAAGGCGGTGCAAAGCCGGTCGAGTTCTTCGAGCGAGAGCAAGTCTTTCTTCGGCAGGAAGGCCATGTCCTCGGCCATGCAATAGGTGCAACGGAAGTCGCAGCGGTCGGTCACCGAAACGCGCAGATAGGTGATCGACCGTCCGAACGGGTCGATCATCGGTGCCGATGGGTTGACTGCGAGCATTGCGTCTGGCGGCTCCTGGATGCCTTTCTGCCAATGTCATACAGGCAGGTGGCGACTTCAAGGCCTGCAATTGTGCCATTTGGTATCATGACGCGGCTCCACGGACTTCCCTTGAGGGGCGCTTTGTCGTAGCCATCCGGCATGACAGCACCCACCGAGCTCAGGGTCTCCAAGGACCGGCAGACGCTGACCGTGACCTTTCCCGGTCATGCGCCGGCGGCGCTTGCCGCCGAGTTTCTGCGCGTCCTGTCGCCGTCGGCGGAAGTGCAGGGCCACTCGCCGGAACAGCGGGTGACAGTGCCGGGCAAGCGCAATGTCGCCATCTCGGCTATCGTGCCGACCGGCAATTACGCGGCGCGCATCGTCTTCGACGACGGGCATGACACCGGCATCTTCACCTGGGACTATCTGCACCGCATGGCGCATGAGAAAGACGAGATGTGGCAGGGCTATCTGGACGAATTGTCCGCCAAGGGACTGTCGCGCGGCTGATGGCAACACCGGTCGTCTATGTTCTGGCGGCGCTGGCGGAAATCGCCGGATGCTATGCCTTCTGGGCCTGGCTGAAACTCGGCAAATCCGCGTTGTGGCTGGTGCCGGGCGTGGCGGCGCTCATTGCCTTTGCCTGGCTTCTGGCGCTGGTTCCGGCAGAGGCAGCGGGCAGGGCTTTTGCCGCCTATGGCGGCGTCTACATCATCGCGTCGCTGTCGTGGATGTGGCTGGTCGAGAGACTGCCGCCAGACCGCTACGACCTCGCGGGAGGCGCGCTTTGCCTGCTCGGCGCTGGCATCATCATCGCAGCGCCGCGCTGATTAATCGTCGTTGGCGAGCATCTCCGAAATGCGGCGCATCACGTCGCCCATCGCGTCGCACTGCTCGGGCGTCGACTGTCCCATGACGCGTTCGATCAGCGAGGTGTAGGCCTTCAGCGCATCGCCCAACCTGGCTTCGCCGGCTTCCGTCAGATAGAGGCGCAGGACGCGCTTGTCCTTCTCGTCGCCCTCGCGCCTGATCCAGCCCTGTTCCTCAAGCTGCGGCAGCAGCATCGTGATGTTGGAGCGTCCGACCAGCAGCTTCTGCGCGATGTCGTTCTGCGAAGCGCCGGGGTGGCGCAGCAGGTTCATCATCAGATCGAGCTGTCCGATCTTCAGATCGTAGGGCTCCAGCGCCTTCATCAGCGCGCGGGTGATCGCTTTCTCGGCCTGAACCACTGCGATCCAGTTGCGAAAGCGCGGATTGTCCCACGGCAGGTCTTGTAATTTGTTCATGATTGAACAATAATGTTCATGTTTGAACGTTTCCAGTGGAGATGCATATATGGCATCGCTCGCCCTTAAAATCACCCGTAGCCTGTTTGGCATGGCAGACCCGATTGCGCCAAGCATAATGGGCCGGATTGCCTTTGAACTGTTTTGCCGGACACGGCATCCCGACAGGATGAACGTGTCCGAGCGGCGCTCTGTCGCATCGGCGCAGGGCTTCATGGACGAGGCGCGCCATCATCGTGTGCCTATTGAAGGATGCGACATCGCGATCCACGAATTTCGTCCTCCTTCCGGCCGATATTCACGGACCGTGCTTGTCATTCACGGCTGGAGTTCGCGCACCGAGCATATGCGCCATCTGATCGACGGCTTCCGCAACGCCGGCACGCGCGTCATGGCGCTGGACCTGCCGGGTCATGGCGCGTCAACGGGCAGGCGGCTCAACATGGCCAATGCGGTGGCGGCGGCACAGGCTGCCGATCTGTGGTTCGGCCCGTTCGAGGCGATTGTCGGCCATTCCTTCGGCGGAGCTGTCGCGGTCAACGCGGCGGCTGGCTCTGTGAGAGGGATTGCGCCCGTCCAGGCCGAGCGCCTCGTGCTGATCGCGGCGCCCAGTTCGATGCCGGTGATTTTCGAGGATTTCGGGCGTTTCCTCAATCTCGGATCGCGCACCCAGACCGCGATCGCGGCATTGGTCGAGCGAATCGCTGGCCGCCCATTGTCCGATTTCGTCGGCCGCGACCTGCTGGAGGCGCAGCCGATCGAGACGCTGGTCCTGCATGCTGCCGACGACAAGGAGGTTTCGCCCGACCATGCGCGCCAGATCGCGGAAGCCGGCGATCACGTCGACCTGCGCTGGACGAACGGGCTTGGCCACAGGCGAATCATCGCCGATCCCGCCGTCGTCGTTCAGGCTGTGGACTTCGTATTGCGAGATGAAGTTTCGGAGATGGCGGCGCCCGTTCGCCGCCGGACCCGCGCCAACCTCTGAGCGGGCCACGGCCTCACTCCGCATCACATTTCCTTGAAGCGCCCAAAGCATTTTCGCTTGGGGTTCGCCAATTGGTGCGAAGCACCTATAGTCGTGCGACGGAAGCGTGAACGCGCGCTCGACTTGCGCGCGACATGAACATGTGGAGAGGGAATTCATTGGCCACCGGACGAAACGCGCTGGGCAAACGCATCGGCATTCTTGCGCTCACTCTCGCGACGGTTATCGGCACGGCCGGGCCGGGCTATTCTCAGAACTTCTTCGAACGCCTGTTTGGCGGAGGCATTCGATCGAACGACGAGTATCGCCGGGATCGCCAGCGTCAGAACATGGGCGGCGAAGAAATGATGGGCGGAGCATCCGCCGCAAAGCCGAAACCCAAGCCGATCACGAAGATCGCCGCTCCCGCCTATTACACCTACCGGGCCGATCCGCTTGTTCAGGTTGCCCTGCCGAAAGCGGCCCCCGCGGCAGACGCGCAACCGGCGCTCGTCCTTGATGGGGCGCGCTTCGACGAGGCGATGGCGGCTGTGGCCGACCTGTCGCTCACGGCCGAAAAGGAGGTCGCGGACGCCATCGCCAGACATTACGCGGCCGAGCCGCGCTTCATCTGGGTGGCGGGCTATGGCCTGAACGGCCGCGCCGAACAGGCGCTTCGCGTGCTTGGCGAGGCCGCAGGCCACGGGCTCGACGCGTCGGATTATTCGGTTGCGGTCCCGCCCAAATCATTCTCGATGGACGATATGTCGGCGCGGCAGGCAGAGCTTGCCCGCTTCGAACTGGAACTGTCGGTGCGCGTTCTGCGCTATGCGCGCGATGCCGTGCGCGGGCGCATCGATCCCAACAAGCTGTCGGGCTACCACGATTTCGCGCCAAAGCAGTTCGACCTTTCGGCGGAGCTGGGCAAACTGTCGAAGACGCAGGACGTCGCCATACTGCTCAATTCCTATCATCCGCAGAGCGCCGAATATCAGGCGTTGCGAGTCGAGCTTGAGGCGCTCCAGGCCAGCGCCGAGAACGATATCGTCGTCGATCCTAAACTTCTGCTGAAACCGGGCCAGACCAGCGCCGAACTGCCCAAGATCATCGCGCTGATCGAGCGGCAGGCGGCACCTGAATTCGCCACGAAGCACGCCATCCTGCTCGCCCTGTCGCGCAATTCCGAGACCTATTCACAGGACCTCGTGCCTTTCATCAAGGAGGCGCAGGAGGCGGCGGGTCTGAAGGGCGATGGCGTCATCGGTCCGCGCACCGTCCAGACATTTGCCGGCGTATCAAAGGCCGACCGCATCCGGAAGGTCGAGGTGGCGCTCGAACAGATGCGCTGGCTGCCGTCGGAACTTGGCGCAAAGCGCGTCTTCATCAACCAGCCGGCCTTCACCGCCGCCTATTTCGAGAACGGCCAGGAAAAGCTCTCGATGCGCACCGTCATCGGCAGCGTGTCGAACCAGACGACATTCTTCCAGGATGTGATCCAGCGCGTCGAATACAATCCCTATTGGGGCGTTCCGCAGTCGATCATCGTCAACGAGATGCTGCCCAGATTGCAGCGCGATCCCGGCTATCTGGACCGCGCCGGATATGAGGTGACGGACTCCAAGGGCAAGCGCATCCCGTCATCGGCCATCAATTGGGGCGCCTATGGCTCGAAAGTGCCCTTCAATGTTCGACAGTCCCCGAGCGAGGCGAATGCGCTTGGCGAGTTGAAGATCCTGTTCCCGAACAAGCACGCGATCTATATGCATGACACGCCGCAAAAGGCGCTTTTCTCGCGCGACAGCCGCGCCTTGAGCCATGGCTGCATCCGTCTGGCGCAGCCGCGCGAAATGGCGGCGGCGCTGCTTGGCAAGGATGTCGACTACATTAAGGGCAAGCTCGCCAACGGCCATTCGGGCGAGAGCATTCCCGGCGACATTCCCGTCTATGTCGCCTATTTCACCGCATGGCCCGACAGCGCGGGCAAGGTCGAATATTTCAACGATGTCTACAGCCGCGACGAGCGGGTGATGATGGCGATCGAGGCCACGGAAGCGGTGCGCACGCCGGCATCGTAAGGGTAGCGGTCGAGGATATTCAGCGGTTGGCGCGCATTATCCGCCACACCCGGTTGACGCGGCTGCCAGCGTCACACTATATCGCCGCCAAGCCGGGGCTTGCCCCACGGCGGGCGATTAGCTCAGCGGGAGAGCACACCCTTCACACGGGTGGGGTCGTAGGTTCAATCCCTACATCGCCCACCATTTCGCTTGCCTGACACATGCCTTGCTATCAACGTTTATGAGCGACCTGCCGTCGCCGCTTCCGCGCGCAAAGCAGCAATGAAGCGAGATGCCGTTTCTCTGTCGCGATACGGGCGGATAGATTTCAGGCCAGAAGACGTTCAGCCAGATCGAGCGTCAGTTCTTTATAGTGCGATATGACCTTGCTCGGCTCGAACTCGCGCACATGGCGGTCGGTGTAGCCGAAATCGACCGCGACCACGGGTATTCCGGCCGCCTTGGCCGCGTCGATGTCGGCGCGGCTGTCGCCGACCATGATGGCGCGGTCCGGATCGCCGCCTGCCATGCGTATCGTCTCGACGAGATGGCGCGGATCGGGCTTGCGGAATGCGAACGTATCCTGCCCGCAAATCGCGGCGAAGCGGTCTGAAAGCCCGAGGCCGCTCATCAATCTGTTGGCGAGCCGCTCGGTCTTGTTGGTGCAGATCGCGAGCAGGTAACCGGCCGCCTCGAAGCGGTCCATCACGTCTGCGACGCCTGGAAACAGCGCCGATCGACCGGGCATCTGGTCGCCATAATGCTTGATGAGGATATCGAACAGGCGGGTGCGTTCGTCCTTGTCCAGCGGCAGGTTCTGGCCCTGATAGGCTCGTTCGATCATGACGATCGCGCCGAAGCCGAGGTAGGGGCGGTGAGCCACCGGATCGACCGGCGCTGCACCTCCCAGCTCAAGCGCATGGTTCAGCGCGTCGATCAGGTCGGGTGCGGTATCGACCAGCGTTCCGTCGAGATCGAAGACGATGATTGGTTTCATGGTGTGGCAATAGCCATGTGGACATTGCAGCGCAACTGTCCGGGCGGCTTGCTTCGCCGCCTCAACCGATTTACGAGGCCGGTAAAAGGGGGGCCGCAACAGGGGATGCTCATGGACGCCAGAACGCTGAAGATCGAGGCGGCGCGCGCCGCGCTGGCGCATGTCGAGGACGGCATGAAGCTCGGGATCGGTACCGGCTCGACCGCCGAAGAATTCGTGCGCCTGCTGGCGGTGCGGGTCGAGGCCGGGCTGACCGTCATCGGCGTACCGACGTCCGAGCGCACGGCTGCCCTTTGCAATGAACTCGGCGTACCCCTCTCGACGCTCGACGAGACGCCGCAACTCGACCTGACGATCGACGGCGCCGACGAGATCGACGGCGCGCTGACGCTGATCAAGGGCGGCGGGGGCGCGCTTTTGCGCGAGAAGATCGTCGCTGCGGCGTCGAAGCGCATGATCGTCATCGCCGACGAGAGCAAGATGGTTGCCGAACTCGGCCGGTTTCCGCTGCCAATCGAGGTCAATCGCTTTGGCCTCAAGGCGACGGAGATTGCCATCGGCGAGGCGGCAGCGTCGCTCGGGCTTGAAGGTCCTGTCAGATTGAGGATGACGGGCGGCAAGCCATTTGTTACAGACGGCGGACATCTAATTCTCGATGCATCTTTTGGCCGCATTCCGGACGCAAGAGCGCTCTCAGACAAACTGTATGCAATTCCGGGCGTTGTCGAACATGGCCTGTTTCTGGGACTGGCCGACATTGCCGTCGTCGCAGGCCCGAGCGGGATCCGGTCGGTTGCTGCGGTGCGCTGAACAAGGAGTTTTGAACCGAATGGTCGCATTCAATCCGCTTCGTCATATCGTTGCTGCGGTGGCAGGGGGTACGCTGCTTGCCTTTGCGAGCATTGCCGGCGCGCAGGACGTCGCACCGACGCATCTTGCCGCCGCGCGCGCGGCCGTCGCCTCGATCCATGCAACGGATTCGATGGATTCGATCCTGCCTCAGGCCAACGTGCTGCTGAAGCAGGAGCTGATCCAGAAGAATCCGGACCGCGAGCCCGATATCCTGACCTTCACGGACGAAGAGACGCTGAAGCTGGCCGAGCGCCGGGGCGACCTCGAGCGTGAGGTGGCGATCGCCTTTGCGCGCGCCTTTACCGAGCAGGAGCTGACCGAGATCGCTAATTTCCACAATTCGGCGACAGGCAAGAAATTCCTCTCCGACAGCCCGATCGTCGGCCGTGAGGTCGAAAAGGTGGTCAATATCTGGCAGCTCGGCATTGCCCGCGATCTCTCGCAGGCAGTTGCCAAGCGCCTGCAGGAGACCGCGCCCGCACAGGCACCCGCGCCAGAAGCTGCACCGGCGGCACCCGCAGCACCGGCCGCGCCGACGCTCACACCGCCGGCCCAGTAAGCGGCGCAGAGCAGGTATTTCGATCAGCCCGGCCCTCGCGCCGGGCTTTTCTTTTGTCGGCCGAATGCCTACGTCATTTGCCGAAAAGGACGATTCACATGGCCAGCTACGACTACGACCTCTTTGTGATTGGCGGCGGTTCGGGCGGTGTGCGCGCGGCGCGCGTTTCGGCGTCTCTGGGCAAGCGCGTCGGCATTGCCGAGGAATACCGATTTGGGGGCACCTGCGTCATCCGCGGCTGCGTGCCGAAGAAGCTCTTCGTCTATTCGTCGCAATTCTCCGAGCATTTCGAGGATGCGGCGGGCTATGGCTGGACTGTCGGGGACACGTCCTTCGACTGGCCAACGCTGATCGCCAACAAGGACAAGGAAATCGGCCGGCTGGAGGATGTTTACCGGTCGGGCGTCAAGCGCGCGGGCGGCGAGGTGTTCGAGACGCGAGCCGTGCTGGAAGGCCCGCATCAGGTTCGCCTCGTGGCTGAAGACCGCGTGGTCACCGCCGAGCATATTCTGGTTGCGACCGGCGGCAGGCCGACGCCGCATCCGGCGATGCCGGGGCACGAACTCTGCATCTCCTCCGATGACGCGTTTCATCTGACCGAACTGCCGCGATCCATCGTCATTGCCGGCGGCGGCTATATCGCCGTCGAGTTCGCCAATATCTTCCACGGGCTCGGTGTCGAGACGACGCTCGTCTATCGCGGCAAGGAAATCCTCAGCCGCTTCGACGGCGATCTGCGGCGAATGCTGCATGAGGCGATGGCGGCCAAGGGCATCCGAATCGTGCTCGAAACCATCTTTACCGGTGTCGAGAAGCGTGACGACGGACGGCTGACGGCACGCCTGTCGTCGGGCGGCGAGCTTGTCGCCGATCAGGTGATGCTGGCAATCGGTCGCACGCCGAACACCGAGGGGCTGGGGCTGGAGGCTGCGGGCGTCGCGACAGGCCCGAGAGGCGGTATCACCGTCGACGACTATTCGCGAACGAATGTGCCGAGCATTTTTGCCGTCGGCGACGTGACGGACCGGATTCAGCTCACGCCAGTTGCCATCCATGAGGCCATGTGCCTGGTCGACACGCTCTACCGTGGCAAGCCGACCAAGCCCGATCTCGATGACATCGCGACCGCAGTTTTCTCGCAGCCGGAAATCGGAACGGTCGGCCTGTCGGAAGAGGCGGCAGCCAAGGCCTATGACGAGGTCGAGGTCTACCGCGCCACCTTCCGGCCGATGCGCAACATCCTGCCGGGCCGGAAGGAGAAGATGCTGATGAAGCTCGTGGTCGATACTGCTACGCGCATTGTCGTGGGCGCCCATATTCTTGGGCCGGACGCGGGCGAGATGGCGCAATTGATGGGCATCGTCATCAAGGGCAAGCTGACCAAGGATGTCGTGGACGCCACCATGGCCGTGCATCCGACGGCCGCCGAGGAGTTCGTCACCATGTATCAGCCGACCTACCGGCTCAAGGGCGGCAAGCGGGTCGAGTGAGCCGTTCGCGGCGGAAATCCGGTCAGAGGGGTTCCTGGCGGCCTATGCCGGAGGCCTCTCCCGCCAGAAGCCAGCCGAGCAGGTCCGGCCACAGCGTCTGTGCGAAACGCGAGCGAAAGTAGCCGAGATGGCCGATGGGGCCGCCTGCATCCTCCGGCGTGATGAAGCGTAGCTCGACCGGCGCCAGCGCATAATTGCGCATCAGCGCGCGTATCGCCCTTTCGGTGCCCCACACGTCATCCGTCATGCCGAGCGCCAGAATAGGCGTTCGCACATTCCTGTAGCGCGAGGTTTCAGGGAAATCCTTGTCGTCGAAGAAATAGTTCGGACTCGAGCACCAGCGCGCCCAGTCGCGCAGCACGGTGGAGGGAATAGGTTCGCCGACGCCGAAACGGCGTGAGGTGTTCTGCATCAGATAGGACAGAGGAACGCCGAAGCCGAGCATGCGCCATTTGGCATTCGGATCGTCCAGTCCGCCGAAGTAGCCCGACATGGTCGCGACCATGCCGTAGCGGGCAAAACGGCCCGAAATGCCGCACAGTCCGAATGCCTGCCCGCCGAAACTTTGTCCGAGGCCGACCATCGGGTGGCCGCTTGCCACGGCGTCGAGGGCGCGTGCGGCGGCGGGAAAGTCCTTGAGCGCCCAGTCCTTCATGCTGATCCGCCCGCGCCAGTCTTTCGGTCGCGCCGATCCGCCGGTGCCGCGATAATCGTAGATCAGGACAGCCCGCGCCCCGTCTTGGATCGCGGCGCGTGCAAAGGAGACGTAGAGATTGCGCGGCACCGCAGTAGCCGACGAAATGAGTAGCAGGGGCTTGGACCCTGTTCCTTCAAATAGAGTCCCCGACAAGGGGAACCCGTCTGCTGCTGCGAAACCAATATCGCGGACACCATCGGATGGAGGCGCAACGAGCGTTGCTCCCTCATACCCGACGTCCATCACTGGCCTCGAAACAAGCTGTCGTCTCTGCATATTACGTTCACGTCAATCTATTGTGCATTTGACGTAAGCGTCAGGTCTGTCAGAATAATTCATGAATTCCCAACAATAGAACCACAACTTGCAGTCTAGTCAAAACCTCGAAATCGGCATTTAGTCAATGCGTTTCGGGCAATAATTGTAGTGAATTTTGACGGCAGCTTGCCAGTAACTGTCGACAGTTCAGGCGCGCGTCCGGGGCAGGCCGATGGCCTGCGCAAAAATGGCAGCGCAATGTGCCGGAAACGTGCCAATAGACGTGTCCAACGGATGGTTCGGCGCTATTTTCGAGCCATCTAGATTGTAGTGGGCCGGACGCCTGTGCGGTTCTCATCCTGCGTCAACAATTGCCCAACCTGCGCCATTGCGGCAGGCCGCGCCGGCCGGCGGCACATTTGCGGGCCGCGCCAGGCATTTTCACCCGTGAGCTGCGAATGCGCACATCCAAACAACAGGTTATGACAGGCCGGACTGGTCAAACGTGCCGCGGCGCGCCTGCGGGGGGAGGAGCTAGCGGCCCGCCCGCGTCAGGCCGTGCTCGATCAGCCGGTCGATCAGCTGCGGGTAGGGGATTCCGCTCGCTTCCATGGCCTTGGGATACATGCTGATATTGGTGAAACCGGGGATGGTGTTGATCTCGTTGATGAGTGCGCGCCCGTCCTCCGTCATGAAGAAATCGACGCGGGCCATGCCGTCGCAGCCGACGGCGCGGAAGGCACGGGCGGCGATTGCCTGCATCCTTGCTTCGTCACCGGATGACAGTTGCGCCGGCACGATCAGCGAGGCGCCGTCGGCGTCGATATACTTCGCGTCATAGGTGTAGAAGCCATGGCTCTCGGCAGGCGCGATTTCGCCCGGTCGCGACACGAAAAGGCTGCCGTCAGGACGTTCGAGCACTGCAAACTCGATCTCGCGGCCCTTGATGAATTCCTCGGCGACGAGCTTCGGATCGTGGCGGAAGCCTTCAACCAACGCCGCCTCATAAGACGCCGCATCGGCCACCTTGCTGACGCCGACGGACGAGCCCTGCCGGGCGGGCTTGATGAACAGCGGCAATCCAAGCGTGGCCGCGATCTCTTCGAATGGCGGCGCACTGCCGGCAAGGACGGTGACCGAACGCGCGTTCGGCACGCCGGCCTCTGTCATCAGGCGCTTGGCGATATCCTTGTCGAGCGCGTTGGCCGAACCGACAATGCCGCAGCCGACGAGCGGCACGCCGGCCACATCCGCCAGTCCCTGAACCGAGCCATCCTCGCCGCCAAGCCCGTGCAGAACCGGGAAAAGCGCATCGATTGCGGGCAGTTCGCGCGCTGTCTCGCCCTGGGCGATCGCGACGATGCGGCCCTTGCCGCCGGGAACGAGCGCAAGTTCCAGACCCGTCTCGGGCTTCGTCACCTCGCCATCGGCGAAAGCGCCCAGAAGCCACCTGCCGTCGGGTGTCACGAACACCGGCACGATGTCATAGCGCGCAGGGTCCATCGCCCGCATCACATTGGTGCCCGACATCACAGAGACGTCATGCTCTGACGACTTCCCGCCAAACAGAACTGCGACGCGGAGCTTGTTGTTGGCGCTGGTCATGAGAATCCGGAGTTTTCGAACTATCCGGCGCATCGCGCGAAACCGGCGGGAACGCAAGCCCGACTTTCTCGGAGGCGGTCACGTGGCACTTTTCGTGCAACTCAATGCATCACAGATTATGATCTGGCAGGAATAAGTCGCATCCTGTATACGTCCGCGTCCCCCAAAAGACGCGGGGAAATTGTAGAGTGGTTCAAGCCCACGAAGTTGACAGGTGCGATTATGGCGAAGTGGTCCCCGAATTCCTGGCGCGGTATGCCGATTCAGCAGGTTCCGGCCTATCCGGATGCGGCAGCATTGGAAGCCGTCGAAAAGAACCTTGCCAGTTATCCGCCGCTCGTTTTTGCAGGTGAGGCGCGCAAGCTGAAGAAGCAGCTTGCAACCGTCGCTGCCGGAGACGCATTTCTTCTTCAGGGTGGAGACTGTGCGGAGAGCTTCGCAGAGCATGGCGCGGACAACATCCGCGACTTCTTCCGCGTCTTCCTCCAGATGTCCGTCGTTCTGACATTCGCCGGTTCGCAGCCGGTGGTGAAGGTCGGCCGTATTGCCGGCCAGTTCGCCAAGCCGCGCTCGTCCGACATCGAGAAGAAAAACGACGTGTCGCTGCCATCCTATCGCGGCGACATCATCAACGGCATCGACTTCGACGAGAAGTCGCGCATTCCCGACCCGGCGCGCCAGGACATGGCCTACCGCCAGTCGGCCGCGACGCTGAACCTGATCCGCGCGTTCGCGCAGGGCGGCTATGCGAGCCTGGAAAACGTTCACAAGTGGATGCTCGGCTTCGTCGCCGACAGCCCGCAGGCGGATCGTTATCAGGCGCTCGCCGACCGCATCACCGAGACGATGGAGTTCATGCGCGCCGTCGGCATCACGTCGGAATCGAATTACACGCTGCGTGAGACCGATTTCTACACCAGCCACGAGGCGCTGCTGCTCGGCTATGAGGAGGCGCTGACGCGCGTCGATTCCACCTCGGGCGACTGGTATGCAACCTCAGGCCACATGATCTGGATCGGTGACCGCACGCGCCAGCCGGACCACGCGCATATCGAATATTGCCGTGGCATCAAGAACCCGCTCGGCCTCAAATGCGGCCCCTCGCTGACACCTGACGGACTGATCGAGCTGATCGACCTGCTCAATCCGGAAAACGAGCCGGGCCGCCTGACGCTGATCAACCGCTTCGGCTTCGACAAGGTGGGCGACCACCTGCCCAAGCTCATCCGCGCGGTGCAGAAGGAAGGCCGCAATGTCGTCTGGTCGTGCGACCCGATGCATGGCAACACGATCACGGCCGCCGGCTACAAGACGCGTCCGTTCGAGCGCATTCTCAAGGAAGTGCAGAGCTTCTTCGAGATCCACCGCGCCGAAGGCACGCATCCGGGCGGCATCCATGTCGAGATGACTGGCAAGAACGTGACCGAGTGCACGGGCGGCGCGCGCGCCATTCGCGATGACGAGTTGCAGGATCGCTACCACACCCATTGCGACCCGCGCCTCAATGCCGATCAGGCGATCGAACTCGCTTTCCTGGTCAGCGACCTTCTGAAGAAGGAACTGCGCTCGCCGGCAAAGAAGGCCGTCAACGGCTGAACGGTGAGGCACGATGGTCAGCGCTCCGGATAATCCAAGAACACTGACCACCACCTGCTGCATCGCCGGCGGCGGCCCCGCCGGCATGATGCTGGGGCTGCTGCTGGCCCGTGCCGGCGTCGATGTCCTTGTGCTGGAAAAGCACGCGGACTTCTTGCGTGACTTTCGCGGCGACACGATCCATCCCTCGACGCTTGAAATCATGCGCGAGGTTGGCCTCGACGAGAGGCTGCTCGCATTGCCGCATCAGAAGATCGAGACCTTGTCGGTTTCCATCGGCAAGACGCAGGCGATGGTCGGCGATTTCCGCCATCTGCCCGTGACGCATCCCTTCATCATGCAGGTGCCGCAGTGGGATTTCCTTGATTTCCTCTTGGGCGAAGCGCGCAAGCTACCGACCTTTCGGCACATGATGCAGGCCCAGGCGACCGACCTTGTCTTCGACGGGCCAAAGGTCTGTGGCGTGCGTGCAACGACGCCCGAGGGCGTGGTGGAGATAGCGGCTGACCTCGTCGTCGATGCGAGCGGTCGCGGCTCGACGCTGCGCGAGCATGCCGGGCTTGAGCTGATCGATCTCGGTGCGCCGATCGACGTGTTCTGGTTTCACCTCCCGCTGAAACCCGCCGACACGGAGCAGACCGGCGGGCGCTTCGATGCCGGCGGCCTGTTCGTGCAGATATTTCGCGGCACCTATTGGCAATGCGCCTATGTCATCCCAAAAGGCAGCGCCGACCAGATACGCCAGCAGGGCATCGAGGCGTTCCGCAAGCGCATTTCCGATTTCGACCCATTCGAGCCGGAGCGGGCGCAGGCGCTTGCCAGCTTCGACGACGTCAAGCTGCTCTCGGTCAGCGTCGATCGCCTGAAGACATGGTTCGCGCCCGGTTATCTCGCTATCGGGGATGCCGCTCACGCCATGTCGCCGGTTGGCGGCGTCGGCATAAATCTCGCTGTTCAGGATGCGGTTGCGAGCGCCAACCGGCTTGCCGCGCCGCTTCTGGCCGGGCGGCTCTCGATTGCCGATCTTGAGGCGGTGCAGCGCCGCCGCGAATGGCCGACCCGCGTCATCCAGCGCGGTCAGGTCTTCGTTCACCGAAATGTGCTGACGCCCGTCCTCCAGGCGAAACGCATCGACAGCCCGCCGCTTTTCGTCAGGCTGGTGAAGCGGTTTCCGGTGCTGGCGCGCATTCCCGCGCGCATTCTTGGCCTTGGCATCCGGCCCGAGCATGTCGCGACGCCCGCCGCGCGTTTTCCACACGTCAAGGCGTAAGGCACAACCGGCATCCAGGCAGTTAGGGTTAAGCGTCTCTTTCACTGGAGTTCACCCGATCGAAACGGTTTCTGCCGATTGTAGTAGGAATAACTACAAGTGCAGGGGCGCATGTTTCCGAACTTCAATATTGCTGCCGGCTTTGCCAGCCGTGCCGCCGCTCAACCCGATTTGCTGGCCATCCACGCCGGCGGACGCGAAGCGACCTATGGTGAGCTTTCCGGTATCGTTGCGAAACTGGCCGGTCATCTTGGCCAGCCGACAGGCAGCGGGCGCATCGGCATTCTGGCGACCCGGTCGATCGAAGCCTATGCGGGCATTCTGGCGGCGGGATGGTGCGGCGGAACCTATGTTCCGCTCAACCTGAAATGGCCTCCTGAACGGCTCGTAGCACTTCTCGACATGCTCGATCTTGAGGCGCTCGTCGTTGACGCCAATGGCGCGGCGCTGCTGACGCCAGAGGTTCTCGCGGCTGCGCCCTTGAAGATCGTGATTGCCGACGCGGCCCGCGATATCCCGTCGCCCGCCGCGCCTTCAATCATCCGCTTCGGCGATCTGGCCGCTGTCGAACCGATGGCAAAGCCCGCAATCGTCGGCCCCGATCACGTCGCCTATGTCATCTTTACATCCGGCACGACCGGTCTGCCAAAGGGCGTCGTCATCTCCTGCGGCTCGCTGGCGCATTATCTTGAAAAGAGCCGCGGCTGGACCGGCCTGACCAGCGCCGACCGCGTTGCCGAGACATGCGACGTCACCTTTGACCTGACGGTCCACAACATGTTCCTCGCCTTCGAGGCGGGCGCATCTCTCAACATCCTGTCGCCGCTCGACATGCTGGCGCCCGGTCGCTTCGTGCGGGCGAGGGCATGCACGGTCTGGATGTCGGTGCCGACGCTGATCACACTGATGCGCAATTCGGGCGCGCTCAAACCCGGCATATTTCCAATGCTTCGTCTGTCGATCTTCTGCGGCGAACCTTTACCGGTCGGTGCGGCGCAGGCCTGGGCGCAGGCAGCGCCAGATGGCGTTGTCGAGAACATCTATGGCCCGACCGAGGGCACCGTCATCTGCATGCGCCAGACGCTGACCGACCCGCCGGAGGTGACGCCGCGCCGCGAGATCGTCGCCATCGGCACGCCCTACGACACCATGAAGGTCGAGATCTTCGACAGCGAACAGAAGCCGCTGCCGGACGGCACGCCGGGCGAAATCGCGCTTTGCGGCCCGCAGCTTGCCATCGGCTATTTTGCCTCGCCCGAGCAGACCGAGCGCCAGTTCCGCCTGATCCGGGGCGAACGCTGGTATCTGACGGGCGATCTCGGCGTGCGCGATGCCAAGGGCCTGTTCCACCATCTGGGCCGCACCGACAATCAGGTGAAGGTCAAGGGCAACCGCATCGAATTGGAAGAAGTCGAGATGCATCTACGCCGCGCCGCAGGTGTCGATCTCGTCGCCGTCGTCGCATGGCCCATCGAGAACCATTCGCCGCAGGGCCTCGTCGCCTTTGTCGTCGGCTCGCAGGCCGAACCCGCCAACATCCAGTCGCGCATGGCCGCAACCCTCCAGCGCTACATGGTGCCAGCGCGCGTCGAACGCGTCGATGAACTGCCGGTCAACATCAACGGCAAGGTGGATCGAAAGGCTCTCTTTTCCCGGCTCGAAGCGGAAGCCGCAGCAAGGGTCGCCGCTGAATGACGACGGGGGTCGTAGATCAGGCAGCACGTCTGCCGCGCCCATTGGCGCGCCCATTGGGACGCATCGAGACGTGGCGTCAGGCATGGCTCGGCATGGACCGAAATGCATCGGTGCTCGGCTTCGTCTCGACGCCGCTCGGCATTGTCGCGGTTCACGTCGCCTTCATGATCGCGATGGTTGCGACTGTTCAGGTCTCGCCGCTAGCCGCTGGCCTGATCATCGCGACGCTCGCCGGCTGCGCCGTTCTGCCCCGGCACCGGCTGCTCATCGTCACGTTCGCCAGCCTCGCCTATTTCCTCGTCAGGCCGTTTCGCACGCATTGGCTGATCGAAATGACGGCGAAGCTGTCAGCCGAGGTGCCGGGCGGGGTCAACCCGCTCGTGCTCCAGATCAGCCTGTGCGTCGTGTTTCTTGCGGCGGTCTATGGCTGGCTGACCTTTCAGCAGCGGTCGAACGGCCTCATCAGCCGCCGTCCGCTTCTCGTCCAGCTCTGGGCCTTCGGCGCCTTCATCGTCATCGGCAGCTACATCCCGACCGGCACATGGGCATTTGCTGTCTTCTGGGTGTTCACCGCCATATGGGCGTCGTCCTTCTGGGTGCTGGCCTATATGATGGCCGACCTGAAGGCGAAGAACGCCACGCCCAACATCATGCGCGTCGGCTATATGCGCCCGGTCTGGGGCGGCAGCGCCACGCCCATCGGCAAGGGCCACGCCTACCTGTCGAAGTTCGAGGCGAAGGACGACAAGGCGCTGGCGGCAACGCGGCTGAAGGCCGTGAAACTGATGGTGTGGGCCGCCATTCTCGATGTGATGCGGCTCGTGCTGGAGCAGTTCATTCACGGCACGCTCGGTATCCCGACGCTGCATCAGGCGATTGCCGCCGACATGGCGGGGCAGGCGCATGGCGTCGCCATCAACTGGTCGGCGCTCATTATCGATTATTTCCTCGACCTGATCCTGATCGCCTATTGGGGACACGTCATCGTCGCCATCGTGCGGATGCTGGGCTATGCCATTCCGCGCAATACGGTGAACCCGCTGGCGTCCCGCACGCTTGCCGAATTCTGGAACCGCTACTTCTTCTATTTCAAGGAATTGCTGGTCGATTTCTTCTTCTATCCAGCCTTCATGCGCTGGTTCAAGAAATGGCCGAAACTGCGCACCGCGTTTGCGACATTCAGCGCCGCGTGCTTCGGAAATTTCCTCTATCACGCGATGAGCGAGGTGCATTTCTTCGCGCTGCTCGATCCGCTCACCGCCTTCACCAACCTGTCGACCTTCGCCTTCTACTCATTCGGACTGGCAATCGGCCTGATCGTCTCGCAACTGCGCGGTCGCCGGCCGAGGCCCGAGGACGGATTCTGGCGTTACGAGGTCGTGCCGCGCGTCAACGTGATGATGTTCTTCATCCTCCTGAAGGTCTTCGACGACATCTACGGCAGCGGCACGCTGGTCGACCGCTTCGCCTTCTTTTTCAGCCTGTTTGGAGCTTGAACCATGAGCAATGCCGAGCGCATCCGTCAGACCATCGAGGCCATGCTGGCGGAGCGCGGCCAGTCGAGCGAGGTCGCCGACAGCGACTCGCTGTTCACCAGCGGAAGGCTCGATTCGCTCGCCGCCACGCAGGTTCTGCTGCTGCTGGAGGGCGATTTCGGCATCGATCTTGCGGACGCGGATTTCGATATTTCGCGCCTCGACACGATTGCCGATCTTCAGCAGCTTGTCGCCGGCCGCTGACCGGTTTCTGGTGAAAATCGGAGCGCCGGCAGCTTTGCCGGCATAATTTCACCCGCTTCTTCCAGTTGAGACCTCGCACTGGTAAACGCCGATCAGGCAGATCGCGGAGGTTCGGTTGGAACGGCTGGTCAAGGCATTTCAGAATTCCGTGCGCGCATTCAACCGTTTGCGGCGCACCGAAAAGGCCGTGCAGCAGGAGCTTGTCGTGCTCCTCCTGTCGCTGCCGATTGGCTGGTTCCTCGCCTCGACATGGGCGGGCTACGCGCTGCTCATTGGCGCGGTGCTGCTCGTGCTGCTGGTCGAGGTGCTCAACACCGGCATCGAGGCCGCATGTGACGCGTTCAGCCGCGAGTTCAACGTCGACATCCAGCTTGCCAAGGATTGCGGCTCGCTGGCCGTGCTGATCGCGCTTGTCATGGCGCTAGCCATCTGGGCTCTGGTCATTGCCGAGCGTTTCTGGGGCATAGTCTAGCTCGCGCCGCTTCTTCAGGTAGCGGTGGCCGAGCCACAGACCGAAGGCCGCAACCGCCAGGGCCACGCCAAGGCCGATCAGAAGCCGCTCATGTTTCAGAAGCTCGTCGCCGATCAGCCGCTGTGCGCCTTCGCCGAAGAAATAGCCGATGCCGACGAACAGGCAGGCCCAGAACGCCGCCGAGATCGCATTGAGCGCGATGAAGCGCGGCACCGGAATGGAGGACAGACCAGCCGCGACACCGCCGATTGTGCGCAATCCATAGATGAAGCGATTGGTCAGGACGAAGATGTTGGGGTGCCGATCGATCAGGTCGTGGGCATGGCTGAAGCCGGGCCGCGCGCGAAAGGCGAGAATGCGCGGATGGTCTGAAAAGCGGCGACCGGCCAAAAACAGGCCGACATCGCCAAGAAACGCGCCACAGAAGACCGTCGCCAGCGTCGTCAGTGGATCGAATATGCCCTGATGGGCGAAGAAGCCGCCGAAGATCGCGGCACTTTCGCCTTCGGCAAGACATCCGGCAAAGACCGCGATCAGGCCGTATTGCTCGATCAGGTAATGAACGAAATCCGTCACTTGGTGGTCGCCTTGCGCGTGGCTGGCCTGGCGCGCGTCAACTGCGCCTTGAGGTCGATGATCTCGGCCTTCAATTCGGCAATCTCCCGGCGACGCAGCTCGTCCAGTTTTTCATGCAGCGCCATGATCTCGATCTCGGCCTTGAGATTGACCTCGTAATCATGCGCTGCGTCGGCCCGGTCACGCTCGGCCTGCCGGTTCTGGCTCATCATGATGATCGGGGCCTGCAAGGCCGCCAGCATGGACAGCACGAGGTTGAGGAAGATGTAGGGGTAGGGGTCGAAACTGTCGCGCCCCAGTATCCACTGGTTGCCGATGGTCCATACGAACAGGAATACCAGAAAGGTGACGATGAAGGCCCAGGAGCCGCCGACGCGGGCGATGCCGTCTGCAAGTCGCGCGCCGAGCTTGTCGCTGCCGCCATGGCTCATGTCGCGCGTCAGCGATGTGCGGCGTATCGCGCTGTCGAGCACCGATTTCTCGATTTCGCTCAGGCTCTCGGGGTTTCGCGACAGGTAGCGGTTGGCGAGGTCTGCAATTGTCTTTGCCATGCAAGTCTCCTTGGCAAAACGGCTCCGCTCGGCAACATAGTGCATATGGGTGCGCCGAGGGGTGACATGACATGACTGGCTTCGAAACGATCCGCAAGCGGGCGGAAGATCGCAAGGGCGGTGCCGCCGTGCTCAAGCGCCTGCTTGGCAGTGCGCCCGACAATGGCGACGTGGCGGCTTTGTCCGACGACCGCATCCTGTCGACCATGGCGAGCCGCGTGTTTTCGGCAGGCTTCGTGTGGAGCGTGATCGAGAACAAATGGCCGGGCTTCGAGGAAGCCTTCCTAGGCTTCCAGCCAAAGGCGCTCCTGTTTCAGCCGGACGAGTTCTGGCACGACCTTGCCTCCGACAAGCGCATCGTGCGCAATCCGCAGAAGATCAAATCAGTCCGCGACAATGCCGTCTTTGTCGAGCGGATCGCGCAGGAGCACGGCTCGTTCGGCAAATTCCTCGCCGGCTGGCCCGCCGACGACCAGATCGGCCTGATGGCATATCTCGGCAAGCACGGCTCGCGGCTGGGCGGCAATACGGGGCAGTATTTCCTGCGCTGGATCGGCTGGGACGCCTTCATCATCTCGCAGGATTTTTCGGCCGCCCTGCGTGACGCGGGTGTCGACATCGCGCCCCAGCCGACATCGAAGCGCGATCTGGCGAAGATACAGGACCAGCTCAATCAATGGCACAGACAGACCGGCCTGCCGTATCGGCACCTGTCGCGCATTCTGTCCATGTCGATCGGTCCTAATCACAGTGCCGAGGAACTCGCCGCATATATGGGCGATTGAGCCGATTGTCTCTCACCCCCGACAGCGTTAGATCGAGAGAATGACCGCAGCACTCGACGTCCTTCGCATTGCCGTTGCCCAGCTCAACCCGACGGTTGGCGACATCAAGAGCAATCTCGCCAAGGCGCGCGAGGCGAGGGCGGACGCCGCTCGTCAGGGTGCCGATCTCGTGCTCTTCACCGAGCTTCTGATCTCTGGCTATCCGCCCGAAGACCTCGTGCTCCGTGCGGCCTTCCTCAAGGCTTGCGAGCAGGCCGCGCTCGATCTTGCGGGCGACACCGCCGATGGCGGGCCGGGCGTCATCGTCGGCGTACCGCTGAAGCGCCCGAGCGGCGTGCATAATTCGGTGATCGTCGCCGATGGTGGCAAGGTCATTGCCGAACGCCACAAGGTCGATCTGCCCAATTATGGCGAGTTCGACGAGAAGCGCGTCTTTCAGGCGGGGCCGGAGATCGGCGGGCCGGTCGTGTTCCGCGGCATCAGGATCGGCATTCCGATCTGCGAGGACATCTGGGGCGAGTTGGGCGTGTGCGAGACACTTGGCGAAAGCGGCGCGGAAATGCTGCTGGTGCCAAATGGCTCGCCCTATTACCGCGACAAGATGGATGTGCGCCATCAGGTCGTCATCCGGCAGGTGATCGAGACCGGCCTGCCCATGCTCTATGCCAATCAGCTTGGCGGGCAGGACGAACTCGTATTCGACGGCGCGTCCTTTGCCATCAATGCCGACAGGTCGCTCGCCTTCCAGATGAGCCAGTTCGAGGAAGCGGTCGTCGTCACAACATGGAAGCGCGGCGAGGCGGGCTGGGCCTGCGTCGATGGGCCGATGTCGAAACTGCCCGAACATGAGGAGGCCGATTACCGCGCCTGCATGCTCGGCCTGCGCGACTATGTGAACAAGAACGGTTTCAAGAATGTCGTGCTCGGCCTGTCGGGCGGCATCGACTCCGCCATCTGCGCGGCCCTGTCGGTCGATGCGCTTGGCGAGGAGCGCGTGCGCTGCATCATGATGCCATACACCTACACGTCGAAGGACAGCCTGACGGATGCGCAGGCCTGCGCGCGGGCGCTCGGCTGCCAGTATGACATCATCCCGATCTTCAAGCCGGTCGAAGGTTTTCTGGAGACGCTTGGCCCAACCTTCGATGGCACGCCGCAGGGCATCACCGAGGAAAACCTGCAAAGCCGCGCGCGCGGCACGATCCTGATGGCGATCTCAAACAAGTTCGGCTCGATGGTCGTCACCACCGGCAACAAGAGCGAGATGTCGGTCGGCTATGCGACGCTTTACGGCGACATGAATGGCGGGTTCAACCCGATCAAGGATATCTACAAGATGCAGGTCTATGCCCTGTCGCGCTGGCGCAACGGGCATGTGCCGCCGGGTGCGCTCGGTCCGTCTGGCGAAGTCATCCCGCAAAACATCATCGATAAGGCGCCCTCTGCCGAGCTTCGCCCCGACCAGACCGATCAGGACTCGCTGCCGCCCTATCCGGTGCTCGACGCCATTCTGGAAGGGCTGGTCGAAGGCGAACTCTCCAAAGAGGATATCGTCGCCAAGGGCTTTGACCGGGCGACAGTCGACCGGATCGAACACCTGCTCTACCTCGCCGAATACAAGCGGCGTCAGGCGGCTCCCGGCGTCAAGATCACCCGCAAGAATTTCGGCCGCGACCGGCGCTACCCGATCACCAACCGCTTCCGCGACCGAGCGTAGCTTGCAAAGCGACGCGGGCTTGGCTACGCGGCTCTGATGACCGTGACCGTCCGTTTCGCCCCGTCGCCCACCGGCAACATCCATATCGGCAATGCGCGCACCGCATTGTTCAACTGGCTGTTCGCCCGGCAGCAAGGCGGGCGGCTGATCCAGCGTTTCGACGATACCGATGTGGCGCGCTCGAAACAGGAATATGCCGACAATATCCTCGAAGACCTGAACTGGCTCGGCATCGAGCCGTCGGAAGTCCATTACCAGTCGAAGCGGTTCGATGTTTATGCCCGCGCGGTCGAGACGTTGAAGGCGGCGGGCCTGCTCTATGCCTGCTACGAGACCGCCGACGAGCTTGAGCTGAAGCGCAAGGTGCTGCTGTCGCGCCGCCTGCCGCCGGTCTATGGCCGCGAGGCGCTGAAACTGACGGATGAAGACCGCGCCCGGCTTGAGGCGGAGGGCCGCACGCCACATTGGCGCTTTCTGCTTCCGAATTTCGAGACGGCCCCGTTTGCCACCCGCCGCAGCGAAGTCGAATGGAACGATCTCGTTCGCGGACCTGAAAAGGTCGATCTCGCCTCGCTGTCGGACCCGGTTCTGGTGCGCGCCGACGGCACCTATCTCTACACGCTGCCCTCAGTCGTCGACGACATCGACCTCGGCGTGACACATGTCATTCGCGGCGACGACCACGTCACCAATACGGGCGTGCAGATCGCGATCTTCAAGGCGCTGGGCGCGGTGCCGCCGCAGTTCGGGCACCATAATCTTCTGACTGCCGCCTCTGGCGAGGGCCTGTCGAAGCGCACCGGATCCCTCTCGATCAGGAGCCTGCGCGCCGACGGCATCGAGCCGATGGCGGTCGCCTCGCTCGCAGTTCTGACCGGAACCTCCGAGAATGTCATCGCCGCGCGCGACATGGGCGAACTTGCAGCCCATTTCGACATAGCGGCAACGTCGCGTTCCGCGTCCAAATTCGATCCCGCTGACCTGGTCGTGCTGAACCGCGCGCTGCTGCACAATGCCGAATTCGCAACGGTCGAAACGCGGCTTGCCAGGCTTGGCGTCACCGGGCCGCAGGCGGCCGATCTGTGGCTTGCGGTTCGCGGCAATCTGGACCGTCTCAGCGACGCCGCCGCCTGGTGGCGGATCGTGAACGAGGGGCCTGAACCTTACGATATGGACGAGGCCGACCGCGATTTCGCCCGCGCCGCCTTCGATGCCTTGCCGCCCGAGCCGTGGAACCGCGACACGTTCAAGCTCTGGATGGACGCGGCAAAGGCGGCAAGCGGCCGCAAGGGCAAGCAGCTTTTCATGCCGATCAGGCTGGCGATTACTGGACGGCAGTCCGGGCCGGAACTTGCGGACCTGCTGCCTCTTGTTGGTCGGGCAGGTATGCTGGCCCGACGACCCTGACCTTGCGCTCGTCGCCGATCGCCGCGGTATTGGGCGATATCAGCTTGCGCATCATGGTCGGATCGAAATTCCCGTCACGGTTTGCCTGAGTTTCCGGATCGGCCAGCGGGTCCGGGCGTGGGGCTGGCAGCGGCAGGCTGTCCTGCTTTTCCGCAGGTTCAAGCGGCGTCGAGCCATTGCCCAGCAGCGTGAAATTCTTCCGCTCGACCGCGCATGAACAACTGTCGGGCCGCTTGAAGCTCGCCTCGCGATATTTGAACGCGTTCGGCAGGTCCGTATAGGCATTGCCGAGCGCATCCGTCATCGCTTCGGATTCCGTGTCCGGCACGCGGTGCGAGAACAGCTTCACTTCGGCACCGGGACACATGGTCTGGCAGTTCTGCTCGTCGCGCTGGAAGTCGCTGCGCGAGGACGAATATGAGATGGGCCAGTAATACCCGTCGCAGGTGCGCACGCACAGCGTCCGGAAGCTGCCCCCGCCCGAGATGCCTGACCCCCTCGGGGCCGGAGCGGAGCGGACGCGCTCCCGCTGGTCGGGGACGGGTTGATACTCTTCGTATCGGTTGCCGCCGCCGAACAGCCGCTCGAAAAAGTTCCGGCCTTGCTCGCGGCGCTCATAACGGACCTCGCGCGACGGGCCGTCGAAGTTCCGGCAACCATTGGCATTCAGCGCCGAAACGAGCCTTGCACGTTCGCGGCGCGCATTGCCGGAGCCGCCGCCTGAAAGGCCGGCTCGCTTGCGTTCGAGCGATGACAGGTTCCGCTCCATGCGCCTGACGAGGTCGTCGCCCGAACAGCTTGCCCTTCCGCGATCGAAGAAATTGCACGACGATCGGCTGGCTTGGCGCCTGGCCTTTGCAAGCTGCTGCTCCTGTGCGGCGATTGCGCGGTCATAGCGGCGCTGTTCGGCGGCGGATGCGCCGCCCGAGCCGCCCGATCTCCCGACCTCGGCCAGTTGCGATTCAAGCTGTCGGCAGATGCGCGATTGTGCGTCAGCCTCGCCGGCGACGGCCAGCAAGGCGACGATCGACAGCATAACGGCCAGCCTCGCGGCCCGCCATCCCGACTGTAAGCCTGGTCTGATGGAGCAATTCAACAATGTGCGTGCCAACCCTCTCGCGAGTGATCTGCAGCCCCTCTGGAACGGCAAAGAGCCAATCTATGAGATTGACTCTTAACCAGTCCTTTCGACTACGACTGTGCCATTTTCATGGGCGCGTCATGTGACGCCTCGACGACGGCCAGCGCAGACATGTTGACGATGCCGCGCGATGTCACCGACGGTGTCATGATGTGAGCGGGTGAGCGCGTGCCGAGCAGGATCGGCCCGACATGCAGCGCATCGGTCATCGCTTTTGCCGTGTTGAGCGCGATGTTGGCCGCATCGAGATTGGGGAAGACCAGCAGATTTGCCTCGCCCTTGAGGTTGGAATGCGGGAAGGCGCGGCGGCGCAGATCTTCCGAAATCGCCGCGTCGGCATGCATTTCGCCATCGGCTTCCAAATCGGGTGCGATACGCCGCAAAATCTCGGCCGCTTCGCGCATCTTGCGGGCGCTGTCAGAATCGCGCGAGCCGAAGTTGGAGTGCGACAGCAGCGCGGCCTTGGGCACGATACCGAACCGGGACACGGCTTCTGCCGCCAGTACCGTCATTTCGGCAATTTCGTCGGCGCTGGGGTCGACCGTCACATATGTATCGGTGAAGAACATGACGCCGCGTGACGAGATCAGCATGGAAAGGGCTGAGAGGTCCTTGTAGCGCACGTCGTCGCGCGCGCCGATGATCGTGCCGACGCTGCGAAGATGGCGCTCGAACCGGCCTTCCAGCCCGCAGATCATAGCGTCGGCATCGCCGCGCCTGACCGCCAGTGCCGCGATGACCGTGGTGTTGGTTCGAACGGTTGTGCGCGCAGTCTCCTGCGTGACGCCGCGCCTGCCGGCCAGTTCGATCAGGAGGTCGACGTAGTCGCGGTAGCGCGGATCGTCTTCCGGGTTCACCAGTTCGAAATCGGTGCCGGGCCTTATCCTCAGGCCATAACGGCGCAGGCGCGTGTCTATGACATTTGGCCGCCCGATCAGGATCGGCAATGCCGTTCCTTCCTCGATCACCACCTGCGCGGCGCGCAGCACGCGCTCGTCCTCGCCGTCGGCATAGATGACGCGCTTGCGCGCCGCCGTCTTTGCCGCCGCGAAGATCGGTTTCATGATGAGACCGGAGCGGAAGACGAAACGGTTCAGCTTGTCGATATAGGCCGCCATGTCGGCAATCGGACGGGTGGCGACGCCGGTGTCGGCTGCCGCCTGCGCGACGGCTGGCGCGATGCGCAATATCAGACGCGGATCGAACGGTGAGGGGATCAGATAGTCCGGGCCGAATGTCGGTGTTTCGCCGGAATAGGCGCGCGCCGCGACATCGGAAGGTTCCTCGCGCGCAAGGCCGGCAATGGCGCGCACGGCGGCCATCTTCATCTCTTCGTTGATCGCCGTTGCGCCCGCGTCGAGCGCGCCGCGGAAGATGTAGGGGAAACACAGCACGTTGTTGACCTGATTGGGAAAATCAGATCGCCCGGTGCAGATCATCGCGTCGGGGCGGGCAGTGCGCGCCGCTTCGGGCATGATTTCCGGCGTCGGGTTCGCCAGCGCCAGGATCAGCGGCCGCTCGGCCATGCTGGCGAGCAGTTCGGGTTTCAGAACGCCTGCCGCGGACAGGCCGAGGAACACGTCCGCCCCACCGATGACGTCGGCCAGTTCGCGAGCGTTGGTGTCCTTCACATAGGGGTCTTTCCAGCGGTCCATCTCCTCGATGCGCCCTTTGTAGGCGACGCCGAAACGGTCGGTGACCCAGATATTGTCGCGCTCCGCGCCCAGCGCCACCAGCAGATTGAGGCAGGCGAGTGCGGCCGCACCTGCGCCCGAGGTCACGATCTTGACTTCGGAGAGCTTCTTGCCGGCAATCTCCAGCCCGTTCAACACCGCGGCGGCAACGATGATGGCGGTGCCGTGCTGGTCGTCGTGGAAGACCGGGATCGCCATGCGCGCCTTCAGGCGCTCCTCCACCTCGAAGCACTCCGGCGCCTTGATATCCTCCAGATTGATGCCGCCGAAGGTCGGCTCCAGCGCCGATATCGCCTCGACCATGCGCTCGATGCCGGGCGCGTCGATCTCGATGTCGAACACGTCGATGCCGGCAAATTTCTTGAACAGGACAGCCTTGCCTTCCATCACCGGCTTGGAGGCGAGCGGGCCGATATTGCCGAGGCCGAGCACGGCTGTTCCATTCGATACGACGCCGACCAGATTGGCGCGGCCGGTATAAAGTGCGGCGGCCGCCGGATCGTCCCTGATTTCGAGGCAGGGCGCGGCGACGCCCGGCGAATAGGCAAGGGCGAGATCGCGCTGGTTGCCGAGCGGCTTGGTTGACTGGATCTCGAGTTTTCCCGGTATCGGGTAGCGGTGGAAATAGAGCGCCGCTTCGTCGAGATCGGACCTTTGAGGCATCTTGTCGTCGGCCATTGTTCCCCTCCTAGAATGCACTGGGGTAAAGGCCACCGTCGATGCGGAGGTTCTGGCCGGTGATGTAGCCGGCATGGACCGAGCAGAGGAAGGCGCAGGCCTGCCCGAATTCTTCAGCCGTGCCGAGCCTGCCCGCCGGTATTTGCCTGTCCGATTGCGCGGCGTATTCCTCGAGCGACAAGCCTGCCTTTTCCGCCGAGAACTTCTGCGTGGCGCGGATGCGGTCGGTGTCGAGCTTTCCGGGAAGCATGTTGTTGATCGTCACGTTCGAGGCGATCACCTGCCGCGCCGTGCCCGACAGGAACGAGGTCAGCCCGGCGCGCGCGCCCGACGACAGGTCGAGGCCGGCGATAGGCACATAGACCGACAGCGACGTGATGTTGACGATGCGGCCGAACTTCTGTGCCACCATGCCGTCGATGACGGCCTGAATGAGTTCGATCGGCGTCACCATGTTCTGCGTCACGCCGGCCAGCATGGCGGCGCGGTCGAGTTCGCGGAAATTGCGCGGCGGCGGGCCGCCATTGTTGTTGACCAGAATGTCGGGGGCGGGGCAGGCTGCCAGCAGGTCCTTCTGAACCGCCGGATCAGACACGTCCCCGGCAATCTCGGTAACCGAAACACCGAATTCGGCGCGGATGTCGGCAGCCGTCTGTCCGAGCACCGCGGCATCGCGGCCATTCAGCGTCAGGTCTACGCCGGCTTCGGCCAGCGCGCGGGCGCAACCGCGCCCAAGCCCCCGGCTCGACGCGCAGATGATTGCCTTGCGGCCCCTGATTCCCAAATCCATCGCTTCCTCCCGACTGTCGAAGACAGGTAGCCGGGTCCATCAGAAAGCTCAACCGTCACAAGCCTGTGACATGAATCGTGTCAGGAGCTTGCGGCAAGACGTTCAGGATTGAATTCATGGCCAAGGACCAGACGCGCTCGTTCAGAACCTTGTTCATTTCGGACATCCACCTTGGCTCGAAACCTGCCAAGGCGGAATTTCTCATCGACTTTCTTCGCTGCCACGATGCCGAGACGATCTACCTCGTCGGCGATATCGTCGACGGCTGGCGTCTGCGCCGCTCCTGGCATTGGCCGCAGTCGCACAACGATGTCGTCCAGAAGCTTCTGCGCAAGGCGCGCAAGGGCACGCGCGTCGTCTATATCGCAGGCAATCACGACGAATTCCTGCGCTCCTTCCAGGGCGAGCATTTCGGCGGCGTAGTCGTTTGCGACCGCATCGTCCACGAAGGAGCCGACGGCAAGCGATACCTCGTCATCCATGGCGACCAGTTCGACGGCATCGTCAATAATGTGCGCTGGCTCGCCTATCTGGGCGACCTTGCTTACGACACGGCGATCCTCGTCAATCGTGCGGTCGCCTTCTTCCGCCATCGTCTCGGTCTCAGCTACTGGTCGTTCTCGTCCTGGGCCAAGGGCCGGGTGAAGCACGCGGTCAATTTCATCAGCGCCTTTCAGGATGTGGTCGCCGAGGAAGCGCGCCGCAACGAGGTAGACGGCATCATCTGCGGCCACATCCACCATGCGGCGATCACCGACATTCAGGGCGTGCGCTACATCAATACGGGCGACTGGGTCGAAAGCTGCACGGCCATCGCGGAATCTCATGACGGAACCTTCGAGATCCTGACATGGGCGAAGTCGATCGAACCGGTCGATGCGAAGGCCGACGAACTGGTGCCGATCATGTTTCCGGCGAAAGCCGCCTGACCGGAAAACTGAGCGTTCTGGGCCAATAGTCGCCGGTCGGGCGTCGTGATAGGGCGGATGGGATGCTTCCGCCCCTTTCGCCAGAACAGTCGATCAAGCCGACGCGCTTCGAATTGCGCATGTCGATGCTGTTTGCGGCGCTTTACCTGTCGAACGGCATCCATCTTCCCTACTTCCCGCTCTGGCTCGAACATCACGATCTGACCCCGAGCCAGATAGCCGTGATCCTGTCGGCCCCCTATCTGATGCGTATCATCATCGGACCGCTCGTCTCGGCTTATGCCGACAGGGCGAACGACCGCGTGCCGGTGCTGATCACGATGGCGGTTCTCGCGACCGTTGCCAGCGCGGGCTTCCTGCTGCCGCCGCTCTATTGGGTGGTTCTCATCGTATCGGTAGTGCTTGGCGCTGCCTGGGCGCCGCACACGCCGCTGGTCGATTCGATCGCGCTGTCGGGCGCGCGGCGCTATGGCAGCGACTATGCGCTGATGCGGGTCTGGGGCTCGATCGCCTTTCTCGTCGTTAACGTCATCGGCGGCTATCTGATCGGCTTCTACGGCCCCGACCTCGTGCCGCCGCTGATCGTCGGCGGCTTTGCCATGATCATCGTGGCCGCGATGGCTGCTCCGCGTATCGGCCGGCCGAGACTTCAGGCGCCAAATCCCGCCGATACGCTGCCTTTGGCGGCATCGGTCCTGCGCCAGCCTTATTTCCTGATGATGGTCACGGCCTCGGCGCTCGGTCAGGCAAGCCACGCCTTCGCCTACAGTTTCTCCTCGATCTATTGGGCGTCGCTCGGCATTCCGGACGGCAGGATCGGGCTGCTCTGGGCGTTTTCGGTCGCCTGCGAAGTCGTGATGTTCTTCGCCTACAAGCGGCTGTTCGGGCATTTGCGGCCGGCTACCGCTCTTGCCATCGGAGCGGCGATCGGCGCCGCGCGCTGGGTGCTGTTTCCGCTCGTGTGGCCGGCAGGCGCGGGAATCGTCGGCTTCTTTGCCCTGCAGTCGCTTCACGCCTTCAGCTTCTGCGTATTGTTTGTCTCCACCCAGCGCATGTTTGTCGAAACCGTTCCGGAAGCCCGCATGGGTGCGGCGCAAGGCGTCGCATTCTTCCTGGCCATGACACTGCTCGCGGCACTGACAATCATCAGCGGTCCGCTCTATGAAGCGTTCGGCGGATATGGCTATTTCTCGATGGCCGTGGTTGCGGCGCTGGCGTGTGTCCTCGCCGTTGTGGCGCGTGCTCAGAGCGAGATGAGGCTGGATTGAATCATTCTGTTTCTCGTTTGGGGAGGCGATCCACTAGGAAGGACGCGCAGGGCGATGTGGTGCATCGTCCGAGCGGCCTGACGACGTGGGCGTCCTCCAAACGGAAACCCGAAGGGCTGGGCCGGTTTGGGCCAAATCCGTCGGGCTTCGGACTTGGCCGGG
>JBARXU010000013.1:0-216185 GCA_049647505.1 Mesorhizobium sp.
TTCTGGAGACCATCGGAAACATTCCGCCAGCCGAGGCCGAACAACGCTACTACGCCATGCTGGACGCCCCAGCCATGGCCGCATAACTTAAACCAAACGGCCTCCGGAAAACCTGGTGCGGTTCAAAATGAAGGTGGGGCAGGATGTAAAAGATGCCTCCTCGACGCTCGTAGTAGAGGTCACATCGATACACTACGATCACTTCTTTCCCGGCCAGGCGTTCTGGCCTGCTGCCAGTTTTTCGGACACGAGGTTAAACTAACATAGTTTTCTCCTCGAACTCGACGGGGCTCATATAGCCCAGTGTCGAGTGCCTACGCCGGGGATTGTAGAAGCGCTCGATGTAATCGAACACGTCAGCCTTGGCGTCGCCCCTCGACCTGTAGACCTTGCGGGCTGTCCGCTCGGTTTTCAGCGACGAGAAGAAGCTCTCCATGGCAGCATCGTCCCAGACGTTGCCCGACCGGCTCCTTGAGCAGATGATGCTGTGATCGGCCATCAAACGCTGGAACTGTTCGCTCGTATATTGGCTGCCCTGGTCGCTGTGGTGCAGCAGGCTGTCGGGCTTGCCTCTCCTCCAGATCGCCATGATGAGGGCGTCGGTGACGAGTTGCGCCGTCATCTCCGCTTTCATCGTCCAACTGACGACACGTCTGGAGCACAAGTCGACGACGGCGACCAAGTAGAGCCAACCTTCGACGGTCCAAATGTAGGTGAAGTCAGCGATCCACTTCTGGTTCGGGGCCAATGCCTCGAAGGCGCGGTCGAGGATGTTGTCCGACACCGCGGCTCGCTCGCACGTGTCCTTCGGCAGTCCACGACGTCGTGGCCGGGCCACGCAGCCCGTTCTGACGCATGAGCCTCTCGATGCGGTACAGGCCGCAGGAGACACCCTCGGCCAGCACATCATGCCAGACGCGACGGGCACCGTAGGTTCGGTCACTGCTCTTGAAGCTGCGATCGATCGCTGTCATCAGAACCTCGTCATGCCGAGAGCGAGAGCTGGGGCTGCGATTGAGCCAGGCATGGAAGCCCGACCGAGGCACATCCAGCGCGTCGCATAGCCATGCCACCGGCCAGATGTTCCGGTGCCTCGCGATGAAAGCGAACCTCATATCGCCCCCTCGCGAAGTAGGCCGCGGTCTTTTTTAGAATGTCGCGCTCCGCCTTCAGCTTCGCCACTTCCTTGCGCAGCCGGTCGATCTCCTGCTGGTCAGGCTTCATCTGTCCGTGGCCAGGAAACGCATGCTGCGGATCGCAGCTAGCCTCCCGAACCCACTTGCGCAACACGTTCTCATGGAGGTCCAGATATCGGGCGGCTTGAGCCACCGAAACACCCCGATCCTTTACAGCCTCACCGCCTCAAGCTTGAACTCGCGGCTGAACTTCCGTCTCTGCATTCCCACTCTCCAGTTCCGTCAAACCCCTTATTTCGGAGTCCACGAAACCGGCAGCAGGCCACACCATCAAATGCCGGCATCAAACATCTAGTGCTTGCGCTTCTTACGTTACTGGTTCGGCGATCAGAGGGGACGGGGCATGATCCGCGAGCGATAGGAGGCGGTAGCAACTAGAGGCCGGAAACTCATCGCGAGTCTGAGGCGACCGCCGCGTTCCGGAATGCGCCCTCATCTCAGTCGTGAAACTGATCCCGCATCGCTCCAAGAGCGGACAGGCGACCTTCTGGCAGGCGGCAACACAAGAGGCCCCGCGGGCCTGCTTACTGTCCGATCACCGATTCCAGGAACTCGCGCGTTCTTGCTTCCCGCGGATTGCCGAAAATCTCGTCCGGTCGGCCGTGTTCGCAGATGCGGCCCTTGTCGAAGAAGCAGACACGGTCGGAGACCTCGCGGGCGAATCGCATCTCGTGGGTGACGAGCAGCATGGTCAGGTCGTGTTCGCTGGCCAGGTTGCGGATCACGGACAGAACTTCGCCGACCAGCTGCGGATCGAGGGCGGAGGTCGGCTCGTCGAACAGAAGCACGCGAGGGCGCATGGCGAGTGCGCGGGCGATCGCCACGCGTTGCTGCTGGCCGCCGGAAAGCTGAGACGGGTAGTGGTCCTTCTTGTCCGCCAGCCCCACCATGGCGAGGAGGTCGACCGCACGGCTCTCGGCTTCAGCGCGCGGCAGACCAAGCACGCGCACCGGCGCTTCAACCACATTGCGCAGAACCGTCATATGCGGAAACAGGTTGAAGCTCTGGAACACCATGCCGACATGGCTGCGGATCTTGTGAAGGTGCTTCGCCGACGCCTTGAAAGGCCCGGGTCCATTGGGCTCATGGTAGGACATGCCGGCAAGGGTCAGCGTACCCTCCTGGAAGGGTTCCAGCGTCATCAGGATGCGCAGCACGGTGGACTTGCCGGAACCTGACGGCCCGATCAACGTGACCTTCTCGCCCTTGGCGACGCTGAAGTCGAAATTGTCCATGACCGTCAGGGCGCCGAAGCGCTTCGTGACGCCTTTGAACTCGATGATGGGTGCTGTCTGGGTCTCGGTCATCGCAAGGGGATTCCTGCCTTTGGGAGTGCGATCTGCAGGCGATGGAGGGCTGCCGAACAGATAATCGTCAGGAGAAGGAAGATAAGCCCGACCATCGTCAGGGGTACGAGATACTCAAATGTTCGCTCGCCGATCATGTTGGCGAGCCCCATCATTTCCAGCACCGTCACGACCGACAGCACCGGCGTTTCCTTGATCATCGCCACAAGGTAGTTGCCCATCGCCGGCAGGATGCGCGGAATAGCCTGCGGTATGACCACATCGCGATAGGTCTGCGAGCGCGTGAGGTTCAGCGCCGTGGCCGCTTCCCACTGGCCGCGCGGAACCGCCTCGATGCCGCCGCGATACACTTCGGACGTATAGGCGGCATATTGCAGGCCGAGCGCCAGCGCGCCTGTCAGAAAGGCCGGCAAGACGATGCCGAAGTCCGGCAGCACATAATACAGGAAAAAAAGCTGCACGAGGAGCGGCGTGTCACGCAGGAACTCGACGACGACAGCCGTCGTCCAGGAAATAGCCTTGACCTGGCTGCGGCGCAGCAGCGCAAATACGAGGCCCAGCACCAAAGCGATGGCAAAGCCGGCGGCGGCCGCCTTCAGCGTGACGGTCAGGCCGATCAGGATGATCGGCAGGATCGAGGTGGCGTAGGTAACCCAGGTCGTGGTGTCCCATTCGTAGCCATACATCATGATGTCTGCTCCCTACGAATGAGCCGCGCGCGGAAAGGCGTTGCCGCGTCGCACGATGCGTTCGATGATCCGCACGATGACCATTAGCACCAGCGACATGGCGAAATAGCAAAGCAGCGTGACCGAATAGATGCTGGCGCTGTCGAGCGTGATGTTGCGGATCGACTGGGCCGAAAAGGTGAGGTCGGCGATGGAAATCAGCGATACCAGAGACGACAGTTTCAGCGTTTCGATGGCGAGGTTGCCGAAGGCAGGCATCATTTCCACCACCGCCTGCGGCAGCGAGATGCGGAACAGTGTCTGGAAGCGGTTGAAGTTCAACGCGCGGGCGGCTTCCAGCTGCTGTGCCGAAACGGATGACAACGCGCCGCGCACGATCTCTGCTCCATAGCCACCGGCATGGGCGGCGAGTACCAGAACGCCGGTCGTGACCGGTTCGAAGCTGAGGCCGACCAGCGGCAGGGCGTAATAGAACCAGAACAGCTGGACGAAGAGCGACGTGCCGCGGAAGACTTCCGTGTAGCAAAGCGCAATCGTCGACAGGATGGGGCCGCCTTCCACGCGCAGGATGCCGAAAACGAATGCGAGAACCACGCCGATGGCGATGGATGCGAGCGTGATCGTCATCGTGACCACCGCGCCCTGCCAGATCATCGGCAGGTAGACTGTCCAGTCCATCTGGCGTTTTCCTTGTTCCGTCAGGGAGCGCCCGGACAAAGCCGGGCGCTCGTTCAAGCGATTATTTGCCTGCGCAAAGGTCGGCGACGTTCTTGGCAGCCGCCGCTTCGATGCTTTGTGCCGACAGGCCGTACTTGCCGAGGATGGTCTTGTATTCGTCCGTCTTGCGGAATTCGACCAGAGCGGCGTTGAAGGCGTCGCGCAGTTCCTTGTCTTCGGGACGGAAGGCAAAGCCGCCGTAATTGCGAACCGGGGCGCCGTTCACGACCGGATCGGTGAAGGGCGCGACCTGCTCGACATTGGCCTGGTCCTTGGCCAGTTCGGACACGGTCAGCTCGGTTGCCGCATAGGCGTCAACGCGGCTCTGGACGGTCGGGATCGCGTCGGCATTGGCGGGAATGAAGACGATCTGCTCGTCCTTGACGCCGACGGCGCGCAGGAAGTCGACATTGTTTGCACCGGACACCACGGCCACCTTCAGCGATGGATCCTTGGAAATGTCGGCATAGGTCGTCAGGCCCTTCGGGTTGCCCTTCTTCACCAGGAGCCCTTCGCCATATGACGAATTGGGTTCGGAAAAGGCGACCTGCTTGCAGCGCTCGGGCGAGATGTTCTGCTCGGCAGCCGCGAAATCGAAGCGGCGCGCCTTCAGACCGGGGATGAGGGTTCCGAACGGCGTCACCGTCCAGTTGATCTCCTCCACGCCGATAGACTTCAGCACTGCGGTTGCGACATCGGGGCCGATGCCGGCCGAGGTGCCATCGGGCTGCATGTAGGAATAGGGCATTTCATTGGCGGTCGCCGCGCGGATATAACCCTGTTCCTTGGCCTCCTCGATGGTGAGCGCGCTTGCGGCAGTGATGCCGATCGAAAGGGCAAGGATGGATAGTCCGGCAGTCTTCAGAATGGTCATTTCAATTCTCCTCTGGTTTATCGTCTAGGGGTCCGTTTTCGGATCTCGTCTTGTTCCGTCTGGTCAGGGTCGCTCCGTGATCGTTGCGACAACGGACAGGCAGTCTCCGGCCTTGATCAGTCCCGGCACATGTCGGGCTGCAAGAATGCCGTCGATGGAGGCGCGATATTCGACGGGCGCCACGCCGGTTTTCCCGACATGGTAGACCCGCGCGACGATGTCACCGGCGCGGACGGGCTCGCCCAGATCCCGCGCAAAGGCGATCAGCCCGTCGTCTTCGGCGAAAGTGAAGCAGTCGGCCGACGGCATATCCAGCCACCGGGTTGGCGCCGGCTCGGGCGTTCCGTTCAATATGCCGGCATGGCGCAGAAGATTGCGTGCGCCGCGGCGCGCGATCTCTATCGACTTCGAGCTCGCGGTCCCCGCACCGCCAAGCTCGGTGGTGACGAAAACCTTGCCCATCTCCTCGACGGTGGTGTCGAGCATGCCGACCGCATCGATCTCCAGCATCTTCATCGAATAGGGTGCGGCGAAGGCTGCGACCGCCGAAAAGCATCGCGCCTCCTGATCCTTGTCAGGCAGACCGTGGGCGGCCGCGTAAGGAAGGAAGTCGAGCGTCTTGCCGCCGGAATGAAAGTCGAGAACCATGTCAGCCAGCGGAAGGAGGTGGCGGGTCACGTAGTCCGCGATCTTTTCCGTGACCGTGCCGTCGGGCCGGCCCGGAAAGCTGCGATTGAGATTTCCCCGATCGATCGGCGAGGTGCGCGTGGCGGCGCGAAAGGCCGGATAGTTGAGGGCGGGAACGATGATGACGCGGCCGTTCACATCGGCCGGATCAAGCATCTGCGCTAGCTCGAACAGGGCCGCAGGGCCTTCATACTCGTCGCCGTGGTTGCCGCCGACGAGGAGTGCGGTTGGCCCACGCCCGTTGGCGACGACGCAGATCGGGATCATCACCGAGCCCCACGCGCTGTCGTCGCGGCTATAGGGCAGGCGCAGATGGCCGTGCTGCACGCCTTTCGCGTCGAAGTCGACGGAAGGCGTGATTGGCGACTGGCGGGGGGTGCTTGTCAGCAAGGTCTATCCCTTCACGAAGAGCTGGCGCGGCACATTGGACAGGCATTCGACGCCCGTGTCGGTGATCGCGATGCTTTCGGTGATTTCCAGCCCCATGTCCTCAAGCCACAGGCCGGTCATGAAGTGGAAGGTCATCCCGGGCTTCAGTTCCGTGCGGTCGCCCGGGCGCAGGCTCATGGTGCGCTCGCCCCAGTCCGGCGGATAGGACAGGCCGATCGGGTAGCCGGTGCGATTGTCCTTGATGATCCCGTAGGTTTTCAGGACGGCAAAGAAAGCGTTGGCGATGTCCTCGCAGGTATTGCCGGGCTTCGCTGCCGCAAGCCCTGCTTCCATGCCTTCGAGCGTCGCCTTTTCGGCATCGAGGAAGGCCTGCGTCGGCTTGCCCAGAAACACGGTTCTCGACAGCGGACAATGATAGCGCTTGTAGGCGCCGGCGATCTCGAAGAACGTCCCCTCGCCCACCTGCATGGGCTTGTCGTCCCATGTCAGGTGCGGCGCAGAGGCGTCCGCGCCTGACGGCAGCAGCGGGACGATTGCGGGATAGTCGCCGCCGAACTCGGCCGTGCCACGGATGCCTGCGTCGTAGATTTCGGCCACCAGATCGCACTTGCGCATGCCGGGCTCGACCACATCGACGATGCGCTTGTGCATCAGTTCGACGATGCGTCCGGCCTTGCGCATGTAGTCCAGTTCGGTCGGGCTCTTGACGGCGCGCTGCCAGTTCACGAGGCCTGCCGCATCCTTGAACCGTGCATTGGCGAGGTGCGTCTGCAAGGAGGCAAAGGCCGCTGCCGAGAAGTAATAGTTGTCCATCTCCACGCCGATGGTGAGCTTGTCCCACCCACGCTCGCCAATGACCTGCGACAGGTAATCCATCGGGTGGCGTTCGGTGGATTGGACATAATGGTCGGCGTAGCCGACGATATTGTCATGGGCGAGATAGGCGGTCCGTTTCGCACCGTTGGCGTCCTGCTTGCGGCCGAACCAGACAGGCTCGCCGCTCGGCGCCACAAGCACGCATTGATGCACATAGAAGGACCAGCCGTCATAGCCGGTCAGCCAGTGCATGTTGGACGGATCGGTGACGATCAGGAGTTCGATGCCGGTCTTGTCCATGGCGGCGCGCGTCTTGGCGAGGCGCTCGGCATATTCGGCGCGCGTAAAGTTCAGCGTCACACTCACGCTGCATCTCCTGTTCTGATGTCGTTCTCGATCGTCTCGCCGCGCCCGGCGGCCCGCGCGCGGGCGAAAGCCAGATTGGCGATGGCGGTGTCCTGCACGCCGGTGCCGGTGAGGTCGGCGATTGTGATTTCGTCTGCACGCGTGCGCCCGGCGGCTGTGCCGGCAACAACGCCGCCAAGCTCGCCGAAGACCTGATCGGCCTTGGCCGTGCCTGCCTCGATCGCGTGGTGCAGCTCCCCCAGAAGGCGGGTCTGGGACAGGCGATCCGCGACATAGGTCGCATGCGTAAAGACTGCCGGATCGATCTCGTTCTTGCCTTCGGCATCCGATCCCATTGCGGTCACATGCTGACCCGGCTGGAGCCAGTCGGCCTTGAGGATCGGGCTTTCGGCAGGCGTTGTGGTGACGATGATCTGCGCACCGTCAACAGCTTCGCGCGCATCCGCGACCGCGGTGACCGCGATGCCATGCTCCTGCGAAAAGGAGCGCGCCAACCGCTCGGCCTTCTTCAGGTCGCGCGCCCAGACGCGCGCCTCGCGGATCGGGCGCACGAGGGTCAGCGCCTGAAGCTGCAACCGGGCCTGCATGCCGGCGCCCAGCACCGCCGCGACCTGCGCGTCCTCGCGGGCAAGGTGCCTGGCGGCGACGCCGCCTGCCGCGGCCGTGCGGATGTCGGTGAGATAGCCATTGTCGAGCAGCAGCGCCTCGACGAGGCCGGTTCGGGCGCTGAACAGGATCATCAGGCCGTTCAGGCTGGGCAGGCCAAGCCGGGGATTGTCGAAGAAACCGGGGCTCATCTTGACCGCAAAGCTATCGAAGCCCGGCACATAGGCGGTCTTGACGTCCACCTCGCCGCGAAACTCCGGAATATCGAGGCGCAGCACCGGCGGCATGGCGACGGGTTTCGTGGCCAAGGCCGCAAAGGCCTGCTCGACGCAATCGACCGCCGACAGGTCGAGCTTCACCACCGCCCGCAGGTCTTTCTCGGTCAGGATGTGGATGCGGCTCATGCGCTCTCAACCCTCCACGATGGTCTTGTGGACGGCCGGGTCGATATTGCCGCCCGAAACGATGATCGCGGTCGGGCCTGACAGCGTCACCTTGCCGGCGAGGATGGCGGCGATTCCGACCGCGCCGGCGCCCTCCACGGTCTCGCCTTCTTCGCGCGCCGCATGGCGGATGCCGCGAGCGATCTCCTCCTCGCTCAGGAGAATGATTTCGTCGAGCAGGTCGCGGCAGAGCGCGAAGGTGACCTGGTTCGAAAGCCCGATCCCGCCGCCAAGCGAATCCGCCATCGTTTCTTCTTCGCGGACGGCGACCGGCCGCCCTGCCTTGATCGCCGCATGCATGGCTGCGCCGCGTTCCATGGAGATGCCGATCATGCGCACCTGCGGCCTGAGCGCCTTGACAGCCGCAGCAATGCCACCCGCCAGACCGCCGCCTGAAAGCGGGACCAGCACCGTATCGAGGTCCGGCAGATCGGCGAGAAGCTCCAGCCCGATCATGCCTTGCCCGGCGACGACATCGACGGCGTCGAAGGGCGGAATGGGCGTGAGGCCATGACTCCTGACCAGCCGTTCGACTTCCTCCTGCGCATCATCCTGCGATGTGCCCACGATGCGAATTTCGGCGCCGAGCGAGCGGATCGCCTCCACCTTGTTGGCAGGAACCAGCGCCGACATGCAGACCGTCGCCGGCACGCCAAGCTCGCGCGCGGCATGGGCGACGGCGCGTCCATGGTTGCCGGTGGAGGCGGTAACGAGGCCGCGCCGGCGCGAGGCGTCATCGAGCGCGAGAATGGCGTTGGTCGCCCCGCGCAGCTTGAAGGCGCCGATCGGCTGCCGCGTTTCAAGCTTGAGATGAACCGCCTGTCCCGCGTCCCGCGACAGGGATGGCGAGACAATCAGCGGCGTGCGCTCTACCCGCCCTTCGATCCGTGCGGCCGCACGCTCGATGTCCGCCAGGGTGACGGCCGGCGTCGCGCGGTCAGTTGATCGAAGAACGTTCTCTCGTCTCATGATTGACATGTTCGGAGCGAAGTAAAATCATGTCAATTATTATATTGTAATGAAACAATAAAAGCATAGATCAGCTTATCGAGCCGATATCATAGACAGGCGGCAGCTGTTCAAATGCCTGCCTGATGGTCAGAAGCGCATTCTTGAGGCTGGTCCTGCTCAAACGTCCGCCAAGGCAAATGCGAATGCCGCCGCCATGTCCCGGCCCGGCGATAAATGGTTCCGATGGCGTGACCGCCACGTTGCGGTTGGCCAGCGCGCGCACCAGACCGTCCTCGGTCCACTGCGCAGGCACCTTGAGCCAGGCGCAGAGGGCTAGCGGATGGGCGGACGCGACGATGTCGCCGAGTATTTCTGCCGTGATCGCCTGCCGCGCACGGGCTTCCTCGCGCTGGATCGCAAGCAGGCGAAGCGCCGTTCCGTTTTCCACCCAGCGGCTGGCGATCTCGCCGGTCAGGTAGGTGCCGCTCCAGCTCGACACGCGCAGGATCGAGGCCGCGCGAATGGAATAGGCAGGCGGCACCACAAGGTAGCCGGCGCGCAGGCCCGTCAGCACCGTCTTGGTGAAGCTGGTGATGAAGAAGCCCAGATCGGGCAGCATTTCAGCGATCGACGGCAGCGGCTCCTCGATCATCGGACGATAGACTTCGTCCTCGATCACGAAGATGCCGTGCCGGGCGGCGATGGCGGCAATTGCCTGCCTGCGCTCCGCGCCGGCAACGTGCCCAGTCGGATTGTTCAGGGTCGGGATCAGAACCAGCGCACGCACGCCGCCACCCGCGCAGGCGGCTTCCAGCGCCTCCGGCAGCAGGCCCTGATCGTCGGTCGCAAGCCCCTTCAGGCTGAAGCCGAGGACATTCGACAGGCCGATAATGCCATGGTCGGTGAGGTTCTCGCAGAGCACCACGTCGCCCGGACGAACGATACAGCTCATTGCCAGGAAGATGGCGTGTGCAGCTCCGTTGGTGACGAGAATGCGCTCTGCGCCGGCCGTGACGCCCAGCGGGCGAAGCCAGGCGCGCGCCGTTTCGCGGTGGCGCATCAACCCGGCGATGGGACGGCACGGACGCATGAATTCCGAGACATCGCCTTCCGAAAACTCGCGGAAGATTTCGCGTGACGCGGTTTCGTGCTCATCCAGATAGGAGGCGCGGATGATGGAAAGATCCAGAACCTCGTTGGAACTGTGATCGAGCATCATGCGGCCGGCGCGCTCGGTTACACGCGTCTTTACGAAAGTCCCGCGCCCGATTTCGCCGCTGAGATAGCCGAGCCGTTCAGCCTCCTTGTAGGACAGGCTGACGGTCTGGACCGACAGGCCCAGCGCCCGCGCAAGGTCGCGATGCGTCGGCATGCGGTCCATCGGCTTCAACACGCCCGCATTGATGTCCGCGATAATGCGTTCGGTCAGCGCCGCATGCTTGGTGCTGCTCTTCTGCTTGACCAGGACGGGTTTCCATTCAGCCACCTTCGCCAGAGCAGGGGTGCCTGTGGTATTGGCTTGGCGGCTCATGAAATTGTCTCGTTCTGCGAGTCAGATTTCATGACATTATGCACGCTCCACCCGAAAGATGAAGCGTGCCCGGTTCAAAAGCGGCAGGGAACGAGATACGCCCTGCCTCCCCTCCCATGCTCTACCTTGGCGCGTCAGATTTTCTCGCCGGCCTGCACCAGTTCGTCCATCACCGCACGCACCGCCTGTTCCGCGATGGTGACGATCTCGTCCACCTCGGCCCTGGTTGTCACGAGCGGCGGAGCAAAGCCGAGAATGTCGCCATGCGGCATGGCGCGCGCGATCAGCCCGCGGCTGCGTGCCGCCTTGGACACGCGCGCGCCGACACCAAGGCCCGGCTCGAAGCGCGTCTTTTTCGTGCGATCCGCCACGAATTCGATCGCGCCCATCAGGCCGACGCCGCGAACCTCACCGACGATCGGCAATTGCGCGAACTTCGCCCGCAATTGGTTCTGGAAGTAATCGCCGACCTCGCGCGCATTGCCCGGCAGGTCTTCCTTCTCCACGATGTCGAGTACGGCATTGGCGGCGGCCGCACCGATCGGATGGCCGGAATAGGTATAGCCGTGCGAGAACGAGCCGACGCGATCGGCACCCTCCTCCATGACCTTGAACACCTTTTCGCCGACTATCGCGCCCGACAGCGGGAAATAGGCGGAGGTCAGTCCCTTGGCGACCGTGATCAGGTCGGGTTCGATGCCGTAATGCTGCGAACCGAACATCGAGCCGGTGCGCCCGAAGCCGGTAATCACCTCGTCGGCGATAAGCAGGATATCGTATTTCCGCAGAACCGCCTGCACCTCTTCCCAATAGCCTTGCGGCGGCGGGGTGATGCCGCCGGTCCCCAGAACCGGTTCGGCGATGAATGCGCCGATCGTGTCCGGATCTTCGCGCAGGATCAGGGCCTCAAGCTCGGCGGCGCGGCGCTTGGAGAATTCCGCTTCCGTTTCGCCCGCTTCCGCCCCCCAGTAATAATGCGGCGCGCCCGTGTGGAGGATGCCGGCGCGCGGCAGGTCCATGTGGTCGTGGTAGAAGCTCATGCCGGTCATGGAGCCGGAAACGACGCTGCAGCCATGGTAGCCGCGCTCGCGCGAGATGATCTTCTTCTTGTTCGGCTTGCCGCGCAGATTGCTGTAGTACCAGACGAGCTTGGCCTGGGTCTCGTTGGCGTCCGATCCCGACATGCCGTAGAAGACCTTGCTCATCTTGCCCGGCGCCATCTTCACCAGACGGTCGGACAGGATCGCAAGTTCGTCCGTCGTGTGTGCCGCATAGGAATGGTAATAGGCGAGGCGGTAGGCCTGCCGCGAAATGGCTTCGGCGACTTCCGTGCGGCCATAGCCGACATTGACGCAGTAAAGCCCCGCAAAGCCGTCGATCAGCTCCTTGCCGTGTGCGTCGCGGATGCGGATGCCCTTGCCGGTCTCGACGATGGTCGGCTCACCAATCTTGCCGGATGCAAAATCCTTGAGCTGCGTGAACGGATGCAGGACGGAATTACGGTCCATTTCCGCGATGCGGTCGATCGTATGTGTCATGAGGCAGATTCCTTTCAGGCAGCAAGATTGCCGAAGCAGACATATTTGGCTTCGAGATATTCGCTAAGGCCGTGGCGCGAACCCTCGCGGCCGAGGCCGGATTGTTTCCAGCCGCCGAAGGGGATCGGCGCACCGGTGAACTTGGCCGTGTTGACGGCCACCATGCCGTATTCGAGCCGGTCCGTCAGGCGCATCGCGCGGTTGAGATCATTGGTGTAGACATAGGCTGCAAGCCCCATCTCGGTGGCGTTGGCGCGAGCGATGACCTCGCTTTCTTCATCGAAGGGCAGGATCGCGGCCACCGGCCCGAAGGTTTCCTCGCGGGCGATCAGCATGTCATCCGTCACATCGGCCAGAACCGTCGGCGTGACGAAGTTGCCGCCAAGCGGGCTGTCCTGTCCGCCGCAAACGAGGCGGGCGCCGGCGGCCAGCGCCTGCGCGATCTGCCCCCGGCATTTCTCCGCGACCGACTGGCGTGTCATCGGGCCGATGTCGATGCCGGGTTCCAGCCCGTGTCCGACCTTCAACGCTGCGGTTGCCTTCGCAAAGGCATCGACGAAGTCGTCATAGACGGCGCGCTGCACATAAATACGGTTGGCCGCGAGGCAGTCCTGGCCGGATGTCGCGAACTTCGCGCCGATGCAGCCTTTCACCGCGGTGGCGAGGTCGGAACCGGCGAAAACGATAAAGGGCGCATGGCCGCCGAGTTCGAGAGACGCCTTCTTCACGGTCGCGGCGGATTGCGTGAGTAGGATTCGCCCGACTTCGGTCGAACCGGTGAACGAGAAGGCGCGCACGCGCGCATGATCGAGAAGCTGCTTGGCCAGCGGGGCCGCCTCGCCGGTGACGACCTGGAACACGCCGGGCGGCATGCCGGCTTCCTGCGCAAGCTTTGCCAGCGCAAGCGCCGACAGCGGCGTTTCAGGCGCGGGCTTCACGATCATCGTGCATCCGGCGGCGAGCGCCGCCCCCGCCTTGCGGGTGATCATCGCCGACGGGAAGTTCCAGGGCGTGATCGCAACCGCCACGCCGATCGGCTGCATCTGGACGGACAGGCGGCTGCCCGGCAGGTGGCTCGGGATCGTTTCCCCATAAGCGCGCTCGCCTTCCCCGGCGAACCAATCGAGGAAGTTGGCGGCATATCCGATCTCGCCAACGGCTTCGGCCAGCGGCTTGCCCTGTTCGGCGGTCATGATGAGCGCGAGATCCTGCGCGTGATCGCGCATCAGCGCGCTCCAGCGTCGCAGGATCTGACCACGCTCAACCGGAAGCCTGTCGCGCCAGATCAGAAATGCCGCCTGCGCTGCATCGACAGCCGCATCGGCATCATCGAGCGAGCAGGCTGCGACATCAAGGAGATGATCGCCAGTCCCGGGATCGATCACCGGTAGCGTTGCCGCGCGCGCGACCCATTCGCCGCCGAGGAATGCACGTCGTTCGATCAGGTCTGGACGCGCCAGCGTCTTGAAGGCGTTCGCGGCAATGCCGTGCATCTAAGGGCTCCATGGTTCCACAGATAGTCTACAGCGCCTATGAGGTGATTTGGCTGCGCATTTGTGCCAAAAGACGCAGGATTGAAGCGATGATTACCGCAATGGAGCAGGATTTCTGCATGATGAAGCTCGACAACGCCGACCGCGTCCTGCTTGACGCTGTCCAGAAGAACAACCGGTCTACCTCCGAAGATCTGGCCCGGTTGGCCAACCTGTCGCCAACCGCCTGCCAGAGGCGGCTGAAACGGTTGCGGGAGGAAGGGGTGATCGAGGGGGATGTCGCGATCGTCTCGCCCAAGGCGGTGGGCCGCGACCTGACCATGATCGTGCTGGTGTCGCTGGAGCGCGAGCGCGCCGACATCGTCGACCGCTTCAAGGCCGCCATCCGCGCCACAAAAGAGGTGATGATCGGCTATTATGTGACGGGTGACGCCGACTTCATGCTCGTTGTCACGGCAGAAGACATGGAAGACTACGAAGCCTTCACCCGCCGCTTCTTCTACGAGAACCACGACATCAAGGGCTTCAAGACCATGGTGGTCATGGACAGGGTCAAGGCGGGTTTTGTACTGCCGATTGCCGGCGACTGACGATGCTGTTCCGGTTGGACCGAGCTGCGGAAGGCCAGCCGCGCCGTTTCGCGCTCGCATGACGGGTGACAAAGACCTCATGCGTGAGTCGTCACGCGACATGGCAAGATATTTCGATGAATGATATATAAATTTCATTATTAGGCAGATCGCATGTTGTCGTGGGCCGATTCACGTCGTATCCATCGATAGCAGCGTCATTCCGGCGGACACGACACATGGCCTTTCGCGACCCGATCAATATCGACGACCTGAAGGCCGCGGCGCGGCAGCACATGCCGCGCGCAGTGTTCGATTTCATCGAAGGCGGCGTCGACGACGAACTGGGCATCGCTCGAATGCGTGCGGCCTATGAGGACATGTGCCTGGTTCCGCGAGTCGGGCGCAACGTATCCAAGACCTCGACTGCATCGACTATCTTCGGGCAGCAGTTTTCAGCCCCATTCGGCATTGCGCCCATGGGTCTGGCTGATCTCTTCCGTCGCGGCGCGGATATGTCGCTCGCAAGGGCGGCAGCGGCTGCGGACATCCCGCTCGGACTTTCTGCTGCAAGTTCCTCATCCATGGAGCGCGTCGCGCCGGTCGCCGGCGGGCGGCTCTGGTACCAGATCTACGGCACGAAAGACCGGCAGATCATGGACCACATGATCGGCCGCGCGGCTGCACTTGGCGTCAAGACGATCTTCCTGACGCTCGACGTGCCGATCGACGCGCGCCGCGAGCGCAATCTGCGCAACCGCTTCACTGTGCCCTATCGCCCGACTCCTGCCGCCATCGCAGAAACCTTGCTGCATCCCCATTGGCTTTGGGCCTATTTCCGGGCCGGCGGAATGCCTGTCCTGGAAAACTGGGTTCCCTATGCGCCCGCCAATGCCTCCGCGCGCGAGGTGGCCGCCTTCTTCAAGCAGCAGACGCCCGACCCCACCCAGGACTGGGACGACGTAAAACGCGTGCGCGACCTCTGGAAAGGCAATCTTCTGGTAAAGGGCGTGCTGCATCCCGACGATGCCGTTACCGCACGCAACATGGGCGCCGACGGCATCGTGATCTCGACGCATGGCGGCCGGCAAATGGACCGCGCCCCCGCCCCGCTTTCCTGCGTCGGCCCGATTCGTCGGGCAGTCGGCGACGACATGACGATCATCGTCGATGGCGGAATTCGTCGCGGCGCAGACATCGTCTGCGCGCTGGCAGCAGGCGCGAACTTTACGCTCGTCGGGCGCTCGGCACTTTATGGCGCGATAGCCGGCGGCGATGCAGGCGCACTGACCGCCGTCAACATGCTGAAAAACGAAGTCCTTGCGACCATGACGCAACTCGGCAGCCGCGACGCGACGGAACTGAACGGCGATTTCATTCGCCCGACTAACTGAGCCGCGCACCTACGAGACGACGCCGGGCGCGCTGCCCAATGGCATCGCGTGCGGTCCCAGATCAACTGTTCGTATTTCGACCATTGCAATCTTAAGTTCATTCATTGCAAGAATATCGTTGACATGCGAATACCAACCCGCCATGTCCTTCGCTGTGGCTTGACGATGGGACCGGCGAATTGGCCTACGAATTCCAGTTTGCCGTTTTGGCTCCCTATATCGACGACATCGTCGATGGCGCATTGCTGACAATCCGCCTTTCCGCCATAGCGACCGTGTTGGGACTAGCCATCGCCATTCTCTGCGCGCTCGTGCGGACCGCTGCGCCGCGCGCATTTCATTGGCCAGTCATCGCCTATGTGGAATTGATCCGGAACACGCCGTTTCTGGTCCAGATCTTCTTCATCTTCTTCGGCCTGCCCGCGCTGGGGCTGCGGCTATCGCCCAATGGCGCCGCACTTCTGGCGCTCACCGTCAACCTCGGCGCCTATGCGACCGAGATCATCCGCGCCGGCATCCTGTCGATTGATCGCGGGCAGATAGAGGCCGGGACCGCCCTTGGCCTGAACCGCCTTCAGGTCTTTGCCTATGTCGTGCTTCGCCCGGCGCTCAGGACGGTTTTTCCCGCGCTCAGCAGCCAGTTCATCCTGCTAATGCTGGCATCGAGTGTCGTCTCGGCGGTCTCGGCTCATGACCTGACATCGGCCGCCAACCAGATCGGCTCCGAGACGTTCCGCAGTTTCGAGATCTACATCGTCGTCACGGCGGTCTATCTCGCGCTCGCTTTGGCCTTTGCAGCCGTCTTCGGCGCGATCTCGCGCACCCTCTTTTCCTATCCGACGAGCCGCTGAGGTCCGGCCATGATCAGAGAGTTCGGCTTCAACGAGTTCCTCTTCATCATCGCCGCGATCAAGTGGACGGTCGCGCTGTCGGCCATAGCCTTTACGGGCGGCGCAGCCGGCGGGCTTCTGGTCGCGCTGGCGCGCGTGGCCGAGGCGCGCGCGCTGCGGTTTATGACGGCGGCGTTCATCCTGTTCTTTCAGGGAACGCCGCTCCTGATGCAGCTCTTCCTCGTCTATTTCGGTGCAGCCGTGCTCGGCTACAACATCAGCGCGTGGGCAGCTGCCGCAATCGGGCTGACGCTTCATGCCAGTGCCTATCTTGGCGAAATCTGGCGCGGCTGCATACAGGCGGTGCCGCGCGGGCAGACGGAAGCCGCAACGGCGCTCGGGCTCGGTTATGTCGCGCGCATGCGCTACGTCGTGCTGCCCCAGGCGCTCAAGATTGCGCTAGCGCCGACTGTCGGCTTCCTTGTTCAACTCATCAAGGGCACGTCGCTAGCATCGATCATCGGCTTCGTCGAACTGACCCGCGCCGGCCAGATCATCAACACGGCGACCTTCGAACCCCTGCTCGTCTTCAGCATCGTCGGCGCCGCCTACTTCGCCCTTTGCTGGCCTCTTTCGGCCGCGTCCTACCGGCTTGAAGCCCGCTACTCGCAATCCGGCACGCGGTCCGCGTGATGCCATTCCCACTCACTGGAGGAGAAACATGAAACTCAAACTGAACCTTATCGGCGGTATCGCCGCTGCCGCCATTACGATTGCATCAATCGCGTCCACTGCCTCGGCGCAGTCGCTTGAGGCCATCAAGGCCGCCGGCAAGATCCGCATCGGCATGCAGGTCGACTTCCCGCCCTACGGCATCCTGAACACCAGCGGCCAGCCCGACGGTTACGATGCCGACGTCGCCAAGCTCTTTGCGGAGCGGCTCGGCGTCGAGGCGGAAATCGTTCCCGTCACTGGGCCCAATCGCATCCCCAACCTGCTGACCGGAAGGCTCGATGCGCTGATCGCCTCACTGTCGATGACGCCCGACCGCGCCAAGCAGGTCCGTTTCTCAAATCCATACGCGCTGGTCGAAACCGTCATCTTCGGCCGCAAGGATCTGCCCGTGAAGTCGCTCGCTGATCTCGCCGGCGTTAGTGTCGCCGTGCCTCGCGCCAGCGCGCAGGACGTGTCGCTGACCAAGACCGCGCCCGAAGGCACCGTCATCCAGCGTTTTGACGATGATCCGGCGTCCACGCAGGCGCTGCTGTCAGGACAGGTTCAGGCAGTCGCCGCCGGCACCACGGTCGTCGTCCAGATCGAAAAGATCGCGCCGCCCGATACGTTCGAGACGAAGTTTTCGCTCTATCAGACCGTGTTTGGCATCGCAGTCGCGCCCGCTCAGGAAGAACTGCACAACTGGTCGAACGAGTTCGTCGCCACAGCCCTTGCCGACGGCTCGCTCAATGCGATCCACAAGAAGTGGCTCGGCCGCGATCTGCCCGAAATGCAGATCCCCGACTACATCAAGCCCTGATCGCGGACCAATGACAACATCCGCCCAAACAGCAACGCTGGCCGGAACCTCTCCGGCCAGCCCGATGATCGAAATGACAGGCGTCGAAAAGTGGTTCGGCTCGTTTCACGCAATCCGCAATGTCGACCTTTCGGTTGCCAGAGGCGAGCGCATCGTCGTGTGCGGCCCCTCGGGTTCAGGCAAGTCGACGCTGATACGCTGCATCAACGGGCTGGAGGCCTACCAGCGCGGCCGGATTGTCGTTGACGGCCACGATCTGCATGCAGGCGCAGCCGATCTGCGCGCAGTGCGCCGCGAAGTCGGCATGGTGTTTCAGCAATTCAATCTCTTCCCTCACCTGACCATCATGCAGAACTGCATGCTCGCCCAGATCAAGGCGCGTGGTCGCAGCAAGGATGAGGCGCACCAGACCGCCGAAAAGCTCCTCACCCGCGTGCGCATTCTGGATCAGGCGCAGAAATATCCGGCACAGCTTTCCGGCGGCCAGCAGCAGCGCGCAGCGATTGCGCGCGCTTTGTGCATGGACCCGAAGGTCATGCTCTTCGACGAGCCGACATCGGCACTTGACCCCGAAATGGTCAAGGAAGTGCTCGACACGATGGTTGGTCTCGCCGCCGAAGGCATGACCATGATCTGCGTCACCCACGAGATGGGATTTGCGCGCAGCGTCGCCGATCGCGTCATCTTCATGGACAAGGGCGAAATCGTCGAACAGGCCCCGCCGGACGAATTCTTCGCCAATCCGCGCCATCAGCGCACCCGAGATTTCCTCGGGCAAATTCTCTGACACAAACAGCGCGGCAGGCGCGCTTTTCCTCGGGAGGAACTTCTCACATGACCGCACATCAACCGGCCGGCCGCGTCACTGGAAAGGTCGCCATCATAACCGGCGGCGCATCCGGCATCGGCGAAGCAACATGCCAGCTCTTCGCGCGTGAAGGCGCAAAGGTGGTTGTCGCCGACCTGTCTGTCGAACGCGCCGAAGCGGTCGCGCAGGGCATCGTCAAGGCAGGTGGCGACGCCCTGGCCTGGCAGACCAATGTTGCCGAGGAAAGCTCCGTCAAGGCGCTGGTCGAAGCGGCACACTCCCGGTTCGGCCGCATCGATGTTCTGGTCAACAGCGCCGGTGTTGCGCTTCCCAAGATCGATTTGGAAACATCCGTCGAGGAATGGGACCGCGTCATGAGCATCAATGTTCGCGGCACCTTCCTGACCACCAAATACGTCGTGCCGATCATGCGTGATGCAGGCGGCGGCGCTATCGTCAATCTGGCATCTGTCGCCGGCAATGTCGGCTGGGCGGGGCTTGGCTGTTACAGCGCCTCAAAGGGCGCGGTCCGCGCCTTCACAAGGGCGAGTGCGGTCGCTCACGCCGCGGACCGCATCCGTATAAACTGCGTCAATCCGGGCATCACCCGCACAGCGATCAATGAAGAACTGTTCCAGCAGGATCTGCAGCGGTTTCGCACCCCGCCGCCGGTCGGCCGCTTCGGCAAGCCGATGGATATCGCCCATTGCTGCCTGTTCCTCGCCTCTGACGAAGCAGGCTTCGTTCATGGCACCGAGCTGATCGCAGATGGCGGCGCCATCGCCTGATCGCTACCAACGCCTGCCCATCGACCGGCAGGCGGGCATCAGGACCAGACAAACCGGGAGGGGACATTGGATCTCGAACTGCATGGCAAGACCGCAATCGTCACCGGCTCGACCGGCGGCATAGGTCTCCAAATTGCCCGCGCGCTCGCCGTCGAAGGCGCGCATGTGGTCATCTCCGGGCGAGACAGCTCGAAAGTCGATCAGGCGGTCGCGTCCATCACCGACAAGGGCGACAATGCCATCGGTGTCGTGTCCGATATCACCCGGCCTGAAGGAGCCTCGGCACTTCTGGCCGCCGCCGGTCAGGTCGATATCCTCATCAACAATCTCGGCATCTACGAAACCCGGGATTTCGGCGACATCACCGACGACGACTGGCATCGCCTGTTCGACATCAATGTGGTGAGCGGTGCGCGGCTGGCGCAGGCGGTCTTTCCGGGCATGATCGAGCGAAATGACGGCCGCATCATCTTCGTCGCCAGCATTTCCGGCGTCTCGGTGCTCGGCAACATGATCCATTATTCCGCGAGCAAGGCAGCCCAACTCGCCGTCGCGCGCGGAATGGCGGAGCTGACCAAAGGGACAAGGGTTACGGTGAACTCGGTGCTGCCCGGACCGACGCGGGCCGATGGCATCGAGACATTCATGCGCCGACAGGCGGCAGATCCAACCGATCCGCTCGACAAGATCGAAGCGGAGTTCTTTCGCAAATCCCGGCCGACCTCGCTGATCCAGCGCATGATCGAACCGGACGAAGTTGCCAGCCTTGTCACCTATCTCGCTAGCTCCAGATCATCAGCCACCAACGGCGCGGCGCTGCGCGTCGAAGGCGGCCTGATCACTACCATACTCTGATCGGATGAACGGGCGGGCGACCGCCTCTTCTCTTATGATGCTCGCGCAGGACCGCGCGGCACGAAGAACCAGTTGACCCGCTCTTTCGCCAACGCATCGGTCATCGGCATGTCGGCCGACCCGGGCAGCCGGTTGAGCGTAGCGACGACCTCGTCGATCCGCTGCGTTTCGACCTCGTAGATCGCCATATATTTCCACGGATGTGGTGCCGGCATGCGCTGCACCGGGCCAAGGCCGAACCTCTGTGCTGACCGCACGCCGGGAACGTTGAGCACATCGCCGAGATGCTGGTTGTCATACCAATCATTGTATTCGTCGTCCTTGCCCTCGACAGGGTTCGTAAACACGACAAGCAGTTCCGTCGTCATCAGCCTCTCCTCCGCAAACCGTTCAGAATATCGAGCACCCGCCTCAGGCAGTCTGTGCAGCGCGCTTCAGATCGAGCGCCACGTCGACGATCATGTCCTCCTGGCCGCCCACCATCGCCCGCTTGCCAAGCTCCATGAGGATGGAGCGCGCATCGATGCCATAGTCGCGCGCCGCCTTTTCGGCATGGCGCAGGAAGCTCGAATAGACGCCGGCATACCCGAGCGAGAGCGTTTCGCGATCGACCTGAACCGGCCGGTCCTGCAACGGACGGACCAGCGTGTCGGCCGCATCCATCAGCTTGAAGACGTCGCAGCGATGATGGAAGCCGACCTTGTCGGCAACGGCGATGAATGCCTCGATCGGCGTGTTGCCGGCGCCCGCACCCATGCCTGCAAGCGAAGCGTCGATGCGGTACGCGCCCGCCTCGATGGCGACGACCGAGTTTGCGACAGCCACCGACAGGTTCTGATGCGCGTGGATGCCGATCTGCGTCTTGGCATCGAGCACGTCGCGGAATGCGCGGATGCGGTCGCGCACCCCGTCCATGACGAGCGCACCGGCGGAATCGGTCACATAGACGCAAGCCGCGCCATAGCTTTCCATCTTCAGCGCCTGCTCTGACAGCTCCTTCGGTTCCAGCATGTGGGCCATCATCAGGAAGCCGGATACGTCCATTCCCAGATTGCGTGCCGCCTCGATATGCTGCTTGGCGACGTCCGCCTCGGTGCAATGGGTTGCGATGCGGACCGAGCGAATGCCGGCCTCGTAACCTTGCTTCAGATCGGCCACGGTTCCGATGCCCGGCACGAGCAGTGCGGTCAGGCGCGCACGCTTGAGGCGCGATGCCACGGCCTCGATCCATTCGACGTCGGTGTGGCGGCCAAAACCATAATTGAAGCTCGAACCCGCCAGCCCGTCGCCATGGGTGATCTCGATGGCGTCAACGCCAGCCTCTTCCAATGCAGTCGCAATCGCGATGACCTGATCGAGCGTGTATTGATGCCTCAGGGCATGCATGCCGTCGCGCAGCGTGACGTCCTGCACATAGATCTTTTTTGACCCGCTCATGACAGATCTCCCCTCGCGCCGAATTCAACCAGCCGCTCTGCGGTCATCAGCGCAGCCGAGGTCATGATGTCGAGATTGCCGGCATACGGCGGCAGATAGTGGCCCGCGCCCTCGACTTCGAGGAACACCGAGACCTTGAGGCCAGACGCCCCGTCATTGACGCCGGGAATGCGGATCTCGGCATTCTCGCCGACCGTCTCGAACTGAACGTCCTGCTTGAGGCGATAGCCCGGCACATAGTCCTGCATCGTCTTCACCATGGCCTCGACAGAGCTGCGGATCGCCGCTTCGTCGCGCGTGCGGGCAAGGCAATAGACCGTGTCGCGCATGATCAGCGGCGGCTCGGCCGGATTGAGGATGATAATCGCCTTGCCGGCTTCCGCGCCACCGACCTCGACGATGGCGCGCGACGTTGTCTCCGTGAATTCGTCGATATTGGCGCGTGTGCCTGGCCCAGCAGACCGTGACGACACCGACGCGACGATTTCGGCATAGGTGACAGGTGCCACCGCCGAGACAGCCGCAACGATGGGGATCGTCGCCTGACCGCCGCACGTCACCATGTTGATGTTCGGCGCATCGAGATGCGCCTCCATGTTGACGGCCGGCACCACGTATGGGCCGATCGCAGTTGGCGTCAGGTCGATGACCCGCTTTCTGTCAGCCTTCAGCGCCGCGTAGTTCTCGACATGCGCATAGGCCGATGTCGCGTCGAAGACGATCGCAATATCCTTGTAGTCGGGCAGCGCGCGCAGCCCCTCGACGCCATTGGCAACCGTGGTGATGCCCCATTTCTCGGCGCGCATCAGTCCATCGGAGGCAGGGTCGATGCCGACAAATGCCGCCACGTCGAGTGTTTTCGAGCGGCGCATGATCTTTACCAGTAAGTCGGTACCGATGTTGCCGGAACCGATAATGGCAACCTTGATCTTCTCAGACACGGGCAAACTTTCCGTTGCTTGTGATAGGGCGGGTGTCAGCCGGCGAGTGCGCCGGGCTTCGAATTGCGCGGCACCAGACCGAGCTCGCGCGCCTTGATCTGCAAAGCGAGGATGCGCGAGAAGATGCGGCACTGGGCAAGGCTGCCGGCGGCAAGCCAGAGGCCGGGCTGGCCGGTTGCCTTCCAGATGTTTCGCACTTCGCCGTCGTCACTGAAGCCCCAGATCTCGCCGACCTTGTCGGCAACGTCCTGGCCGAGCAGCTTGCCGATCAGCGCGCTTTGCGAATGATAGCCGGTGCCAAGCACGACCAACTCGGCTTCGAGCACCGTGCCGTCCGCCATCTTCAGCCCTTCGGGCCCGAACCTGTCGACATCGGCCCACTGGATGAGGTCGACCTCGCCATTGATGAGGAGGTCCGAGCAGCCAACATTGAAGTAATAGCCGCCGCCGCGCAGCAGATAGCTCATCAGGTAGCCGGTCTCTTCGAAACCGAGATCGACCTTGAAGCCGATGCCTGACAGTTGGTCGATAAGCTCCCGATCCATCTCGGTGATGAGAGAGGTCGCGATCTGACAGCCCTTCTTGTAGAGGGCAAATGGCGTGCCGAGCGAGATACGGTCGGCATCGTCTGTCGCAAGTCCCTCGCGATAGAGCGGGAACGTGTATTCGGCAGATGCTTCCATGCTGACGACCTGCGTCGTGCCGCGCTGGACCATCGTCACATGCGCACCGCTGGCATGCAGTTCCTGCGCGACGTCATGCGAGCTGGTGCCGGTGCCGATGACGATTGCCTTGCGACCGGCCCATTCCTGCCCATCGGCGAACTTGCTCGAATGAACGATCTTGCCAGCGAACGTGTCGAGGCCGGGCAGCTTCGGCATGTTCGGAATGCCAGAAGCGCCCGTTGCCAGTATGACGTGGTGCGGATGCAGAACCTGCTCCTGCCCGTTGCGCTGCAGGATCACCGTCCAGCGCTCGGCCGTTTCGTCATAGGTCGCCGAGACAAATTCCGTCCGCGTCCAGACGTTCAGTTCCATCGCCTCGACATAGGCTTCCATCCAGTTGGCAAGCTTGTCCTTCGGCAGATAGGTCGGCCAGTTCTCCGGGAACGGCATGAACGGCATGTGGTTCACCCACACTTCGTTATGCAGCGTCAGCGAATGGTAACGCGTGCGCCAGTTGTCACCGATACGCTCCTCGCGATCGACGATCAGCGCGTCAACACCCATCTGGCCGAGCCGCGCAGCAACACCCAGTCCCGCATGGCCTGCGCCCACGACCAGCACCGTTGGCTCACGATCCTCGTAGGTGAGAGATTTGATGCGCCTGTCGAGCCAGTTCTCGCCACCAAACTGGCGCATGTTTTCGAATCCGCGCGCCACCGTCGGCTTGGACGGCCCTTCGAAGCCATAAAGCGCCTCAAGGCTCGTCATGAAGGTCCACGCGACATGCTGGCCTGAGCTGGCAGCATCAGCGACGAGCCGAACGACGCCGGTGCCGTATCCCACTTCGGTCTCGAAACTGAAGATCGCCTCGATTGTCTCGACATGCACGCGCGAGAGCTGCCGGGGTTCGGCGCGCCCTTCCGCGAGACGGAACTGATGCGGCCTCATCCTGTCGGATTCCGAAAGAAGCAGCGGCACGATTTTCTCGGTGCCGGTCACGCCGCGCACATGCCAGCTCAAGGCAAGCACATCGCGCCAGTGAGCTTCCGCACCGAACAGCGCGGCGAGTTTTGCCTCGTCCTGCTGACTGATTGCCGCCTCAAATGCGGCGAGCCAACGCTCGGCTGCGAGCCGCGGAACCGGGTCCACATTCATGGTGGTATGAAGCATCCGGCAACTCCTCCTCTTGGCACGGCAAGGCAGATCGCCATGCGCCGAGTGCCCCGGAGGCGACAGCGCAAGCTTCGATCTCAGAGACGCTTACACCCAGCGGCCAGAATTGCAAATACAAAAACTATTATGCCATCCAATAAAATTATGATTTCGATATTGAGACAGCAACCTGGCAGGAAAGCACTCAGCCCGAATAGCCAAACAGCTGCGCCACCCCCATCAGCGAGGTGGTCTGGTACGGCAGAAGGCGCGCCGAACTGATCATTTCAGTCGCAATCAGCTCCTCGCGCGTCTTCATGCCCTCCGCATGATCGGTCACGATAAGGCAGCCAATGACCTGCGACGTCCAGTTGTTGATCGTCACAGCCATGGCCGACAGGCCAATCTGGTGCTCTTCGGCGGCCAGCACATAGCCGCGCTCGGCCGAAATGCGCAGATCCTCTTCCAACTCGTCGAACGTCGTCATCGTATGAGGCGTCAGCGCGGGATATGGCCCCGGTCCAAGCGTCGCCAGGCGCTGCTCTCGGTTCATGCCGATTAGCACGGCCTTTCCGGCTGCGGTGCAATGCAGCGGACGATGCATCCAGGTCTTGTAGAAGGGGCTGAGCGCCTCCGGCTTCTGCACGATCTCCAGCACCATGCGCTCGGTCTCGATAAAGAGCGCCATGACGACAGTTGCCGAGATTTTCTGCGACAGGCCGATCAGGTTCGGCAGGGCATCACGCCTGAACTGCTCCAGCGGATGCAGATGGGACAGCGGGCGCAGCGCCTTGGGCGACGGCCCGTACTCCTTATGACGGCCAAACCGCAGCACATAGCGCGACTCCTCAAGGCTCCTGAGGATGCGCAACGCCGTGCTCTGGTCCAGGCCCGTGCGATTGGCGATTTCGACAAGCGTCAGCGGCCGGGCCGACTCGATCAGAAGGTCGAGAATGACCAGCCCTCGCGTCAAAGTCCCGATCGGCCCCTTCTTGTCGGCGCCTTCGCCGCCGTCGCCGTCCTGCTCCACAGCTTTCCTAGCCAATCGATCCTCCAGACCTAGCCGGCGCACTTTTGCTACCCCTGCCATTGAATGACACAGTTCGCTCGACAATTCGAAGAAAAATGTCGACCTGCGGAATTTTCAACCTCGTTCCACACAAACAGCGCTTCAAGGACGATGCCAGCGAACGAGGGGGCTTTGCAGGCGCTCCGCTAAAAATCAACATTCATCCGTGCAATAATGAAATTTCAATTTCATTGAGTGATTTTTTGTATATGAAGAGAGCGAGCGCCCCTGCGATGGCGTCCGTCGGCCTGCTCCGCAGGCTCCATCGCGCGAGCGCCGGGACAGCCACTCTGGCAAACGCCTTCATGTATTTGTCGACCGGCCCTGCCTGAGAAGCCCGAATAATACGCGCGAGAACAATGGAAATGACGCCGAACCCCTTTCGCAAGCGCTACGAACAGAACGAAATCCAGATCGGCACCTGGATCACGACTTTCTCGCAGCCCTCTATCCTGCGAATCCTGAAATCCGCCGGGCTCGATTTCGCCTGCGTCGACCTTGAACATTCCGGCCTGTCGATCGAGTCGATCTCCCAACTCGCCATCGTCGCCTCCGCACTCGAATTTCCGATCATGGTGCGGCCGCCTTCTGCCTCACGCGAATGGATCACCAGACTGCTCGATATCGGCGTCTGGAACATCCTCTGCCCGCAGGTCGTCTCGGCAGAACATGCGCGGGAAGTGGCCGACGCTGCACGCTTCTCACCGGCAGGCACGCGTGGCGCGCATTCTTTCGGCCCTGCCATGAACTTCACCCCGGTCGACCGCGAAGCCTGGCGTCGATTCGCCAATCAGCAGGTCTTCATCGTCGCCCTTCTCGAAACGCAGTCTGCGCTCGACGACCTGGACGCGATCGCCGCCACGCCCGGCATCGACGCACTGATGATCGGTCCTGCCGACCTCGCGCAGGATCTCGGCTTTGGCGGCTCGCTCGACCATGCCGCAATGCGGCAACTGTCGAACCAGGTCGCGGCGGCGGCCCTGCGCCATAACAAGAAAGCCCCCACCTTCGCCGCCAACATCCAGGACGGCAAGGCCGCCATCGAGGCCGGCCAGCGTGCGGTGCTGATCTCCAGCGAAACGCGCGTTCTCCATGATGCCTACCACGACCTTTGCGCCCTGCGCGATCAGCGTCTGGCAATCCCGGCCTGATACACCGGCGCAACAGGAGTAGACTTCGTGCAGACCAACGACCCGTTCCAGTTGCCTACATTTGGCCCTATCAACCGACCGCCGCGCGAGCTTGTCGAACAGTTTCGCGGGGTGGGCACCAGCGCCATCGGCAGCGTGCTCGATGAGATGGGCGTCTCCGGCATCGTCCTCAACATCAAGCCGCTCGCCCCCGGTTCGCATTTCGTCGGCACCGCCTACACGGTCAAGGAAGTGACCGGCGCCTATGGCAGCTATCCGCCGCTCGGTCTGGCACTCAGCGCCGTCGTCGACAATGCCTGTTCGGGCGACGTGATCCTGATCGACAATGGCGGCCAGCAGGTCTCGACCTGGGGCGGCCTCGCCGCCATCGCCGCCAAGCTGCGCGGCGTTGCCGGTCTCGTCGTCGACGGCGGCATCCGCGACCGCGACGAGATCATCGCGCACGATTTCCCGGCATTCTCCCGGCACATCGTTGCCCTGTCCGGCAAGACGCGCATCAAGATCATCGAGATCAACACGATCATCAAGATCGACGGCGTCAAGGTGGCCCCCGGCGACATCATCGTTGCAGACGGCACCGGCGTTGCATGTATCCCGCAGGCGATCGCGCCGCAGGTTCTGGTCGCCGCAAAGGAACTGGAAGAAAACGACCGCCGCGCCCTGTCCCACATCCTCGCCGGATCGGATTTCCGCAGCGCGATCTTCAACAAATATTACGCAGGCACCGACAATCAGGACAAATCCTGAACCGTCAGCCATTCGCCGGGCGCATACTACGCGCGCGCCTGATTGGCAGATCGAGGCCGTTCGCTAAAGCTTGAGTTTGTAGACATCAGACACCGTGCCGCGGAACAGCCGATCTTTCTCAGCTTCCGAAAGTCCCGCCGAAATCTTCTCGAACGCATTCCACATGGCGGCATAGCTGTAGCCGCCCTTATCGACCGGGAAATTGCTGCCGAACATGCAGCGGCTAGGCCCGAATGCATCGATCACCACCGAGAACAGCGGCCTCCACGCCTCAGCCAGATCGTCTGAGGTCGGTGGCAGTTCGCGCCGATCCATGTCGAAGCGGGTGATCCGCATTCCCATGCCGCTCAGCTTCATGAAGACGTTGGGGCATTGTGCCAGTTTCAGCACGAGCGCCCGCCACCGGTCATAGGCAGCCTTGCCATCTGCCGTCGGCAGGCCGACTTCGACCGGCCCGCCAATATGCCCCAGCACGATCGGCGTGTCGGGAAACGCGCGCGCCAGATCGATCACATCCTCGATCTGCGTCTGGTAGACGAATGCCTCGAATGGCAGGCCACGGCGGGCCAGACGACGGAACCCGTCACGAAACGTCTCATGCCTCAAATGGCCTTCAAAGCGACCCGGCATGGGCGGCACGGCCCTTGTGTCGGCGGACCACGCGGTGATGTTGCGGATGGCGCTCAACCTGCCCTGCCCGGCCTCTATTGCGGCTTCGAGCGCCGCGTCCGCATCGTTTCCGAGCTTCAACAGGTCGACGAATCCAACGATGCCCGCACACAGCCTGCGCCCTTCGGGAGCATTTTCACCGACCCTGCGGGCAAACTCGATCTCGCCGATCGGGCGCAGCAGTTCCGGTCCATCGGGGCGATAGTGGAACCTGCATTCGACATAGACCGTGGCTACGACATTGTGCGTGGCCGTGACGTCGTCGATAAGCTCCGGCTCCATATATTGCGATGGTTGCGGCCCCCACAAATGATGGTGTGAATCGATCACCGGCCGGCGCGGATCAACCGCCGTCTCCTTGTTCAAAGCCAGCCACTCCGGCCGAAGCACAGGAAACAGCGCCGCGTTCACAAGCCCATTCATGTCGCTACCCCAGTTTGATCGCGCGCGCCCGCGCCGTCTCGCGCGACGCGGCCGCCATCAGCAATGTAACATCGGCCCCGAGCGTCAGATATCGGAAGCCTTTCTGGACGAGCAATGCCTGGTAGTCGGGATCAGACCAGATGCCGCCGACGCCAGCCGACTTGCCATGCGCCTTGGCCGCCCGCAGTCCGCGTTCAAATGCGTCCAGCATCTTCGGATGTTTGAACTGACCATCGACGCCGAGATCCGCACTCAGGTCATGTGTGCCGAAGTGAATGGCGTCGATGCCTTCGACCGCGGCAATCTCCTCCATGTTCTCGACCGCTTGCGCGGACTCGATCATCGCGATCACCAGCACATTGCCGTTGACCAGCGCATTGTCCTCGCCCTGCGACCGCGCCCGATAGGCAAGCGACGGGCCGGGAGCGGGAACGGAACGCTTTCCGAGCGGCGGATAGCGGCATGCCGAGACGATCGCTCGCGCCTCGTCCGCTGTCTCGACATGCGGCACCATCAGCCCCTGCGCACCGATGTCGAGCAGCAGCGTGAGGTGATGGGCGTCGTGGCTCTGCGCCCGCGCAATCGGAGTCACGCCGCACCCGGCGGCCGCGATGCACATCGCCGACGCCGATTCCATCGTGGTCGGGCTATGTTCCAGATCGATATAGATCGCGTCGAAATCGCAGGCCGCCGCGATCATCGCGACGTCTGGCGTCCGCATCTGGTTGACGCCCATGCAGAGCACCAACTCGTTGGCGGCAAGCTTCTTCTTGGACCGGTTCTCGATCAGCGGTTTCATGAGAACAGACCGCCGTCGGCGCGGATCTCCTCACCGACGATGAAGGCGGATTCGTCGCATGCCAGGAACAGGCAGCAATTGGCGATGTCGATTGGCTGTCCGAAACGGCCGAGAGGCGTCGTGCGCTTGAACCGTTCCGCACCTTCACGGAATGCTTCAGCATTGATCGGCGTGTGGACGGTGCCGGGATTGATCGAGTTGACGCGAATGCCCTCTCCCGCATGGGCCGTTGCGCTCGCCATGGTCAGCGACCGCACGGCACCTTTCGACGCGCAATAGGCGGCCCAGCCGGCCCAGCCGACATTCGCAGCGATGGAAGCGATGTTGACGATAGCGCCGCCGCCAGCCTTCTTCATTTCAGGCACGGCGTGCTTCGTCATCAGGAATGTGCCCTTGACGTTTACGTTCATGACGCGATCCCACTCTTCCTCGGTGGTTTCGACCTCCGGCTTCCTGTGCGCGATGCCGGCACTGTTGACGACGACGTCGAGCCGGCCGAAGCGCTCATTGACGTGCTTCATCAGCTCGATCACCGCCGCTTCGCTCGATACGTCGAGCTGGTGGCTGTCGGCCTGACCTCCGGACGCGGCGATCTCGGCTGCGAGCTTTGCCGCGGCGTCGGCTGCAAGGTCTGCAACCATGATTGCAGCACCCTCTTCGGCAAACCGCTTGCAGGTCGCTTCGCCGATACCCGACGCGCCGCCGGTGACGATGGCAACCTTGCCGGCAAGGCGGCCAGTCCTGACAGTGCTCATATCAAACTCCCGATTGTTATTGCGCCGGCGTCACGGGGCGACCCAACCGGGCGCGATATGCGCCCGGCCGGCCGGTGCTGCCGATTTGTGAGAGATGGGCGGACCGTCGGTCCGCCCTGAGTTCGCGCGCCGGACGATCCGGCGCGACAGATCAGGCCGCGCGGGCCTTCTCGACGAACTTCGAATAGACCATCTTCTCGTAGGAGACTTCGTCTTCGCGCGCCTTCTCGACCACGCCACCGATGACGGCCATGGAACGGATGCGGTCGAAGACCTCCTTGGTCGGAATGTTGTTCTTGGTCCACAGAGCCTGCTGGAAGAGCGCGTGCGCCTTCGTCACCTGGGCCTTGTCGAAGCCGGGCAGGAACTTGTCGGCGACCAGTTCGGTCAGCTCTTCGGGCGTATGCGACAGCATATAGTCTTCGGCCTTGATAAGGGCAGAGATCATCGCCTGAAGGTCGTCATTGCGGCTCTCGATCGTCGAGTCGAGCGCATGGGCGCAAACGCCCGGCAGGTCGCCGCCGACGAGCGAATTCCAGCCTTCGTCACCTTCGATCGAGAAGATCGGATGGCCCCAGCCATCGCCGACCGCCTGCTGGAGCATGGCGAAGGAGGCGGTGATCGCCTGAACCTGGCCGCTCTTGAGCGAACCGAGTAGCGCTGCCGTGTCGGCATGCGGACGCAACTCGATCTCGTCGGCAATGCCGGCACGGTCGGTAAGATACTTGCCGACGATGTAGAACGCCGACGACAGGCCGGTGACGCCGTATTTCTTGCCCTTGAGGTCTTCCACCTTGGTGTAGGTGCCCGCGTCGAAATCACTCTTGCGAACGACGACGTTCGCATAGCTCATCTTGCGGTCGGTATTGAAGATCAGGCTGGCCTTCTTGCCGGCCAGCGTCATGACCATCGAGTCGAAGGGCGAAACCAGCGTCGCTGCGATCTGGCCCGAGGCAAGCGCCTGGCGGGTGTTCGTTCCGTTCTGAGTGTTGATGTAGCCGACGTTGAGGTCGTTGTCCTTGAAGAAGCCGGCGCATTCGGCGACGTAGAAGACCGAGAAATGCGGATCGAGGCCGGCGACGCTCATCGGCAGATCGGTCGCCGCTGCCGCCATTCGCGATCCTGCCATCATCAGGCCGGCGGTCGCTATGGAACCTCCCAGCATCAGGCGACGATTGATCGGCTTACCAATATTGAACATGTATCTCTCTCCCAGGATAAATTATTTGTTCCGGAATTCGGCGGTCCAGTGCAGCAACTTCCGCTCGAAATACTGCACGGTATAGACAAGCGTCAGACCTACGACGCTCAAGACAAATACAGAGGCAAACATGTCGGTGGCGCTCATATTCGCCAGCGAGATCATCATCTGGTAGCCGATGCCCGAATCCGATCCCATGAACTCGGCTAACACCACACCGATGAGAGCGAAGCTGATCGCATTGGGAAGCGAGGCGAACGTCCAGGCAGCGGCCGTCGGAATGCGCACCCGCCAAAGGATCTGCGTCCGCGTTGCGCCCAGCGTCCGGCAGAAGTCGATCAGGTCCTTCTCGACGCTCAGGCCGCCCTTGTAGGCGTTGAAGAAGACGAGGAAGAACACGACGAACCAGGCGGTCATGACCTTCGACACGATGCCGATGCCGAAGAACATGGTGATCAGTGGCACGAAGGCGATGCGCGGCATGGAGTTCAGCGCGACGATGAACGGATTGAGGATGTCGGCCAGCGTCTTGTTGACTGAGAGCGTGATGCCCACGACATAGCCCGATCCGGCGCCGACGAGCAGGCCCCAGAAGGTCGCCTCAAGCGTCGTGGCGAGCGCGGGCCACAGCGAGCGCGGCCCCGGCTGCATCCACTCCCACAGGCGCGCGCCGATCAGCGACGGGCGGCTGATGAAGAAGGGATCTATCAGAGTGTTCTGCACCATCCAGGGGATGCGCGTCAGGATTTCCCAGCCGCCGAGCACCACGACAATGATCGCGATCTGCCAGAACAGGACGAGTGTACGGCGGCTCATCGCAGTTCCTTTGTTGACTTGAGTTGCGGCCTTGATCGGCACATTGGCTTTCCCGGCTGTAGCTATGGCGGACATTTAGAAGTCCTTCCTGAACTGCGCCGAGAGGACACCCCATATCTCCTTGTAATACTGGGAGAAAATGTCCTGCTCACGAAGATTGTAGACGTCGCGCGGATGCGGAATGTCGATCTTCTTGTCCATCAGGATCTGGCTTGGCGGCCGCGACAGGACGATGACGCGCGTCGACAGGGTAATCGCTTCGTCAAGATCGTGCGTCACCAGCACGACCGTCTGCCTGAGCTTGCGCCATATCTCGAGAAGCTCGGTATGCATATGCGTGCGCGTATGGGTGTCGAGCGCGCTGAACGGCTCGTCGAGCAGCAGGATCTTCGGCTTGACGGCAAGGCTCATGAGCAGCGCAACGCGGCGGCGCATGCCGCCTGAAAGCTGGTGCGGATAGTGGTCGGCAAACCCGGTCAGGTGGCCGAGTTCGAGCAACCCATCCACTTCGGCATGCATCTCGTCCTTCGACATGCCCTTGAAGGCGAGCCCGAGGCCGACATTCTTGCGCACCGTATACCAGGGCAGCAACGTGTCCTTCTGGAAGATATAGCCAAGGCCTTCGGGCACGCGGTCCTGGTGGGTCTCACCGCCGACGCGAACGACCCCGGACGTAGCCTCGATGAATGAGGCAACGATATTGAGGACCGTGCTCTTGCCACAGCCGGACGGCCCGACAATGCTGACAAACTCACCTTCCTCGACCGTCAGCGACAGGTCTTCGACTGCGCGCACGGTGCCGGCGGCAGACGAGAACGACTTGCTCAGCCCGGAAATCTCAATCGCGGGCGGCGACGATCGGAGTGCGGTTTGCACGGCTTGTGTCCTCCATGGTCCAGATGCCACGCCGGAAACGGGTTCCGGTGCGCAGGCTCTGGTATTCTCCCCCGCCGGACGGTCAATTCCCGACCCGACGACGACCAAGTGAATTACACAGAGCGCATTTCATTGCAATTTTTTTTTCATTTAATGCCTGAATTTTGTTGATCGCAATCGACGGCGGCGAAATCTGGCTCGATTGCCGCACGCCCGGCGGGCGTGAAGAGCGTCATGCGCGATGAAACGAACCCTGATTCAAATCGGGAACAGATGGAAGGCGGATGGGGCATGCCATGAGGGAATAGCCGGCCATTCCGGGCAACTTTCACCTATGTGTCGCCATCGCACAGCAAACGACGATGCGCGGCGAACCGCGCTTCTGTCCGGCCTGCTATGGATCTATGGATATCGTCAGTTTGAGCTGAGCGTCCTGCGAACCGCGTCGCGCCAGCCGGCGATCTTGCGCTTGCGTTCCTTGTCGCCCATCTCGGGCCGGAACTGACGGTCGAGCGCCCATTTCTTCGCAAAGACAGAAGCCTTCGGCCATACGCCTGCCTTCGATCCCGCAAGCCATGCGGCGCCGAGCGCGGTCGTCTCCAGCACGGTCGGCCGGTCGACCGGCGCGTCGAGAATGTCGGCCAGCCTCTGCATCGTCCAGTCGGACGCCACCATGCCGCCGTCGACGCGCAGCACGGTCTGGGCGCTGGCGTCCTTCCAGTCCTTCTTCATCGCATCGACCAGATCGCGCGTCTGGTAGGCGACCGCTTCAAGTGCCGCGCGCGCAAACTCCGCCGGTCCGGAATTGCGCGTCAGCCCGAAGATCGCGCCGCGCGCATCCGCGTCCCAATGCGGCGCGCCAAGGCCGACGAAAGCCGGCACCAGATAGACATCCTGCGTCGGGTCGGCCTTGGCAGCCAGATCGCCGCTATGGGCTGCCTTGTCGATCATCCTCGCGCCGTCGCGCAGCCATTGCACCGCCGCGCCTGCAATGAAGATCGAGCCTTCCAGCGCATAGGTCGTCTTGCCGTCGAGCCTGTAGGCGATGGTGGTCAGAAGCCTGTTCTTCGACCGCACCAGCCGGTCGCCGGTATTGAGCATGGCAAAGCAGCCCGTCCCATAGGTCGACTTCATCATGCCGGGCGAAAAACAGGCCTGCCCGATCGTCGCCGCATGCTGGTCGCCTGCCACACCACGGATGGGTATCGCAGCGCCAAGCAGACCCTTGTCGGTCACGCCGAAATCGTCGGCGCTGTCCTTAACCTCCGGCAGCAGCGAAGCGGGAATGCGCAGGAGCTTCATCAGCTCCTCATCCCACTCATTCGTCGCGATATTATAGATCAGCGTACGCGACGCATTGGTGGCGTCGGTAGCGTGAACCTTGCCCCTCGTCAGCCGCCAGATGAGAAACGTGTCGACGGTTCCGGCCAACAGTTCGCCCTTGGTCGCGCGTTTGCGTGCGCCCGGCACATTGTCGAGCAGCCAGGCGATCTTGGTGCCGGAGAAATAGGGATCGAGCAAAAGCCCGGTCTTGGCGGTAAACGTCTTTTCCAGTCCCGCCTTCTTCAATTTCGCGCAGAGCGGCGCGGTGCGCCTGTCCTGCCAGACGATCGCATTATGGATCGGTTTGCCGGTCGCCTTGTCCCAGACGATGACGGTCTCGCGCTGGTTGGTGATGCCGATTGCGGCAATATCTGCTGCGGTCAGCTTCGCCTTCCGGATCGCGGCCTTGCAGGTCTCGACAACCGTTTTCCAGATTTCCTCCGGATCATGTTCGACCCAGCCGGAGGCGGGAAAATGCTGCGTGAATTCCTTCTGACCCACGCCCACCGGCTTCATCTTGTCGTCAAAGACAATCGCGCGCGACGAGGTCGTGCCCTGGTCGATGGCGAGAATGTTGCCGGTCATCAAATCTCTCCCACAAAAAAGGAGGCGGCGTTCGGCCGCCTCCTTCAGTCTCGATCAGAAGACTACTTCTGCCAGCTCTTGACCAGTTCGTCGTAGCTGACGGTCTGGCCCTGTTCCTTTTCGTTCTCGATCTTCAGCTGCGGCGCGAGATTGCCCTTCGCCACGGCATCCTTGTTCCAGTAGGCCAGATCGTGTTCCTCTGCCATCTTCGGGCCGATGTCGCCCTGGACGCCAGCGCGTTCCAGCCGCTCCATCACCTTCTCCTGTTCGGCGCAGAGCGAATCCATCGCCTCCTGAGCCGACTTGGCGCCCGACGACGCATCGCCGATCGCCTGCCACCAGAGCTGCGCCAGCTTCGGATAGTCAGGAACGTTCGTGCCGGTCGGCGACCACTGCACGCGGGCCGGCGAGCGATAGAACTCGATCAGGCCGCCGAGCTTGGGCGCGCGGTCGGTGAAGGACTGATGATTGATCGAACTTTCGCGGATCAGCGTCAGGCCGACATGGCTCTTCTTGACGTCGACGGTCTTCGACACGACGAACTGGGCGTAAAGCCAAGCCGCCTTGGCGCGGTCGTCGGGCGTGGACTTCAGCAGCGTCCAGGACCCGACGTCCTGATAGCCAAGCTTCATGCCGTCCTTCCAGTAGACGCCATGCGGCGACGGGGCGAAGCGCCACTTCGGCGTGCCGTCCTCGTTCACCACCGGCAGACCCGGCTTCACGAAGTCGGCCGTGAAGGCGGTGTAGGTGAACATCTGCTGGGCGACTTCACCCTGCGACGGCACCGGACCGGATTCGCCGAACGTCATGCCGGCGGCGGCCGGCGGTGCATAGGCCTTGAGCCATTCCAGATATTTCTCGATGGCGTAGACCGAGGCCGGGCCGTTGGTGTCGCCGCCGCGCGCCACGCAGGAGCCGACAGGCTGCGACTTCTCGTTGACCTTGATGCCCCACTCGTCGACAGGCAAACCGTTCGGCAGGCCCTTGTCGCCATTGCCGGCCATGGAGAGCCATGCATCGGTGAAGCGCCAGCCCAGCGACGGGTCCTTCTTGCCGTAATCCATATGGCCGAAGACCTTCTTGCCGTCGATCTCGCGGCCGGTGAAGAATTCGGCGATGTCCTCATAGGCCGACCAGTTGACCGGCACGCCGAGGTCGTAGCCGTATTTCGCCTTGAAGTCGGCCTTGTTCTTCTCGTCGTTGAACCAGTCGTAGCGGAACCAGTAGAGGTTCGCGAACTGCTGGTCGGGAAGCTGGTAGAGATTGCCGTCCGGAGCGGTCGTGAACTTCGTGCCGATGAAGTCGGCAAGGTCGAGGTTCGGATTGGTGACGTCCTTGCCGGCATTGGCCATCCAGTCGGTCAGGTTCCGGGCCTGCTGATAACGCCAGTGGGTGCCGATCAGATCGGAGTCGTTGACATAGGCGTCATAGACGTTCTCCTTCGACTGCATCTGCGTCTGGAGCTTCTCGACCACGTCGCCTTCGCCGATCAGATCATGGGTGATCTTGATGCCGGTGATGGCGGTGAATGCAGGCGCCAGCACCTTGGACTCATATTCGTGCGTGGTGATGGTTTCCGACACGACCTTGATGTCCATGCCCGCGAACGGCTTCGCCGCATCGATGAACCATTGCATTTCGGCTTCCTGGCCGGCGCGGTCGAGCGACGACATGTCACCGATCTCGGCGTCGAGGAACTTCTTGGCGGCATCCATGTCGGCATGGGCTGCGCCCAGGCCGATTGTCAGCGCGAGCGCGCTCGTGGATGCGAATATATATCTCTTCATTTCAGTCCTCCCAGACTTGGTTAGCATACGAGTCGCCCGGCGGCCCTTGAGGCCGACCGGCATAAGTTCGGCTAGACGAACCTGAACACCCCGATGGCGTAGAGGATCGACAGGCCGAGAGCCCACCAGAGGTTGGGTCCGACGAGACCCAGCCAGGCAAGATGGATGAACGCGCTGCCAAGCAGCGACAGAAACAGGCGGTCCCCGCGCGTCGTCTCGAACCGCAGGATGCCGATGCGCGGATTGCCGCCCGGCGATCTGTATTCCCACACCGCCATAGCCGTGATCAGCATGAGGATGACGAGAAAGAACAGGGCGCTCGGAAACGTCCACGCCATCCAGCCGCCCGGAACCAGCGGCGCGGTCCATTCGCGCACGCCGTCCTTCTGCGGCACCGACATCAAGAGCGCTACGAGGCCGAGCAACTCCGCCAGCACCACCGCGCCAAGAAAATAGCCGACCCGGTTGGACGCCATGGTCAAACCCTCCCCAGGGCAAAGCCCTTGGCGATGTAGTTGCGCACGAACCAGATGACGAGCGCGCCGGGAATGATGGTCAGCACGCCCGCTGCCGCCAGCACGCCCCAGTCGAGGCCGGATGCCGAAACCGTGCGCGTCATGGTCGCGGCGATCGGCTTGGCGGCCGTCGTCGTCAGAGTGCGCGCGATCAGCAGTTCGACCCACGAGAACATGAAGCAGAAGAAGGCGGCCACGCCGATGCCCGACGCGATCAGCGGCATGAAGATCTTCACGAAGAAGCGCGGGAAGGAATAGCCGTCAATATAGGCAGTCTCGTCGATTTCCTTCGGCACGCCCGACATGAAACCTTCGAGGATCCACACCGCCAGCGGCACGTTGAACAGGCAGTGCGCCAGCGCCACCGCGATATGCGTGTCGATCAGCCCGAAGGACGAGTAGAGCTGGAAGAAGGGCAGCGCAAACACCGCCGGCGGCGCCATGCGATTGGTCAAAAGCCAGAAGAACAGATGCTTGTCGCCGAGGAACCGGTAGCGCGAAAACGCATAGGCCGCAGGCAGCGCCACCGCCACCGAAATGACGGTGTTCAGGACCACATAGATGATCGAATTGATGTAGCCGGAATACCAGGATGGGTCAGTGAAGATGACCATATAGTTGCGGATCGTCGGATCCTGCGGGAAGAACGTGATCGGCCCGAGGATCTCCTGATTGGTCTTGAAGCTCATATTGACGAGCCAATAGATCGGCAGCATCAGGAACAGGATGTAGAGCGTCGGCACCAGCCACCAGAAGCGGCTCTCTTCGCCGCGACGGCGCATCTTGCGGGCCACCGCCTCGCTGGTCCCGAGCGTTGCCGCTGTTGGCGGCGTCAGTCCCTGGCGCGAAGTCGTGTCGGTCATCTCACCGCTCCGCGTCATAGTTTGTCATCACGGTGTAGAAGACCCATGACAACAGAAGGATGATGAGGAAGTAGATGATCGACATCGCGGCCGCCGGCCCGAGGTCGAACTGCCCGACAGCCATCTTCACCAGATCGATCGACAGGAACGTCGTCGAATTGCCCGGCCCGCCGCCCGTGACGACGAATGGCTCGGTATAGATCATGAATGAGTCCATGAACCGCAGCAGCACCGCGATCAGCAGCACCCGGTTCATCTTCGGAAGCTGGATGTAGCGGAACACCGCCCAGCGCGACGCGCCGTCGATCTTTGCCGCCTGATAATAGGCATCGGGGATCGAGACGAGACCGGCATAGCAGAGCAGCACGACGAGGCTCGTCCAGTGCCAGACATCCATGACGACGACAGTCACCCAGGCATCGACCGGATCGCTGACATAGTTATAGTCGACGCCCATGCCGTTCAGCACATAGCCCAGAAGCCCGATATCGACGCGCCCGAAGACCTGCCAGATCGTGCCGACCACATTCCATGGAATGAGCAGCGGCAGCGCCATGAGAACGAGGCAGACCGGAACGCCCCAGCCTTTCTTCGGCATGTTGAGCGCGATGAAAATGCCGAGCGGCACTTCGATGGCGAGGATGATCAGCGAGAATGCCAGCCCGCGCCAGAAGGCGTCCCAGAAGCGGCTCGACGACAGCATTTCCTGGAACCATTCGGTCCCGGCCCAGAAGAATTCATTGCCGCCGAATGTGTCCTGAACGGAGTAGTTCACCACCGTCATCAGCGGAATGACCGCTGAGAACGCCACCAGCACCAGCACCGGCAGCACCATGAACCAGGCCTTGTTGTTGACGGTCTTGTCCATCGTCAGGCCGCACTTTCCAGTTCGACGCGCCAGGAGCCTGAGTAGATATTGATACCCCTGGGATCGAGCGCGACCTTGGGCGCGGCGGGTATCTCCTCGTCCTCGCCCAGAATGGCCGCGATTTCGTGGCCCTCAAGCGAGGCGCGCACCACCTTGTGGCGGCCGATATCCTCCACCTTGAGGATTTCGACCGGCATTCCGTCCTGCCCGATGCGAACATATTCCGGCCGGATGCCGAGTTCGATCGGCCCCTGCCCCGGATCGCGCGTGCCGCCGGGCAGCGAGATCGTCTGACCGCCCAGCTGCGCCTTGTCGCCGGCAAGATCGACGGGCAGCACATTCATGCCAGGCGAACCGATGAAATAGCCGACGAAGGTATGCTTCGGCCGCTCGAACAGCTCGGCCGGCGTGCCGATCTGCACGATCTGCCCGTCATACATGACCACGACATGCTCGGCGAAGGTCAGCGCCTCGGTCTGGTCGTGGGTGACATAGACCATCGTATAGCCGAACTGCCGGTGAAGCTGCTTCAGCTGCGAGCGCAGCACCCACTTCATATGCGGGTCGATGACGGTCAGCGGCTCGTCGAACAGGATCGCGTTGACGTCAGAGCGGACAAGCCCGCGCCCGAGCGAAATCTTCTGCTTCTGGTCGGCCGTCAGCCCGCGCGCACGCCGCCCGGACCAGTCCTCAAGATCGATCATTTTGATGATCTCGCGCACCTTGCGGTCGACTTCGTTTTCGGGAACTCCGCGATTGCGCAGCGGGAAGGCGAGGTTCTGATAGACCGTCATCGTGTCGTAGATGACCGGAAACTGGAATACCTGCGCGATGTTGCGCTCCTGCGTCGAGCGCGCGGTCACATCGACACCGTCGAACAGCAGCTTGCCATGCGAGGGATGCAGCAGGCCCGAAATGATGTTGAGCAAGGTCGTCTTGCCACAGCCCGACGGACCGAGCAGCGCATAGGCGCTGCCGTCCTCGAATGTATGGTGCACCTCGCGCAGCGCGTAGTCCTTGTCGGACTTCGGATTTGCGCCATAGGCGTGGCGTATATGGTCGAGATCGATCCGCGCCATCTACGCCACCTCTCTCGATGTCTGGCCAACCGCCTTGCCGGCGGCGTCGAACACCATCAGGTGGCGCGGGTCGATGAAGACCTCGACCTGCTGATCCGGTTCGAAAGCATGGATGCCGTGCTCCAGCATGACCCAGCGCGCATCGGCGAATGCGAGATGGATGAAGCTTTCGGAACCGGTGATCTCTGTGACGACAACCTTCGCCTGCAAGGCGCGCGCCGAACCACCGGGATCCTTGAGCGAGATGTGATGAGGCTGGAACGCGACCGTATATTGCGCGTCTGGCAGTCCCTTGAGATGTGCGGGCACCGGCAGGCCCCTGCCACCCTGCAGCAGGAACTCGCCGCCCGACTTGTCGAGCGCGATGGAGTTCAGCGGAGGATCGGCAAAAGTCCTTGCCGTCACAAGGTCGCGCGGGTGGCGGAACACATCGATGGTCGGGCCGAACTGGGTCACCCTGCCCTCGTTCAGCGTCGCGGTCCGACCGCCAAGCAGCAGCGCCTCATGCGGTTCGGTCGTCGCATAGACAAAGATCGCGCCGGTCGCGGCAAATATCTTCGGCAGCTCGGCGCGCAGTTCCTCGCGCAGCTTGTAGTCCAGATTTGCCAGCGGCTCGTCGAGCAGCACCAGCCGCGCATTCTTGACGATGGCGCGCGCCAGAGCGGTGCGCTGCTGCTGGCCGCCGGAGAGATGGAGCGGCGTGCGCTGAAGATAGGGCGTCAATTTCAGGAGATCGGCGGCGCGATGAACCTCAGTGTCGATGCGCGCCCGATCGACGCCAGCCACCCGAAGCGGCGAGGCGATGTTCTCATAGACCGTCATCGCCGGATAATTGATGAACTGCTGGTAGACCATCGCCACGTTGCGGTCCTGCACGCGCACGCCCGTCACATCCTTGCCGTCGAACCAGACAGAGCCGGAGGTTGGCCGGTCCAGCCCCGCCATCAGCCGCATCAGGCTGGTCTTGCCCGACAGCGTGGGGCCGAGCAGAACGTTCAGCGAACCAGCCTCCATCTGGAGCGAGACATCGCGAATGTGATCCGCATTGCCGACCCGCTTGGAGACCTGCCTCAGTTCAAGCATCGCCCTACTCCGCCGCCGCTGTGACAGTGCCGGAGTGGCCGACCATATAGGCGTCGAGCGCCTGAGCCTCCTGCGCGGTGAGGCGCAGGCCCCGCTTGGTGCGCCGCCACAAGACGTCGTCTGCCGTCATCGCCCATTCGTTTGCGATCAGATGGCGAACCTCCGCCTCGTAAAGGTCCGCGCCGAAATTGCGTCCCAGTTCTTCGACGGAGTTCACGCCCTCAAGGAGCACCCAAGCCTTCGTGCCGTAAAGCCGCGCGAGGCGACGCGCATGGGCGCGGTCCAGAAACGGCTTGTCGGCCAAAAGCTTTGCCACGAGCCCGCCGAACCCTTGCGCGGGGAAATCGCCGCCCGGCAGAGGCGCGCCTGCCGTCCACGGCTTGCCGCGCCGCCCGAGATAGTGCTCGATCTTTTCCATCGCCGATTCCGCCAGCCTGCGGAACGTGGTGATCTTGCCGCCGAAGCAGTTGACCACAGCCGCCTGGCTGTTCTCGTCATCGGCTTTCAGCACATAGTCGCGCGTCGCCTCCTGCGCCTTGGAGGCTCCGTCATCGAACAGTGGCCGCACCGCCGAATAGGTCCAGACGATATCCTCGCGGCGCACCGGCTCGACGAAATACTCGCTCGCCGCATTGCACAGATAATCGATCTCTTCGTCGCTGATCTTCACCGCGCCGATCTCGCCCGTATAGTCGCGGTCGGTCGTGCCGATCAGCGTGAAATCGTCCTCATAGGGAATGGCGAAGATGATGCGCCCATCATTGTTCTGGAAGAAATAGGCGCGCGGACCGTCGAACTTCTTCGGCACGACGATATGGCTGCCCTGCACCAGCCTGACGTGATGGACATCATTGCGGCCGAGCGTATCCCCCAGCACATGGTCGACCCACGGCCCGCCGGCATTGACGATCAGCCGCGCCGAAACGGTCTCGCGGCGGCCCGACCTCCGGTCTTCGAGAACGACCTGCCACAGGCTGCCATCACGCCGCGCCTCGACAACCTTGGTGCGCGTGCGGATGTCGGCTCCACGATCGGCCGCGTCACGCGCATTGAGCGCGACGAGACGCGAATCCATCACCCAGCCGTCGGAATATTCGAACGCCTTGGTGAACAGCGATTTCAGCGGTTTGCGCGCATCGTCCGTGCGCATGTCGAGCGTGCGCGTCGGCGGCAGGAGCTTGCGCCCGCCCAGATGGTCATAGAGGAACAGGCCGACCCGCAGCATCCAGGCCGGACGCGGCCCACCGGGGAAAAATGGCAGCACGAAGCGCATCGGCCAGATGATGTGCGGCGCGTTCTGCCACAGAACCTCGCGCTCCATCAGCGCCTCGCGCACAAGGCGAAATTCGTAGTGCTCAAGATAGCGCAGGCCGCCATGGATGAGCTTGGTCGAGCCCGACGACGTGCCGCTCGCCAGATCGTTCATTTCGGCAAGCAGCACCGAATAGCCGCGGCCGACGGCGTCACGCGCGATGCCGCATCCGTTGATGCCACCGCCAATGACGAGAACGTCGATCGGTGCTGACTGCGCCAAGAAGCCTCCCAGCTTTCGCAATGCAGCATTTTCTGCCGTCAGCGAAAGACATTTGGGATTATGTCGAAACTGTTTCGAATGTCAAACGAAACAGATGCGCGCGCGTTTTCTCAACTTTCAGGCGTATTCCGCAACTTCGACGTCTCGATGAGTTGCACGCCGGAGTCGGCGCAGATTTGCCTGACGGCAGCGCTTTCGCAGCGATCCGTAATGAAAGTGCCTACCTGTGACAGATGGCCGATCCGCACGGGCGCGGTTCGCTCGAACTTGGTCGAATCCGAAACAAGGATGACATGGCGCGCATTGGCTATGATCGCCTGCGCCACCTTCACCTCGCGAAAGTCGAAGTCGAGCAGCGCGCCGTCCTCGTCGAGCGCGGACGCGCCGATAACGGCGAAATCGACCTTGAACTGCTTGATGAAATCGACAGCCGCTTCACCGACGACGCCGCCGTCGGACCCGCGAACGACTCCGCCCGCAATCACCACCTCCAGCGTGGGGTAAACCCGCATCCTGTTGGCAACATTGATATTGTTTGTGATGACCATCAGGCCCTGACGATCCAGCAGCGCCTCGCTTACAGCCTCGGTCGTCGTGCCGATATTGATGAAGAGCGATGCGTTGTCGGGTATGAGTTCGGCCGCCGCCTGCCCGATCGCCGCCTTCTCGTCGGCGGCAATCCTCCGGCGCTCCTCATATTCGAGGTTCTCGATGCCCGACGGGAACAGCGCCCCGCCATGAATGCGGTTGAGCAGCCGCCGCTCGCACAGATCGTTCAGATCCTTGCGGATCGTCTGAGGCGAAACACTGTAGCGCGCCGCCAGATCGTCGACCGTCACCCGCCCATGCGCCTTTGCAATCTCAAGGATTTCGGCATGTCGTTGTGGCAGATACATGGGCGCCGCGCTTTCGTTTCCTCAAATCTAGATAAAAACGAAAGCTTGCGAAAGTGACTTCTGTCCATGCGGGAGGCGACGTGGGGTGACCGCATCGCCGCCTCACGTGCAGAGCACGCTCAATAGGCGTCGTGCTTGATGCCGCAGGCCTTGCAATAGGCTTCATGCACAGGCCCGCGCCCGAAATGGTGGCGCAGGCTCTTCATCTCGGCGAAATATGGGATCGGCGGATGTACCGGACGCTGAGGCGCTTCGCCGAAGTCGTCGAACAGCGTCTGCACAGTGACAAGCACCCGCTCGGCGTCCTCCCTGTCCTTCCAGCGGCCGAGATCGACATTGTAGGCGGCGGCCATGTAGTCCATGCCCTGCTCGTAGAGCGGCCGCGTTTCGTCGGTGACGTGCTGGAGATAGTCGCGCATCTCGCGCACATCGTCCTTGGTCGAGATCGGCCCGTGTCCGGAAACGATCGTCTCGACATCCATGTCCATGATGCGGTCGCACACGTCGATCCAGCGTTTCACCGGCCCGTACCAGGCAATCGGTGTGCCGCCGGTGAACAGGATGTCGCCGGTATAGAGCACCTTGTCGTCAGGCACGTGGATAAGCGCATCGCCCAGAGAATGCGCAGGCCCGACCTCTATCAGTTCGACGCGCTTGTCGCCGACCATGACAGTCAGGTTGCCGGAGAATGTCTCGTTTGGCGGCGTCAGTTCGATGCCGGAGAAATCGAACGGGCGGAAGCATTCGCGCATGAAGACGCCCGAACTGCCGAACTGTTCGGCATTGAGGCAGATGTTCTGAACCACCTTCGGGTCGAAGCGGGCAAAGTCCTCCACCGTGCCCTGGGTGCCGATGATGCGCGCATCCTTGACCAGCTGGTTGCCGAAGGTGTGGTCGCCATCGGCATGTGTATTGACCAGCGTCCCGATCTTCTTCGCCGCCGGCGTCACATCCGCATAGGCCTTCATCATCTCGGCGGTGATCTTCAGGTCGAACAGCGTGTCGACCATCAGGCTGGCGTCACCGTCGACGACCAGCCCCGCATTGGACCAGCCCCAGCTTCCGTCGGGTTGAAGATAGGCATAGACGCCCTTGCCGATCTCGTGGACGCCCTTGGTGTATTGCCATTTTGCCATATCGGTTCTCTCCTTCGGTCAGACCAGCGCAACCGCCAGCCACGGGAACAGGAAAACGAGGATCAGCACGAAGAGCATCATCACCGCGAACGGCAGTGCTCCCGCGAAGATCTCGTTCAGCGTGATCTTGCTGTCTGGCCCGAGCGTCGCTTTCACCACGAACACGGCAATGCCGAAGGGCGGCGTCAAAAGGCCGATCTCCACCGCAATCACGGTCAGCACGCCGAGCCAGATCATGTCGACATTCATGCCCATCAGGATCGGCACCGCGATCGGCAAGGTCAGCAGCATGATCGAGGCCGAATCCAGGATCGTCCCAAGCAAGATGACGACGACCATCAGTGCCAGGATGATGCCGGTTGCGCCCATGCCCGATTCGACCACGAAGGAGCCGAGCCAGCCTGGCATCCCCGACATGGCGAGCATGCGCGAATAGAGGCTCGCCCCGATGATGAGGAAGCAGATCGACGAGGTCGTATGCCCGGTCTGCACCAGCACCTGCCAGAAGCTCGCCCAGGTCAGCCGGCGCTTGGCGACCGATATGACGAGCGCGCCGAGCGCACCCGCCGCGCCCGCTTCCGTCGGCGTGAAATAGCCGCCATAGATGCCGCCCAGCACGAGCGTCACCAGAAGCACGATGGGAAACAGCTTGTTGGCCATTTCGCCATAGCCCATCAGTTCGACGGGCTCGCTCGCCTGCGCCGTGCCGGGGCGCGGCCCGCCGATGAAGTTCGGCCACCATTTGCCCATGGCGAAGATGCCGGCGCAGTAGACGAGCGACAGCAGGATGCCCGGAATGATGCCGGCGATGAACAAAGACCCGACGGACTGTTCGGTAAGCACGCCGTAGAGGATGAACAGGAGCGACGGCGGCAACAGCATGCCGAGCACCGACGAACCGGCGACGACACCGACGGCAAAGCTCGGGGTGTAGTTGTGGCGGATCATCTCCGGAACGGCCACCTTGGTGAATACGGCGGCCGAGGCGATCGAGATACCGGTGATCGAGGCGAAGATCGCGTTTGCGGCGACCGTCGCGATGCCAAGCCCGCCCAATATACGGCGGAAGACCTGGGCCGCCACTTCGAACGTGTCGCGGCCGATGCCCGCCACAGCAACCAGCAGGCCCATCAGGACAAACAGCGGCACGACGCCGAACAGATAGTCGGAGATGGCGTCCTTGAAGGCCAGCACCATCATGTTCGATGCGATGTCGAAGCTGCCGCGCAGGAACCAGACGCCGCAGAACGAAAGCATGATCAGCGCGACGGCGACGTGCATGCCCGAATAGATGAGCAGCAGCATCAGCGCGATGGAGGCGAATGCGATCTCGACGCCGCTCATGGCCGGGCCTTTCCTGCGGCTTTCGCGTCAGCGACCGACATCAGGAAGAACTGGACGGCGGTCGCCAGCATTCCGGCGAACATCAGCGCAAACAGCGGCCATTGCGGCACGGTGAAGAAGCCGGGATTGCCCATGAAATTGCGCTCCGGCTCCTGCCAGGCATGGGCGACGCTCGGCCAGAATTTCCAGGCGATCAGCGCCAGCATCAGCCCGCCCACCAGATGGAACACGGCCAGTAGCCCCATCCGGACGCGCGGCGCGCGCCGTTCAAGCACGGTCAGCAACACGTCGGAGCGCGTCATCGAACCCGATTTCAGCGTATGCGCCAGTTGCAGGAAGACGATTCCGACGATCGAGAAGGCGACCAGTTCCGGTACGCCCGCGATCGGGTGGTGGAAGGCGCTGCGCCCGAAAATGTCGGCATTGATGAGGATCATCAGCCCGATGATCCACAGGGTGCCGATTGCGTTCATCGCGCCGATGATCTTGCCGAATGTGCTGGTGGGAACGCCCGGCGGCGGCGCATCGTCGCGCGGAATTGCTGCCTCGTCTGCCATGACAAAGTTCCTCCCGGCCTCCAGTGGCCGTCCTCATGTTCAGATGGGAAGCGCCCGACGCCACAGCGCCGGGCGCGCCGGCCTATTCGGCCAGATAGTCGCGGACATAGGTGAAGCCGGCGGCTTTCATATTGTCGCGATAGGCTTCGAGCACCTTCCTGGCCGGCTCGCCGCGCTTGTCGGCGGCCGCCGCCCATGCGGTGGTCGGGTTCGGCAATTGCTTGATCCAGGCCTCGCGGTCGGCCGGGTCCATCTCGACGACCTTGCCGCCGTTCTCCAGCATGGTCTTCTTCGCCGCTTCGTAGCGCGCTTCCTGCTCGTCGAAATAGGCCTTCGTATAAGCAGCAGCAGCCGTGCGGAACGCTGCCTTGGTGTTGTCGGAGAACGTGTCCCACTGCTGCTTGGAGACGCCGAGCCCGCCGATATACATCGCGCCGAAATCGACCTGGTTCCAGTTCGGCGCAACCTCGTAGAGCTTGGCGGGAACATTGGCGGTGATCCAGCCGATATTGCCGTCGTAGACGCCTGTCTTGATGTCGTTGTAGAAGGAAACGTAGCTGCCCTGCACGCCGACAGCGCCCGTGCCGGCCAGCCAGGCGAGGTTCGGTCCCGCCCCGCCGATCTTGACGCCGTTCATGTCGGCCAGCTTGTTGAACGCCTTGGTCGAGGCGATGTTGTAGCCATCGATGGCGATGCCGCCGCCAATGTAGACGACGCCAGTCGCCGCTTCGAGATTGGTTAGCGCCCCGTCGGTTTCATTCAGCGCCTTTTCGACCGCGACCGTCACCGCGCGCGCGTCCGTCGAGCCGAACGGCATTGCATAGGTCAGGTTGAGCAACCCCATCTGAGCGGGCGAGAACACGCCGCTCATCTGGCCGACATCGATGATGCCCTGCTGGAACGCCTCGACCTCGGAGCCGAGCTTGACGATGGTGCCGCCATAACCCTGCGTCCAGTTGATCTTGACCTCATTGGTCTTGGCAAGTTCGGCATCCACCGTCGGAATGAAGGTTTCCTTCAGGTGCTTGACCCAAAGGAACACTTCCGGATGGCCCGTGGCGGCGGTCAGGTTGATGGTCTGCTGCGACATTGCGGGTGCGGCGGCAAGCATCAGGGCAGCGGCCGAAGCGCCGCCCAACAACAACTGGCGAAACATAAAATCCTCCCTTTACGACCCCTGGCAACCTCCTTGCCACAGGCCCGATCCGAGGAGCGTAGACAGAATTGAACAAGTTGACAAGAACTTTGATATCTCGTTCAATCGCTCTCGGAGGCGGCGCTCACGCGATGACGATGACCACGGAAAATTCGGATGTTCCGACACGCGCCCAGCTCAAGGGCGGCGAGGCGACGCGCGCAAAGATCCTGCGCCACGCCGAGCGCCTGTTCGGCGACCACGGTCTCGACGGCGCCACCGTCAGGCAGATCGCCATCGATGCCGGCGTCCCGGTCGCGCTCGTCGCCTATCACTTCGGCTCGAAGGAAGGGCTTTACCGCGCGATCTTCGAATTCCGCTGCCCGATGATCATCGACGAGCGCAAGGCGGGCCTGCGCCTCGCCGACATGGAGACAGATCTCGAGCGCAAGCTCGAACTCGTCGTCAAGGCGCTGCTCGTGCCTTACCTGCATATGCGCTCTACCGACCGCAATTCGGCTTTCGCGCGTGTTCTGGCCCGCGAGGTCGCAGATCCGAAATCGCATCAGCGCGGCATCATCGCCGGCATTTTCGACCCCATCGCCCATTCCCTCATGGATGGCCTCATCGCCGCCTTGCCGGGGCGCAGCCTCGAGCAGATCAATTGGGGTTACCAGTTCATGCTGGGCGCCATGGTGTTCATCATGGCCGATACGGGCCGCATCTCGCGGCTGAGCCGGGGCCTGTGCGACCCCGAGGACGAGGTGACGACAACCGCCCACATCGTCTCTCTCGCCAAGGCCGCCCTGACGCATTCGACCGTGCCCGACACGCTTCCGGCAACCGATCCGAACAGCTTGAAGACAAACAGCGGAGGAACCCCATGAAATTTGTCACCTATGAGCGCAAGGGCAAGGAGCGCGCAGGCGCGCTTGTTTCCGGCGACAGGAAGATCATCGACCTGGCCGACGCGTACAAGGAACTGCACGGCAAGTCCTACAAGCCGTTCGGCTCCGTCCTGTCGATCGTCGAGGGAGGCGACGAGACGCTGGATATCGCCAAGAAGACCGTAAAAAAGGCCGGCACGAAGGACGCGATTTCGCTGAAGTCGGTGCGGCTTCTGGCACCCATGCCCCGCCCGCCCCAGATGCGTGATGCGCTCTGTTTCGAGACCCATCTGAAACAGTCCTTCGACGCCGTGCGACGCATCCGCGCCAACTCCACTCCCGATCCCGAAGCCGCCATGCGCGAATTCGAGGAGAAGGGCATCTTTGCGATCCCGAAGACCTTCTACGACCAGCCGATCTACTACAAGGCGAACCGCTTTTCGGTCATAGGCACCGATGTCGACGTGCCATGGCCGCGCTATTCGTCACTGATGGATTTCGAGCTCGAATTCGGCATCTTTATCGGCAAAAGCGGGGTCGACATTTCAAGGGAAAATGCCCGCGACCACATCTACGGCTACACGATCTTCAACGACTTCTCCGCCCGCGACGCCCAGACCGCCGAAATGGGCGGCCAGCTCGGCCCCGCCAAGGGCAAGGACTTCGACAATGGCAACGCCATGGGTCCATGCCTCGTCACCGCCGACGAATTCGGCGACCCCTACGACAAGACAATGGTGGTCCGCGTCAACGGCGAGGAATGGGGCCGCGGTTCTACCTCGACGATGCACTGGAAATTCGAGGATGTGATCGCCCATGTCTCGGCTTCCGAGACACTGCATCCGGGCGAGTTCATCGGTTCGGGCACCGTTGGCAATGGCTGCGGGCTGGAGCATATGAAGTTCCTCAAGCATGGCGACGTGGTGGAGCTTGAGGTCGAGGGCATCGGCATCCTGCGCAACCGCGTGCTCACACAATAGACCGCTGGCAGATCGGGAGGCGCGATCACATGAACATCTATGGCCAGTTGGCCGACGCGATCCGCCGCCTGCCGAACCAGACGGCCATCTCCCACGGCGACCGCCGCTTGTCCTATTCCGAACTGGACGGGTTGGCGGCGGCGCTCGGGCGGTTTTTCGCCTCCCAAGGCTGCCAACGCGGCGACCGCGTGCTCATCTTCATGCGCAACGGTTTCGAATATGCACCGCTGATGCTCGGTGCATTGCGCGCCGGCTTCGTCGTCGTGCCGGTCAACGCCAAGCTGCACCCGCTGGAAGTGGCCTGGATTGCCGGGGATGCCGGCCCGAAGCTCATCTTCACCCATCGCGAATATGCCGGCGCGCTGCGCGACGCTCTCGGCGACGAAGCGCCTGCGATCATCTCGATCGAGGATTTCGACCTGCCCGCGCTCCTGCCCGCGCCGCCGCTGCCAGCCGACACCACGCCGGACGAGCCGGCCTGGATCTTCTACACGTCCGGCACGACCGGGCGCCCCAAGGGGGCAACGCTCACACATCGCAATCTGGTTGCCGCCAGCACCAATTGCCTGGCCGACATTTTCGACTTCCGCTCAACCGACAGGGTGCTGCATGTCGCACCGCTTTCGCATGGCGGCGGGCTTTATCTCATTCCCTCGCTGATGCGCGGCGCGGTCAACATCATTCATGACAGACCGGGCTTCCAGCCCGACGAAGTGTTCGATCTGGTCGCCGCTCAAGGCATTACCGCTTTCGCTTTCGTTGCTCCCACAATGATCGTGCGCATGCTCGACGCGCGGCAGCGCAATGACATCGGCACGCTGCGCGGCATCATCTATGGCGGCGCGACCATCCATCTGGAGCATATCAAGGCAGCCGTTACGCGCTTCGGCCCGATCTTCCATCAGCTCTACGGCCAGGGCGAAGCACCGATGACCATCTCCTACCTGCCGGGCCGCGACCATGACGGAGCAGACGACGAAACGCTCCTGTCGGCGGGCTATGTCCGCTCCGGCGTCGAGGTGAGGATCATCGGTCCCGACGACATGCTCGTGCCCGACGGCGACGACGGCGAGATTTGCGTGCGTGGCGACGTCATCATGGCCGGTTACTGGAAGAACGAGAAGGCGACCGCCGCGGCGCTGAAGGACGGCTGGCTGCACACCGGCGACATCGGCCATTTCGACAGCGGCGGCCGGCTGCGCGTGCTCGACCGCCGTCACGACACGATCATTTCAGGCGGCACCAACATCTACCCCAAGGAGGTCGAGGACGTCATCGCCGCTCATGCCTCGGTGAAGGAGGTGATCGCCTTTGGCGTGCCGGACAAGGAATGGGGCGAAAGCGTAGCCGTTGCTATCGTCAGGCAGGGCGACCTCGATGAGGCCGCCGTGCTCGCCTTTTGCAAGGAGCGCCTTGCCAGCTTCAAGAAGCCCAAGCGCGTCATCTTCCTCGAAGAACTGCCCAAGAGCGCCTATGGCAAGGTGCTGCGCAGGCAGTTGCGCGAGGAATATGGAGCGTAGCAGGGAACGCGGCTACACCCCCACCCTCACATCTACACCCCCACCTTCACATCGAGATCGCCCTCGCCGGAGAGCTTGATCTGGTCGGTCGCCTTGCCGTTGACCGTTAGTTTTGTCCCTTTGCCCGACGAGCGTTCGACGGCGATGCGAACCATCCGCCCATCGATCTTGAGGCTGGCTGCAAAGCCGTTCCAGTCAGGCGGCAGAGCCGGCTTGACCTTGAGCGTGTCGCCTTCCCGGCTGATGCCCAGTATGCCCTCGACCGCGGCGCGATAGAGCCACCCGGCAGAGCCGGTATACCAGGTCCACCCGCCGCGCCCGGCAAGCGCGCCTTCCGAATAGATATCTGCGGCGACCACATAGGGTTCGACCCGATACTTCTCGGCGGCATCGCGGTCGAGCGAATGGTTGATCGGATTGATCTTTCGGAAGCCAGCCAGCGCATCGTCGCCCTGTCCGAGTTCCGCCATCGCCAGCACGAACCACGCAGCGGCATGGGTGTATTGCCCGCCATTTTCGCGCACGCCTGGCGGATAGGCCTTGATATAGCCCGGCTCCTTTTCGGTCTTGTCGAACGGCGGCGTGAACAGGCGGATAAGGTCATGCTCCTCATCGACCAGCGCTTGCCTGGCCGACGCCATGGCGCGGGCAGACTTGTCCGGGTCGCCATGACCCGACAACACGCTCCACGACTGTGCGATCGAATCGATGCGGCATTCGTCCGACGATTTCGAACCGAGCGGCGTGCCGTCGTCGAACGAGCCGCGCCTGTACCAGTCGCCATCCCAGCCCGAGGTTTCGAGCGCGGCCTTGAGACTGTCTGCATGGGCGAGCCATGCATCGGCGCGCGCCGCGTCACCCTTTGAGCGGGCGATCGGCGCAAATTCACGCAGCGTCCTGAGCAGGAACCAGCCCAGCCACACGCTGTCGCCGCGCCCGCCTTCGCCGATGCGGTTCATGCCGTCGTTCCAGTCGCCGCCGAGGATCAGCGGAATGCCTGTCTCGGCCGTGCGCTTGACGGCAAGGTCGAGCGCCCGTGCCGCATGTTCGTAGATCGTCGCTTTTTCCCTGGAGATTTCGGGCGTGTAGAATGCGTCATGCACGCCTTCCTTCAGCGCGTCTCCCAGAATGAATGGAAGCTGGTGTTCGAGGACGCTGTCGTCGCCCGTCACCTTGATGAAATAGGCGACGCAGTGGCCAAGCCACACGACATCGTCGGAAATCATCGTCCTGACGCCCGCGCCCGTGCGCGGCAGCCACCAGTGCTGCACGTCGCCTTCGGGGAACTGGCGAGACGCCGCATTGATGATCTGCGCCCTTGCCAGCTCAGGATCGTGCGACAGCAGCGCCATCGTATCCTGCAACTGGTCGCGGAAGCCGAACGCGCCCGATGCCTGATAGAAGCCGGCCCGCGCGCGGATGCGGCAGGCAAGCGCCTGATAGGGCAGCCAGGTGTTGACCATCGTATTGAGCGACCGGTCGGGCGTCTCGACCTGAAGCGTGCCGAGGAAATCCTTCCACGCAGCGTCATTATCGCTCAGGCGCGTTTCGAATGGGCGGCCTGCATGGGTCCGGACCAGCGTCGACGCCTCGTCGGCCGAACCTGCGTCCCCGATCATCAGCAGCATGTCGTCTTCGGCATTTGCCGCAACTTCCATGTCGAACGCGGCAGCCGCGCAGATGTCGCGTCCGGCCTCGACACGACCCGACAGCGTCGCCCCTGCCGAAACCGCACCCGGCAATGTCGACGAGCCGCTGCCCCCGATGAATTCGGCGCGATCGGCCGTGTAGGACTGCATCGGCCGATTGGATGCAAGGAACGCGACGCGATCACCGAAGTCGAGACCGTAGGGGTTCTTCACCAGAAGCGCGCCAGTGGCCTCGTCTACAGAGGGTACGAACATCGGCGCGCTGCGGCCGCGATTGTTGCCCAGCACCCATTCGGCGGACGCGTAGACACGCAGCCTGCGCGGCGCATTGCCGGCATTGTGGATGCTGATCCGCGTGACCTTCACGGGGTCGACGGGGTCGACGACCATTTCCGCGCTGACCGTCAGCGTGCCAAGCCGCCCCTCGAACCGGCTGACGCCCTGCCCGTGCCGCGCCTCATGACGCGCGCCTGAGTCCAGCGCCTGCCCCGCAAATGGCGAGAACACTTCGCCCGTGTCGATGTCCCGCACGAAAATCGTCTCGCCGGGACGGTTGGTCACTGGATCGTTCGACCAAGGCGTCAGCTGGAAGTCGCGGCTGTTCCTGCTCCATGTGAAGGCACTGCCTTCGGACGACACGTGGAAACCGAAATTGCCGTTGGAGATGATATTGATCCATGGCTGCGGCGTCGCCTCACCTGCGCCGAGACGCACGACATAGGTCCGGCCGTCATCGGCAAAGCCGCCGAATCCGTTCCAGAATTCGAGACCCTCGCCATCGGCCTGCACTGTCTCCAGCCTCGGGGAAGGTGAACGAGAGACCGCGCCGGTTTCGGAATCGACCAATGCGAGCTGCGCAAGGCTTTCCAGTTCCGCGCGCTCGATCTGGTCTTCGATCTTGCCGTTGCGCGTATGCATGACGATCCGCGCCGAAGCGATCAGCGTCTGGTAGGACCGGTCGTCCATCAGGTCGCGACGCACCGCGAAGATGTGCTGGCGGGGGCCAAGCTCGCGTCCTCGCAACCGGCTGTTTTCAGCCAGCGATTCAATAGCGTTCTGAAGATCCTGGACGTAGGACGAAGCCTGCTCATTGACGATCACCAGATCGGCCATCATGCCGCGGAAGCGCAGATATTCCTGCATCCTGAGCGCCCGCGCCACGATATCGATATCGGCGATATCGGCAATGCGCAGCGCAAAGATCGGATAATCGCCTGAGATCGACATCGGCCACAACGCCGATTGCGGCCCCATGCCCGTCGCGATCGTATCGGGCGCGGCGCGCATCGCCGGATGCGGGTAGAGCAGATAGCGGCCGAGCCGCTGAACGTCGGCAGCCTCGGCCAGACTGAACCCGACATGACGGCACTGCACCTGCGAACCTGTCCAGGAATGCATCGACTGGCGGGCGAAGCTTTCGGGATGATCGAGCTGGCCGATCATCGCGCTGACCTCGTCGCGGCTCTCGCCGACCACCGTCCAGAAGGTGAGGCTGAGCTTCTTGTGGGCAGGAATGCGCACCTTGCGGCGCAACGAGAAGATCGGGTCGAGCACGAAGCCGTCTCCGCCTCCCAGCTCAGCGCCCGCGTCGAAGGCGGCCGGCCAACGCAGGTCGCGACCGCGCCCGAGGAAGGCGCGGCGGTCCGTCTCCGCCTCCATGTCGGCCGAATGGGTGGCGGCCGCCGTTACAAAATGCGCGGCCGCGATGCCCTTGTCGCTGGCAGCGCGCTTGCGCCTTTCGGCAAAGATCAGGCCTCTCGACTTGTCGATCTCCGTCTTGACGAACATCTTGGAGAACGCCGGATGCGCATTGTCCGACGCCTCGGAGGCAAGCGCCAGCTCGGCAAACGAGGTCACTTCGATGACGCGCTCGTCCGGTCCCTGATTGTGGATCGTCAGCCGTCGCGCCTCGCCATTGGCCTCGGCGACGACGATGCATTCGACCTCGCTGCGCAGCGTGCCGACCGTCTTGACGAAGGTTGCCTTGTCGTCGGCGAAGACGACTTCCGCCGTCTCGCCGGGCGCCCGCTTCGGGTCGGCCGTGGCCGACCACCAGTCGCCGGTCGACACGTCGCGCAGGAACAGGAAGGAGCCGAGGCGGTCTTCCACCGGGTCCGGCTGCCAGCGCGTGACCGCCTGCTCGCCAAAGCGGCTGTAACCTGCGCCGTTCGACGACAGCATGATCGAATACACGCCGTTCGACAGAAGGCCCGTAGCCTTCGGCGCATCGAGCGGGTTGATGATGTGGCGGATGTCGGGGCTGATTTCCGCCGCGTCTTCCTTGGCACGCTCGGGCGCCTCGCTTCGCACCGTGGCGACGGGAATGTCGCGTGGCGCCTTTTCCTGCAGCAGAAGTTCGGCGGATTCGATCACCGGGTCGCGGTGGAACCGGTCGCGCATGCGCCCTTCATGCACGACATTACCGATGGCGACGATGCTCATGCCCTGATGGTGAGCGTAGAAATTGCGAACGACCGCGCTGGTCTGCCCGGCAGGAACGCGCGTCGGCGTGAAGTCGACGGCGTCGTAGAAGCCGTACTGGCCAAGCGCCCCGACCGAGGCCAGATGGTCGAGATTGTCGACCGATTCGGCCGGTGCAAACTGGGCTGCGAGGACCGTCGCGTAGGGCGCGATGACCGCATTGTTGGCAAGGCCGCGTTTCAGTCCGAGGCCGGGCACGCCAAAGTTCGTGTATTGGTATGTCATCTCCCGGTCGCGCGCATTATACGCCGCCTCCGAGATGCCCCACGGAATGCCCTTCGACTTGCCGTAGGCGATCTGCCGCTTGATGACGAGGCGGCAGGTCTGGTTGAGGATGCCGCCCACCGGCTCCTTCATGACCAGCGGCGGCATCAGATATTCGAACATCGAGCCGGACCAGGAGATCAGCGCGCCGCGATAGCCGATTTCGACGATCGGGCGTCCGAGCTTGAACCAGTGTTCCGTGGGCACGTCGCCCTTGGCTATGGCAAAGAGGCTCGTCAGCCGTGCCTCGGAAGCGAGCAGGTCGTAGCAGCTTTCGTCGAGCTGCCTATCCTCGACGCGATACCCGATGGACAGAAGCTTGCGGTCCTGGCGCAAGAGGAACGAAAACTCCATCTGGAAGGCGATGGTGCGCGCACGCCGCGACAACTCCTGCATTCGGGCGCGAAGCTCGGCAAGGCGCTCCTCCTCGAAATGCGAATCCGAAATATGAGCCTCGCAGACCTGCTGGACCTTTTCCGCCCAGATGACGACCAGCGCGCTTGCCGTCGATGCGGTCTCCTCATGGATGGCGCGCGCCAGCTTCGACAGCTCGCCTGCGTTGACCGCGAGATTGAGCGTGCGGATGGCGGCTGTCTCCGGTTCGCTGCGGATCGATTCCACCGCGCGCCGCATTCCGACGATCCGCTCATCGAGCCGGTGGCGCACCGGTCGCGTCTGGCGGCGGTCGTCAGGCAGACCGGCCAGCATCGTCTCCAGCACGCCCACCGTGTCGAGCACGCCCTCCAGATCGCCCTGAAGATAGGCGGCCGGCGCCTCGGCCCATTCCTCGAAGGCGCGCGCGATCGCGATGAGGTGGCCGGCGAAGTTGCCGCTGTCGACGCTCGAAATATAGCGCGGATGAAGCGGATAGAGCGTTTTCGTGTCGTACCAGTTGTAGAGGTGGCCGCGATCCTTATCTAGCCTGTCCACCGTATCGAGCGTCGCGCTGACGCGATGGATCGCATCGTTGAGCGACACCCAGCCGAAGTCGCGCGCCGCAATCACCGACAGCAGATACATGCCGATATTGGTCGGCGAAGTCCTGGACGCCTCGACGGGATTCGGCGTCTCCTGGAAATTGTCCGGGGGCAGTTGATTGTGCTCGTCGTCGACGAAAGTTTCGAAATAGAGCCAGGTGCGGCGCGCGATGCGGCGCAGCTTCTGTCTGTCGGACGCTGTCACGACGAGCTGGTCGTCGACCTCGGCCGACTGGCTGACGAACCACGCGATTGCGGGCGATGCTCCCCACAAGACGGCATAGATCAGCGCCAGCCAGACGCCGGTCGTGCCGCCGATCAGCGACAGGATGAATGTGCCTGCGGCGACGAGCGGCGCGCCCTTCATCAGATTGTAGTAATAGGCGAGCGTGCCGGTCTGCGAACGCTGCACCTGCGAGGCGGTGCGCCATTCGAGCATGTTCTTGCGCGATATGACGAGCCGGTAGAGCGTGCGAACGATCGCGTCGATCATCATCGTCGCCGTGTGGGCGATAAGCACGACCTTGAGCGCAACCTGCGCGGATGCATGGAAGAACTCTCGACCGAACGCCGCCACATGGCCGCGCAGCGTGTTCTCGATCGACTTCGGTGTCAGTGCGTGGATCAGATCGAATGTCGGCGCGACGAACAGCGAAAGGACGAGCAGAGCGACCCACTGCGAAGCAAGGCTGAAAGGCATCAGCGACCAGGCGGCGGTAGCCGCGGCAATCCAGAAGATCGGCGTCAGCGTACGGCGGAGATTGTCGACCATCTTCCAGCGCGACAGCCCGCCTATTTCCGAATGCATGTCGAAGATGAACGGCAGCAACTGCCAGTCGCCTCGCGCCCAGCGATGCTGGCGCGACGCATCGACCGAATATTGCGTCGGATAGTCCTCGACCACCTCAACGTCCGTGACCAGCGCGGCATGGGCGAGCGCGCCTTCCAGCAGGTCATGGCTGAGCACCGTGTTTTCCGGAATACGGCCCTTGAGGGCGGCTTCCATTGCGTCGACATGATAGAGGCCCTTGCCGGTGAATGTGCCTTGGCCGAACATGTCCTGATAAAGATCGGACACGGCGAAGACGTAAGGGTCGAGGCCACGCCCGGCCGAAAAGACGCGCTGGAAGAACGACGCCTCCTCGCCGGTCGTCAGAGAGGCGGTCACGCGCGGCTGCAGGATCGAATAGCCACGCTCAATCCGCCCGTTCCCGGCATCTATGACGGGCCTGTTGAGTGGGTGCGCCAGCTTTCCGACCATCTTGGAGGCAGCGTCGCGCATCATGCGGGTGTCGGCGTCGAGGGTCATCACATGCACGATGCCGGGCGGCAGCGGCGTATCGAGCGGCAGGAACGTCGTGTCGGCATCGCCCCGCAGGAGCAGATTCAATTCATGCAACTTGCCGCGCTTGCGCTCCCATCCCATCCACACGCCTTCGGCCGCGTTGAACAGACGGCGGCGGTGAAGCAGATGAAAGCGCAGCGCCACGCCGGCGGGATAGCGATGATTGAGAATTGCGATCTGGGCGCGCGCATAGGCGAGAATTTCGAGGTCGGCCTCTGTCTGCTCGCTGGTGGCATCGGGCCAATCCGACAGCAGCGCGAAATAGAGTTCGCCATGCATGTTGGCGAGGTGGTGCACCTCGATACGCTGCACCATTTCCTCGACTTCCGCCCGCGAGCCGAGCAGCGTCGGCACCACGACCAGCGTGCGCGCTTCGGCTGGCACGCCCTCGCGGTAATCGTAGCCGATCAGCCGCGTCGGCGTCATGAACAGCAGCATCAGCGTGTTGAAGAGGCCGATTGCGCCTTCCATCGCCGGGAAGGCGAACAGCACCAGAAGAAGCACCGTCCAGCCGGCGGAGAGTCCCGCCGCATGGGTTACGACAGAGGCGATCAGCAGGAAGCCGATGACCAGCAGCGTCGAAGGTATCGCCATCGAGAGCCAGCCGCCGCTCCGGAACACCTTCATCGCGCGTTCGGAAAGACCCGGCCTGTAGCCGATGTCGGCTTCCAGTTCCGGCCGCCGCGAACCGACGAGGAAATAGCCGATGTCGGACGAGGCCGCCTCAAGGCCTGCGCCGGCGTCACCGGACCCGGATGCCTGCGACAAAGCGATGGCGCGGCGCGCCACTTCGTCTTCGCCCAGCGGCGAATTGCGGGCAAGCTTCTCGATCTGGGAGCGGTATTCGTCGCGGGATTGGAAATCCAGTTGACCAAAATTCGATGAGCCGCGCAGAAGATTGTCCACCAGGCTGACGCTCTCGAACCACTCGTTCCACTCGACGTCATTGGCGAGCCGCAGGCCGCGAATGATGTTGCCGGTCGTCACATTGCCGCTGGCAAGCGTCCGGTGCTCGGTCCTGATGATTTCCTCGGCGTCCGTGCCGTGTTTTTCAAGCTCACGTTCGAGCCATGTCAGGGCCGCGCCCGCCCCGCGCGACCCGTCGCGCAGCCTGTAGAGCAATTGCGTCGCAAAGGACGCATCGCGCGCGTGGTCCGTATATTCGCCGAGCAATGCCGCCTGCGCCGCATCGTCACCGGCCTGCAATCGGTCGGCAGTCTCGTTGGCGATCACGCGCATGAGACGCGCGCGGTCGACGCGCAGCGACAGCCGGCGCAGGTTCTCGATCAGCACGAAGCGCAGGAATGACGGCAAGGCCCAGATCTCGCCTATTTTGAGCGGCTGCACTTCCTGATAGGCCTCGACGAGCACGCGCAGCGATTCCGGCGAAATGGTCGAATCCGTATGGGCGACGTAAGCCCAGACGATGAGGAGCGCACGCGGCACCCGGCTTCCGTTCGCCAGCGTTACCGTCGGCAATTCCTCATAGAAGCGCCGGGGAAGGTCGCGCCTGACCTGCACGATGCTCTCTTCGACCAGATAGTTATTGTCGAGAAGCCATTGGGCGGCCGGCGTGATGGCATGGCCGTTGGCCTGGGCCGCACCCGTCGCCTCGTAGACGCGCAAAATCTCGCGCGCGTTCTCTTTCTGTCGTGCCTGGAAATCGCCCTCGCCCAGGCCCGGAAAGTCAGGAACCTTGTCCTGCGCCAGCGCGGTGCCGAGCCGCCGCATCTTTTCGTCCTGGAAATATTCGGCCCTGATCGGGAGTTCGGCGCGCGGTGGCAGGGGGCGAACGGCTGGGGTCAAGGGAGACGATCTGAAAGGCGCATTCATACGCAGGTTTCCACGGGAAAACGGTCGGACATGTTCATCCGCGTCAGGCTAGTTAAGCCAGGTCGCGATCTTCGTAAATCGATTTGATAGGCAAAGGTTGCAATGCAACATGCTGTAACGGAAGTTTACGCGCAATTCGTTGCCGGGCAACGGAACTCTCTGTATGTGACTGCGTTGTGACGATCATGTTCCGGGTCATTTTGGCCCCATCAGTTTTGACCGTTCACAGGACACAGATGTTCACCAGGATACGCAAGGCCGTTATACCCGCTGCCGGTTTCGGCACCCGGATGCTTCCTGCGACAAAGAGCATTCCCAAGGAGCTTCTCACCGTCGTCGACCGCCCGCTGCTCGACTATATCGTGGCCGAAGCGTTCGATGCCGGCATCGAGCACGTGGTCATCGTCAACGGTCGCGGCAAGCACGCCATCGAAGATCATTTCGACCACGGCTTTGAACTCGACGCGACCCTACGCGCGTCGGGCAAGACCGGCATTGCCGACAGGCTGCGCGACGCGACGCCCGGGGTCGGTTCCGTGTCCTTCGTGCGCCAGCAGGAAGCAAAGGGCCTCGGCCACGCGATCTGGAGCGCGCGCCACATCATCGGCGACGAGCCGTTCGCGATCCTCCTGCCGGACATGCTGATGAGCGCCGACACCCCATGCCTCACCTCGATGGTGGACCTCTACGACCGGAAGGGCGGCAACGTCATCGCAGTTGAGCGGTGCAAGGCCGAGGACGCCCACAAATTCGGCATCGTTTCTCTGAAACTGTCGTCTGACGGCCCGACGATCACCGGCATGGTGGAGAAGCCTGCGCCTGGCACTGCGCCCAGCAACCTCTTCATTTCCGGCCGCTACATCGTCCAGCCGGAAATCTTCGGCCTGCTCGAAGCCCAGAAGCCGGGTGCGGGCGGAGAAATCCAGTTGACCGATGCACTGGTGGCTCTGATGGAGACCCAGTCGTTCCGGCCGTTCGAGTTCATTGGCCAGACGTTCGACTGCGGCTCGCCGGTCGGTTTCGTCGCCGCCAATATCGCCATGGCCATGAAACGGCCGGAAATAGCCACCCTTCTTCGAGACGATGTCGCCGCCGCAGCTGAGCAGCTCGGCATGAGCGGCATCGCCGCCGCCTGATCAACGTCCGCCGCGACAATTCGCCCGAGGGGAACCTGTGCGTCGTCACAAATCAAACGACATGATCGCAGACATGTGTCGCCGTATCGCGCCAACGCATCCGCTTGTCATCACGGTGGATTACCGAGGCGGGGACAACGTGTGGTCCAGGTTGGAACCAGGGCGTTGTCTGGCTGGTTGTCGGTCAGCTTTAGCTGGAACTGAGTCTCGGTAATTGATGATGGAAGATCAGAGTAACCGATTGAGCCTATTCGACATCTACTGGCGCGCGCTGTCCTATCTCGCGCCGGCAGGGCGTCAGGTCATGGTCGTCTGCCTCGCCAATGTCGTTCTCGCAATGGTGATGATCGCCGAGCCGATCCTGTTCGGGCGCATTATCGATGCAATCGCCGACAAGGGCGAACTGCTGCCGACGCTGGGGCTGTGGGCGGGCTTCGGCCTGTTCAACATTGTCGCCTTCGTTCTGGTGTCGCGCCAGGCCGACCGGCTGGCGCATCGCATGCGCGTCGATGTCCTTACCCGCTCCTATTCCGATGTGATGACCATGCCTCTGTCATGGCACTATCAGCGCGGCACATCCAACGTGCTGCACACGCTCCTGCGCGCCGTCGATACACTCTTCGGCCTGTGGCTCGAATTCATGCGCCAGCACCTGTCGACTGCGGTATCGCTGGTGTTGCTCGTTCCGACTGCGATTGCGCTCGACTATCGCCTGTCGCTGGTCCTGCTGGTGCTCGGCACGCTTTATGTCTGCATCGGCCGCTTTGTCATGCGCCGCACCGAGCGCAACCAGAAGGCCGTCGAGCATCATCATCACAAGGTCTTCGGCCATGTCAGTGATTCGATCTCGAACGTCTCCGTGCTGCAGAGCTATAACCGCGTCCAGCATGAATCGCAGGAACTACGCGTCTTCGTCGACAAGCTGCTGAAGGCCCAGTATCCGGTGCTCGACTGGTGGGCGCTCGCCTCGGGAATGCACCGCGTCGCCTCGACGATCTCGATGATCGTCGTGCTGATGCTCGGCGCGCTTCTGGTCTCGCGCGGCGAGCTGAAGGTTGGCGACATCGTCGCATTCACCGGCTTTGCCGGCTTGCTCATCAGCCGCCTCGACCAGCTCTCGGCCTTTGTGAACCAGATCTTCGAGGGCCGCGCCCGGCTGGAGGAGTTCTATTGTCTCGAAGACGCGACTGAAGCCCGCACGGAGCCCGGCAACGTCAACGCGCTCGGCCGCGCGGCCGGCCATGTGCGTTTCGACAATGTCAGCTTCAACTTCGCCAATTCGGGCAATGGGGTCGAGGACGTGTCGTTTGCCATCGAACCGGGCAAGACGGTCGCCATCGTCGGCCCGACAGGCGCTGGCAAGACGACGCTGATCAACCTTTTGCAGCGTGTCTACGATCCGAGCCAGGGCGGCATCTATATCGACGGCGTCGACACACGCACCGTGTCGCGCGCTTCCCTGCGCGCGTCGGTCGCCACCGTGTTCCAGGATTCCGGCCTGCTCAACCGCACGATTGAGGAGAACATCCGCATCGGCCGCGTCAATGCGAGCAATGAAGAGGTGCATCAGGCAGCACAGGCGGCGGCCGCGCACGACTTCATCCTGTCCAAGACCGATGGTTACGACACCAGGGTCGGGGATCGCGGCGGTCAATTGTCGGGCGGCGAGCGTCAGCGCATATCCATCGCCCGCGCCATCCTGAAGGACGCGCCTATTCTGGTTCTCGACGAAGCAACCAGCGCGCTCGACGTCGAGACCGAGGAACGCGTCAAGGCGGCCGTCGACCAGCTGCGTCAGGGCCGCACGACCTTCATCATCGCGCACCGTCTCTCGACCATTCGTGATGCCGATCTGGTCCTGTTCATGGACGAAGGCCGCATTATCGAGCAGGGCTCGTTCGACGAACTCGCCTCCCGCGACGGCCGCTTTGCAGCGTTGCTGCGCGCCGGCAGCCTTGTGCCGGATCGCAAGCAGGCAGGCATCGTCGTGCCGTTCGAGCTTCAGGTCGCCTAAATCGTTCCGAGCCTGTCAGGAATGCCGGCAATGGTGTCGGCATTCGCATTGGCAAAGGCAAAGCGCAGGCTGCCCGCCTGCCCTTTCCCGAAAAATTCACCCGGAATGACCAACACGCCTGCCCTGCGCGCCATGCGTTCGGCGACCGCGCGTGATGGCTCATCGCCGAACGGGTGGCGCACGAAAGCGAAATAGGCGCCGACAGATTGCAGCGTCCATCCGGAAAGCCGCGCCATCGCGGCTTTCAGGGCATCAGTGCGTCCCATGATCTCGATGCGGTTGTTTTCCCGCCATTTGCCAAGAGCAGGCAGCGCCTTTGCGACTGCGGTCTGAGGTGCGCGCGGCGCGCAGATCTGGAGATTGTCCATGATCTTGGAAATCTGCGCCACAAGCGCAGGCGAAGCTGTGATTGCGCCCAGCCTGTGGCCCGGAATGCAGAAGCTCTTCGAGAAGGAATAAAGCTGGACGAGCGTGTCGCCCCAGTCAGGAGATTGAAAGAGATCATGCGGACGGGTCGCGTCCGGCGGCAGGAAGTCGCGATAGGTCTCGTCGAGAATGAGCCAGACGCCGCGCCGGCGGCAGATCGCGGCGATTTCCGCCAGAAGACCGGCCGGATAGACCGCGCCGGTCGGGTTGTTTGGCGATACCAGCGCGAGCGCTCTCACACCTGCCACCAGCGCCGCCTCCACCGCTGCCGGTTCGGGCAGGAAGCCGGTCGAAGCGTCAAGCGGCAGATAGTCGACGCCTATGCCGAGCATGGCGAGCGTCGTCTCGTGATTGAAATAGCAGGGATTGGTCAGGAGAATGCGTTCGCCCGCACCCGCCAGCGCAATCGCCATGGCGAAGAATGCCTGATTGCAGCCCGCGGTGATCTGGATGTTTGCGGCCTTGATCGGCGCTCCATAAAGGGCGGACTGATGCTCGGCCAAGGCTGCGCGCAACACCATCTCGCCTTCGATCGGCCCATATCCGGCATTGGCGGGTGACGCCGCTGCCTCCCCCAGCCATGCCAGCAGATCGGCATGCGGCGGATAGCCGGGCACTGCCTGCGACAGGTCGATCAATGGCCCGAGTGCGCCATCATAAGCCCGCGCCCAGCCTTGAACCTCAGGCACAGGCGGCACGGACTGGCTTGCCACGAGCGGATTGAAGGCGGCCTTCGACATTGAGGACAGCTCCGGATGAGCCATCCTTGTCGAACCTGGCGGCGAGGCAGTCAATCGCGGCGTTGAACTGTGCCGCAGTCAGGCGGTGGCGCGCGCCATTTCAAGCACGATCTTCAAGACCTGCTCGGCCTGCTCGATCTGCGGCATGTGACCCGTGTTCTGGAACACATGCAGTCCCACCTGCCCGGGCAGGCCAAAGGCCTGATGCGTCGGCACGATGCGGTCGCTGGCTCCGGCAATGACGCGCACCGGCATGTGCAACCCCGCGACCATGTCACGCGTATCGATGCTCTGCGTGCCGTCCGGGAAGAATCGCTCGGCTATGTCCGCCTGGACCTCACGCAGCCCGGCATCCTGAGATTGCGCCAGTGTCGCGCGAATGAAGGCGGGCGTCAGGAACTTTTGGTCGGCCACCAGGAGCTTAAGCCATGGCAGCAGGCTCGCCTCGCTGCGCGCCCGTGTCAGGCCGGAGAGGAACGCGCCGTTGATTTCAGGTCCGAGGCCAACCGGCGCAATCAGCGCAAGCGCACGCACATCGACACGACCACGGCTGGCAACAGTTGCGGCGACCCCGCCGCCGAACGAATGGCCGACCAGCGTCACCGGCCCGACGCCGAGCGCCTCGATCGTGCCCTCGACATTCGCGGCCAGCTCACCGATGTCAGCCGGCACGTTGCGCGGCGAGCCGCCATGGCCCGGAAGGTCGATGCCGAGCACCGGCAGATCGACCGCGCCTGCGCCAAGCATCGGCCGCCAGGAATTCATGTCCGAGCCGAAGCCGTGAATGAGAACGAGCGGACGCCCACTGCCCTGCCGCAGCCAGGCATGGTTCAGCGGCGCGGACGTCGTTGTCCGCGCCGCGGGGGCCGCGGCCTGGGAGGCTGGCTTGGATTTGGCCGAGATGGCGCGGTCGACATCGGCGCGCATGATGCGGCCGTTCGGCCCCGAGCCTGAAACCGTATCGAGGGCAAGACCCGCATCTCCGGCAATCCGCCGCGCCAAAGGTGTGGCGCGAATGGCGGAACTGCTGGCCGGTTCTTTTTCCGAAGAGTTGTCCGACGTCACAACTGGCGTCGGTGCTGAGCGACCCGCCTCCTTCGGCTTTGTTTCCGATGCGACAACGGGCTGTGCAGCAACTGGCTCGTCTGCCGGTTTGGCTGCCGCCGGCTTGTCCTTGCCGGGCGCGGGCGCTTCACCTGCCTCATAGATCCACGCGACGGCCTCGCCGACTGGAATATCGACGCCTTCCTTGCCGACAATGTCGCGCAAGGTGCCGCTCGCAGGCGCGTCGATCTCCATCGCGGCCTTGTCGGTCTCGATCTCGAACAGCACGTCGCCCTTCTTGACGGCGGCACCCTCCCCCACATACCAGCGGGAGATGCGGCCGGTCGCCATGTCCATGTCGACCTTGGGAAGAATGACCTCTACCGGCATGGCTCAGCGGCGCCCCTGCGCCAGCGCGCGCGCCGCCTCGATGATGCCGGGCACCTGCGGAACCGTGGCCTTTTCGAGGTCGGGATTGTAGGGGATCGGCGTTTCCGCGCCGCCAAGGCGCACGATCGGCGAATCCAGATAGTCGAACGCATCGCTCTCGGCGATCATGGCCGAGACTTCCGCACCGACGCCCAGCGTCTTTACGCCTTCATAGACGCACATGAGTCGCGACGTCTTCTTGACGCTGGCGATCACGGTGTCCTTGTCCATCGGCCTGATGGTGCGCAGGTCGATCACCTCGCAATCGATGCCTTCGACCTCAAGCGCGGCGGCCGCTTCCAGCGCCTTGTGCACCATGATGGCGGTTGCCACGATGGTCAGGTCCTTGCCCTCGCGACGCACTTCGGCCTTACCGATCGGAACCGTATAATAGCCTTCCGGCACCGGCCCCTTCATCTTGTAGAGCAGCTTGTGCTCGAAGATCATCACCGGGTCGGGGTCTGCGACCGCCGCCAGCAGCATGCCCTTGGCGTCGTGCGGCGTGGCCGGCTGGATGACCTTGAGGCCCGGCACATGGCCGAACCACGCTTCGAGAGACTGGCTGTGCTGCGCTGCCGCGCCCGTGCCGGAGCCTGCCGGAAACCGCATGACGACCGGAACCGACACCGCGCCGCCCAGCATGTAGCGCATCTTGGCTGCCTGATTGACGATCTGCTCCATCGCAAGCGTGGCAAAGTCAGAAAACTGGAATTCGAAGATCGGCCGCAGGCCCGTGACGGCCGCACCGACGGCGACACCCGCGCCGCCAAGTTCGGAGATCGGCGTATCCATCACGCGGTCCGTGCCGAAACGCTCGATCAGATCGCCCGTCACCTGGAACGCGCCGCCATAGACGCCGATGTCCTCGCCCATCAGGATGACGCGTTCATCCTGTTCCAGCGCAATCGCCATCGCTTCCTGAATGGCCTGCGCATAGCTCAATTCGCGCACGGTCGTATCCATCACGCAGCTTCCGTATAGACGTAACGTTCGAGATCGCGCACTTCAGGCGACGGGCTCGACTTGGCAAATTCGATGCCCGCCTCGATCTCGGCCTTGACGCTCTCGCGGATCGCCTCGATCTCGCTCTGGGTGATGACGCCGAGATCGAGCATTTCGTTCTCGAAACGCACGATCGGGTCGCGGCCCATCCAGTCGTCGATCTCTTCCTTCGTGCGATAGCGGTTGCGGTCGCTCTTGGAATGGCCGCGCCAGCGATAGGTCTTGGATTCGATCAGGGTCGGGCCTTCGCCACGCCGGGCGCGCTCGACCGCCGCAAACGAGGCTTCGGCAACCTCGGAGATATTGTTGCCGTCGACGATGACGCCCGGCATCGAATAGGCCGCAGCACGGTCCGCGATATTGGGCACGGCGGTCGAACGCTCGACCGAGGTCGACATGCCGTAGCCGTTGTTCTCGCAAACGAAGATCACCGGCAGCTTCCAGATCGAGGCCATGTTCAACGCTTCGTGGAACGCACCTTCATTGTTGGCGCCATCGCCGAAGAACGAAACGACCACCTTGCCCGTCTTCAATTGCTTGGCGGTGAGAGCAGCACCCACCGCAATCGGAATGCCGCCGCCGACAATGCCATTTGCGCCGAGATTGCCCGTCGAGACGTCGGCGATATGCATCGAGCCGCCAAGACCCCCGCAATAGCCGGTCGTCTTACCGAAGAATTCCGCAAACATCTTGCCGACATCCGCACCCTTGGCGATGCAATGGCCGTGGCCGCGATGGGTCGAGGTGATCTGGTCCTCGACCGTCAGCGGCAGGCTGATGCCCATGGCCGACGCCTCCTGCCCGATCGACAGGTGCATCGTGCCGTGGATCAGCCCGCGCATGTAGGATTGTTCCGCACCTTCCTCGAACTGGCGGATCAGGTGCATCTTTCGCAGCGATTCTTTCAGCTGCTCCGGCGCATACTGGCGGTAGATGAAAGGCAGGTTGGCGCCTGCCTCCGGTTCCTGTCGGCTGGCCTGTGCCATCTTATGCTCCGTAAACGAGCTTGTCCTGCCGGGCGCGCAGCTCGGCGAGCTTGGAGCCGGGCGCGACAGCGGCGTTGTCATAGGTGATCAACTCACCCTTCTTGATGGCCTTCGTCACCGAGCCACCTTGCAGCATGCCGCATGGAATTGCCTTGGCGGAACGTGCATCCGGCGCGGTCATGATCCATGCGCGGTAGCAATATTCACCGATCGCATCGAGCTTCTCGCCCGGCTGCATGTCCTTCTTTGCGACAGCGGCAACTTCCGCAGTCGGCTTCGACAGCGGCACCATGTCGGCCTTGCCGTAGAGCACGACGCGCGCGCAGGTCAGCGGCACTTCGAGCGAAGTCAGGTGATAGGGCCGGTGGAAGGTGAAATACGGACCGTGGCCCATCTTCAGGTCTTCCATGCGCTCCGACACGCGCGGATGCGACATGTCGGCAACCACGAAGACGCCGGGCGCCACACCCTTGCCGATCGAATAATCGACCACGCCGACGCGCTCGAGCACGCCGCCATCCTTCTTCGGCACGAGCACCTTGTTCAGATCCCCCAGCACCGCCTTCGGACCATGCATGCCAGGCCGGTCGGGAACGAGGCCGGTCGCGTTGGCAATTGCAGCCATTTCGACCATGGTCTTCGACCCGTCGACGAACTCGACAAGCATGCGCACATTCATGTTCCGGCGCTTGGCCTCTTCGGCATAGTCGTGCGGAACCGCGTCGATATTGAGCGGGTTGTTCTTGCCCTTGCCTGCGGCAACGATGGTGTGGCCCATGGCCGAGACGAATTCGATCAGTTCCATGCACGACGACGGCTCGTCGCCCGCACCAAGCGAATAGGTGACGCCGAGGCGCTCGGCCTCCGTCTTGAGATATGCGCCGATGGTGACGTCGGCCTCGACATTCATCATGACGAGGTGCTTGCCGTGCTCCATCGCATGAAGGCCGATCTCAGCGCCGACTGCCGGCACGCCGGTCGCGTCGATGACGACATCGATCAGCTCGTTGCCGTAAACGAAGCTCGCATCGTTGGTGACGGCAATCTTGCCCGCCTCGATCGTTTTTGTGACGTCGGACGCCTTGGACACCTCGCGCGCATGCCCTTCTTCCTGAAAGGCGATGTCGACCGCGCGATGCGCATTGGGGATGTTCAGTTCTGAAATCGCGCCGATTTCGATGCCCGGCATGTGAGCGACGCGGGTGACGATATCCGTCCCCATCTCGCCCGAGCCGATCAGGCCGATACGGATCGGCCTGCCGCTCTTCTCACGCTCCACAAGATCGCGCGCCAGACCCGTGGGCGCAACGTTGATAGGCATAGAAAACCTCCCGGCAGCACGTATGTCGTGCCGTCAGGAGTATTGAACATATGTATCTATGTCAAGACGAATGTCCACAAATCAGGCTGCGTCCAATGCGACAATAGTCGCAGTTTTTAGCCGGCTGACGCGCCCCTCCGGCAAGCTGCCGGACGATGTGGCTTCAGTCCGCACCCTTCCATTCTTCGCGCGAGTCCGAACGCGGATAGACGCCCAGAATGCGGACTTCGCGCGAGAAGAACCGCAATTCCTCAAGTGCGTTCTTGACGTTCTGATCCTCCGGATGCCCCTCCACGTCGGCATAGAACAGCGTCGCAGTGAACGCGCCGAGCTGATAGCTCTCAAGCTTCGTCATGTTGACGCCATTGGTGGCAAAGCCGCCCATCGCCTTGTAGAGCGCGGCCGGAACGTTGCGCACCCGGAACATGAACGTCGTCATCATGCGCGCATCAGGCTGCGCCCGCTCGACCCAGTCCTTCTTCTTGGTCAGCACCACGAAGCGGGTGACGTTAGTGTCGGTGTCCTCGACATTCTCTTCCAGAATATCGAGACCGTAGAGCGTCGAGGCGAGCCGCGGCGCGAGCGCCGCCATGGTCCGGTCCTTGATTTCGGAAACAAACTTGGCCGCGCCTGCCGTGTCGCCCGCGACAACGCCCTTCCAGCCATTCTTGCGAATGTATTTGCGGCATTGGCCCAGCGCATGGATGTGGCTGTGAACCGTCTTGATCTCGCTGCGCGCGACGCCCGGCAGCACCATCAGCTGGAAATGGATCGGCAGGAAATACTCGCCGATGATGTGCAGCTTCGATTCCGGCAGCAGGTGATGAATATCGGCGACCCGCCCTGCAATCGTGTTTTCGATCGGGATCATCGCCAGATCGGCCTTGCCGGTCTCGACTGCGTTGAACGCGTCTTCAAACGTCGGGCATGGCAGCGGCTCCATCGTCGGAAACATGTCGCGGCAGGCCGTGTCGGAATTTGCGCCAGGCTCACCCTGGAACGAGATGCGGTTGGTTTGGGAAGGAGACATGGAGGTTAGATCCAGTTTTAGTTCAGGCTAGCATGGCGCGGGCGCGCTCAAGGTCTTCGGGCGTGTCGACACCGACCGGAACCGCATCGACGATTGCCGCGTCGATGCGCATCCCCGCTTCGAGCGCCCGCAACTGCTCAAGCTTTTCGCGCTTTTCCAGCGTCGACTGCGGCAGCGACACGAATCGCGCTAGCGCCGCGCGGCGATAGGCGTAGAGCCCGACATGGTGATAAAGCGGCCCCTCGCCCCATGGCGCGGTCGCCCGCGTGAAATAAAGCGCGCGGACGCGACCGTCAGAGACAGGCGAGCCAACAATCTTCACCACATTGGAATTGGTCTTTTCGTCTTCGCGCGTAATTTCAACGCCAAGCGTTGCAATATCGACCGATGGATCGGCCAGCGGCGCAAGCGCGGCGCCAATGATGGACGGGTCGATCGTCGGCAGATCGCCCTGCACATTGACCACGGTCTCGACCAATCCGCCGGGATCGACCAGCGTCAGCGCCTCGAATATGCGGTCCGAGCCCGACTGATGGTCCGCGCTCGTCATCGCGGCCTCGAAGCCCGCTTTGCGCACCGCAGCGGCAATATCGTCTGAATCTGTGGCGACAACCACCCGGCCAAGCCTGCTTTCGGCGGCCCGCCGCGCGACATGCACGATCATCGGCGCGCCATTGATATCGGCCAGCGGCTTGCCCGGCAGGCGTGTTGCCGCCATGCGGGCGGGAATGAGGATCAGGACTGACATATCTCGATTGTTTGAAGTGGCAAAAGGTCTCACGTCGCGCCGCCCTTATAGGAGTTGCCAGCCGTGTGCAAAAGACCTAGTTTCCGGCCAGTTTCAGCCGCTCTGCAAGGAGCCGGCTTTACAGATTCGTCGCGCGGGACGCCGCGTCCGCACCAGACATACGCAAGGGGAGCACGAGCCTGATGGACTCGTTTGAATTCAACAAAATCATCGGCGCCATTCTCGCGGCGATCTTTGTCGTCTTCTCGATCAGCATTGTCTCAGACAGTCTTTTCGCATCCCACGCGCCTGAGAAGCCTGGGTTCATCGTCGAGGCCGCCGAAGAAGGCGGCAGCGGCGAAGCGACCGCGGCAGCAGGTCCCGAGCCGATCGGCCCGCTGATCGCCACTGCCGACGTCGAAGCTGGCAAGAAGCTTTTCGCGCGCTGCGCCGCCTGCCACACCGACGACCAGTCGGGCGCCAACAAGATCGGCCCGAACCTCTGGGGCGTTGTCGACCGTCCGGTCGCAGCCCATGCCGGGTTCTCCTATTCGGCTGCGATGAAGGAATCGGCGGCTGCGAACCCGTCTTGGTCCTATCAGCATCTCTCCGAGTTCATTCTGTCGCCCAAGGCCGCGGTCAAGGGAACGGTCATGAACTTCCCCGGCCTCAAGAAGATCGAGGACCGCGCAAACCTGATCGCCTATCTGCGCACCCAGGCCGACACCCCGGCAGCACTGCCCGATCCGGCCGCTGCCGAAGCGCCTGCTGCACCTGCCGCCGAAACGCCTGCCGCGCCGGCTGCTGGCGAGGCAGCACCGGCTGCGCCTGCCACGGAAGCTCCTGCTGCACCGGCAACTGAAACACCTGCGCCTGCAGCACCCGCGACGGAAGCACCAGCGGCTCCGGCAGCGCCCGCAACGGAAACCCCTGCTGCGCCGGCCCCGGCCCAGTAACGAAGTTTTCAAAGCAGTTTTCATGAAAAAGCCGGGTTCACCCCGGCTTTTTTGCTACATGGCAGTAGCTGTCAGGGGGAATCGCACCGGATGAATATGTTGAGACTGACGTCGCTCGCTCTCGCCGGTCTTGCCGTCGTGAGCACCTCCTCCTTCGCACAGGATGACTGGCAGACCAGCCCGACATTGATCCGGCCGACGAAATATCAGCCATTCGAGCGCTACGACTATGTGAACCCGGACGCTCCCAAGGGCGGCACCGCCAACAAGGCCTCCGTCGGCACCTTCAACAGTTTCAATCCGTTCATCGTGAAGGGCCTGCCGCCTGCGGCTGGCCTGACCCAGACAGGCGGCATCCTCTACGACACGCTGATGTCTCAATCGACGGACGAGCCCGGCGTCGCCCATCCCCTGATCGCAGAGGCGATGAAGCATCCAGCCGATTATTCATCGGCAACCTATCGCATCAATCCCGCCGCCAGATGGCATGACGGCCAGCCGATCACCGCCGAGGACGTCGTCTGGTCCTTCGAGCAGATGCGAAAGCTCAACCCGCTCTACATCCGCTATTATGCCAATGTGAAAGAGGCCAAGGCGATTTCCGAGCGCGAGGTGAAGTTCACCTTCGACCAGACCGGCAACCGCGAACTTCCGCACATCATGGGCGATCTCGTCGTTCTGCCCAGGCACTGGTGGGAAGGGACCGACTCCAATGGCAAGAAGCGGTCCATCGAGGAGCCGACGCTGGAACCGCCGCTTGGTTCTGGCCCCTACAAGATCGAGAGTTTCAAGGCAGGCACCGACATTACCTGGGTCCGGGTCGCCGACTATTGGGCCAAGGATCTGCCGGTCAATGTCGGCCGCAACAATTTCGAGCGGCGCAAGTTTATCTACTTCCTCGATGAGGCAGCCGCCTGGACCGCTTTCGTCAAGGGCGGCATCGACGACTATCGGTTCGAGAACCGCGCGCAACGCTGGGCGACCGAATACAATTTCCCCGCATTCACCGCCGGCGATGTCGTGAAAGATCCGCTTAGGCGCGAGGCGATCCAGCCCATGCAGGGCTATCTGATGAATACGCGCCTGCCGAAATTTTCCGACCGGCGGGTGCGCGAGGCAATCACCTGGGCATTCGATTTCGAGAACCTGAACCGCACCGCCTTCTACAATCTCTACACGCGCTCAAGCTCCTATTTCCAGGGCAGCGAACTGGCCTCGACCGGCCTGCCGCAAGGCGAGGAACTGGCGATATTGGAGCCGTTCAAGGACAAGCTGCCGCCGGAGCTTTTCACGCAGGAATTCAAGCTGCCGGTCTATGGCACACGCGAGGCCCAGCGGGACAATCTGCGCCGCGCCACGCAATTGCTGGCGGAAGCAGGCTGGAAACGCCCCGAACCAATCGGCTTCGTCCAGAAGATGCTGTCATGGATCGGTCTGGCCGAGGGCCAGCTTGACGAGCGGTTCCTGGTCAATGACAGGCGCGAGCGCCTGTCTATCGAATTCCTCGGCAACGACCCGTCCGACGACCGCATCATCCTGCCATTCGTCGAATCTCTGAAGTCGCTCGGCATCGACGCCAGCCTTCGCATCGTCGACCCGGCGCAATATGAGAACCGCAAGCGCGATTTCGAGTTCGATATGACGGTCGGCAGCTTTGTTCAATCGTCTTCGCCGGGCAATGAACAGCGCACGCAATGGGGTTCGCAGGCAGCCAGGATTCCCGGCTCCGACAATCTCATGGGCATCAGCGACCCCGTCGTCGACTCACTGGTTGAGCGCGTGGTGTTCACGAAGGATCGCGACGATCTGGTCGCCGCCACCCGTGCGCTCGACCGCGTGCTCCTGTGGAACTACTACCTCGTGCCACAGTGGTACAACCCTGACATATTCTTCGCGCGCTGGACCCGGATCGCGCGGCCGGCCGGCCAGCCCGGCTATGCCGGGGCGGATCCCGCATCGTGGTGGATAGACGAGAGCCGCGCCAAGGTGCTGGACGACAAATACAAAGAGGGTGGCTAGAGGGCATGATCGCTTCCCTCTCGCGCCGTCATTTCCTTGGGCTTGGCGCCGCCGCAGCGGTCGCGCCCATCCTGTCGAACATCGCCTTTGCCGACAGCCCGACAGGCATTCCGCTGCATGGTCTGTCCGCTTTCGGAGAGCTGAAATACGGGCCGGACTTTACCCATTTCGCCTACGCATCCCCTGATGCGCCGAAGGGCGGAACGTTCAATTTCTCTCCACCCAACTGGTACTACAACCAGAATCCCGACACGTTCAACACGCTCAATACCTTCGTGCCGAATGGCGACGCGCCGCCGCGCATGGAACTGTGCTTCGACAGCCTGATGACGCGCGCGCTGGACGAGCCGGACGCAATCTACGGCCTGCTGGCGCAGACGGTCACCATCCTGCCCGACCGCAGGACTTATGAATTCAGGTTGCGGGACGGCATCCGCTTCCACGACGGGTCGCCGCTGACGGCAGAGGATGTCGCATTCACCTACGGGCTGTTCAAGGAGAAGGGCCACGCGCATCTTCGCCTGCCGCTCAATCGCCTGGAAAGCGCCACAGCCGTCGACGTAAAGACGGTGCGGCTGGTTTTCGCCGGCGAGCATAGCGCGCGCGCTGTGCTGTCGGCGGCCGTCATGCCCATCGTCTCGAAAGCCTATTTCGAGACGCGCCCGTTCGATTCCTCGCAGCTCACGCCGCCGCTCGGCTCCGGCCCCTACAAGGTCGGGCGCTTCGTCGCCGGCCAGTTCATCGAATATGAGCGCGCGCCCGACTATTGGGGCAAGGAACATCCGGCGCGGCGCGGCCTCGGCCATTTCGACCGCATCCGCATCGAGTTCTACCGCGACCGTCAGGCCTCGTTCGAAGCCTTCAAGAAGGGCAATGTGTCCTACCGGCAGGAGTTTACGTCCCGCATCTGGGCGACGGGTTACGACTTTCCCGCCATCAAGGAAGGGCGCGTCGTCAGGCGCACATTCCCCCGTGAGCTTCGGCCCTCGATGCAGGCATGGGCGCTCAACACCCGCCGCAAGCAGTTCGAGGATGTGCGTGTACGCCAGGCCATCGGCATGTGCTTCGACTTCGAATGGACGAACCGCAATCTGTTCTATGAAGCCTATGCCCGTTCGGATTCGCTGTTCCAGAATTCCGAATTCATGGCGCAGGGCCGGCCATCACCCGAAGAGCTGGAGCTGCTTGAGCCGCTTCGGGACAAGGTTCCCGCAGAGGTATTTGGCGAAGCGGTTAAGCAGCCGCGCAGCGACGGTTCGGGCCGCGACCGCGCATTCCTGCGACGCGCATCGGACCTGCTGGCTCAAGCCGGCTACAGCCGCCCCGAGGCGCCGGGCTTTTTGACGCGAGTACTCGCATATGTCGGTCTGGCCGCGACGCCGCCAGACCCTCGCTTCGTGATCAACCGTAATGGCGAACGCATCATGCTCGAAATGCTCGTCGACGACGACGTTTTCGTGCGCATCGACCAGCCCTTCGTCGACAGCCTGCGCTCCATCGGCATCGACGCCTCGATCCGCATGGTGGATGACGCGCAGTTTACTGTTCGCCAGTCGTCTTACGATTTCGATGTGCTGTCGATGGCAGCATCGCTCTCGGCGACGCCGACCTATGACGATCTGGAGGCGATGTTCCATTCCTCGACCGCCGACGTGAACGGCGCGCGTAACCTGCCCGGCATCCATGACGAGGCTGTTGATGCGCTTCTCGGCCATGTCGACGCCGCCGACAAACGCGACGAGCTGATAATCGCGGTCAGGGCACTCGACCGGGTCTTGCGCGCGCGCCACGACTGGATTCCAAATTGGCATTCGACGAATCACTTGGCGGCCTATTGGGACATGTACGGCTTCAAGGAACCGAAACCGGACTATGGTTTTCCCGTCGAGACGCTATGGTGGTTCGACACGGAGAAGGCGAAGAAGATTGGCAAAGCTTAGGACAAACCGTTTCTGATGGGAGCCTACGTCGCCAGACGCCTGTTGCTCATGATCCCGACGCTATTCGGGATATTGGCAATCTCGTTCATCCTCATCCAGTTCGCACCGGGCGGGCCTGTCGAGCAGGTCATCGCGCGGGTCACCGGCACCGCCAATTCCGGAGATCGCCTGTCGGGCGGCGGCGATGCCGGCATTCAGCAGATGGACATGTCGGGCGGCGAATCGACGTCGCGCTATCGCGGCGCACAGGGCCTCGACCCCGAATTCATCAAGGATCTGGAACGCCAGTTCGGCTTCGACAAGCCGCCGCTCGAACGCTTCGGCAAGATGTTGTGGGACTATGCCCGCTTCGACTTCGGCGACAGTTTCTTCCGTGACATCAGGGTGATCGACCTCATCCTCGAAAAGATGCCGGTATCGATCTCGCTCGGCCTGTGGATCACGCTGATCTCCTACATGATCTCGATTCCGCTCGGCATCCGAAAGGCGGTCAGCGACGGCTCGCGCTTCGACGTCTGGACGAGCGGCGTCATCATTGTCGGCTATGCCGTGCCGGGCTTCCTGTTCGCGGTCCTTCTGATGGTGCTGTTTGCCGGCGGCAATTCGTTCCCCATCGGCTTCAATGTCGGCGAGCGTTTCGTAGGCTTCAATCTCGGCTGCGACTGCTTCCCGCTGCGCGGCCTGACATCGGAAAACTTCGACCAGCTCAGCTGGTGGGGAAAGATCGTCGACTATTTCTGGCATCTGGCGCTGCCGCTGACTGCACTCGTCCTTTCGGCCTTTGCCACGACGACCCTTCTGACGAAGAACTCCTTCCTTGAGGAAATCCGCAAGCAATATGTCGTCACGGCGCGTGCAAAGGGCCTGTCCGAGCGGCAGGTGCTCTACCGCCACGTCTTCCGCAATGCGATGCTGATCGTCATTGCAGGTTTCCCCGCCGCCTTCATCTCGGCCTTCTTCACCGGCTCACTTCTGATCGAGAACATCTTCTCGCTCGATGGTCTGGGTCAGCTCGGCTATCGCTCGATCCTCGACCGCGACTATCCGGTCGTCTTCGCCAATCTCTATATCTTCTCGCTGATCGGCATGGTCACGACGCTCATCTCCGACCTGATCTACACATGGATCGACCCCCGCATCGATTTCGATCGGAGGGACGTATGATCGACGCAGCCGCAGTGAGCGAAATCGCGCCGCCACGCCCGGCGCGCCGCCCTCGCCTGTCGCCGCTCAACCAGCGCCGCTGGCATAACTTCAAGGCCAACAAGCGCGGCTACTGGTCTCTCTGGATTTTCATGATCCTGTTTGTGCTGTCGATGTTCGCCGAGTTCATCGCCAACGACAAGCCGATCCTCGCCTCCTACAAGGGCGAGATTCTGGTGCCGGTGCTGATCGACTATCCGGAAGAGAAATTCGGTGGCTTCCTTGCCAAGACGGACTATCGCGACCCCGTCATCTCGGACGAGATCGAGGCAAATGGCTGGCTGATCTGGCCGCCGGTCCGCTATTCCTACAACACCGTCAACAACGAGATCCCCGAAAGCGCGCCGGCAAAACCGTCATGGATGTATGACAAGGAATTCCGCTGCCAGCGTTACCCGCTGAAAGCCGATGACCTCAACTGCACCATCGCCACATGGAACTGGCTCGGCACCGACAGCCTGACGCGCGACGTGCTCGCCCGCGTCATCTACGGCTTCCGCATTTCGATCATCTTCGGCCTGGTGCTGACCGGCCTCTCCGCCGTCATCGGCGTGGCGTCTGGCGCCGTGCAGGGCTATTTCGGCGGCTGGACCGACCTACTCTTCCAGCGTTTCATCGAAATCTGGTCGTCGATTCCCGTCCTCTACCTCATCCTGATCATGGCAGCCGTCCTGCCGCCCGGCTTCTTCATATTGCTGGGCATCATGCTCCTGTTCACATGGGTCGGGTTCGTCGGCGTCGTGCGGGCGGAATTCCTGCGTGCGCGAAACTTCGAATATGTCAACGCGGCGCGCGCGCTCGGCGTGTCTGACCGCACGATCATGTTCCGCCACCTTCTGCCCAACGCCATGGTGGCGACGCTGACCTTCCTGCCCTTCATCCTCAACGGCGCGATATCGACGCTCACATCGCTCGACTTCCTCGGCTTTGGCCTTCCTCCGGGATCGGCGTCGCTTGGCGAACTGCTGAAGCAGGGCCAGAGCAACCTGTCCGCGCCATGGCTGGCGCTGACCGGCTTCTTCACCATCGCCATCATGCTTTCGCTTCTCATTTTTGTGGGCGAAGCCGTGCGCGATGCATTCGACCCCAGGAAGACGTTTCGTTGAGTTCCCTTCTCGTCTCCGTCGAGGATTTCTCGGTCGCCTTTTCGCAGGGCGGCAAGACGACGACCGCCGTCGACCGCATCTCCTTCGACATCGGCAAGGGTGAAACGGTTGCGCTTGTCGGCGAGTCGGGTTCGGGCAAATCAGTCACCGCGCTCTCGATCCTCAAGCTGCTGGCCTATCCCGCCGCCAGCCATCCCACCGGCCGGATCATGTTCGGCGGCCGCGATCTCCTGACCCTGCCGGAAAACGAGCTGCGCAAGGTCCGTGGCCGCGAGATCACGATGATCTTCCAGGAGCCGATGACCTCACTCAACCCGCTGCATTCGATCGAGCGGCAGGTCGGCGAAGTCCTGAAGCTGCATCAGGGCATGAGCGATGCGGCCGCGCGCGCACGCACGCTGGAATTGCTCAACGAGGTCGGCATCCGCGAACCGCAGAAGCGGCTTCAAGCCTTCCCGCATCAATTGTCCGGCGGCCAGCGCCAGCGTGTCATGATCGCCATGGCGCTCGCCAATCAGCCGCAATTGCTGATCGCCGATGAGCCGACGACCGCGCTCGACGTCACCGTGCAGGCGCAGATCCTCGAACTTCTGGCGAAGCTCAAGGCCGAACGCGGCATGTCGATGCTTTTCATCACCCATGACCTCGGCGTCGTCAGGCGCATTGCCGATCGCGTCTGCGTCATGACCAAGGGCAAGATCGTCGAGACGGGCCGCACCGAAGACGTTTTCACCAACCCTCAGCACGCCTATACGAAGCACCTGCTTGCCGCCGAGCCGAAGGGCTCGCCGCCGCCGCTCGACGACACGGCTCCGGAAGTGATGCGCGGCGAAGATGTGCGCGTCTGGTTCCCGATCAAGCAGGGCTTTTTCCGCCGCACGGTCGACCATGTGAAGGCCGTCGACGGCATCGACATCTCAGTTCGCGCCGGTCAGACGGTCGGCGTCGTCGGTGAATCCGGCTCGGGCAAGACGACGCTCGGCCTCGCGCTCTCGCGCATGATTTCGTCGAAGGGCCGTATCGATTTCGGCGGCCGCGACATCAACACCTATTCCTTCAAGCAGATGCGGCCGCTGCGCCGCGAAATGCAGATCGTCTTTCAGGACCCCTACGGCTCGCTCAGCCCGCGCATGTCGGTGGCCGAGATCATCGAGGAAGGGCTGAAGATCCACGAACCGAAGCAGACTGCGGCAGACCGCGACGCCGCGGTCGTCTCCGTGCTGACGGAGGTCGGCCTCGATCCCGAAGCCCGCATCCGCTATCCGCATGAATTTTCGGGCGGGCAGAGGCAGCGCATCGCGATTGCCCGCGCCATGGTGCTCAAACCGAAATTCGTCATGCTGGACGAGCCCACCTCGGCGCTCGACATGAGCGTGCAGGCGCAGGTTGTCGACCTTTTGCGCGACCTTCAGACGAAGCATGGCCTGGCCTACCTCTTCATCAGCCACGACCTGAAGGTGGTGCGCGCGCTTGCCAATGAAGTGATCGTCATGCGCAACGGCAAGGTAGTCGAGCGCGGTCCCTCGCAGCAGATTTTCGATGCCCCGCAGACGGACTACACCAAGGCGCTGATCGCGGCCGCCTTCCGCATAGAGACGGCGAAACAGGACGCGGTCGGCCAGTGAGCGCGCCCGGCCGCATACTGCTTGCGATGAACGGCATGGACCGCGATCTTTGGGCGCGCCTTCTCGCTGGCCCTCGCGATGTCGTGTTCGCGCCTACCGCCCCTGACGATCCGGCGATCCGCTTCGCTGTCGTCTGGAAACACGAACCGCGCCTGCTCGAACGCCTGCCGAACCTGAAGGTGATCTTTTCGGCCGGCGCTGGCGTCGATCATCTGCTGACGGATGCCGGCCTGCCCGACGTGCCGATCGTGCGGGTCATCGACGACAGCCTGACCGGCCATATGGTCGATTACGTCGTCTGGCGCGTCACCGACCATCACCGGCAGGGCATGCTCTACCGGGCCGATCAGGCGGCAAGGCTCTGGCGCGACCATTTCCAGCCCTCAGCACACGACGTTTCGGTCGGCATTATGGGGCTGGGCAATCTCGGCCGCGCTGCGGCCCGCGCCCTTGTCGGCCTCGGTTACAAGGTCAATGGCTGGAGCCGTTCGCCGCAAGCGGTCGACGGTGTTACCTGTCATTCAGGCCCGGACGGATTGAAGGCTTTTCTCAACACGACCGACATTCTGGTCGTCCTGCTGCCTCATACGGCGGCCACCCACGGCATCATCGACCACGCACTTCTGGCACGGCTTCGCCGGGACAACCCGCTCGGCGGCGCATGCCTCATCAATGCCGGACGCGGCAAACTGCAGAAGGGCGAGGACATATTGCGCGCACTGGACGACGGCACGCTGAAAGAGGCGAGCCTCGACGTGTTCGAGCAGGAACCGCTGCCAACCGACAGCCCGTTCTGGGGCCACCCGCGCGTCTTCATCACGCCACATACGGCGGCGGATTCCGACCCTTCGCGGTTGACCGGCCCTATGCTGGCGCAGATGGACGCCTTTGATCGCGGCGAGGCGCTGACCGGCGTCGTTGATCCCAAGGCAGGATACTAGGGTCGGCGGTAGCCTGTCGGCTGGCCATAGAGATAGCCGATACGTTGAACGGCGGCGTCAAGCGGTTCGAGCGCCACATCCATCGTGTTGCCATTGGCATGAATGATCGTTTCAGCATCGGTCAGGATCGCGGCATGGCCCTTCCAGAAGACAAGATCGCCACGCCGCAGCCGCGTTTCTGCAGGGTCAATGGCAGTGCCAAGCCCTGCCGCCTGCATGTCCGAATCGCGCGGAGCCGCCTTGCCCGCCATATGCATCGACAGTTGCACGAGGCCCGAACAATCGATCCCGAAGGCGGACGCGCCGGCCCACAGATAGGGCGTGCGGATCAGTATTTCGGCAACCGCCACATAGTCGTCGTCGATCGCGCCAATCGCGCGGATATGGCGCGCGATGACCGCCGTTCCGTCCAAAAGAACTGCGTAGCCGGTGCCTCGCCGTTCTTCAAAACCGGCCACCGCTAGCGCCGATCCCATCGACAGTGCATGTATCACCGGCAGTTTTATGTCGGGGCCCGGATAGGCGAATGTGCGCGGTGCCGACACGATATGCGTTGCAGGCTCCGCGCTTGTCGCCAGCGCCGAAAGCGCCACGTAACCGACATAGCCGTCGCGCGCCGCCTGCACCCAGGCATAGCCGTCGCGCTCGTCAAACACCGAGACCGTCTCGCCGCGCAGAAGCTGCGTATCGATACCCGACGTCTCTGCCGGGCCGGACCGCAGGTCGGCCACGGGCACGCCGATCACCGCCGGCCGGCCGGTCGCAAATCGCGCAGCGTCGACAACGCCGCGCAGCCGTTCATCGGCAAGGTCCGCCCTGAAAGCGTTGAGACGGCGGTCGAGCGCGCTCATATCGGCAATCCTCTTGCGGCGGCGATGACGGCATCCCCGAACCGCTCGACATAGAGCGCGCCATCTACCGTTCGCTTGACCAACACATTGCGCCTGTCGTTCTCGTCGCGGTGGCGCTGCACCAGTCTCATCGCGCCCATCGTGTCGAGCGCACGCGTGATGACCGGTTTCGTCACATTGAGCTTGGCCGCAAGCCCGCGAACGGTGTGTGGCGGCGGGTCGAGATAGATGGTGAGCAGGATCGTCATCTGCCGGTGCGACAGGTCGGGATGGCCCGCCGTCACCTCATCGAGCGCCACGCTCTGCCACAAACGCAGCGCCTGTATCGGGCGCAGATTGACGGACACGGCTCTGCCCCCGGTTTCTGTTTCGGAACCGTTCCATTCAATCTGAAGTCTGTCGCGCGCGCAAGCCTGCGCCGCAGCCCTACTTTCCGTATCTCGCAGCGATCACGCGCTCGATAGCGCGGATGCCTTGCGCCTCGCCACCCGCAACGCCATGCGGCCGGTCGTTCGGGTTCCAGGCGTAAATGTCGAGATGCGCCCAGCTCTTCGCCTTTTCGACGAACCGCTTGAGGAAAAGCGCGGCAACGATCGAGCCCGCGAAACCGTCCGTGTTGGTGTTGCCGATGTCTGCCACCTTCGAGGAATAGCGGTTATCATAGGCTGGCCAAAGCGGCATGCGCCAAAGCGGGTCTGCCGCCGCGACAGACGCCGTTGCCAGGTCGAAGGCCAGCGCCTCGTCGTCGGTGTAGAAGGGCGGCAGGTCCGGCCCCAGCGCAACGCGTGCGGCTCCGGTCAGGGTCGCCATGTCGATCAGCAAGTCCGGCTCGTCTTCGTCTGCCAGCGCCAGCGCGTCGGCCAGCACGAGCCGCCCTTCGGCGTCCGTATTGCCGACTTCGACCGTGATACCCTTGCGGCTGCGCAGAATGTCGCTCGGCCGGAACGCATTGGCCGAGATCGAATTCTCCACCGCAGGGATCAGCACACGCAGCCGCACCGGCATATTGGCGTCCATGATCATATGCGCCAGCCCCAGCACATTGGCAGCTCCGCCCATGTCCTTCTTCATAAGCAGCATTCCCGACGCCGGCTTGATGTCGAGGCCGCCCGTGTCGAAGCACACACCCTTGCCGACCAGCGTCACCTTCGGGCCGGTCTTCGATCCCCAATTGATGTCGATCAGGCGCGGCGCATCCGCCGATGCCCGCCCGACCGCATGGATCATAGGAAAATTCTGCTTCAGGAGGTCGTCGCCGGTCGTGACCTTGATCCTTGCCTTGTGGCGTGAGGCGAGCTTGCGCGCGGCGGCCTCGAGCTGCGTTGGCCCCATATCGTTGGTCGGCGTGTTGATGAGATCGCGCGTCATCGCCACGGCCTCTGCAATGCGGGTCGCGCGCGCCGCGTCGACGCCTTCGGGCGCATCGAAGGAAATGTCGCGCGTCGGCTTGCGGCCATAGGCGGTGAAGGAATAGCCGCCCATCAACAGCCCGACCATCGCGTTTTCAGGGTCTGCGAGCGGCGCGGCAAAGCGCCAGTGCCCGGCGCTGAGGCCCCGCGCCAGCGCGCCCGTTATCAGCGCTGCATGGCCAACTGTTTCGGAGCCAATCCCGAACAGCGCCCCACCAACTTTGCCATCGTCAGTCGGCAACAGCAGTACCCGCCCGGCCTCGCCGGTGAAGCCGTTGGCGATCGCCCATGCTCGTTGAGGGCTTGTCAGGTCGGCTGCTTCCAGCCCTCCCTTTGCCACAAGGTGGACGGGCAGCGCACTTTTGGAGCGTCGCGAAGAAACTGAAACTGGCATGAATTCACTTCTCGGGAAATCTGATGACGGCCTTCAATGGACCACCACTTTAACCATCCATTAGGGTTAACGGAATATTGCTTGGGCCTGAAAGACAAACCTAGAAACTCCTGCGGGGCACGGCAATCATGCAAAGGGCCATGGCGACAAAAACGCTCAACCGATTTGCGGCTCTACTTGCGGTTTCGGTTCTGTCACTTGGCGTGGCCGGTTGTGCCGGCGGGCGCAGCAGCATGACCACTGGTTCGATCAGCAATGGCAAGAGCGTGGAGCGCATGTCGGAAGGCGAGTTGCGCGACTCTCTCTCCGACCTCGGACGCCGCTACACCCGCGACACGAAGAACAAGGCCGTCGCCATGAGCTATGCGCAGGCGCTCCAGATGAGCGGCCGCAACGAACAGTCGCTCGCCGTCATGCGCAAGCTCGCCATCGACCTGCCGAAGGACCGTGAGGTTCTCGCCGCCTATGGCAAGGCACTCGCCGCCGGCGGGCAGTTCGAACAGGCGCTCGACGCAGTGCGTCGCGCCCAGACGCCCGAATATCCCGACTGGAAGCTTCTTTCCGCCGAAGCCTCGATCGTCGACCAGCTTGGCGACCGCGACACTGCACGCACCCTGTTCCGCAAGGCGCTTGACCTCAAGCCGAACGAGCCGAGCATTCTATCCAACCTCGGAATGTCCTATCTGATGGAGGGCGACCTGCGCGCGGCCGAAACCCACATGCGCAACGCCGCCCAGATGCCCGGCGCCGACAGCCGCGTGCGCCAGAATCTTGCGCTCGTCGTCGGCCTGCAAGGCCGGTTCGCCGAGGCAGAGCAGATTGCCAGCCAGGAACTCGCCCCCGCCCAGGCGCAGGCAAACGTCGCCTATCTGCGCCAGATGCTGGCTCAGCAGAACGCCTGGAATGACCTCAAGAAGGATGAGAAGGAAAAGAAGAACACCAACTGAGTGCGCCAGCACTCAAGGGCGTTCCCCATCAGTCCTTCAGCACCGCTACCGGCCGGCACCAGCCGGCGCTCGCCGCCTTGATCTTCACCGGGAAACAGATGACCTCGAAGCCGGTCGACGGCAGGTTTTCCAGATTGGCAAGCTTCTCGATGTGGCAATAGCCGCGCACCATGCCCGCGCGGTGCCCCTCCCAGATCAGCGATGCGTCTCCGGTCTCTGCAACCCGCTTGGCTGTATGCGCAAACGGCGCGTCCCAGCTCCACGCATCCGTTCCGGTAACGCGCACGCCCCGCTCGGTCAGATAGAGCGTCGCCTCGCGGCCCATCCCGCAACCGGTCGCCACGTAATCCGGCTCGCCGTAGCGGCCGGCCGCAGCCGAGTTGACGAGAACGATGTCGAGCGGCCTCAACTCATGGCCGATGCGCTTCAACTCGGCCTCGACATCGGCGGCCGTGGCGACATAGCCATTTCCGAAATGGCGGAAATCGAGCTTCACGCCGCGCGAATAGCACCATTCCAGCGGCACTTCATCGATGGTGATGGCCGGCTTGCCGCCGTCCATGGTCGAATGATAGTGCCATGGTGCGTCGAGATGGGTGCCGTTATGGGTCGACAGCGTGACGCGCTCGACCGCCCACCCCTCTCCGCCCGGTAACTGCCCGGCGGTCACGCCGGGGAAAAAGCCGAGAATCTGGCCGGGCGTCATCTGGTGGTCGAAATAATCGATCTTGGGGCCAAGGCCCGGCGGGTCAGCGAAGTCGGTGTTTTCAAGCGGCCGCGACAGATCGATAAATTTCATGATGAGCCTCATTAAGTGAGGATCACACTACCGCCCGCGACCGCCAAAAGGAAACCCGCTCGGCGGCTGTAGTGGTTCATGTCGCCGACGAAACGCGTCAGTGCAGAACCAGCACGTCGTTCGATGCGAAACTGATGCTTGCCGGCTGACCCACCTGCGGCGGCGGCGCCGACGAATTGTTGAACGTGTCGAGCGACACCATGTCCTTGCCCACGCCCACCTTCACGCGGATCACCGAGCCGAGGAAATGGACCTGCTCGATTTTGCCCGACAAGGTCTGGTCGAGCCCCTGAGCGGTGCCAAGCGAAATCGCCTCCGGCCGCAGCGCCAGTGTCACCGCGTCGCCTGACTTATGGCCATTGAGCTTGCCCTTCACCGCCACTTGGCTGTCGCCGACCTTCACCGTGCCGTCGGCTGCATCAGCGACGACGCCCTCCAGCACGTTGAGCGTGCCGACGAAATTGGCAACGAACTTCGTTGCCGGGCGATTGTATATCTCGAACGGTGTCGCCACCTGTTCGGCGACGCCCTGGTTCATGACGGCGATGCGGTCGGAGATCGACAGCGCCTCTTCCTGATCATGTGTCACGAAGATCGTGGTGATGCCGAGGCGCTGCTGGATCGACCGGATCTCGTCACGCAGCGACACGCGCACCTTGGCGTCGAGTGCCGACAGCGGTTCATCGAGAAGCAGAAGCTTGGGGCTCGGGGCAAGCGCGCGCGCCAGCGCCACGCGCTGCTGCTGGCCGCCTGAAAGCTGATAAGGGAACCGGTCGCCAAGCTGCGGCAGCTTGATGATGTTGAGCATCTCGGCAACGCGCTTGTCCTGCTCGGCCTTGTTTACGCCCGCGACGCGCAGCCCGAATGCGATGTTCTGCGCCACCGTGAGGTTGGGAAACAGCGCATAGGCCTGGAACACCATGCCGATATTGCGCTGGTTGGGTTTCAGCCGCGTGACGTCCTTGCCGCCGACGAGGATGTTGCCGGACGTCGGCTGCTCAAAGCCTGCAACCATGCGCAGGACCGTGGTCTTGCCACAGCCCGACGGCCCGAGGAACGAGACGAACTCGCCCTGCTGTATGTCGAGGTTGAAGTCCTTGACGACGACAGTAGCACCGAAGGCCTTCTTCACATGCTCGATCTTGAGAAACGGTTCGGGCATTTTTGATGTCCGTTCAATGGGCCTGCGCGGGCGCCTTGGGCGCGAAACGCGAGACGATCTGGATAAGGCCCATGCAGAGCCAGGTGATGGCGAAGGAGATGACCGCGAGAGCCGACGGCTCATAGGCCTTGTTGGCGCCGACAAGCTGGAGATAAGGCCCAAATGCCGGGCGATTGAGCAGGGCCGCCAGCGTGAATTCGCCGATGACGATTGCGAAAGTGATGAACGCGCCCGACAGCACGGCGACGAAGACATTCGGCATGATGACGCGGGCAAAGATCGTCATCCAGTTTGCACCCAGAGATTGCGCCGCCTCGGTCAGCGTCGCGATGTCGATCGAGCGCAGGCCCGTGTCGACGGCGCGATACATGTAAGGCAGTGCAAGCGCTGTATAGCCGAACATCAACAGTACGTTTGTGCCCATCGACGAACCCGTCAGCGGCAGCCAGCTCGACGTGTTGTAGAGCCGGATATAGCCGAACACGATGACGATTGCCGGTATGACCAGCGGCATCAGCGTGATGAATTCGATCACCGGGCGCAGTCCCGGCATTTTCAAGCGCACCCAGTATGCGGTCGGCACGACGAGCAACACGCCGAAGACGATCGTGAACAGCGCCATCACGACCGAATAGGTGAAGGTCGCGCGGAACTGGGGATCGGCCAGCACCGAAGCATAGGCATCGAAAGAATAAACCCCGCGCCGCATCGACAGCGAGAATTCGGTCATGCCGATAAGCGGCAGGATGAAGATCAGCGAGCCAAGAAGGAACGCGGTCCAGGCAAAGAAGCGCTTCATTTCTGCCACCTCTCGGTGCGGGCACGCAGCCAGAGATAAAGCGCGTTGGCGAGACCCGTAATGACGATCATGCCGAACGCCAGCGCATAACCGAGGCCCGGATTGCCGAGCACGTCGCCGCGTATCTGCGAGAAGAGAAGGATCGGCGCGATGTTGAGCTGCGGCCCGGCCAGCGCGAATGCGGTGGCGACCGCGCCGAAGGAATTGGCAAACAGCAGCGCAAACGTTCCCATCAGAGACGGGAGCAGGATCGGCAGTGCGATGATGCGCCAATACTGGAAGCCGCTGGCGCCGAGGATCTCGGCCGCCTCGCGCCATTCGCGTTTCAACGCGTCGAGCGCGGGCGTGATGATGAGGATCATCAGCGGGACCTGAAAGAACATGTAGGTGGCGATCAGGCCGTTGGTCGAGAACAGGTTGAAGCCGGTCGCGGCGCGCAGATTGATGCCGAACTCGGTCCGCAGCCAGACGGTGATCAGGCCAGCCGGGCCGATAGTCGCGATGAAGGCGAAGGCAAGCGGCAGGCCCGCGAAATTCGATGCCACGCCCGAGAATGTGAGCAGCGGCGCTCGGATGGCGCGCGGCAGGCCGCCGAGCACGACGGCAGCCGCCATGGCGAAACCGACGAGACAGCCGAACAGCGCCGAAAAGAACGAGACCCGGATCGACACCCAGTAGGCGTTGCGGATCGTGGGCGTGTTCAGCCCCATGATATTGTCGAAGGTGAATCCGCCGTCAGGCGCGCGAAAGGCTCCGATGACGATCGACAGTGCAGGCAGGATCAGAAACAGGAAGGCGAACAGGAAAAACGGCGTCACGCCGAGCCACTGGGTCGGCAGGCGCTGCGCCCTTGGCATGGCTTGCGACATTGTCAGCGTGGTCCCACGAGAAGGAGAGCGGATGCGGACCGCAAAGGCCCGCACCCGGCCGGCAATATTTACTGCACCACGTTGGCGCCGACGACCTTGTCCCAACCGGCCTTGACCGCTTCGGAGTTGGCGTTGACGGCGTCGAGGCTCGGGAACACGGCCTTCTCATAGGATGCTGCCGGCGGCAGCTTGTCGAGCAGGTCCTGCGGGACCGTGCCCTTGGCAACCAGATCGTTGAAGCGGATCGGGTGGCAATAGCCCTTGAGCCAGCCAAGCTGGCCTTCGTCGCTGTAGAGATATTCCATCCAAAGCTTCGCGGCGTTCGGCTGCGGAGCGTAGGCGCTGATCGCCTGGACATAGACGCCGGCGAGAGCCGCATCGGAGGGAACGACGACTTCAACCGGCGGGTTGGAGTTCAGCGAGTCGCGCCACGACAGGGCATTATAGTCCCATGCGATGATGATCGGCGTGGTGCCCTGTGCGAGCGTGCCGGCCTTGCCGATGACGGGAACGAAATTGCCCGCATCGTTGAGCTTCTTGAAGAATTCCAGACCCGCCTGGGCAGCGGCGGCACCGGGCTCGGCGCCCTGCGCCATGCCTGCTGCGAGAACGCCGAGGATGGCCTGGTTCGACGCACGCGGATCGCCTGCGAGAGCGACCTGACCGGCATATTCCGGCTTGAGCAGGTCGGCGAACGACTGCGGCGGGTTCGGCACGAGGTCCTTGTTCACCATGAACGACATGACGCCGTAATAGTCGCCGTACCAGTTGCCGTCGGCATCCTTGGCGTCAGCTGGGATCGAGTCCCAGGTGGCGACCTTGTGCGGCTGCAGCAGGCCCTCGCCCTGTGCGGCAGGGCCGAACGACAGACCGACGTCGATCACGTCAGGAGCCTGCGGACCCTTGTTGTCCTTGTTGGCGCGAATGGCCTCGATCTCGTCTGCCGAGCCGGCGTCCGGATTGAGTTCGTTCACTGCGATTTCCGGATATTTCGCCTTGAAGCCGGCGATCACGTCGCCATAGCCGCACCAGCTGTGTGGCAGCGCGATGGTGGTCAGCTTGCCTTCTGCCTTTGCCGCCGCTTCGATGTCCGCCAGGCTCTGCGCCGACGTGATGGCCGATGTCGCCATCAGCACCGCCGCGGTGAGCGAAACAACCTTCCCCAATGCCTTACGCATATTCTTCTCCGTGAATTTGACGCCACACGACGCCTGAGAGGCGGTTAGCCTCTTCCCATGACAGTTCAATGAAATGCCTGACTTTACTGCGCGTGCGACCCTGAGCTAATCCCATTTCGCTTCAGCCCGCAATCAGCCGGACGGCATTATTATTTGCCCGGCTAAATAGACTCGCTCCCTCATATTTTCCCCGAGATCGAGTTCTCCAGAATTTCAAGCGCCGCCTTCTTCGTCAGCTTGACCGGATTGGTCCCGGTCGACGGATCGGCGACCGCCATTTCGGCGATCATCGCCTTCGTCTTCTTGTCGAGGTCCAGCCCCTTCACCAGGCCCGGCAGCGTGTGCGGCACCTTCAATTCCTTGCGCAGCTTCAGCACCGCCTTCGCAAAACCCTCATAGCCGCCCTTGATTCCGAGATAGGCGGCAGCACGCGTCAGCCGCTCCTCGATCGCCGGCCGGTTGAAGGCGAGCACATAGGGCATGAACACGGCGTTGGTCATGCCGTGATGCGTGTCGTAAAGCGCACCGATCGGGTGCGACAGCGAATGGATTGCGCCCAACCCCTTCTGGAAGGCGGTGGCGCCCATCGCCGCTGCACTCATCATATGGGCGCGGGCGGTGATGTCCTTGCCATTGGCATAGGCCTTGGGCAGGTTCTCCAGAACGAGCCGCATGCCTTCGAGCGCGATGCCATCCGCCATCGGATGATAGCCCGGCGCGCAATAGGCTTCGAGACAGTGGGCAAACGCATCCATGCCTGTGCCCGCCGTGATGAAGGGCGGCATTCCGACCGTCAGTTCGGGATCGGCGATGACGATGCCCGGCAGCAGCTTCGGGTGGAAGATGATCTTCTTGGTATGGCTTTCCTCATGCGTCAGCACGCCCGCGCGGCCGACCTCCGAGCCCGTCCCTGCCGTGGTCGGCACGGCGACGATCGGCGCTATCTTCGACGCGTCGGCGCGCGTCCACCAGTCGCCGATGTCCTCAAAATCCCAGACGGGTCGTGTCTGCCCCGCCTGCAGGGCGATCAGCTTGCCGAGGTCGAGCGCCGAACCGCCGCCAAAGACGATGACGCCGTCATGCTTGCCCTTTTTGAACACCTCGATGCCTGCATTGAGATTTGCCTCGACCGGATTGGGTTTCACCTCCGAAAAGACGCCATAGGGCATCTTGGCGTCGTCGAGCACCTTCAGCGCCTTGGCCACCACCGGCAGCTTGGCAAGGCCGGGGTCGGTGACGAAGAGCGGTTTCTTGATGCCGACCGCCGAAACCGCGTCAGCGAGTTCCGAAATGCGGCCCGCGCCAAAACGGACGGTGGTGGGATAGTTCCATTTGGAAACGAGTTTGGTCATGTTTGTTTCTGCGGTTGGAGAATGGGTTTGCCCGGACGCTTGAGCGATCAGACGGTCCTCAGATGATAGCTCTTCGGACGGGTCAGGTTGTCGTAGCCGATCTGCGACAGCGCCGCGCCCTTGCCCGTATCCTTGACGCCGGTCCACACCAGCGCGGGATCTAGATAGTCACAGCGGTTCATGAAGACGGTCCCCGTCTCGACGCGATCGCCGATCGCAACCGCGTGTTCGAGATCGCTGGTCCACACCGATGCGGTGAGGCCATATGGGCTGTCATTCATCAGCGCGATGGCTTCCTCGTCATTGCGCACCTTCATGATGCCGACGACCGGGCCGAAGCTTTCCTCGCGCATCACCGACATCTGGTGGTTGACGCCAGTCAGCACTTCTGCGGGCAGATAGGGCGAACCCTCGCTGTCGCGGCTGTCTTTCGTGTTCATGTGAGCGGTCGCGCCCTTTCGCAGCGCCTCGGCCTTCTGCTCGCGGATGAAGTCGGCAAAGCGCGCCTGCGCCATCGGCCCCATTGTCGTCGCTTCTTCCAGCGGATTGCCGAGCACGTAGCTCTTCGTCTCTTCGATGAAGCCTTCGACGAACTGGTCATAGACCTTCTCATGGACGTAGACGCGCTCGATGCCGCAGCAGCACTGGCCGGAGTTGAAGAATGCGCCTTCGACGAGATTCGGGATGGCGTGATCGAGCTTGGCGTCGGCCAGCACATAGGCCGGGTCCTTGCCGCCAAGTTCCAGCCCCATCGTCATGAAGGTGCCTGCCCCCGCCTTCTCGATGGCGCGGCCGCCAGCGACCGAGCCGGTGAAATTCACATGATCGATCTTGCCCGAGCCGAGCAGCTTTTCGGTCTGCGCATGGTTCAGCACGACGTTCTGGAACACGCCTTTGGGCAGTCCGGCCTTCTCGAAAGCCTGGGCAAAACGCTCGCCGACCAGCAGCGTCTGCGCCGCATGTTTCAGAATAACGGACGAGCCTGCGATCAGCGCCGGAACGATCGTGTTGACGGCTGTGAGATAGGGGTAATTCCACGGCGCGATGACCATGACGACGCCGAGCGGGTCCTTCTTCACATAGCGCGTGAAGCCGTCCTTCGGGTTCGACGCCATGACAGGCTTCAAAGCCTGTTCGGCGATCTCGACCATGTAGCTCGTGCGTTCCTTGACGCCGCCGAACTCCCCGCCATAGCGCACCGGACGGCCCATCATGTGAGCGAGTTCCGGTACGATCTCGTCGGACATGCCGACCAGCGCCTCGAGCATTTTCAGCATGTAGCTGGTGCGGGTCGCGACGGGCAGCGCCGCCCAGGCGGGCTGTGCCGCGCGCGCCGCCTCGACCGCCTTCGACACCTGCGCGTCGGTCGCAATCGGGCGTTCGGCATAGATCGAACCGTCGATTGGGGAGATGAGTCTGGATGTTTCCAAGATAGTCGTCCTTGAAAGATGGGCCATGCGGGATAGGCTAATAGCGTTCAAACCCGCGATGCAGTTCCCAGTCGGTGATGCGGCGGTCATATTCCATCTGCTCCCACCGCGCGGTGTGCAGATAATGATCGACCACATCCTCGCCGAGCGCTTCCTTCAGCATCTTCGACTTGGCCAGCGTATCGGTCGCAGCGCGCAGCGTCTTGGGTATCTCCGGCAGCCTTGACGCCTGATAGGCGTCGCCGACAAACGGGTCCTGCAATTTCAGCTTTTCGTCGATGCCCGCCAGGCCCGCCGCGATCAGCGCGGCGAAGGCGAGATAGGGATTGAGGTCCGCGCCGCCTATGCGGCACTCCATGCGGATCGCCTTCGATCCCATGCCGCACAGGCGGAAGCCGGCGGTGCGATTGTCTTCCGACCACATGATCTTGGTCGGCGCAAACGTGCCCGACTGGAAGCGCTTGTAGGAGTTGATGTAGGGCGCGAGGAAATAGGTGAATTCCTTCGCATATTTGATCTGCCCAGCGCTCCACGCCTGGCCCAGTTCCGACAGAGTCCAACGCGCATTCTTGTCGAAGAACAGCGGCTTGCCGTCCTTGCTCCAGACCGAATTGTGGATGTGGCTCGAATTTCCGGCGAGGCCGTAATTATACTTGGCCATGAAGGTCACGGCCTTGCCTTCCTGATCGGCGATTTCCTTGGCGCCGTTCTTCATCACCACGTGCTGGTCGGCCATCTCGATGGCCTCGGCATAGCGCGCGTTGATTTCCTCCTGCCCCGGCCCCCATTCACCCTTGGAGCATTCGATGGGAATGCCCGCCGCCGCCAGTTCGTTGCGCAGGCGGCGCATATAGCCTTCTTCCTTGGTGGTGATGCCGATCTGGTAATCGCCGATATAGGGCGAGGCGGTCGCCAGATTGTTCCAGCGCTTGGTGCGCGCCGCCTCATAGCTTTCGTTGAGCAGATAGAACTCAAGCTCGGAGGCGAAATAGCCGATATAGCCACGCTCGGCGAGCCGGGCGACCTGCCGGCGCAGGATGCCCCGCGGGCTGTGCGGCAGGTCCTTGTGGTTGTGATGGTCCTGAATATCGCAGATGACCAGAACCGTCTTTTCCAGCCACGGAATGCGGCGGATGGTGTTCAAGTCGGGCTTCAGAACGAAGTCGCCATAGCCCTGACTCCAGCTCGCGGCCTTGTAGCCCGGCACCGGCTCCATATCGATGTCGACGGTCAGCAGATAGTTGCAGCCATGCGTCTCTTCATAGGCGGAATCGACGAAGAACGACGCCAGGAACCGCTTGCCGAACAGACGCCCCTGCATGTCGACGCCGCTGCACAGAACGGTGTCTATTTCACCGGCGGCAACGGCTTTCCTGAGTTCATCGAAACTGAGCATACCGGCCATCTGCAACCTCTTGGATCATATATTCCCGTTGCTTGAACGGGCAGACGGCCCGCAGCGAGCGCCACGGGCCGTCAGTCGTTGGATCAGCTGTAGCGGTAGGGCGCGCCAGCCTTGGTCATCGATTCATTGTATTTCTTGACGATCTCGACAACCCGCGCCGAACGCGGGCTCTGGGTCGCGACCTCGTCCCAGAATTTGAATGCCTCGTCCTCGACCTGCTTCCATTCGGCTGCGGGGATCGTGGTCAGTTCAAGCTTGCCCTCGTTGCGATACTTGGCTTCACCCGCCCAGTACCAATGCTGGCGGTAGTAGTGCGACGCATCCATCGACAGCTTGAACAGCTGCTGGAGATGCTCCGGCACCGCGTTCCACTTGTCGGTGTTGACGAAATAGGAACCTGCCCATGCGCCCGACAGCGGGTTGGTCAGGTAATATTTCAGGACGTTCGCCCAGCCGACCGTATGCATCTCGGTGATGCCGCACCAGCACACGCCGTCAAGCTCGCCGGTCTGGATCGCAGGCTCCACGTCTTCGTAAGGCAGCGACACCGGAATGACGCCGAACTTCGACAGGAACTGGCCGCCCGTCGGGAAGGTGTAGACGCGCAGGCCCTTGAGGTCCGCCAGCGAATTGATCGGCTTGGTCGTGCCGAAGTTGCACGGGTCCCACGCACCCGAAGACAGCCAGGTGACGCCGGGAATTTCGGCATAGGCCTCTTCCCAGATCTCCTTCAGCCCGTGCCAGTGCCAGAGCGCCGGAACGTCGAGCGAATAACGCGAGGCGAGCGGGAAATAGGCGCCGAACACCTTCACGTCGACCGGAGCGGCCGCGGAATCGTCGTCGCTCTGCGCGGCATCGATCGTGCCGGACTGCACGGCGCGGAACAGTTCGCCCTGCGGCACGAGTTGGTCAGCCGTGTAAAGCTCGATCTCCATCGCGCCGTTTGCAGCCTTGTTGAACCATTCGATCGAGTTCTGGATGACATGCTCGGCCAGCGCCGGGCCGGCATAGGTCTGCAGCCGCCATTTGATCGGCGCCTGCGCCTTGACATAGGGGGTGGCGAGGACTGTCGCACCGGCTGCGCCCGCACCCGTCAGCACGGTCTTGCGCAGGAAATCACGTTTGCTGATATTCGTCTTGTCAGTCATCTCTGGCTCTCCATTATCGTTTCAAATGTCAGGCGGCGGCCGGGCCTCTAGGCAGCCCGGTAGAGCGATGGCAGCCACAGAGCGATCTGCGGGAAGATCATCAGGATGATGATCGTCAGAACCATCAGGAAGAAGAAGGGAATGATGGACCGATAGATATCCATCAGCGTGATCTCGGGCGGGGCCATGGCCCGCATGAGGAACAGATTGTAGCCGAAGGGCGGCGTTATATACGCGATCTGGCAGGTGATCGTGTAGAGGATGCCGAACCAGACGAGATCGAATCCCAACGCCTTTACCAGTGGGATGTAGAGCGGCGCGACGATGACGAGCATCGCCGTGTCGTCGAGGAACATGCCCATCACGATGAAGGACAGGAGCATCAGGATAAGGATGGTCCAGGGGCTGAAATCCCAGGTGTCGACCAGCAGCGCCTTCACGGCCTTGACCGCTCCAAGCCCGTCATAGACCGAGCTGAAGCATAGCGCGCCGAGGATGATCCAGAGGAACATGCAGCTGATGGCCAGCGTGTTGCGCGACGAATCCTCGAGAACCTTGAAGTTCAGATTGCCGGCCCACCAGGCAGCGCCGACCGATAGAAGCGCGCCGACCGCCGCGCTTTCGACAAGGCTGGTCACGCCCGTCAGGAACAGGACCATCATCGCGACGAAGATCAGCAGCGGCACCACGCCGGATCGAAGCAGCGCAAACTTTTCGGCGCTGGTGATCTCGCGTCGCTCCTCCTCCGGCAGCGGCGGGCCGAGGTCCGGCTGCATGCGGCAGCGAATATAGACATAGAGCGCGAAGATGATCGCCATCAGTATGCCCGGCCCGATGCCGGCGAGCCAGAGATCGATGACGGGCGCGCGCGCGATCATCGCGTAGAGAACGAGCACGACGCTTGGCGGGATAAGAATGCCGAGCGACGAGCCTGCCTGGATGACGCCCGTCACCATCACCTTGTCGTAACCGTGGCGTAGCAGTTGCGGCAGCGCGATGGTCGCGCCGATCGCCATTCCGGCGACGGACAGGCCATTGAGCGCCGCGATCAACACCATCAGGCCGATCGTGCCGAGCGCCAGACCGCCGCGAACCGGCCCGAACCAGACGTGGAACATGCGGTAGAGGCCGGACGCCATGCCCGATTCCGACAACATGTAGCCCATGAACACGAAGAACGGCACGGTGATCAGCGGATACCAGTTCAGCACTTGGAATGTGGCGTTGAACGGCATTTCGAACGATCCCTGCCCCCATAGCCAGAGCGCGGCAGCGGAACCGACAAAGCCGATCACGCCGAAGACGCGCTGCCCGGTGAACAGCAGCACCATCATGGTGCCGAACATGAAAAGCGTGATGAATTCGCTGCTCATTGGATCGGCTTCCCGCGGGCGATTGCAATGTCTTTGATCAGCGCGGAGATGCACTGCAGCAGCATCATGAAGATCGCGAATGTCATGATGGTCTTGATCGGCCAGAGCGGCGGGCTCCAGGCGGAATAGTTCTTCTGGCCATAGGTCATCGCGTAGTTCGTGCTCGACAGGCCGCCCCAGAACAGAACGCCCAGATAGAAGATGATGAACAGGATCGTGAAGGCATCGGTGGTGGCGCGGCGGCGCGCATCAAGCCGGCTGTAGAACAGGTCCATGCGCACATGCTGGTCGAGTTGCATCGTGTATGCCCCGCCAAGCAGGTAGTAGGCCGACAGCACGAACTGGGACATTTCCAACGCCCAGTATATCGGCACGCCGATGACGAGGCGCGATACGGTCGACGCGAGCAGGATCGCGCCCATGACGAAGAACAGGTACATCGCAAACCGGCCGATCCGGTAGTTCGCGGCATCGACATATCGAACGAATAATCTGGCAAAGGCGTTCATGAATTCTCCCCGGCCGCGCCCGGCGCGAGCGGCCAGTCAAGGCTTTCCGCCGCCTCGGCAAGTATCGCCGCAAGCCGCGAAGCCCACCGAGAATGCGCCGCCTCGTCTGCGATGTCATCATTGCGGATCTCGACCATCGCGCAAGGCAGGCCCCGGCTGCGGGCGTGTCGCTCCAGCGTATAATAGACGCGGTCGTCGGGGCTATATGGTTCGTTGTCGCCGACCACCACGCCATCGAGCCTGCGAAGGCCGGCCAGCATGGGCGCGGCGAGCCGCATATCGTCGTCATGGATCACGCCGACATGCCAGGGCCGCGCGACACCCTTGTAGACCGGCGTGAAGCTGTGGATCGTGACGATGGCGGTGCGACGCCCGTTCTCCAGCCGCTCATCGATGAGTGCCGACAGGACATCGTGAAACGGGCGATGAGACAGTGCGATGCGTTCGTCGCGCGCCTTCTCCGACAGACCCTCATTGCCGGGGATGACCGTGGTTTCGCTCACCGCCGGAACAAGGTCGGGCGCGTCCAGCGGGCGGTTGCAATCGATTGCCAGCCGCGACACCTGCGATACGACCAGCGGCGCGTCGAGCAGGGCCGCCAGCTTGCGAGACACGGGCAGCGCGCCGGGATCCCAGGCGATGTGGCGATGAAGTTCGCCCCGTGCCAGGCCGAGCGTCCCGAGCGCGGACGGAAGCCAGTTGGAGGCATGCTCGCAGACAATGACGAAATCGCCCCGCGCGCTCCAGTTGGAGACCTGCACCGGGTCGCGCACGGCATCATCGATCGATGACGGCTGCTTGATCACTTCCCCTCGGCGTGTGTAACTTTTGTTACGTTTTGAAGTTCATTCCACACTCAAGTATGATTTGATACGCTGATCTGCGTTTTGTCAAACGACAATCGGGAGGCGCAGTGGCGGGAGGAAGAGTGGCAACCAACATCGCCGAGATGATCGTCGCACGGACCGACGACCTGCCGCCGGGAGAGCGCAAGGCCGCGCAGGCCCTTATGGCCAATTATCCGATGCTCGGCCTGAAGACGGTCGCCGAATTTTCCGCCCGTGCCGGCGTCAGCTCGCCCACGATCCTGCGCTTTGTCAGCCGCATCGGCTTCCAGAACTATGCCGAGTTTCAAGGCGCGTTGAACGACGAACTCGCCGCGCGGCTGGAATCGCCCTTGTCGCGCACGGGCGTCAAGACGCGCAGCGTCGCGGGCTCCGACGATCCGTTCGCCGCTGCGATCCTCGACAACATCTCCGAAACCTTCAAGCTTCTGGCTCCCCGCCAGATCGCCGACGCCATAGCGCTTCTGGCCGACCCGCGCCTGCGCATCCATCTCGTCGGCGGCCGCTTCACGGATCCGATCGCGCGCTATCTCGGCGCTCATCTCCAGATCATCCGCCCCGGTGTCTTTCACCTCGAAGGGCAGGAGAACATGTGGCGGGACCGGCTGCTCGACATGGGCCGCAAGGACGTGCTCGTCGTCTTCGATATCCGCCGCTATCAGGAAAGCCTGCTGCATTTCGCCGGAAAGGCGAAGGCGAGAGGCGTCACCATTGTTCTGATGACGGACCAGTGGCTTTCACCCATTGCGCGCTTCACCAACCATGTCGTTGCTGCGAGAACCGCCGTTCCATCCGCCTGGGATTCATCTGCCGCCCTCTTCGTCGTCGCTGAAAGGCTGATCGCGGGCGTCACGGACATGCTGCCCGACCAGAGCGCGGCGCGCATTCGCGACATGGACGCATTGCGCGAGGAATAACGAGGATGTGACCTCCGCGGACCGAGATTACCAAAGTTTAAGATGACATGGGCGGCCCGGTCGAACACATGTCATACAAGCGTGCTGGCCTTGGGCGGCGCGACCGTTACCATTGCGTCATGAGGCGCTACGGTATCGATCAGGGTAGACGGCCGGTTCGGAGACATTGATGGCATTCTGGAAACAGGCGATCCTCTCGCTCGCAATCGTTGCGGCAGCGGTCGCGGCTTGGGTGTATTTCGTGCCCGGCTCCCGCGACACGCTGGCAGGTTGGGGGATCGGCAAGCCCGCTGCTCCTGCCTCGACAGGCAATCGTCAGGCAGGCGGCCAGCAAGGCTCGGGCGCGCAATTGCCCGTCATTGCCTCCGTCGTGACGCAGGAAACCATCAACAGCCGCCTGTCGGCCATCGGCACCGGGCGGGCCAGGGAGACGGTTGCGGTCAACCCATACGCCGCCGGACAGATGACGGAGCTTCTCGTCACCTCCGGCGCGACCGTTCAGGCCGGAGACGTGATCGCCCGCCTCGATTCCGAAACCCAGTCGATTGCGGTCGACCGCGCAAAATATGCGCTCGACGACGCCACCGCCAAGCAGGAGCGCATCCGCACGCTGCGCAATTCGAACGCAGCGACCGCCGTTCAGCTCAACGAGGCGGCGCTCGCCGTCGATAATGCCCGCCTGGCGCTGCGCGATGCGGAGCTGGCGCTGACGCGCCGCGCAATCACCGCCCCGATCTCCGGCGTGGTCGGCATCCTGCCGGTTGCTGCGGGGAACTATGTCACCTCCACCACCGAAATCGCCCGTATCGACGACCGCTCGAACATTCTCATCGATTTCTGGGTGCCCGAGCGCTACGCCGATCTGGTCAAAGTCGGTGCCGCCCTCAAGGCGTCTTCCGTCGCCCGTCCTGCCGAGGTCTATTCGGGTGTCGTCAGCGCGCTCGACAACCGCATTGACGCGGCCAGCCGCACCCTGCAGGTTCAGGCCCGCATCGAGAACCCCGATGACACGCTGCGCGCCGGCATGTCGTTCCAGGTCACGATGGAGTTTCCCGGCGACACGTTTCCCGCCGTCGATCCGCTCGCGGTCCAGTGGGGCGCGAGCGGCGCCTTCGTCTGGCTCGTGCGTGACGGCAATGCGGTGCGCACCGATGTCCGCATCATCCAGCGCAACACCGACACCGTGCTTGTCGACGCGCCCATCGCTGTTGGCGATGTCGTCGTGACCGAAGGCGTCCATGCCGTGCGTGACGGCGCGCCCGTCACCATCGCGCGCACCAATGGCGCGGCAGCCCCCTCGCCTGCCACTGTCCAGAACACGGCAACGGGTGGCTAGGGCATGAGCGGAGCACCACAGCACAATCCGGAATCGGGCGTCACGGCCCTTTTCATCCGCCGTCCGGTTCTCGCCTTCGTCCTCAACGTCCTGATCATCGTCGCCGGCCTCGCCGCGTTTCTGGCGGTCGAGGTTCGCGAATTGCCGGACGTCGACCGGCCTGTCGTCACCATCACGGCGGATTTCACAGGCGCATCGGCCGAAACCATCGACCGTGAGCTGACATCCATCCTCGAAGGCGCGGTCGCCCGCGTCTCGGGCGTCAAGTCGATCTCGTCGTCATCATCCTATGGCCGCAGCCGCGTAACGGTCGAGTTCAACGACGGCGTCAATCTCGACGTCGCTGCCTCCGACATGCGCGATGCCATCAGCCGGGTTCAGAACAATCTGCCCGACGACGCCGACGTGCCGCGCATCGTCAAGGCCGACGCCAACGCCGATGCCGTAATGCGTCTGGCCGTCACGTCTGGCAGCATGACCATCCAGGACCTCAGCGTTCTGGTGGAGGACCAGATCGTCGATGGCCTGTCCGCCGTTCCGGGCGTGGCCGACGTTCAGGTCTTTGGCGACCGCGCCAAGATCTTCCGCGTCGACATCAACCAGTCGCGCCTGTCGAGCCTTGGCCTGACGGTTGCAGACGTGCGAAACGCCCTAGCCTCCATCTCCTTCGATGCGCCGGCCGGTTCGCTCACCTCGAACTCGCAGGATCTCGTGGTACGCGCCACCGCCTCGGTGACGACGCCCGAGCAGTTCGAGAACCTCGCAATCGGTCCGAACGCCAACATGATCAAGCTGCGCGACGTGGCCACCGTCACGCTCGGCGCCGATATCGGCCAGTCTGCGCTGCGCGCCAATGGCAAGACCGGCGTCGGGCTTGGCATCATCAGGCAGGCGCAGTCCAACACGCTTCAGATTTCGCAAGGCGTTCGCACGGCAATCGACAACCTCAACCAGTCGCTGCCTGAAGGCGTCGAGATCAGGATCACCGGCGACGACGCGATCTTCGTCGACGGCGCGATCCATGAGGTGGAGATCGCGCTCGGCATTTCGGTCTCGCTCGTCCTTCTGGTCATCTACATGTTCCTGCGCGACTGGCGCGCCACCCTCATCCCCGGAATGTCGCTTCCCGTCGCGCTCGTCGGCACCATCGCCGCCGTATATCTCGTCGGCTTCTCGCTCAACATCCTGACCTTGCTTGCGCTGGTCCTCGCAACCGGCCTCGTGGTCGACGACGCCATCGTCGTGCTGGAAAACATCGTCAGGCGACGAAACGAAGGCATGGGGCCACGCGCGGCCGCCGTGCTCGGTGCCGAAGAGGTGTTCTTCGCCGTCATCGCCACGACCGCGACGCTCGTCGCCGTTTTTGTCCCCCTCTCCTTCCTGCCCGGTCAGACGGGCGGTCTCTTCCGCGAATTCGGCTTCGTTCTGGCCATTGCCGTCATCCTCTCGGCAATCGTCGCGCTCTCGCTGTGTCCCATGCTCGCATCGCGAATGCTGCGCCCTCATTCCCATGAGGAAGACAACGGCATTCTCGGCCGTATCGGCGGCCGCCTCTCGGACCTCTATCGCCGCGTCCTGCGGGCCTGCCTCAACGCCCCGCTTGTGGTCGTGCTCATTTCGATCATGTTCGGCGCAGCCGCATGGGCCGTATCGACGGGCATCAAGTCCGAGCTGACGCCGCAGGAAGACCGGTCGCAGATGTTCCTGCGCATCAATGCTCCGCAGGGCGTGTCCATCGACTATCTCTCCCAGCGCATCGGCGACATCGAGCGCCTGCTCCAACCCCTGCGCGATTCCGGCGAGATCACCAACACCTTCGGCATCGCCGGCTCGCAGGGCCAGTCCAACAGCGGCTTCCTGGTGCTGACGCTGGCGCCTTGGAGCGAACGCGAACGAACCCAGCAGCAGATCGTCACCCAGATCGAAGGCATGCTGACGCAGGTTCCCGGCGTCCGCGCCTTCACCAACCAGCCGAACAGCCTCGGCATTCGCGGTGCCGGCAGCGGCCTGCAGTTTGCACTGGCAGGCAATTCCTACGCCGATCTTGGCGCCGCGGCGCAAAAGATCATCGCTGAGATGGAGAAAGACCCGCGATTTCTCCAGCCGCGCCTGTCCACCGATACGACCCAGCCGCAGCTTTCGGTCGATATCGATCGCGAACGCGCATCCGACATCGGCATCGACATCACAGGTCTGGCCGAAGCGATGCAGGCCATGCTCGACGGCCGCGAGGTCGGCTCGGTCTTCATCGAGGATCGCAGCTTCGACGTGAAGCTCGTCTCGACCACCAATCCGATCAACGATCCGACCGATCTCGAAAACATCTACCTCAAGACCCGCGACGGACGCTTCGTGCCCATGTCGACCATCGCGACCCTGTCGGAGCGCGCGGTCGCCCCCTCGCTCCAGCGCGAACAGCAATTGCGCGCGGTCGCCATAACGGCCGGTCTGCGTTCGGACTTTGCACTGGGCGAAGCCTATGCCGAGGCGCAGGAGATGGCGCGGCCCCATATGCCGACGGGAAGCCGCATCATCCCGCTCGCCGAGACGGCGACGCTTGGCGAAACCACCGGCTCCATGATGATGACCTTCGGCTTTGCCATCGTCATCATTCTTCTGGTGCTTGCCGCTCAGTTCGAGAGCTTCGTCAGCGCCGTCATCATCATGGCGACCGTTCCGCTGGGTCTTGCCTGCGCTATCTTCGCAATGATTCTGACCGGCACCAGCCTCAACGTCTACAGCCAGATCGGCCTTGTTCTGCTAGTCGGCATCATGGCCAAGAACGGCATCCTGATCGTCGAGTTCGCAAACCAGTTGCGCGATCGCGGACAGGGCGTGCGCGAGGCGATCGAGAACGCGGCCAACATCCGCCTGCGCCCGGTCATGATGACGATGATCTGCACCATCCTCGGCGGCCTTCCGCTGATCCTGGCGTCAGGCGCGGGCGCCGAAGCGCGCATATCGCTCGGCTGGATCATCGTCGGCGGCCTTGGCCTCGCCACCGTCTCGACGCTCTTCATGACGCCGGTCGCCTACCTGCTCCTTGGCCGCTTCGTTACGCCGAAGGTCGAGGAGGCCGAACGCCTGCGCCGCGAACTCGTTCAGGCCGAAGAGCTGGAAGCCAGGCTGACGCCCGCCGAATAACATCCGCCTAGAGCATTTCCAGCAAAAGTGTGAAGCGGTTTTGCGTCCGGAAATGCGGCCAAAACAAAGAGATAGAGCGGTTCTGCCGATTCTGTGAAAACCAGAACCGCTCTAAAGCAGAACAAACAAAAAGGCCGCGCAGTTACCTGCGCGGCCCGATCTTTTCAGCAGTCCGTATTACTTGGCAGCAGGCGGAACCACGCGGCCCACTTCGACCCATTTGCCGCCCTTGATCTGCGAGATCACCACAGGATCTGCGCCCTGATGGTCCCCGGGACCATACTTGACGTCGACGCCGTTGATCTTGTCTTCGTAAGCCAGCGATTCCATGCCTGTCTGGAAGCTCTCCGGCGTCAGGTCTTTGCCGGCTGCCTCCAACCCCTTGATGAGAGCGCTGGCAGCGCCGTAGCCGAGCTGTGCAGCCGAACCGGCAGGCTTGCCGAACCGCGCCTGGAAGGCTTCCGCCCAGGCCTTCAGTTCCGGCACCTTCGGGATGTTGTCTTCCAGATCGACCCAGCCCGCCGCTGCATAGTAGCCTTCGGTAATGCCTTCCGGCACCTTGGCGACCGCAGTGTTGAAGCCTGCCGACGAGCCGATGAAGGCGACATCGTTCCAGCCGAGCTTCTTGGCCGTGCCGAGGATCGTGATCGTCTGGCGCACGGAAACGGCCGTGGCGACGATGTTGCAACCGGCTTCGCGCAGCTTGGTCAGCGAACCCACGAAGTCCTGATCGTCCGCCTTGTGCTGCGTTTCGGCGGCATAGTTCAGGCCGAGTTCCTTGGCTTCGTCGCGCGCGCCTTCAAACACTTCCAGGCCGAAATCGGTCGGGAAATACATGGCGCAGATGTTCTTTGCGCCCGTCTCCTTGGCCAGGAACGACACGCCTGTTTTCAGCCCGTCATAATAGGACGAGGTGCCGGTGTATTTGTAGGTGATGTCGCCTTCGATCATCTGGCGCGCTGCGGTCAGCGGCGACACGTTTGCGATCTTCTTCGGTTCCATCAGCTGGAAGCCGGCGATGTTGTGCGGCGTGCCGAGGTTCAGGATCATCGCGAACACCTTGTCGGAGTTCACGAGCTTGTTGAAGTTCTGCTGCGCCTTGGGCACCTGATAGCCGTGGTCCTCCACCACGAACTTGATCTTGCGCCCGTGAATGCCGCCGGCATTGTTGACCTCGTCGAACAGCATTTGCGCGGCCTCGATCGCCTGCACGTTGAATGCGGCGAACGGTCCCGACAGATCGCCGTTCGAGCCGATCACGATTTCCGTGTCGGACACCCCCTGCTGCGACAGTGCCGTGCCCGACATGCCGGCCAGCAGGCCGGCGCCGAGAATGGCGCTTGCGAAGATTTTCTTCATGTCATTCCTCCATTGTTATTATCGTCGTCCAGTAAGGCCGTTCAGCCATACATCTCGTCGAGCAGCTTCTTGTGCTTCGTCTCCACGAAGCTGCGCTTCAATTTCATCGTCGCCGTCAATTCATCATCTTCGGCGGTCAACAGCACGTCGATCAAGCGGAAATCCTTGATCTGTTCGACGCGGGCAAATTCGCGGTTGGTCTCCTCCACCACACCCGCGATCAGCTCGCGAACCTCCTTTGCGGCGCAGAGCGAACGGAAGTCCGAGAACGGCACACGCTTGTCCTGCGCGAATTTCTCGACATTCTCCTGGTCGATCATCACCAGCGCGGTCAGGTATTTGCGCTTGTCGCCGATCACCACCGCGTCGGAAATATAGGGCGAGAATTTCAGCCGGTTCTCGATTTCGGCAGGCGTGATGTTCTTGCCGCCTGCGGTGATGATGATGTCCTTGGCGCGGCCGGTGATGGTCAGATAGCCCTCATTGTCGATTCGTCCGACATCGCCCGTATGCAGCCAGCCGTCCTCGGTCACAGTTTCGGCCGTCTTTTCCGGCTTGTTCCAGTAACCCTTGAAGACGTTTGCGCCGCGATAGAGAATTTCCCCGTCAGGCGCGATCCTGACCTCGCCGCCCGGCACGACCTTGCCGATCGAACCAGTCTTATTGTCGTGGACCGAATTGACGGAAATCACGCCGGAGCTTTCGGTCATTCCATAGCCTTCGAGCACGGTCACGCCGATTGCCTGATACCAGCGCAGCAGATCGGGCGAGATGGGTGCTGCACCGGTCGTCCCGCGCCGCAGCCGATCCAGCCCGATCATGCGCCGCAGGTTGCCGAGCACGGCAAAATCCCAGAAGGCGAATGCAAGCCGCGTGGCGAGCGGCACCGGCTTGCCTTCCTCGATATAATGCGCGCGCTTCATGCCGGTCTTGACCGCAAGCGCGTAGCACATGCGGCCGAGCGGCGTTGCCTCGCCCGACATGATCGAGATGCGCGAATAGACCTTTTCCCAGACGCGCGGCACGGCGGTGAAGACGTGCGGGCTGACCTCGCGCACATTGTCGAACACCGTTTCCGGGCTTTCGGCGAAGTTCACCGTCGAACCGTAGCCGACCGGAATGAACACGGTGATCAGGCGTTCGAGGATGTGGCAGAGCGGCAGGAAACACACCTGCTCGTCGGTCTCGAACACCGGCAATGTAGTCGCGGCACCCGCAATCGACACGATGATGTTCTGATGGCTGATCATCGCGCCCTTGGGCGGGCCGGTCGTGCCCGACGTATAGACAAGGATCGCCGTTTCCTGCGGCGTCGAACGGGCGATCTCCTCCTCGAACCGGTTCGGATGCTGCTTCAGGAATTCGCGGCCGAGCCGGTAGAGATCGTCGAGAAATATGACCTTGTCATCGGCAAAGCCGTGCAGGCCGTCGCGATCGAACACGATGACATAGGACAGGCCCGCCATGTCGTCGCGCACTGACAGGAACTTGTCGAGCTGCTCATCATTCTCGAGGAAGAGGAAGCGGCTGTCGGAATCATTGACCAGATATTTGAGCTGCGAGGCGGAGTCGGTCGTGTAGACGCCCGAGACGATACCGCCGACAGCCTGCGTGCCCATGTCGACATAGAGCCATTCCTTGTTGTCTTCCGACAGGACGGAAACGACTTCGCCGCGCTTGAGGCCGAGCGACAGAAGGCCAAGCCCGATCAGCCGCGAATTCTCGTAATATTCGCGCCAGGTGTAGGACAGCCAGATGCCGTAATCCTTCTCGCGATGCGCCACCCGTGTCGACCAGCGTTCGCAGGACTGGCGAAACACCTTCGGCACCGTGTCGCAGCCGTCGAAATAGAACGGTCCCTTGGACATGTCGGCATTGAAGCTGTGACCTGCGACGGTCTGCTGCTGCGGAATTTTTTCGACGACGGTCATGCGGGTCTCCTCCCGGCCTGCCTGTTCAGCGCCCTCTCTGTCGGCGCCCAATCGGTTAGCGCCATGTCTTTTTCTGCTTCCAGCGTTTCTGGCCGCGCTGGGTCTCGCCCTGCACGCCGAGATAAAACTCCTGCACGTCCTTCGACTGGAGCAGCGCTTTTGAATCGTCGGCCATGACAAGACGGCCCAGTTCCATCACATAACCATAGTCGGCCACTTCCAGCGCCACCTTGGCGTTCTGCTCGACCAGCATCATGGTCACGCCCTGCTCGCGGTTGAGGCGGCGGATGATCGTGAAGATCTCCTTGACCAGAAGCGGCGACAGACCAAGCGAGGGCTCGTCGAGCAGCATCAGCTTTGGCCGCGCCATCAGCCCGCGCCCGATCGCCAGCATCTGCTGCTGGCCACCCGAAAGCGTGCCCGCCGCCTGGCGCCGTCGCTCCGCGAGAATGGGGAAATAGCCATAGACCATCTCCTCGTCCGCCTTGACGCCGGCAGAATCCGAACGAGTGTAGGAACCCATCTTCAGATTGTCTTCGACCGTCAGCAGAGGAAACACCTCGCGGCCCTCCGGCACATGCACGATGCCTGCGCGCACGACAGCATCCGGCTCGCCGCCTGCAATATTGCCGCCGCCATAGATGATCTCGCCCTTTTCGGGGTTCATCACGCCCGAGATGGTCTTGAGCAGCGTCGTCTTGCCAGCGCCATTTGCGCCAAGAACCGTGACGATCTGGCCTTGCCTGACCTCCAGCGAAACGCCCCTGATGGCCATGATCGGCCCATAGAAACTTTCGAGGTTCTTCACGCTCAGCACGACAGGCGCGCTCGTCGTGGCGGGATTGATCGCTTGCTTGAGCATCACGCCTCCGCCTTCTCTGGCGCATCGGACACGCCGATATAAGCCTCGATCACGCGCGGATGGTTCTGCACCTGATGCGACGTGCCGATCGCCAGCATCTTGCCGTCGGCCAGCGCCATCACGCGGTCGGACACCGCCGAGACCAGATGCATGTCGTGCTCGACCATCAAAACGGTGATGCCCATCTGGGTCTTGATGTCCTCGACCCAGAAGGCGACGTCCTGCGTCTCCTCGACCGACAGACCTGACGCCGGCTCGTCGAGCAGCAGAAGCCGTGGTTCGATGGCGAGCGCACGCCCCATCTCGACTACCTTGCGCACGCCGTAGGGAAGACCGGCGATATATTTGTCGCGATAGGCCTGCAGATCGAGGAAGTCGATGACCTTCTCCACCGCCTCGCGATGCCTGCGCTCCTCGCGCCGGACGAACGGCGTGAACAGGAGTTCGTTCCACACCCGGCTCTGGCGATGCCTGTGGCGGCCGACCAGCAGGTTCTGCAGCACGGTCGCCTGATCGAACAATTCGATGTTCTGGAAGGTGCGCGCAATGCCAAGCCGGGCGATCTCATGCGCCGGCTTCTTCAGGATGCTTTCCCCCGCAAAGCGGATGTCGCCCGCGACAGGATCGTAAAAGCGCGAGATCAGGTTGAACAGCGTCGACTTTCCCGCGCCGTTCGGGCCGACCAGTGCAAAGACCTCGCCCTCATTGACGTCGAACGACACGTCGTTGACTGCGGTCACGCCGCCGAATTTCAGCGTGACATTGCGAACTTCAAGCAAAGCGCTCATCGCATCCGCTCCGTCTTGAGGTAGCTCTTCTGCCGCCGGAACATGTCCCTGCGATAGAAGGGGAACAACTCGAAATACGTCCTGATCTTCAGCCAACGCCCATAGAGGCCGCGCGGCTCGAACAGGATGAAGGAGATGAGGATCGCCGCAAACACCGCCGTCTCAAGGCCGGGCATGGTTGCGGAGGTTGCGCCGAAAAAGCCGCCGATCCAGTCGCGCACGATCGAGATCGCCTGCGGCAGGAAGGTGACGACGATCGCGCCGAGGAACGCGCCATGGATCGAGCCTAATCCGCCGATGACGATCATCAACAGAAGTTGGATCGACATGATGAGATTGAAGGTCTCATTGTTGAAGATGCCGGTGAAATGGCCGATCAGCGCGCCGGCAAGCCCGGTGATGGCGGTCGAGATGCCGAATGAGACGGCCTTGGTGCGGGCGATGTTGACGCCCATGGCGCGCGCCGAAATCTCGGAATCGCGGACCGCCGCAAACGACCGCCCAAGCGGCGAGCGCAGCAGGTTGCGATAGGCAATGACGGTCAGCACCACGACGACCAGAACGAGGAAATAGAACCGGTCCGGATTGCCGTAGCGATCGACCGAGATGCCGAGGATATCGATTGTCGGCGCATAAAGCCCGCGCACGCCGGCCGTCAGCGGTTCGAGGATGATGATCAGATCGTCCGCCAGGATCGAGATCGCCAGCGTCGCGATGCCGAGATAGATGCCGTGCAGCTTGGTTGTCGGTATGGCGATCAGCACGCCCGCAAGACCAGCGATCAGTCCGGCGAGCGGGAACGACAGGATGAACGGCAGCCCCGCATTTTGAAGCAGCACATTGGCATAGCAGCCGACAGCCATGAAGGCCGCGTGGCCGAGGGACGCCTGACCCGTCTGCCCGACCAGAACCATCAGCCCCAGTCCCGCGAGCGCCCAGATCAGAAGGTTGGTCATTTCGCCGATGGCGAAGTCGCCGATGACGAATGGCAGAACGACCATCGCCGCCAGCAGCAGCAGATACCAGAACGCCTGCTTGCCATCCTCGAAGAGGTTGATGTCGGTGTCGTAGCTCGTCTTGAACAGTGTCCGCATGGCCCTACACCTTCTTCGAGTGCACTTGGGCAAGGATGCCGTGCGGTCGGAAAACAAGGATCAGGAACAGCAGCAGATAGGGCAGCACGCGCGCATATTCCGGCGTGATGTAGCGCGAGGCGAACGGTTCGATCAGGCCGATGATAAGCCCGCCCAGAAGCGCGCCCGGCAGCGAGCCGAACCCGCCGATGACCGAGGCTGCAAACGCCTTGATGCCGAGCAGGCCGGTCGACGGATCGATCGATCCCTTCGAGGCGAACAAGATGCCGGCAACGGCCGCGACCGCGCCAGCCAGCGCCCAGATCAGCGAGTTTATGCGCTTGACCGGAATGCCCATGTAATAGGCGGCAAGCTGGTTCTGCGACGACGCCTGCATGGCGACGCCAAGCTTGGTCAGGTTGAAGTAGAAATAGAGCGCGCCTGTCAGGACGACCGTGGTCAGGATGATGACTAGTTCGTCCATACCGAGCACAAGCCCGCCGAAGCGCACATCCTTTCCGGCAAAGGGCGATTCCAGCGAAATCGGCTCATGGCCCCATATCCAGCCGGCGATGAAGCGCAGCACGAAGCCGAGTGCAATCGTTAGAATGACGACCGCGATCTGCGACTGCCCGAACATGCGGCGCAGGACGAACAGATCGAGCAGGTAGCCGAACACGCCCATGAAGGCGATTGCCAGCGGCACCGACATCCAGAATGGCAGGCCCATGAACTGCGCGTTGGTCAGGCCGAGCGTCACATATGCGCCCAGCATCATCATGTCGCCCTGGGCGAAATTGACCTGTTCTGTGGCCTTGTAGATGAGCACGAAGCCGAGCGCGATCAGGCCATATACACAGCCGTTCGCGAGGCCGCTCACAAAGAGCTGCAACACGTCCAAAGACGTTCTCCTCCCATTTAGTCGCGGTCTGCGCCGCGTTTCCTCCGACTATAGACGGCCCGCCCTCCAGCACAAGCCGCATACGATCTCCTACTTCTAAGGTTTGACGAAGACCTTTCCGTTTGGCTTGGCGAGTTCCGCCGGCACCTGTTTCATTGCGTCTTCAAGCGAGACGACGGACGTCACATCCGTCGCCCAGCGACCGTCGGCGAAGCGCGTCTGCGCCTCGATGATCGCAGCGCGCTTTCGCGCCGTCTCGGTGTGGCGCATCCATTCGACCAGCCAGAAGCCTTCGATCTTCTTGTGCATGAAGATCAACTGACCGGGCTGGATGATCGGTGTCGTCGCCTCGTCGAGGCGTCCATAGACGATCCAGCGCGCATGCTTGGGCATGGCGTCGAAGATTTGCCCCGCCTGCGGCCCGGTCACGGCATCGAGCAGGATGCGAGGCTTCTCCGCCCGGCACACGGCTGCGAGATCGCGCGCGAAACTCTCCTTCTGCGAATTGAGCACGACCGCCGCACCCGCCTTTTCAAGCAGCGGAATCTGGTCGTCGCGGCGCACGATGCAGATCGGCCGATACCCTTCGTCTCGCGCGACATTGGCGATGAGCTTGCAAAGCTGGCTCGCCGCCGCCGTCATGATGAAGGCCTTCTCGCCCTCCTGCCTGACGATGTCGAACATGGCCAGTGCAGTCAGCGGATTGACGATCATCGCAGCGCCGTTCACGTCGCTCACCGCGTCGATCAGCGGGATGCAGCCGGGCGCGTCGGCAATCGCATATTCGGCCCAGCTTCCCCAGTTCGACAGGCCGGTGGCAAATGCGATTCGCTTGCCCACCAGCGCGTCGGCAATGTCGCCACCGCCGGAAGCCTCGACGATGCCCACACCCTCAAATCCCGCCGGCTGTCCCTTGTGGCGCGGCTGGCCATACATGCCCTTGATGAACATGACGTCGGACGGATTGATCGCCGCCAGAGACACCTTGATCAGCACCTGCCCGGCCTTCGGCGTCGGCACCTCGATGCGGCCCGGCACGACATAAGGCTCCATCGCCTCCAGCACGGTGCCGGACGGTTTTTCGGCATAACCGTCGCCGGTCAGCAGAAGGGCGCGCATGTCTCTGGGCAGGGTCATCAGTCTGTCTCCGGCTTGAGAATGAGCTTGCCTACAGCGCCGCGATTAAGCACGCGGTTAAGCGCCGTCTTTGCGTCTGAAAGCGCATAGACGCCGTCGATCACGGGCTTCACCTTGCCGGCCTGATACCAGCCGATCAGTTCCCACATATTGTCCGCATAGACTTGCGGCTCCTTCTGGGTGAACGCACCCCAGAACACGCCGACGACGCTGTAGCCCTTGACCAGCGTCAGGTTGACGGGAAGCTTCGGGATCGTGCCAGACGCAAAGCCGATGACCAGCAGACGCCCGTTCCAGCCCATGGATCGCGAGAGCGCATCGAACGCCTCGCCGCCGACCGGATCATAGGCGACATCGACGCCCTTGCCGTCCGTCAATTCCTTCAGGCGATCCTTGAGATTGTCGTAGCCGATGGTGACATCTGCGCCTGAATCGGCTGCGATCTTCCGCTTCTCCTCCGACGAGGCGACCGCGATCACGCGAGCGCCCATCGCCTTGCCGATCTGCACCGCGGCAAGCCCCGTCAGCCCTGCGGCGCCGAGCACGCAAAGCGTCTCGCCGGCCTTCAACTGGCCGCGCTGCTTGAGCGCATGATGCGACGTGGAATAGCCGCAGATGAGCGCGCAGGCATCTTCATTTGAGATGCCCTCGGGGAGCTTCAGCGTCGTCACCTCATCGGCCGCCACCTTTTCGGCATAGGCGCCGACGGTCGTCAGCGACACGACGCGGTCGCCGACCTTCAGCCCCGCCACCTTGTCGCCGACTGCGGATACCAGGCCCGCCACTTCCATGCCCGGAACGAACGGCACCGGCGGCTTCATCTGGTAAAGCCCCTGCACCAGCAGGCCGTCGGGGAAATTGACGCCGATCGATTCGACGTCGATCACCACCTGCCGGCCCTTCGCCGTCGGCTCCGGCCAGTCGGCATATTCGAGCGCGTCGACCGAACCGTAGTCGCGAACGACGATCGCTTTCATCAGATCTTCTCCTGCGTATGCTTGCGCAGTTCGGCGCGCGCGATCTGGCGGCGATGAACGGCGTCAGGCCCGTCCGCCAGCCGCAGTGTGCGCACATGGGTCCACGACTTGGACAGGGGCGTATCCTGGCTGACGCCGGCTGCCCCGTGCATCTGCACGGCCTCGTCGATGACCTTCAGCGCCATGCGCGGCGCGATCACCTTGATCTGGCTGATCCACGGAGCGGCGGCGACAGGGTCACCCTGATCCATCATCCACGCGGCCTTGAGGCAGAGCAGCCGCGCCATCTCGATCTCCATGCGCGCTTCGGCGATGATATCGAAATTGGCACCCAGCTTGGCCAGCGGCTCTCCGAACGCCTCGCGCCGCATTGCCCGCTTGCACATGAGTTCGAGCGCAGCCTCGGCATGGCCGATCGCACGCATGCAGTGATGGATGCGGCCCGGCCCAAGGCGTCCCTGCGCGATCTCGAAACCGCGGCCCTCGCCCAAGAGCATGTTGGACGCAGGCACGCGAACATCAGTGAAGCGTAAATGCAGATGGCCGTGCGGCGCATCGTCATGGCCGTAGATTTCCATGGCGCGCAGCTTCTCGATGCCAGGCGTGCCGGGCGGCACGAGGATCATCGAATGCTGCTTGTGCTTCGGTCCCTCCCGCGAGGTGCGAACCATGACGATGTAGATGCCGCAGCGCGGATCGCCCGCACCCGACGACCACCACTTCTCGCCGTTCAGCACATAGTCGTCGCCGTCGCGCACGCAGCTCATCGAGATGTTGGTCGCGTCCGACGAGGCGACATCGGGCTCCGTCATCAGGAAGGCCGAGCGCATCCTGCCTTCGAGAAGCGGCTTCAGCCAGCGTTCCTTGTGCGCCTCGGTGCCGTAGCGTTCGAACACTTCCATGTTGCCGGTGTCGGGCGCGGAGCAGTTGAACACTTCCGCACCCAGATGCGCCTTGCCCATTTCCTGCGCCAGATAGGCATATTCGACCGTGGTGAGGCCGTAGCCTCGCTTGGAATCCGTCAGCCAGAAGTTCCACAGGCCGCGCTCGCGCGCCTTTGCCTTCAGCCCCTCCAGTATCTCGGTCTGCCTCGGAGTGAAGGCCCAGCGGTCGCCCGCCTTGCCGACTTCGGACAGAAATTCCTCGTCCAGGGGGATGATTTCCTCCTGCACCATCTGCGCAACCTTGGCGTGGATCGGCTTGACCCGCTCCGACATTCCGAGATTCATGTCAGTCATCTACACGTTCCACCTTTCCACCCAGGCCGCCCTGAACAAAGTCCACGACCTGCTTCACAATTTGTCCGATGTCGTCGCCACTCTGGTCCGACCTCGGCGAATACCAGAAGATCGGAGAATTCATCGACGTGAACATGATCTGCGCGGCGATGCTCGCATTGTCGAATTTCATGTCGCCGTCGTCGCGCGCCCGCACGATAAGCGACCGGAATATCCTGTCGTATCGCGCCCGATATTCGATCAGTTCGTTATATTTGCTGCGCTCCTCGGGCGTGGTCGAGCCGCGCATGTGAAGCTCCACACCCTCCCAGACAACCCGCTGGAAGGCCTGCGTAACGATCATGGAGCGCACATGCGCACAGGCCGCCGCCCGCCACACGTCGATCGCGCGGCCTCCCATGTTCTCGAACGGCGCGATGGCCTCGAAATTCATGTCCATTCCAGCGCGGAACACCTGCGCGAACAGATCGCCCTTGGACGAGAAATGATGGTAGATTCGGCCCTTTGTCGCGCCGAGCCTGCGCGCCACGTCGTCGATGGACGTCGCGGCATAACCGCGCTCGCGGAAGCATTGAGCAGCAACTGCGAGGATATGGGCGCGCGACCCATCCTGTGCCTGTTCGCCGATCGTCGCTTCGCTGAGTATGGCGTCCTCCCTGGCTGCCGACAATGTCGGAAAGGCCTTTACGGATGCGCAAATGATGAACATACTACTCGGTATGTTGTCAATGCGGCACGGTGTGAAACCGCAAGCCGCCAGTGGAGGACCGAATGTCGTTTTATGAAGACCTGTTTGGCGTGTCCGGCAAGGTTGCCCTTGTCACGGGTGCGGCGACCGGCATCGGGCGCATGGCGGCAACGGCATTGGTCATGGCCGGCGCGCGTGTCTTTATCGCATCGCGCAAGGGTGCCGATTGCGAGCGCGTCGCAGCCGAAATCAACCAATTGGGCGGATCGGGCAGCGCCGAAGGCTTTGCCGGAGACGTGTCGACCGAGGAAGGCATTGCCGCGCTCGTCGCAGAGGTCAGGTCTCGCACCGGCAAGCTCGACATTCTCATCAACAATGCTGGCGTGACCTGGGGCGAACCTCTCGAAACCTTCCCCTACAAGGCGTGGGCCAAGGTGCTCAACGTCAACGTCACCGGCCTGTTTCACTTGACGCGCGAGCTTCTGCCGCTGCTCGACGCCGCCGCGTCTGACGCTGACCCGGCCCGCGTCATCAATCTGGGCTCGGTCATGGGCACACAGCCACTCGCAGACGACGCCTATTCCTACACGGCCTCGAAGGCCGCGGTTCACCACCTGACGAGAACGCTGGCCGGCGAGTTCTCGGGCCGCCGCATCACTGTCAATGCATTTGCGCCCGGCCCCTTCCAGAGCCGCATGACCGCCTTTGCCACGGCGAGCGATGAAGGGGCGGACAAGGTCGGCCAGCGGGTGCCTTTGGGCCGCATCGGCGCGCCTTCCGATATTGCCGCCGCAACGCTCTTTCTGTGCGGAAAAGGCGGCAGCTATGTCACCGGCGCGATCCTGCCTCTTGACGGCGGCCAGTCGGTCCAGCACGGCATGACCCTCTTCAAGGAATAGCGGTCACACACCCATGCAGAACCTGGAACCGGTCTCGATCGACGATGTTGTTGCCTCCGTGGGGCAGGAAATCGGCACCTCGCCCTGGCGCGTGGTGACACAGGAGATCATCGACCGGTTCGCCGACGCGACCGATGACCACCAGTTCATCCATGTCGACCCGGTCCGCGCGGCCGCCGAAACGCCCTATGGCGGAACTATCGCCCACGGGTTCCTGCTTGTCTCGCTCCTGTCTGCGATGACCTATGAGACGCTGCCGCCGCTGAAGGGCGCCAGCCGGGCGATCAATCAGGGGTTCGAGAAGCTGCGTTTCGTCGCCCCCGTCAAGGCGGGCGCGCGGATCAGGACACGCTTCGTCCTTGGACATGTCCGTGTGCGCCCTTCCGGCTTCATCGAGCTTGAATATGACGTGACGATCGAGCTCGAAAATTCGCCCAAGCCCGCGCTCACCGCGCGCTGGCTGACAATCGCGGTTCAGGACAACAGGGAATAGCGACAATGGTCAGTGACGCCAATGCGCTCGACGCGGATGCTCTCGACCCCTATCTCGCCGAGAATATCGCCGGCTTTGGCAAACTGACCGAAATCACCAAGTTCAACGCCGGCCAGTCCAACCCGACCTATCTCATCGCCTCGACCGGCGGCAAATATGTGCTGCGCGCAAAGCCGCCCGGAGAACTCCTGAAATCGGCTCATCAGGTCGACCGCGAATACCGCGTGATGAAGGCGCTTGCCTCGACCCCCGTTCCGGTGCCGAAAATGCTGCATCTGGCAGGCGACGACAGCCCCATCGGCCGGCAGTTCTTCGTCATGGAATATCTCGACGGACGCATCTTCTGGGATCCGGCCCTTGAGGAACTGGCATCGAACGACATGCGCGCGAAGGTCTTCGACGAGATGAATCGCGTGCTCGCCGCTCTCCACGACGTCGATGTCAACGCTGCCGATCTTGGCGACTATGGCAAACCCGGCAATTATTTCGAGCGCCAGCTTGGCCGCTGGACGAGCCAGTATCGCGCGTCCGAAACCGAAAAGATCGACGCGATGGACCGGCTGATCGAATGGCTGGAACAAAATGTTCCTGCCGACGATGGCGTCGTTTCGCTCGTCCATGGTGACTATCGGCTGGACAACATGATGTTTGCCCGCGACAGCGAGACGGTCATCGCCCTGCTTGACTGGGAGCTTTCGACACTCGGCCATCCGTTTGCCGATCTCGCCTACCAGTGCATGCAGTGGCGTCTACCCTATGTTTCGGGCTTCCGCGGGCTTGGCGGCATCGACCGCAAGGCGCTCGGCATTCCGACCGAAGAGGAATATGTCGCGCGCTATTGCGAGCGTCGAAACCTTCCACGCATCGACGGCTGGACTTTCTATCTGGCCTTTTCCTTCTTCCGGCTCGCGGCCATCCTGCAAGGCGTCTACAAGCGCGCGCTCGACGGCAATGCGTCAAATCCGGAAAAAGCCCGCACATATGGCAAAGCGGTCGCACAGATCGCCCGGGCCGCCGTAGACACGATCGACGCCGCGGCCTGACCGACATGGAGAGAGAGTTGAAACGTTTTGACGGACTGACCGCCATCATCACCGGCGCAACGGGCGGGTTTGGCCGCCGCACGGCCGAGCGCATGGCGCAGGCAGGTGCCCGCCTCGTCCTGTCGGACGTGCGCGAGGAGCCGCTGGCGGAGTTTGCCAAGACCCTCGACACGGACACCGCCATTCTAGCCGGCGACATCTCCGATGAGGGCCTGTCCGAGGGGCTGGTCAAGCTCGCAGCAGATCGGTTCGGCGGTCTCGACATCGCCATCAACAATGCCGGCATCGCCCAGAGTTTCGTCAAGCTGGCGCAAGTCCCGTCCGACGAGGCACGCCGCATCATCGAGGTCGATCTTCTGGGAATGTTCTTTGCGCTCAAGCACCAGATCCCACTGATGGAGAAGCAGTTTCGCGCCAGCGGGCGCAAGGCCGCCATCGTCAACATCGCTTCGGTTGCAGGCCGCGCCGGCGCGCCGCGCCTGTCGGTCTATTCGGCCGCCAAGCACGGCGTCATCGGCCTCACTTTGTCGGCGGCCGCCGAATATGCGACGCGCGGCATCCGCGTGAATGCGGTCTGCCCCTCCTTTGCCCGCACCGCCATGGCGCTCGATTTCCTGAAGATGTCGCCGCTCGGCATCGACAAGGCAGCCGAAGACTTGACGCGCGGCGTACCGATGAAGCGGCTGGCCGAAGTGGACGAAGTCGTCGAGGTGGTGCTGTTCGCCGCCGACCCTGCAAACAGTTTCATGACGGGCCAGACGCTCGGCGTAGACGGCGGCATAACGGCCATCTGACCGGTCCGAAAATTCCGAACATCTTTCAGAAAATTCGGTTCCAATTCTGAACGGCTCTTCAACTTGGGCGTGTCAGTCTGCCCCGATGATCAAAAAACTCATCGAGAAACTGTCGAGCCGCGCCAAGGCAGGCACCAGCCACGACATTGCGCGTCGTGCCATGCTGGGAACGGCCGCCGGCGTCATCCTCGTTGGTGCCTACGCCTGGCTCGTCGCCCCGGCATCGGCCGTTCATGTGCTGGTCGCCGCAGCGATCGGCGCGGCCTGCGCCGCCATCCCGCTGGCAGGCGCGGTCAAGGCAATGCGCCAGAATTCACGCGAACGTATCGGCAGACTAACCTCTGTCGACCCGCTGACAAATTGCATGAATCGGGGTGCCTTCATGCGTCGGTTCGACGACCTGATGCTGGCGCCGCAGTCTGCCAAGCGACCGGCGGGCGCACTTCTGCTGATCAATGCCGACAATGTACGCTCGATCAATGACCGCCTCGGCGTCGATACCGGCGACGAGGTTCTCTCGATCCTCGCCTCGACCATTCGCGCATCGGTGAGAGCGACCGATTTCGTCGGCCGCCTCAATGGCTGCCAGTTCGGCGTTTTCCTCTATGGCGCATCGACCAAGGACGCCATTACCGTCGCCGGGCGCATTCGCCGCAATGTCAGCCAGCTCAGCCTCAGCGACCAGATGGACCTGTCGATCAGCGTCGGCGGCGCGGTCTTCGACGATGACGTCGACACCGACGACGTCATCAAGATCGCAGCTGAAAGCCTCGATTTCGCCCGCCATGGCAGCGGCAACCGCATCGAGATGGTCTACCTGCCCAAGGGCGGTTATCCGGTGCTCGTTACCGGCTCGGTCCACTAGCGGTTCTGGTTTTCACGGAATCGACAGAACCGCTCTATCTCTTTGTTTTGGCCGCATTTCCTGACGCAAAACCGCTTCACACTTTTGCTGGAAATGCTCTAGCCCTACTGGACGAGCGCCGCGTCAGGCGCGGCCTCCTCCAGAAAATCGAACGCATAGGTCGAGAACGACCGCCAGCATTCGACGCGGAACGCCTGCGCCCCCGTGCGCCAGATCACGACCTCGATCTTGCCGAGCACCGTACGCGAGCATGCGCCGACCGGAAACGCCGCCAGCGACAGGTTCTGCGGGCAACCGGCAGCCAATGTCGCCTCAGCGCCCGCCCCTTCGACCAGTATGGCCGTGTTGCGGTGGGACACATCGACCACAGAATGAAGCGGCTTGACGCCGTTGCAGGCCGCGACAAGGTCGCCACCTTCGAGATCGATCACCAGCCATTCATCCGGCCCGAGCCACAAAGCGGCGCGCGTCCCGGCCCTGTTCTGCGCAGACGTTTTCGGCGCCTCCGGCAGCTTCACGCCCAAAGCCCGCGACAGCGCCGGCAAGGCATCCTCTCCTGCCCGCAGCGATATGCGGAATGCCGGGTTTGCCGGCGTCAGCGTAACCGCCGGGTTGGCAACCGCACGACCTGCGAGGGCAAAGGACCGGATCGGCGTCTTCATCGCAACCTTAGCCATGGAGGCGCTCCCCCTTCTCATCGATGAACACCTGGCCCACAACCTCGACCTCGATGGTCCTGTCCGGCATCGGCACATAAAGCGTCTCGCCCGTCCGGTCGAAGCCGCCCGCCACCAGGCCGAGCGCGATCGAGCGACCGGCATTTTCCGACCAGTAACTCGACGTCACATGGCCGAGCATCCTCATCGGGATCGGCTGCTTCGGATCGGCGACGATCTGCGCCCCTTCCTCAAGCACGATCTTCGGGTCTTTCGTCTTCAGGCCGACAAGCTGCTTGCGCCCTTTGGCGACGATATCCGGCCGTTTCAAACCGCGAATGCCGACAAAATCGGTCTTCTTTTTACCAACGGCCCAGTCGAGCCCCGCATCCTGCGGCGTCACCGTGCCGTCGGTATCCTGCCCGACGATGATATAGCCCTTTTCGGCGCGCAGCACGTGCATGGTCTCCGTACCATAGGCGCAGGCGCCATGCTTCTGCCCTTCCGCCCAGACAGCGTCCCAGACCGCCGGGCCGTAATCGGCGGGCACATTTATTTCAAAGCCGCGCTCGCCGGTGAACGACATGCGGAACAGCCGCGTCGGCACGCCGCAGATCTTGCCCTCGCGCACCGACATATGCGGCATCGCAGCGTCCGTCAGGTCGATGCCTTCGACCAGCGGTGCGATGATGTCACGGCTCCTCGGCCCCTGAACCGCGATCACCGCCCATTGTTCGGAAATCGAGGTCAGCCACACCTTCAGGTGCGGGAACTCTGTCTGGAGATAATCCTCCATATGGTTCATCACGCGCGCCGCGCCGCCCGTCGTTGTGGTGACGTGGAAGCGGTCCGGCGCCAGCCTGCCGACCACGCCGTCATCATAGATGAAGCCATCCTCGCGCAGCATGATGCCATAGCGGCAGCGGCCGGGTTCCAGCTTCTCCCACGGATTGGTGTAGAGCAGTTCCATGAACTTCGCCGCGTCCGGCCCGACGACCTCGATCTTGCCAAGCGTCGATGCGTCGAAAATGCCCGCCGCATTGCGCACCGTGACGCATTCACGGTTGACGGCAGCGTGCATGTCCTCGCCAGCGCGCGGATAGTACCAGGCGCGCTTCCACTGGCCGACATCCTCAAACACCGCGCCAAGCCGCTCCTCCTGCGCGTGGAACGGCGTGCGCCGCGTCGGATCGAACAGCCTGCCCCGCGCATGGCCGATGAACGATCCGAACGTCACTGGCGTATAGGGGGCGCGGAACGTCGTCAGCCCCACCTCCGGCATCTCCTTGCCCAGCGCTTCCGCGGCAATCGCCAGACCGTGAATGTTCGACGTCTTGCCCTGATCGGTCGCCATGCCATTGGTGGTGAAGCGCTTCACGTGCTCGATCGAACGCATGCCTTCACGCACCGCCAGCCTGATGTCCTTGGCGGTCACATCGTTCTGGAAATCGACAAACGCCTTGCCGGTCGATTCAGGCCCCGCACCCGGTGCCGCACCCGCCAGATTTCCGCTCCAGCTCTCCGACGCATCGACCTTCGACTTGGTGCTCGGCGTGCCTGCGACGCCAGCGGCCTTCGCCGCCCTTTCGCCCGCCGCAATGCCTTCCCTGATGCAGTCGGCCAGCGTGTCGACGCCGTTGCAAGCGCCAGCCGACACGCAGTCTTGCGCATAAGTTCCGGGCAGGAAGCGGCGCGTATCGGCGTCAAACGCCACCTTGCCGCGCGACTGAGAGAACAGATGCAGCGACGGCGTCCATCCGGCCGACATCAGAAGCGCGTCGATAGCGATGTTGCGGTCCGGCCCGCCTGCATTGGCGCGAACCGTCATCGACGACACGCGCAGCTTGCCTGCCGTCGAAATCACAGTGCGGCCGGGCAGGATTTCAATTCCCGCCGCCCTCGCCTCGTCAATCAGCGTCCCGGCGGGATTGTCGCGAATGTCGACGATGGATGCGATGTTGACGCCCGCGCGCTTCAGGTCGAGTGCCGCCGCATAGGCGGAATCGTTCGCCGTGAACACGCCGACATTTTTCCCGACCGCGACCCCATACTGGTTGAGATAGGTGCGCGCGGCAGACGCCAGCATGACGCCCGGACGGTCATTGCCGTCAAACACCATATGCCGCTCGATCGAGCCGGTCGCCAGCACGACGCGCTTGGCGCGCACCTGCCACAGACGTTCGCGCGGCAGGTCGCCGGTCGTCGCCAGATGGTCGCTCACGCGCTCGGTCAGGCCGACGAAATTCTGCGCGTAATAGCCAAACGCCGTCGCTCGCGTCAGCAGGCGGACATTGTCCATCGCCTTAAGGCGCGCGACCATTTCCTGCGCCCACTGCCAGCCCGGTCTGCCGTCGATCTGCGAGCCGCTTTCAAAGCGCAGCGCGCCGCCGAACTCGGCCTGCTCGTCGGCCAGCATCACGGATGCGCCGGCCTCTGCCGCAGCGAGCGCCGCAGCCAGGCCCGATACGCCGCCGCCCAGAACCAGCACGTCGCAATGGGCGAAGCGGCCGGCATAATGGTCCGGGTCGGGCTTGTCGGGCGACACGCCAAGGCCCGCTGCCGCGCGGATATTCGGCTCATAGAGCTTTTCCCAGGCCCAGCGCGGCCACATGAACGTCTTGTAGTAGAAGCCTGCGGCAAAGAAGGGCGCGGCAAGCGAATTGACGGCACCCACGTCGAAGGCAAGCGAGGGCCAGCGGTTCTGCGAAACCGCCGTCATGCCCTCATAAATTTCCTGCACGGTCGCCCGCACATTCGGCGTCTTGCGCGCCTCGTCGCGATGAATGCCGACAAGCGCGTTCGGCTCTTCCGCCCCCGCTGCCAGCACGCCACGCGGACGATGATACTTGAACGAGCGCCCCATCAGATGGACGCCGTTTGCCAGAAGCGCGGACGCCAGCGTGTCGCCTTCCAGCCCCTTGTAGCTCTTGCCGTCGAAGGAGAAATTGACGGGTCTGGCCGAACCAAGACGACCAGCGCCCGCAACACGGAACCCGGTCATGCCTTCACTCCCAGAGCCTTCATGGTCGGCTTCTTTTCGCCTGCCTTGTAGGTAGCGAGAAACTTGTCGCTGACGCTGTCGCGCGCGGCATTGAAGAAGCGGCCGCAGCCCGAGATATGCCGCCAGCGCTCAAAAACGACGCCCTTGCGATTGTCGCGGATGAAGAAGAATTTTTCGAATTCCTCGTCCGATATCTCCGCCATATTTGTCGGACGCGCGATATGAGCTTCGCCCGCGCCGCGAAATTCGAGTTCAGGACGATCTTCCCCGCAATAGGGGCAACGGATCAGCAGCATGATTTCCCCCTAGTGCGCCACGGCGGCGGCAGCCGCCTCGTCGATCAGGCGGCCGGTGCGGAACCGCTCCAGCGTGAAGCCCGCATTGATCTGATGCGGCTCGTCCCTGGCGATGGTGTGCGCAAACACATGGCCCGAACCCGGCGTCGCCTTGAAGCCGCCCGTGCCCCAGCCGCAATTGACGTAGAGCCCCTTGACCGGCGTCTTCGCCACGATCGGCGAGCGATCCGGCGTCACATCGACGATGCCGCCCCATGAGCGCAGCATCTTCATGCGCGTGAAGATCGGGAACATCTCGCAGATGGCGTCGAGCGTATGCGTCAGAATATGCAGCCCGCCCGTCTGCGAATAGGAAGTGTATTGATCGGTGCCCGCGCCGATGACCAGTTCGCCCTTGTCGGACTGCGAGATATAGGCATGCACCGTGTTCGACATGACCACGCAGGGGAAGATCGGCTTGACCGGCTCCGATACCAGCGCCTGAAGCGGAAAACTCTCAAGCGGCATACGCACATCGGCCATGCCCATGACGACCGACGAATGGCCGGCTGCAACGACGCCGACCTTCTTTGCGCCGATGAAACCGCGCGTCGTCTCGACGCCGGTCACCTCGCCTGTCGGCGCGCGCTTGATTCCGGTCACTTCGCAGTTCTGGATAATGTGGACGCCGCGCGCCGAGGCCGCGCGCGCATACCCCCAGGCAACCGCATCATGGCGCGCGGTGCCGCCCCGCCGTTGCAGGGTCGCACCCACGACCGGATAGCGCGCATCCTTCGAGATATTGAGCGGCGGGCAGAATTCCTTCGCCTGCTCGGGCGTCAGCCACTCATTGTCGACACCGTTGAGGCGGTTGGCATGCACATGGCGCTTCAGCGACTGAATGTCGTGGACATTGTGCGCCAGCATCATCACGCCGCGCGCCGAATACATGACGTTGTAGTTCAGGTCCTTCGACAGCCCGTCCCACAGCTTCACGGCGTGATCGTAGATCCCGGCACTCTCGTCATAGAGATAGTTCGACCGGATGATGGTCGTGTTTCGGCCCGTATTGCCGCCCCCCAGCCAGCCCTTTTCCAGCACCGCGACATTGGTGATGCCGTGCTCCTTGGCCAGATAATAGGCCGTGGCAAGCCCGTGGCCGCCGGCGCCTATGATGATGACGTCATAGGCCGCGCGGGGCTCGGGCGAAGACCATTGCTCCCCCCATCCCTTGTGTGCGCGCATGGCCTCTCTGGCGATGGCGAATACGGAAAATTTGCGCATCAGACGGTTCCGCTTTGACGGGCGTTGCTCAGTTCAACGTCCGCTCTATCACTAGCGAAATCGCATGTCAGGGGTTTGCGCTGTTTGCGACGGCTCTTGCCGTTTTGCGCCATGAGATCACAACCACCCAGAAGCGGCCGACAGCCTCAGCCACAAGAACGACATGATTGGCGCATTGGACGAAGCCAATTCATCTGAGGCGAGCCAAATTGCCAGCCTATCGACCGACCATTCCCGCGCTTGGGCTCACTCTTGCCACCGCGATCTATCTTCTGGCCATCACCAACCGCACATTCTGGTCGAAGGCGCTGGCCTATTTCGACGGCCACGGCCTGCAGCTCGCCGGTTTCGCGCTCGTCCTTCTGCTGCTGCATATCGCCGTTCTTGCGATCTTTTCAGGCAAGCGGCTGCAAAAGCCCGTCGCCATCGCCTGCATTCTGATCGCGGCCGCCAGCAGCTATTTCGTCGACCGTTTCGGCGTCATTCTCGACCGGCGCATGTTCGTCAACATCGTCGAGACGACGCAGACGGAAGCGGGCCAGTTGCTCACCCCCGCACTCGTCCTGCACATGCTGCTCTACGGCGTTCTTCCAGCGGCGGTCGTGATGTGGATAAGGATCGCCCCCCGGCCGCGCGGCGCAGCGTTCCGGCAGGCTGCCTTCACGTCGATCAGCGCATTCCTCGTCGCGCTGGCGATCGTCTCCTCCCAGGCGTCCTTCTACATACCGATGTGGCGGCTGGAGCGCACCGCAATGATGTCGACGCTCGTGCCCGCGACTCCTGTCGTCGGCGCAATCAGCTATGGCGTGCGCGAGTATCGCCTGCGCAACATCGTCATGAAGCCGCTCGGCACCGACGCAAGGACCGGCCCATCAATCGCCAAGGCCGACCGCAAGGTCCTGACTGTCCTCGTCGTGGGCGAAACGGCCCGCGCGCAGAATTTCAGCCTTCTTGGCTATGCGCGCGACACCAATCCCGAGCTTGCAGCGCGCGACGTCATCGCGTTCTCCAATGTCAGCAGTTGCGGCACGGCGACCGCCGTGTCCCTGCCCTGCATGTTCTCCCATTTCGGCCGCGCGGGCTATTCCGACCTCAAGAGCCTCGGCTCCGAAAACCTTGTCGACGTGCTCGCCCATGCCGGCCTTCAGGTCGAATGGTGGGACAACAATTCCGGCTCCAAGAAGACGGCAGCGCGCATCAAGGAAGTCGATTTCTACAAGGTCAAGGACGACCGCTTCTGCCAGCCCGAAGGCGGCGACTGCAATGACGACATCCTGATCAACCGGCTCAAGACCCATCTCGACGACTTCACCGGCAATGGCGTCCTTGTTCTGCACACCGGCGGCAGCCACGGCCCTGCTTATTACCTGCGCTATCCTGCCGACTTCGCCCGCTTCAAGCCCGATTGCCAAACCGCCCAGATTTCGGATTGCTCAAGCGAGGAACTGGTCAACGCCTATGACAATTCGATTCTCTTCACCGACCACATGCTGGCCGAGGTGATCGACCTGCTTGAATCGCGGCAGGACAAGTACGCGTCCGCCATGATCTACGTCTCAGACCACGGCGAATCGCTCGGCGAAGACGGCATCTACCTGCACGGGGCGCCCTATGCGCTTGCCCCGTCCCAGCAGACGCATATTCCCATGATCGCCTGGTTTTCACAGGATTTTGCCCGCATCAATCGGTTGGACACCGTCTGCATTGCCGGCAAATCCGGCGCAGAACTGTCGCATGACAACCTGTTTTCGAGCGTTTTAGGCATGATGGACGTCTCGACAACCGCCTATCAGCCTTCGCTCGATGCATTTGCACCATGCCGGACGCCGGATTCCTGATGCGATTTTGCGTCTGCGCTCTCGACAAATTGCGCCGCCCCTGCTAACAGGCCACCAAATTCGCGGTGGCTCGCCTCGCGGAAGCGACAGGCGTTATGCCCGCAGCAACTACTCGAGACCAAACAGGAGACCACGTGCAGGTACTCGTACGCGATAACAATGTTGATCAGGCGCTCCGCGCTCTGAAGAAGAAGATGCAGCGCGAAGGCATTTTCCGCGAAATGAAGATGCGCGACCACTACGAGAAGCCCTCGGAGAAGCGTGCGCGTGAAAAGGCGGAAGGCGTTCGTCGCGCCCGCAAGATGGCCCGCAAGAAGCTGCAGCGCGAAGGCCTGCTGCCTGCGACGCCGAAGCCGGCTCCGCGCACCCCTGCGGCTCCGCGCCCGTAACTGCCGCTTTTTCGTCCTTTTGGACTCCTAGAAAAATGGCGCGGTGTGTTACCGCGCCTTTTTGTTTGCCGGCAGCTCCAAACAATGCTGCACTGGCCGATGAGTTGGGGATCGTCTTCGATGAACGACAGCCATCCGATGTCCGGCCGCACTGCAAGGGGCCTTGCCACCTCTTTGATGGCGCTTTCGCTATTGGCCGTAGCCGGTTGCCAGACTGCGGCGGTCTACGACATCGCCACCGTCGAGACCGAGCAGTCGTCCGCGCAGAACATCGCCTCGCTGACGGCTGTCATCGCCCGCAATCCGAACGACCCCGAAGCCTACAATACCCGCGGCTATGCCTATGGCAGCGGCGGGCGCTATGCCGACGCCATGAAGGACTTCGACATGGCGATCAGGCTCAAGCCCGATTTCTTCCAGGCCTACGCCAATCGCGGCCTGATCAATCGCTTTACCGGCAACAATCCTGCGTCGATCAATGACTACAACCGCGCGCTGCAGATCAATTCGAACTACGACACCGCCTATATAGGGCGCGGCGAGGTCTACCGCACCACCGGCCGCGTTCAGGAGGCGTTCAACGACTTCGAGCGCGCCATCCAGCTCAACACCAAGGACCCGCGCGCCTTCCACCGTCGCGGCCTGCTCTACCAGGTCCGCGGACAGCATGATTTCGCCATCGAGGATTTCTCGCGCGCCATCTCGCTCTCCTCCACGTCGCCTGAGCCCTATAACGGGCGCGGCCTGTCCTATCTGGCCCTCAACGACAATGACAATGCGATGGCCGACTTCAATGCGGCCATCCACCTGAACGGCAAGCTGGCCGAAAGCTGGTCCAATCAGGCGCTGGCCTATGAGCGGCAGGGCGACAAGGCGCGCGCATCGAAGTCCTACCGCGAAGCGGTGCGCCTCGACACCAATTACCAGCCGGCCCGCGACGGTCTGCGCCGCGTCGGCGGCAACGCGCCTTCCTGAGGCTTATCTCGGCCTGAGACTTGACCCGGAACCGCATTCACGCGGCCATATCGGGAGGCCATCCCTGAAAAGACAAGAGGCGCGGCAGGTTCTGCCGCGCCTCTTTCGTTTCAACAGCGTCGATGACCCTGCTCTCTAATGCTGTTCGGCAACCTGACCGGCAGGCGTTTCGTTCTCGTCGGCATGTTTGGCGACATGCTTGCTCGACAGGTAGGTGTAGAACATCGGCACCACGAACAGCGTGAACATCGTCCCGATCAGGATACCGGTGAAGATCACCAGCCCCATCGAGTAACGTGCTGCGGCACCTGCACCCTGCGCGGTGATCAACGGCACGACGCCCAGCGCCATTGCGGCCGTCGTCATCAGGATCGGCCTCAGGCGGACCTTGGCAGACGCGACGATGGCGTCGACGACATTCAGTCCGTGCTGCTCCCGCTGCTGGTTGGCAAATTCGACCAGCAGAATGCCGTGTTTGGTGATCAGTCCTATCAGTGTGATCAGCCCGACCTGCGTATAGATGTTCAGCGTTCCCAGCCCCAGATTGAGCGGCAGGATCGCGCCGAAGATCGACAGAGGCACGGACATCAGCACGATGAGCGGATCGCGGAAGCTTTCGAACTGCGCCGCCAGCACCAGATAGATCACAATGACGGCAAGCCCGAATGCGATGGCGATCGTGTTGCCCTGCTGCTTCTCCAGGCGCGACTGGCCCGAATAGTCGATGAAGAAGCCGGCCGGCAAAATCGGCCGCGCGATATTCTCGATCGTGGCAAGGCCGTCGCCCGTCGTGACGCCCGGCAGCGGCAGGGCCGAGATCGTCGACGCATTCAACTGGTTGAACTGCTCGATGGAAGCCGGCGACGAATTGGTGGTGATGTCGATCACCGCCGACAGCGGCACCATCTCACCGCTGGCGCTTCGTACAAAGAATTCGCCGAGCTTCTGCGGGTTGGAGCGATATTCCTCCGGCACCTGCATGATGATGTCGTAGCTGTTTGAATCGCGGTCGAACTGCGCAATCGCGCCTCCGCCGACCAGAAGGCCGAGCGTCGTGCCAATGTCGCGGATCGGCAGGCCAAGGGCCGCCGCACGGTCGCGATCGATCGAGATCGTGACCTGCGGCGCATCAAACGCCAGCGAGCTTTGAACGATGATGAACCGGCCGCTGGCTTGCGCTTCCTGTCGGATTCGGTCGGCAACCTCGAACACCTGGCTCGGATCGCCCGTCGATTGCACGACCATCGAGATCGGAAGGCCGCCGCCGGCACCCGGAAGGGATGGCGGCGCAAAAACCAGCGCCTGTACGCCGGCGATCTTGCCGAGCCGCGCCTGGATGTCGGTCTGAAGCTCCTTTTGCGAACGCTTGCGCGCCGACCAGTCCTTGAACACCCAGACCGAGAAGCCGCTATTGGTCTCGCTGCCGAGGCCGACGATGGAGAAGGTGATGTCGAGTTCTTCGAGATCCTTCGTCACCTCGCGGATCTGGTCCATGTAGAGCGACGTATAGTCCGACGTCGCGTAACGCGGCCCGGTAACGAGCGCGAACAGTGCGCCAGCATCTTCTTCCGGCGCCAGTTCCGACGACGTCTTGGTGAACATGAAGCCCGTGACGCCGACGAGAACAGCCACGATCAGCAGCGTGACCGGCCGGAAGCGGAGCGAGCCCCTGACCAGCCGTTCATAGCCGCCGGCAACGCGGTCAAACGTGCGATCGACGATCTGCTGGAAACGGCTGTGATTGCCCGCCTTCAGCAGGCGCGCAGCCATCATCGGCGTGATCGTGAGCGCCACGAATCCCGAAATCACCACCGCTCCTGCCAGAGTGAGGGCAAATTCGCGGAACAGCGACCCCGTCAGGCCGCCGGTAAAGGCGAGCGGCGCAAACACGGCCGCGAGCGTGATCGTCATGGCCACGACGGCTGTGGTGATTTCGCTCATGCCCTTGAAGGCAGCATCCATCGGCGACATGCCCTCTTCGATGTGCCGGTGGATGTTTTCCACCACCACGATGGCATCGTCGACGACCAGACCGATCGCCAGGACCATGGCAAGCAGCGACAGGAGGTTGATCGAGTATCCCGCCAGGAACAGCATGAAGCACACGCCGATCAGCGACAGGGGGATCGTCACCACCGGCATGGCCACCGACCGGAACGAGCCGAGGAACAGGATGATGACGACGATGACGATGGCGACCGCCTCGGCGATGGTAACGAACACCTCCTCGATCGAGGACGAGATCGTTTCCGTCGCATTGTAGACGAGCCGCATCGACATGCCGTCCGGCAGGCTCGACTGGATCGACGGCAGTTCGTCGATGACGGCGCTGGCCGTATCGAGCGGATTTGCCGAAGGCGTCGGGAAGATGCCGACGAAGGTGCCGCGCTCGCCGTTGAAATTGACGACCGTGTCGGTCGACTTGGCGGCCAGTTCGACGCGGGCCACATCGCTCAGCCGCACAATGCCGTTCTGGTCGGCCTTGAGCGGGATGGCGGCAAACGCTTCGGGCGTCTGCAGCGTCGAGCGCATGGTGATCGAATAGGAGACGGAGTTGTCCTGCGTCTTGCCTGGAGCGGCCAGGAAGTTCGAACTGTTGATCGCGGCCAGAACCTCGGCGGCAGTCATCTTGCGCGAGGCAAGCTTGACCGGATCGATCCAGACCCGCATCGAATATTCGGCGGCGCCCAGCACCTGCACCTCGGCGACGCCCTGAATGGTCGACATGCGCGGGCGGATGACGCGCTCGATATATTCGGTCAGTTGCTCCGCCGTCATGTTCGGGTTTTGCAGCGCCAGATACATGATTGCGAACTGCTGGCCGGTGCCCTTGACTATGGTCGGGTCTTCCGCGTCGCCGGGAAGCTGGCTGCGCACCTGCTGCACCTTCGACATGACCTCGGTCAGCGCGACGTCGGGGTCCGCGCCAAGCTGCATCTGCACGGTCACGACGCTGGCCGACGGGCGGCTCTGCGAGGTGACATAGTCGATGTTCTCGGTCGTCGAGACGGCGCCCGCGATCGGCGCCGTGATGAAGCCTTGGATAAGCTCCGGGCTGGCACCCGGATAGAGCGTGGTGATGGTCACCACGGTCTCCTCGACTTCCGGATATTCACGCACCGTCAGGTTGAACATGCCCTGGAAACCCAGGAGCAGGATCATGATGGCGACGACGGTCGTCAGGACCGGCCGCCGGATGAAAATGTCTGAAAAGCTCATTGGTCGGCCTTTGCAGCCTGATCGGGTGTAACCGAATTGTCGACGACGACTGGCGAGCCGTTCGACAGGCGGTTCTGCCCCGCCGTCACGATCTCGTCTCCAGCCTTGAGGTTGCCTAGGATTTCCACCTGACCAGCATTGCGGCGACCGGCCTTGACGAAGACTTGGGCAACGGCAAGCTGCGGCGTATCAGGCTTGGCAGCACTGTCTCCCGCGGCCGGCGTTGCCGGGGCAGCTGGCGCCGCGCCTGCGGCAGCCGGTTTCGGTTCCGCCGGACGAACGACGAAGACGAAGTCGCCGTAGAGGCTCGTCACGAGCGCCGTGTCGGGGATCGCGATGACATCGCTCTCCGTCGGCAGTTCGACACGCGTCTGGACGAACTGGCCGGGGCTGAGCTTCCCGTCGGGATTGGTGATGACGGCACGGACCGACACCAGTCGGCTCTGCGGATCGACCTTGGGGTCGATGCCGGAGATAGACCCGGTGAACGGCATGTCGTCGCCGGTCAGGCCGAACACCACCGGCTGGCCGAGCTTCAACGAGGAAAGCTGCTGCTCGGGAACCGAGAAATCGGCGCGCATCGTCGTCAGGTCCTGCAATGTCGCGACAACGGTGCCCGGCTGGATGAACTGTCCGAGCTCGACGCGCGGAATGCCGATCACGCCGCCGAAGGGAGCCTTCAGGATCTTCTGGTCGACCACGGCCTGGGCCTTGGTAACGGAAGTTGCCGACGTCTGGGCGGCAGCCCGCGCTGCATCCAGAGCGACCGCCGAGCCGACGCCGCGTCGCTGAAGTTCCAGCGCGCGGTCGAGCGACTGCTGGTCGAGCGCCGCCTGCGTCTTGGCCGATGCGAGATCAGCCTGCTGAACGGCGTCGTCGAGCTGCAACAGGACATCGTCCTTCGCCACCTTGGCATTTGCCTCGAAAGGACGATCCTTGACGATGCCCGTCGTTTCGACCGTCAGGTCGACGCCCTGTGCCGCGCTGACCGTGCCGATCGCCTCGATACCCGGCTTCCAGGTGATCGGTTCGACCTTCGTGGTCGAGACTGTAAAGGGTTGAACCGGCATATTCGCGAAGAACTGCTCGATGGCATTATCGCGGAAAATGTTGAAACCGATGATGCCGCCGCCAACGATGACGAGCGCCACGATGGCGATGATGAAGCGTAGAAACACGGTGCCCCCGATCGAACAGGAGCGCGGGCCGGCAAGCCGGCGCTCTAAAAATGTAGTGCAGATATATTGTCGCTGCCGAATTCGGCAAGGACCGGAGCGCAACGTCTCCTGACAAAAGACTGCAAAAAGGCTGCTCGGCGTCCGGGATTTTGGCCCGACTTCGTGCATACGGCCCCGAAGTTCACCATTCTGAATTGATCAGTGACGCGATTGTGACCGCTTCGAGAAACGAAAACGGCGCCGGACAAGCTCCAGCGCCGTCGAATTTTGTGTCGTCGACGTCAGCAGATCAGATCAATGATCCATGGCCTTGACGATTTCCTCGGTCATTTTCTTTGCATCTCCGAGGAGCATCATGGTTCCGTCCTTGTAGAACAGGGTGTTGTCGATCCCGGCATATCCGGAGCCGAGCGAGCGCTTGACGAAGAGGCAGGTGCGGGCCTTGTCGACGTCGAGGATCGGCATGCCGTAGATCGGCGAGGTCTTGTCGTCGCGCGCCGACGGGTTGGTGACGTCGTTTGCGCCGATGACATAGGCGACGTCGGCCTGCGCGAACTCGCTATTGATGTCCTCGAGCTCGAACACCTCGTCATAAGGCACGTTTGCCTCGGCCAGCAGCACGTTCATGTGGCCGGGCATGCGGCCCGCGACCGGATGGATCGCATACTTCACCTCGACGCCATTGGCCTTGAGCTTGTCGGCCATTTCGCGAAGCGCGTGCTGCGCCTGGGCGACCGCCATGCCGTAGCCCGGCACGATGATCACCTTCTGCGCGTTCATCATCAGGTAGGCCGCGTCGTCGGCGGCACCGGTCTTGACCGTGCGCTGCACGCCGTCATCGCCGCCGGCAGCCGCCGTCTCGCCGCCGAAGCCGCCGAGAATGACCGAGATGAAGGAGCGGTTCATGCCCTTGCACATGATGTAGGACAGGATCGCGCCCGACGAACCGACGAGAGCACCCGTGATGATCAGCGCCAGATTGCCGAGCGTGAAGCCCAGCGCCGCCGCCGCCCAGCCCGAATAGGAGTTGAGCATGGAGACGACGACCGGCATGTCGGCGCCGCCGATCGGAATGATGAGCAGGACGCCCAGCGCCAGCGACAGAGCGACGATCGCCCAGAAGTCGAAGCTGCTTCCCGACACGACGAGGCCGTAGAGGAAGAACACGATCAGCAGCGCGATGGCGATGTTGATGTAGTGGCGCATCGGCAGCATGATCGGCTTGCCCGACATGCGGCCATCGAGCTTCAGGAATGCGATGACCGAACCGGTGAAGGTGATCGCGCCGATCGCAATGCCGAGCGCCATTTCGATGAGCGCCTGGGCGTGGATGTCGCGAACGACCGTACCATCGGCTGCCACGGAAGACGAACCGATGCCGAAGCTCTCGGGCGCATAGAAGGCGGCGGCCGCAACCATGACGGCTGCAAGGCCGACCAGCGAGTGGAACGCGGCGACGAGCTGCGGCATCGAGGTCATGGCGATGCTGCGGGCGGTATACGCACCGACACCACCACCGATGGCAAGGCCGAGCACGATCAGGCCAAGCCCGCTCATCGACGGAGTTGCCAGCGCCAGCGTGGTGAGGATCGCGATCCCCATGCCGATCATGCCGTAGAGATTGCCCTGACGGCTGGTGGTCGGGTGCGACAGGCCCCTGAGCGCCAGAATGAACAGGATGCCGGAGACGAGATAGAGGAATGAGGCGATGTTGGCGGACATGGGCCTTACTTCTCTTTCTTCTTGTACATCGCCAGCATGCGCTGGGTGACGAGGAACCCGCCGAAGATGTTGACGGCGGCAAGCACGAGCGCGACGAAGCCGAAGCCGGTGGCAAGGCCCGAGGCGGAGATGCCGACGGCAAGCAATGCGCCGACGACGATGACGGACGAGATGGCGTTGGTGACGGCCATCAAGGGCGTATGAAGTGCCGGCGTCACCGACCAGACGACGTAGTAGCCGACGAAGATCGCCAGCACGAAGATCGCGAGGCGGAAGACGAACGGATCGATCGCCCCGCCGGTCGCGCCATGGGCGACAGCGGAAGCCGCATCGGCCAGCTGCTGGTCGGCAAGCGACATGCGCACGGCATCGACAGCTTTATCAAGCTGGTCGAGCGCGGTTTCGAGACCGGATTTTTCCATCACGCATCCCCCTTCTTCTTGGATGCCGCCTTGGGTGGCAACTCGCTCTTCTCGACATGCCTGGCCGGGCCATCCGAAGCCGCCTTGCCGGCGCCCTTCCTGGTCACGGTTTTGGGCTTGATCGTCGACGGCTCGACATGTTTGGCAGGCTCGCCACCCTTGCCGACAAAGGCCGGATGAACGACCTCGCCGCCATGGGTCAGCATGGTTGCCTTCTGCAGCTCATCGTCCGGATTGATCCTGATCGCCCTGGTCTCCTTGTCGACCAGCGTCTCAAGGAAGGCGAACAGGTTCTTGGCGTAGAGCAGCGAGGCCGATGCCGCGACGCGGCCCGGCACGTTGAGGTGGCCGACGATCTTCACACCATTGGCGGTCGTCACGATCTTGCCGGCCTGCGCACCCTCGACATTGCCGCCGCGCTCGACCGCCAGATCGATCAGCACCGAACCCGGCTTCATCGAGGCGACCATCTCCTTTGTCACCAGCTTCGGCGCCGGGCGGCCCGGAATGAGCGCCGTGGTGATGACGATGTCCTGCTTGGCGATGTGCTCGGCGGTGAGCGCCGCCTGCTTCGCCTGATAGTCCTTCGACATTTCCTTGGCGTAGCCGCCGGCCGTCTCGGCCTGCTTGAACTCGTCGTCCTCGACCGCGATGAACTTCGCGCCGAGCGAGGCGACCTGTTCCTTCACCGCCGGACGAACGTCGGTTGCCGTCACCACGCCGCCAAGCCGGCGCGCCGTTGCAATCGCCTGAAGACCGGCAACGCCCACACCCATGACGAAGATCTTCGCAGCCGGCACCGTGCCCGCCGCCGTCATCATCATCGGCAGAGCGCGGTCATATTCAGCAGCGCCGTCGATCACCGCCTGATAGCCCGCAAGGTTCGCCTGCGAGGACAGCACGTCCATCACCTGCGCACGCGTGATACGCGGCATGAATTCCATCGTGAACGCGGTCAGCCCGGCCTTGGCCATCGCCTGCACCGCGCTCTCATTGCCATAAGGGTCCATCATCGCGATGACGACCGCACCGGACTTGTAGCCCTTCAGCTCCGCAGGACGGCGCACGCGCAGCACGACATCGGCCTTCGCCGCATCACCGGCTTTGCCGATCACAGCACCCGCCCTGGCAAACTCGGCATCGGGAATGCGCGACTGCAGGCCAGCGCCTGCCTCCACGACAACCTCGAACCCAAGCGCCGAAATGCGCTTCACCGTATCGGGCGACGCACCAACACGCGGCTCTCCCGACAACCCCTCATTCGGGACAAATACTGTCTGATGGCTCACGCCGCGCCTCCAAAAAACAGGCCGACGACGCGGCCATCTGTTTCGACAAAGATACGGGGGCCTCGCCCCCGTCGAAACGTCACCGCAGCAGGTAAGCGCCCACCGCGTTGAGCAGGGCGAACAGGATCAGGGACGAGAAGAAGCCAAAACCCCAGAAAAAATGAGCGACCATCGCGATCAGGATGGCGATGCAGATAAGGCTCCCGTACTTCACCACATGCAGGAAGACGTTGTAGGTCTTCTCATGCTCGGGATAGTCCATCTCTCCCCCGACTTCTACCGGACCGGTCGGCGCATGATCAGCCATCGCATTTCCCCTTTAGACGAACCTGCGTCGCACATAGCGAAAAGGTGAATGGAGGGCAATGGCGCGTTTGACGCAGACAGGCTCGCATAGTCGCAAATCGACTATGCGATACCTCGCGGGAGTGCTTTGCGGCATCCATCAGGACGCAAGCGGCGACACCGGGGGCGCAGGCCAAGCGGGTGCCAGGCAGTGTACGGTCAGGAGAGCCAGCGTTTGCGCCTCTTATATTGCTTCACATCCTTGAACGACCGCCGCCCCTCGCCGCCGACGCCCAGGTAGAACTCCTTGACGTCCTCGTTCTCACGAAGCGCCGAAGCTTCGCCGTCGAGCACGATACGTCCGGATTCGAGGATGTAGCCATATTTCGCATAGCGCAGCGCGGTGTTGGTGTTCTGCTCTGCCAGCAGGAACGACACGCCCTGCTCCTCGTTCAGCTTCTTCACGATCTCGAAGATTTCCTCGACCAGTTGTGGCGCAAGCCCCATGGACGGTTCGTCGAGCAGGATCATTTTCGGTCGGCTCATCAGCGCGCGGCCAATCGCCGTCATCTGCTGCTCGCCGCCCGATGTGTAGCCAGCCTGGCTGGAGCGCCTGACTTTGAGGCGGGGGAAATACTGGTAGACCATTTCGAGGTCGTGCTTGACCGCTGCGCTGCCATCGTGCCGCGTAAATGCCCCGGTCATGAGATTGTCCTCGACCGAGAGGTGGCCGAAGCAGTGACGCCCCTCCATCACCTGTATGCATCCGCGCCTGACAAGATCGTTGGGTGAAAGCGACTGCACCTCCTTGCCCTCGAACAGGATGTTGCCCTTGGTCACCGCGCCGCGTTCGGCGTGGAGCAGGTTGGAAATCGCCTTGAGCGTCGTCGTCTTGCCCGCGCCATTGGCCCCGAGCAGCGCCGTGATGCCGCCTTGCGGAACCGTCAGCGACACGCCCTTGAGAACGAGGATCACGTGATCGTAGATCACCTCGATATTGTTCACCGACAGGATCGGCTCGGCAGCGGCAGGCTGGGCGGCGGTCTGGGACATGGTGGCTCCTGAACTCCCTACCACGGAAGGAAGGGGCCGGGCGCAGCGAGGCCAATGGAGAAATCGCCGCCGTGCCCGACTTTCGTTTTGGATACCGGGCGCGCCGTCACCGACGCGCCCGATCGCTTCGCACTCGCCTTTATTGGCAGGTCTGCGTCGCCCAGGGCTGGTTGGCGTCGGCATATTCCTTCGCCTTTGCCATCGCCAGCGCGTCGATCGACGGACGGTCGGCCTGATAGATCGTGTCGCTCGCCTTCACGAACTTGGCTCCGTCCCATTCGACGATCCAGCCGCCGCCATGCCCGGTGTGGTTGGCGCAGCTCGTCGAGAACGGAACCACCATGCCGTCGAGGCCAAGCTCGGCGATGCGCTCGGGCGTGAACTTGACGTTCTCCATGCCCCAGCGGAACTGATCGGCATCGATGACCTTCGTGTTGAAGTGGCCCTGCGCGACCGAAACCGCCTCCGCCATGATCGCCGAGAGCACGATACCGCGCTGATAGAACACACTGTCAAACTCGCCGCCGGCCTGGTCGATCTTCGACTTGCCCGCATCGACGATCAGCTTCTTGACGTCCTGCATCACCTTGGATTCAGAGTTCGGGAAGCTGAAGGAGACGGAGCGGTATCCCTTGCCCTTTTCGCCGACCAGCTTCAGGTCCGCGTCATGGCCCGACCACCAGATGCCGAGGAACTGGTTCATCGGATAGCCGGTCTTCGCCGCTTCCGTCAGCGCGCCGCCATTCATCGCGCCCCAGCCCCACATCAAGACGAAGTCCGGCTTTTCGCGGCGGATCTGCAGCCACTGCGCCGACTGATTCTGCATTTCCTTCAGGCCGACCGGGATCGGCAGCAGGGTGAAGCCATAGGTCTTGGCATAGTCTTCCAGCAGCGGGATCGGCTCCTTGCCGAACGGGTGATCGAGGTGGATCAGCGCGATCTTCTTGCCCTTGAGAGAGGCCATGTCGCCGCCCGATGCCGCCTGCAGCAGGATCGACGCGCCATCCCAGTAGGATGACGGCGGGTTGAAGGCCCAGGGGAACGTCGTGCCGTCCTGCATGGCCGAGAAGCCGTAGCCCGCGGCATAGATGGTGCGCTTGTCGACCGACGCCTTCGGCAGCACCTGAAGCGTGATGCCGGTCGACCAGGGCTGCGTCACGACAGCGGTGCCCTTCGTCTTCTCATAGCACTCGACGCCCTTTTCGGTGTTGTAGCCCGTCTCGCATTCCTCGCCGTTCAGCTTGACGCCGTTCAGGCCGCCATCGCGCTCGTTCAGCATGTTGAGATAGTCGAGCTGGCCGTTGGCGAGCGGAATGCCGCTCGTGGCGAACGGACCCGTGCGATAGGACAGGTTCGGCAGGTTGATCACGTCCTGCGCCAGCGCCGGAGCGGCGAACGCAACGGTCGTCGCGAGCAAGACTGTTTTCAGCATTGTCTTCATTTCACTTCCTCCACTTGTCCGTTTCTCCGATCGGATCGGGCGAACCAACCCCGTTTGTCGGCGGCCGTGCCGCCATTTCTCTCCCGCTCAGTGCGGGAATGGCCAGATGATGAGCTTCTCCCGGATCATCGCCCAGAAGCGGGCGAGACCATGCGGCTCGACGATAAGGAAAAAGATGATCAGCGCGCCGATCAGCATGATGTTGACATGCTCCGCCGTCGCCGAGGTGATCGGGATGCCGAGCCCGCTCTGCAGATAGGGTATCAGGTAGCCGATGATGACCGGCAGGGCGACGATGAGGATTGCACCCAGATAATTGCCGAGGATCGAGCCAAGCCCGCCGATGATGGCGATGAACAGCACGCGGAACGACAGGGGAATGTCGAACAGGTTCGGTTCGGCGGCACCGCGCCAGAGGAACACGAACAGCGCACCCGCCACGCCCACGATATAGGACGAGACGAAAAAGGCCGACAGCTTGGCCTTCATCAGGTTGATGCCGACGAGTTCGGCGGCGATGTCCATGTCGCGCACCGATTTCCAGATGCGGCCGAGACGCCCGCGCGTGATGTTGATTGCGAAGATCGTCATGACGGCGACGATGACCAGCACGAAATAGTACTGCACCATCGAGTCGGCCGTCGGACCGGCAACCGTCACGCCGAACATCTGGATGTTCGGAACCTGAATCGCGCCCGACGCTGAGTAGTTGTAAAGCCACGCCCATTTCTCGAACAGCCAGACCAGGAAAAACTGCGCCGCAAGCGTCGCAATGGCGAGGTAGAACCCCTTGATGCGCAGCGAAGGAACGCCGAAGGCGACACCGACAGCCGCCGAGAAGAAACCCGACAGCGCGATTGCCACGATCAGATTCGTCTCGGGGAAGATCGTCAGGATCTTGTAGCAGGCATAGGCCCCGACCCCCATGAACGCGCCGGTGCCAAGCGAGAGTTGCCCCGCATAGCCCGTCAGGATGTTCAGGCCGAGTGCCGCCAGAGAATAGATCAGCACCGGAATGAGCAGCGCCTGGAAGACGAACTCATTTGCCGTGAAGGGCAGGATGACGAATGCGAAGAGCAGGATCACGCCGAGCAGGAACGCGTCCTGCCTGACGGGAAACAGCGCGAAATCGGCGGCGTAGCTGGTCTTGAACTGGCCTGCGGTACGATAAAGCATGTCAGATTACACCCGCTCGATGATCTTTTCGCCGAACAGCCCCTGCGGGCGGAACAGCAGCACAATGAGGGCCAGAACGAAGGCGAACCAAGTCTCGGTATTGCCGCCGAGCAGCGGCTGGCCCCAGTAGATCTCGAACAGCTTTTCGAGAATGCCGATAGCCAGTCCGCCGATGATGGCCCCGAGCACGCTTTCCAGCCCGCCCAGCATCAGCACTGGCAGCGCCTTGTAGGCGATGACCTCAAGCGCGAAGGAGACGCCCGCTCGCGAGCCCCAGACGATGCCCGTGGCGAGTGCGATGATGCCGGCGATGAACCAGACCACGACCCAGATCATCGACAGCGAGATGCCGACCGACAGGGCGGCCTGATGGTCGTCGCCAAGCGCCCGGATGGCGCGGCCCATCTTGGTGTAGTTGAGAAAGAGAAGCAGCCCGGCCACCAGTGCGATCGCGCCGACCACCGCGGTAAAGTCGCGCTGCTCGATCGACAGGAACCCGCCGAACGGCTCGAATGTCCATGACCCGGTCGGAATGCCGAGTTCCTGCGTGATCATCACCTTGTTCTCGCCGCCGAAGATCACCTCGCCGAAGCCGATGAGGAACAGCGTGATGCCGATCGTGGCCATGAACAGGATGATGTCGGGCTGGTTGACCAGCGGGCGCAGCACCACGCGCTCGATGCCAACTGCCAGGATAAACATGACGCCTAATGTCAGCGGCAGCGCCAGCCATGCCGGCACGCCCCGCTCATGCAGGCCGACCAGCGTCAGCGCCGCGAAGACGACCATGATGCCTTGCGCGAAGTTGAAGATACGCGACGATTTGTAGATCAGCACGAAGCCGAGCGCGATCAGTGCATAGAGCACGCCCGACACCAGCCCTTCCCACAAGACCTGCATCAGGAAGTCCGGCGCCTCGACCATGTCGATGAACGGTTTGACCAGGATATCGTACAGCATGATCAGATGATGCCCCGGTTTCGAGTGCGGAAGGGAATGAAGCGTTCGGCCACGGGGTCAGCTCCGCTCAACCGGCAAGCTGCGGAAACAGGCCGACAAGGCCGATCACGATCAGGTAGACCGCGACGATGTAGTTCAGCAGGCGGGGCATCACGAGAATGAGCACGCCGGCGATGAGGGAAATGATCGGGGTGAGCTGAAACATCTTGGTCGCGTCTCCTGGTCAGCCGTGACCAACGCCGAGATAGGCGTCGATCACATCCTTGCTGCTCTTGACTTCATCCGGGGTGCCGTCGGCGATCTTGCGTCCGTAGTCGAGCACGACCACGCGGTCGGACAGGTCCATCACCACGCCCATGTCGTGCTCGATCAGCGCGATCGTCGTGCCGCGCTGACGGTTCACCTCGATGATGAAGCGGCTCATGTCCTCTTTCTCTTCGAGGTTCATGCCCGCCATAGGCTCGTCGAGCAGAAGCAGCGACGGCTCCATCGCAAGCGCGCGGCCAAGCTCGACCCGCTTTTGCAGGCCGTAGGGCAACTTTCCGACAGGCGTGCGGCGAATGTGCTGGATTTCGAGGAAATCGATGATCTCCTCGACCTTCTGCCGGTGCTCGATCTCCTCGTTGAGCGCAGGGCCATGCCACAGCATCTGCCAGCCGATATTGCGCTTCATCATCACCGAGCGGCCGGTCATGATGTTGTCGAGCGTCGACATGCCCTTGAACAGGGCCACATTCTGGAAGGTGCGCGCAATGCCCTGCCCCACCGCCTGATGCGGCTTCATCTTCACGCGTTCCTTGCCGCGAAAGATGATCGTGCCGACCTGGGGCCGGTAAAAGCCGTTGATGACATTCAGCATCGAGGTCTTGCCCGCGCCGTTCGGCCCGATGATCGCCCTGATCTCGCCCTTGAGCACGTTGAACGAAATGTCGGTGATTGCCTTCACCCCGCCGAAGGACAGCGAGACATTGCGGATGTCGAGCAGCACGTCGCCGGGCTTCACCCCGTCATCCATTGCGACAAGCTGCGAGTGGTCCACATGCTGGTTCATTCCGCAGCCTCCCGCATCGCGCCCTTGTCGACGGGAATCGTCTTTGCGTCCGCAATCTGCACGGTCGCCTTGAGGCGCCCCTTGCGGCCGTCCTCATAGGTCACTTCGGTCTCGATGAACTTCTCCTTCGAGCCGTCATAAAGCGCATCGATCAGCGGCGCGTAACGCTCGGCGACGAAGGCACGCTTGACCTTCTGGGTCCGCGTCATCTCGCCGTCGTCCGCGTCGAGCTCCTTATGCAGCACGAGGAAGCGCCTGATCTGCGCGCCTGCCATCATCGGCTCGGCGGCGAGACGCTTGTTGGTCTCGTCCACATGGCCGGCGATGATCTTGTAGACGTCCGGATGGCCTGCCAGTTCCTGATAGGAGGCGTAGGCGATGTTGTTGCGCTCAGCCCAGTTTCCCACCGCCTGAAGGTCGATGTTGATGAAGGCGGTGACGCTGTCGCGGCCGTCGCCGAAGGCCACCGCTTCCTTGATGTTGGGGAAGAACTTCAGGATGTTCTCGATGTATTTCGGCGCAAACAGAGAGCCGTCTGTCAGCTTGCCGACATCCTTGGCGCGGTCGATGATGCGAAGCTGGCCGTCCTTCTCGAAGAAGCCTGCGTCGCCCGTCTTGACGAAACCGTCTTCGGTCAGCGTGTCCTTCGTCGCCTCGTCGGCCTTGAAATAACCGGCGAACATGCCCGGCGACTTGAACTGGACCTCGCCATTGTCGGCAATGCGGATATCGACATGCGGTGCCGCCGGGCCGACCGTATCGGACCTTACCGCGCCGTCCTTCTGCACCGTCACGTAAAGGAATGCCTCCGTCTGGCCGTAGAGCTGCTTGAGGTTGATGCCCAGCGACCGGAAGAAGGAGAACAGGTCCGCCCCGATCGCCTCACCCGCCGTGTAGGCGACGCGGATGTTGGAGAAACCCAGCACATTCTTCAGCGGGCCATAGATCAGGAACGAGCCGAGCGCATAGGAAATGCGCCCGCCGAGAGGCACGGGACGCCCTTCGAGGATCGCCTCGCCATGCTTGCGCGCCACCCCGATGAAATGCTCGAACATCCAGCGTTTCAGCCGGCCGGCATCCTCCATGCGGATCGTCACGCGCGTCAGCAGCCCCTCGAACACGCGCGGCGGCGCAAAGTAGAAGGTCGGCGCGATGTCGCGCAAATCCTGCGCCACCGTCTCCCCGCTCTCGGGGCAGTTCATGCAGAAGCCCGACACATAACTCTGCGCATAGTTCAGGTAATGATCGCCGACCCACGCAAGCGGCAGATAGGCAAGCACGCTGTCCGCATCGGTCAGCCGGTCGAAGTCGGCCGTGTCGCGCGCGGCATTGACCGAGCCTTCCGCCGTCAGCATCACACCCTTCGAGCGGCCCGTCGTGCCGGACGTATAGAGCATGACCGAAAGTTCGCTTCCCTTGGCGGCGTCAATGTCGGCCGCCCAGCGTTTGGCCGCATCCGGGTCGCGCTGCATCCTGTCGAGCCCGAGCTTCTGCACGTTCTCGAAATCATGCAGGCTGGTATGGTCGTAGTCCTTCAAGCCGCGCGGCTCGTCATAGATCACCTGCTGCAGGAGCGGCAGTTGATCTGCGAACGACTGGATCTTGTCGACCTGCTCCTGATCCTGAACGACGGCAAAGCGCACTTCGGCATGGCCGAGCACATAGGCCATCTCTTCGGCGACCGCGTCGGCATAGACCGGGACCGGGATCGCCCCCAGAGATTGCACCGCACAGATCGTCCAGTAGAGGCGCGGGCGGTTTGCGCCGATGACGGCAACACGTTCGCCGTGTCTCAGCCCCAGCGTCTGGAGACCGAGCGCAAAGGCGCGCACCTCCTCCATCTGCTCGCGCCAGGTCCAGCTCTGCCAGATCCCGTAATCCTTGTGCCGAATGGCGGGGCGCGCCGCAAAACGCTCGGCGTTCCACAGGAGATACTTCGCAAAAGTGTCGAGCGGCCGATCGCCGGCCTGCGCCGTCGCTACCATGTTGCCTGCTCCTCCCGATCCGCAGTTTTTATTGCGGTTATGCAAACTTTAGCCGTCGTCCCCTGCTGCGCAACCCCGACGTTTGGGGAACGACACGCAACCGGCTCTCAACGGATCAGATCTTTATTCTGTTCCTCACGGTCAAGGTTTCACGTTCGGCGGTCGCAAGCAACGGCTCGATTGACAGACAGACCGATAGGTTGTCATGTAGATGTGCCCGGATTCGCTTGCTGACGGGTGCTTGGTCTGCCATGTGCGCCATTGCGCACCGCAGGGCCTACTTTTGCACTGCCAGAATTCCCGCTTCGGCTATTCGTCTTCGTAAAAATTGAGCGCGGTCAGGTTCCTGACGACGATGCGCCCGTGCTCTACTGCAAGCAGTCCCTCGGCTTCCAGAGCCTGCAACGAGCGGTTCACCACCGGCCGCGACAGCGCCGCCAGCAGCGCAAGTTCTTCCTGACCGATCTCGATGCTGGTCGCCGTGTCCGGATAGAGCACCGGATTGAGCAGCCATGAGATGTGGCGCGCGACCCGCGCCTTCGGCGACAGGATGCGGTCATATTCGATGGTCGCGATGAACTGGCCCATGCGCTCGTTCAGCTGCCGCACGAGAAACCGGTTGAAGCCCGTGCTGTTCTCGTAGAGCCACATGAAGGTCGCGCGCGGCATCAATGCCATGCGCGTCTCCCCCATTGCCACGAGATCGTAGCGGCGCGGCTCGTCCTTGAGCACCGACCCTTCGCCGAACCAGCCGCCCGCTCCTATGCCCGCAAAGGTCATCGCCTTGCCGGAGACCGAGATGGCGCTGATCTTGACCAGCCCCGCGACCACGCCCGTCCAATAGTCGAGTTTGTCGCCTCTGTGCGTGATGTAGCTGCCCTTGGCGAAGTGGCGCTCGATCATACCCTTTCGCGCCCGCTCGAGTTCGGCAGGGGTCAGCTCATTGGCCCATACGAACTGGGCGACGATATCGGTTTTCTCAGTCATCACCGGCAGGCGCACTCAACCGCAACATGATGCGGCATCCGGTTATGGCGAGATACGCAGCGCCTTACAAGAACCGGGATCAGGCGGCCTGCAGGTAATAGTGGGCTGTGGGCAGGATGGTCAGCGGCGCGATTTCGCCGGCCCTGGGCTTGCCGAACATCATCCGCTGCTCGGCCGGCGTCGACTTGAAGAACGGGTAGCGCGCCATCATGCCGTCTTCGGTGGTGCGGCAGTGCGCCTGATAGAGCACGACCTCGTAGTTCAGATCCGGGAACGGCCGCAAGGGCGCGACCTGACGCGCATTGAACACCCGCCGGTAGAATGGCGCGTGATCGGGCCTGACCGTCGACAGGCAATAGTCGGCCTTGAAGAAGATGCTGGCCATCGCAGCCAGGCGCAACGTCAGATACGGCAGATACGGAAACTGTGCAGTCGCGTCCGGATCGGCGGCAAAACGGCTCGGATCGACAAACGTCTCGCCTGCGGCGATGCGATGTTCCAGAAGGTCCGCGAAGACGGCCGCGCTCGGCGAACCGGGCGTCTTGGCGGTCACGTGATGGAGCCTGATCGTGCTTGCCAGTTCACCGTCAAGATACACGCCGAAGGTCATCGCATTGGGAAGGTTGTCGAACCGGTCCGTCACGGTTCCCCTGGGATTTGCCGGCACCATCCCGCTCGCCAGATAGGAGCGGTAGCGCAGTCGATGCATCGCCTCGATATCTTCGCCGACTTCGGCGCGGCGATATTCGACGCGCGATAGCTGATCGAGAACATTCTTGGCAAAATTGGAAGGAAGATTCGAAAGAATACCGCTCCTGGAGCTGGCCTCTGTTTCAGAAACACCCACACTCATCATCACCAAATCACCCACAACCCCGAGGCGTAGGTTAACGAAAAGTGAATGTTAGAAAAGCGAAAAACGGCAGGACTTCATTTACCTCGCGTTAACGTTAACGCGTAGGGCCGAAAACTCACACCAATCTTCAGGTTTCTTGCGGCTCAGCCGTTTCCGGCCAGCCGCAGACGCTGCTCGGCGAGAAGCTCCTGCGCGAACGGCCAGGTCGTCGTCGACATGGTCTGGATTCCGGACGCGGAGAGCGCCGAACCGAACAGGAAGCCCTGGACCAGCTCCGGCCTGATCTCGTTTGCGAGGATGCGCAGCTGCTCGCTCGTCTCGACGCCTTCGATCGTTACCTTGAGGTTCAGCGCCCTGCTGATGTTGACGACGCCTTCAAGCAGCCGCTTGGAACGCTCGTTGGTCGTCAGGTCCTCGATGAAGGAACGGTCGATCTTCACCCTGTCGAGCGGCAGCGTGTGCAGATAGCTGAGGCTCGAATATCCGGTGCCGAAATCGTCAAGTGCGATCCTCACGCCCAGACCCTTCAATTCCTCAAGTAGTGAACGCGTTGAAGACTTGTCGTCGAGAAGCGCCGTCTCGGTCACTTCGATCTCAAGGCGGTGCGGGTCCAGTCCGGAATTTGCGAGGGCCGAGCGGACGCCGTCGATCACATCCCTGCCAACGAAGTCCTTGGCCGAGAGATTGACCGAGACACCGATCGATTCCGGCCATTTCACGCATTCCTTCGCCGCCGACCGGAGCATGAACAGGCTGAGATCGGAGATGATGCCCATCTCTTCGGCGAGCGGGATGAAGATGGCAGGCGAAACCGAGCCGAATTGCGGGTGGTCCCAGCGGCAAAGCGCCTCGCAGCTGGCAATGCGCATCGTATCGAGAGACACGATTGGCTGGTAGACGATACGAAGGCCGCCCTGCTCGATGGTCTGGCGCAGCTCGGCCTTCATCAGCTGACGATTGCGGAACTCCGCATCCATCACGGATTCGAACATCGACCAGCCGTTCTTGCCTGCTTCCTTGGCCTTGTAGAGCGCGAGGTCAGCTTTCACGATCATCGAATCGACGTTTGCGTCCGTGATCCTGAGCAACACGGTCCCGATGCTTGCATGGATGTGCAGCGTATGCCCCCCGACGTCGATCGTCGGAGCCAGCATCGCCGCCAGGCGCTTCATCTCGGCTTCCAGCGCCGCCTCATTCTCCAGGGCGTCGAAGTAGACCATGAATTCGTCGCCGCCGATGCGCGACACATGGGTGCCGGCCTGCGCGAAACGGCCCAGCCGCTCGGCAACGGCCTGAATGATACGGTCGCCCATCGGATGGCCGAGCGTATCGTTGAACTCCTTGAAATCGTCGAGGTCGAGGATCGCCAGTGCGCAGTTGCGCGTCGGATCGCCGGCCGCCAGTGCCTCGCCCACAAGTTCGTGGAAATAGGCGCGGTTGGGCAATCCGGTCAGATTGTCGTAGCGCGCCATATAGCGGATCTTCTCTTCGGACTCGACCCGCGCTGTGACTTCCTCGAAGGTGATGACGCCGAGTTCGTCGGTGCCCTCGCGCGCCGAGAATTCGTAGTGGCGTCCGTCTGAAAGGTTCAGCATCAGCTTGCGGTCGCGCCCGTCGCGCAGCGCCCGGTTGAGCTGGGCCGTCACAAACAGCGCATCGCGGCGCGACAGAAATCCAGCGGCCACGCCGCGCATCAGAAGCGCGCCGAGCGTGCGGCCGAGCATGCGGTCCGGATCGCCCATGGCAAGCACCTGCGTCGCCTCGGAGTTGGCAACCGCCACCTTGCCGCTTGAATCGAGCATGATCAGGCCGTGCGACATGGTATTGAGCGCCCGGTCGAACTTCTGCGCCAGTCCGTTGGCCTTCTTCTTTTCGTAGATCACCGACAGAAATGTCTCGCGTACGCGGCCCGCCATCTGGACGATGGTGGCGCAGAACGGGACGATCAGCAGTCCGATCGCGATGCTAAACACGTCTCCGCGCAGGACAAGGCCCGCGGAAATGGGGATCGTCATCGTTGCGGCAAGGATCAGCACCATCCGGTTCGACGCATAATTACGCCCGACGATGCCGAGCGCAGAACCCAGCGTCACGATGACAGCGGCCACTTCGGCCAGCGGGTCAGGGCGCAAATAGAGCGACACGAAACAGTAAAGCCCAAGAAGCGCACCCTGGACCGCGCCGCGGATCAGATAATCGCGCTCCCACTCCTGAGCTTCTTCGCGCGTCGTCGGCGCCGGCTGGGCTTCACGCCGCCGGATACCGGCATAGCGGAAGATGCCGACGGCAACGAGCAGCACGGCCAGGACCAGATAAACCGGCTGCCTATTGTAGAGGTAGACGACAAGAGCAGTCGCGCCCTGGCTCAGCCCGCCCCAGACCAGCACATTGCGATCCGCGTACAGCGACTGCACAAAGGGAATATAGACGTCTGTCGGAACAGACTTGGCGTTGGCCTGCTTCATTTTCCGATAGCCCGAGCTCAGGATAACTCATACGCCACTGCAATTAAGAAAGACTTATTCCCTGCGGACACGGCCTCGGTTCACGCAGCGGATTCAGCCGTTTACACGCTGTGCGGGCAATAAATTTCTACTCCGCCGCCGCCAGTTGCGTCGCCTTATGATCTCCGTTCATCCGCGCACGCAGCCGTCCGCGCTCATCGCGCGCCTTGACGGCGGCTTCCGCCTTCACATGGCCGTAGCCGCGAATGATCTCCGGCAGCGACGCGAGCGCCAGTGACGCCTCTATCGGCACGCTGGCCAGCCTGGTCTCGATCAGGTCCAGGTCTGTTCTGTAGTCTTCGAGCAGATCGCGCTCCATGCGCCTCTCGTGGCTATATCCGAACACGTCGAAAACGGTGCCGCGCAGGCCTTTGAGCGCGGCAAGCAGCCCGAACCCGCGCTGCATCCATGGGCCGAAGCTCGACTTCCTCGGCTTGCCGTCACTGCCCTTGCGACCAAAGATAGGCGGCGCAAGGTGAAACTCCAGCCGATCGAACGACTGGAACTGGGCCGCAAGCTGCCGCTGGAACGATCCGTCGGTGTAGAGCCGCGCCACTTCGTATTCGTCCTTTATCGCCATCAGCTTGAACAGATAGCGCGCGGCGGCCTGCGTCACCGCGGTCGAGCCTGCAAGGGCCTTGGCCTCGGCAGCCCTCATCCGCTCGATGCGCTCGACATAGCTTTGGGCATAGGCGTCGTTCTGGTAGGCGCGCAGGAAGTCCGCGCGTCTGGTGATCAGATCGTCCAGCGTATGGCTCGGCTGTTCCTGCTGCGGCCCCTGCGAGCCCGCCACGAGGGTCCGCACGGCTTCAGGCTCATGCGCTGCCCTGCGACCCCAGCGAAACGCCGAGACATTCATCGCGACCGCCTCGCCATTCAGCTCGATCGCCTTTTCCACCGCCTGCGCCGAGATCGGCAGGCCGCCATGCTGATAGGCGAAGCCGAGCATGAACATGTTTGCGCCGACCGAATTGCCGAAGAGCGTCGACGCGGTCTTCGTCGCATCGAAGAAATGCGCCCGTTCCTCGCCCACGGAGCTGCGGATCGCCCGCTTCAACCGCTCCGACGGCAGCGAGAAATCCGCCGACCTGGCGAAATTGCCGGGCATGACTTCGGCCGTGTTGGCTACGAAGACGGTGTGTCCGTCGCGCGCGGCGGCAAGCACCTTCTTCGAACCCGACACGACGAGATCGCAACCGAGGATAAGGTCGGCCTTGCCAGCGGAAATGCGGATGGCGCTGATGTCCTCCGGCGTCGGCGCAATGCGGATATGCGAGAACACCGCGCCGCCCTTCTGGGCAAGCCCGGCCATGTCGATCATGCCGCAGCCCTTGCCTTCGAGATGCGCGGCCATGCCGAGGATCGCGCCGATGGTGACGACGCCGGTTCCCCCGATGCCGTCGACGATGCAGGACCAGCCCTGCCGGTCGAGCGCAAACAGCGACGGCTCAGGCACGCCATCGAGCGGCTCGGACGAACCGGCTATACCGGCCGACTTTTTCAGCTTCGCGCCATGCACCGTCACGAAGGACGGGCAGAATCCGTTGACGCAGGAAAAATCCTTGTTGCACGACGACTGGTCGATGCGGCGCTTGCGGCCGAATTCGGTTTCCAGCGGCTGCACCGACACGCAGTTCGACTTGACGCCGCAGTCGCCGCAGCCTTCGCAAACCAGTTCGTTGATGATCACGCGGCGGTCGGGATCGGGGAACGTGCCGCGCTTGCGCCGCCTGCGCTTCTCCGCCGCACATGTCTGGTCGTAGAGCAAGACGGACACGCCCGGCACGTCGCGCAGCTCGCGCTGCACCAGATCGAGGTCGTCGCGGTGATGGATCGTGGCGCCCGGAGGAAATTCGGCCACGCCTGCATATTTGTCCGGTTCGTCGGTGACGATCGCGATCCGCTCGACGCCTTCCGCCCTCACCTGTCGGGCGATCTGGTCGCATTTCAGCCCGCCCTCATGCGGCTGGCCGCCGGTCATGGCGACCGCGTCATTGTAGAGGATCTTGTAGGTGACGTTGACATTCGACGCGAGCGCGAAGCGGATCGCGAGCGACCCCGAATGATTATACGTCCCGTCGCCGAGGTTCTGGAACATATGCCCGCGCTTGGAGAACGGCGCCTGGCCGATCCATTGCGCGCCCTCGCCGCCCATGGCGGTGAAGCCGACCGTCGAACGGTCCATCCAAAGCGACATGAAGTGGCAGCCGATGCCGCCACCGGCGAGCGAACCCTCCGGCACCTTGGTCGAGGAATTGTGCGGACAGCCCGAGCAGAAATAGGGCGTGCGCACTGCAACGTCCTTGGTGTCGGCCAGCATCGCCTGATATTGGCGCATCTGGCTGACACGGGCCGAAATCTCGTCCGAATGGCCGATGACCTTGAGGATGCGCTCGCCGATTGCGATCGCGATGTCGTTGGGATCGAGCGCGCCCTTGACCGGGAACAGCCAGTCGCCGCGCTCGTTCTTCTTGCCGACGACCACCGGCCGCATCGCGGTGCCGTAAAGCTCCTCGCGCACCTGCGTCTCGATCAGCGAGCGCTTCTCCTCCACGACGATGATCATGTCGAGGCCGCGCGCGAAATCGCGAATATGCTCGAAATCGAGCGGCCAGGGCGCCGCCACCTTGAACAGCCGCAGGCCGATCTGGTTGGCGCGCCTCTCGTCGATACCGAGATCATCGAGCGCCTGCTTCACGTCGAGGAATGACTTGCCGACGGTTATGATGCCGACTTTCGCCTTTGACCCGCCATTGTAGACGATACGGTTCAGCCCGTTGACGCGAATGAAGGCGGCTGCGGCGGCACGCTTGTATTCATGCAACCGCGCTTCCTGACCGATCTGGTCGAGTTCGTGCCGTATGTTCAGTCCGCCCGGCGGCATGTCCATTTCGGGCAGGACGATGTTCAACCTGTCCAGAGACACATCGACCGACGCCGTCGATTCGATGTTGTCCTTGACGCATTTGATTGCCGTCCACGTGCCAGAGAACCGCGACATCGCATAGCCGTAGAGGCCGTAGTCGATCAGCTCCTGAACGCCGGCCGGGTTCAGGATCGGCATCATCGTGTCGACGAACAGAAACTCGGTGGCATGGGCGTTGGTGGAGGATTCCGCCGTATGGTCGTCGCCCATCAGCGCGAGCACACCGCCATGTTTTGACGTGCCGGCCATGTTGGCATGGCGGAACACGTCGCCCGACCGGTCCACGCCCGGCCCCTTGCCGTACCAGACCGAGAACACGCCGTCATGCTTGCCTTCGCCGAGCAGTTCCGTCTGCTGCGACCCCCAGCAGGCCGTCGCCGCCAGTTCCTCGTTCAGCCCCGGCTGGAAGACGATGTTCGCTTGTGCAAGCTCGGCCTTGGCCTTCCAGAGCTGCTGGTCGAGGCCGCCGAGAGGCGAGCCGCGATAACCGGTAATGAAACCTGCCGTATCGAGACCGGCGCGGCGATCCATCTCGCGCTGCATCAGCAACATGCGAGCGACAGCTTGCGCACCGGACAGGAAGATACGCTCTTTGGACAAGTCGAACTTGTCGCCCAGCGCCACATTGTGCAGGCTCATGCACTTCCCCTTGCGGAGGCCAAATCGGCCAACGTGGAGGCAGTCTTTATCTCGCCAGCGCCAAGGTCAATTGAAATTCGTCTCCGCCCGCCGCTGGAGCAGGCGAAGACGCCTCATCCTACTCGGCTGCGATCGACAGCGCTTCCTGCCTGAGCGAGAGTTCCACAGGCGTCGGATTGCGCAATATGTCTAGCACCGGGCAATGGGCATCGACGATCGCCTTCAGCCTGGCGATGTCAGCCTCGGGCGCGGGGCTGTCGATCGTCACCTCGCCCTTGATCCCGAGATATCCGGGCCGCACCGACTGATCGACATCGAAAAGGCCGCGCAGGTCGATGTCGCCTGAAAGCTTCACCGACACACTGTTGACCGGAACGCCGAGCGCGTCCGCATAGAGGCGATAGGTGATTTCCTGGCAGGAACCGAGCGCCGCCAGAATATACTCGACCGGGTTGGGCGCCGTATCCGTGCCGCCGAGCGCCGCCGGTTCGTCGACCGGTATCTCGAACTGGCGCACCGACACGCGGCTGTCGACACCGTCTCCCAGCCGCGACTGCGACGAGAACGTCGCAACCGATTTGTCGGGCGCAGCTCCAAGCGCGCTCTGTGTCGTGTCGAATGCTTGCCTGAATTTGAAAGTCATGAAACCACCCTCTTCCTGTTGGCTTCACTTTCATCGAGTTGGCGAGCCGGCATAAGGAATGGCGACCTAATTCGCGTCGCCTGCGGCAAAGGAAATTCTATCCGTTCCCGCTTCGCCCCAATGGCATTTCGCCTCCGCGTCAGGCGGCAATCAATGCGCCCGTCCGCCAAATCGCGAGACGCCGCGTCCGTCGCCAGGCTTGCGGCCGCCATGATCCGGACAGTCATATCGCAGGGGTATGCGAGCCGCTCGACGACACCCACAGAAAGTAGTTTTACCGGCCTGTTGCGCCAACACCAAAGCTGTTAAGCACCATCTGGACGTGCGCGCTTCGGACCATGTTCGGCAATTGAGAACACGTGAATAAATACACTTTCCTCAGATCGCGAAGCGACGGCGAAAAGTGTGAAAATGGGAGGAATATCGGATGGCGGGGCTCCTTTCGCTCTCGCGCCTCATCGACGATGTGAATGAAAGAATTGGCAAGTGGGTCTCCTGGTTGATCCTCCTGTCGATCCTTGTCAGTGCCGGCAACGCGGTCATCCGCAAAGCCTTCAACATGTCGTCGAATGCCTGGCTCGAACTGCAATGGTATCTTTATGGCGCCGCCTTTCTTCTGGCAGCCGCCTACACCCTCAAACAGAACGAACATATCCGCATCGATATCGTCTACGGTCTCTGGTCGCGGCGCGTCCAGCACTGGATCGACCTGCTCGGACACCTGCTCTTCCTGATGCCCTTCGCGATCCTCATGGTCTTTTATCTCGGGCCTTGGTTCATGCTTTCCTATCGGAGTGGCGAAGGCTCGCCCAGCGCCGGCGGCCTGATCGTCTGGCCTGCCAAGCTGATGCTCCTGATCGGCTTCACGCTGCTCGCTTTTCAGGGCATTTCCGAAATCATCAAGAAGATCGCGATCATGCGCGGCGACATGGAAGACCCGAACCCCTTCGTTTCCGCTCACGCGGCCGCCGAGCTTGAAGGCCAGGCGCTTGTCGAGGAGCTCAAGAAATGATGGAGTTCATCGCGGTGAACATGGCTCCGATCATGTTCACCTCCCTCATATTCTTTCTTCTGGTCGGCTACCCGGTTGCGTTCGCGCTCGCGGCAAACGGCCTTCTCTTCTTCTTCATCGGCGTTGAACTCGCGCCGCTGTCCAACGGCACGATCAACCTGTCCTGGCCGCTGCTCTATGCGCTGCCCGAACGCTTCTACGGCGGGGTGATGGCCAACGAGACGCTGCTGGCGATCCCGTTCTTCACATTCATGGGCATCGTGCTGGAACGTTCCGGCATGGCCGAAGACCTGCTCGACACGATCGGCCAGCTCTTCGGTCCGATCCGCGGCGGTCTTGCCTATGCTGTCATCCTCGTCGGCGCGCTGCTTGCAGCCACCACCGGCGTCGTCGCGGCCTCGGTCATCGCCATGGGCCTCATCTCGCTGCCGATCATGCTTCGCTACGGTTACGACCGCAGGATAGCATCCGGCACGATTGCCGCATCGGGCACGCTGGCACAGATCATCCCGCCGTCGCTCGTCCTGATCGTCCTTGCCGACCAGCTCGGCCGTTCGGTCGGCGACATGTATCGCGGCGCGTTGATCCCCGGCCTCGTGCTGACCGGGCTCTACATGCTCTACATCCTGATCATGACGATCATCCGGCCGAAATCGATGCCGGCCCTGCCGCCCGAAGCCCGCACGCTGGGCCACGGCGTGACCTCGCTGATCGCGGCTCTGCTTGCCGTCTTCGTCATCGGCTACGCGGCACACGTCTATCTGTCTCCGACCCAGGGTGCCAATGCCGACATTCTGGGCGCCACGGTCGGCGTGATCTTCATCTACATCGTGGCCATCCTCGACAAGAGCATGGGCATCAACATGATGTCCCGCCTGGCACAGCAGGTCATCATCGTCCTCATCCCGCCTCTGGCGCTCGTTTTCCTCGTCCTCGGCACGATCTTCCTCGGCATTGCGACGCCGACGGAAGGCGGCGCCATGGGCGCGGTCGGTGCCCTGGTCATGGCGGCCGCCAAGGGTCGCCTCAGCCTCGAGGTCATCAAGCAGGCGCTCGCCGCGACCACGCGCCTGTCTGCATTCGTGATGTTCATCCTGATCGGCGCGCGCGTGTTCTCACTGACCTTCTACGGGGTCAACGGGCATATCTGGGTCGAGCATCTGCTGACGTCACTTCCCGGCGGCGAAGTCGGCTTCCTGATTGCCGTCAACGTGCTCGTGTTCATCCTGGCCTTCTTCCTCGACTTCTTCGAGCTGGCCTTCATCATCGTGCCGCTGCTGGTGCCTGCCGCAAATGCGCTGGGCATCGACCTGATCTGGTTTGGCGTGCTGCTCGGCGTGAACATGCAGACGAGCTTCCTGCACCCGCCCTTCGGCTTTGCGCTCTTCTACCTGCGTTCGGTGGCGGCGCGCGTGCCCTATCTCGACCGCATCACCGGCAAGAACATCGCGCCAGTGACCACGGGCCAGATCTATTGGGGCGCGGTACCCTATGTCTGCATCCAGCTGATCATGGTGGCGCTCGTCATCATGTTCCCGCAGATGGTCATGCACTACAAGGGCAGCGGACCGGTCGTCGATCCGAACACGATCAAGATCGAGGTGCCCGGCTTCGGACAGGGCGGCGGCGGCATGCCCTCGTTCGGCATCCCGTCTCTCGGCGGCCCGCCTTCTCTGGGCGCTCCTCCGTCAGGCGCCGAAACGACCCCGCCCCCTGCCACCCAGCCGGCGGCCCCCGCAAGCGACCTGTCACAACCGCCGAAATTCTAAGGCGGAGATCCAGGACGACAAAGCCCCGGAGCGGCAACGCCCCGGGGTTTTCCTTTGCTGACCCGTACCATGAACAGGTGGTCAGCAGAGGCGACCTCCCGGCGGCGTGACCACGGTCAATTCCATGCCCGCCAGACCCATCTTCCGGCGCGGCCTGCTCCGCCCGCCCGCCTGCCCTACGTGGCCGGTCGGGAGGCTGGCAGCCGACAGCGCCCCTCACCGCCTCCCCGAGGCACAAAGAAAAACCCCGGAGCGCTGCCGCTCCGGGGTTCGATTGTGGGCGAGCCTGCGAGCTTAGAGCTTGCCGCCGCGCTGCTGGATCATCATGAACGTGTCGTAATTATATTCGGCGATCTGCGCGTTCAGGTAGTAGTCGCCGCGGAAAGCCTTGATCGAATCCCAGACTTTCTTGAATTCCGGGTTGGAGGCTTCCATTTCCGCATAGACTTCGTTCGACTTGTCGAAGCAAGCCGACATAATCTCCTGGCTGAAGGGACGCAGTTGCGCGCCGGTTGCCACGAGGCTCTTGATGGCCGTCGGGTTCTTGTAGTCGTATTTCTGAAGCATGTCGGCATCGGCTGCCTGTGAGGCGGTGTGGAGCAGCGCCTTGTAGTTCTTCGGCAGTTCTTCGTATTTCGCCTTGTTGAAGAGGAAGTGGACGGTCGGGCCGCCTTCCCACCAACCCGGATAGTAGTAGTAAGGCGCGACCTTCTGGAAGCCGAGTTTCTCGTCGTCATATGGGCCGACCCATTCGGCCGCGTCGATCGTGCCCTTTTCCAGCGACGGATAGATGTCGCCGCCCGCGATCTGCTGCGGAACGACGCCAAGGCGCTCGACGATCTTGCCGGCGAAGCCGCCGATACGCATCTTCAGGCCCTGAAGGTCGGCAACCGTGTTGATCTCCTTGCGGAACCAGCCGCCCATCTGGACGCCTGTGTTGCCGCCGGGAAGGCCGAACAGGCCCTGCTCGCCGAGGAATTCGTTGAACAGATCGATGCCGCCGCCATGATAGTGCCAGGCGTTCATGCCGCGTGCGTTCAGCGCGAACGGAACCGCCGAGCCGAGCGCCCAGGTCGGGTTCTTGCCCCAGTAGTAATAGCAAACCGTGTGCGCGGCTTCGACGGTGCCGGCCATCGCGGCATCGGCAGCCTGCAGGCCGGGAACGATTTCGCCGGCGGCAAATGGCTGGATCGTGAAATTGCCGTCGGTCGCTTCCGACAGCATCTTCGAGAGAGTGTCAGCGCCGCCATAGATGGTGTCGAGCGACTTCGGGAACGACGACGCCATGCGCCATGTCACCTTCGGGCTCGACTGGGCGATCGCCGGAGCGGCGAGTGTCGTTGCGGCTGCGGCGGCCGTGCCTGCAAGGCCGGCTTTTGTAATGAATGATCTGCGGTCCAAGGTTTTTCTCCTCACCTGAGTTTTTCGGATCTTGCTTTCGTGCCCGTCTTTGCGGCGTGCCAACCCCTCGATCCAGACTCGATACATACACGCCCGGACGCGACTGTCTACCGGGTCGCATGGCGGCCCTGTCGCTGCGGTATTTCTACTTACGACTTTAGTTGCAGGCCCACCGCGTCCGCCATACTGGCACGTTGGAATTTCGCCAAACAAACGCTACATCCTGGGCACCTCTGATCAGGAACCGACCATGGTTGCCCAACCGCTCATTGCCGTATCGACAGACGTTCGCCAGTTCGAGAATTACACTTGGCATGCCGCTCCGCGCCAATATCTCGATGCCGCGATCTCGGTTGCCGGCGTACTGCCGGTGCTCGTTCCTTCCTTTGGCGACCGGCTCGATTTCGACGAGCTTCTGTCGAGCGTCGACGGCGTCCTCCTGACCGGGTCCAAGTCGAACGTCTACCCTGCCCTGTATGGGGGCCAGCCGACCGAGGAGAACGGTCCTTACGACCGCGACCGCGACGCAACCACCTTTCCGCTGATCCGCAAGGCGATCGAGCGCGGCGTGCCGCTGCTCGCGATCTGCCGCGGCATTCAGGAGCTGAACGTAGCACTCGGCGGCACGCTGTTCACGGAGGTGCAGGACATTGCGGGCCGCATCGATCACCGCGCACCCGTCAGCGACAATCAGGACGAGCGTTTCGCCATTCGTCAGCCCGTCCGCATCGAACCGGGCACTTGCCTGGCGTCGATATTCGGCGCGGGCGAGATCCCGGTGAATTCCGTCCACCGTCAGGCCGTCGATCAATTGGGCCAGCGTCTCGTCGTTGAAGCGGTCGCGGAAGACGGCACCGTGGAAGCCGTGTCGGTCAAGGATGCGCAGGCGTTCGCCGTCGGCGTCCAGTGGCACCCGGAATATTGGGCACAGACCGATGACGTCTCAGCGCGCATTTTCCGTGCGTTCGGCGACGCCGCGCGGGCTCACCGGTCCGCACGCCTCAACCTGCGCGACGCAGCCGAATGAGCGCTCTGCGCTAACGAATTTCGCGAAGGAACGCTGGCGGCACGCCCTGCTGGAAGGTTTCCAGCCCCTCGCCATCGGTCGGCGCAAATTCGACCAGCGCATCTCCATTGCCGTTTGCAAGGACGACGAGGCCGTCTGACCCGGCCATCCATCGTGTAGCGTCGGCAAGCGCCGGCAGCGCATCGGAACAGGCTTTTTCAACGGTAAGCGCAGCGTTGCCGGTGACATCGGCGGGACCATGCCTCAGTTCGCAATCTGCACTGGCAGACTGAAGCACGAAGGTGCGCTCTGTCGACGTGCCGCCGCTCTCGTCGAGCATGTAATTGGATTGCGGCGCCTGATTGGCCGCCAGACCACCGAAGGCCGCCGCGACGACCCCTGCCAGAAGCAATTCACGCATGTCACGCATACTCCACCGAAACAGGTGGACATCGTGGCTTCCCAGTCGTTTATGCGGCGTTAACCCTAAGCATAAATTTGAAGCGCCTTACTTGACGCTCGCCGTTTCCGGAACCGGCGTCAGCGGCACCCTGCGCTGGAACCACGAAATCAGGTTATCGACGCACAGATCGGCCATTGCGCGGCGCGTCGGCGCCGAAGCCGAGCCGACATGCGGCAACAGGCAGGTATTGGGCGCATCGAGTATCGGCCGCCTCACATCAGGCTCGCGGTCGAACACATCGAGGCCGGCCGCCGCAATCGTGCCACTGGTCAGGGCGGCGGCCAGCGCATCCTCGTCAACCGTGCTGCCCCGGCCGATGTTTATAAAAACGCCGTTTGGCCCGAGTGCCTCAAGAACCTCACGCCCGACCATCTTGTCGGTAGACGCCCCGCCGGGCGCAACGGAGATCAGCGTGTCGACCGCCGACGCCAGCCCGAGGAGTGTTGGATGCCATTCATAGGCAACGTCCGCCACCTGGCGGCGGTTGTGATAGCTGACTTGAACCGCGAACCCGTCCAGCCTGCGCGCGATAGCCAATCCGATGCGGCCCATGCCGATGATGCCGACATGCCTGCCGCGCAGGGTCAGCTTGGTGAATGGATATCCACCCTTGGCGGCCCAGCTTCCGTCGCGCAGCCATCCTTCCGCCTTGGGAAATTCCCTCAGAGTGTTGAGCAGAAGACCGATCGTCGTGTCGGCCACCTCCTCGGTCAGGACGTCGGGCGTATTGGTCACCATCACACCGCGCTTTGCGGCGTGGGCGGCATCGACGCCGTCGTAACCGACGCCGAAATTGGCGATGATCTGGAGCTTGGGCAGCGCGTCGATGAAATCGGCCGAGATCACCGCCATCGCGGCTATTCCTGTCACCCGGTCTGCAAGGGCAGGCGTCACAAGTCCAGGGTCGGCGCTGGCGATGGACACAAGTTCGAACGTCTCGCCGATGCGCCTGACCGCATGTTCATGCAGCCGGCCCGGAACGAGAATGACGGGCTTTGTCGGCGCGGCGGTGGCGTTCATTCAATCAACCTTCGGGGAATGCTGGCCGTCACCGATTGACGGGTTTGCCGGTGGACTGGCGCACATGCAGTTCAGGGCGGATCAGTTCCATCGTGTCGTGCAGGATTTCACCGGCCAGCCGGTCGAGCAGCGCGCGCGCAGCGCGGCGGCCAACCTCGCGCTGGCCGTTCCACACGGTCGTCAGCGCAGGCGTGGCGATCGCCGCCTCTTCCAGATCGTCATAGCCTGTGACCGAAATATCGACGCCGGGAACCAGCCCCGCGCGCGCTATGCCGTTCATCAGGCCGATGGCGACGAGATCGTTCCAGCACACGGCAGCCGTCGGACGGTCCTTGAGAGCCAGAAACTGCGACGCCGCCTCGAACCCGCCCTGCTTCGTGCGCGGGCCGGACAGGCGAAACTGCGGCTCGACGGCCAGCCCCGCCTTCTCCATCGCCACCACATAGCCGCGATAGCGGTCGCGCCCGGTCGATGTCTGGTCGGTGCCGCCGATCATGGCGATCCGCCGATGGCCGAGCGAGATGAGATGGTTGGTCGCCAGCCCGATGCCATAGGCGTCGTCGCCGCGAAACACCGGCGCGTCAGCGCCCTGCACCGAGCGCGCGATCAGTACGACCGGCAGCCCGTTCTCCTCCACCATGGAGATATCCTCGGGCGGCGTGCCGATGGCAGGCGACATGATGACCCCGTCGGCTCCAAGCTGAAGCAGCGTGTCGATGAAGGTGCGCTGCTTGTCGAGCTGGTCGTAATGGTTTGACAGGATGAAGGTCTGGCGGCTGCGGTCGAGTTCGCTTTCGATCGACTTCAGAATCTCGGCAAAGAACGGGTTCATGATGTCGTGCACGACGACGCCGACAATGCCGGATCGCGACGTGCGCAGGCTCGCAGCGCGACGGTTGTAGATGTAGCCGATGGCGCGCGCGTGCTCCTTGATTCTGTCGCGCGTCGCATCCGCCACCAGCGGGCTGTCGCGCAGCGCAAGCGAAACGGTGGCCGTCGAAACCCCCAGAGCGTCGGCAATCGTCGAAAGTTTGATCTTCTGGGCCAGTCTCGCCTCCCGTGCCGCGCACCAGGCACGGATTCGTCCTCGCAGCATTTTCTAAACAGTTTAAAAACTACGCAGCCTGAGCCGGGAAATCAAAGCTTTTTTGCCAGCTCCTTGGCTTCGGCGTTCGGCTGGCTGTAGCTCGCCTTGCGCAGGGCGCGTTCGCGATGGACGATATAAAGCCCGCTGGCGACGATGATCAGCGCGCCGATGATGGTCCACCGGTCGGGAATATCGTTGAAGATCAGGTAGCCGAGGGCGGTCGCCCAGACGAGCTGCGTATAGGGATAGGGAGCCAGCGCCGAGACGGGCGCAAGCTGATAGGCCTTGATAACCAGCCAGTGGCCGCTCGCGCCAAGCACGCCGATGCCCACCAGCATGACCCACATCCACCAATGTTCCGGCATGCTGCCCGTCATCGGCAGCGCGGGCGACAGCAGCACCGCCGGCACCAGCGCCGAATAGAAGATGAGGCTCGCCGCCGTCTCTGTCGCGCCCATGCGCCGGGTCATGATGACATAGAAACAATAGCTCAGCATCGACAGCATGGCATAGCCATGTCCGAGACCGATATGCCCCATCCCCGGCCGCGTCACCACCAGAATGCCGATGAAGCCGACGCCGATCGCCAGCCAGCGCCGCCATCCCGCCCATTCGCCGAGTAGCGGCCCGGCAAGGGCGGTAACGACCATGGGCGCGAAGAAATAGATGGCAATTGCGTCCGCCAGTTGCAGCGTCTGCAACGCGATGAAGTTGAAGATCGTCGATCCGAACAGGAAGATGCCGCGCAAGGCCTGCCCCGGCAGGTTGCGAAAGCTGTACATGCCTGGGTTCGACCATCCGCGCAACAGAAGCACGACGAGCACGACATGAACGGCAAAGCGCATCCACACGACGAAGGGCGCGGCCATGCCCGACACAACGAGATATTTGGCGCTGGCATCGAGCAGGGAAAACAGCACGCAACTGGCAAGAACCAGCAATATCGCCCTGAGCGGCGTCGGCGCTTCGGCGCTATGTGAAGAACTGGGCAATGGACCGAACCGGTGCTCCCGCTGGAACCGTCCATTTCGATGACAAAGACGGCCAGTGCAAGCACCAATGTCCTGCCGGCCCGTTCAGGACCGGCGCATCGGTCAGGCTTCTTCGGTGTCCTCGTCTTCCACTTCGACGTCGACGCTGCCGGAGAGATTGCTCTCGATGCGGGCAAGCAGCTTCGACAACTGCTTCACATCCTTCTTGTCGAGACCCTTGAGCGCCGCCTTCTCGGTCTTGCGCACCGATTTGACGATTGCCTTGATCGCCAGCCGTCCGTCTTCCGTGAGGAAAATGTGCGCCTGCCGTGCATCGCTTTCAGAAGCCTTCTTTTCCAGAACGCCCTGCGCCTGCAGCCGGTTGATCGTCTTGGTGATGGTCGGCGGGCGAACGCCAAGGCGCGCCGCAAGCTGGCCCGGCGTCTGGCCGTCTTCCTGGTCGAGCGCCATCATGATCTGGTCCTGCCCGGCGTAAAACCCGTGTGACTGGAGCCGCGCCGCCAGGCTCGTGCGCGAGAGCCGCGCCGCCGACTGCAGCCGAACCATCGTTCCCTTCTTCCCCGCCTTCGACATCGATCCTCCAGGTTTTCAGCGGCAAGGGCCGGCGCACTCGTTTGCCGGCAAGCCTAATCGATGTTGCGCTTCTCGCAGAGGAATATTTCAGCCGCATGACATCGGTCGAAGCACAGGCTGTTTACAGACAGGTGCAATCCCTTCCGCAGCATCCTATATGGGACGCACGCAAGCATTCTGAAGAGAACGACCATGTCGCAAGCCAATCAGCAGATTCCCGTCACCGTGCTCACCGGCTACCTCGGAGCCGGCAAGACGACGCTCCTCAACCGCATCCTGTCGGAGAACCACGGCCGCAAATATGCGGTCATCGTCAATGAGTTCGGCGAGATCGGCATCGACAACGACCTCATCGTCGAATCCGACGAGGAAATCTACGAGATGAACAATGGCTGCATCTGCTGCACCGTGCGCGGCGACCTGATCCGCACGGTCGAGGGCCTGATGCGCCGCCCAGGCCGCTTCGATGCGATCCTTGTCGAGACGACCGGCCTTGCCGACCCCGCGCCTGTGGCGCAGACCTTCTTCATGGACGACGACGTGCGCGCCAAGACGAGGCTCGACGCCGTGGTCGCGCTGGTCGACGCCAAGCACCTGCCGCTTCGCCTGAAGGATTCGAAGGAAGCCGAGGACCAGATCGCCTTTGCCGACGTGATCGTTCTCAACAAGACCGATCTTGTCTCCCCCGAAGAACTCGGCAAGGTCGAAAGCCTCGTGCGCGCCATCAACCCGACCGCGCGCATCCACCGCACCAGCCGCTCGGAGGTCGATCTGCGCGAAGTGCTCGACCGCGGCGCGTTCGACCTGAAGCGCGCGCTCGAAACCGACCCCCACTTCCTCGAAGACGAGGCCGGCCACGACGCCCGCGCCCATCACGACCACGGACCTGCCGATATCCACGATGTGTCGGTGCGCTCGATCTCGCTGCGCGGTGGCGAAATGGACCCGAAGCGTTTCTTCCCCTGGATCGAGAAGATCACCCAGACCGAAGGCCCGAACATCCTGCGCCTCAAGGGCATCATCGCGCTCAAGGACGACCCCGATCGCTATGTGCTGCAAGGCGTCCACATGATCATCGAAGGCGACCACCAGCGTCCGTGGAAGGACGGCGAGGCGCGAGAAAGCCGGCTTGTCTTCATCGGGCGCGATCTCGACGAGGAACGGCTGCGCCGCACATTCGAGGCCTGCCAGGCGGGCTGACCATTGCGCCTGCTGACCAGCATTCCCGACGAGAGCCTGTGGCGCGGCGACATCATTCGCCTCGCCCGAAATTACGATCTGGGGCCGCAGTCCGCCCCGGTCGACCTCATGGTCTTCGACCCTAATGAGGATGGCCGGGGTCTCGGCGTCATCGTCGTCTCCGGCTACAAGTCGGGTGCTGTTCTCAGCGTCTTTCCCGAAGAAAGCTGCGGAGCAGGCAAACGCAGCCTTGAAACCGCGTGGCTCTTGCGCCACTGGAACGACTGGTTCTGCTATACATACGAGCAGGACGCATCCGGAAACCTGGTCCCGCTGCCGATCGAGGGCACACAGATCCTCGCCTGGGACGAACGCGAGATTGTAGCCAAAAGCTGATGCCGACAGTCGCCCCACTCGATCTAGACGGCCATTGCGTCGCCGCCGCCTTCGTCTCCGATATCCCCCATTTCGCGCTGGCAGACGGCGTCGTCCACCGGCTCGACCACGGGCAGAAGTCGGTCACCGTCCATGACGGCCTGCTCTGCGCCACCGTCTCGCTCGACGGAAAGGTGCTGCTGACGGGCGGCGAAGATGGAAAGATAGCCGCAACCGGCGCAGACGGCGCGACGCAGGTTCTGGCCGAACAGCCGCGTAAATGGATCACGTCGATCGCCGCCGGCCCGCAAGGCGCGGTCGCCTGGGGCGTCGGCAAGGCCGCAGGCGTTCGCCTGCCGGATGGCAAGGTGAAGAGCTTCGACCATCCGCGCTCGGTCGAGGGTGTGGCCTTTGCGCCAAAGGGAATGCGCCTCGGCGTCGCCCGCTACAATGGCGCGACGCTGCATTTCCCCGCGACCGACGGCAAACCGACAGAGCTGCAATGGGAGGGTGCTCACACCGCCGTCACCTTCTCGCCGGACGGCAATTTTGTTGTCACCGCAATGCAGGAAAACGCCCTGCATGGCTGGAAGCTGGCCGACGGCAAGCACATGCGCATGTCCGGCTATCCGGGCAAGGTCAAATCCATGTCATGGTCGCCCAAGGGCCGATGGCTGGCATCGTCCGGCGCGCCCGCCGCAATCGTCTGGCCCTTCCATCATAAGGACGGCCCGATGGGCAAGGCACCCGTCGAACTCGCCACGCGCGGCGACCAGATGGTGACGGCGGTCGCCTGTCATCCGAAAGACGAGATCGTGGCCATCGGCTATTCGGACGGCATGATCATGATAGGACGCATCGCCGACCAGAAGGAAGTGCTGCTGCGCCGCCCCGGCAAGGGCGCGATCACCGCGATGGACTGGGACGCGTCGGGCATCCGCCTCGCCTTCGGTTCAGAGACGGGCGATTGCGGCGTGGTAGATATCTCGGCCTGAGGCAAGGCCCTTCACGGCCGGCCGACCAGCATCACGCGCAGGTCGTTGACATTCGTGCCGGTAGGGCCGGGTTGGAACAGGTCGCCCAGCGCGTCGAATGCCCCCCAGGAATCGTTCGCGTTGAGAAGCGCCCTTGCGTCGAACCCGCCCGCGCGCAGGCGGCTGATGCTGGTCCAGTCCGCGAATGTGCCGGCATTCCGTTCAGAACCGTCGATACCGTCCGTGTCGGCGGCAAAGGCGCGGACACCCTCAAGCCCCTCTATGCCGAGCGCCAGCGACAGCAGGAACTCGCCATTGCGCCCGCCTCGCCCGCTTTTTCCCCGCAGCGTCACGGTCGTCTCGCCGCCCGACAGGATTGCGGCAGGCTTGCGGAACGGGCGGTCTTTCAGCGCCACCTCGCGCGCGATCGCGGCATGGACCTTGGCAACCTCTCGCGCCTCGCCCTCGATGGCGTCAGACAGGATGACCGGCTCGAAACCGGCGGCCCGCGCCACTACTGCGGCAGCATCGAGCGACTGCGCCGCCGAGGCGATGACACGCACCTCGTTTTGCGCAAAGACAGGGTCGTCTGGCACAGGCGCATCTGCCTGCGCCGAATTCAGATGCGCCATGACGGCGGCGGGCAATCCCAATCGATAGGCATCGATGATCGCCAGCGCGTTCGCGCGCGTCGAGGCGTCAGGCACCGTCGGCCCCGAGGAGACGAGCGACGGCTGGTCGCCGGGAATGTCCGACACGATCAGCGACACAACGCGCGCCGGATGGCAGGCGGCTGCGAGGCGTCCGCCCTTGATCGAGGAGACATGCTTGCGCACCGCATTCATCGCCGCAATCGGCGCACCCGATGCCAGCAGCGCCCGATTGACCGCAACCTCATCGGCGAGCGTCAGCGCACCTGCCAGCGAAGGCAGTAGCGCCGAACCACCGCCCGAAATCAGCGCCACCACGAGATCGTCTCCTGTCAGCCCGGAGACCGTCTCGAACAGTCGCCTCGTGCCCGTAAGACCGGCATCATCGGGAACAGGATGCGCCGCCTCGATCACCTCGATCCGCTCGCATGGAACGGCATAGCCGTAGCGCGTGACGACAAGCCCCGACAGCTGCCCGTCCCATGCCCGCTCGAAGGCGCGCGCCATCTGCGCCGATCCCTTGCCCGCGCCGATGACGACGGTGCGCCCCTTGGGCCGCGCCGGCAGATGGTCGCGGATCGTGCGTTCGGGGTCTGCTGCGGCAACCGCAGCGTCGAACATCGAGACGAACAGAGAGCGGGCGTCGAAATCGCTCATCGCGTCAGCCAGTCGCTCGCCCAGCCGAGGCCGTCCTCGGTGCGCGCGGCAGGAAAATATTCGCAACCGACAAAACCCGCATAGCCGACGACGTCCAGTTCTTCGAGCGTTTCGCGCCACGCCATGTCGCCATTGTCCGGCTCATGACGGCCCGGCCAGCCGGCGATCTGGATATGACGGATGCGTTCGGCATACGCCTGATAGGGTCCGATCAGCTCCGGTCCGGTGAAGCTGCGATGATAGAGGTCATACTGGATGAACAGGTTGTCCTCGCCCGCCTCGTCGAGAATATCGGCGGCCTCGTCGAGCGACGACAGGAAATAGTCCGGAATTGACTGATGGCTGATCGGCTCGATCAGGATTTCGACCTGCGAGAGCGCCGCAAACTGCGCCGCATAACGCAGATTATCGACAAAGGTGCGCCTCATCGCCTCCGGATCGCTCGCCGGCGGCGCGATGCCGGCCATGGCGTGCAGGCGTGTGCAGCCGAGGTCAAGCGCATAGTCTAGCGCGCGCGCCACGCCGTCGCGGAACTCGTTCTCGCGCCCCGGCAGCGCGGCTATCCCCCGCTCGCCATTCGCGAAATCGCCCGGCGGCATGTTGAACAGGACGAGGCGCACGTCGGCGTCTGACATGCGCGCGCGGATGTCAGCAGCACTCCATTCATAGGGAAACTGGAACTCTACCGCGCTGAAACCCGCCTTCGCCGCCCGGTCGAACCGTTCCAGAAACGGCACGTCGCAAAACAGGGTCGACAGGTTTGCAGACAGGCGCGGCATTCATTCCGGTCCCAGCGCAACCGTCAGCGGGTCGATGCCGAGAAACTCGGCGAGCGTCGCCACGACAAGGTTGTGATCTTCTCTTTGCGGCAATCCTGACACCGCCACCGCACCGATGATCGCCGCACCGAGAACCCGGATCGGAAACGCCCCGCCCGAAAAGACAAAATCGGCAGGGTTCAGCCCGTGGCGCGCCGGCACCATCTGCTCGCCCGTTTCGAGGAAGAGCCGGTAGGTGGGCTTCTGGAAGTGGCGCACCGAATTGATCTTGCGCCGCGTCCACTCCGCATTGGCCGCTGTCGCACCCGGCAGCGCGCAATAGAACAACGACCGGTCCCACAGTCGAATGTCGATGGCGATCGACAATTCGCGCCTTGCCGCACGGTCGCGCAGCAACGAGCCCAGCGCAAACGCCCTCTCCTCATCGAAGGAACTGAAGATCAGCAGCTTTTCCTGCTCGATGATGCGCTTGATATCGTCGATCTCGGCCATGCCTGTCTCCTGCCCCTCCCTTCGCATCGCGCGGACGGGGCTGGAGGTCAAGCGGCCTTGGAGGCCTTGCCTGCAATATAGACCTGGCCGATCGCCCGGTCGTCGCCGAGCGTCTGAAGCAGGAAAAGTTCCTCAGACAATGAGGTGACACGCTCCATGCGCAGCGCCATGGCAGGCGTGGCCGCCGCATCGAGCACGACGATATCGGCATCGGTTCCGGCATCGAGCGTGCCTGCCCGGTCCGCGATCGACAGCGCCTCCGCATTGCCGCGCGTCAACTGCCAGAAACTCCGGAGCGGGTTCAGCTTCTCGCCTTGCAGCGCGATCACCTTGTAGGCTTCGTCCATGGTGCGCAGCATCGAATAGTTCGTGCCGCCGCCCACATCTGTCGCGGTCGCGATGTGCAGCGGCTTTGGCCGCTTGCGATAACGCTGATAGTCGAACAGGCCCGAACCGAGGAACAGGTTCGAGGTCGGGCAGAACACTGCGACCGAACCAGCGTCGGACAGGGCGTCTGCCTCGCGCTCCGACAGATGGATGCAATGGCCGAGCAGCGTCTTGCGGCCGAGCAGGCCGTAGCGGGCATAGATGTCGGTGTAGTCGAGCGCGTCCGGATAGAGTTCCTCGCTCCAGCGTATTTCGGCGTGGTTTTCCGAAAGATGGGTCTGGATATGACAGTCGCCATGCTCGCTGGCCAGCGCCTGCGCCATTTCCATCTGCCGGGGCGTCGAGGTGATCGCAAAGCGGGGCGTGATCGCATAGCGCTGCCGGCCGCGCCCATGCCATTGGCCGATCAGCGCCTTGGTATCGTCATAGGACGATTGCGCCGTATCGAGCACGCCGTCAGGCGCGTTGCGGTCCATCATCACCTTGCCCGCAATGTTCAGCATGTTGCGGGCGTCGCTCTCCTCAAAAAAGGCTTCGGCCGAGGATTTGTGGACCGAGCAATAGGCGGCGACGGTGGTCGTGCCGTGACGGATCACTTCGTCGAGGAACAGCCGCGCGATGCGCCGTCCATGCTGGGCGTCCGAAAATTTCGTTTCCTCCGGGAATGTGTAGGTCGACAGCCAGTCGAGCAGTTCCGCGCCATAAGAGGCAATTACCTGCATCTGCGGATAGTGCAGATGCGCGTCGATGAAACCCGGCAACACAAGATGCGGACGATGATCGACGATCGTCACCCCGTCGCCCGCTGCTGCGCGCACGATGTCGAAGGCGCCGGTCGCGACGATCTTGCCGTCGCGCACCAGAACACCGCCGTCATCTTCGTAGACATATGCGCCATGGTCATCCGCCGATTGCGGTTCGCGCACAAAGGATAGCGTGCGCCCGCGAATGAGAAACTCGGTCATCGCGCGTCCTCGAACCACGCCACCAGCAGGCGGCGCTCCTCCGGCGTCACGGCGGTGACATTGCCCGGCGGCATGGCGTGCGAGCGGCCCGCCTGAATATAGATCTCGCGCGCGTGCGCCGCGATCGTCTCATCGCTGTCGAGCAGCACGCCCTTCGGCGCGGAGGTGACGCCCTCCCAACCCGGTTCGCGCGTGTGGCACATCGAGCAGCGGCTGATGACCGTGTCCTTGACTGCCGGAAAGTGCACCGAGGCTGTGAAGACCTGTTCGGCCGCAGACAGTTTGCGCTCGCCCGTCAGCGACGCCGGAACTGTCGACAGCCAGATGATGAGCAGGAAGAGAAGCGCCGACGCCAGCCAGGTCCAGTGCGGATTGCCCTTCCGGGCATGGATCGAATTGAAATAGTGGCGGATGAGCACGCCGATGATGAAGACGATCGACGCGATCACCCAGTTGAACTCGGTGGCATAGGCCAGCGGGTAGTGGTTCGACAGCATCAGGAAGATGACGGGCAGCGTCAGGTAATTATTGTGCAGCGAGCGCGTCTTGGCGATCTTGCCGTATTTAGGGTCGGGCTTGCGCCCGGCGATCAGGTCGGCAACGACGATCTTCTGGTTCGGTATGATGACCATCGCCACATTGGCGCTCATCACGGTCGCCGTAATCGCGCCCAGATGAAGGAAGGCCGCGCGGCCGGAAAACACCTGCGTGTAACCCCAGGCCATCGCGACAAGGAATGCGTAGAGCACGAGCATCAGAACAGTGTCGTTCTTCGCCAGCGGCGACCTGCACATGAGATCGTAGAAGACCCAGGCCAGCACCAGCGAGGCGACCGAAATGAGGATCGCGACGGGCTGCGACACGTCGAGCACATTGCGGTCGATCAGGAAGAGATCGGCGCCCGCATAATAGACCACGCACAGCATGGCGAAGCCCGACAGCCAGGTGGCATAGCTCTCCCATTTGAACCAGGTCAGGTGCTCGGGCATTTCGGCGGGTGCAACCAGATATTTCTGGATGTGGTAGAAACCGCCGCCATGCACCTGCCATTCCTCGCCATGCGCGCCGGCAGGCAGTCCGGGGCGTTGCCGCAGGCCAAGATCGAGCGCGATGAAATAGAAGGATGAGCCGATCCACGCTATGGCCGTGACGATGTGCAGCCAGCGCACGCCGAATGCCAGCCATTCCCACAAAATTGCGTAGTCGTTCATCGTCCATCCCCGGCAGTCGCGCCAGTTTAGAGGCTCGCCCGCAAACCGGAAGGGCAATGCCTGCCGATGACTTTCAAAAAAATCTGGAAAATACGTCTCCCATTGCCTAGGAATGGCAATGGGAGAGAGACATGGCCTATCTCGATAACGTCGCCGTATTCGTTCGTGTGGTGGAATTGCAGAACCTGTCGGCGGCGGGCCGCGACATGCGCATTTCGCCGGCGGTCGCCTCCAACCGCATCAAGGAACTGGAGAAATATCTTGGCGTTCGGCTGTTCAACCGCACCACGCGGCAACTGACGCCAACCGAGCACGGCCGCGTCTTCTATGAAGGCGCGCGCAAGGTGCTCGACGCCGTGTCGGAAGCCGAAGCCGCCGTCAGCGCCCTGTCCGGCAAGCCGCGCGGCACCATCCGCGTCACCGCCCCGCTTGGTCTTGGCCGTCGCTTGATCGCAGCCGGCATTCCCGAATTCCGCGACCGCTATCCGGATATCGAGGTGCGCCTGCGCCTGTCCGACCATGAAGTCGACATCATGAAGGAGGGCATCGACGTCGCCTTCAAGCTTGGCGTGCTGGAGGATTCGAGCCTGAAGATGCGCGGTATTCTCGAATGCGAGCGCGTTCTGGTCGCTGCACCCGCCTATCTGGAGAAACACGGCGAACCTCACACGCCCGCCGATCTCGTCACTGCCGGCCATGACTGTCTGATGCTGCGTTATCCGGGCGTCCGCGAGCATTTCTGGACGCTGCAAGGCGCAGACGGCTGGGAAAAGATCGGCGTGCGGGGACCGTTCGATTCAGATGACGGCGATGTCCTGACCGAATGGGCGCTGGCCGGGCGCGGCATCGTCAACAAGCCCCGCTTCGAGGTCGAGCCTTTCCTGCGCGAGGGAAGGCTGAAGGTCATCCTGCCCGACAATGCGCCGCCGGCCGTGCAACTCGCCGCGCTCTATCCCCACCGCAACTATCAGGACCAGAAGGTGCGGCTGCTGCTCGATTTCATGGCCGAGCGGTGCCAGCGCGTCATCCGCGAAATTTTGCGGTAGCTGCGGCGTTTCACCCGTTTCATTGGCAAAATGCAGCCCTAGATAAGATTCTGCAATGCACAGGGAAAAACGATCATGAAAATGCACAAGACACGCAACGATCTGAAATCCAACGCCAGGACCGCGTCGGTCGAAACCCTCAATGCCCGCCTCGCGGAGGCCATCGACCTGTCGCTCCTGACCAAGCAGGCGCACTGGAACATCAAAGGACCGCGCTTCATCGCGCTGCACGAAATGCTCGACGGTTTCCGCGCGACGCTCGACGGCCATGTCGACACGATTGCCGAGCGGGCCGTGCAGCTTGGCGGCACAGCGCTGGGGACAACTCAGGTGGTGGCCGAAAAGTCGGCGCTCGCGCCCTATCCCACCGACATCTTCAAATCGACGGATCACCTGAATGCACTGATCGACCGCTATGCCGCATCGGCGGCCGCGGCGCGCAAGTCGATCGACGACACGGACAATGCCGGCGACGCCGATACGGCCGACATCCTCACCGGCTATTCGCGTTCGCTCGACAAGGCGCTCTGGTTCCTCGAAGCCCATATTCAGGAAAAGGAATAGCGCGTCCCGGCTATTTTTCCGCGGCGGCGAGAGCAGTCATGATCTCTGCCGCCGCCAGCGCCGCTATGACGGCGGGGCGCTTGTCGCGCACGTGATCGCCGCCAATCGGCGAAACGAGACGAGCGAGCGCCTCCGCGCTGCCTCCCGCCTCCTTCAGATACCAGCTTCTGAAGGTCGCGCGCTTGGTCTTCGAGCCGATCATGCCGACATAGGGCAGGTCTCCCCGCCCGAGCGCCTCGGCCACGATCAGAAAATCGAGCGCATGGTCATGCGTCAGCACGACGATCGCGCTTCCCGCAGGCGCATCGCGCACCGCCTCCTCCGGCACCGGCGTCAACCGAACGGAGACATTGTTGGGCATCCCCTCCAGCGCCTCGGCGCGCGTTTCGACAATTGTCACCTTGACCGGCAGAAGCGCAAAGGCTGCCGCCAGCGCATGGCCGACATGGCCGCCGCCGAAGACGAGAATATGCGGCATCGCTGCGTCGGCCCTGCCCTGCCGCTCGACAAGATCGCTCGTCGCGGCATCATCCATCAGCCGGATCGACAGTTCGACGCGCCCGCCGCAGCACTGGCCGATATCCGGCCCGAGCGGCACGTCCATCGCATCGACTGCGACATGGCCTGCAAGGGCGGCGCGTGCGCGATCTATCGCCATGAATTCGAGCGCGCCGCCGCCTATGGTTCCGAGCGTCGCGACGGGCGAGACCAGCATCCACGCCCCTTCCTCTCGCGGCGTGGAGCCACGCGCGCGCGTCACCTCGACGACGGCCCGCGAGGGGTTCTCCCGGATGAAGGTTTCGAGGGCGCGTAATCCCGTCATGGCGACCGGGTGATCGTCACCGTGCGGCTTCGCGCCGGACACGCTCGACCGCCATCAGCACGCGTTCGGGCGTTGCTGGCGCGTCGAGACGCGGGCAAACCATGTGGTCGCCGACGCTTGCCACCGCATCCGACAGCGCGTGAAGCACCGACATGGCCAGCATGAAGGGCGGCTCGCCGACGGCCTTCGACTTGTGGACGGTCGGCTCGGGATTGTCGGCCCAGTCGGCCAGCGCGACGTTGAAGATCTTCGGACGATCGGAGGCCAGCGGGATCTTGTAGGTCGACGGCGCGTGCGTCCGCAGCCGGCCCTTGTCGTCCCAGACGAGTTCCTCGGTCGTCAGCCAGCCCATGCCTTGCACGAACCCGCCTTCGATCTGACCGAGGTCGATGGCGCGGTTCAGCGAACGACCGGTCTCATGCAGGATGTCGGTGCGCTCGACCATGTATTCGCCGGTCAGCGTGTCTATCGACACTTCCGAACACGACGCGCCATAGGCGAAATAATAGAAGGGGTGGCCCTGCCCCTTGTCGCGATCCCAGTGGATTTTCGGCGTCTTGTAGAAGCCCGCCGCCGAAAGCTGGACGCGCGCCATATAGGCCTGCCGCACCAGTTCCGCGAAGGGGATTTCCTGGTTGCCGACCCTCACCCGATTGGGCAGGAACACGACCTGCTCATGCGGCACGCCATATTTGTCGGCGGCAAACTGGCATAGCCGCCCCTTGATCTGCATGGCCGCGTTCTGCGCCGCCATGCCGTTGAGATCGGTGCCGGATGAGGCAGCGGTCGCCGATGTGTTCGGCACCTTGGCGGTCGTCGTCGCGGTAATCTTCACCTGATCGATATCGATCTGGAATTCTTCCGCCACCACCTGAGCGACCTTGACGTAAAGCCCCTGCCCCATCTCGGTGCCGCCGTGGTTCAGGTGAACCGAACCGTCGGTATAGACATGGACCAGCGCGCCGGCCTGGTTGAAATGGGTCGCGGTGAACGAGATGCCGAACTTGACCGGCGTCAGCGCAATGCCGCGCTTGACGATGTCGGAGTTTGCGTTGAACGCAGCGATCTCGCGGCGGCGGCGCTGATAGTCTGAACTCTCCTCAAGCTCTCCGACGATACGGTCGAGAACATTGTCCTCGACGCGCTGATGATAGGGCGTCACGTCGCGTTCGCCGACGCCGTAGAAATTGCGCTTGCGGATTTCCAGCGGGTCGCGGCCCAGCGCAAACGCCACCTCGTCGATGACGCGTTCTGCGCCGACCATGCCCTGCGGCCCGCCAAACCCGCGAAACGCGGTGTTGGAGACGGTGTTTGTATAGAGCGGCGCGCTCGTCGCTTTCACCGCCGGGTAGAAATAGGAGTTGTCACAGTGGAACAGCGCGCGATCCGTCACCGCTCCCGACAGGTCCGCCGAAAAGCCGCAGCGCGCCGCATAGTGATAGTCGACGCCGAGAATATTGCCGTCATCGTCGAAGCCGACATCATAGTCGACGATGAAATCGTGCCGCTTGCCGGTGGCGCTCATGTCGTCGTCGCGGTCAGGCCTGATCTTCACCGCGCGCTTCAGTTTCTTGGCGGCAACCGCGGCAATCGCGGCAAACTGGTTGCCCTGCGTTTCCTTGCCGCCGAACCCGCCGCCCATGCGCCTGATTTCGACAGTCACAGCATTGCTGGGAACGCCAAGCACATGAGCCACCATGTGCTGAACCTCGCTCGGATGCTGGGTCGAGGAATAGACGGTGACGTCGCGGTCCTCGCCGGGAATGGCGAGCGCGATCTGCCCTTCGAGATAGAAATGGTCCTGCCCACCGATGCGCATCTCCCCCTTGAGGCGGTGCGGCGCGGCAGCCAGAGCGGCGGACACATCGCCGCGTTCCAGCCTCATGCCCGGCGTCACCAGCTTGCCCGCGCGGCGATCCACCTGCCCGACATCAGTCACGAACGGCAGCGCCTCATAGTCGACCTTCGCCAGACGGCAGGCGCGCCTTGCCTGTTCGCGGGTTTGCGCGACAACGGCAAAGATCGGCTGGCCGTGGAACTGCACCACGCCGTCGCACAGAACCGGTTCGTCATTCTTGCCCGTCGGGCTGATATCGTTCGAACCGGGCATGTCGGCACCCGTCAGCACTTCGACCACGCCCGGCGCCTTGTGCACGGCGCCGAGGTCCATCGACAGGATGCGGCCATGGGGGATGTCGGCGAGGCCAAGGCATGCGTGCAGCACGCCGGCAGGTTCCGGCATGTCGTCGATATAGACCGCCGTTCCGGTGACATGCTTGTGCGCGGAATCATGGCGCTGGTCGGTGGCGACACCACCCTTGATGCGCTCGGCGCGCACATTGATGTTATGGTGCGTCATGCCGCTCGCTCCCCGGCCGCCCGCTCGCGAACGACAGTGATCGGCCTGTCCGTGCCCGTCGTTTCCAGATAGAAGCGCTTGAGCAGGTTCTTGGCCACCATCATGCGATATTCGGCAGACGCGCGCATGTCCGACAGCGGCGTGAAATCGGCATCGAACCTGTCCATCGCCGCCTCGACCGTCTCCATCGACCACGCCTTGCCGAGAAGTGCAGCTTCAACGGCAGATGCGCGCTTGGGCGTTGCCGCCATGCCGCCATAGGCGATGCGGGCGGTCGTCACCTTGCCTGCGCTGTCGGTCTCGATAACGAACGCGCCCAGCGTCGCGGTAATGTCCTCGTCGCGCCGTTTGGTGACCTTGTGGAACGCGACATGCGCGCCTGCCGGCGGCAACGGCACATGAACCGCCTCGACGAATTCACCAAGCTGACGATCCTGCTTGCCATAGGCGATGAAGAATTCTTCCAGCGGAATTGTGCGGGACGTTTCGCCCTTGCGAAGCGTCAGTGTCGCGCCAAGCGCGATCAATGGCGGTGGCGTATCGCCGATGGGCGAGCCGTTAGCGATATTGCCGCCGATCGTCCCCATATTGCGCACCTGCTCGCCGCCGATCCTGTCGATCAGCCTGCCAAGCGAGGGAATGCGGGCGGCAATCGCCTCGCGCGCCTCCGTATAGGTGACGCCGGCGCCGATGGTCAGCACGCCGTTCTTTTCCGAAATTCCCTTCAGCCGGTCGAGATGGGCGATGAACACCGCGGGAGATATGTCGCGCATGAATTTCGTCACCCACAGGCCCACATCGGTCGAGCCAGCAACGATGCGCGCGCCCGGCTCCTCTTCGAGAACCGCTGCGAGGTCTGCAACGCTGCCCGGCAGGATCAGGCGTTGCTTGCCTTCGCCGATCTCCACGCGGCGTCCGTCTCGCAATTCGAGCAGAGCGTCGGTCGCCCGTCCGCGCTCGGCCGCCAGTTCGCAATCCGCCGCCACGCCATAGGTCGATATCTGCTTGGCCGCCTTGACGATGGCGTCATAGCCCGTGCAGCGGCAGAGATTGCCCTGTAGCGCCGTCTCGATCGCGCGGTCATCCGGCCACGGTTCGCGCATCCACAGCGCATAGAGCGACATGACGAAACCCGGCGTGCAGAAGCCGCATTGCGAGCCATGGAAATCGACCATCGCCTGCTGGACCGGATGCAGGCGGCCATTGTGCCCGCGCAGATGCTCGATCGTCACCAGATGGCAGCCGTCGAGCGTCGCAAGGAAGCGGATGCAGGCATTGACCGACTCATAAATCAACGTGCCGCCGGACAGCCGCCCGACCAGCACCGTGCATGCGCCGCAGTCTCCCTCCGCGCAGCCTTCCTTGGTGCCGACCAGCCGGCGCTCCAGCCGCAGCCAGTCGAGCACCGTCTGGTCGGGCCGCACGTCGGCAAGCTCGACCGTATCGTCGTTGATGAGAAAGCGGATCGTCCGTCGCGGAGCTTTCGAGCGGCTCAATTCAGCTCCCCCTGTAGGTCGAATAGCCGTAGGGCGAGATCAGCAGCGGCACGTGGTAATGCTTGTCCTCGGCAATGCCGAAGCGGATCGGCACCTGATCGAGAAACGCGGGATCGGGCAGTTCATGGCCCGAGGCGCGCAGATAGTCGCCGGCGCAGAAAACCAGTTCATACTGGCCCTCCTTGAAATCCTTGCCTTCGAGCAGCGGAGCGTCGCAGCGGCCGTCCGCATTCGTCACCACGGTCTTGACCTTGCGGTGGGACATTCCAGACAGCCGATAGAGCATGATCGTCAGTCCGGCCGCCGGCCTGCCGGCCGCCGTGTCCAGAACGTGGGTTGTCAGCTTGCCGCCGCCTGCCATGCGTTCAAATCCCTTGTCCCGCCAGCATCGCCGCCAGCCCCGTTCGCGTCAACACGCGCGAATTCCTCGGCGTCAGTAAACCCGATTTCGCCCCACAACGCGAATTCGGCCGGGCGCGCAAGACTTTCAAGAAAAACTCTGGCAATCAGTTCTGCGCGGTTTGCTAGGGTTCGGGTGGAAGGACGAGATGAACAACCCCACACGATATGTCCGCGACATGCGCGGTTACGGTGCCAACCCGCCAAAGGCCGACTGGCCGAATGGTGCGCGCGTCTGCGTCCAGTTCGTTCTGAACTACGAGGAAGGCGGCGAAAACAACATCTTGCATGGCGATGCCGCGTCCGAAGCCTTCCTCTCGGAAATCACGGGCGCGCAGCCTTGGCCCGGCAAGCGCCACTGGAACATGGAATCGATCTACGAATATGGCGCGCGCGCCGGCTTCTGGCGGCTGCACCGCATGTTTACCGCCGCCGATGTGCCGGTCACCGTCTATGGCGTGGCGACAGCGCTCGCCCGTTCACCCGATCAGGTGGCAGCTATGAAGGAGGCCGGCTGGGAGATCGCCACCCACGGCCTGCGCTGGATCGACTATCGTGACCATGACGAGGCGTCGGAGCGCGCCGATCTGACCGAAGCCATCCGCCTGCATACCGAAGTCGTCGGCGAACGTCCGCGCGGCCTCTATCTCGGCCGGACCTCGGTCAATTCGGTGCGCCTCGCCTGCGCCGATGGCGGCTTCGACTACATTTCCGATACTTATGACGACGACCTGCCCTACTGGCTCGACCATGACGGACAGGGCAGCGCCATCGACGCGCAACTCGTCATCCCCTACACGCTCGACGCCAACGACATGCGTTTCGCCATTCAGGCTGGTTTCACCGATGGCGAGCAGTTCTTCAACTATCTGAAGGACGCCTTCGACACGCTCTATGCCGAAGGCGGGGCGGGACGCGCGGCGATGATGAACATCGGCCTGCATTGCCGCCTCATCGGCCGGCCGGGTCGCGCGGCCGCGCTCCAGCGCTTCATCGACTATGTGAAATCGCACGATGCTGTGTGGATTGCTCGGCGCATCGACATTGCCGACCACTGGCGGCAACGTCACCCTTACAAAGCGCCGACGCTGCGCCCCTCGCGCATGGGCGAGGCAGATTTTGTCGCCCGCTTCGGCTCCATCTTCGAGCACTCGCCATGGGTCGCCGAACGCGCCTGGCGGCTGGAACTCGGTCCCGCCCATGACAGCGCGGGCGGCCTGCACAATGCGCTGTGCCGCGCGTTCCGTTCGGCAACCGCAGACGAACGGCTTGGCGTTCTGCGCGCCCATCCCGATCTCGCCGGAAAGCTGGCGGCGGCGAAACGGCTGACGAAGGAATCGACCTCGGAACAGGCATCCGCCGGGCTCGACGCGCTGACCGATGCGGAGCGCGAGACGTTCACGCGCCTCAATGCCGACTATGTCGCCAAATTCGGCTTTCCATTCATCATCGCCGTTCGCGATAACACCAAATCCTCGATCCTCGCCGCATTCGAAACGCGTATCGCAAACAGCAGCGAACAGGAATTCGTCGCCGCCTGCGGGCAGGTCGAACGCATTGCCTGGTACCGCTTGAGGGACATTCTGCCGTCATGACCCGCAAATATTATGCGCCCAAGGGCGGCCTGCCGCCCCAGACAGACCTGATTACGGACCGCGCGGTCTTTACCGACGCCTATGCCGTCATCCCGAAACGGCAGTTCTCCGACATCGTCGCCAGCTATCTTCCGCATTGGGACCTCACGCGGGCATGGATCATTGCAAGGCCCCTGTCAGGCTTTGCCGAGACCTTCTCCCAATATGTGATGGAGGTGCAGGCAGGCGGCGGCAGCACGCGACCGGAACCAGACGGGCAGGCGCAGGGCGTCATCTTCGTCGTCGAAGGCGAGATCACCATTTTCCTCAATGGCGGGCGCCATCGGCTGGGTCCGGGCGGCTACGCCTATCTGCCGCCGGAGGCCGAATGGACGCTTGGCAACAACGGCAGCAAGCCGGCGCGGTTTCACTGGATTCGCAAGCGCTATGAAGCAGTCGACGGCATCGACAAGCCACAGGCCCTTTTCCTGAACGAAAACGACATCGCGCCTGTCGCCATGCCCGACACGGATGGCCGCTGGGCGACGACGCGCTTCGTCGACCCGTCCGACCTGCGCCACGACATGCATGTGACCATCGTCACCTTCGAGCCGGGCGGCATCATCCCCTTCCCCGAGACCCATGTCATGGAGCATGGCCTTTATGTGCTGGAGGGCAAGGCGGTCTACCGGCTCAATCAGGACTGGGTCGAGGTCGAGGCGGGAGACTTCATGTGGCTGCGCGCCTTCTGCCCGCAGGCCTGCTACGCCGGCGGACCGGGCCGCTTCCGCTACCTGCTCTACAAGGACGTCAACCGCCACGCGCATCTGGGCGGCTTCGGATCGCGCTAGATGCAAGCCCCCCGCACGATCATTGCACAGCCCCTGACGCGCGAGAACTTCGCGCCGTTCGGTCAGGTGCTCGATGCAGGTGACTGGGCAAACCACTACCCCATCAACAACGGAAAGTGCGAGCGCTTCCACGATCTTGCGACCGCCGAGGCGTCCGGAACGGACGCGCGCGTCGTGATATCGATCTTCCGCGGCCAGCCATACGACATGCCTTTGACGCTTCGCCTCGTCGAGCGTCACCCATTCGGAAGCCAGGCCTTCATGCCACTGTCGCCGCGCCCGTTTCTTGTGATCGTGGCGCACGACACGCCTTCGGGGCCGGGTCATCCACATGCCTTTTTGACCGCGCCCGGACAGGGCGTGAACTACCCGCGCAATCTCTGGCATGGGGTTTTGACCCCGATCGGCGAGCCGCAGGATTTTCTCGTCGTCGACCGCGCCGGATCGGAAAGAAACGTCGAGGAATTCACCTTTTCCACGCCATGGACCGTGCGCCTGCCCGACATTTCCTGAGCGGACGCGGCGCGCGACTGCGCCAATAGCCGGCTTCCCAACTGCCAGTTTTTCCTCGCAACCAGAGCGCAAGTGATCAGACATTTGCGCCAAGGAATGTCGTTATGAGCCTTGTCGTGGGTTCCGAAAGGGCGTCAATATTGGTTTAACTAAGAGGTCCAGCCAAAAATGGACCCTGGGCGAACAATCGAGTGAGGAGCTTTCAATGTCCAATGAACTGGAATTTTTGAGCCGTAGCGTTGCTGCGGGCAAGATGAACCGTCGTGACTTCATTGGCCGGGCAGCTGCGCTCGGCATCTCGGCTGCGGCCGCAAATTCCCTGCTCGCTTCCGCGGCGCAGGCTCAAGGCCCGGTCAAGGGCGGCATTCTGAAGGCCGGCCTGCAGGGCGGTGAATCGTCCAACGTCCTCGACCCGGCGCTCAACCTGTCGCAGGTCACGTTCAATTTCAGCAAGACCTGGGGCGAGCTTCTGGTCGACCTGACGCCGACGGGCGAACTGGAACAGCGCATCGCGGAAACGATCGAGTCGACCCCCGACGCCAAGACCTGGAACATCAAGGTCCGCAAGGACGTCGAGTTCCACGACGGCAAGACGGTCACCGCCGCCGACGTCATGGCGACGCTCGAACGTCACGCAAGCCCCGATTCCAAATCGGCTGCGCTCGGCATTCTGGGCGGCATCGAGTCCATGAAGGTGGACGGCGACAATGTCGTTGTCGCGCTGAAGGATCCCAACGCCGACTTCCCTTATCTGATGGCCGACTATCACCTCGTCATCCAGCCGAACGGCGGTAAGGACGATCCGAACGCCGGCATTTCGGCCGGCCCCTACAAGGCGACCGTCAAGGAGCCCGGCGTCCGCTATGGCGGAGAAAAGTTCGCCAATTACTGGCAGGGCGACAAGGTCGGCCATGCAGCTCAGGTCGAGATCATCGTCATCAATGACGCCACCGCCCGCACGTCCGCACTGCAGGGCGGCCAGGTCAACATGATCAACCGCGTCGAGCCGAAGATCGTTGATCTCATCAAGCGCGTTGCCGGCGTTACCATCCAGCCGGCGGCGGGACGCGGCTTCTATCCGTTCAACATGTTCTGCGACACCGCGCCCTTCGACAACAACGACCTGCGCATGGCGCTGAAGCTGGCGATGGACCGCGAGGAACTGCTCGACAAGATCCTGCGCGGCTATGGTTCGGTCGGCAACGACACGCCGATCAACTCGGCCTATCCGCTCTTCTCCGACGACATCGAGCAGCGCAAGTTCGACCCGGAAAAGGCCGCCGAGCTCTACAAGAAGTCCGGCCATTCCGGCCCGATCATCCTGCGCACCTCCGATGTCGCCTTCCCGGGCGCAGTGGACGCCGCACAGCTTTACCAGCAGAGCTGCGCCAAGGCCGGCATCCCGATCGAGATCAAGCGCGAGCCGGGCGACGGCTACTGGTCGGAAGTCTGGAACAAGCAGCCCTTCTCCCTGTCCTACTGGGGCGGTCGCGCCACGCAGGATCAGATGTATTCGACCGCCTATGTGTCGAGTGCGGACTGGAACGACACGCGCTTCAAGCAGCCAGGCTTCGACAAGATGGTCATCGCCGCGCGCGGCGAGCTCGATCAGGCCAAGCGCAAGGCGCTCTATCGCGACATGGCCATGATCATGCGTGACGAAGGCGGCCTCATCGTTCCGTTCTTCAATCAGTTCATCGACGCCACCGGCAAAGGCGTGCAGGGTTATGTGGCCAACCCGACAGCGGAACTGTGTAACGGTTACGCACTGAGCATGTGCTGGCTCGAGGCGTAAGGCCCGGGCCATGACCTCGCCCGTCGTCAAACTTATAGCCCAGCGCGTTGCGCTGGGCCTGCTCCTGCTACTTGCGGTTTCGGTGCTGATCTTCGCCGGCACGCAGATCCTGCCCGGCGACGTCGCGCAGGCCATTCTCGGCCAGTCGGCGACCCCGCAATCCCTCGCCAACCTCCGGGCCGAACTCGGCCTCGACCAGCCCGCAATCACGCGTTATTTCGCATGGCTCGGCGGCCTGTTCACCGGCGATCTTGGAACATCCCTGTCGACGCGGCTTCCGATTGCCTCGACATTGCTGCCGAGGCTTTCCAACACGCTCTTCCTCGCATTCTGCGCCGCCATAATCGCAGTACCTCTGGCGATCCTGCTCGGCCTGCTCGCCGTGCGCTATCGCAATGGCTGGATCGACAAGCTCATTTCCGCCTTTGCGCTGGCCTCGACCTCGCTGCCGGAATTCTTCATCGGCTATCTGCTGATCCTGTTCTTCGCGGTGAACTACCAGATATTCCCGTCCATCTCGACGATCCATGACGGCATGCCGTTGCTCGACAAGCTTCACGCAATAGTCCTGCCGGTGATCGTGCTCGTCATGGTCGTGCTCGCCCACATGATGCGCATGACGCGCGCCGCGATCCTCAATGTCATGCAGTCGGCCTATGTCGAAACCGCCGAACTGAAGGGCGTCGGCCAGTTCGACATCATCCGCAAGCACGCTTTCCCGAACGCGATCGCGCCCATCATCAATGTGGTGATGCTCAACCTCGCTTATCTGGTCGTCGGCGTCGTCGTCGTCGAGGTGATCTTCGTCTATCCCGGCATGGGCCAGTATCTCGTCGACCACGTCGCCAAGCGCGATGTGCCGGTGGTGCAGGCGGTCGGCCTCATTTTCGCAGCCGTCTATATCAGCCTCAACATCGTGGCTGACGTTGCCGGCATCCTGACCAATCCGCGCCTGCGGCATCCGAAGTGACGGGGGCGCAACGATGAACCTGAGACAAATCCCCTTCGGCGCGCTGATCGGCCTGATCTTCACCGCGCTGTTCCTGTTCGCAGCCCTGTTCGCGCAGTTCATCGCGCCTTACGGGCTTGGCGAAATCGTCGGCGACGTCTGGGCGCCGATGTCGGCGGCGCACTGGCTCGGCACCGACAATCTCGGCCGCGATCTCCTGTCGCGCATCATCTATGGCGCGCAGACGACGATCTTCATCGCTGTTCTGTCGACCGCCCTGTCGTTCACGCTCGGCTCCATCCTCGGCTTTGCCGCTGCCGTCATCGGCGGATGGTTCGACACGATCGTCTCGCGCTTCATCGACCTGATCATGGCGATCCCGACACTGATCATGGCGCTGGTGGTCCTGTCGGTTCTGCCGACGACCGTCACCGTCCTCATCCTCGTCATGGGCCTGCTCGATTCGACACGCGTCTTCCGCCTGTCGCGGGCGGTCGCCGTTGACATCAACGTCATGGACTATGTCGAGGCGGCGAAACTGCGCGGCGAAGGCACGGGCTGGATCATCTTCCGCGAAATCCTGCCCAACGCGCTCTCGCCTCTCATTTCAGAGCTTGGCCTGCGCTTCATCTATGCGGTGCTGTTCCTGTCGACGCTGTCGTTCCTCGGCCTTGGCGTCCAGCCACCTGCGGCCGACTGGGGCGGCATGGTCAAGGAGAACAAGGACGGCATCGTGTTCGGCATCCCGGCGGCACTCATTCCCGCTGCGGCAATCGCCGTTCTCGCCATTTCGGTCAATCTGGTCGCAGACTGGATCCTGAACCGCACGACGAGCCTCAAGGGAGGACGCGGCTGATGGCTAAGGCAACGCGCAAAAAATCCGCCCCCGAGGGACGGCTTCTCGAGATCCGCAATCTTCGCATCGAGGCGAAAGTCTATCCGCCGGGCGAACCGCCGCGAAAAGTGACGATCGTCGATGACGTATCCCTGACACTCGAACGCGGCAAGGTTCTTGGCCTGATCGGTGAATCGGGCGCTGGCAAATCGACCATCGGCCTCTCCTCCATGGCCTATGGCCGTGGCGGCGTCGAGATCACCGGCGGCGAGGTCATTGTCAATGGCCGGGACATATTGAAGGGCGGCAAGGAAGGCATCCGCAAGCTGCGCGGCAATGAGGTCTGTTACGTCGCCCAGTCGGCTGCGGCGTCGTTCAATCCCGCCCATCGCCTGATGGATCAGGTGGTGGAGGCCGCAATCCTGCACGGCACCGCAACCCGCGCCGAGGCCGAAAAGCGGGCGAAGATGCTGTTCCGCAAGCTCAGCCTGCCCAATCCCGATACGATCGGCGACCGATATCCGCATCAGGTGTCGGGCGGCCAGCTACAGCGCGTCATGACCGCCATGGCGCTGTGCTCCGAACCGGACCTGATCGTCTTCGACGAGCCGACGACCGCGCTCGACGTAACGACACAGATCGATGTTCTCGCCGCCATCAAGGACGCGATCCGCGACACCGGCGTCGCCGCGCTCTACATCACCCACGACCTTGCGGTCGTCGCGCAGGTCTCCGACGAGATCATGGTGTTGCGGCACGGCAAGCTGGTGGAATGGGGCGGCACGCGGCAGATCATCAAGGAGCCGCGTCAGGAATATACCAATGCGCTGGTCTCAGTGCACCATATCGAGCATCAGGAGAAGAAGCCCACGGCCACTCCCGTCCTGTCGGTGAAGAACGTCACGGCTGCATATGGCGGCGGCGCGGTGAAAGTCTTGAAGAACGTCTCGGTCGACATTTTCCCGGGCCAGACGCTCGCCGTCGTCGGTGAATCCGGTTCCGGCAAGTCGACCATGGCGCGCGCCATCACCGGCCTCCTCCCACCTGAACAGGGCACAATCACCTTTGCTGGCCGCACCCTGTCCAAGGCACTCAAGGACCGCAAGCGCGACGACCTGCGCGAATTGCAGATGATCTACCAGATGGCCGACGTCGCGATGAACCCGCGCCAGACCGTCGGCACGATCATCGGCCGGCCGCTCGAATTCTATTTCGGCATCAGGGGTGCGGAGCGCGACAAGCGCGTGGCCGAACTCCTCGAAAAGATCGAAATGGGCAAGGGCTTCATCGACCGCTACCCCGCCGAACTCTCCGGAGGTCAGAAGCAACGGGTCTGCATTGCCCGCTCGCTTGCAGCCAAACCCAAACTGATCATCTGCGATGAGGTGACCTCAGCCCTCGACCCGCTCGTGGCAAACGGCATTCTCAAGCTTCTGCTCGGCCTGCAGGCGGAAGAGGACGTCGCCTATCTGTTCATCACCCATGACCTGGCGACGGTGAAGTCCATCGCTGACTCGATCGCCGTCATGTATCGCGGCGAGGTTGTGCGCTATGGAACGAAAAGCGAGGTGCTCGCCCCGCCCTTCGACGCCTATACCGACCTTCTCCTGTCATCGGTTCCCGAAATGGAGATCGGCTGGCTGGAAAAGGCGATCAAGGGCCGCCGCATGGAAGCCGCGGGCAATTGAACCAGCGCCGGCCGGACTGTAGGTTCCGGCCGAACGCATCAGCACCGCACCATCGATGTCTTCCCCTTCAGCGGACGGAAGACAAGGCAGAGTGACCATGCCCCTTTCTTCCAAACTGCTCCTCATCATTCTCGACGGCCTGCCATGGCGCAACTGGAAGCCGTTCATGGGCAATCTGGAGGGCTGGGTGCAGTCGGGCGCAGCGCGCAAATGGCGGATGCGCTCCGTCCTTCCCTCAACTTCCGCCTGCTGCTACGCCTCGATCCATACGGGTGTTCCGCCGCAGGTCCACGGCATCCTGTCGAACGAGGTGCGCTTCCGCGTTTCGCAGCCCGACATCTTTTCCGAGGTGACAAAGGCAGGCGGCAAAACAGGCGCGGTCACCCATTCCTACTGGTCGGAGTTCTTCAACCGCTACCCTTTCGATCTCGTCCAGGACATGGAGTATGACGAGCCAGCCTCGCCGATCACGCATGGCCGTTTCCACACCATGACGGGCTACAACCACAAGAACCAGATGACGCCATCCGACGTCGATCTGTTTGCAACGCTGACCATGCTCTGCCTGCGCCACGGCATCGACTACGGCATACTCCATACCTGCACGCTCGATTCCATGGGCCACCGCTTCGGCCACGAATGCGGGGAGATGGATCATGCGCTCTATGCGATGGACGGCATGCTGGCGGCCTTCCTGCCGAAATGGGTCGAGGCGGGCTATGAGGTGATCGTCACCGCCGACCACGGCCAGACCAATCGCGGCCATCACGGCGGCCATGATGACGAGATGCAGGATGTCGCCCTCTACTATTTCGGCAAGGGCAAGGGTCCGAAATCGGACGTTCTGCTCGACCAGTTGTCACTTGCGCCGACAGTGTTGAAGCGCCTGGGAGTCAAAGCTCCGGCAACGATGAAAGCCAAGCCGTTCCTCAGCTAGTCAAACCGGCCCGAAATGGTCGTCCCTGTCGTGGGAGCGGTCTTCGTCATGAAGAGGCGCAAGCCGATCGCTCCACGCCTCGCTGTCTTCCGCTTCAATATTGACCCAGCCGATCATGTCATCGGCGATTGGGTCGTCGGGCGACGGCCCCGTGATCTGCACGCCCGCCGGCTCACCGTCCAGCACCCTGAAATAGCGTGACGGCACGCCGGGCGAAGCTCCGAAGACGGCCGCATCGAGCCGTTTTAGCCGTGCAATCACCTGACCGAAGTCGGTTGCCATATACGCCACCGTTCCAAAAACCCGGCTCCTGATCTCGCCCTTGACGTAACCGCTCGTCTGCCGGGTCTGGCCCGCCTCCAGCCCGACGTGACGAAAGAAACCATCGAAGGCGCGCAGCGCCTGCTCGCGGTCGGCAGATCGCATCCCGAGATCGACAGACACCAGATATCGACGCAGTTCTTCAGCCACGGCTCAATCCGTCAGCTTGCGCGTGAGGTAGCGCACCGTGCGCTCGCCACCATAGATCGTGGCGCTGCCCACACTCTCGAACCCCATCGCCTCATGAAAGGCGTCGGAGCCGGGATTGGGCGGATCGGAATTGACCTCGCAGGCAACGAGCATATGACCATCGGCCCGCGCCTTCTCGAAAAGCGTCTCATATAGCTGCCGTGCAAGCCCCCGCCCGCGCGCATGCTCGGCCACCACGATGCGGTCGACATAGGCAAACCGATCGTAGCGCTCGCGGAACCAGAGATAATTGGCTGAATCATAGTCGGCCGTCTGATCGAAGCCGAGCAGGAATGCGTCTGCATCGCCGATGCGGCAGGCGAAATAGGCTTGGCCCAGAAGATGGTCGAAGCGGTCCGCCTCAAGCCATGACGTCTCGCGCGCATGGCGGTTGTTCAGCGCGCGGATCGCCGGGCGGGAGGAAATGTCGATCGGCTTCGTGTCGGTCATCAAAGACGAATAGCCGACACGGCGCGGACTGCAAGTGTCGGCCATGACGCGAGCATCCGGACCGGCAAGGCCGAACCGGATGGCGGCTCATGTTAGGCGGTCAGCCAGCAGGCGGAAAGCGCCAGGCCGCCCATCAGTTCGCCGGCCGGATGCGGCTCGAAGCCGCCGACCGCGTTCGACACGGCATCGATCCAGTCATTGTAGACCGGGATGATCGCGCCGCCCTCGTCGCGCACCATGATCGCCGCGTCGCGATACATGGCCTTGCGCTTGTCATTGTCGAGCTCTGCACGGGCCGCATTCACCAGCCTGTCGAAATCGGGACGCAGGAACCGCGTCTCGTTCCATTTGGCCGTCGACAGGTACGCGGTCGAATATTGCTGGTCCTGCGTCGGGCGGCCGACCCAGTAGGAGGCGCTGAACGGCGCATTGTTCCAGATCTGCGCCCAGTAACCGTCGCCCGGCTCGCGCTTGATCTCGAGCGGGATACCGGCCTTTGCGGCGCTGGCCTGGAACAGAAGCGCGGCGTCGACGGCACCGGGGAACGCCACTTCCGAGGTTTGCAGAACGATCGGCCCGCTGTGGCCCGACTTCTTGTAGTGGAACGCCGCCTTCTCCGGATCGAAGGCGCGCTGCTCGATATCGTCAGAGAACAGCGGATAGGCCTTGTTGACCGGAATATCGTTGCCCACCGAGCCGTAGCCGGCGAGGATCTTGTCGACCATCTCCTGCCGGTCGATCGCATATTTCAGCGCCATTCTCAGGTCGTTGTTGTCGAATGGCGCGGTGTTGCACTGGGCCGCAAAGACGTAATGCGCGCTCCCCGCGATATTGCGGATCGAGACATTCTGGATCCGCTTGACATGCTCGATAACCTTCGGTTCGACCCGGTTCATCATGTGGATCTGGCCGCTTTGCAGGGCGGAGGTACGGGCGAGCGAGTCGTTGATGACGAGAATCTCGACCTGGTCAGCGTGGCCGAAATTAGCCGAATTCCAGTAGCCGCCATAAAGCGCGCCGACCGCGCGGACGCCGGGCTCATGCGAGGCAATCTTATATGGGCCGGTGCCGACGCCGGCCTCGGGCGCATCCTTGCCGCCATTCGGCTGGATGATCAGGTGATAGTCCGACATGAGGTAGGGGAGGTCGGCGTTCGGCTGCTTCAGCGTGACGATGAAATCGTCGCCCTCGGCCTTCAGCGTGTCGATGTCGCCGAGCACGCCGAGCGCGCCCGATTTGCTGCCTTCGCCGGCGTGGCGCTCGATCGTCGCGCGCACGTCCTCGGCGGTCAGGTCCTTGCCATTGTGGAAGGTCACGCCCTTGCGGATCTTGAAGGTCCATGTCTTGGCGTCGGCGCTCGCCCCATGTTCCTCGGCGAGCGTCGCGCGCAGCGAGCCGTCGGCATTGACGTCGACCAATTTCTCGCCCCAGCAGCGGGCGAGAGCGCCCTTCATCTGGTTGTTGATCTCGGCCGGGTCGAGGCCGTCGGTGGACTCGCCGCCGACAAGGCCTGCCTTGAGCGTGCCGCCCTTCACGGCACCCTGCGCCCGGGACGCCTGGGCGAGCAGGCCGTTGGCAAAGGCAGTCGTCGCGCCGAGCGCAGCGGCGCGGCCGAGGAAGTCGCGGCGGTTCAGCTTGCCGGCGGCGACGCGGCGGCTGAGATAATCGAGTTCGGTCGTCATAGATGCTCTCCCATTGATTTCGGAATCGCAGCGCCTGGCTGCGGTCGGCAGGCTAAAACGTAATCCACTCACCCTTGCCCAAGGCCCGGACGGCCTCGACAATTCTGGAAAAACTCTCCCGGGCGCGGCGAACCGAATGGCGCGCGCGCAGATAGCCGTGCACCAGACCCATCTCCTCGATGTTCGCGGCAAGGCCGCCGGCGCGGAGAATCGCGTCGCGATAGGCCGGCCCATCGGAAGCCAGCGGGTCGCATTGCGCGGTGACGATAACGGTCGGTGGCAGGCCGGCAAAATCCGTATCGACAAGCGGCCCAAAACCCGGATCGTTCGAGATGTCGACCCCTCCCGTGCGCATCTGGATGTAGTAGGCCGCGTCGCGCAGGCTGAGCAGCGGCGCATCGGGATGCGTGATGTAGGAACCGTGGGTGCGGTCGCCACCAAGACCTGGATAGATAAGCACCTGGCCGATCGGCGCATGCGCATGCCGCCGATATCGGCCCGTCACCGCCGCGCCGATATTGCCGCCGGCGGAATCGCCGCATATCAGGATCGCCCGGTTCGCATAGGCAACCGCTGCCCATTCGAACGCCGCATAGCCGTCGTCGTGGCTGGCCGGATAGATGTGCTCCGGAGACAGGCGATAGTCTACCGACACCACCTCATAGCCTGTGCGGTCGCAAATCTCGGCGCAGACGTCGTCATGGCTTTCGAGGCCACCCAGCGTAAACCCACCGCCGTGATAATAGATGACGACCGCGCGCGCGTCCGTCTTCGCGGCCTTGTAGATCCGGATCGGAATGTCATGGGTCGGCGTCTTGATGACAGTCGTCTCGGCCGTCAGGCCTTTCGGATAGCCTGAGTGGAAGGCCCGGCACATCGTGTCGTACTGGTCCCGCTGCGTCTCCATGGAGAAGTCGACATTGCCCGGCGGATAGAACGAGTTCGTCTTGTCGATGAACGCCCACGTCTCGGCATCGACGAGTTTTGTATAATCAGTCACTTACTTGCCTTTCCAAACCGGATCGCGCTTTTCCGCAAATGCCTTGAACCCTTCAAGATTGTCGTCCGAACCGTAAAGCGCATCCACCGTCGGCAGCTGCCTCTTGGTAACGCGGTTCATGATGTCCTGGAACTTCTCGCCTTCGGCCTCGCGCGCCGTCTCCTTGATGGCGGCAAAGACCAGCGGCGGGCCGGCCGCGAGCAGGCGTGCGATCTCCCACACGCGCTCCTCCAGCCTGTCGGCGGGCAGCACCTCATTGACCAGCCCCCAGCGATGAGCCTCGGCCACATCCATCCAGCGGCCCGTCAGAAGCAGGTCCATTGCGACATGATACGGGATGCGCTTCGGCAGCTTGATCGTCGCCGCGTCGGCCAGCGTCCCTGCCCTGATCTCGGGCAGGGCAAAGGAAGAATGATCCGACGCGTAGATGAGATCGCAGGACAGAGCGAGCTCGAAGCCGCCACCGACCGCCATGCCATTGACGCAGGCAATGACCGGCTTGTTGAGACCGCGAAGCTCCTGCAATCCGGCAAACCCGCCGACGCCGTAGTCCCCATCGACCGCGTCACCGCCCGCCGCCGCCTTCAGGTCCCAGCCGGCGGAGAAGAACTTGTCACCGGCGGTCTTGACGATCGCAACCCGCAGGTTCGGGTCGTCGCGGAACGCAGCGAAAGTCTCGCCCATCAGCCGCGACGTCGCCAGATCGATGGCATTTGCCTTCGGTCGGTCGAGAGTGACCTCAAGGATCGTGCCTTCGGTTCTTGTCGTTATGACGGACATGGACGTCTCCCAGATTCAGGCTGGTTTTCAGTTGATTGCGTGGCAAGCACCAGCAGCGCATCGGCCACCCATGCGCCGCGCTCGCAGACGATCAGTGGATTGATGTCGAGTTCTTCCAGCCTGTCGGCATTGGCCAGCGCAAATCCGGCGATGCACTCGATTGCCTCTACTGCCGCCGCCACGTCGGCCTTGGTGCGCCCGCGATAGCCATCGAGCAGCGGAAACATTCTTAGAGATCGCAACGCCGTCTCGATCTCGGCAGTCGATGACGGCAGAAGCAGCGTCACGGAATCCTTGAGCAGTTCCACCAAAACACCGCCGGTCCCCACCGTCATCACCGGGCCAAAGAGCGGATCACGCGTCACGCCGATGATCAGTTCCGCGATGCCGCCCGTCACCATTCGCTCGACATAAAGGCCGGTCCCAAGCCCTTCCATTTCGTCGGCCGCAACTCGCACGGCAGCCGCATCGCGAAGGTTCAGCTTCACCGCGCCAGCTTCCGATTTATGCGCAACGCCGAGTGCCTTCACCGCGACCGGATAGCCAAGCTCGCCCGCCACAGCCACCGCCTCGTCGGCATTGGCCGCACGACGACCGGCCGGCACAGGCAGACCGGCGGCGGACAGCATTGATTTGGCGGTGGCTTCGTCCTGCAATGTCGATGCGCTTGCGGCAACAGTGGAGCGTCCAATCTCCCCCCTTGTGGGGGAGATGTCCGCCAGGACAGAGGGGGGCGTTGAGGAAAACCCGATCGAGGAGGCCATAGCACTCTCCCACGCCTTTCCCACAAACAGCGCAGCCTCGGTTGCATCCATCGCCTCGGCAATGCCGAGCAAAGGAACGATCCCGCGCGCAAACAGCTCTTCGGCATGACTTTCCGACAGGTTCTCGCTCATCGAGGCGACAACAGCGCCCTGCGCCGCATTCGACTTGAGCGCCGCCTCGAACGCATTGACCGTCGGCCACCAGTCGGCATCCGAGCAACGGTCGGTGCGCGGAAAATCCAGCACCAGCATGTTGAGGTCGAAGCCGCCCGACACCATCGCCCCGAAGGCTGCCGTCATCGCCGGCTCGTTGTTCCAGATATAGGTGTTGTAATCGAGCGGATTGGCGACCGCGACCAGCGGCCCGAGCGCTGCCTGAACCCGCCCGATATGATCCGCTTCAAGCGCCGGAAAGCCGACCGAACGCCCCTGCGCACTGTCGGCCATGACCGACGCCTCGCCACCCGAACAGCTCATCGACGACAGCGTGCCGCCCTCAAGCGGCCCGATGCCGTGGAACAGTTTCAGCGTTTCGAGGAACGACGGTATCGTCTCGACGCGCGCAATGCCGAGGCGTTTGAGGAACGCCGCAGACGCCGCATCCGACCCGGCAAGGGAAGCGGTGTGAGAGATGGTCGCGGCGCGCGCCTGTTCCGACTTGCCGACCTTCATCGCCACGATGGGCTTCCTGAGTTCGCGCGCCCGCGCGGCCAGCCGCTCGAAGCCTGCGGCGGAATCGAACCCTTCGATGTGCAGGCCGAGACAGGACACGCGCTCGTCCTCGATCAGGCCGAGCGCCATTTCCGACAGGCCGGTCTGCGCCTGATTTCCGGCGGTCATCAGATAGGCCACTGGCAGGCCGCGCGCCTGCATTGTCAGGTTGCAGGCAATGTTGGACGACTGCGTGATGATCGCAGCGCCACGCATTCCCGGTTCCAGCCGCTTGCCGCCATGCTGATCCGGCCACAGCAGCGCCCCGTCCGCATAGTTGATCAGCCCGTAGCAATTCGGCCCGATGACCGGCATGTCGCCCGCAGCCTCGACCAACGCATCTTGAAGCTTCGTGCCATCGGCATCATAGGCGCCTGTCTCGCGGAAACCGGCGGCAAAGCACACCGCGCCGCCTGCGCGGCGCTCGCGCAATTCGCGCACCACATCGACGGTCAGGTTGCGATTGACGCCGATGAAAGTGGCGTCGGGCGCTGACGGCAGGTCGGCGAGCGACCTGTAGGCCTTCACGCCGGCAACCTCGTCCTTCGTCGGGTGAACCGGCCAGATGCCGCCGGTAAAGCCCATCTTGACGCATTGCCTGACGACGTTCGGCGCAAAAAAGCCGCCGCCGACAATAGCGATCGATTTGGGACGCAAAAGGCGCGACAGGTCACGAACCGGAGCGATCGTCATGCGGCACGGGCCTCATCCGTATTGTCGGTCATGGCGGCAGCTGCGAGTTTTGCAATCTCGGCGGCATAATCCGTCACTGCCTGTTCGCCCTTGGGGCTCAGGCCATAGATGCCGGTCGCGATACGCTCGAACCAGCCATAATGATTGTCAGCCATCAGCTTGCGCGCATGGGCGACCCCGCATCCGGCAGCAACACCTGCGGCTTTTGTCGGCCCGCTTGCGGCGAGAAGCGCAAGGCATCGCAGCGCCTCCTGCCGGTATCCCGTCACCAGATTGCGCCGCGTCGCGCCGCCCTTGTTGGGGTCTCCGACAAGCCGCGCAAACTCACGCAGCAGGCGCGTCTTGCGCGGCTTCGACTGGCGCGAGCGATAGGGCTCGGGATCACAATGGATCTCGACGAACCCATCAGCCAGCCTGACAGTGATCAAGCCAAGCCCGAGCCTGCGGCACAACTTCCGGTTCTCGACCAGCGCCTTGTATGACGCGCGCCCGCTCATCTGCGTTACCGCGACATAGACCGCATCCGTCAGCGCCTGTCGTTCGACCGCCTGATGAAACAGCGCCAACGAAAAGCCCGCCTTCAACTCGACGATGACAGGCTCGTCGCCTTCGCGCATGCCCATCACATCGACGGTGCCAACCTCGCCCTTGACCACATAACCCTGCTCTTCGAGCATGCGTTTGACAGGCAGGTAAAGGTCGGTCTCGCGAATGCGGGTCATTGGCTCCTTCTCCCCTTGTGGGAGAAAATGGATCGGCCGAAGGCCGAGCCGGATGAGGGGTGATCGACAGCATGAGACGCAAGCGTGGTTCGCACCCGTTTTGAGGGCGCGTGCGCCTCGCAAGACCCCTCATCCGACCTCACCTCCGCTGACGCTAGGGTTCGGCCACCTTCTCCCTCAAGGGGAGAAGGAAGGATCGCTGCGTTTTGTCGTCCGCTCATCCACCCACAGCCCGCAGCAAGGCGCGAGAGATGATGTGCCGCTGGATTTCGCTCGTGCCTTCCCAGATGCGCTCGACGCGGGCATCGCGCCAGATGCGCTCTAGCGGCAGTTCGTCCATCAACCCCATGCCACCATGAATCTGGATCGCCTCGTCGGCAATGAAGGCCAGAACTTCCGTGGCCTTCAGCTTGGCCATGGCCATGTCTTCATCGGTCACGGTGCCGGCGTCATATTTCCAGCCCGCCTCGCGCGTCAGCAGTTCGGCGGCTTTCAGTTCCATCGCCATGTCGGCAAGCTTGAACGACACGCCCTGGAACTTGCCGATCTGCTGGCCGAACTGCTCGCGCTGCGCCGCATAGGCAATCGCATGGCCAAGCGCGCGTTCGGCGCGGCCAAGGCAGGTCGATGCCACCTGAAGGCGCGTCGCGCCCAGCCATGAGTTTGCGACCTCGAAGCCGCGATGCACCTCGCCCAGAACCTGTTCCTTCGGCAGGCGGCAATCGTCGAATTCGAGGATCGAATTGGTGTAGCCGCGATGCGAGACATTGCGATAGCCGTCACGCACGGCAAAACCCTTCGTGCCCTTGTCGACGAAGAAGGCCGTGATCTTCTTGCGCTTGCCTCTTGGAGAATCCTCCTCGCCCGACGCCATGAATACGATGGCAAAGCCTGCCAGATCGCCATGCGAGATGAAGTGCTTGGTTCCGTTCAGCACCCAGTCGTCGCCGTCCTGGCGCGCGGTCGCCTTCATGCCGCGCAGGTCCGAACCGGCGCCCGGCTCCGTCATGGCAAGACAATCCCAGGTCTCACCGCGAATGCAGGGATAAAGATACTTCTCTCGCTGCTCGGGCGTTCCGGCGAGCAGGATGTTGGAGGGTCGCGCCACGCAGGTCCAGTGCAGCGCATAGTTGGCGCGGCCAAGCTCTTTTTCGTAGAGCAGCCATGTCAGCGTATCGAGCCCTGCGCCGCCGACCTCGACCGGCATGTTGGCGGCATAAAGCCCTGCGGCCATCGCCTTCTTCTGTATCTCGCGGATGAGGTCGAGTTCGAGCCTGCCCGTGCGCTCGACCTCGGCCTCATGCGGATAAAGCTCGTTTTCGACAAAGGCGCGCGTCGTATCGACGATCAGTTGCTGTTCTTCCGTCAGGCCGAAATTCATCCCGTCACGCCTTCTTCCTGGCGGGCTTCGCCGCTTTCTTAAGCTTCGTCGCCTTGGCCTTTTCGGCGGCCTTCGACACTTTCGCTTTCGACGCCTTGCCGAGCTGCTTCACATAGGCGTTGTGCAGTTCGCCCGCGCCCCAGCCCCTGCCTTTCTCGGCCTTGGCCAGTGCCTCCATGATGCCGACCAGGTTGTCGTCGCGAATGCGCTCCAGCTCGCGGATCGACCATTGCCCGGACTGGTCGTCGGACTGCGTGGCGACCATGTCGACGAGTTCGTCGTTGAACTCCGGCACGTCCATCAGCTTCGTCCACGGCCATGCGAGCGCCGGGCCGAACTGTGCCATGAAGTGACGCATGCCCGCCTCGCCGCCGGCAATGCGATAGGTCTGGAACATCCCCATCTGCGCCCAACGCAGGCCAAAGCCATAGCGCATGATGTCGTCGAGTTCCTCGACCGTGCAGATGCCGTCCTTGATCAGCCACAGCGCCTCGCGCCACGCCGCTTCAAGCAGGCGGTTTCCGACGAATGCATCGATCTCCTTGTTGATGACGACGCACTTCATGCCGATGGCTGTGTAAAGCTCGCGTGCGCGCTCGACCGCCTTTTTCGAGGTCTTCTCGCCCGGAACAAGTTCGTTGATCGGCAGCAGATAGACCGGGTTGAACGGATGGGCGACGAGGAAGCGACCGGGATGCTTCATGTCCTTGGCCATGTCGGTCGCCTTGAAGCCCGAGGTGGACGAGCCGATGATGGCGTCCTTGCGAGCGCCCGCCTCGATCTCGGCCAGCGTCTTCAGCTTGACGTCGAGCCGTTCCGGCACGCTCTCCTGGATGATGTCGGCATCCTTCACTGCCTCGGCAATCGAGGCCGCATAAGTGACCTTGCCTTCTTTCGGCAGGCCCTTCACCGCCATGCGCCTGTAGGCGCGGCGCGCATTCTTCATCACCTCGTCGACCTTGCGCTTGGCCTCCGGGTGCGGATCGAACACCGCGACATCGATGCCGTTCAGCGCAAACCGCGCAATCCATCCGCCACCGATAACGCCACCACCGATGCAGGCTGCTTTCATCATCATGGTCCTCGTCCTCAGGCAGCCAGCGGCGCGCGCTTGGTCAGGTTGAGTTTCTTGCGCACTTCGTCTGGCCCGATGACACGCGCGCCCATCGTTTCGACGACAGTCACCGCGCGCTCGACAAGCTGTGCGTTTGTCGCGAGCACGCCCTTGTCGAGCCAGAGATTGTCTTCCAGCCCGACGCGCACATTGCCGCCGGCAAGCACCGCCGCCGCCGCATAGGCCATCTGGTTGCGGCCAAGCGCAAAGGCAGAGAAGGTCCACTCCTTCGGCACATTGTTGACCATCGCCATGAAGGTGTTGAGGTCGTCCGGCGCGCCCCACGGCACGCCCATGCAAAGCTGCACCAACGCGTCGGGCGCCAGGACACCTTCAGTCACAAGCTGCTTGGCAAACCAGAGATGGCCGGTGTCAAACGCCTCGATCTCGGGCTTCACGCCCATCTTCGTCATCATGCCGCCCATGGCGCGCAGCATGCCGGGCGTATTCGTCATCACATAATCGGCCTCGGCAAAGTTCATCGTGCCGCAGTCGAGCGTGCAGATTTCAGGCAGGCACTGGCGCACATGCTCGACGCGGTTCGACGCCCCGCCCATGTCGGTTCCCGCCTCTTTCAGGGGCAGCGGGTTCTCCACATCACCGAACACCATGTCGCCGCCCATGCCGGCGGTCAGGTTCAGCACCACATCGACATTGGCGCCACGAATGCGCTCCGTCACTTCGCGGTAAAGTTCGATATCGCGGCGCGGCTTGCCGGTTTCGGGATCGCGCACATGGCAATGGACGATGGCCGCGCCCGCCTTTGCCGCATCGATGGCCGAGTCCGCGATCTGCTTCGGCGAGCGCGGCACATGCGGGCTGCGATCCTGCGTGCCACCCGAACCCGTCACGGCGCAGGTAATGAAGACCTCACGGTTCATCTCAAGTGGCATCGGTTCCTCCCTGTGGTCCCTGCGCCCATGTGCGGACGAGGCGATGCATGTCGTCATAAGATGATCACCCAGCTTGCGACGCAAGGCTTGACGATTTACGAATTTGAAATGACACGAAGCGAAGCGCCGTCGATCTTCACGCAGAGCGCTCAGCCACTGCGGCTGACGTTCCTTGTCTTCTCCGGCTGCTCGATCATGTGCGTGGCAGCGGCCGTCGATCCGTTGCGCGCCGCAAACCGCATCGCCGGACGCACCGTCTTCGACTGGACGCTCGTCTCGGCCGATGGCGCGCCTGCCATGACCACCTCGGGCCTGCCGGTCGCAGTGTCGGGCCGGTTTGATGCGGGCGACCGCACGGATGTTCTCGTCGCGCTTGGCGGGTTCGGCACGCGTTACGAAACGGCGACCTCTCTGGTCGCAGGTTTCCGCCGCGCGGCAAAGGCGGCGCGCGCAGTCGGCGGCATCGAGGCGGGCGGCTGGCTGCTTGGACGCGCCGGGCTTCTGGCGGGCCGCACGGCCACCACGCATTGGGAGGATCTGGAGGACTTCGCCTCATCCTTTCCCGAGGCCGATGTCCGTCCCGACCGCTATGTCATCGACGGCAATGTCTTCACCTGCGGCGGTGCCGCACCCGCCTTCGACATGATGCTGCATCTGGTGCGCGCGCGGCTCGGCGCGGCGGTGGCGGTCGATGCGGCCAGCGTCTTCATCTACGATCAGGTGCGACCCGCCACAGACCCGCAGCCGCTCGTGTCGCTCGGGCGGCTCAATGCGCGCGATCCGCGCCTCGCCCGGGCCGTCCGCCTCATGGAGAGCCATATCGCCGAACCTCTGACCATCGCGGCGATTGCGCTGCGCGTCGGTCTGTCGACGCGCGCGCTTGAGCTGTTGTTCCGTCGTGTGCTTGGCGAGACGCCGGGAGCCTATTCGCTGCGCCTGCGTCTCGCCGCCGCCCGGCGGCTGGTGCTCGATACGTCGGAACCGATGGCCGACATCGCCGCCCGCACCGGTTTTTCCTCGGCTTCCGCCTTCAGCCGTGCCTTCTCGGTGGCGTTCGACACGCCGCCTGCGAAAATGCGACGAGGCTAACGTCAGGCAGCAGTCGGATAGTCGATATAACCTTCCGCCCCGCCGCCGTAGAATGTCTTGTTGTCGGGCGCATTCAGGGGCGCATCGGCGCGGAAGCGCTCAACAAGGTCCGGATTGGCGATGTAGAGCTTGCCGAACGCGACGATGTCGGCGCGCCCGCTGGCAACCGCTTCTTCGGCCAGCGCCTTGTCATAACCATTGTTGACCATCCACGCGCCCTTGCCGCCGGCATCGCGATAGGCCGCCTTGAACGCCACCCAGTCGAACGGCTTGTCGCCCTGCTGGTGATCGCGCGCACCGCCGGTCGCTCCCTCGATGATGTGAACATAGGCCAGCCCGCGCGAAGCGAGGCCCCCCGCCACATGCTCGAACAGCGGCTGCGGCTCGGGATCGGATGCGTCATTGGCGGGTGTCACCGGCGACAGGCGAATGCCTGTCCGTCCGCCGCCGATCTCCGCCACGATCGCGTCGACCACTTCAAACAAAAGACGTGCGCGGTTTTCGACCGACCCGCCATACTCGTCCTCGCGCTTGTTGGAGCCGGACCGCAGGAACTGGTCGATCAGATAGCCGTTCGCCGCATGGATCTCGACGCCGTCGAAGCCTGCATCGTCGACCGCTGCACGCACAGCGCGGCGATAGTCCTCGACAATGCCGGGGATTTCATCGCGCTCCAGCGCGCGCGGCTCGGATGTCGGCGCAAAGCCGCTCGTCCCGTCCTGATTGATCAGGAATGTGCGTGATTTTGCCGTCACCGCCGACGGCGCCACCGGCGCGCCGCCACCCGGCTGAAGCACGCTGTGCGACACGCGCCCGACATGCCAGAGTTGCGTCACGATGCGCCCGCCCGCGCCATGCACGGCGTCCGTCACCTTGCGCCAGCCGGCAAGCTGGTCAGCCCCGTAAAGGCCGGGCACGTCGGAATAACCCTGCCCCTGCTGCGTGATTGCCGTGGCCTCGGTGATGAGCAGGCCGGCACTGGCGCGCTGGCGGTAATACTCGACCGCATGCGGTCCCGGCACCGCTTGCGGCGAGCGATTGCGGGTCAGGGGAGCCAATGCAAGCCGGTTGGGCAGCGTCAGTTCGCCGACCACGATGGGATCAAACAGCGTTGTCATATGCATATCCTTGGGAGGTTGATGTCACAGGTCACAAAGCCGCGCGCGAAAGGCCGAAATGACCTCCTCATTGCGCGAATAGAATACCCACTGGCCGATACGCTTCTGCGTAAGCAGGCCACAGGAAACAAGCGTTGCCAGATGGGTTGAGACGGTCGACTGCGAGAGGTTGCAGCGCTCGAACTGATTGGCGCACACGCCCATGTCGAGCGGGTGCTGCTGGCTGGAAAAGTGCTTTTCCGGCTCCTTCAGCCAGGCAAGCATGTCGCGCCGGACCGGATTTGCCAGCGCCTTCAGGATTGCCTCGGTATCGACCCTGTCAGACATATCGATCATGATCGATATATAAATCGGAAAGGCTCGATATAAAGGAATACTCTTTTACGAGCAGGCAGTTTCAGGGGAATGAATTTGCGATGCGAATGGCGCGTCGCAAACAGGACGGGTTCAGTCGGCGCTCGTCTCCGAGCACATGTCGCTACCCCGGCAACTCGCTCTCGAAAATGCGGCGGCCAAGTCCCACGCACCTCACGTCGAGCGCGGGCCGCGCCTTGCCGGTCAAGGTCTCAGTCGCGGTCAGCCAGGCGTCCGTCCGGCCCCACTCGCTTTTGAGCTCCAGCAGCGACGCTTCGCCGGCGCGATAACCCCAACCTTCACCGTCATCGAAGAACGCCTGACCCGACCACACGCCTTTTCCCGGCCCGACAAAAAGCGTCAGCGTCACCTCGCTCGCGTCGTGCGGCTTGAGACCGGGCCACTTCGTCGCCAGCGGCAGCACCGCTCCCGCACGCACGATTAGCGGCAGTCGCCCAAGCGGCGCATCAAGCCGCACCGTCTTGGCCGACCCCAGCGCCTTGCCGGTGTGGAAGTCGACCCAGCCGCCCTCGACCGGCGGCAGCCAGACCGAGACATGGCGCGCGCCCTCCTCCACCACCGGGGCCACGAGAACGTCTGGCCCCAGCATGAAGGCATCCGCATCGGCCCGCGATTGCGCGTCGTCGAAATGGTAGAACAGAGGCGCGATGACAGGCTCGCCCGTTTTGTGCGCGCGCCACGCCAGCGTATACATCAGCGGCAGCAGCCGGTAGCGCAGCGTCAGCGCCTGCCTGACCAGCGTGGTGGTTTCGGGACCATGCATCCATGGCAGCGTCGTCGGGTTCTTGAGCTGCGGCTTCCACGAATTCATCACCGCGCGCGGATGCAGGCTCATCATCTCGATCCAGCGCACCAGAAGCTCCGGCTCGGGCGCGGGTCCATCGAAGCCGCCAATGTCGTGTCCGGTGAGCGGCATTCCCGACAGGCTCATCGACAGGCCCTGCCGCAGGTTCCATTTCAGCGTATGCCAGCTCGTGCGGTTGTCGCCGGACCATGTTTCGCCATAGCGCGAAATGCCGATCGGCCCGGCCCGGCTGATCGTATAGGGCCGCTTTGCCGGCGTCTTGGCCAGCGTCGCCTCATAGGTTGCGCGCGTCATCAGAAGCGCGTGGACCGGCCGCATGTCGATCGCCGGCAATGGCACGCCGAACCCGTCGACCGTCGCCGTCTCGTCCCACAATTCGCATTCATTGTTGTCGTTCCAGGCGGCGGTGAATCCCGCCCCCAGAACCTGCTCGCTCACGCCCTTCTTCCACCACGCGACCGTTGCCGGATTGGTGAAATCGAGCGACGAGCCATTGCCACCCCAGAACATCTCGACCGCAGGCTCCCCGTCGGCGCGGCGCACGAACCAGCCTTCTTTGGCAGCCTGCACATAGGCAGGATGTTCGGTCAGCAGCACCGGCTTGATATTGGCGCATGTCGAGAAGCCAAGCTCGCCAAGACGGGTAAAGAACGCCGCCCGGTCCGGAAATTTGCTCTCGTTCCATGTGAAGACATAGCGCCTGCCGTCCGCCTTTGTCGTATAGCCCGAGCCTGAATGAATGGCGCTGATCGGAATGCCCTCGGCGCGGCAGCGCTCGGCAAAGTCCGTCATCACCTCCTGTGCGTTCGGCGCGTCGGCATGATGCATCGTCGTGAACGCAAAGCCGAGCGTGAAGCGCGGCTGAAAATGCGGCCGCCCCGTCAGCGCCATCAGGCGCGGAACGATGTCGCGCACCTTCGGGCCGGCGATGACGTAATAGACCAGTCCACGCTCCTGCGTGTCGACCAGCCGGTAATGCGGGTGGTAGTTCGAGTGCTCGGCGCCGAGATCGAAGGTGATTTCCGACAGCGTGTCATAGAGCAGCCCGACCGATCCGGCCGCGTCGCTGTCGGCGATGACGAAGGGGGCGTGCTTGTAGAGCGGGTCCTGCGTCTGTGCATCATAGCCGAGCGCGTCCGTCTGCAGCGCGCGCAAACGCCGCCCTGTGCGGTCGAGCGGCCCGGTCTTGTCGCCAAGCCCGTAGTGGCGGTCGGCAAGGTCGCGCGACTGGAAGTGGCGGAACACGCCATAGCGCTCGAACCATTGATAGGCTCCCGCCTCGCGGTCTGCGAGAACGGTTTGCCAGTCGTTGCCCGCCTTGCGCTGGAAGACAAGCCGCAGCGGCAGCGGCGTGACGGTGATGCGCCAGTCGCCTGCGGTCAGGACGGGCGAACCCGCCTCTTCTGACAGCCTGACATCGGACCCGGCAAAACCGCCCGTATCGAGCCGCCCGCGACCATGCCACGGAACGTCGCCATTGGGCGCGATCATCCAGGTGCGATCGACCGCAAGCCCTCCAGCAGGCACGACGGCGACACGCGCCAGCCACTCGGACAGAATATCGATCCTCAACGAGAAATCGCCGGAGAGCGGCAGGGATAGGCCGGTCGCGGTCCGGGTCGCTTTGCCTGATGCGGCGAGGAAGGTCATGAAGGTCTAGCTCCCTCCTTCTCCCCTTGTGGGAGAAGGTGCCCGAACGAAATGAAGGCGGATGAGGGGTGTTGGGCAGAGTGCATTTCTCCCAACTGTCTCGGCGCACGGGCGGAGATTGCAAGCATCTCCATCCACGCGCGTCCTGCGACGCTGGCGGTTGGCAAAGACGGCGCGGCCGGCCGATCTCCCCCCATGTGGGGGAGATGTCGGCGAAGCCGACAGAGGGGGGCGACGTAGGGCTGCGTCATTCCACTGCGTTCACCGCTAAACCGCCTCCCCGATCTGCGTCCGCTTCTGCGCCACGCCGTCACTCTTTCTGAAAAGATGCGTAAACTCGGGGCGGAAAACCGCATGAGCCTGCTCGTCGCGCTTCACCGGCGTCTGGCCTGAAATATGTGCCGTCAGCCGCTGCCCGCTCGCCGTCTCGCAATAGAGGTAGGATTCACCGCCCAGCTGTTCAATGGCGCGCACGGTGACCAGCGTTCCGCCGGATGCGGCGATCAGCAAATGGTCAGGCCGGATGCCGATAACGGCCGCGTCGCCCTTCGACAGCCCGTCTGCCGACACAGTCGTCCTGTAGGCATTGCCGTTCGCGTCTTTCACCAAGACGCCCGACGCGTCTGCCGCATCCACCGTCACATCGATGAAATTCATCCGGGGCGAACCGATGAAACCGGCGACAAACTGGTTTGCCGGCGAATTATAAAGTTCGAGCGGCGAGCCGACCTGCTCGATCCTGCCGAGCCGCAGAACGACGATCTTGTCGGCCATCGTCATCGCCTCGACCTGATCGTGCGTCACATAGATCATCGTGTTGCCGAGGCGTCGGTGAAGCGCCGAAATCTCGCCGCGCATCGTCACGCGCAGCTCCGCATCGAGGTTCGACAGCGGTTCGTCGAACAGGAACACGCGCGGCTCGCGGACAACCGCGCGCCCGATCGCAACCCGCTGGCGCTGGCCGCCCGAAAGCTGCTTCGGCCGCCGGTCGAGATAGTTCTCGATCTGCAACATGCGCGCCGCTTCGCCGACGCGCCTGTCGATTTCGGCTTTCGGCGTCCTGATATTCTCCAACCCGAAAGCGAGGTTCTGGCGCACGGTCATGTGCGGGTAGAGCGCATAGGTCTGGAATACCATGGCAAGCCCGCGTTCGGACGCGCGCTGCTCATTGACGCGCTGCCCGTCTATGCGCAACTCGCCGCCCGAAATATCCTCAAGGCCCGCGATCATCCGCAGCAAGGTCGACTTGCCGCAACCCGACGGCCCGACGAAGACGCAGAACTCGCCATTGTCGATCGTCAGGTCGACGCCGTGAATCGCACGCACCTTGCCGTAATCCTTGACGAGTTTTTCCAGTTCGACGACGGCCATCACTTCACTCCACTCTGGGCAATGCCGGTGGTGATGTATTTCTGCAGGAAGGCGAAGACGATGGTGATCGGCAAAAGCGTCAGGATCGTCATCGCGAGCAGGTTCGCCCAGCTCGTCTGAAGCTCGCCCTGGAAGGCGTTGAGCGCCAGTTGCAGCGTGAACTGTTCCGACCGGTTCAGCACGATCAGCGGCCATAGGAAGTCGTTCCAGCGCCACATCACCGAAAAGATGACCAGAACCGCAATCGCCGGCGCCGACAGCGGCAGCACGATCTTCCAGTAGACCCGCCACTCGGATGCATGGTCCATGCGCGCCGCATCGAGCAGGTCGTCGGGTATCGTCAGCATATATTGGCGTAGCAGGAACACGCCCGTCGGCGTCGCCACCGCAGGCCAGATCACTCCCCATGGCGAATTGACCAGCCCAAGCTCCGACACGACCAGGTAGATCGGCACGAGATTGATCGTCGGCGGGATCATCAAGGTTGCGATGATCAGAACGAAGACGACGGTCTGGCCCCGGAACCTGTATTTCGACAGCGCGAACGCCGCCATCGAGTTGAAGATGACGGTGATGATCGTCGCGATGACCGTGATGAACAGCGAATTCCAGAAATAGAGCGCGAAGTTGAAACGGTCGAACAGCGCCGTGTAATTTTCAAGCGCCAGCGCAAATTCGCGTTCCGGCACGCGGTCGTTGATGGAGACCCGCACCGTTTCGCCAGGCGCCGCCGGATCGACCATCTGCGCCATCAGGCCGACGCGCCTGACCTGCGCAAGCACCTTGCCCTCATGATCGCCGGAGACGATGCGGAACAGCGGCAGCGGCGCGTCATGTCCCTCGACGATTGCAGTCGATGGGGCGAGCGGCAGGAAGGTCGGCGGATATTCCTGCAACGCGGCTTCGGTCTTGAACGACGACAGGACGACCCACAGGATCGGCCCGAACATCAACAGGATTGCAAGGAAAAGATAAGCGACCGTCATCCAGTCGATAACGTCGAACCTGCCGCGCCCATGCGTGCGGGTGAGGAAGGAGAACATCTAGCTGCCCTCCCGCCCGCGCGTCGCACGAAGCTGAAGCAGCGTCAGCACCAGAAGCACGCCCGCCATCAGGATCGATGCCGCCGCCGCCACGCCGAAGAGTTGCGGGCGCGAGGCAAAACCGGTCTCGTAGATGAACTGCAGCAACAGCATGGTGGCAGACCCCGGCCCGCCGCCGGTCAGCACGAAGATCTCGTCGAACGCCTGCACGGCGCGGATGAGCGACAGCACGAGCACCACCACCATTGTCGGCATCAGCAGCGGCATGGTGATGCGCGAGAAGGTGCGCCAGTTGGATGCTCCATCCATCTCGGCCGCCTCATAGACGTCGGACGGTATGGATTGCAGGCCGGCCAGCAGGATGAGCGTGTAGAAGCCCATATGCGCCCAGATCGACACGAAGATGATCCAGAAGAAGGCCCAGTCGGCCTCAAGCAGCCAATTGACCACGGGCAGGCCCGCCCCTTCCAGCCCGGCATTCAGAACGCCATAGCGTTGCAGCACCCATTTCCAGATCAGTGCCACCACGACCGGCGACAACAGCACCGGATAGAAGAAGACCGAGCGGAAGAAGCCGCGCCAGGGGATGTTGCGGTTGAGGATCAGAGCGGTGATCAACGAGAACACGATCATGAACCCGACCTGCAGGATCACGAACCAGAACGTGTTGTGGATCGCGCGCCAGAAGATGTCCCGCTCGCAACTGTTGGGGTCGAGATAGTTCTGGCAGGCGAGCAGCGAACGGAAATTCTCCGCGCCCACATATGGCCGGTCGGCGGGCATGATCGCGTCCGACCCGGTGGTGGCGTAGAAGAAATTGAGGATGACCGGCAGGAAGGTGAACAGGCTGAACGCGATCAGGTTCGGCGCCAGAAATGCCCAGGCGATCTTCTGCGCCCCGGTCATTTTCTGAATGGCCCGCATCGGCCATTCGAACAGGTTGAAGAAGGCCGCGTAGAGGAAAGATGCCGCAGAGCTTAGGGGCGCTAGCATTGGCAGCGCCTTTCAAGCTGCGAAGCCGCCTGCCCCCTTCCCCACATTGGGACGGAGAATAGGGGGGAAGGGAATAGGGGAAAGGGAAATGCGTTCCTCACAAAGGGGAATACGTTCTTCGCGAAGTCCCCCTCCCCCTTGTGGGGAGGGGTTAGGGGTGGGGGTAACCGGTCGGCCTTGCCCATGCCCCGGCCCGATCGCTACTGCGCAGCCGCGATGGCTTCCTTCACGTCCGAGTCGATGCGCGCCAGCGCCTCGTCCAGCGTCGATTCGCCGACGATCGCCTGCGTGATGCGGGTGACGGTGGCGTTCATGATGGCGCGATTGTTCTTGTAGCCCTGGAACTCGAAGGCAATCGGCGAGAACTTCGTCAGCGCGGTCGAGAACACGCCAAGCGCCGCCTTTTCCGGATCGGTTGCGCCCTCATAGGCAATGCCCTTGGCCTGTAGGCCCTGATGCGCCGGGATGTTCTTGGTCTTGGCGAGCACCTGCGCCTGCACATCCTCGCGCGCCATGAAGTCGAGCAGCTTGCCCACTTCTTCGGGCGACTTGGTGTGCTTGAAGCCTACGACGGCAGCGCCGCCCGGAATGCCGGTGCAGCCGCCGGGGCCGCAAGGTGCCGGAACGGCCGCCCAGTCGAACGCATCGCCTACGTCGCGGCCGAAGCGGGCGATCTGCCAGGAGCCGGATATATACATCACCAGCGAGCCATTGGTGAATTCCTTGGCAGCGTCCTGATAGGTCGCGCCGCCGGAGCCGGCCCAGACGTCCTTGGCGACCACGCCGTCCTTGTTCCAGTCGACGAACTGCTGCGACCAGACCTTGAAGCCGTCATCGACGGTGATCGGCGTGCCGTCCTCGTTGAAATATTTCGCGCCGTAGGAGATCGCCGGACCGGCGAAACGATGGCCGGTGCGATCCATGGCGACGGCGAAGGGCGTCTGCGTCTTGTCGGCAACTTCCTTGGCTGCCTTTGCCCAGTCGGCATAGGTCGCGCCGTCGCCCGGCATCGCCACGCCCGCCTGCTCGAACAGCGTCTTGTTGACGAACGGACCGGTCGCCGTCTGCTGGTCCATGATCGAATAGATGCCCTTGTCGTCGGGACCGTTGACGCGCGTCCAGGCGAGCGTCTTGCCGAAGTTTTCCTCCAGATAGGCCGCGTCCTTCACATAGGGCGTGATGTCGAGCATGTATTTCGCCAGACCGCCCATGTCGGTGATGCGGGCAAGATCAGGGCCTTCGCCGCCCGCGAGCTGCAATGGCAGGCTTTCCTGGATCGACTTGTAAGGCACCACGTCGACCTTGACGGTCGTCCCGGCATTTTCAGCCTCGAACGCCTTGAAGGCCTCGGCCCAGGCGTCGCATTCGACGCCGTCCTGATAGCAGGCAAAGCGAAGTTCGGCGGCGCCAGCCGAAGAGGCGGCGATCAAGGCCGCAACGGAAATGGCCGAAAAGAATGTTCCTCTGGTCATGAAATCCTCCCTGAAGGGTCCAGCCGATCTGACGTCAGTGGTTCCGTCTCAAACGGTATCTTATGTCTTATATAAGAGTCAATTTAAGCCGGCTCTGCGCCTCGGTCACCTTTCAGCGACCATGCGCCCGTGACAGGCGCATGACAGGATGTGATTTCACAAGGGGACGGATGTCCTAACGCGTCGCTTCGCGCTCGATCGCGGCCCGCATGCCCTCAGCCAGCATTGTCTCCAGCCGCGACTGCACCGCCGCCCGCCATTCGGGCGAGGCCGACAACTCGTCGGGAAACTGGCCGGGCAGCGCCATGAGGCGATCGACGATCGAGCCGGCATCGCGGCCGGAATCGCTCAGAAGCGCCGAGATTTCGGCCTCCCGCGGGTCGCGCAACGCGTATGTTTCGCCTCGATCGGTCATGCCCAGACAGTACCGCATCCACGCAGCCACCGCGAAGGCATAGGCGTCCAACGAGCGGCCCGCCCGCAGGGTCTCGATTGCCGGCTGGACCAGCCGCTGAGGCAATTTTTGCGTTCCGTCCATCGCGATCTGATAGGTCTGGTGCGCGATTGCCGGGTTGGCGAATCGAAGCCGAAGCTCGCGCGCATAGTCACCCGTATCGACACCGGGCACCGGATCGAGCGTCGCGGCCGCCGCCGTCATGTGCCGCTCGACCAGCTTTGCCAGGCTCTGGTCCGCCATCACGTCGCGCACATATTGATGACCCGCCAGAAAGCCGGAATAGGCGAGCATCGAATGCGCGCCGTTCAGCATTCTGAGCTTCATCTTCTCATAGGGCGCAACGTCGGTGGCGAAGATGACGCCCGCCGCTTCCCAGTTCGGCCGACCGGCGACAAAATTGTCCTCGACCACCCATTGGGTGAACGGCTCGGTCTCGACCGCCGCGCGGTCCTCGTGGCCGGTCAGCCGCGCCGCGTCCTCATAGGTGGCGGGCGTCGAGGCGGGCGTGATGCGGTCCACCATGGTCGAGGGGAAGGTGACATTCGCGGCGATATGCGCCGCCAGCTCCGGGTCCAGCGATTGCGCAAACTCGGTGACGAGCCGCTGCATAAGCCTCCCGTTATGAGGAAGGTTATCGCAGGTCAGGACCGTGAACGGCGCAATGCCCTTTTCACGGCGCTGGCGCAGAGCCTCGACGATAATGCCTACGGCACCCGACGGCTGGCGCGGATTGGCGAGGTCCGGCGCGATCGACGGATGCGCCGCGTCCAGCCCGCCTGATTTGGGATCCACGCCGTAGCCCTTTTCGGTGATCGTAAGGCTGACGATCCTCGTTTCGGGCGCGGTGAGCGCGTCCATCACGGCCTGCGGCTCCTGCCGGGCGACCAGCACCTTGCGAATAGACCCTATGACACGCGGCGCAACGCCGTCCGGCCCGCGCACCAGCAGCGTATAGAGCCCGTCCTGCGGGTTGAGCTGGTCCGCGACATCGGACGAGCGCAGCGAGACGCCGGTAATCATCCAGTCGCCGCCGGATGCCGTCAGCGCATCGTCGGTCGCGACTGCCTGATGCGCCTTGTGAAACGCGCCGGTGCCAAGATGCACGATGCCCGAGCCAAGTGCCGCCCGGTCATAGGAGGGACGGGCGACGCCGGCAGGCAACGTCGATGAGGCACGAAGGCGCGTCATGACGAGACAGACGGATGCGATAGCGCCGCCATGACGCCACGCAGTTCGGCCAGTCCTTTCAGGCGGCCGATTGCCGGATAGCCCGGCTGCGCGCCGCGCTTCAGATCGTCGAGAATGTCCTGGCCGTGGTCGGGACGCATCGGGATCAGATGATCATTGCGACCGGCGGCGCGGCGGCGCTTCTCTTCGGCAAGCAGCTCGGCGACGACCGCCACCATGTCGGTCTGGCCGGCCAGATGTTCGTCCTCGAAGAAGGAGCACGGTGTCTCCTCGGTATCGCGGCGCACATTGCGCAGGTGCACGAAATGGATGCGGTCGGCGAGGTCGCGCACCATGGCCGGGCAATCATTGTCGGGCCGCGCGCCGAGCGAGCCTGTGCAGAAGGTGACGCCGTTCGCAGCTATATCGACGGCGTCGAGCACTGAGCGATAGTCGGCATTGGTCGACATGATGCGCGGCAGGCCGAGCAGCGAAAACGGCGGATCGTCCGGATGGCAGCAGAGCCTGACGCCAAGCTCCTGCGCCACGGGGGCCACCTCGGCGAGGAAATCGATCAGGTGTCCGCGCAACCTGTCGGGCGAAATGCCGTCATAGGTCGCCAGATGCGCCGCCAGTTCCGGCAGCGACCAGCTTTCCACCGCGCCGGGCAGGCCCGCCGTCACATTTGCGGTAAGCTGCTTCTTGCGCGCCTCGCTCATCGCCGCAAACCGCTTCTCGGCTTCCGTAACGACATGGGCCGGAAAACTCTCGGCCGCGCCCTTGCGCTTCAGGATATGGATCTCGAAGGCGGCGAAATCGGCTAGGTCGAAGCGCATCGCGCGGCCACCATGAGAAATCCGCCAGGTCAGGTCGGTTCGCGTCCAGTCGAGCACCGGCATGAAATTGTAGCAGACGACCTCGATCCCCGCATTTGCGAGATTTTGCAGGCTGCGCTTGTAGTGCTGGATGTGCAGCTTCCAGTCGCCGGTCTGCGTCTTGATGGCTTCGGAAACCGGCAGGCTCTCGACCACCTCCCACTTCAGCCCGCTGACCGATCCGTCGGGCAGAAACGCGACCTCGCGCTGCCGCTTCTCGATTTCCTCAGGGGTCCAGACGTCACCGGTCGGGATATGGTGGAGGGCCGTCACTATGCCCTCGACCCCCGCCTGGCGCGCATCCTCGATCGACACCTTGTCCTTTGGCCCGAACCAACGCCACGTCTGCCGCATCAGCAAACTCCTCTCACCGGCATACTTGTATGGTAGTTCGGAATAAGGAGCAAGGGATGCAAGTGTTCTACACTACCGATATTCAAATTCAGCGTAGTCGCTCAGTCGAATTTTGCCCGAAGCCCTATCGCCGACATAGAAGCCAACAGCCTTATAGCTGAAGCAAAGGTCGTGTTCTCTGGCAGCGCGTTTCAGCCATTCAAATCCTGCACCACTGCCACTGGGCTCATAGAGTCTGAGATTCTTCAGTACAGGCACGAAGACTGATCCCCGATTGGGGCTTCTGGCCGTATAGCGCGTCAGTTCTGGGTAGCCGTCCATTCGCTCAAGCTGGCTGCCAATTCTTTGCACACCCCAAGGCGGCCTTTCCTTGGATTCGTCGCATGGTCCGAGCAACGCCAGGACCGAAGAACGGGCTTTCTCGGCAATCGAAAAGACATCGGGTGCCGGAGGAAAAATAAAGTAGTAGGCATCCTGAGGCTCGCCGAACCTTTGACGGATCAGGCCGAAATTTACTGGGTGGTCTTGCCGAGCTGGATTTCTAGGATAATCCTCGTCGAGCACGAACCGCCCGACAATAGGCGTAATTCGTCTGACCTCGGACGACAAACTGGGCGACTCCTGCGCAATCGATTGGGCGGCATACGCGGCAGTTGTAAAGACCACCATGACGGCCCAGAACCGTTGCCTGACAATCGCCGCCCTACACATATCGGTTGACGACATTCTCCAGATATTCCTGACGGCCGGATTTCGGCTGCGGCTCGATCTTCTTCTTGATGACGCGGTCCGAAATCTCCTCCAGCGTGCGCTTGCCCGACAGCATCGCTTTGGCCTCCGCCGATTTCCAACCGGCATACCGCTCTTCGAGCGGCCCCGACAGCGCCTTGTCCTCGATCATCCTCGCCGCTGCCTTCAGACCGCGCGCGCAGGCGTCCATGCCGCCGACATGGGCGATCAGCAGGTCCTCCGGATCGAGCGACTGCCGGCGCAGCTTGGCGTCGAAATTGGTTCCGCCGGTCTTGAAGCCGCCACCGCGCAACACTTCGTAATAGGCCAGCGCCATCTCCGGCACATTGTTGGGGAACTGGTCGGTGTCCCAGCCGGACTGGTAGTCGTTGCGGTTCATGTCGATCGAACCAAAGATGCCGAGCGCGTTCGCCAAGGCCAGTTCGTGCTCGAAGGTGTGGCCGGCGAGGATCGCATGGCCCTGCTCGATATTGACCTTCACCTCCTTCTCAAGCCCGAAATCCTTGAGGAAACCGTAGACGGTCGCCACGTCGTAATCATACTGGTGCTTGGTCGGCTCCTGCGGCTTCGGCTCGATCAGGATCGTGCCCTTGAAACCGATACGGTGCTTGTAATCGACCACCATCGACAGGAAGCGGCCCGCCTGTTCGCGCTCGCGCTTCATGTCGGTGTTGAGCAGCGTCTCATAGCCTTCGCGCCCGCCCCACAGCACATAGTTCTCGCCCTTCAGCTTCTTCGTCGCGTCGAGGCATGCCTTCACGGTCGCCGCAGCATAGGCAAACACGTCCGGATCGGGATTGGTCGCTGCTCCCGCCATATAGCGGCGGTTGGAAAACAGGTTTGCCGTGCCCCACAGAAGCTTGATGCCGGTCTGCTTCTGCTTTTGGCCAAACAGGTCGACGATCTCCTCGAAACGCCCGAGGCTTTCGGAGAAGGTCTTGCCCTCGGGGCGAATGTCGGCGTCGTGGAAGCAGTAGTATGGTGTGCCGAGCAGGGTGAACATCTCGAACGCCACGTCAGCCTTGAGGCGCGCGCCCTCCATCGTCTCAGCCGAACCCCCTTTTGGGAACCAGGGCCGCTCGAACGTCTGGCCGCCGAACGGATCGCCGCCCGGCCAGGCGAAGGAATGCCAATAGGCGATTGCAAAGCGCAGATGGTCCTCCATCCGCTTGCCGGCGACCACCTCGTCCTTGTTGTAGAAACGATAGGCGAGCGGATTGGCCGAATCCGGCCCTTCATATGTGATTGGCTTGATGTCGCCGAAGAAACCGGTGCTCACTGCGTCGCTCCTTTGATGGCTGGATAGAGTTTGCGCCAGTTCCGCCATGCGTCCTGATAGCTGCCGGTCAGTCCGGCGTCGGGTTCGATCGTTTCGGATGTGGCGGGCGGTGTGCAGACCGACATGATGTCGGCACCCGTCGCCGCGATCAGTCCGAGGCGCGCCGCGCCGAACGCCGCCCCGAAATCGCCGTCAGCGAGCACATCGACGGCAATGCCGAGCGTGTTGGCGATGGTCTTCAGCCAGTAGCGCGAGCGCGACCCGCCGCCGATGGCTGTCACGCGCTGAAGCTCGGTTCCCGCGCCACGCAAGGCTTCGAGATTGTCGGCAAGCGCAAAGCTCACGCCTTCCATGACCGCCTGCGTCATCTCCTTCGACCCCGCCTCATGGCCGATTCCGGCAAATGCGCCCCGGATCGCGGCGTCATTGTGGGGAGTGCGCTCTCCGGAGAGATAGGGGAGGAACTGCACCTTGCCCGGACCGGCTGGCCGGTCGCCGAGCGCCGCAGCCAGCGCGCCGGCATCTTTCCCGGTCAGCGCCGCGAGCCAGTTGAGCGAATCCGTGGCCGACAGGATCACGCCCATCTGGTGCCAGGTGGCGGGCAGCGCATGGCAGAACGTGTGAACCGCGGTTTCAGGGTCGGGACGGTAGGCGTTGTTCGCCGCAAACAGCACGCCCGACGTGCCGAGCGACAGAAAAGCCCTGCCCTCGGCAACCGTGCCCATGCCGACGGCCGAAGCCGCATTGTCACCGGCACCACCGGCAACCACGACGTTGCCGCCCATGCCCCATCGCGCCGCTACCGAGCCGCGCAGCGTACCCGCAGCCTGCGTGCCTTCGACCAGCGCGGGCATGTGCTCGACACCGAGATCGGTTGCGGCAAGCAATTCCGCCGACCACGCACGCTTCGCCGTATCGAGCCAGGACGTGCCGGCCGAATCCGACATATCGGATATGTGTTCGCCGGTCAGGAAGAGCCGCAGATAATCTTTCGGCAGAAGAACCTTTCGCACCTCGTCAAACAGTTCCGGCTCGTTCTCCTTCACCCAGACAAGCTTGGGCGCGGTAAAGCCGGGAAAAACGATATTGCCGGTGATGTTGCGAAAGCGCGGATCGGCGTCCAGCGCCGCCGCCTGCTTGTGGCTGCGCGTATCGTTCCAGAGAATGCAGGGCCGCAAGACCTCATCGCCTGCGCCCAGAAGCGTTGCTCCATGCATCTGGCCAGACAGTCCGATGCCGGCGACCGCCGCCAGTTCCTTGGGATGGCTGGCCTTCAACGCACGGATCGCCGTTTCGGTGGCCTCGATCCAGTCGGCAGGAGACTGCTCCGACCAGCCCGGATGCGGGCGCGACACATCGAGCGCACCCGTCGCGGAGGCGACGACCTGCTGCCGATCGTCGATCAGAAGCGCCTTGACCCCCGAAGTGCCAAGGTCGAGCCCGAGATACATTGAACGCCAATCCTCCCAGTTGGCCGCGCCCGCGCGCTACGGCCCCTCGCCCGTTGAAACAGGCTCCGTTGGGAGATTATTTGAGCCGAAAAACGCGATTTCCGCAAGAATTATTCCGAGACTCGTAAAAATTCTGGTCTGACCAGATAGCACGAGGTTGATTTGAAATTTTTGGTTGATAGGCTGATCGGATGGGGGAGTCTGAGCAAATGTATCGAAAGCCGATTTTGCTATTGAGCATTGCCTTGTTGAGCGCGTGCACCGGCACCTCGCAGCAGGGGCTGGACAAGATGCAGACGATGATGACGAACCGTCCGGAAATTAAGACCGAGGCCATCAGTCTCTGCATCGAAGACGCAACGCTTTCCCCACGCTCGCACCGCGAGGGGCTCGCGCGGCTTATGAGAGTGAGCCTTGCAAAGGTGCCCTCGACCTTCTGCAGGCGCGTCATCGGCGCCCTTGCAGCAGGCAGGCTTTCTCAAGCCGACCTCGAATCGGTGAAAAAGGGATCTCCCTCGCAGAATATATTGCGGGTGGTCAGAGGGTAGCGATTGCAACCGAGCGCCGCCGGAAGATCGCTGACAGCGGGCTGTGCGGTCGCGCCTCGATACGCTCGGTCGTCAGGCGCCTGGCAAGCGCCGCATCGCCTGACCGTATTGCAGATTCGACCAGCGTCAGGTCGATCACGTCGCGCTGGGCGTGGCTGCCGCCGAAGCGGTGGGCGATGATGCGAATGGGTTCGAGCAGCCGCGCGGCGGTGGCGTAATCGCCATCGGCAAAAGCGAGAATGCCGCGCGTTGCCGGCAGGCCGATATCCCGCGTGAAGCCCGCATTGTCGTCGCCGCCATCTGCCGCCGACTGCTGCGCCTCCAGCAATTGCGCGGCAAGGTCGCGCCGGTTGGCAGCGGCAAAGGCCATCATCGCATGCATGTCGTTGAACGCGTAATTGCCGTCGCGCGCATGCGGCGCCCAAAGTGCGGCCAACGTCTCCCATCGCGCTCCCGCATCGATCCCGCCGATGAACAGCCGCCACAATATCGCAGACGCATCGACCATGTTCAGCGGCACATCCGACACCCCGCCCTGTATCGGCCCGTCATAAAGCGCGAAGATGTCGTCATGCTCGCCGAGATCATAGTGAAACAGCGCCAGATGCCACCAGTTGTGCACCTGAAGGAAACTGTCCTTCGCCCATGCCTGCGGCGTGGCGCGCATCCAGTTGATGCCGTCGCGCTGGCGGCACTGCATCTCCATCACATGCGCTACCGCATGCTGCCCCCAGCCATCGCTCGGCTCCAGTTCGACCGCGCGGCGTCCCGCCGCCTCGGCGGCGGCGTAGTCGCCATTCTCCTCCAGCCCGAAGGCCTGAGCCGAGAGCATGGCATGGAAACCCGGTATCGACGCATCCCAATGGGGCAGAGCCGCAGCCACGCGGGTCTTCAGCATAACCGCATTGCCAGTGAAGAAGTCGACCTGATGGCCGGCCTGAAGCGCCAGCGCATCGCGTGGGAATGCACGCGACACTTGCGCCAGCACATCGCCTGCGCCGTTCCACCCGCCGGAAACGAGCCTGCCAAGCGCCTCGACATGGCCGCGCTCACGGTCGTTTGCTTCCAATCCGCGCGCCTCGTCCCAAACCTGCCGTGCAATTGCCGTCGCACTCGCATCCGTCGACAGGGCATAGAGCCAACCTTTCAGCATATGGGCCATGACGAAACCGGGCGCGGCCGAAATCGCCGCATCCACCGAAGCGACCGGATCGCCGGTAAAGGTCTGCAACTGGCGCAGGCCGCGCTCATAATGACCCAACGCCGCTTGCGTCGCACCCGTCAGCGAGAAGCCGAGACTATCCTTCATGAAGCGAGATTAGCCCCACAAAACGGCCAGAGCCAGCTTGCTCTTTTCGTCTCAGGCGGCCGGGCGCAACGCGATTGTCGCAAGTCCCGCGCCGATGAGAAGCGAGCCACCCGTACGGTTGATAATCCGGATCGCGCGCTCGCTGGCAACCGCCTGTCTGGCCCGGGCCGCAACGAGCGCATAGGCAAATGCATTGAGGAAGGCCAGCGCCAGAAAGGTCGCCTCGAAGATCAGCATCTGTGTCCAGAAGTCACCGTGACGGTCGATGAACTGCGGCAGAAACGCCACGAAGAATGTGATGCTCTTGGGGTTGAGCGCGGTCACCAGCCAGGCGTGAGCCAGCATCTTCGCGCGGCCTGCACTGCCCTTGCGCGGCTCGGCCGCGAGCGATCCGCCGGCGCGAAACAGCTTCACGCCAAGCCAGACGAGATAGGCCGCACCGATCCACTTGAGTGCCGTGAACAGCGTCGCTGACGCTGCAAGCAGCGCACCGATGCCAAGCATCGAAAGCGTCATCGCCGTGAAATCACCCAGCGCCACGCCAACCGACATGGGCAGCGCCGCGCGCCAACCCTGACCCAGCGAATAGGAGATGACGAGCAGGATCGTCGGTCCGGGGATCATGAGAAGAACCGCAGAAGCGGCGACAAAGGCAAACCAGGTTTCGACGGACATCAGCCGCTCCTCATCAAAAGAAAGGATAAATCCAGCAGTCCGAGAGCTTGTAAAGAAAATTCGTCAGCCGCCGCGCGTCCGCAGATACTCACTGGCGATCTCGCCCATCCGCGTCCCGTCAAACGGCTTGCCATGGCCGCCATAAACGACGCGCGGATCGATCTCGCGGATCAGCCGGCGCATGGTTTCGCAATAGGCGCCGATATCGGAACAGGCCATGTCGTCCAGCAATTCGTCGTCATAGATCGCGTCACCGGCGAACAGCGTCCCGTCCACCTCGTCGAACAGTGCAATGCAGGGCGAATGCCCCGGCAGCTCAAGCACATTGAAACGCCTGTCGCCGAGATCGACCCTGTCGCCCTCCTTTAGCGGCAAGGTCAGCGACACCGGCACCAGCCGATAGTCCTGCGCCCGCCAGCCCGGATAAGGTTCTCGAAGCACCGCCGCCTCCGACGCACGGTAGCCGTCGGCGTAAGTTGCACTGTCGGGCATCGCCTCGAAGAGTTGCGCTTCCGACGCAGGCCCGGCGCGTTCGGCGAATTCATGCAGCGCGCCGACATGATCGACATGGATATGGGTGGCAAGCGCCAGCACAGGCTTGCCGTCCGTCAGCGGCAGCACAGGCGACAAAGGCACGATGCCCATGCCGGCATCGACCAGAAGATCGCGGTCGCGCCCGCGCACGAAATAGAGATTGGCGCTGAAGTATGGATCGACGAACGGCTCGGTGACGCGCACGACACCGTCGGGCCTTGCCTCAACCCCATACCATTCGCCTGCGTTCATGCCGTGCTCTCAGTCGCCCGTCGCAATCGTAGAGGAATTTTCAAAGCCAGGGAAACGGCCTGAATACGGGCTTGATTTGCCCTGCCCGCGCGGGCGAAAAGGCGGCAATCCCAAATCCGGAGTGCCTGCCGATGAGCCTTCAATCCGTCCGCGACTTCCTTGCCGAACACGCGCCCGACATCGAGATCCTCGTGCTCGATCAGTCGACCGCAACGGTGGCGGAGGCGGCCGCCGGCCATGGCGTTCCGCCCGACCAGATCGCCAAGACACTGTCGCTCCGCGTCGCAGACCGCGTCATTCTCGTTGCGGTCAGCGGCCTGTCGCGCCTCGACAACAAGAAGGCAAAGGCCGCCTTTGGCGGCAAGGTGAAGATGCTGGACTTCGCCGAGGTCGAGGCCATCACAGGCCACCCGGTTGGCGGCGTGTGCCTGTTCGGCGTCAATCCCGGCCTTGAGCTTTACTGCGACGCATCACTGAAGCCCTATGACGAAGTGATCCCGGCAGCCGGCGCCACCAACAGCGCGGTGCGTATCGCACCCGACCGCATGGCGGAGATCACCGGCGCAAAATGGATCGACGTGTGCGAACAGCGCGCCACCGCGTAACGGCCTACACACCCCGCCTGCGGGCGGCGGATATTCAGATCGATCCTCGACGAAAATGGTCAGCTCCGAGAACCGGAGCGGAGCGACCTTGGAGGTCGTGAGCACCGGAAGCGCAGGTCACGGCCGTTTGCAGGCCGGACCCATCTGAATTGCCGTTGCCCGTCAGCCCATCCGCTCGGACACATAGCTCCCCGGGCTTGCCGGGAAGACAACCGTGCGATTGCCGTTGATGAAGGTGCGGTGGTGGATATGCGCATGGATGGCTCGCGCCAGCACCTGGCTCTCCACATCGCGGCCGATCGAGACATAGTCTTCCGAGCTTTGCGCGTGCGTGATGCGGGCGATGTCCTGTTCGATGATCGGGCCTTCGTCGAGGTCGGCGGTCACGTAATGCGCGGTTGCGCCGATCAGCTTGACTCCCCGCTCATAGGCCTGCTTGTAGGGGTTTGCGCCCTTGAAGCTCGGCAGGAACGAGTGGTGGATATTGATGATCTTGCCCGACATCTTCTGGCACATCTCATCCGACAGAATCTGCATATAGCGCGCCAGAACGATCAGCTGCGTTCCCGTTTCCTCAACGATTTCCATAATTTGCGCCTCTGCCTTGGCCTTATTGGCCTTGGTTACGGCGATCCGATGGAACGGAATGTCATTGTTCACGACGAACTTCTGATAGTCGAAATGGTTGGACACGACACCGACGATATCGATCGGAAGCGCGCCGATACGCCAGCGATACATCAGGTCGTTCAGGCAATGCCCGAAGCGCGACACCATCAGCAGAACCTTCATGCGGTCGTCGCTGCGGAACAGTTCGAATTCCATCCCGAACTTGTCGGCCACAGGCTTGAAGCCTTCCAGAAGCTGGGCCTCGGTCGTGCCTTCCTGCGACATGAACGACACGCGCATGAAGAACTTCTTCGTGTCGAGATCGTCGAACTGCGAGGAATCGACGATGTAGCAACCCTTGTCCGCCAGGTAACCGGAGATCGCGGCAACGATGCCGCGAACGGAAGGGCAGGTCACTGTGAGGACATAGTGGAACGGGGTCATGATGCGTGTCCGGTCTGGATTGCTACACTTGGGCGCGACATGGTCGGCGCGAACCAATCACATCTCTCTAGTGCATGTCCGACCGGGGTCGATAGTATTTTTGCGTCAGCGGCGGGCCGTTCCGCGGCGTCAAATCGATAGTTTTAATGAAGGCGTCGTTGCGGACCCGATCGGGTATCCGAGAAGCCGGTTGGCAGACGCCCGCCTATTGCGCCTGATACACCGTGACAACACAGGCGCCACCGATACCGAGGTTGTGCTGGAGCGCTGTCCTTGCGCCCTCGACCTGTGTCGGCCCCGCCGTGCCGCGCAGTTGGCGCGTCAGCTCAAAACACTGGGCAAGTCCCGTCGCACCGAGAGGATGCCCCTTGGACAGAAGTCCGCCCGACGGGTTGGTCACCACCTGCCCCCCATAGCTGTTGTCGCCATCGGCAATGAACTTCTGCGCACCACCCTCCGGGCAAAGGCCCAGCCCTTCATAGGTGATGAGTTCGTTCTGCGCGAAACAGTCGTGCAGTTCGACGACGTCTATGTCCTGCGGCCCGATCCCGGCCCCATCATATGCTGCTTTTGCCGCAGCCGAAGTCATGTCGTAGCCGACGACCCGCATCATGTCGTCACCTTCAAAGGTCGAGGCAAAATCGGTCCGCATCTCTTGCGCCACGATCCGCACCCCGTCACTCAACCCGTGCCTTCTGGCATAGGCCTCCGACACGACGATCGCCGCCGCCGCGCCGCAGGTAGGCGGGCAGGCCATCAGGCGATGCATGACGCCGGGCCACATGACCGGACTTGCCATCACCTCGTCGGCGGTCACCTCCTGGCGGAAGAGCGCGAGCGGATTGCGTGCCGCATGACGGCTGGCCTTGGCGCGTATCCTGGCGAATTCGATCAGGCCGATACCGTGCTTCTGCATGTAGGAAAGCCCCGCACCGCCAAAGTAGCGCAGCGCCAGCGGCACCTCGCCATGGCCCACGATGCGGTCCGTCGCCTCGTCGAACCATTCGAACGGGCTGACGCGGTCATTAAAATGTGTCCCGAGCGCACCCGGCCGCATCTCCTCGAAACCGAGCGCCAGCACACAATCGGCCGCACCGCTCTCGACTGCCTGACGCGCCAGCCACAGCGCGGTCGAACCGGACGAGCAGTTGTTGTTCACATTGACGACAGGCACACCGGTCATGCCCAATTCATAAACGGCCCGCTGACCGCAGGTGCTGTCGCCATAGACATAGCCGGCATAGACCTGCTGCACGGCGTCATATCCCAGCCCCGCATCTGCAAGCGCGTCGCGCACGGCCTCGGCCGACATCTCGGGATAGGTTTTCGACGCCCCCGGCTTGGCAAACTTGACCATGCCAACCCCGGCGACCACTGGCTTTGACATATTCGTTCCTCCAC
>JBARXU010000014.1:0-11286 GCA_049647505.1 Mesorhizobium sp.
TCGCACGGGCGGGCGCATGTTGTCCAGCCGTATTGAATGAATGTTCAACAAATTATGTTGCGGTTTCCCGTCGATGCGATAAGCTTTGGCCTGTGTTGGCTGGTGCGGCCGCACTGTGGGATAGGCCTATGAACGAAAACGCCAAGGCCTGGTGGGGCTTGACAGAAGGGCATGCCGCCAAGCTGATCTGCGCGGATCGACATCCGGCAGCGCCGGACAGCCGGCGGCGAAGGAGGCACATATCCGCATGAGCATAGTGGCAGCGCAAAAGCGGGCGGGCGATCCGCAACAGAAAACCGCTTCCGAGAAGCATCCGGGCGAAAAGCAACCGGCCGAGAGGCGCGGGCGCAAGGCATCCAAAGAAATCAGGCAGTTGCAACTGATCGAGGCGACGATCGATTCGCTGGCCAAGCGCGGCTATTCCGAAACGACCATGGCCGATGTGGCGGACGGCGCGGGCCTGTCGCGCGGCATCGTCAATTTTCATTTCGAGAGCAAGGAAAAGCTGCTCGTCGCGACCTTGCAGCATATGTACGACGAATATGCCGCGCATTGGCGCACGGCGCTCGACAAAGCGGGCGACGATCCGGCTTCGCGGTTGCAGGCACTGGTCGCGGCCGATTTCGACCGCGCGATCTGCAACAAGCGCAAGCTTGCCGCCTGGTGCGCCTTCTGGGGCGAGGCCAAGTCGCGCCCGACCTATCAGGCGCTGTGCGGCGCGCGCGACAGTGACTATCAGGCGACCATGACGGAGCTTTGCGAGGCGCTGGCCTCGGAGGCCGGCTACCGCTTCGATCCGGCACGAACCGCGCTCGGCCTCGCCGCCATGCTGGAGGGGCTTTGGCTGAGGCTGATGATGGGGGGCGACGACCTCAATCGGGAGAGAGCGCATGAGGCGGCCATCGAACATCTGGTGATCGTCTTTCCAGAGCATTTTTCGTCAACGGGGCCGATCAAGGCGAAGGGAACCGCCAGGCCTCCGCGCGCCGCATGACAGGGAAACGATAAGGCACAGGAGAACGCCGAAATGAAAGCATTGACGAGACGCACGATTGTCATCTCCACGCTTGCGGCAGTGCTTGCCGCTTCCGCTTCGGCCATTGCGATCGCCGAGGACGGGGAACTCACCATTTTCGACTGGTCGGGATATGAGGAGCCGTCCTTCCATCCGAAATATGTCGAGAAATTCGGCGACTCCCCGACATTCACCTTCTTCGGCGACGAAGACGAGGCCTTCGAGAAGATCCGCACCGGCTTCAAGGCCGACCTCGCCCACCCGTGCTCGCAAAGCGTGGTGAAGTGGCGCGATGCGGGCCTGTTACAGGAACTCGACACGTCGAGGATCGCCGGCTGGAGCGACCTCAACCCCGGCATCATGGCGATGAAGAACCTTGCCACCGACGAGAACGGCAAGGCGTGGTTCATGCCGTGGGACTGGGGCAATACGGCGCTGACCTACAACTCCGAGAAGATCAAGGCCGATGAAGTCACGTCGCTCAAGGCGTTTGCCGATCCGAAGTTCAAGGGTCGCGTCTCGATCGGTGACAATGTCGATGACGCCTATGCGCTGGCGGCGCTGGTTCTTGGCATCAAGGACTGGACGACGATGACCGACGACCAGCTCAAGCAGGCCTCGGATTTCCTGCGCGAAGTGCACAAGAATGTCCGGCTCTACTGGACCGATACGACAGAAATCGTGCAGGCGCTGGGCAATGGAGAGGTCGATCTCGCCTGGTCGTGGAACGATGCCGGCACGCAGCTCGCAAATGAAGGCCAGCCTTTCGTCATCAATCGCGACACGCAGGAAGGCATCTCGACCTGGGTGTGCGGCTATGTCCTGATGAAGGATGCGCCGGGCAGCAAGGACAAGGCCTATGAGTTCCTGTCCGATATCAATGACGATCCGGAAGTCGCGAAATACCTCGTCAATGACTGGGGCTATGGCCATGGAAACGCCAAGGCAATGGCGGCGGTGGACCCTGAGGTGTTGCAGGCGAAGGGTTATGCCGATGTCGACAAGTTCGTCGACAAGACGCTGTTCCAGTCGCCGCTTCCCGCGGAGATGAAGTCGAAGATGATCGCCGAGTTCGAGAAGATCAAATCCGGCTATTAGAGCATTTCCAGCAAAAGCGTGAAGCGCTTTTGCGTCCGACAAATGCGGCCAAAACAAAGATATAGATCGGTTCTGCCAGTTCGGTGAGAACAAGAACCGCTCTAGCAATCAAGGTGGCGCGGCGCTGGCCGCGTCACCGTGCATCAGTCCGCCAGAGACACCAGCGCGTCGGGATCGTAGGCGAGGCGAACGGCAGCGCCGACCGGCAGGTCGTCGGCCCCGAAATTGTTGGTCTCGGTCACCGACAGCGGCGCATTCATTCCCGGAACATCGACGATCAGGTGGGTGATCTCGCCGAAATAGTGTCGTTCGATCACCTTGCCTGCCACTTCATGCTTGGCGGTGGCGTCGTCCCACAGCACGCGAAGGCGCTCGGGGCGGATGCCCAGCGTCGTTTCCTTGCCGGTCCCCGAAAAGCCGGGCGGCTTGTCAGTGGTCACACGTCCGAACCCTGCGGTATCGACCACGATCTCGTCGCCCTTGTCCTCGACCAGATCCGCCTTGATGAAATTCATGCCGCCGAGGAAATCGGCAACCTGACGATTGACCGGGCGCTGGTAGATCTGCTTCGGGCTGTCGATCTGGGCGATGCGGCCCGAGAACATGACGGCGATGCGGTCCGACATTGCGAGTGCCTCATACTGGTCGTGCGTCACCAGAATGAAGGTGATGCCGACCGCCTGCTGGAGGCGGCGAAGCTCGACCTGCATCTGCTCGCGCAGCTTCTTGTCGAGCGCCGAAAGCGGTTCGTCGAGCAGCAGCACCTTGGGGCGCATGACGAGCGCGCGCGCCAGCGCCACGCGCTGACGCTGGCCGCCTGACAGTTCGGTGGCGCCGCGCGCCTGCAGCCCGCCGAGCGAAACCATGGCCAGCGCCTCGTCGACGCGGCGCTTTTCCTCGACAGCGCCGAGCCGCAGTTTCTTCAGCCCATAGGCGACGTTCTCGCCGACGTTGAGATGTGGGAAGATCGCGTAGGACTGGAAAACCATGTTTGTCGGCCGGGCATTGGGTGGAATGCCGACTATTGGCTGGCCGTCGATCGTGATGGTGCCGGTGGTCGGATTGTCGAAGCCGGCGATCATGCGCAAGAGCGTGGTCTTGCCGCAGCCGGAAGGGCCAAGCAGCGAGAAGAACTCGCCCTCCCGGATCGTGAGGTTTGCGTGATCCAGCGCGAGAAACGCGCCATAGGCCCGGGTCACGTTTTCGATGCCGATCATCGGCCGTGCATTGGCGTCAGGCAAGCAGGCCTCCCGTCATGTTGGCGCGCGCCGCGGCACGGCGGCGCATGATCTCGGCGATCGTCAGCATCATGATCGACGCGGCGAGCAGCAGGCTGCCGAGCGCCAGTACGCCCGGCAGGCGGGCGGCGAACCGCAACTGGCCCCAGATATAGACCGGAAGCGTCGCATCGTTGCCGCCTAAGAAGAACGCCATGATGAAATCGTCGAGCGAGATGGTGAAGGCGACGAGCATCGATGAAATGATTGCGGGCGTCATCATCGGCAAGGTCACGCGCCGGAACGTGCCCCAGGCGGTTTCGCCAAGATCGGCGGAGGCTTCCTCAAGGCTCCGGTCGAAACCCTCGAAGCCGGAAATGAGGACCGAGATCGAATAGGGGATGCAGATCAGCACATGGCCGAGCGTAACGGTCAGCAGGGTCAGCGGCATTCCAAGCGCCAGGATGATGATCAGCATGGAGACCGCGACGATGATCTCGGGCAGGAGGAGCGGCGCCATGATGAGGCCATGCATGGCGCGCTGGCCGCGGAAGCGGTAGCGCGTCACCGCACGCGCGGCGCAGATGCCAAGCACGGTGGCGAGAATTGCAGCCGACACGCCGACCAGCAGGCTGTTCCATGCGGCCTCCAGAAGGGCCGGCGTACGCGGCAGCCCTTCGTACCATTTGGTCGTGAAGCCAGAGAGCGGAAAGCGCGGCGAGGGTGAATTGTTGAAGGAGAAGATCGGGATAAGCGTGACCGGCAAATAGAGGAATATGACGAACGCCACTGCATAGGTCTGGAGCCACCCGCTGGGGCCTCTTTTGCCTGCCTTCATCTGAAAGCCCTCACCTGAAAGCCCTCACGGCGGCGCGGAGCGCAAGAACGGTCGCGCCCGCCATGGCGCATACGGCGATCATCGTCGTCACAGAGAGCGCAGCGCCGAGCGGCTTGTTCATCGCGCGCTTGAACTGCGCCTCGATAATGTTGGAGATCATCACGCCGTCTGTGCCGCCCACGAGCTTGGGCGTCACATAGTCGCCGATGGTCGGGATCATCACGATGAGAAGAGCTGCGGTGACGCCCGGCAGTGACAGTGGCAGGGTCACGCGCAGGAAGGAGCGGATCGGCCCGTCGCCAAGGTCAGTCGCGGCCTCGATCAGCGTGCGGTCGACCTTTTCGAGCGACACGAAGATCGGCAGGATCGCAAAGGCCACCCAGGCATGGGTCAGCGTAATCAGCACGGCGGTAGAGTTGTAGAGCAGCGCCGTCGACGGCTCGTCGATGATGCCGATGCCCATCAGTCCGGTGTTGAGCACGCCGTTGTAGCCGAGCACCACCTTCCACGACATGACGCGCAGCAGATAGCTGCTCCAGAACGGAATGGTGATGAGGAACAGCCAGAGGTGCTTGTGCTGGCCGCCGTGGAACGAGATGAAATAGGCGACCGGGTAGGCCAGCATTACGGTCATGACCGAGACCGTGAACGAGATCACAAGCGAGCGGACGAGCAGGTGCTGATAGATCGGCTCGAACAGCGCCTGCCGGTAGTTTTCCAGCGTGAAGGTTCGGTCGATGTCGAGATAATTCTGTGTCCAGAATGAATGAGCCAGAACGACGATGATCGGCAAGCCGAGCAACAGGACCGCGTAGAGGAAGGGCGGCGCGATGAGCGTGTAGCCTTTGGCGGCTTCCGTCTTGAGGAGAGAGGAGGCTTTCGCCCCGGATGCGCGACCGACCATGTCTGGTTGCGCCGCGACAGCCATTTATGCGGCCTTGCCCGAAGCGCGACAACAGGACTGGTGATTGCATCTGTCAGCCATGATCCGATCCTGTCTCGACGCATTGCGCCGCGCAACGGGGATTGCACCTATCCAAACTCAATCTCTCATTGAGTTCAAGCGGAATTTCTGAGACATTGATTGAACGGACATTCAATATAAGACGAATTCTGGTTTGATTTCATATGATTTGCCAGATTGTGCTTTGCTAAGTATTCTATCTTTTCCATGGAGATCGAGCATGGCGGCGGTAAAGAAATCTGTTCCCGGCGAGATCGGCTCCGACGGCGATGTGACACAAAGGGCGAAACGTCATCTGGTGCAGCCATGGCCCGTGGCCGGCGAGATCGGCGCGGAGGCCCGCACCCTGATCGGCGAGGGCGAGGGCATCTATGTCCATGACGCACACGGCAAGCGCCTCATCGACGGCCCGGCCGGCATGTGGTGCGTCAATGTCGGCCACCGGAGCGCCGAACTGGCCGACGTGATGCGCGACCAGGCCATGCGCCTCTCCTACAATACGCCATGGTACACGATGGCCGAACCGGCGGTCGACCTGTCGGAGCGGCTGGCGGCGCATGCGCCGGCCGATCTCAACCACGTCTTCTACACGACAGGCGGCTCGTCTGCGGTCGAGACGGCGCTGCGCTTTGCCCAGTTCTACAACAATGTGCGCGGTCGTCCCGACAAGAAGATGATCCTGTCGCGCGGCGGCGCCTATCATGGCTCGACCTATCTGTCGGCCTCGCTCAACGGGCGGCCGCGCGACCGCGACTGGATGGACGGGGCGGACGCGATGGTGGTGAAGCTGTCGTCGCCCAATCCGTTCAGGCGGCCGGCAGGCCAGAGTGTGCAAGCATTCGCCGATGCGCTGGTCGAGGAGTTTCGCCAGACGGTGGCGCGCGTCGGCGCAGACAGGATCGCAGCCTTTGTCGGCGAGCCGGTGCAGGCGTCGGGTGGGGTCATCGTGCCGCCCGAGACCTATCTCCCGCGCATCGCCGCCATCTGCAGGTCGAACGACATTCTCTATGTTTCCGACGAGGTCGTCACTGCGTTCGGCAGGCTCGGCCATGTCTTCGCTTCGGCCGACGTGTTCGGCTTCGAGCCGGACATGATCACTTTCGCCAAGGGCGTGACGTCGGGTTACTTCCCGCTCGGCGGCGTGATGATCTCCGACCGGCTGTTTGAGGATCTGCGCAAGTCGAACCATCCCGACGCAATGTTCGCACACGGGCTGACCTATTCGAGCCATCCGATCGGCTGCGCGGTTGCGCTGAAGAATCTCGACGTGCTGGAGGAAGGTCTCCTTGAGCATGTCAGTGAGGTCGCTCCCTATTTCCAGGCGCAGCTCAAGACGCTGGAGGAACTGCCCATCGTCGGCGAGGTGCGCGGCATGGGGTTGATGGCCTGCGTCGAATGCGTGGCCGATCGGGAGAGCAACAACCCGCTGACGCTGGACTATGAGGTGGGAAAGCGCATCGACGCGCATTGCCAGGAGCTTGGCCTGCTGGTGCGTCCGCTGATCAACATGTGCGTGATGAGCCCGCCACTGATCATCACCCGCGCCCAGATCGACGACATGGTCGCAATTCTGCGCGAAGGCATCGAGCGCACGCAGGTCGATCTGCGAAGGGAAGGCGTCTGGCGGGGCTGAACGTTCCCGGCAGAGCGCGCGCGGCAAGCTATCTCCTGCTCACCAGCGCGTCGTTCAGGCTCGACATGTCCCTTTCGTCAGGTGCTGTCTGGAGGTTCAGAACAGGCAGCAGCGCCCGCATGTGGTCATGGTGGGTGCGCACGCCATATTCCAGATCGGAGAGGAAGAAGCCTTCAAAGGCGTCCGAGTTCATCGACTCGTTCGACCATTCCGAAAGCTTGATATCTTCGGCCTGTGTGTCCCGGTCGATGCGGTAGGCGAGGTAGCGGGCGGCGGCCTGTTCCCTGCTTTCCTCTGCATTACGATAGATGGCCGAGCGCAGCAGCGTCTGGCCGGTCGAGATCGGGAATTCCTGGTAGAACTGGACCGATTCCGGCTGCATCACGATCACCGAATTGGGGAACATGCCGTAATAGATCCACGCCTCTTTCAACTCCTCGGGCAGGTGGTCGGGGCGCGGCGAAATCTTCACGTAGTTGCGTACGCTCCAGCGGCGGCCGGCATGGGGATTATAGGTGGCGAAAGAGCGCGATACGCCATCGACAAAGGGCTCGTCGTAGTAGGTCTGGCCATAAAGATCCTGCAGGGCAGGATGGGCCATGGCGACGTGGTAGCCCTCATTGTCGACGTCGCGCACCGACTTCCAGTTGACGTTGGACACGGACGTCCAGATGCCGCCAGCGGGCACCATGTCGGCGGCGCGGTAGTGGGCAATCTCGGCTTCGTGCGGCTTCATCAGTTCGGCGACCGAAGGCTGCGGGCCGGACCGGAAGCGGATGAAGATGAACCCCATCCAGATTTCGAGGTCGAGCGGCTTCAGGCCAAACTCGTTCTTGTCGAGTTCGGGAAATGAGCGCGGGCGCGCCGCGCCGCGCAAAGTGCCGTCGAGATTGTAGACCCAGCCATGGAACGGGCAGACGAGCGCGTTCTTGCAACTGCCCTTGTCTTCGGCGACGACGCGGCTGCCGCGATGGCGGCACATATTGTGGAAGCCGCGCACGACACCGTCTTTGCCGCGCACGACAAGCGCCCGCTCGCCGACAACGTCCATGGCGAGATAGTCGCCCGGTTCCGGCACGTCGGAGACATGGCCGACGATCTGCCAATGGGTGCGGAAAAGCTGCGCCTTCTCCAAGTCGAGTAGGGCGTTTGAATGATAGCTCCAACCCGGAAGGCCACTGCGGTCCCAATCATTGGGGACGGCCACATCACTCACGTGATGGGTCATGTTTCAGCTCGCTCAGTTGTTGAATGTTCGTTCAATATATTCACATTTATCAATTTATTGCAATGGGTTGCATAAAACGGAGCTATTCGCATGCGCAGCATGGCCCTTGGCGGGGCAGGCCTGCGGATGACGGCGGGGGAGGATTTGCGCCGCGAATTCCGGGACTTATCTGACGGGTCGAAAGACGCCATGCCGCCAGTATAAGGGCGGCCGGAAGGCCGGGGAAAAAGCCTACTGGATGGCTTTGACGCGCAGGCGCACGATGCGGTTCTTCTCGCGTTTCAGCACGGTGAAGCGCTTGCCGTGAAAGGTGAATGCCTGCTTCTCGTCGGGGATCGACATGGATTCGTGAATGACGAGACCGGCAACGGTCGTCGCCTCCTCGTCGGGCAAGGTCCAGTCGAGCGCGCGGTTCAGGTCGCGGATCGGAACCGAGCCGTCGACGATGACCGAACCGTCCTGCTGCTGGCGCACACCCTGCAGGTCGATGTCGTGTTCGTCGGCGATGTCGCCGACGATTTCCTCGATGATGTCCTCCAGCGTGACGAGACCCTGCACCTCGCCATACTCATCGACGACGATGGCGATATGCGCCTTGCGGCGCAGGAAGGCGGCGAGTTGGTCCTGAAGGCTCGTCGTGTCGGGAACGAACCATGGTTTTGTCATGACGTTGGAGATGTCGAACTTCGAATAGTCATTGCCGAGATCATGAAGTTCGCGGAGCAGCGCCTTGGCGTGGACAAAGCCGATGATGTTGTCGTTGGAGCCGCGCCAGATCGGCATGCGGGTGTTCGGGCTTTGCAGAACTTCGGCAACCAGCGCGGCGGCCGGCATGTCGGCGTCGACCATGCGCATCGAGGTGCGGTGGACCATGATGTCGGAGACTTCGAGTTCTGCCAGGTCGAGCAGGCCGCCGACGCGGTCGCGGTCGGCCTTGACCACGGCGCCTTCGCGGTGAAGCTCCTCCAGCGTGCCGCGCAGTTCCTCATGGGCGGTGCGCGCCTTGCCGATGCGTGAAATCTCGAAGCCAAAGAGAGCGAGCAGTTGCTGGCCGAACAGGCCGAGGAACAGGGCAGCCAGGGCCAGCGTCGCGCCGGCGACGATGATCCAGGGCAAATGCGTCATGCGAGGTTCTGTTCCAGGAAGGCGAGCACTTCGGAGGCGGGCACGTCCTTTGCGATGAAGGACTGGCCGATGCCGCGCGTCAGGATGAAGGTGAGCGCGCCGCGCGAGACCTTCTTGTCCTGTGCGATATAGTCGAGGAAGCCTTGAGCGCCCGGCAGGTCGCCCGGCACGTCGGAGATGCGCCATGGCAGGCCGACTTCGCGCAGGTGATGTTCGACGCGCGCGGCGTCGTCGGGGCTGCAAAGATTGAGGCGGGCGGAAAAACGATGCGCCAGCGCCATGCCGACGGCGACGCCTTCGCCATGCACCAGACGTGCCGAATCATAGGCTGTTGCGGCTTCAAGCGCGTGGCCGAATGTGTGGCCGAGATTGAGCAGCGCGCGGTCGCCTGTCTCGAATTCGTCGCGGGCCACAACGTCGGCCTTGGCCTGACATGACGTGGCGATGGCCTGCGTGCGGGCAGGGCCGCCTGAGAAGACATCGCGCCAGTTGGCTTCGAGCCATGCGAAGAAATCCGGCCGGTCGATCAGGCCGTATTTGGCGACTTCGGCATAGCCCGCGCGGAATTCGCGTTCCGACAATGTGTCGAGAACGCCGGTATCGGCCAGAACCAGTTTCGGCTGCTGGAAGACGCCGACAAGATTCTTGCCACGCGGTGTGTTGATGCCGGTCTTGCCGCCGACGGACGAATCGACCTGTGCCAGAAGCGAGGTCGGGATCTGGATGAAATCCATGCCGCGCCGGGTGATGCCGGCGGCAAAGCCCGCAAGATCACCGATGACGCCGCCGCCAAATGCAACTACGGCATCGCGCCGTTCGAGACGCGCGGCGAGCACGCCGTCGACGACGGTCTGAAGATGCTCGAAGCTTTTCGTCTTTTCGCCCGGAGGCAGAACGATCGTCGAGGAGGCGATGCCTTCCGCCTCAAGTCCAGCAACCAGCATCTTCAGATGGGTTGCGGCGACATTTTCGTCGGTGACGATTGCAACGCGTGCGCTGGGCAGCACGCGGGCGATCTCGCGGCCGGCACGTTCGACAAGGCCGGTGCCGATCAGGATGTCATAGCTGCGATCACCCAAGACAACTGGGACGACGACCGGCTGGCCGGCTGGGGCGGATGCGTTCATCGGGTTTTCTCGTCGCGTGGCGTTTCGTTGGAGAGCCAATGGTCTATGGCGTCGATGACTTCCGCCATGATTTCCTCGCGCTTGGCGTCGCGGGTGACGACGGTGATGTCGCACTGGCCATAGACCGGATAACGCTCGTCGATCAGGCGTTGCATGACAGCGCGCGGATCGGCGCTTTTGAGCAGCGGTCGGTTCGGCTTGCGCGCCACGCGCAGCATCAGCGTGTCGATATCGGCTTTCAGCCAGACCGAAATTCCGTCGCGGGCAATGGCGCTGCGGGTGTTGGCGTTCATGTATGCGCCGCCCCCGGTCGACAGCACCTGCGGGCCTTCGTTGACGAGGCGGCCGACGACCCGCTCCTCAAGGGCGCGGAACTCCGGCTCGCCGTAACGCTCGAACAGTTCGGGTATGGTCATCCGCGAGACGGTCTCGATCTCGTGGTCGCTGTCGATGAAGGGCAGGCCGAGCGCCTGAGCCACCTTCCGGCCGATGGCGGTCTTGCCAGCGCCCATCAGGCCGATGAACACGATCGACCGGCCGCCGAGCCGCGCTAGCAGTTCGGCGGGCGCCTGTGCCGGCGTATACGTTTCGGCGTCCATCAAGGGCGGCTCTCCATGCGCGCGTAACGACATGAAAAGCCTGCGGTCGTCAAGGATGGGAAGAGGCAATAGGGGATAGGCAGTGGGGAATAGGGGAAGATGGTGGATGTGAACTGCCGATGAATTCCGCGTTGCCTGCCGCCAACTTCCATCCCGCCATCGCCTGCCGATTTCCTTCCCTGCTGTCTATTGCTCATACGCTCTCGTTTCCGCGCCTTTTCGGCCGGAGGATGAATTGAGGGAGGCGACGCATGGTTTTGCGCCTGAGGTATTTTTTAGTGACGCTCAACCATGCGCCGCCGGCGTTTTACCTCTCGTCTTTGCTGGCCGTCCCGAGAAGCGCGACCCAGCCTAATGGCCGCCTTGATCATCCCATTGGGATCGGCAATCAGCGCGACGTGAGGCTGGTTTATGTCGCCACCGTCCGCGACCGTCACCAGCG
>JBARXU010000015.1:0-103474 GCA_049647505.1 Mesorhizobium sp.
CGCTTGCGCCGCGTCGGCAGGCGGCGTTTCCCCGGCGGGCGCTTGTGCGGCAGGCGGCGCAGGCGTTGCGGGCGGCGGAACGGTCAGCTCCGCAACCGAAGTCCCCTCACCCGGACCGGCCGATCCGGCACCCGGACCCGTGTCTGTTTCGCTGCCGTCCGAATTGAGCTTCTGGGTGAACTTCGTCACCGGTTCAGCTTCAGGCGCAGGAGCCGTATTCTGCGGTGCTGGCACCGCAGGCGCAGGCTGCGAAGGCTGAGCTGCGGGTTCTTCACCCGGCTCTGACAAGCCGACCATCCTGGAAACTTCGTCGCTGTTGAGCCACACCGCATAACCGGCAGCGCCGATGAACACGAGCGCGATCATTGCAACCGCAACGAGGCCGCCACGTCCACGCCGCTTCACCGGCGGCGCATAGGACTTCTTTTCTGGCGCCAGCAACGTCTCTGGCGCATTCAGGCCCTCTGCATCCGTCTTCGGTGTCCTGGGCGCATCATTTGCAGGCTTCGGCTCCCGCACAGGCGCAGCAGGCGCCGCCGCAACCGGCTTGCTGACAACTGGTGTCGCGGCATCAGGCGTCTTGGGCGTCGGCGGGGCCGGGCGGATGACAGGCGTAGCCGGAGCGACGGGAGCAGCAGGAGCAACCGGCTCGTCCCTTCTCTCCAGGCTGGCCAGTATCGCGTCGAAATCGTCGTCCGCCGAAGCGGCCGGCAGCGGCGCAACCGGCGCATATTCGCCCTCGACGGAAGAAATCGCCTGTTCGAGCAGGTCCTTCTGCCGCTGGACGACGGCGTCGGCGGGCGGCGGATTGATGGCGGCAAGCTTCGCCGCAATGGCGGCGCGTGCGCGCTCATAGACGCGAGCACGCATCTCGGGCGTCGTATCGCCCATGCCGTCAATGGTCTTTTTCAGAACTGCGACGAAATCCGCCATGCAATAGCTACCTTGGAGTCATCCTCTCTCACCCGGACTTTTTGACCATAAGATGGTGAAGAGGCAGCTCTTTTTCCCGTACCCTATATTGATCTAGTCCTGAAACGGGTCCGTCACAAGTATAGTGTCGTCCCGTTCGGGGCTGGTCGAAAGCAGCGCGACCGGCGCGCCGATCAGCTCTTCGACATAGCGGACATACTTCACCGCCTGTGCCGGAAGCTGCGACCAGCTGCGTGCGCCGCGCGTCGTTCCCTTCCAGCCTTCGAGCGTTTCATAGATCGGCTCGACCCGCGCCTGCGCACCCTGGCTGGCCGGCAGATAGTCGATGACTTCGCCATCGAGCCGGTAGCCGGTGCACACCTTGATCTCGTCCATGCCGTCGAGCACGTCGAGCTTGGTAAGGGCAATGCCGGAAATGCCGTTGACCGCAACCGCCTGGCGAACCAGCGCCGCGTCGAACCAGCCGCAGCGGCGCTTGCGCCCGGTAACGGTACCGAACTCATGGCCGCGCGTGCCGAGGAATTCGCCGACCTCATTGTCCTGCTCGGTCGGGAACGGCCCTTCGCCGACGCGCGTCGTATAGGCCTTGGTGATGCCGAGGACATAGCCGATCGCGCCAGGCCCGAGGCCCGAACCCGCCGCCGCCTGCCCCGCCACCGTGTGCGACGAGGTGACGAAAGGATAGGTGCCATGGTCGATGTCGAGCAGCGTACCCTGCGCGCCTTCGAACAGGATGCGCTCGCCGGCGCGGCGCTTGTCGTCCAGCACCTTCCAGACCCGATCCATATAAGGGAGAATGTCAGCGGCGACCGATGTCAGCTCGGTCATGATCGTTTCATGCGCAACTTCGGGATGGCCCAGCCCCTTGCGCAGCGCATTGTGGTGCGTCAGCAGCCTGTCGACCTTCAACGCCAGCGTCTCGGGATCGGCGAGGTCCATCACGCGGATCGCGCGGCGTCCCACCTTGTCCTCGTAGGCGGGGCCAATGCCGCGCCGCGTCGTGCCGATCTTCGTGCCGGAATTCGACGCCGCATCTTCGCGGAAACCGTCCAGCTCGCGATGTAGCGACAAGATCAGCGTCGTGTTTTCGGCGATCTTGAGCACGTCAGGCGTGATCGACAGCCCCTGGCCCTCAAGCTTTGTGCGCTCGGCGACAAATGCATGCGGATCGAAGACGACGCCATTGCCGATGATCGACAGCTTCTCGCGCACGATGCCGGACGGCAGCAGCGACAGCTTGTAGGTCACGCCGTCGACGACGAGCGTATGGCCGGCATTGTGGCCTCCCTGGAAACGCACGACGACGTCCGCGCGCTCCGACAGCCAGTCTACGATCTTGCCTTTGCCTTCGTCGCCCCACTGCGAGCCGACGACCACCACATTCGCCATGTCAAATTTCCCCAGATAGGCGCGCCTGCGCCGGGTTACGCGTCTCTATAACGTCATGTCTCCCGGTACGCGACACTTCTTTGCCCTCCGGCTGGGCGCAAAGCCGACTTTCATTCATTTACATCGCTTCCGTCTGCCCCTAACCGGACGGCAGGAGTTGTCCATGAACGCAAATCATCGAACCGCCTACGCGCTTCTGATCACCACGACGCTGCTTTGGGGCGGTAACGCGATTGCCGGCAAGATGGCCATCGGCCACCTGTCGCCCATGCTGCTGTCGGGAGCCCGCTGGTTCCTTGCGTGCCTGGTCCTCTACGCGATCTACCATCGCCGCTTCCACGCGGAATGGCCTGCCATTCGCGCATCCTGGGTCACCATGGCGCTGCTCGGCATATTGGGCTTCACGGTTTTCAACGCCGCGATGTACACCGCCCTGCACTACACCAGCGCCATCAATGTCAGCATCGAGCAGGGCGCGATGCCCATGCTCGTCTTCCTGATAAGCTATCTCGTCTTTCGCACGTCCGTCCGGCCGTTTCAGGTCATCGGCCTGCTTCTGTCGATCGCCGGCGTCCTCGTGACCGCCAGCCACGGCGATTTCGCCGGCCTGCTGGCGATGCAGATCAATATCGGCGACGCCTACATGCTGGCAGCACTCTTCGTCTACGCCGCCTACACCGTCTTTCTCGTCAAGGTGCCGCAGATATCCTGGCAAAGCCGGATGATCGTGCTCTGCGCCTTCGCATCTGTCGGAGCGGTTCCGCTCATCGTCTATGAATATGCCAGCGGCAACCTGGTGTTTTCCGGGCCGGAAGCATGGGCCATCCTCGCCTATGTCACCATCGGCCCGTCTATCCTGTCGCAAGGCTTCTACATGCTTGCCGTCGACATGATCGGCTCCAACCGCACCAGCCTGTTCATCAATCTCGTGCCCATCTTCGGTACGCTTTTGTCGATCCTGTTTCTGGGCGAGGCGTTCCAGCCCTACCACGCCGTAGCACTTCTTCTGGTGTTCGGCGGCATCTGGCTGGCTGAGACGAGCGGCGCCCGCGCCGCCCGGCATCCGCCGGAGGCATGACATCTTCCCTCAAAATGACGAACGCGCCGGACAATGCCCGGCGCCCCCAATTCCTGACGCCCTAAGACAGGCCTGCTGCCTCAGCCAGCAACGTCGAACTTCAGCGGCTTGGCCGAATCGATCTTCGGATCGGCGCGTAGCTTTTCCAGAACGGCAGAAGGAATCTGCTCGTCGAGATAGAGCAGCGCAATCGCGTCGCCGCCGGCCTTGTCGCGGCCAAGCTGGAAGTTTGCGATATTGACGCCGCTCGAACCCAGAACCGAACCCAGGAAACCGACGATGCCGGGAATGTCCTTGTTGGTCGTGTAGAGCATGTGCTGGCCGACTTCCGCGTCGAGATTGATGCCCTTTATCTGGATGAAGCGTGGCTTGTGGTCGGAAAAGCAGGTGCCGGCGATCGAGCGCGTCTGCTTGGCGGTGCGCACGGTCAGCTTGATGTAGCCGTCGAAGACACCCGACTTGTCGCGCTTGATTTCCGAGACGATAACGCCGCGCTCCTTCACCATGATCGGAGCCGAAACCATGTTGACGTCGGCAACCTGCGGGCGGATCAGGCCAGCAAGCGCCGCACTGACGAGCGCGCGCGTATTCATCGTCGCGGTCTGCCCGTCGAACAGCATCTCGACCTCGTTGATCGGCTCTTCGGTCACCTGACCGACAAATGCGCCCAGCACCTCGGCCAGCTTGACGAACGGCTTCAGCTTCGGCGCTTCTTCCGCCGTGATCGACGGCATGTTAATGGCGTTGGAGACTGCCCCCTTGATCAGGTAGTCGGACATCTGCTCGGCCACCTGAAGCGCGACATTCTCCTGAGCTTCGGAGGTCGACGCGCCGAGATGCGGCGTGGCGACGACGTTGGGCATGCCGAACAGTTCGTTCTCGGTCGCAGGCTCGGTCTCGAACACGTCGATGCCCGCACCCGCCACATGGCCGCTCTTCAGCGCCGCGACGAGGTCTGCCTCGACGATCAGTCCACCCCGCGCGCAATTGATGATGCGCACGCCCTTCTTCATCTTGGCGATTGCCGCCGCGTCGATGATGCCCTTGGTCTTCTCGGTCATCGGAGTGTGCAGGGTGATGAAGTCGGCGCGGGCCAGAAGCTCGTCGAGCTCCACCTTCTCGATGCCGAGTTCCTGCGCGCGCTGTTCCGACAGGAACGGGTCGAACGCCACGACGTGCATCTTGAGGCCGACCGCGCGCTGCGCCACGATCGAGCCGATATTGCCCGCGCCGATGATGCCGAGCGTCTTGCCGGTGATCTCGACGCCCATGAAGCGGTTCTTCTCCCACTTGCCCTCATGCGTCGACTTGTTTGCCTCAGGCAGTTCCCGCGCCACCGCAAACATCAGCGCAATCGCGTGTTCGGCGGTGGTGATCGAATTGCCGAAGGGCGTGTTCATCACGATGATGCCCTTGCGGCTGGCGGCCGGGATGTCGACATTGTCGACGCCGATGCCGGCGCGGCCGATGACCTTAAGATTGGTCGCGGCGTTGATCAGCTTTTCGGTCGCCTTGGTGGCCGAACGGATGGCGAGGCCGTCATACTGGCCGATGACCTCCAGCAGCTTTTCCTTGTCCTTGCCGAGATCGGGCAGATAGTCGACCTCGACGCCGCGATCCTTGAATATCTGCACGGCGGCTGGAGAGAGTTTGTCTGAGATGAGAACGCGGGGTGCCATTATCTTGATCCTGTCGGTTTGCTGACCCCTCATCCGCCGCCTCTGGCGGCACCTTCTCCCACAAGGGGAGAAGGAAGGGTGCCGGTCCTTCTCCCCTTGTGGGAGAAGGTGGCCGAGCGGAGCGAGGTCGGATGAGGGGTAAATTTCTTATGCAGCTGCCTTAAGCGCAGCCTTCTGGTTCGCAAACGCCCAGTCGAGCCACTTGGTCAGCACCTCGACATCGGCCGTCTCGACCGTCGCACCGCACCAGATGCGCAGGCCCGTCGGCGCGTCGCGGTAAGCGCCGATGTCATAGGCGACGCCTTCCTTGTCGAGAACCGAGACGATGGCCTTGGCAAAGGCCGCCTGCCCGTCCGCGTCGAGAGACGTGACGGCAGGGTCGGTAATCGTCAGGCACACCGACGTGTTGGAACGCGTCTCGGCCTTGACCGCCAGATTGGCGAGCCAGCCGGAACGGTCGACAAAAGCGTTGAGCGCAGCCGCATTGGCGTCGGCGCGCTTGATCAGCCCGTCGAGACCGCCGACCGACTGCGCCCATTTCAGCGCGTCGATATAGTCTTCGACGCAGAGCATGGACGGCGTGTTGATCGTCTCGCCCTTGAAGATGCCTTCCGAGAGCTTGCCGCCCGAGGTCAGGCGGAACACTTTCGGCAGCGGCCAGGCTGGCTTGTAGGTCAGCAGGCGCTCGACAGCGCGCGGCGACAGGATGATGACGCCATGCGCGCCCTCGCCGCCCAGCACCTTCTGCCACGAATAGGTGACGACATCGAGCTTGGCGAAGTCGAGGCGCTGCGCGAATGCCGCCGACGTCGCGTCGCAGATCGTCAGACCCTTGCGGTCGGCCGGGATGAAATCGGCATTGGGCACGCGCACCCCCGACGTCGTGCCGTTCCAGGTGAAGACCACGTCGCGGTCGAAATCGACCTTGGTCAGGTCTGGCAGCTCGCCATAGGGCGCCTCAAAAATGCGGGCATCGGCCAGCTTCAGCTGCTTGACCACATCGGTTACCCAGCCCGCGCCGAACGATTCCCAGGCCAGCATGTCGACGCCGCGCTCGCCGAGCAGCGACCAGAGCGCCATCTCGACCGCGCCTGTGTCCGAGGCCGGCACGATGCCGATGCGGTAGTCGGCGGGAACCTGCAAAACCTCGCGGGTCAGGTTGATCGCCTGTTCGAGCTTGGTCTTGCCGACGTTGGCGCGGTGGGAGCGGCCGAGTGGCGCATCCTTCAACGCATCAAGCGACCAGCCGGGACGCTTCGCACAGGGACCAGAGGAAAAATTGGGGGATTGCGGACGTGTGTCCGGCTTCGTGGCGATCGCCGTCATTGTTCTATCCTTCCAGATAGCTAGCCCGCTCGTTGGGGAGGGGTGGCCCACGAACGGCGATATTGGAAGGCGATTTCTTCGTCAAGCGGAATGTCGCGGTCGCGACGTTTTGTGGTCGGCCAGCGTCAGCGGGACATGCAAAAAGGCGGGCCTCAGGCCCGCCTTGAAACGCTTCGGAATGGTCCGTCAGACTACCACAGATCGTAGCGCAGGCCGACGGTCGCCTGATGCGAGCCGATGCCCCTGCGGCTCACGACACCCGTATCGGTCAGCGCGAACTGGCGCAGACCCGGCGTCGCGCGATACTGGTATCCGACATCGAGCGAGACATTGTCGGTCAGCTTGTAGGCAAAACCCGCCATCAGCGCGTAGGTCAGGTTATATTCCGCCTTGTCATGTGTCGCCGTGCTCGTTCCGGGAGCATCGCAAGCGAAATCGGTTTCGATCGTGCCGCCGGGAACCGACGGATCGGGCTCAACCGTATTATAGTTGGAGCAATTGCCCGACATTCTGAAGCTGGTGCGCGTATAGGTCAGGCCGACGCCCGCGCCGATATAGGGCGTGAAGCCGGCGACGGTCGCGAGATCGACATAGCCGTTGACGAGGCCGTTATAGCTCTTGCTGCTGGAATCGCCCGCCACGTTGCAATCGCGCCGCCAGTCGTTCTCGACCTGGGTCGCAACACCGCCTGCGCCGTCGTCGGTCGTGATCGTGCGGGTGCCGGAGCAGCCATAGTCCGGAATGCCGTTGAGCGCCGAGGTGATCGCAGGATTGCGCCAGTCGATCATCGGCCCGTTGACATAACCCGCCTGCGCATTGCCGGCCGCCGAATATTTGCCTGACGATCCGATTCCGAACGTGACGTCCGCCCGGAGATAGTCGTTGACGTGATAGCCAAAGCCCACCTGACCGGTGATCGGCGAATCCTTGATGCGATGGGCGATCGGGCTCAAGGGACCGCTCGGCACCAGACCGATGAAGGCGTTGTTGAAGAGTGTGTTGGTCCCTGCCGCATAGGTATCGATGAAGCGCTTCTTGAATTCGTAATTGATGTCGCCGCGCAGATACCAGCCGCTGCCGACCTCAACCGGCACAAACTCCTCCTCGGCGTCGATGATCAAAGGCGGATCGTAGTCGGCCGATTGAGCTGGCGACTGCATGGCCAGAAGAACGAGGGCGGCAGGCAGGGCCGCGCCAAGAATGCGTTGCATGGATCCCACTCCAATTGCAGGGAACTGCCGAGAATGGCAGCCACTCCTTCGAGTCGAACCGACTATTAACTATAGAGGTTAAGTCGCGGTTAAGCATAAAAATTAAGCGACTAAAATCCGTTCGGCACGCCACAAAGCAAAACCGCCCGGGCGATGCCGGGCGGCTGCAATTCGCGACATGTCGGCCCAGCTCGGGCTCGATGCTTACTTGTAGATCGGCGGGTTGACCGGCTCCGGCTCGTAAGGCTCAGGCTGGGAGCAGCCAGTATTACCGCCGAACTGGTAGCGAAGACCGGCGCGGCCTTCGTGAATGTTCATGCCCTTGTCGAAGCCCGGACCAGCGCCCGATGCATATTCGAACATCCGACCCTTCTGGATGTGGGTGAAGCGATAGCCGACATCGAGCTTGAGATTGTCGGTCAGGCAGTAGGACGTGCCGGCCATGAGAGCGGCGGCGAAGCGCCATTCGCTGGCGCCGCGGTGCGTCGTGACGACGCCGCCGATAGAGTTGCGCAGTTCGCCCCACTTCACATGCGCGCCGCCGATACCGGCGCCGATGTAAGGCGTAAAGCCGTTGAACGTGCCGAATTCTGCATAGGCGTTGGCCAGCAGCAGCAGCGCCCCGAACTTGGCCTGGTCGGACGAGACGCAGGGCACGGGAGGTGCGCCGCAGGTGCCGGTCGTGCTGCCGCGGAACTTGGAGCTGCCCATCCAGTCGAGCGTCAGGTCGCCGCGCAGATATTTGCTGGCCTGATAGCCTATACCGCCGCCGGCCGACCAGGAGCTGGCGATCTTGCCGGTCGCGAAGGAGTTTGCGCCCGGAGGCGGTCCATAGGTGATGTATTCGGCGCCGCGCCACTTGGTGGCGTGGTAATCCAGATCGCCGCGAATGTACCATCCGCCATAATCGACCGCCGGCTCTTCATAGACGACGGGCTCTGCCGGCGCAGCCTCGATCACCGGCAACTGCATGTCTGCAGCCAAGGCCGAGGTTGCTGTAGCTGCAAGCAATGCGGCGCCGATGAGCGCCTTCGAGAACTTCCAGGTCATAGTCCACTACCCTCTCGATCGGTCCGCATGCCGGCCGATGGTTTTATCCCGGTAAGGATAATGAACTCCAAAGGTTAAAGGCCGCTTAACCCTGCGGCTTAACCATGTCCCGATTGCCAGCAGAAATTGAAAAGGCCGCTTCGAGCGATCGAAGCGGCCTTTGAAAATAGACGGAAACTGCTGGAAATCAGGCGGCCGTGCGCTGGGAAGAGATCACACGCACGATGTCGTTGACGACCTCTTCGACCAGCCCGCGATCGTCGGCCTCGGCCATGACGCGGATGAGCGGCTCGGTGCCCGACGGGCGGATAACCAGACGCCCGCCCTTGCCCAGGCGGCTGCGCGCATCCTCGATGATCGACTTGACCGGCTCCGATTCCAGCGGCTTGCCGCCGGCAAAGCGGACATTCTTCAACACCTGCGGCACCGGCTCGAACTTGCGGCAGACCTCGCTTGCCGGCCTGTCGGCCCGCTTGATGCAGGCAAGCACCTGGAGGGCCGAGACAAGGCCGTCGCCTGTCGTCGAGAAATCCGACAAGACTGTGTGGCCCGACTGCTCGCCACCGACATTGAAGCCGTGGGCGCGCATGTGCTCGACCACGTAGCGGTCGCCGACCTTGGTGCGATGCAGCGACAGGTCGATGCCTTCGAGGAAGCGTTCCAGGCCGAGATTGGACATCACGGTGGCAACGATGCCGCCGCCTGCCAGCCGGCCGGCCTGACTCCAGGATTCGGCGATCATCGCCATGATCTGGTCGCCGTCGATCACCTTGCCGTTCTCGTCGACGATCAGCATCCGGTCCGCGTCGCCATCGAGCGCAATGCCGATGTCGGCGCCCTCTTCGTTGACCCGCTTCGACAGCGCCATCGGATGGGTCGATCCGCACTCGTCATTGATGTTGGTGCCGTTCGGCTTGACGCCCATTGTGATGACTTCAGCGCCAAGCTCCCACAGGGCGGCGGGCGCGACCTTGTAGGCGGCGCCATTTGCGCAGTCGACGACGATGCGCATCCCCGACAGCGACATGGAGCGCGGCAGGGTGCGCTTGGCAAATTCGATGTAGCGGTCATCGACGCCGTCGATGCGCTTGGCGCGTCCTACGGAGTCGGAATCGACCAGGTTCGGCGTCAGGTCGGAATCGAGCATCGCTTCGATCTGAAGTTCAAGATCGTCCGACAGTTTGAAGCCGTCGGGTCCAAACAGCTTGATGCCATTGTCGTAATAGGGGTTATGCGAGGCCGAGAGCATGACGCCGATATCGGCGCGAAGGGAACGGGCCAGCATTGCAACCGCAGGCGTGGGAACCGGCCCGAGCAGGAACACGTCCATCCCCGCCGCGCAGAACCCCGCGACGAGTGCGTTTTCGAGCATGTAACCGGACAGGCGCGTGTCCTTGCCGATGACGACGCGATGGCGGTGCGAGCCGCGCTGGAACGTCATGCCGGCGGCCATGCCAACCTTCATCGCCACTTCGGCGGTCATTGGGAAGGAGTTGGCGCGGCCGCGAATCCCGTCCGTTCCAAAGTAGCGTCTCGGCATCAAATATCTTCCAATTGTGGCGACAGCGGCCGGTTTCTGACACAAAAGCGGCCCGGTCCCGTCATCACTTTCTATGAGTATTTGTTACGCAGGACCGCCTGTCTCACCTTAGTGCCATCTGGTTAAGCCTTCTTTGTCGGCCACCGCTCAGCGCATGGTCGCGATCCATTGCTTGAGCAGAACGACTGCCTTGGCATCGACGACTGTCCGCCCCAGTTCCGGCATCATCGTCCCCGGCCGGTCGCTTTCAATGCGGTGGATCATGATGGATTTCTCGGGTTTTCCGGGCTCGATGTCGAATGACAGGCCGCCCGACGCCCAGCCGGCCGCCACGGGCCGCTTGCCAATGCCAAGCGCCACGCGGTCGGTCTCGTTGTAGCCCAGATAAAGACCCGAATTGGAAGCTGGCCCGCCCGGCCGATGACAGTGGGAACAATTGACATCCAGCCATGCGCGAGCGCGCAGTTCGAGCGGCGCATTCTCGTCTCGCCAGTCCGGAACCGAGGGCGCGGATACCGGATCAGGCGCGCCTGACAGGAACCCGGCGGCCACCCAATGCGCCAGTTGATTCTCCGCTCCGCCGCCATAATCGAACGGCTTGTTGAGGTTTCGCGCCTTCGGCCCGAGCGGCACGATCGCCCCGTTCAGCATATGGCAGGCCTTGCACTGGTTGCGGTTCGGCACCCGGTAGCCGATCTGCAGGGGCGCACCGTCGAGGATCGTGTCGACCGTCCGGCGCGCACCCGCGATCTTGAGTTCGGCGTCCGTCTGGTCCTCGTTCCAGACATAGGCGACCGCAAACCAGCCATCGGCGCGGCGCAGCATCACCCGCGTCTCGATGAGCGTGACGTTCTCGTCAGGCTTCGAAAGATCGGCCGGATAGGCGAACGTTTTGATCAGCGCCGAGCCAACGGGGAACTCGAACGCCTCGTCGGCGCTGTAGGTCGCGGCCTGCCCCGGCGGAACATAGACGAAGCGATATTTGGCGGCATGATCGGTGAACAGCGTGGTCGAGATGTCATAAGGAACAACGCCTTGCGCCGGTTCCTGCTTGCCGCCGTCTGCAAAGAAGCCGAACTCCGACAGCAGCTTCGGCGCCGCCTCCGCTTCGATTGCCGCCGAATTGACGGCAAACGCCTGCGCGCAGAAAAGCAAACCCATGAGCGGCGCCAGCAATGCCTTCAGCGCAGCGAAGGAAGGCACACTCAGTTCCCGTCTTGAGGCAGCTTGACCGCGGCAGGTTCCGGCAGCGAACCCTTGTAGCCGGCGATATCCGTGTCGGGCGACGTGCTCCAGGGCAGAAGCATCTGCGAGATCATCTTGAGATTGGCGAAGGTCGTGCCTTCGGCCTCATCGACATAGATCTTGTCCTCGGCATTGACCCAGCTGAAATATTCCGGAATGCGCGTCACCCCGTCCCAGACGATGTCGGGAACCGGTGTGCCCGAAACATCTGTGATGATCTTGCCAACCTCGCCATCGGGCGCATTCCCGCCCTCTCCATATGTATTGCCGTGGACGAAGACGCCACGCGGCACGAACATGTAGTTGTCGTCGTCATAATCGTTCGGATAGGCGGCGATCAGCACATGGGCGGTGCCGTTCTTGTCGAAACGATTGCCGAAGACGTGAACGTTTCGATTGGCCATGACCATGACGCCCATGCCCTTCGGCACCATGCCGACAATGTTGCCGGGCGGCGCAAAATTGGCGGTGTCGTTGTTGACCACGTCATTGTCGAACACGCGGATGTTCGCCCCGCCCTGCACCGGCAGGTTGGGCAGGTCGAAGACGAGTATGCCGCCCGTGTTGCGGGTCACCGTATTGTTGTGGACATCGGCCGCCTTTGAATTCTCGATCTCGATGCCGGCGACATTGAATTCCGCACGGCTGTTGCGCACGACGATGTTCTCGCTCTGGCCGACATATATGCCCGCATCGGACGCGCCCGAGACGAACACGCCGTCGATCAGGACATTCTTCGATGACACCGGGTAGACGCCGTAGGCTCCGTTCTCGGCCTTGGGCCCATCGGTCCAGACGACCGAAAGGTTGCGGAAGGTGATCGTGTCCGATCCCTTGGACTTGACGCCGTCGCCGGGCGTATTCTCGACCGCAAAATCCTCCAGCACTACACGGTCTGACGTCACCAGCAGGCCCTCGCCCGAACCATCCTGTCCGCGAAACGAAAGCACCGTGCGGCCCGCGCCCGCGCCGCGCACGGTCACATCGTCGACATCGAGCGACAGGCCGTCGATCAGTTCGAAGCGCCCCGGTCCGATCGTCACCGTGCCGCCCGGCTCAACCGTGATCAGCGCCTCGACCAGTCGCTCGGTCGCGCCTTCACCGGCTTCGACCAGAATGTCGGATGCAAGGAGCGCCGTTGGCCACGCCAGAACGGCTGCGATCGCCGCGACCGACAGTGCTGATCTCATCGTCCAGATCCTCCCCCAATTGTGGCTCCCACGATGTCACAGCACCGAAAACTGTCAACCGGACGCGGCAACCGAGGCGGCGGCGAACGTGATCTTCGCAAGGCCAACCGCGCCTTCGCCTTGACTCTGCCGGTATCATCACGTAACCGGGCGCGACTTTCCGGCGTGGGCTCGTTCCGCGCCGGTTGGTTTTTGAACACTAGAAGACTGACAAAAAGACGGCCCGGCGGCCTAATTTCCGTCGAGAGCCGACCGAACAAGCGAAAGGCATCAAAATGTTCGCAGTCATTAAGACCGGTGGCAAGCAGTACCGCGTTGCCGCAGACCAGGTTTTGAAGATCGAGAAGATCGAAGGCAATGTTGGTGACATCGTCACCATTGGCAGCGTGCTCGCGCACGGCGAAGGCGAAAACGTCACCCTCGGCGCGCCCTTTGTCGACGGTGCATCGGTTGCCGCCGAAGTCGTGGCCCAGGGCCATGCCAAGACCGTCATCGCATTCAAGAAGCGCCGCCGCCAGAATTCGCGCCGCCGCATCGGCCACCGCCAACTGCTGACGACCGTCCGCATCTCGGAAATCCTCGTCGGTGGCGCAAAGCCGTCGAAGAAGGCCGCTGCAAAGGCAGAGACCAAGGCTGACGAGGCAAAGGCACCCAAGGCTGCAAAGAAGGCTGAAGCCGCTGCACCGGCAGCTGCCGCGCCGCTGTTCACGGCTCCCGCCGGTGAGCCGGACGATCTGGTCGTGATCAAGGGCATCGGCCCGGTCGCCGCCAAGCAGCTCGCAGAGCAGGGCATCACCACCTTCGCCCAGTTGGCCGCCCTGACCGACGCCGACGTCGAGAAGATCGACGCCAACATGCCGTTCTCGGCCGATCAGATCCGCGATTGGCAGCAGCAGGCCAAGGATCTCGCGAAGTAAGCTTCGCACGGTTGGAATCTGGCGCGAACGCGCCTATAAGGAACAAAAGCGCTTCACGGCGCACAGGAGTTTGAAATGGCACATAAGAAAGCTGGCGGTTCGTCGCGCAACGGTCGCGATTCGGCCGGTCGCCGTCTCGGCGTGAAGAAGTTCGGTGGCGAAAAGGTCGTCTCCGGCAACATCATCGTTCGTCAGCGCGGCACCAAGATGCATGCCGGCGCCAACGTTGGCATGGGCACCGATCATACCCTTTTTGCCACCGCCCAGGGCGCCGTTGCTTTTGCGAGAAAAGCCAACGGCCGAACCTACGTATCGGTAAACCCGATTCAGGACGCAGCGGAGTAGCCGGTTCCGCACCACGACACCGGCGCCCCATCTCGGGAACCGGTGTCTGGCAAGGCCAGAAATGGATCAGGGGAGATGGGTCGCCATCTCCCCTTTTTCTTTTCCGTGAGCCTGTCATGCACATTCTGGTCACCAAGAGACTGACGCTGAGGCCCCCTACGGCCCTCGACGCAGATGAAATTGCCGAAGGACTGTCCAACTGGAACGTGGCGAGGATGCTCGGCACGGTGCCGCACCCGTATTTTGCCGCAGACGCCGAGGACTGGATCGACGGTCCCGCGTCCCGGCCGGGCAGCCTTGTCTATACGATCCACCGCGAGAAGCTCATCGGCGTCGTGTCGCTCGACGGCGGTGGGGCGCAGCCGCGCCTCGGCTACTGGCTTGGCGACCGCTGGCACGGCCATGGCTACATGACCGAGGCGGCGCAGGCCGTGATCGACCAAGCGTTGCGCACCCGCATCATCAGCGGCATCACATCGTCCGTCTTTGCCGACAACCCCGCATCGCTGCGGGTTCAGGAAAAGCTCGGCTTCAAGGTGAGCGGCACGACGCAGATCTTCAGCCGCGCGCGCAACACCATGGTCAATGCGCTCACGACCCATTTCGACGCGGCCCGCCGCGCCGAGCGCATGAGACCCGTCGCAATGGCTGCGGCGTAAGCAGGATCAGGTTGGGAGACGATCATGGTTGCCGACAGCAGATTGAGCGACGACGAGAGTTTCAGCATCGACTGCCCGGTGCTCGTCACCGCGCGGCTGGTGCTGCGCGCGCCGCATGTGGACGACGTACCGGACCTTGCGAGGCTCGCCAATGACAGGGGCGTGGCCGACATGCTCGGCCGCATGCCCCACCCTTATGGCGAGGCCGAAGCTGCCGCTTTCGTCGCGTCGAGCGCCGACGCCGGCGAGGCGCGCTATGCCCTGACCGACGCCGAGACGGGCGCCTTCATTGGCTGCGCGGGTCTGAACCCGGTCGGCGGCGCGCTCGATCTCGGCTATTGGATCGGGCGGCCGCATTGGGGCAAGGGCTATGCGACCGAAGCCGCGCAGGCGCTTGTCGATCTGGCCTTTCGAGCGTCCAACACCGACCACCTGACGGTCTCCTGCCGGGTCACCAACGCAGCATCGCGCCGCGTCATCCACAAATGCGGCTTCCAGTATGCGGGCCAGGGCATGATGAATTCGCTCGCCGCCGGTCAGGTGACGGTCGAACGCTACCGCCTCGACCGCAAGACATGGGTTGGCCTAAAGAGCTGGGGCGGCGACCGGGGGACACGCGGATAGCGTGATTTTCAACGCCGGCCCTTTGCTCTTGGGCCGGCGAGGTGTATCTGGCCGGACATGAAATTCCTCGATCAAGCCAAGGTTTACATAAGGTCCGGCGATGGCGGCGCAGGCTCCGTCTCGTTCCGGCGCGAAAAGTTCATCGAATTCGGCGGGCCGGACGGCGGTGACGGCGGGCGCGGCGGCGACGTCTGGCTCCAGGTCGTCGACGGGCTGAACACGCTGATCGACTATCGCTACCAGCAGCATTTCCGGGCCAAGACCGGCATGCACGGCATGGGCCGCGACATGGCCGGCGCCAAGGGCGCCGACGTGACCATGAAGGTGCCGCCCGGAACGCAGGTCTTCGAGGAAGACAATGAGACGCTGATCTGCGACCTGACCGATGTCGGCCAGCGCTTCCTGCTCGCCAAGGGTGGCAATGGCGGCTTCGGCAACGCCCATTTCAAGACATCGACCAACCAGGCCCCGCGCCGCGCCAATCCCGGTCTCCCCGGCGAGGAAAAGGCGATCTGGCTGCGCCTGAAGCTGATCGCCGATGCGGGCGTCGTCGGCCTGCCCAACGCCGGCAAGTCGACCTTCCTTGCTTCGGTGACGGCGGCGAAGCCGAAGATCGCCGACTATCCGTTCACGACGCTTCACCCGGGTCTGGGCGTGGCCCGCATCGACGCGCGCGAATTTGTCATCGCCGACATTCCGGGCCTCATCGAAGGCGCGCATGAAGGGGTCGGCATCGGCGACCGCTTCCTCGGCCATGTCGAGCGCACGCGCGTGCTTCTGCATCTGGTCTCCGCGCTGGAGGACAATCCCGGCAAGGCCTACAAGGTGGTGCGCGGCGAACTTGAAGCCTATGGCGCGGGACTGGCGGAAAAGCCCGAGATCGTCGCCCTGTCGCAGGTCGATACGCTCGACCCTGACACGCGCAAGAAGAAGGCGGCGAGCCTCAAGCGTGCGGCGGGTACCACGCCGATCATGATGTCTGCGGTGACGCGCGAAGGCGTCGAAGAGGTACTGCGCGCCCTGATGCGCCAGATCGAGGATGCGCGCCGGGCAGACGAGCCGGAGAAACCCGACGAGCGGTGGGTGAAGTGACACGCCCGCTTTCGTCCTATCGCCGCATTACGGTGAAGATCGGCTCGGCGACGCTTGTCGATCGCCAGACCGGTGTGAAGCGCGAATGGCTGGCCTCTCTGGTCGCCGACATCGCCGACCTGTCGAAGAAGGGCTGCGAAGTTCTGATCGTCTCGTCGGGCGCGATTGCGCTCGGCCGCACGATCCTTGGCCTGAAGGCAAAATCGCTGAAGCTCGAAGAGAGCCAGGCGGCCGCCGCCGTCGGCCAGATCGCGCTCGCCAGCGCATGGGCCGACGAGCTTGCACGCCACAAGATCACGTCGGGACAGATCCTGCTGACGCTCGGCGACACCGAGGAACGCCGCCGTTATCTCAACGCGCGCGCCACCATTTCGACCCTGCTCAAGATGAAGGCCGTGCCCGTCATCAACGAGAACGACACGGTGGCGACGTCCGAAATCCGCTATGGCGACAATGACCGGCTGGCCGCCCGCGTTGCCACAATGCTGAACGCCGACCTGCTGGTCCTGCTCTCCGACATTGACGGGCTCTACACTGCCCCGCCTGCCAAGGACCCGAACGCGGCCTTCCTGCCCGTGGTAGAACGCATCACGCCGGAGATCGAGGCAATGGCGGGCGGTGCAGCGTCCGAACTGTCGCGCGGCGGGATGCGCACAAAGATCGACGCCGGCAAGATCGCCACGGCCGCCGGCACGGCGATGATCATCACGCAGGGCGCGCGCCTCAACCCGCTGTCAGCCATTGACCGCGGCGAACCCGCCACCATCTTCCTTCCCTCGGACAAGCCGGTGCGCGGCTTCAAGACATGGATCGCGGGCAATCTCGAACCGGCGGGAAGCATCACGGTCGATGCCGGCGCAGTTGGCGCGCTGATGCAGAACAAGTCGCTCCTGCCCGCCGGCGTTCGCAAGGTCGAGGGCAATTTTGCGCGCGGCGACACGGTCGCCATCCTCGATCCCGACGGGCGCGAGATCGCGCGCGGCCTGATCGCCTATGACGCAGCCGACGCCATACGCATCGCCGGCAGGAAGTCATCCGACATCGAGGCAATCCTTGGCCATCAGGCCCGCGCCGCCATGATCCACAAGGACGATCTGGTCGTCGGCTGACCTGCTGCGTTTCTAAAGCCTGAACGTCCAGTAGAGGCAGGCGAGCGTGGCGACCAGAAACACCACGAAGAAAAGCGTCCTCAGCAGGATATTGCGTCGGAGCGCATCGAGCACGAAGTGAACCGCGATGATCGCCGCTGCAAAGACGAACTTCCAGTCGACCAGCACCCACAGTGCGTTGCGATCGCCAAAGGCGACGCGCGCCACTTGCACACCTACGATCGTGGCAAGCAGCACGATGGCAGCCAGCCAGATCGGCTGCGCTGCATTCAGATAGACGAAGCCCGCCGCCCGCACCGGCAGGATCATCATGAGCATGGCCGCAAACGCATAAAGTGCGGCGAGCGGCATGAAAGTCGCAGAATTTGCGATGCCATCCAACCTGTCGAGGCCGAGGCCGCCGAACGGATAACCCTTGATACGCAGCGCGATGGAGAGCGCCGCAAGCAGCGCGATCGCGACCGTCAGAGTAAAGAACGTTACAGCTGCCCTGCCCAAATCGGCCCCCGACGAATCGTTGCGAGCCAAGGTCTATCGGCTGCCCGGCTTGTCGGGCAAGTGATTTGACCGGACCCACAAACGCACGAAATGCTCCGATCAGCCTAATTCAATTGTCACGGACACGGTTCGACATTAGATCACCCGCAACAGGCACAGCGAGCAGACCAATGCTGACGAAGAACGAACAGGACGTGGCAGCGATCATGGCGGACATCGGGCGCAAGGCCCGCGCCGCCGCACGACCGCTCGCCAACGCCTCGACCGGCGACAAGAACGCCGCGCTCGCCGCCATGGCAGATGCGATTGTCCGCAATGAGCAGGCGATCCTCGCTGCGAATGCCATCGACATGGAGAACGGCGCGCAGGCTGGCCTCGCGCCCTCGATGATGGACCGCCTCAAGCTCGATCCGTCCCGCATCGCCGGCATCGTCAATGGCATTCGCGAGATCGCAGACCTTGCCGACCCTGTCGGCGAAGTCATTTCCGAGTGGGACCGCCCCAACGGCCTTCACATCGAGCGCGTGCGCACGCCGCTCGGCGTCATTGGCGTCATTTTCGAGAGCCGGCCCAATGTCACCGCAGATGCGGGCGCACTCTGCTTCAAGGCCGGCAATGCGGTCATCCTGCGCGCCGGCTCGGACTCGGCGAATTCCTCAGCCGCCATCCATTCGTGCATGATCGAGGGGCTGAAATCGGTCGGCCTGCCCGAAGCCGCGATCCAGCTTGTGCCCGTGACCGACCGCGCAGCGGTCGGCGAAATGCTCAAGGGCCTCGACGGCAATATCGATGTCATCGTTCCGCGCGGCGGCAAAAGCCTTGTCGGGCGCGTCCAGTCGGAAGCGCGCGTGCCGGTCTTTGCCCATCTCGAAGGCATCGTGCATCTCTACATCGACAAGTCCGCCAATCTCGACATGGCGGTCAGGGTCGCGGTCAACGCCAAGATGCGGCGCACCGGCATTTGCGGCGCGGCCGAAACACTGCTGATCGACAGGCCCATCGCTGCCCAATTCACCGCGCCGATCCTCGACGCGCTTTCAACGGCCGGCTGCGAGATCCGCGCCTCGGACGAGGTTCTGGCGCTCTGGCCGCAAGCGGCTAAGGCGACCGACACGGACTGGACGACGGAATATCTCGACGCGATCATTTCCGTGAAACTGGTCGATGGCGTAGGCGGCGCGATCGACCATATCGAGACCCATTCCTCGCATCACACCGAGGCAATCTTGGCCGAGGACGCTGGTGCCGTCGAACGCTTCTTCAACGAGATCGATTCCGCCATCCTGCTGCACAATGCCTCGACCCAGTTTGCCGATGGCGGCGAGTTTGGCATGGGCGCCGAGATCGGCATTGCGACGGGCAAGATGCATGCGCGCGGGCCGGTTGGCGTCGAACAGCTCACCTCGTTCAAATATCGCGTGCGCGGCAACGGCCAGGTGCGCGCGGGGTGATTGCCGCCCCGCCCGATTGTGTTACATTGTGCACATGAGCACACAATCCGAGACCGTGACCGTCCGTCTTTCCAGCGAAACGAAATCTCGGCTTGAGCTTCTGGCAGCCGAGACCCGTCGTACCAAGTCGTTTCTCGCCGGCGAAGCCATCGAGGCCTATGTCTCGCGCGAACTGGCCATCGTCGAAGGCATCAAGCGCGGGCTGGCCGATATTGAGGCGGGCCGTGTTACGCCGCATGAAGAGGTCAAGAAGCGCATCTACGCGACCATCGAGCGGGTGAAGAACGCCAAAGCATGATGCGCGTTGTCGATTGGTCTAACGACGCCGCACGCGATTTCGATGATGCGATCGAATTCATCACAACCGAGAGCGACGTGGCTGCCATGCTCGTCGCCAATCGAATTCTGACGGCGGTTGATTTGCTTGCAGAAATTCCAACCGGGCGTCGTGGCCGCGTCGGCGGCACCTACGAAAAGCCCGTGCAAAAGACGCCCTATATTGTCGCCTATTCACTGACCAATACATCGGTCACGATCCTTCGCATCATCCATAGCGCGCGCGACTGGCCGCAAGACCAATGGCCTGACGACGCATGACCGCCTCCCTACCCTCCCGCTATCTGCGCATGCCGCATGTCGAGCGCGGCATGCAGGTCGGCCTGTTCGGCGGCTCGTTCAACCCGCCCCATGCCGGCCATGTGCTCGTGTCCGAGATCGCCATGCGGCGGCTCGAACTCGACCAGCTCTGGTGGATCGTAACGCCCGGCAATCCGCTCAAGTCGACGCGCGAGTTGAAACCGCTCGCCGAGCGTATCGCCATGTCGGAAGCCATCACGCCCGACCCGCGCATCAAGGTGACCGCCTTCGAGGCCGCGCACCGCCTGCGCTACACCGCCGACACGCTGGCTCTGGTCAAAAGCCGCAATCCCGGCATCGATTTCGTCTGGGTAATGGGTGCCGACAGCCTGCGCGACATTCACCGCTGGCAGCGCTGGCGCGACATCGCCATGACATTCCCCATCTCGGTCATCGACCGTCCGGGCGCGACGCTTTCCTTCCTGTCATCCGTCTTTGCCAAGACTTTCGACTATGCGCGGATCGACGAACGTCATGCACCGATGCTCGCCCATGCACGCGCCCCCGCCTGGACCTTCATCCACGGCCCGCGCTCGACCCTTTCGTCCAGCGCAATCCGCGCGGCAAAGCCAACCCCCGGCTAACACCCGGCCCTGACATTCGGCCACACCCGACAATAACCTGATCCACCGCCCGATGTCGTTTTCGCCGCAGTGCGTGGCCGCGCGACAGCCGAGATTGCGGCCATGAACATGTCCCAACCGCCCAGCGAACCAACGCCTGTCGCCGGCATTGCAGGCGTCATTGCGGCCATCTCGATCTGTGCCATCGGCAATGGCCTGATGTTCGCCTATGTCCCGGTGCGGCTGGGCGCGGAAGGCTTTGCGCCGACATGGGCCGGCTCGATCCTGGCGGGTCTCTCCGCCGGTGGCATTGCCGCCTGCCTGCTGACCGCCTGGCTCGTCAGGCGCGTTGGCCATGCGCGCTCCTTCATGGTCTCCTCGACGCTGATCCTGCTGTCGCATCTGCTGGTGGCCACTGGCGTCGAGCCCATGGTCTGGATCGTTGGCCGCGCGCTTTACGGCTTCGGCATCTGCGCGCTGTTCATCGTTGCGCAAAGCTGGCTGAACGACGCCTCGTCAAACGATATTCGCGGCCGCGTCATGGCCATCTTCTACGTCTCCTACATCGTCTTTCTCGGCCTCGGCTCCTACCTGCTTGCATGGCTGGACATAAGGGACGGTTCGGCGCCGCTGCTCTGCATCCTGTTTGCCTCGCTGTCGATCCTGCCGGTCGGGCTCACCAGCCTGCGCCAGCCCCCGCCGCCGGTCGGCGCATCGATTGCCATCCGCGCGGCATGGCGCATTTCCCCTGTCGCGGTCGCCGGAATGCTCGCAGTCGGCGGCCTCTCCATGATGATCGCCGGCTTTGCCCCCATCCACGCCACCGCAATCGGCTATGACCAGCAAGCCGTGGCGACGCTGATGTTTGCCATGCCGATCGGCACGCTCCTGTTCCAGCTTCCCTTCGGCTGGATTTCGGATCGCACGGACCGCCGCTATGTCCTGTTTGCAGCCTCCGCGCTTGTCGCGATTGCCGGCATATGCGCCCTGATGTTCGACGGCTCGGCGCTGCCGCTTATGATCCTGATCTATCTGGTGTGGAGCGGCGCGTCCGATTCGATCTATTCGCTGTCCTCGGCCCATGCCAGCGACCGCGCCTCCAAGGACGAACTGGTCACGCTGTCGGGAACCCTGCTCTTCCTCTGGTCGGTCTCGGGCTTCATAGCGCCAGGCATCGGCACGATCCTGACAGGGTTCTACGGCACCGGCTCGTTCATGCCCGTGTCGATCGTCATCGCGGTCGCCTTCTGCCTGTTCGTGGCATGGCGCATGATCCGCAACCAGCCGGCCCCACCGGATGAAACAGGCAGTTTTATGCCGATTTCGGCCCAGACACCCCTGCCCGTAGGCCCTGACGAAGCAGAACGTCCCTGACCACGTCTTGAAACTGTCGCGGGACTCTGCCTATCTTCATGGTGGTTCACGCGGGGCGAACCCTCCCAAAACCAGTCCCGCATGGAAAGGAACGACACTGAGAACCGAACTGCGGAAGAAGGCCGACATCGTGCCTTCGCCGGTCGAGAGAACCGAAACCTTGGCTCCCTCGGCCCTGAACCAGGTCCTTGCAAGTCTTGAAGACTCGAAGGCCGAAAACATCGTTTCCATCGACATCCAGGGCAAGTCCAGCCTTGGCGATTACATGGTGATCGCCTCGGGCCGGTCGAACCGTCATGTCGCGGCTGTGGCAGACCATCTGCTGAGCGCCCTGAAGGACGCCGGCTATGGCAATGCCAAGGTCGAGGGCATGTCCAATGCCGACTGGGTGCTGATCGACGCGGGCGATATCATCGTCCATGTTTTCCGCCCCGAAGTGCGCGAGTTCTACAATCTGGAAAAGATGTGGCTCACGCCCGATCTGGAGGACGGCACGGTTCACTGAACCGCGCCGCCCCTGTCGTGAACTCATTGCCGTGTCGCGAGTGCTCTGAGGCGACAAAGTAGATGCGTGTCGGGATATTTGCCGTCGGGCGCATGAAGGCTGGGCCCGAGCGTGAGCTTTCGGCGCGCTATCTGGACCGTTTTGCCAAGGCCGGCCCGGCGCTTGGGCTGGATTATTCGGGCCTGACCGAAATCACCGAGAGCCGCGCGCAGACCGCCGATCTGCGCAAGCAGGAGGAAGGCCGCGCTCTGTTGCAGGCGGCCGACGGTGCAGCGCTCATCCTGCTCGACGAAACCGGCAAGAACCTTTCCTCCGCAGAGTTTGCCCAGAAGCTCGCCGACATTCGGGACCGTGGCGCGAAATCTGCGCTGCTGGCAATCGGCGGTGCTGACGGCCATGACCCCGCCTTGAAGGCGCAGGCGACGCTGGTGCTGTCGTTCGGCGCTGCCACATGGCCGCACCAGATGGTGCGCATCATGCTGGCCGAACAGCTTTACCGCGCCGCCACCATTCTGTCGGGTCACCCATACCACCGGGCCTAGCGAGCGGATTTCTGAAGCCGGATATTCTCCCGCGAGAAGCATGGCCCGGATCTTCGCAGCCTTCTCGAAATGATCGAGCCGGTGCGTCCTGATCCACCATTCGGCGGCCTCCATCAGAAGCTCCGGTTCGGTATTCCTGTTTGCGAAGAAGGCATAAAACGAGAGGCCAACGCCCTCGCCCTTAGCCGCGATCTTGTCGTCGCAGATCGCGATCGCCCGATTTCTCAGTGCCTCGCGCATTCCTAGACGCCCTTCACGATCCTTGCGGCGAAGAACCCGTCCAGCCCGGAGATTTCAGGCTTTCCCATGTCGAGATCGGCAGGCGTCGTGCGCAGATAGCCTTCGCGCGTGATGAAGTCCGCAATGCCTGCCGCCTCGTCGGGCTGCACCGGATCGAGCGCTGCGCCCTTTGTCTCGGCCAGGAACCCCGCGATCAGCCGCTCGCCCTCTTCCGGGTCGAGCGAGCAGTTTGAAAACACCAGTCTGCCGCCCGGTTTCAACACCCGGAACGCATGGTCGAGCAGGCGTCGCTGAACGCCCGCCAGCTTGGTGATGTCGGCTTCCGTCTTGGTCCATGCAACATCGGGGTGACGCCTGACCGTTCCGGTCGACGAGCACGGCGCGTCGAGCAGGATCGCATCGAAATGCTCAGGCGGGTCGAACTTGGTCAGGTCGGCGTGGACCAGTTCCGCCTCAAGCCCCAGCCGTGCAAGATTTTCGCCAAGCCGCTTCAGCCGATTGGGCGACATCTCGACCGCCGTCACCTTACCGCCAGCCAGCGCAAGCTGCGCCGTCTTGCCGCCGGGTGCTGCGCAAAGGTCGGCGACGCGCTTGCCCGCAATCTCGCCCATCAGCCGCGCAGGCAAGGCCGCCGCCGCGTCCTGCACCCACCATTCGCCGTCCGCATAGCCGGGCAGTCCCGACACTGGACCTGACATCTCGTTGACGCGCACGCTCCCCGTCGGCAGCACGATTCCGCCAAGCGTCCCGGCCCAGTGCAAAGCGTCTGCCTTCACCGTAAAATCGATAGCGGCCTCCGTGCGGTGCGCGGCCAATATCGCGCCTGCCTTCGCCTCGCCATATGCCTTGGTCAGCCGCGAAATGAACCAGTCCGGCGCGTCGGCCTGAGCGGCCAGCGCCGCCGGCAACGCCGTCTCCTTCTCGCGTGCGACCGACCGCAGGATCGCATTGACCAACCCGGCAAAGCGCGCCGTGCGCGGGTCGGCCTTGGCCTGCTCCACGGCGATATCGACCGCTGCGCTGTCAGGCACATCCAGGAAAAGGATCTGCGCCAGCCCGACATGCAGTATATGCGACAGTGACAGTGCATTGGCCGGCAGTGGCCGCTCCAGCCGGTCGGCGATCAGCTTTGCGATTGTGCGGCGATGGCGCAGCGCCGAATTGAGGATCGCTCGAACCAGCCCCCGGTCGCGTTCGTCCAGCGCGCGATATTGCGGGTGGCCATGCGCGCCGTCGGTCATCCCGTCGAGCGGCGTATGCGCGTCGATCACCGCCGCCAGCAGCTTGGCCGCCGCCTGACGCGAAACGAGGCCGGCAGGTGCCGGCCCCTTCGTCTCTGGTGCTCTGTTTTTCTGCGGGTGGCGTCTCTTGCCCGACGGGGCCTGCGTCACGACCACGGCCCCTTGCCGGTCTTTTTGGGACCGGTCGGGTTGCGCCCCCATGCGCTGCCGGACGAGGATGCCGGCGGCTCCTTATCGGCAGGACGCGGCGTTTCATCGCGCGAACCGCCCCCCGAACCACCCCAAGGGCCTGCCTGCGGCGGCTCATTGCGTGGCTGCTCGTTGCGCTCCTGCGGCTGCTGGCGCGGCGCTGCGCGGCCCTCGCCGCCATCGTTCGCCTCGAATTCGGGCGCCATCGCCTGCAAGGCGGCAATCCGGTTCTCGGTGTTGGGATGCGTCGAGAACAGCCCGTCCATGCGCGCGCCCGACAGTGGGTTGATGATGAACATATGCGCCAGCGCCGGGTCGCGCTCCGCCGCCGGATATTCGATCCGTTTGGCGTTGCTGGCGATCTTGCCGAGCGCAGACGCCAGCCATAGCGGATGCCCGCAGATTTCCGCGCCTCGCCTGTCGGCGGAATATTCGCGCGTGCGGCTGATCGCCATCTGCACCAGCATCGCGGCAAATGGCGCGACGATGACCGCGACCAGCGTGCCGATCAAACCCATGCCGCCATTGCCGTTGGAACCGCGGTTGCTGCCGAAGAACATGGCGAAGTTGCCGAGCATCGAGATCGCACCAGCAAGCGTCGCGGTGATCGTCATGGTCAGCGTGTCGCGGTTCTGGATATGCGCCAATTCATGCGCCATCACGCCCGCGACTTCCTCATAGGACAGCCGCTGCAACAGGCCCGTGGTGGCGGCGACCGCCGAGTTTTCCGGGTTGCGCCCGGTGGCGAATGCGTTCGGCTGGTCCGAATTGATCAGATAGACCTTCGGCATCGGCAGTCCTGCATTTTGCGACAGGCCGCGCACGATCTCGAACAGTTCCGGCGCGCTGCGCTCATCGATCTGGACGGCATTGTTCATGCGCAGGACCATCTTGTCGGAGTTCCAGTAGCTGAACAGGTTCATGCCGGCTGCCACGACGAAGGCGATCATCATGCCGCCGCTGCCGCCGATGGCGTATCCGACCGCCATGAAGATGGCAGTCATGAAGGCCAGAAGCATTGCAGTCCGGATGACGTTCATCAAACACTCCTCGTTTGCGCGGTTTCACGCCGCGCCATCGCACTATATGATGGGCAGCAGCTACGCGCACTTCAATAAGCAGGTTCCGCCAATGTCTGACAACCTCGACGACGACACTCAGCCCGCAGAGCCGCGCGCCCTGCCGCCTGCCGCCCAGCGCGCTCTGGCAGAGGCCGAGGAACGGCGCAAGGCCGCTCGCCGCAAGCCTGCCCCCGCAAAGGAGATCGGCGGGCGCGGCGGGCTCGATCCCGCGCGCTATGGCGACTGGGAAGTGAAGGGCATCGCCAGCGATTTCTGATCGCCAGCCGCCAGTTCCCGCCAGCCGCCCCGTTTCGAAACGGCACATTAACCACAACCAGCAATTGCTCCATTTCGGAGAAGACGACGTTCGACGCGCCTCGACAGGCTGCGCTCGTTAAGGCTTCGTTCACCCTGTTTCGACTGAAACCTGAATAAAATCAGCGCCATCGAGGACACGAGCCCGCCCACGAACCCATCCGGCAGCGATCCTGCAACCTGATCCTCCACAAGCGGCGATTGCCGCGCCAGGAGGCAGGCATATGGCAAACCGGTTCACGGCTCGCGTCAGGCGCTTCAGCGAAGACAGCAAGGGGCATTTCGCCATCATGTTCGCGGCATCGGTGTCGATGCTTTCGCTCGGTCTGGGCCTCGCGGTCAACTACGCCCAGATGGTCAACACCCGCTCCAGCCTGCTTCACGCGCTTGATTCGGCGATAACCTCCACCGCCCGCGACATCACCACCGGCGCGATCGAGGAAAAGGATGCCGCGAAAACCGTCCTCGCATTCCTTGAAGCCAATAGCGCATCGCCCTTCGCCGATCCCGCCTCGCTCGACCTGTTCGACCTGAAACTCGACCCGGCAACCAAGGTTCTGTCAGCCAAGGCCGCGGTTGACGTCGCTCTCGCCTTCCCGATCTTCAACACGGACCCGGTTCAGCGCATCACGGTCGATTCCGCCGCGCGCTATTCCGACAGGAAGATCGAGGTCGCCATGATGCTCGACATCACCGGCTCGATGAAGGGCCAGAAGCTCAAGGATTTGCAAGCTTCCGCCGGAAACGCGGTCGGCCTGTTCCTCGACGGCCAGAGCGGAACCAATCAGCGCATCCGCGTCGCAATCGTCCCCTATGCCGATTCGGTGAATGCCGGCGTCCTGTCACGCTATGTCTACAAGGAGCCGGGTTTCACGCCCGACATCGACCCGCCGAAATTCGATCCGGCCGCGCCTATCGCCGCGTCTGGCGGCTCGAATGGCGAATGCGCCACCGAGCGCAAGGGTTCGCTCAAATTCTCGGACGCCTCGCCCTATGACGGCATGATCAACCGCGATTCCCGCCTGCTCTTCTGCCCTGCGGCCTCTCTTCAGCCCCTGACCGCCGACAAGACGGCCTTGATCGACACGATCGACGACTTCAAGGCAGACGGCCACACCGCAGGCGGCATCGGCATTCAGTGGACCCGTTACATGCTGTCGCCCAAATGGGCGAGTGTCATGCCGCAGGCATCGGTCCCCGGCGCATATGACGCCAAGACGACCGCCAAGATCGCGATCCTGATGACGGACGGCGAGTTCAACACGGCATTTGCCGGCGTCCCGAACGGAAAGAACGACAATCCGCGCTCTCAAGCGACACGCTCCAACGACAATGCGCTGGAGCACTGCAAGGCGATGAAGAAGGATGGCGTCGAGGTATTCACCATCGGTTTCATGCTGAAGGAGAAACGCGCCAAAGACGTGATGAGCGCCTGTGCGACGGCCGATACCGGCGCCATCAGGCATTATTATGAAGTCTCGTCGGGCAGCGAACTCGACAATGCCTTCCGCGAGATCGCCGCCAATGTCGAGCGACTGGCCATCATCAAATAAACTCGGCGGCCGCCAAACCCTGAAATGAGCCAGATCCCGAAACGAGAAAGGCCGCCTGCGCATCGAGCACAGGCGGCCTTTCCGTGTTTCAGCCGCATGAAGCGGCTTTTTCCGTGGTCGCGGCCTTGCGTGACGGCTAGGCCGTCAGCCGCGCGTCATGCCCTTTTCAGGAAGGCTGCTTCCCGTAAAGGCGATCCGCCAAGGCCACGCTCAGGATAACACTCGACATCGGATCACCTCCTTTCACTGGTTGAAGATGAACCTAATGTGGGAGCAAACGCACTCCCATGCAAGAGGCCTCTGCCCGTGCCGTCCCTGCGGCTCACTTGTCCGACAGGTGCCGGAATGTCGCGACGATTCGCCGATAGAGTTCGCGCTTGAACGGCACGATCAGGTCCGGCATCTCGCCCATCGGCTTCCATGCCCATGCGTCGAACTCGGCCGAATGCCCGCCCGGCGGCGGGTTGATGGCGATCTCGCTCTCCTCGCCGTCAAACCGGAAGGCGAACCATTTCTGCGTCTGACCGCGATATTTGCCCTTGAGCGCAATGCCGAGCACCTCGTCAGGCAGGTCGTAGTTCAGCCAGCCGGGCGATTCGGCAAGCAGCGTCACGCTGGTCATGCCGGTTTCCTCGTAAAGCTCGCGCGTAGCTGCCGGCAGCGGCTCTTCGCCCTTGTCGATGCCACCCTGCGGCATCTGCCAGAGCTTGGTCGCGCCGGGCAACATTTCGCTGTCGCTCTCGACAATGCGCCGACCGGCCCACACCAGCCCTTCGCGGTTGAGCACCATCACCCCGACGCACGGGCGATACGGCATCGCCTCGCGATCGACCATCTTTGATTTCTTGCCGCTCACTCTACCTGCTCGCTTCCGGATCGCTCGCCAGCGCCGAGACCGGGACGATCTCGATGCCGCGACGTTTCGCTTCTGCCACCCAGCTCGTCACCGCGTCCACCGTCTCGTCGAACGCCGACCCCGTTCCGATCGCAAAACCCTTGGCGCGGGCGGCCGCTTCGAGCTGGTCCAGTTTCTTGAGAATCTCACCACGTTCGCGCGTCGAATCGATGACGCCTTCGCCGACCGCATATGGCACCGAATTGCCGAGCGCGAGTTCGCCCGCCACGGAGCGCGCGCTCGATCCGTCATCGACATACATCAGCCCGCGACGGCCCAGTTCCCGCATCACAGGCTCCATCGCCGACCGTTCGGTGACAAAGCGCGCGCCCATATAGTTCATGACGCCGGTGAAGTTGGTGGTGCGCGACAGCGCCCACAGCAGATTGCCGACATTCTCGGCCGCGTCGGCCTCCACGGTCAGCGTGTTGCGGCCCGGATTGACCGACGGATAGTCGAACGGTTCGAGCGGCACCTGCATCACGATCTCATGGCCGCGCTGGCGCGCCGCCTGCATCCAGCGCGAAAGGCTGTTGCCCTGCGTCGCAAAAGCCAAAGTCACTTCGCTGGGGAGTTTCTGTATCGCGGCCTGCGTGCCCGTCTGCGACACGCCAAGCCCGCCCAGAATGATGGCGACCTTTGCGCCCCGCGTCCCGGACCATGCGCCGGCATAGACGTCGAATGGCCGCCGACCGTCGGCGCTGCGCACCGGCAGCGGGCCTTCCGGCCCGTCTTCAAGCAATGCCCGGTCGGGCAGATGCGCGGTGCGCGGATTGTTCGCCAGCGTCGACGGGTCACGGATGACGATCGGCCCGTTGATGTCCTGATCGGGCGTCGGATTGACCTTGATGATCTGGGGGCCGTCGGTCGGCGTGGCAGCGGGCGTCGCGACCGGTGCCGGCTGGGGCGCGACCGCAACCTCGGGCACCATCTCCTGCACGGGAACCCTCAAGCCGCTGTCGCGCGTCGCCGTATAGACCGACCCCGCCACGACGAATGCCGCTGCGGCGAAGCCGGCAAGCTGCGACGATGACAGGCTGAAGCGCGGCCCTCGCGGCGCCCGTTTCACGCCGCTGCCCAGCGGCTGCTCGATATTCTGGCTCAGGATGAGGCCCCCACCGTCTCGCGAGATGCCGAGATACGCCGGCGGAACGGAAACGAAAGCGGCCGGCCCTCAAGGACCGGCCGCTGACGGATTACTGGTTGAGCAGAACCGCCTTGGTCGGGTCTGCCGGGAAGGACGGGTCGGTCTTGACGCCGCGCAGCAGGTCGAGCGCATAGTTGAGCTGCACGTCATCCTTCGGCTCCGGCGGCACATAGGCTGCCGAACCCGAACCTTCCTCGCCTTCCTGCTGGCCCTTGATATGGCCCTTCAGGTCGGATTCGCCGCGCGTCACGTCGCGTCCGGCAAACTCTTCCGGCAGCGGCTGCTCGACCTTGATGTCGGGCGTGATGCCCTTGCCCTGGATCGAGGAACCCGACGGCGTGTAGTAAAGCGCGGTCGTCAGCTTCAGCGCGCCGTTCTCCGGCAGCGGAATGACGCTCTGCACCGAACCCTTGCCGAAGGACTGAGTGCCGACAACGGTTGCGCGGCGATGATCCTGCAGCGCGCCCGCGACGATTTCCGAAGCCGAGGCCGAGCCGCCATTGACGAGAACGATCAGCGGCTTGCCGTCGATCAGGTCGCCCGGACGGCTGTCGTAACGCTCCGTCTTTTCAGGATCGCGACCGCGCGTCGAGACGATCTCGCCCTTGTCGAGGAAGGCGTCGGACACATTCACCGCCTGGTCGAGCAGGCCGCCCGGATTGAGACGCAGGTCGAGGATGTAGCCCTTGAGATCGGGGTTGTCCTTCTTCATCGTCTCGACCGCCGCCTGGAGATCGCCAAACGCCTTTTCGGTGAAGGAATTGATCTTGACGTAGCCGACGTCGTTATCGACGCGCGAACGGACGGCGCGAACCTTGATCGTCTCGCGAACGATGGTCAGCTTGATCGGATCCTTGGCGCCTTCGCGCAGAATGGTGAGTTCGATCGGGGTCGACACCTGGCCGCGCATCTTGTCGACCGCTTCCTCTAACGACAGGCCACGCACTTCCTGACCGTCGATCTGCGAGATCAGGTCGCCTGCAAGAACGCCGGCACGTGCGGCGGGCGTATCCTCGATCGGCGAGATCACCTTGACCAGTTCGTTGTCCATCGTGACCTCGATGCCGAGGCCGCCAAACTCGCCCTTGGTCTGCACGCGCATGTCCTTGGCGGCATCCGGGTTCAGATAGGACGAGTGCGGATCGAGCGAGGTCAGCATCCCGTTGATGGCGCTTTCGACCAGCTTCGAATCGTCAGGCGGCGTCACATACTGCGCCCTGACGCGCTCGAAAATGTCGCCGAAAATCGCCAACTGGCGATAGGTGTTGGAATCGGCCGCATTCGCACTCGATCCCGGAGCGCCGTAGACCAGGCTCATGGCCGAGGCGCCCATCAGGGCACCTGCGAACAGAAGCGAGAACTTACGAATCATTGCCTGTCCTTCCGGCTTGCCGACGCTTCCACCACGGGGTGGGGTCGACGGGTTTCTGGTCCTTGCGGAACTCTATATAGAGCTCCGGCGGAGGAGTTTCACTGTTCTCGGTCAACGCACTTGCCAGCCTCGTCACGCCCATCGAGCCAACTGGTTCGCCTGAGAGCACGGGCTGCCCCTGAGATACGCTGATCTTTCCGAGTCCAGCCAGAACGATATGATAGCCGCCGCCCGCATCGAGGATCAATAGTTGACCGTATGACCTGAACGGACCCGCATACAATACAGTCGCGTCCGATGGTGCGGTAACGATTGCGCCCGATTGTGTTTTAACCGTGTCTCCGAACGTCGCCACGCCGCTGCGGTCGGACTGCCCGAACTGTGCCGACAGCCGGCCCGATACGGGTATCGAAAGCTGGCCGCGCAACGCCTCGAAGGGCGGAGCCGCCGTCAGGCGGTTCACCTCTGGCACGGGTGCTGCCGCTCTCAACGCCTCGCGTTTCCTGCTCGCTTCCTCGGCCTTGCGCTGCTGATCGATATCCTTTTCCAGGGAAGCGATCAGATCCTTCAGGCTCTTGGCGCGCTGCGCCATCTTCTCCGAGCGATCCTTCTCCTCACTCAGCCGAGCCTCCGACTGCTCCTGAACGCGCTTCTTCTCATCAAGCAAAAGTGAAAGTCGGCCACGCTCCGATGACTGCTGCGCGATCGTTTTGACCAGCCTGTCGCGCTCGGAATTGATCGTTTCGCCCAATCGCGCCAGTTCGGACAGATCGGCCAGCAGCACATCCGTCTGGTGGCGCAGTTCGGGCACGACCGCGCCGAGAAGAATGGCGCTCCTCACCGAAGACAGCGCATCCTCCGGCTTCACCAGGATCGCCGGCGGCGGATTGCGGCCCATTCGCTGGAGCGCGCCCAGGACTTCGGCCAGCACGCCGCGCCGTTCGCCCAGCGACGCCTTGACCATCGAGCGGTCGCCTTCGAGCGCGGCCAGCCGCTCCTCCATGGTCGCGACATCCTCAGACAGCTTCTTCTCGGTCTTGGCGGACTGGATCAGCGCGGCGGTGATCGAGGCATTGTCCTTGCGGATATTGGCGATCTCGGCGGCGATTTCCTTCTGCTTGGCCTCCGACAGGCCAAGCTCCTGCGACATCCGCGCAAAATCGCCGACGCTCTGGCTGTGGCGCGTTTCCATATCCGCAATCGACTCTGCAGCCAGCATCGCGCCGGGCCAGGCGACAAGAGCAAGACAGATCGTCGATGTCAGAGCCAGTTTCACGAAGCGTCCAGCGTTCGATAGCATGTGCGGTCGCCTCCGCGACCTCGGAACGGAACCCTATCAAGCCGATCGTTAACGAAGCATCAACCATGGCGGACGCCATAGCTACAAGCTAATGTTGACGGCTGCGCGAAGAGATTCGCGCAGCGTGCAGTCGAGGGGAGTTCTGGAGTTTGGCGGCCGAAACCGGCAAAAGCGGCGCGCTTTGGGTCTATGCGTCACGCGAGGCGTGGCGCCGGGTCAAGCGTCGATTCGGCTCCGGGCCGGGCTATCGCTGGCGCTTTTCAGGCCGCGCGCCCGAACGCATCCTCGTTGCCCCGCCGGACCTGCGACTGGCCGACCCTCAGGTCGCCATAGACATGTATCATGGCCGTTTCATGCTCGCCGGCCAGATGGTCGAGGCAGGCGGCATCTCCCCGTTCCAGATCGCCGGCGCCAGCCTCGACTGGCAGCGTGCCTTGCACGGCTTCCGCTGGCTGCGCCACATGCGCGAGGCAGGCACCGAACTCGCCGCCGCCCATGCCCGGGCGCTCACGGGCGAATGGATGGCAAGCCATGGCGGGCGCATCTCGGACCCGGCCTGGGAAATCCCCGTCGTCGCCCGGCGCATCATCGCCTGGCTCCAGCATTCGACAACCGTGCTGCAAGGCGCGGAACTTCCCTTCTACCGGGCCTATCTCAGGAACCTGATGGCGCAGGTGCGCTTCCTGCGGGTTGCGGTTCGCGAAATGCCCGATGGCGAGGAGCGGCTGCGCGCCCGCATCGCGCTGGCATTCGCAGCACTTGCCCTGCCGGGCTCGGCCCAGAGCATCAGCAGCGCCACGCGCAACCTCGCGCTCGAACTGGACCGGCAGATCCTGCCCGATGGCGGCCACATCTCGCGCAATCCGGATGCGCTTCTTGAACTGCTGGCCGATCTCTTGCCGCTGCGCCAGACCTACGCCAATCAGGCCGAGGCGCCGCCGAAATCGCTGATGGATTCGATCGACCGGATGTTTCCGGCACTTCGGTTCTTCCGCCACACCGACGGCAATCTCGCCCGCTTCAACGGCATGGGGCCGACCATCGCCGACCGGCTGGCTGCCGTCCTGCATCACGACGACACCGGCGGCTCGCCCCTCCTCCATGCGCCCTATTCCGGCTATGAGCGGCTGGCCATGGGCGGCACCACGCTGATCGCCGATACCGGCACGCCGCCGCCATTCGACGTCTCGGGCGAGGCGCACGCCGGATGCCTCTCCTTCGAGTTTTCGTCCGGCCGCCAGCAGTTCGTTGTAAATTGCGGCGTCGACGTCTTCGGCCCGCCGGACTATCGCCCGCTGGCGCGCGCCACCGCCGCTCATTCCACGGCAACCATCAACGACAATTCGTCGGCCCGCTTCCAGCTTGCAGGCCGTCTGCGCGAGCTTCTCGGAACGCCGCTCTATGCGGGGCCGACGCATGTCGTGTGCGAGCGGCGCGACAGCGCCGAGGCCCAGACCTTCATCGCCAGCCACAACGGTTATGAGAGCCGCTATGGCCTTGTTCATGAACGCGACCTGACGCTGTCGATGAGCGGCTCGATCATCGAGGGCATCGACCGCATCCGCAGGCGCGACGGCCAGCGCGCACGGATCGGGCTCGACGCGGTCGTCATCCGCTTTCATCTCCACCCTGACACCAGCATGTTCCAGGACGAGCAGGGCCGCCTTGTCGTCGGCGTGGAAGGCGGCGACTTCTGGACGTTCTCCTGTCAGGAGGTCGAACCGCGCTTCGAGGATTCGATCTTTTTCGCTGCCGCCTCCGGCCCGCGGCGCTCGCGCCAGATATCGCTGACCTATCCGGCCTCGCAGGTCGAGCAGGTGACCTGGCGCTTCACCCGCATCCGCATAGGGGCCTAAATCACAATGACTGAACCGCTCAGCGTTCGGTCAGTTTCAACTCGATGCGGCGATTGCGCGCCCGCGCCTCGTCCGTGTCGCCCGCATCGAGCGGCTGGAACTCGCCGAAGCCCGCGGCAACCAGCCTGTTTGCCGGAACGCCGTTGGCGATCAGATATTTGACGACCGATGTCGCGCGGGCGCTCGACAGTTCCCAGTTGTCCCGGTAGCGGCCGGTACCCGAAAGCTGCACGGTGTCGGTATGGCCGTCGACGCGCAGCACCCAGTTTATCTCCGGCGGAATTTCCTTCTGCAATTCGATGATCGCATCGGCCAGCTTCTTCATCTCGACCTGACCGGCATCGTTGATCGTCTCGGCGCCGACCGGGAACAAGACTTCGGACTGGAACACGAAGCGGTCGCCGACAATGCGGATATTGTCGCGATCCGACAGGATCTCGCGCAGGCGGCCGAAGAAGTCCGAACGGTAGCGGTTCAGCTCCTGCACGCGCTGCGCCAGCGCGACATTCAGGCGGCGGCCGAGATCGGCGATCTTGGTGTTGGACTCGCGGTCGCGCGCCTCCGACGCATTGAGAGCGTCTTCAAGTGCTGCGATCTGCTTGCGCAGCGCAGAAATCTGCTGATTGAGGATTTCGACCTGCGACAGAGCGCGCTGGCTGATCTGGCGTTCGCTGTCGAGTTCGCCCGAGAGCTTGCCGATTTCCGCGTCAGCCGCAGCACCTGCCCCGGCGCCTCGGCTCAGCAATTGCTGGAGCCGGTCGCGTTCGGCCTGCGAGGCGTCGAGCGACGCCTGGAGATTGGCGAGCGTGTCTTCCGCATCCTGCGCATTGGTCTTTTCGAGCGCCAGCAACTGCGTCAGTTCGTTGATCTGCGAGTTCAGCCGGTTCAGCACCTCGTCCTTGCCGGAGATTTCGCGACTGAGCAGGAACTGCGCCAGCATGAACACCGACAGGAGGAACATGATGGCGAGCAGCAGCGTCGACAGCGCGTCGACGAAGCCCGGCCAGTAGTCGATCGTGCGGCGCTCCCGCCGCCCGCGAGCCAGCGCCATTGTTACTTGCCCTTCTCGCGTTCCAGCGCCTTTGCGACCCTGTCGAGCGTTTCGCGCATGCGCTTCTGCTCCTCCGCCTGCGATTCCATCCAGTCGCGGATGATCTGCTGCTCGTTGCGCATGTTCTTGACGAGACCGGAAATCCCCTCGGCGAGATTGGCCATGGCGGACGCGACGCGCTGGTTCGAGCCGCCCGCATCGTTCAGCGTGCGCAGCCGTTCGGCCAGATGGCGCATCTCGTCGGCGCTTGTCGCTCCGCGCGCGCCCTCACCCGGCAGGTCCGGCCCGAGGTCGGCCACCGTCGACAGCCAGTTTTCAAGCTCGGTGTAGAAGCGCGTCTGCGCCCTGCCCGCCTGAAGGTCGAGGAAGCCCAGCACCAGCGATCCGGCAAGGCCGAACAGTGAGGACGAAAACGCCGTGCCCATTCCCGCCAGCGGAGCCGACAGGCCGGATTTCAGGCTGTTCAAAACATCGTTTGCATCGCCTGAACCCGGATCGAGGGCCTGAATGGTCGAACCGATCGAGCCGATCGTGCCGAGCAGGCCCCAGAACGTGCCGAGCAGGCCGAGAAAGACCAGCAGGCCGATAAGATAGCGCGAGATGTCGCGGCTTTCGTCGAGCCGTGTCGCGATCGAATCGAGGATCGAGCGCATCGTGTTGGTCGACAGCGCCAGATTGGCCGACCGGCCGAGCAGCGCCTTCATCGGCGCAAGCAGCACCGGTTCGGTCGTCTCGCTGCCGGCGCGGAAGGAATTGACCCACTTCACCTCGCGGAACAGGCGCACCGTCTGCGCAAACGCGAGCAGTATGCCGACCACGAGAACCCCGAGGATCAGCCCGTTGAGCCCCGGATTGGTGACGAAGGCCGACGATATCTGCCGATAGAGAATGGCGACGACGAAGCCGACTATGGCGAGGAATATGAGCATCGACAGCAGGAAGACCTGCGGCGACGACAGCTTCTGCGGATCGTAGTCCTCGCCCCCCGTGACGAGCACGTCGGACGATCTGAATAACGCCATGTTCCGGCCCCTAAGTCCTGCCCGATCAAAGACCTGACCGGCAATTCGACCTTAATTATGGCCGCAGTTAAAGGCGACCTGAGCGCAAAGCTCAAGCCCGGGCGATGACGAAATCGGTGACGGCGGCCAGATGAAGGGCGGCGCCCGTCACCACGAAGCCGTGCCAGATGGCGGTCTGGAAGCGCATCCTGTGCAGGACGAAGAAGATCACGCCCGTCGAATAGGCGATGCCTCCGGCAACGATCAGCCACACGCTCGTCGCTGGCAATGTCGCAAACAGCGGCGTGAACAGCGCCACGCCGCTCCACCCCAGCAGAAGGTAGAGCGCGATCGCGGTGCGGTCGAACCGGCCTGGCAGGAACAGCTTCACCGCCATGCCGGCAATCGCGCCGACCCACACCAGCGCCAGCACGGCGGGCGCAAAGGCATGATCGAGGATCTGCACCGCAAATGGCGTGTAGGAGGCCGCGATCAGCAGATAGATGGCGGCATGGTCGAAGCGGCGCAGGAACGTCTTGATGGGCGAAACCGGCAAGGCATTGTAGAGGCCCGACACCGACATGACCGTGACGAGCAACAGGACATAGAGCACCAGCGAGGAGAATTCGCCAAGCTCAAGCCGGTTTGCGGCCAGCACCAGCAGCACCGTCCCTGCCACCAGCGCAATCGCCAGCCCGACGCCGTGCACGACCACGTCGGCAATGCGCTCGGCTGTGGAAAATTCCCTGCTCGGTGGCCAATTGCTCGAACTCATCCGCCCTTGCTCACACAGATGCGTGACAGCAAGATTACCGTTCGGTGGCCTAATTAAGATTGAACGCCAAAACGTATCGCGATCATCAGGATCAGCTCGACACGTTTTAAGTCTTTGATTTGCCGCATGTCGTTGTCGCAAAAGCGCTGCGCACTTTTGCGCGACATGCTCAGCCCGCGACGTTCGGCTTGCGGATCTGTTCCAGCAGCGCTTTGTGGATCGGCTCATTGCCGGCGGCGATGCCCGACGTCGCGAACATCTCCTGATTGCCGTGCAGATCGGAAACGAAGCCGCCTGCCTCGCGGATCAGCACAATGCCCGCCGCCATATCCCAGGGCTTCAGCCCGCTTTCCCAGAATCCGTCGAAACGGCCCGCCGCCACATAAGCGAGGTCGATTGCGGCGGCACCCATGCGGCGCACGCCCGACACCTCGCGCATGACATTGCGCAGCTGGGTTGTGTAGCCGGCATGGTCGCGTTCGCCGATATGGGGAATGCCGGTTCCGATCACGCTGTCGACAAGCTTGCGCCGCGCGCCGACGCGCAGCCGCCGGTCATTGAGGAACGCGCCGAAACCGCGCTCGGCTGTGTAGAGTTCGTCCATGGCGGGATTGTAGATAACGCCCGCCAGAAGCTGGCCCTGCCGTTCAAGCCCGATCGACACGGCAAAGATCGGAATGCCGTGCAGGAAATTGGTGGTGCCGTCGAGCGGATCGACAATGAAACGATGCTGGGCGTCGGAGCCGACGATCTCGCCCGATTCCTCCATCAGGAAGGAATAGTCCGGCCGCCCCTTCGACAGTTCGGCATGGACGATCTCCTCGGCGCGCCTGTCTGCCTGGCTGACGAAGTCGCCCGGCCCCTTGAGCGAAACCTGCAGGTTCTGCACTTCGCCGAAATCGCGTGAAAGCGAGCGACCCGCCTTGATAGCGGCCTGAACCATCACATTGAGGATTGCTGAACGGGGCATGGCGAAATTCCGAAAGTGACCGCTGTACGATCGCGGTTCTGGTCAGGCGGGCGAATGACCGGGCGTCGTCAACCCGGCGCAGAAAGCTTCTAGCACAACATCACCGCAAGCGCGCCACGCCCGCGGCGGCAAATAAACTAGTCGGCGCGGCGCATATAGATCAGTTCGTTCGTGTCGACGAGGACGCGCTCGCCGACCGCGATGAACGGCGGCACGAGGATGCGGATGCCGTTCTCAAGAATAGCGCTCTTGTACGACGAGGCTGCCGTCTGGCCCTTCACCACCGGATCGGCCTCGGCGATCGCCAGCGTCACATAATCGGGCAAGGCGATGCCGATGGGGCGCTCCTGATAGAGCCTGACCGTCACCTGCATTCCGTCCTGCAGGAAGGCGGCGCGCTCGCCGACGAAATCCTTCTGCAATTCGAGCTGCTCGTAGCTTTCGGTGTCCATGAACACCAGCGCCTCGCCCTGCTCGTAGAGGAAGGTGAAATCCTTCAGCTCCAGATGAACCTGCTCGACCGTCTCGGCCGAGCGGAAACGCTCGTTCAGTTTGGTGCCGTTGATGAGGTTCTTCAGCTCGACCTGATTGTAGGCGCCGCCCTTGCCGGGCTTCACCGAATTGGTCTTCACCGCGACCCAGAGCCCGCCATCATGCTCGATGACGTAGCCCGGGCGGATTTCATTTCCGTTGATCTTGGCCATGTTTTTCCGGGAATTTGGTCGGCGTCGTGCCGCTTCGCGTTTCCCTGACCACAAATCGGCCAGCCCTGCAAGCCTTGGACGGCTACCAGAGCGGTTCCAGATTTCTCGGAATCAGCAGAACCGCTCCATCTCTTTGTGTTTGCCGCATTTCCGGACGCAAAGGCGCTGCGCACTTTTGCTGGAAATGCTGCTACCGCAGCCTGTTGGCGCGTTCGATGGCCTGTTTCTTCTGCTCGTCGGTCAGCCCGTCGAGCACGTCTTCCATGTAGCGGTCGGTCAGCCCCGCCCGCTTGGCGACCACATACCAGGCCGCGCCCTCAATGATGTCGGGATCGACGCCAAGCCCCTCGACATAGAGCTTCGCCAGGCGGTTCTGGCCGGCCACGTTGCCGCCCAGCGCCGCGCGGCGGATCCAGCCGAAACCGGCCTTCATGTCGCGCGGGCCGCCCTTGCCCTCGACCATCCATGAGCCAAGCTCGACCTGCGCGGAATCGAAATTGCGCTGCGCGGCAAGCGCCATCCAGCGCCGCGCCTCCACATCGTCGACCGGCCGCCCGCCAGTGCCATTGGCATAGACCTGCGCCATCGCATATTGCGCGTCCGGCAGGCCGCCCTTGGCCGCCTTCTCGTAATAGTCGATCGCCGTGCCGACAGAACCCGGCTCGCGGCCGATGATCATCTGCGCCAGATTGAACTGCGCCAGCAGATTGCCGGCGTCGGCCGCCGCCTGCATCAGCGTGCGCGCACGCACCGGGTCGGCCTTGGCGTGCTTGCCGTCGAGCAGGATCAGCGCAAGCTGGAACCGTGCCTCCGGAACGCCCTTGTCCGCCGCCTTCTCGTACCATTCGGCGGCCTTCTTCTCATCGAGCGGAACGCCCAGCCCGCGCCCGTAGATTTCGGCGACAAGCGTCATCGCCGCCAGGTCGCCTTTTTCGGCGCGCGGCAGAGCGAGGTTCAGCGCCGTGATGTAAAGCCCGCGCTGGAACGCGCCGAACGCCTCATCGGCGGGGCGCTGGCCAAACCTGTTCTGATCGATGGCGGCCGCATTCGGCTCGCTGGGCGCCGTCGGATCAGCTTCACTCGTCGCCGCATCCGGCTCCTTGGCGGCGGCGGGATTAGCTTCATCGACAACCGCCGGCTCCCCGGTCGTTCCGGTCTTCGTCTCCGCTTTCGGCTCCCCTTGCGCAAACGCCGGCGCGGCAAACGCCGCCGCTGCCGCCAGCATCAGGACAAAGTGCCGAAACTTCATCTATTGCGCCTCGAATTTCGGCGCGCGCTCGTCCAGCAGCGCATTGGCCTTCGCAACCGCATCGGCAGGGTCCGCCCCATTGCCGAACACCGCCGCCGACAGGGCAACGAACTCCGCGCCCGTCTGCGCGCAGGCTTCGACGCCCGCGATCTCGCTGCCAGCCTGCACGATGCACGGGATTTCGACCATCGGCGACCACCAGGCCGCGAGGTCGAGATTGCGCGGATGCGCGGCCGGCTCCTGGTCGAAGCCGAAACGACCGAAGAGCACGTAGTCGGGCTGCGCCTCGCCGAGTTCCAGCGCTTCGTGCCGCGTCTTGACCCCGCCTGCACCGACAATCAGCTTGCCTGAATGTCGCTCGACGGCTTCAGCCACCGTTTCCGGCTTGCCGTCGATGTGAATGCCGTCCGCCCCCGCACGTCCGGCGATGCGGCTGTCTCCGGCGACCACCACAGCCGCGCCAGCCTGCTGCGCCGCAGGCACGATCGCCTCGCAATAGGACTGGAACTCCCCTTCGCCCGCACTTCCCTGAACGAGGATGACCGAGGCCACGTCGCCTCCGCCAAGCGCCGCCACGACGCGCGCGGGCGACGCACCGTCAATTCCCGGCCCGGCGACGAGGACGAGGCGGCAGCGATTGGATGAAGGTTCACTCATCAGATAATTCCGTTCAGGTCCGTCTTTGTCGGGCGATCATGGTTTGAATTGGGCATGGTTTGATTTGGGCATAGCCGACCGGTCACCGCTTGGGTAGTGCGCCGCGCGCTCCGGTAGGATAGAGACACCGCCGAGCCGGACATGCAGACTTGATCACCGACCCACTTTTCTACGCCGTCGCCATTCCTGCCGTCATTCTGGTCGGCCTGTCAAAAGGCGGCCTTGCCGGCGGCGTCGGCTTTGTCGGCGTTCCCTTGATGGCACTCGCCATCTCGCCGGTTCAGGCCGCCGCCATCCTCCTGCCCATCCTGTGCATCATGGACATCGCCTCGGTGTGGACCTGGCGCGGCGTCTATGACGGGCAAACGCTGGTCGGCATGCTGCCCGGCGCGCTGGCGGGCGTCTGCCTCGGCTGGCTTCTCGCCGCGTCCGTCACAGCCGACATGGTCCGCCTCATCGTCGGTCTCGTCGCCGCCACCTTCGTCATCAGGTGGCTTTGGCAGACAATGCGCCGGACCTCGACGCAGCGCGCCGCGCCAAACCGGCTGGCAGCGGGCTTCTGGGGTGCGGTGTCGGGTTTCACCAGCTTTGTCGCCCATGTCGGCGGCCCGCCCTATCAGGTCTACGCCCTTCCGCTCCGCCTCGACCCGAAAGTGCTTTCGGGCACAACCGCGATCTTCTTCGCCATCACCAATGCGGTGAAGCTCGTGCCATATTTCGCGCTCGGCCAGTTCAGCACCGAAAATCTCGCGACCTCGGCGGCACTGATGCCGCTCGCCCCGATCGCCACGCTTGGCGGCGCATGGGTGGTCCGGAGAATGCGGCCGGAGGTTTTCTATCCCTTGACCTATGCGACAGTCGGCGTCATCGCCATCAAGCTGATCTATGACGCGGTCATCGACCTGCTATAGGACATATGAAGCAGAGCAGACTTGGGGACAAAGACCGGATGACATCGCCTTACGACCTCGATCTTGAAAAGAACGCAGCCAACTACCAGCCGCTGACGCCGCTCACCTATCTGGAGCGTGCGGCCATGACCTATCCCGACCATGTCGCCATCATCCACGGGTCGAGCCGCACCACCTATCGCGAGTTCTGGCGGCGCTCCCTCAAGCTCGGCTCCGCGCTGAAAAAGCGTGGCATCGGCAAGGGCGACACGGTCACGGTGATGCTCTCCAACACTCCGCCCATGCTCGAAGCCCATTTCGGCGTGCCGATGACAAAGGCCGTGCTCCATTCGCTCAACACGCGCCTGGACGCACCCATCGTCGCCTTCCAGCTCGACCATGCCGAGACCAAGGTGCTGATCGTCGACCGCGAGTTCTCCCCCGTCGTCCGGGAGGCGCTGGCGCTGGCAAAGGTCAAGCCGCTCATCATCGACTATGACGACCCGGAATACGCGTCAGACGCCCCCTACCCCAAGGGCGAGCGTCTTGGCACGCTGGACTACGAGGCGCTGGTCGCCGAAGGCGACGACGATTTCGCCTGGTCGCTGCCCGACGACGAATGGGACGCCATCTCGCTCAATTATACGTCCGGCACGACAGGCAACCCGAAGGGCGTCGTCTATCACCATCGCGGCGCGGCCCTCATGGCCTATTCCAACACCATCCATGCCGGCATGGGCAAGCACGCGGTCTATCTGTGGACGCTGCCGATGTTCCACTGCAATGGCTGGTGCTTCCCATGGACGCTCGCAGTGCAAGCAGGAACGCATGTGTGCCTGCGCTGGGTCCGCGCCAGGGCGATGTACGACGCGATTGCCGATTACGGCGTCACCCATCTGTGCGGCGCGCCCATCGTCATGTCGACGCTCATCAACGCGCCCGACGCCGACAAGCGCGACTTCCCGCAGCAGGTGACGTTTAACACCGCCGCCGCCCCGCCGCCCGAGGCCGTGCTTGCCGGCATGGCCGATGCCGGCTTTGCCGTGACCCATCTCTACGGCCTGACCGAGACCTACGGCCCCGCCGTCGTCAACGAATGGCATTCCGACTGGGATCATCTCGAAAAGGGCGCCCGCACCGCCAAGAAGGCGCGTCAGGGCGTGCGCTATGCCGCGCTCGACAATCTGACAGTGCTCGACCCGCAGACCATGCAGCCGACGCCCGCAGACGGCGAGACGATCGGCGAGGTCATGTTCCGCGGCAACATCGTCATGAAGGGTTATCTGAAGAACAAGGCCGCCACCGACGAGGCCTTCGCCGGCGGCTGGTTCCATTCGGGAGACCTCGGCGTCATGCATCCCGACGGCTACATCCAGCTGAAAGACCGCTCCAAGGACATCATCATCTCGGGCGGCGAGAACATCTCGTCCATCGAGGTCGAGGACGCGCTCTACAAGCACACCGCCGTCGCCTCCTGCGGCGTGGTTGCCCGCGCCGACGACAGGTGGGGCGAGGTGCCGGTCGCCTATGTCGAGCTGAAGCCCGGCAGGGAAGCGACCGAAGCCGAGATCATCGACCATTGCCGCTCGCTTCTCGCCCGCTTCAAGGTGCCGAAGTCCGTCATCTTCGTCGAAATCCCCAAGACCTCGACCGGCAAGATCCAGAAATTCCGCCTGCGGGACATGGCTAAATCGCTCTAGGATCACCCTGCCTCAAGGCTCCAGATTCGACAGAGCCTTGAGGTTGCAGATCCGCAGGTGCGGGGAACGCCCATCAACTGCTGCGTGATTGCATCAGAGAGGCGGTTCATCCCCGCAGGTGCGGGGAACACTCATTTGCCCGCATGGCGCGCGACACATCGGGCGGTTCATCCCCGCAGGTGCGGGGAACGCGCGGCGACGACGGTCAGCTGCCGTTCGATGTCCGGTTCATCCCCGCAGGTGCGGGGAACGCTCCTGAATGGAGAACACCTGGTCGCCGCCATCCGGTTCATCCCCGCAGGTGCGGGGAACGCTTCTGCGCCGTGTGCGCGAGGCCCGGCCGCAGCGGTTCATCCCCGCAGGTGCGGGGAACGCACACGCTCTGGCTCGACGGCGAGAAGATCAGGCGGTTCATCCCCGCAGGTGCGGGGAACGCATCATCAGCCCGTCGCCATAGCGCCCAGCCGACGGTTCATCCCCGCAGGTGCGGGGAACGCGTGGCCCTGTTCATCGCCAGCTGGGTCGTCATCGGTTCATCCCCGCAGGTGCGGGGAACGCCATGGCCGCGCCACCGCGCGATCGAGGCGCTTCGGTTCATCCCCGCAGGTGCGGGGAACGCCCTTGTCGGTCACTGGCGTGGTCTCCGATCAGCGGTTCATCCCCGCAGGTGCGGGGAACGCTGCGCCGCGCATGACATCGCCTATTCGACCGGCGGTTCATCCCCGCAGGTGCGGGGAACGCTGCCCATCGGTCGTGCTGAACGCCCCCTCGACCGGTTCATCCCCGCAGGTGCGGGGAACGCGCGTCGGGCACAACAGCGTCGCCGGCGAACAGCGGTTCATCCCCGCAGGTGCGGGGAACGCGTGCACGGAGAGCAGGATCGGGTAGCCGGCGGCGGTTCATCCCCGCAGGTGCGGGGAACGCTTGGCGGACTGCGGGAAGCCGGCGCTCTTGATCGGTTCATCCCCGCAGGTGCGGGGAACGCGCGTCATCGTTCGCCAAGAGGCCTGCCAGAGCCGGTTCATCCCCGCAGGTGCGGGGAACGCGACTGGCGGCAACCCCATCCCTCCTGACGGTGCGGTTCATCCCCGCAGGTGCGGGGAACGCGCGACGCAGAGTGTGCCCGGTGATCGACGCCACGGTTCATCCCCGCAGGTGCGGGGAACGCGTCCTCGCCGTAACCGCCGCTCAGCAAAATCGCGGTTCATCCCCGCAGGTGCGGGGAACGCCCGAGAATGTCACGGTCACACCCCCGCCCTCGCGGTTCATCCCCGCAGGTGCGGGGAACGCCGAAGCCGGGCCGGTTACGCCAGTCCACACTCCGGTTCATCCCCGCAGGTGCGGGGAACGCGCGGCGCAAATTTCGCGGGAGACCATAACAGGCGGTTCATCCCCGCAGGTGCGGGGAACGCGAAGAACGCCGAGTTGTCGGTCGCGCCGTCGCCGGTTCATCCCCGCAGGTGCGGGGAACGCACGACAAGGTTCCTTACTGGACGCGCAGCGGCCGGTTCATCCCCGCAGGTGCGGGGAACGCGCGAGGGCTAAACCCATGAACGAACCCTGGTCCGGTTCATCCCCGCAGGTGCGGGGAACGCTTGGCAGCCAGGAAATTGATGGTGATGAGCGCCGGTTCATCCCCGCAGGTGCGGGGAACGCGCGGTGAGATGAAGCAGACCGAGGTCATCGTTCGGTTCATCCCCGCAGGTGCGGGGAACGCCTCAGTGGCGCAATGGAGAGAAACATATCGTCCGGTTCATCCCCGCAGGTGCGGGGAACGCAGAGGCACAAAGCCCAAGACGCTCGTTCCATCCGGTTCATCCCCGCAGGTGCGGGGAACGCACAGGCGAGCCGAGCGCCGGGCCTATCGACACCGGTTCATCCCCGCAGGTGCGGGGAACGCACGGCCGAGCACGACGCACGCAACAGACGCCGCGGTTCATCCCCGCAGGTGCGGGGAACGCTGCGCCTGCGCAGTTGCGACCGGATCGGGCGGCGGTTCATCCCCGCAGGTGCGGGGAACGCTCTTCGTGTAATCTATTGATCCAAAAAAGGTTTTACAATTTCAAAGAACCTACCGATTTTTCGACGGTAGTGGCTGGGTGTCAGGCGGGGCGTTTGGGCGGCTCGAAGCTGACCAGTTTCAGACCGTCGAAATCGACCGGCATGCGACGGTTGCGGCCGGCAGTCAGGAAGTCGTAGCCCTGATCCGTCGGTGCTTTCCACACCATGACCGCATCGCCATCGTCGAGTCCGGCCAGCACCTGCTGCCAGATCATTTCGCGCGTGCGCGCAGAATAGTCCCCGACATAGACGCCGGCGCGAACCTCGACCAGCCACGCGGCCAGCCGGCCGCGCAGCCGGGGCGGGGCATTGGAAATCACGACGACCATCATCCGCGATGCCCCGGATCACCTGACCGGTCCTCGACGATGGCGATCGGCATGGCCTCGGCGGGCGGCTCCGGCCGGGGCAGTTCGCCGGCGAGAAGCACCTCCTCGATTGCCGGGATGATCCGTCCGAGCATGCCGTCGCGGCGAAACGAATCCCGGCAGGCAAGGCGCACCGCCCGGTCCGGCGCCGTGTCGAGCTTGCCCCGGGCGGCGAGACCGGCGACTCGGAACGCCTCGGGCACGACCGTCTCCAGCTTGAAGAGGTCGGCTATGTCGTAGACGAAGGACAGCGGCTTTCCGGTGTGAAGGAAGCCGATCGCCGGCGCATAGCCGGCCGCCAGCACCGCCGCCTCGGTGAGCCCGTGCAGACAGGCGGTCGCCGCCGAAAGGCAGCGATTGGCGACGTCGCCGGCTTCCCAGTCGGCCGGGTCGTAGCGCCGCCGCTTCCAGTCGACGCCGTATTGCGCGGCCAGATGCGCATAGCTCTCGCGCACCCGCACGCCTTCGATGCCGCGCAGTTGTTCGATGGAGCGCCGCGCCGGCGCGTCTTCGCCAAAGCGCATCGCATACATCTTACGCACGACGCGCAGCCGCGCGGCATCGTCGAGCGCGATCCGCGCCTGCCACAACAGCCGGTCGGAGCGCGCGCCGCCGGGCTGGCCGGCGGAATAAAGCCGCACGCCTGCCTCCCCGACCCAGGTGATGAGGGTTCCCACGCGGGCGGCAAGGGCGATGGCGGCATGCGAAATCCGTGCACCGGGTTCCAGCATGATGCCGGCAAGGCCGCCGACCGGGATCTGCGTGCGCGTGCCGTCGGCATTGACCGCGACGAAGGCCCCGTCCAGCACGTCGAGCCGCGCATGTTCGACGAAGACGAGCGAGGCCCGGTCCTTGAGCGGAATGGGCCGGGGCGGCGCAAGCCCCGGCAAGCCCGTCGATGGGCCGCCTTCGCTCATCGCGCCCGCCGAACCAGCATCAGCCCGCAACCGAACGCCTTCGCGCGGCCGAAGCCGCCCGCCACGCGGCCCAGAAACGCCTCGGGATCGTCCACCTCCAGCCGACCGGAAAAGTCGATGATTCCGAACCGCGGTCGCCCCTTGCGGCGGTCCGGAGACGGCAAGGTCTCGGTCGAATAGTCGTCGGCGCTGGCCTCCAGCACGCGGAACCCGGAAACCTCGCCTTGCCGCTCCAGCCAGGCGCGCCCCTCGCGCCGTGCCAGTTCCATGCGCATGGCGGCGCGCTCGCCGCCGGGCAGGCTATGCAGGGCATCCATCACCACGTCGACGCGCGCGCCGCCGCGCTTTGTCCGCGTGGCGTTGGCGCGCAGCACGAAGTCGAGCCTGTCGCCTGCCGACAGCGAAGGCGCGAACGGCTTTACCCGATGCGGCTCGAACAAGTCGATCTGGCTCGGCTCGCGGGCGGAAAGAACGAGGAAGCTGCCGTCGCTCTCTTCGCGCCAGAGAAAGTCGCGCTCGCGGTCCGGGCCGTCCGAGAAGGCGGACCAGAGCAGATTGTGCTGGGCCGAACGGCGGCGTGGCCCGTCATCGGGCGCAAACAGGCCGGCGAGCGCGCGGACAGACGGGCTGCGGGCCAGCCGGATATGGCTGAGATAGAGGCTCATGCGCCGCCCCGCGCCACGATGTCGACCGGCCGCAAGGCGACGCGGCGCGGCGCGAAATGCCAGCGCTGGCGGTCCACCGCGACGTCGTGGACGAGTTCGCCGGACGGGTCCGATGTGACGAGCGTGCGGGCCGTGACTGACTTCTGGTCGCGGCCGGTCATGCGCCAGCCCGGTACCACGATGTGGGCGAGCGCGGCCTCGACCGTCTCCGCCTGCACGATGCGGGCGCCGGTGGGCGCGGCCAGCGGGCAGGATTTGCGCCCGAGATAGAGGGTGAAGCGCGGCGTCGCCAAGGCGCTTGCCAGCGCCTCCAGCCCCTCTCCTCTCACCGCCACGCCATAGAGCACGCCGGCCCTGTAGTCGCGCAAGGTGATCGTCGTGTTCGTCCGTTCGCGGCCGGCATCGCGCAGGGCCTCCGGCCGGGAGTTCGGCGTCTTCACCACGGCGGAAGGTACGGTTTGCGCGGTGTGATAGTCGCGCAGCGGCGCGCCCGCGTCGAAGATGGCAACGTCGATCACCAGCGCGTCGAGGGCGGAAAAATCCCCGTCGCGCCTTATGCCCAGCGCCGCGCCGAGCATGCCGAGAACTGCGGAACGTGCGGGCCAGACGAGCGAGCCGCGCCTCTCATGCCCGGCAAGCTCCCCCATCGCCCCCAGCGAAGCCGCCAGGCTGAACACGAGGCAGGACTGCATCATGCCCCCCGCACCGTCTCGCCGGCGAACCGCACGATCTCGTCCAGCGTTCCGCCGACGCCGACCTCCATGCGCCGCTCCGCCTCCCAGACCCGTCCGTAGGCCCGGTCGATGTCGGCGCGCGTATCGTCCAGTGCCTTGACCGAGCTTGCCAGCAGCGGCTGGCGGCTGACGGGCGCGAAGAATGCCCCGGAAAGGTCGCGCGGCGCATTGCGGCCCGCCTCGGCCAGCACCAGATGCGCGCGGGGATGATGGGCAAAACTGTTCTGTTTGCCGCGCGGCGTGGTCTGGGCCAGCGCGCGGGCCAGCGCCTCGGCCCCGCGCGCCGCAAGCTCGCGGTCGCCGTCGAGATTCTCGACCAGCAGGCCGCAGTCGATGCAGACATATTGATAATAGATGCCCGAGCCAAAGCCGGTCTCGCCGAGATGTCCCGCGCCGGTGTCCCCGGCCTTGTTGAGGTCATCGACGGCGGAATACCAGTCCTCCTCGGACTGCGCGGCGTGGGTGGTGATGGCATGGGCAACCTGCACCGCCGCGTCGCGATTGAAATCGGCGTCATTGGCCAGCATGCGCCCGAACATGGCGATGTCCACTGCCCCGTCGGCGCGGCGCAGCACCAGCTTCTTCAGATCCTTCTCCTTCGGCGGCTCCTCGCCGGCCGCGATCTTCTCCGCCAGTTCCACGGCGAGCTGCCATTCCTGCGGGGAGATGAAGGCGAGCGTGGTGGCGACCCGGCCAGTGTCGTCCTTCTTCGCCGCTTCCAGGTTGCCGAAGATGGTCGCCACGGTTTCGGCGGCCTGGGCGGCGGCATCGCCGGCAATGCCCTTGCCCGCCAGATGGGCTACCAGATTCTCGTGCAGGCGCTTGGTGCGGGTGCCGATATTGCCGCTGAGGTCGAGCGCGAAGAAGGCGCTCTCGCGCAGCGCCCGCTTCTGCGACTGCGAGGAGAAGCGCAAGCGCGGCGCACCACCCACCATGGCCTGCTTCGGCCGCCCCTGATCGTCCCGGTTCGGATTGGACGGACCATAGGCAGTGAGCAGATGGAATTGCAGGAAAATGGTCATTCGGTCGTCTCCCTCAGATCGTTCTTCTGCCCGTCGCCGGCTGGCGCGTCGGCGCCGAAATAGTGAAAGCACCAGCGATTGCGGGTGCCGGCATTCCAGTGGAGGAGGTCCTGCGCCAAAAGCGTCACGTTGCACCGGCGGTCGGCGGTTACGATGGCGCGGCGCAGCAGCGTGGTCAGTTCGTCGCCCTCGGCGCGGATCAGCTTTTCGAAGCGCGAACGGGACAGGATCGGCTCCTTTCCGCCCAGCAGCCGGGCCAGCGGCGCGGCGTCGCTTTCACGCAGTTCCGCAAGCAGGCTGACCAGCCGCACCAGCCTGTCGACATCGGCGTCGCGGGAACCGAGGCCCAGCCCGCGCGCCAGTTCGTGAACCGCCGGCTCGCACAGCACCGCCAGCGGCGCGCCGCGGCGCAACCGTGCGGACAGCCCGCGGGCCGCCGGGTTTTCGCGAGCGGCGATGTTGATGCGCCACCAGCCGAGTGCGATGGCTCCCGGCCCCCTTGCCTTCTCCTCGCTCATGCCGCCTTTCCTTTCTTCGCCACCGGTTGCGACAGGCCCAGTGCCTCGTAGAGCGCGTTCGCCTGCTTGCCATAGCCGGCAAATGTCATGGCCAGAAATTTCCGCGCCTCGACGATCCGTTCGATCTGGTCGATTTCCCGCCGGTCGAGCGCCGGCAGCGCCACCGCGTCGAACTGGTCCAGCGCCTGGACGCGCAGACAGGAAAGCCACGTCGCCTCCGGATCGCCCCCGGACTGGAGCGAACGGACATGGTCCAGGAAGCCGGATTCGGTAGCGCGGAAGAACTCCTCGCGCTCCGCCTCGCGGGCCTCGCCCTCGGCCAGCACCGGCCCCAGCGCACCTCGCAGCGCGGTGGCGGCGATCTCGGCCGCCTCGACAAGCCCGACCAGCCGGCTTTCCAGTTCCCTCGGCAGTTCGATCAGCATCTGCCTGGAAAGAATGAAGTCACGGGGCTTCATATTGTCCATAGCCCAGCCGGCGACGAGCGCCGACCCGCCGCCGCGCCTGTGGCTCCACTCGCGCAATGCCAGCGCAAGCTCGGTCGTCTCGCTGGCGCTTTGCTCGACGACGATGCCGAGCCAGTTGCGATAGCCGAAACGGCCAGCGCGCGGATGTTTCGGCAGCCACTCGGCGCCGGGCTTCAACCGGTAGTGAGGACTGAGCGGATGCTTCCACATCGCATAGTTCGCGCCATAGGGTTTCTGGACGACGCCGGTGACCGCACCACCTTCCTCGACCAGCCGCAGCCGGCGCGGCATGCCGAAGAGCGCCTCCGCCCCGAAGACGGAACCTGACGGCGGCAAGGTTTGCTGACCGTTGTCCGAGATGCGGGTGGCGTTCATCCATGGCAGGTCCTCGATCCGCCCCGGCGCACCTTCCGGCACATTCGCCCAGACGAATTCCCAAAGTCCACCGCCGGGATCGGCAAGCGTCACCAGCGGCCCACCGCCACGCATCGATGTGCGATTACCCGCCCCGCCGGAGGGCGCGAACGCCTGGAACGTATAGAGCGCCATCGCCGCCAGCGGCAGGTCGAGTTGGCCATAGCGGGCGCGGTGAACCATCAGGTCGGCATTGTTGCGCGCCGTGTTCGCGCCCGCGCTGTCGATGAAGAGCATGTCGACCGGGTTGGCTTCGCCCGCAAGCGGCTCCAGATCCTGCAGGAAAAGCGGGCCGGGGCCGGTGAGGTTGAAGGCCGGCGCGAAGGGCGAGAGGCTCGCCCGCAGCCGCTCAGGGTCGGGCGCTGCCCGCGCATCCCACTCCGACCTGTTCGCAGGCGGATCGACGAGATAGACCAGTCCGATCAGGAATTCATAACAAGCAACGTTCAGGTCTGGTCGCAGCCAGTCCGGTTCAAGAATATCCGGATCGGCCATCTGCCACGGCGCAATCACCCGCTTTGACCCGTCATTGCAAACGACAGGAATCCATTTGTCCTCAATCAGATTGAGCGACATGATCTATCACCCCGACAAGCCCAAAAGAAATAGACGACCTACGGACGCCGATTCATAGGTATCGGAGTAAGTTATTCACAGCATGTTTTCATCGAACACATTTCGAAAGCAAATATTATACGACAGCAAGGATCACGCCATTTGACGACCGCATGTCGAATATTTGCAGATGGCATGAACACTGAAGCCGGGGGGCGCAGATGCATTGAAAAGCCCCGGCCGAAGAACGAGCGACCGGTGAACGCGCCACCATGTCGCCCGCGCCCCGCAATATCAACGGCACAACGACGCCGAAGCCTTGCCTCCGCTCGGGGAGAAGACTAATTCTAATCCGAGAGCGGATGAACGAATAATCTTTTCATTCCCTACCCTCCGCTCTCTTGGCCGCGGACACGGCTGAGGATCTGAAGTGACAAGGCCTCGGGCGGTTGATTCCGCCCGAGGCCTTATTCATTCACGAATCAGCTCCAACGTCAATCGGCCGGTTCACAATCGGATACATACTTATCACTCAGATACATACTTGAATCCCCGCGTGTGTGGGGAACTGACTGACCAACGAGTACCGCAATCGGATACATATGGTTCATCCCCGCCCGTGCGGGGAAGCGAACACCAGACCGTATTCGCCATCATATTTCAACCCTTCGCAGATCGTGCCGTCCTGCTCCACGGGACACAGGCAATGGGTCGCCCGCTTCCAGTCCGGCCACTCGCGGGTGACGGCGCGGATTTCTGGGGCGGACTGGTCGGGCAGCGGCAGCGGGTCGAGACGTTTGCGCCGGGCAGAGACTTCGGAAAGCGCCCAGGCTTCGCTGCCTGCACATTCAATCCAAGGCTGTAGTCCGGTGGCGCTCCGGCGCGCGAGAACGAGTATCCGCTGCTCGTCGCCCAGTCGCGTCGGATAACGTGCATCGTCGTCGCCGCGCCCTGCCGACCGATAGCCCGCTTTCAGGTCGACGATGTTGTGAACCGCCTGAGTGCGTGCACTCAGCCCCTTGCCTTCGGCCTCTATCTCCGCTCGCTCCAGCGGCGCGGGAACAGGCTCCGCGTCTGCGCCGTGCACCGCCTCGATCAAGGCCCGCAGGCCGGCCGGCGCATCGATCATGCCGGCCCGGAAGAGCGCGCGCGCGCTGCGCCACACATCGGTAACCGGGTAGACCCAAGAGCCGCGATCCAGCGTATCGTGCAGCCAGCGGGGGTCGGCGACAAGGTCGGGATCGGGCGAAAGCACATGAAGGACCGGGGCGGCGACCGGGCGCGAGGTCGCCGGTCGTTCCTCCATGTGTCGCCACAGCCGCCCTGCCCGCTGGATGAGCGCGGCAACTGGCGCGACGTCCGATACCATCACATCGAAATCGAGGTCGAGCGAGGCTTCGAGAACCTGCGTGCCCACCAGGACGAAGCCGGCGCGATCCTGCCCGTTCTTTCCCGCGCGGCCGAGCATTTGCGCCTCGATGCGCTTGCGGTCGCCCAGCGCAAAGCGCGCATGAAGAAGATGCGCCTCGACGCCCCGCATCCGCAACGCCGCCACGGCCGAGATCGCGTCATCCACCGCATTGCGCACCCAGGCGCAGGCCGCCCCGCCGGCCGCGCTTTGCGCGATCAGGCGGACTGCCTCGTCTGCCGTCTCCAGCCGCCTTACCGCCACGGGACCCTTGACCGGCCGCCGGTCGTCGGCAAAGGCGGACACCGACGAGCCGCCGGCGATCGTCAGCGCCGGATAGGCCGTGCTCTGAGAGGCGCCGTCATAGGCCGCCAGCAGCTTGCGGCGCAGGCCGAGCGGCAGCGTCGCCGTCAGCAGGATGGCCGAACCGCCGGCCGCGCGGTGCATCTTCAGCAGGGCGACGAGTTCCTCGGCGACGTAAGGCTCGCCCATCTCGTGCACCTCGTCGACGATCAGGATCTTGGACGACAGGCCGAAATGGCGCAGCGTCTGATATCTGACCGGCAGCACCGCCAGCAGCGCCTGGTCGATCGTGCCGATTCCCACATCGGCCAAGAGCGAGCGGCGGCGGCTTTCCGCCAGCCATTCGGTGCAGCCGGCCTCCTCCTCACCGCGCCCCCCGTTGCGCCCGGCCGCGACAAGATCGCGAAAATCCACAGACAGGTCGCGCCGGCCATGCGCGAGCGTTAGCGACGGTCCGGAAAACATGCGGCCCACCACGGCGGCGGCGCGGCGATACATGGCGTCGGCCGTCGCCATGGTCGGCAGCGCGAAATAGAGGCCCCGCCCCTTTCCGGCATTCACCATGCGCTGCGCCAGAATCAGGGCCGCTTCGGTCTTGCCTGCTCCAGTCTCGTCCTCGATCACCGCGAGCATCGGCCCAAGCGCGGGCAAAGCCACGTCGCGGCAGACCGCCTGCATCGGTCGCGGAGCGAAGTCGAAAAGCGGCCCGTCGAGGCCCGGGCTTCCGGCAAGCCCGGCTTCGCGCACGGCGGTCTTTGCAATTTCCCGTGCATCTTGCAGATAGGCCGCCAACGTCGGACCGGCCGCGCGCGGCTGAAACCAGAGCGTGTTCGAGCCCACCCAGTCGGCTGCCGCGCATAGCCCCGGCAGCCACCAGCAAAGCGCGGTAATGCGCTCGCTCTCCGGCTCCAGTTCCAACTCCGTCAGCGACGCGCCGGGCCACAGGCCGCAGAACTCGTCGATCAGCAGGCCCGCCGCATCGCGTCCGGTCCCAACCTGGCTCAAGGCCCGGTACAATTCCCGGTTGCCGCGCGGCGCGACCGGCAAGCCGCCCAGCGCCCGGTCGGACGGTCGCCCGTGATGGCCCGCCACCGCCGCGTAGAGCGCCTGTCGCAACCGAGGCGTCCCGCCGATCCGTGCGGCGATCCGCTCGTCATGCTCGAAGAAAAGCACCTCGCTCAACTCCCAGTGCTTCCACGATTGCGCGCGTCCCTCGCGCAGCATGTCGCGAAAACTGTCGCTGACCTTGCCCAGATCGTGCAGCCCTGCCAGCAACGTCAGGGCGTCACCAAGGGCAGGCGAAAAGTCGAACGGCGCGATCAGCCGCTCGGCGACGGCGGCGACGTCGAGCATGTGGCAAGCGGCCGGATGCTCTGCCCCACCCTCCACGGTCGCGCTCTTGCCCGGCCATTCGCTCCAATCCATGCACTCGCTCCCCGCGCGATCCTAGAGTATTTCCTGCAAGCAATTAATCGCTCTGTTTCTCCGATGACGGAGCGATCCGCTAGAAAAGAGGTGAAGGAGGGGCGGTGGCCCGGCCAAGTCCGGCTGGCGACACGGTCGGTCACCAGCGGGAAACCCAGTTGGTTCGCCTTCGGCACAACCAAGCAATCAGGAGTGTACGACCGGCTAAGCCGGGCTAATTCGGGCCAGATCCACCAGGGTTCGGACTAAACAACTAGATCGGTAGCGAAGGTGATGGAAACGGTCTTTGACCGTCGCCGTGTCAGGCTGCGACGGAAGCTGAGGCGAAGCCCTATCCAGACGCCATCCGCGCGGCCGGCATCAACGGGGCGGCCACGCGTTCCACGCGCTGGGTCGATTGCGCCAGCGGGGTCACCGTGCTCGCAAATGTCGAGATTGGCGACGGGCGCGCGAAGAGATAGCCCTGCGCCTCGGAACAGCCGTTCGTCAGGAGGAAGGCGTAGTGGTCCTCGTTCTCGACACCCTCCGCCACAACCGCAATGCCCAGATCCCGGGCCAGCAGGATGCTCGATCTGACAATGGCCGAAGATATGGCGTTGGTCGTCACGTCGGCGATGAACGCACGATCGATCTTGATCTTGTCGAACGGGAACACCCTGAGATTTGCGAGCGACGAATAGCCGGTGCCGTAGTCGTCCATGGCGATCGTGGCACCCAGCGCCTTGATCTGGCGGATGACCTGCATGGCCTTGAGCGGATCGCCGACGATGCTCTCCTCCGTCATCTCGATTTCGAGGCGACTTGGATCGAGGCCGGTCTTCCACAATGTCTCGCGCACAAGCTGCGGAAGATCCTGACGATAGACCTGCGCGGCGGCAATATTGACTGCGACCCGGATGTCTCCGCTCCATCGCGCCGCATCCGAGCATGCCTGTTCGAGCGCCCAGTTGCCGAGCGGAACGATCAGGCCGCTGCTTTCGGCAATCGACAGGAATTCGCCCGGCTCGATGATTCCACGGGTCGGGTGCCGCCAGCGCAACAGCGCCTCGAATGCGGTGATCCTGTTCGACTTCACATCGACGAGCGGCTGATAGAAAAGCTCGAATTCCTTCTGTTCGAGAGCCTGCCGCAATTCATAGACGAGGGCCGAACGGTTCTTCTGCACATCATCGACCGAGGGTTCGTAGACGCAGATCTTGGAGTCGGCAGACCGCTTGGCGCGATACATCGCAAAATCGGCGCTCAGCAGCAGTTCCTCCGAACGCTGGGCATGTTTGGGGAACAGCGCGATGCCGATGCTTGCCCCGACCGAAAGCTGGCGGCCCTGGTAGCTTAGGGTCTGCGACGCGGCCGCTTCGATGCGTTTTGCGAACTTGAAGACCGCGTCCTGTGAATCGACATCGGTCTTGATCGCGACGAACTCGTCACCGCCCATGCGTGCGAAGAATTCTCCCGGCCCCAATATCTCAAGCACGTTGCGCGTCACCGCGCGCAGGACGGCATCTCCGGCTTCGTGCCCCTGGAGGTCGTTGATTTCCTTGAAGCGGTCGAGATCGATCACAAGGACGCCAACCCTTGAGTGCGAGCGACCGGCCGCGTTCAGTACTTCAGGCAACAGGGCCGAAAGGTGTGCGCGATTGGGGATGCCAGTCAGGGGATCATGCAGGGAAGCGTGCCGGAAACCCTCAAGCATTTCGCGCTGTGATCGGACGTCGACCATATAGAGCGCGATCCCGGTTGCCACCGACATCGCCGCCACGATGCTGATCGCGATCAGTTCGCTCGAGAATGCATATTGCGAAACGGTGATACCCGGAGCCGGATAAAACTCGACGGCGCCCATGGCTGTGAAATGCATGCTGCAGATTGCAAGGACGAGGCAGCCAAAGCTGCCCCACTTGCCGCGTTCCGTCTTCGAGCGAACCTGCAAGGTGGTGGCGAGAGCGGCGAATGTCACGCCGAGCACGATGGACGCGGCCACGAGAGCAGGGTCCCAGACCATGTATCCGGCGATATCGAGGCCCATCATTCCGGTGAAGTGCATCACTGCGATGCCGATGCCGATGATCGCGCCGCCGAATGCGATCTTGCGGTTCGAGGCGGCATATGTCGCAACATGAAGGCCCAGCACCGTGAAGGCGACTGCGGCGAACAGCGAGGCAAGCGTGAGCACTGGCTCGTAGGCGTGCTCGACGGGCGGATTGAAACCGAGCATGGCAACGAAATGCGTTGTCCATATCGCAGTGCCGCCGGCCACTCCTGAGAGAAAGATCCAGATGCGCCGGTCGGAATTCCTGCGCCTCGACCTGTTGAACAGTTGCAGCGTGATGGCTGACCCTGCCAGGCATGCAATGGCGGCGATCAAGACGAATGAATAATCGTGGTCATAAACCAGGCAGGAGACAACTCTGACCATCATCAAAACCTGAGCAGACAATAGACACTGAACAGTCGTGGATCACAGTTAAGAAATTATGCCTTCCGGCCTATTCTTTGCGCGTGAACGATCAAAAAGACCAAAAATCCGAAGAAAGGGGCGTCATGGCTGCGCCCGTCACAATCAAGACGCGAAAACAAAAGAAAAACTGCCGCTTGGCGAGCAGATCCTTTGATGACGGCGACTGTTATCGAAACATGTTTCTGTTTGAGAAATAACACGATCCAGTATTCTCAAGTCTCCCTCGTGACCAATATTTATGCACCTGCCACGGATGAGAGGTTCGTCCGAATTTCTGCGGATGAAGTGGTGACTGGCGAAGTGGATGGGGCAAGGCTCGAGCCGGGCGGCGAGACGGCGCGGTCCGCGCTGCGCGGCCAGCCGGATTTGCCCGGACGTTGACGAGGCGATCTTGCCTGAGACCTGGAAAACTGGCGGAGAGGGAGACCGCCCCTCTGTGTAAGTAATTGAAATTGCTACTGAGTTCGCTTGCTATTTGCCGCATTTTCCGTAATTTTCTTGCTGCGGTTAGGACAACGGGACTCGGTATGGCGCGCAACAAGCTCTCCGAAACACGGATTCGAAGCCTTCCAGTCGGCATCCATTCGGATGGAGACGGGCTGTATCTCCGGGTCCGGGCGGGCGGTTCGCGCCAATGGGTTTTCATACACCGGCGCGGCAAAGATCGGAAAGAAACCGGTCTCGGCGGCTACGGCCAAGGTACTGCCCCTGTGTCCCTCGCCTTGGCGAGAGAGAAGGCTGAAACCATCCGGCAGCGCCTGGCGCGCGGTGAAGACCTGATCAACCGGAAGACTTTTGAAGAAGTCATGGCAGACGTCATTGCCGTTAAGACCGCGGGCTTCCGTAATGAGAAGCATATGGCACAGTGGCGAATGACACTCGACACATATGCAGCCCATCTGCATGCGATGCCGATTGACGAGATCACGCTTGATGACGTTGTCGAGACTCTGAAGCCGATCTGGACAACGATCCCTGAGACGGCCGATCGAACCAGAATGCGCATTGCAGCCGTGTTCGATCATGCCCGTGCTCGCGGCTTGATTCAGGATAACCCGGCCACCTGGAAAGGCGGCCTCAAGGAATTGCTGCCGGCACGTCAGAAGCTTCAGAGGGGTCATCATGCGGCGGTTGAATACAAGGCCCTGCCCGCTGCTGTCGCGAAGCTGCGAATAGCGGCCGGGACATCGGCGCGGGCCGTCGAGTTCGCCGCGCTGACAGCGGCACGTTCGGGTGAGGTGCGCGGCGCTGTCCGCAGTGAGTTCGATTTTGAAGACGCTGTGTGGACCATCCCGGCAGAACGGATGAAGGCAGGCCGCGAGCATCGAGTTCCCCTGCCCGCTCGGGCTGTCGAAATTGTTCGGGCCGCACTGCAGCAGTCGACTTCCGACTATGTGTTCGAGGGCGGCGTTGCCGGACGAGGCATCAGCGACACTGCAATGGTAAAAGCATTGCGCCTCGCCAGCGGTGATGATTCAACCCTGCACGGCCTCCGATCGTCGTTCAGAGATTGGGCCGGAGATGAGACGCACCACCCGCGCGACATTATCGAGACGGCACTGGCTCATATCCTGAAGGATAAGACCGAAGCGGCCTACCGAAGATCGGACGCTTTGGCGAAACGACGGATGCTGATGGACGATTGGGCGAACTATCTGGCCGCCATGTAACTATACTTTCACTATTGACAATTTTAACGGAATCGTTCACTATAGGCATGTGTTTCGTCTTGTGGAGCGAAGCGCATCGCCGGGGTGGTATCCGGCACATCCGAGTTGGCAAACAAAAAGAAGAAAAAGGGCCAGCGACCGCGCCAATGCGGGCAACCCAACCTAACCCGGCCATCCGCCGGCTTCTCATATTCGAACCCAACCAATCGAGCGCCTGGATTCCGTCCGGCGTTGAGGAGAACACCGTGTCACCAGATAACCAGAATGCGCCCCTGATGGCGCCAAAAGAAGCCGCGGCCGCAACGTCGCTGTCTCGCGTATATCTTTCAATGATGGCCGCCAACGGCCACTTCCCAAAGCCAGTTCGCCTCGGAGAGAGGCGCATTGCCTACTTACGCGCGGAAGTCATGCAATGGATTGCCGACCGCGTTGCAGAGAGGGCAGCAGCATGATGCTCGTTGCGGCCAACCAAAACGGCACTGGCAAAACTGCCTACAAGCCGAATTTCTCCGGCGACAACGAGTGGTATACCCCGGCGCGATACATCGAGCTGGCCCGTTCTGTGCTCGGGCAAATCGATGTCGACCCGGCGTCGAATGACTTCGCGCAGCAGACAGTTAGGGCGACGACCTTTTACACGATAGACAATAGCGGCCTCGACAAGCCTTGGCATGGGAGGGTCTGGATGAACCCGCCCTACGGTCGTGGCCTCATCGGGCCGTTTATTTCAAAGCTTGTGGCAGAGTACCGGTCTGGACGATGTTCACAGGCTGTGGTGCTGACTAACAACGCCACCGATACAGCATGGTTTGCGTCGCTGTTCGGTGCGGCGTCAGCAGTATGCTTCACCCGAGGCAGAATACCGTTCTACAGTCCGACGCGGAGCAACGGTGCCACCCTGCCGATGGGGCAACTCTTCGCCTATCTCGGCGACCGGCCCGCAATCTTCTCTTCCACATTTGAAGCGGTTGGCCACTGCATGTCGCACGCCAACCAGAACGTCCAAGCGCGGTCCCAGAACGCCGCCTAACAGCCCCTACCCGCCCCATGAGGGCCGCCTAACCCCTCCTCCGCCCTGCCCCGTCGCCATTCCGTGGCGGGGCGCACCGCCCCCGTTGGGGCAACCACCTCACATTCATATTGGGAGTATCCCCAGTGGAAATTTGCAACTATCGCCCGGCACGACCGGGCGGAAATACGCGCGCGTTTATGGACGTGCGGCTTGACGACGGCATCTTCATCAGGAACCTGCGTCTCGTTGAGACACGAAATGGCGTGCGGGTCTATGGCCCTGAGTTCAACGGCCAGCGCATTGTCACCCTTCCGCCGGCTGTTGCCGACGCCATTGCAGAGGCGGTCGCCCATGCAGCAGTCTAAGCTGTCGGTCGGCGATCGGGTCGAGCATGGCAAGTGGGGAACCGGAACGGTCACGACGGTAGCCGTGGGGCGAGCGGACGTGACATTCGACCGTGGCGAGGCCCGGCGAATTATGCCGAGCTTCCTCCGTCCATCAAGCAAGCCGGCTTCTCCACCCGCGGCAAACGATAACACGCATGACGAGGTCGATGCCGAAACCTTGCTCGGCATGGATTTTCCTCCGGTGCAGTATGTCATCCCCGGATACGTGCCGGAGGGGATGACCATCCTTGCTGGCCGTCCAAAGCTCGGCAAATCATGGATGGCACTAGGCTTTGCGATTTCTGTCGCCACGGGCGGTTTAGCCCTCGGTGAAGAGTGCGAGGCAGGAGATGCGCTTTACTTGGCCCTTGAGGACAATAAGCGCCGACTGCAGGACAGGCTCAACATGGTGCTGCCACCCGCCCGTTCTCGGTCGGACATGTCGCGCCTCACCCTGCGGACCAAGAATGCCAAGATCGGCGCGGGCCTAATCGAGTCTCTCGACGCATGGCGGACGAAGGTAGGCAATCCTCGGCTGGTCATTATCGACACGCTGTCGATGGTTAGACCTCCGAAGAAGGCTAACCAAGATTCCTATGCGGCGGACTATGACGCGATCTCGCCGTTGCAACAGTACGCGGGCGAGCATCGATTGGCGCTGATTGTCGTTCATCACGTCAGGAAGGCCGAGGCGGAAGATCCTCTTGAGGCAGTTTCTGGCACAAACGGCCTGACCGGCGCGGCGGACACAATTCTCGTCCTGAACCGAGCGACCGACGGCCCGAAACTCTACGGACGCGGTCGCGATATAGAGGAATTCGAAAAGGCGCTCCGCTTCGACAAGGGCGTCTGGGAGGTGCTCGGCGATGCTGATGACGTGAAGCGCTCTGATCAGCAGCGCAAGATCATTGCCGCCTTGACCGATGCCACTGGCATTCTGACGCCGGCCGAAATCGCCAAGGAAACCGGCATTCCCGGCACGAGTGTGCGTCACATGCTGGGCCGCCTCGTGAAGGATGGCAAGGCCGAGAAGAACGCCTTCGGTCAGTACAAGCTGGCAGGCCGCTAGGTTCCTACGTGCCCCCATCACACCCGTCACAGCGTCACACTTAACTCCTTTGAACTGTGACGTACGTGACGTGTGTGATGGGGGGGTAGCGGAAACGGAATACTCAACAAGAGGAGAGAAAAGATGAACGCAACCATGTTTCAGATTCAAGCTTACCCGGCGGAGCGCGAGGTGCGCATCGCCAATATTGGCGGCGACGTAAAACGAGAATGGCAGCCGTGCACGGTCATCGGGATCGATGGCCGTGCAAGAAATGAACTTCGATACCTGATCGAGATCGAAACCGACGACGGTGAAGTGTATCTCGATTCGGTCGACTACGTGCGGCGCGCTGCAGTGCGTGGTTGACGCTCGTCCACGCCCGCCTTTTTTTAGACAACAGAACCGCTTCGGGCCAGACGGCCGGCCCCTCCGGGGGGTATCCGAAAAGCCCACCAACCTATCGACAGGCAACCGGCCGGACTGACGCGCGCGTTACGCCGCAGGTTTTGAAGTTTATTTTTGAGGGTCATTATGGGCGCAAGAGGACCGCGCCCGTTCTCGCCCGGACATGTCGCGCACAACTAAAATCCTGACTTCTGATTGTTTGGGAGAAATCAAAATGACCTCAGAAGAACACACCGACCTTACTGGTCGCACCGTTTCAGTGGCGCCGGTCCGCGTTGGCCGTCGCATCAGCTGGGCTGAACTTTACGCTCAACGGCCCGACCTTCGACCTGTGAACGACAATCGGAAGGAGGTGGCTAATGCAGCGTGACTTCCAATTGGCCTGCACATCGGAAGCTCGTAGAGACGCCAGCCGAGCGGCTACCGATCTGCTCGCGGCAAACGACAATGAGACTGCGAAACCTCGCATCCGCTATCGTGGCGCCCGCCCGGCTCTCAACTGGCTCGCAAAGCACGACGCGATAGGCGCTGCGTCGCTCTGGATGATTGCGCGCGACAGGCTGCCCGTTGCGGCGAACGATAACACTCCGCCAAAGGAGCTTTCGCTCGACAGGCGAAAAGACGGCACGCCCCGCGGTAAGGCAAACACGCCCTTCCGCGCAGGTGAGTATCTTGACCTTCCTCCCGCGATTCCTTCGCCGCTTCATGCGGATCCATACCAGCGACCAATTGCACCCCGCAGTTGGTTCAATGCGTCCGGCATGGCGATACGGCCCCAACGGGATTGCTACGATTTCCACGAACATTGCCGCCACGGTTTCGGCGCACCTGACGTTGCACGGCAGTATGGCTCACTGATTGAATCCGTCGCCCAACGGCGTCCGGGCGTGTCGCGTGGCGACCCCCGCCAAGTAGATGGCCGAGAGTGGCCGGAGCCGGAGGACCGTGTGAATTACGTGATAGAACTCGCGCTGGCTGGTGAGGGCGTTGCAGGAGTCGGCTACGCTCTGGGCGGCAAGGGCCGATACGCTGATGTCGTCGGCAAGAAGGCTCTGCGCGAGGCTGCCGAGTGGGCCAAGGGCGTGGTCGCGCAAGTCTATCCGCCGAGCAGTTAATACGCGCCGATGGCCACCTTACGGGCAATATTACAAATCGTGGCCGCGAATTCTAAGAGCGTAGCAGCGTAGCGCTGACATAGCCCGGCCGTCGCGTCGGGCTTTCTTTTCGCCCCATCCATTAAATCGAGATTTTACAATGTCCAACGCGACTTTCACGGTGGCCGAGGCTGCGAAGCTCGTCGGCATCGATGTCGGCCGCTTGCGCGGTTGGCTTCAGCATCGCCACATCACTTTCGGCACGCGCAGCCTCACGGGGCGCTATTCCTTCACAATCCGCGACGTTCGCGCCATCGCGCTCATGGCACGACTGGTGGACCACGGCCATGAGCCAGGATTGGCCGCTGATCGTGCAATCCGTATCGTGGATCGCGCAGCCGGCTGGCGGCATGCGCCCTTGGCGGCTGTGTTCAGCCTATCACCAAACGTGTCGCCTTGCCTGATCCCGGAGGACGCAGCGCCTGAAACCGATGCGCTTGTCGTCATCCCGCTCGCGCCACTGTTCGCAGAAATCGACGCAAAGGCGGCCGCGTGACCTGGCTCCTCGATTTTGACGAGGCCTACTGGAAGCGCGGGGCGTCGGGCGATGGTCCGTCCGCCCGGATCGACATCGTCGGCGAGATAGATCGCGACCTGACAGCTTGCATTGCAGCCGAGTTGGAAGACTGTGCCGAGGCAGTCGAGCTTGAGGTTTATGTCGACTCGCCAGGTGGTGACTTTGCCGCTGCGTTCGACCTTTTCGTCCATATCGCCCGACATCGCGCGGGGAGAAAGACCGCCATTATCAGACGTGCCGAATCCGGTGCGCTATTAGCCGCACTGGCTGCCGATCAGCGCATTGCAGAACCGGGCGCTTCGATTCTTCTACACGGGGCATCGGCGCCGTGTATCGGGCGTGAGACTGCGGCGGCTCATCTTGAGGCGGCGGAACATCTCCGGTGGCTCGATGCGAACAAAGCTGCACTCTTCGCACACCGCACCGGCATGTCGCCTGAGATTTTCGCAGCAGCAATGGCCGATGAAGAGCCGGCGCCTTTGGCGTGGTGCTTAGCCAACAACCTCATTACCCAAATTCAGGAATGAAATGACCAAGAGACCAGAAACGGCGCGTCTGTCAGATGCGCTTATCGAGGGCGCGCGCCGCTACATCGACGAAGCCCTCAACGGCTTTAACGCCCGCATCAAAGCGCTCGAAACAGCGTCCCACGAATTGAAATTCATGGGCGTTCATCAACGTGCGCTGGACTACCGGCGAAACAATCTAATCACGCATGATGGCTCGCTCTGGATCGCACTGAAGGACACGCCGAGCGGCAAGCCGGGAGCATCAGATGACTGGCAATTAGTGGCCAAACGAGGTGCCGACATGAGGGACGCGAAATGACGAAACGTAAATCAGATGTTGTGGTCTTGACGCACATGCAGGCCCGCCTCGGTGAGGAAATAACCGCAGTTGTCGCGAAGATCGCGGACGAATGCGTTGTCCTTGATCCGAAGCTTAAATCCACCGATGCCATTCGCACGCTGGTCGCCGCGTTGCGCCGCGAGGTCGACTACACAGCGCTGGAAAGCGAAGCGCGTCGAAAGTCCGCGATGGCGAGCCTGACCACTCCGAGGAGGGCATAAGCAATGGATTTGCAGGAGGCATTTGACGCCGGATTCGTCGCTGTAAAAAGCTACATCGACAAAATCACAGACCAAGTCGAAGAGCGGCTGATCGCCATAGAAAAGCGCCTCGATGAAGACCAGCCCGCTACCCGCTTGCGAACGATTGAGGATCGCCTTGTTGCGCTAGAGGCGCTGACAGCTTGGAAGGGCGCGAAATGATCTACACCGCACACACGACACCCGCCGCTGACCTCATGGATGCCGGTGTTGCACCCGCTGATGCCATCGCTGTTGGCGCCCTGGCTCAGATCGGATTGAGCGCCGTCGCGGCAACCTGCAACGCGCTGGTCGACAAGGGCGCCACGCCCGAAGAGGTTGACGCCTACCGGCGCGGCGCAACCGCTGATCTTGCGGAATGGATGAACCGCCATCAGCCGGAAGCCCGTGCGTTCTTCTCGGAGGTGATCGCTGCTCGGCGGGAGCGGGCATGACGCAAACAGGCACCATCATGGAGTGGTCGAATGGCTTCGGCTATCTCAACGCCGATGACGAACCCGATCCGGGTCGCTGGTCCGCCTTTGTGCATGCCGATGACCTACGCGCGGCAGGCATCCCCGCGGAACTCGGCGCGAGGTTGACGTATGACGTTGAACCGACGAGCCGGCATCGACCGCGGGCCATTCCGCTGAGGGCAGCCTGATGCCGTCACCGACACTCGGACACCTATACCGCACGGCGCGCTGGAGGCGGCTCCGCGAGCGTCAGCTTGCTGAACACCCTCTTTGCGAACTCTGTCTGGGGTGCGAGGAAGTCACAGAGGCCAATACGGTGCATCACCGTGACGGCGGCCACAAGGGCGACATCGACAAGTTCTGGAGTGGTCCCTTTCAGTCGCTCTGCGCATCCTGTCACTCCCGTTTCGGTGCCGCAGAAGACCGTGGCCGCCCGATCATCCGGTACGGCCTGGACGGCTATCCTTTGTAGACCCGGGGGGGCACCTTCAGAAGCCTGAATGTGCCGGGGATGCTGACCGGCGTGGGTCAAGAGCGCACATTTTTTCGATTGGGATGTTGAGGGTGGGGGGCGGATCCTATCGCCCAGGCCACCGACCCGCAGACCGTGTGGTCCCTTCGCTTCAAACGCAAATACAGATTTTCTCCTCGCGCGCGCGCAAGCGCGCGAGGCTACCGGTTGGATGAATATTGGTCGCGGATATATCGGTTGAAGAAACTTCCTGCAGAGGATGCCTGGATCAAGGCGAGGTAGACGTCTTCAGGGACACGATAATAGTCGTAAGGGCCGCCACTATCGACGAACCAAATGCTCAGGGTCATGGTTGCGCTGTCATATTCGGCACGTCTGATCGCTGAAGAGCTTAGAAATGGCATGAAAGCCTCGCCTATCTAATGGTGGGTGATTACCGGCAGCGAGTTCAGTTCACGAGTCTGAACTTAAAAGTCGAAAGTGAGCTGGCCAGGCCAGGATCGAAAATGAGCACTCACATGCTCCAGTCGACCAAATCGCATTCGAAGATACGCTCTCACACTGACAGCTTTTGACCTCAACGATCTCATGTTGACGTCTCCCTTTTTTTGAAGCGGGAAGAAGCCCGCCACTCCAACACGATTGCAACATCGTGCCGTGCCGCGTGATGAGTGCAGCTTTAACTGCTCGCACAAAGGATGCTGCCGGCAATCGACTCCAAAATACATGATTCATCTTGGGCTGTTCGCAGGAAATAGCCGCCTTGCACACAATTCACAAGGAATAACCAAATGGACGATTTCACAATCGCCAACGCCGCTGCTCGTCGCGCGGCTGATGCACTGATTCAACTTGCGCTCGATCCAGTGGTCATCGCCGATGCGATGATAGCCTCTGGACTGGCGGTCTGGACCGCTCAGTCAGGCCGTCACGCCGCAGCACTCGAAATTTTGCGCAAGTATGCTGAGGCACGCGACCATGGCGCGTAACCTCGAACATCTTGTAGTTCAGCTTTCGGCGGAGACTCGCGGCTACCAGAACGCGCTGAACAAGGCTATGGGCGTTACCAATCGCCAGACAAAGGCGATTGAAGGCCGGTTTAACAAGATGAGCAAGGGCATAGGCACTTCGCTCGTCGGCATTGGCAGGCTGGCAACTGGCGCCTTTGCTGGTGCTGGCGTGGTCGCAGGCTTCGTGAAGTTTTCAGACGCCGCCACGCGCATTGATAATGCCCTGAAGGTGGCGGGGCTGTCAGGCGCAGAGCTTGAAAAGGTCTATGGCCGGCTGCACGACAGCGCGATGCGCAACGCTGCGCCGGTTGAGGCTCTTGTTGAGCTCTATGGCCGCGCCGCGATGGTGCAGAAAGAACTTGGCATTTCCGGCGAGGAATTGCTGAATTTCACTGACAAGATCGCGGTTGCTCTGCGTGTGTCCGGCAAGTCCGCGGCGGAGTCGTCGGGCGCTTTGCTGCAGCTTAGTCAGGCGCTTGGCTCCGGCATAGTCCGCGCCGAAGAATTCAATTCCATTTTGGAAGGCGCACTGCCTATCGCGCAGGCCGCCGCAGCTGGCTTGGAGGAGGCTGGCGGGTCGGTTGCCAAGCTTCGGCAGTTGGTTGTCGATGGCAAGGTTTCGTCCGAAGCGTTCTTCAGGGCGTTTGAAGCCGGCGCCCCGATCCTTGAGCAGAAGGTTGCTGGCGCAACGTTGACGACTGCGGGCGCTGTCACTGGACTTTCGAACGCTCTCATCAAGGCCGCAAAGGATTTCAATACCACCAGCGGCGCGGGTGCGAGCTTTGCCGATGCAATCAACCGACTCGCAAAGGCCATCGCGGACTTTGACGCCGGCTCATTCGGGCGCAAGGTTGCAGACGTCTTTGATGCGCTAGGCGCACAAAGCACGGGGGCGTGGCAGGACGCCACGCGTGCAGTTAGCGACTACGAGCTGTATCTCGCAGGCGTCAACCTCGATAAGAGCGGAACTGTCACGGTCGAGACGCTTGCGGCCGAAAAGGCTCTGCTTGACGTGGAATCGCGCCTTGAGCGCCTCCAGCGCATGATTGAGATCGACAAGGCGATGGGGTTGGACACGTCCAACGCCGCTAACCAGCTCGCATCTCTGATTGGTCAAGCAATTGCGTTTCGCAATATCATCGCGAGCGCAAACGCGCCCGGCGCGATTGCGGCCGCCGAGATCAACAAGCAGGTTCCGTTCAATCCGCTTGGCCCGATGCCTGTCGCGACGAAGACGGTTAGTCTGAAAGACTACGCAGCGCCGAATGCGGCCAAAACGGGCGGCGGCAGTAAGGGGCGTGGTTCATCTAGAGCCGACGACCTTGAGCGCGAGATTGCGCAGATCAAAGAGCGCACAGCGGCGATACAAGCTGAAACGACGGCCATGGCGGGCCTAAACCCGCTGATGAACGACTACGGCTACACGCTAGAAAAGGCCCGAGCCGAGCACGAACTTCTCACTGCGGCGCAGAAGGCTGGCAAGGAAATCACGCCGGAGTTGCGCCAGCAGATTTCGGAGCTTGCGGGAGCTTATGCTGACGCATCGGCCGCCGCGGAAAAGCTGGCCGAAACGCAGGATCAAGTGAAGGAAGCCAACGACTTCCTCAAGGGCGCGCTGGCCGACGCCTTCATGGATTTGGTCCCAGCAATCGAGACCGGTAACGCGGCGCTCGACAAGTTCCTTAACACGCTTATCGAAGCCGTGATGCAAGCCGCGCTGCTGGGCAAAGGTCCGCTTGCCGGCTTGTTCGGAGGCGGCGGATGGCTGTCGGGCGTCGCTAGTCTTTTTGGGTTGAAGGACGGTGGCGAAGCAGGCAAAGACGGCAAAGTTCTGCGGCTCGCGGGTGGTGGCACTGTGCGCGGTCCCGGCGGGCCACGCGGTGACAAAATTCCCACCATGCTGTCGGACGGCGAGTTCGTTACGCGTGCCGCGATGGTCAAGAAGTATGGGCCTCTGCTTCGCGCCATAAACGACGATCGCATTGGCAGGCTTGCAGACGGCGGCGTCGTCGGCTCCATGCCGCAGGCTATCCGCATGCCGCAGATGCCGGCGTTAGCGGGACGCAACTCCAGCCGCGATGTCGTCGAGCTTCGACTGTCCGACGACAGCGGACGAATGGCGGACATTGCCAACAAGCAAATCCAGACCGCGTCCGGAACGATTGTTCGGTTGTCGGTGCAGCAATCGCAGAAGGCTACACAGCAATCGCTGCCAAGCATGCTGGCCGACGCGCAAATGCGCAAGTTTTAGGGTTCAGATATGACATTGAGGTGGCCGGGCGGGTGGGGAGAAGATTGTGCCTGGAGGTGGATGGCCGGGAGGCTGTGTGGCTGGAGGCGGGATAGTCGGCAGATGCCAGATAGGAAGGGGACCGTCAGGCGCAGAAGTTGGTGGCTTGATGGGAGAAAAACTAGCCCGAAGACGCCAATCTTGGTTGCCAGATAATTTCCCGCCATCCTCGACGGCTTTAATTCTTTGTTCTAGAGCTCTGGAGAATTCTATCATAAACGACGATGACAGAGGCCTGTGGTATATGCGTGACGGAGACGTTCGCTCTGCTCTCATTGCGAGACTTAACGCGCAGCACGCCGATGACCCTGATACACGCATCGTTGAAGAGATGGGTGTTTGGTCCGGTCACGTTCGTATCGACGTGGCTGTGATTAACGGAGAACTGTGTGGATTCGAACTGAAGAGTGATCGTGACACTTTAGCTCGGTTGCCCAACCAAGCCCAGATCTATAGCCGCGTCTTTGACAGAGTTGAACTTGTTGTAGGCACTCGACATCGTGAGGAAGCGGTTAAGCTTGTACCCAAATGGTGGGGCGTCACAACAGCAAAGAAAGTCGAACACGGCGTTGAACTATCGCCCGTGCGAATAGCTAAGCGCAACCCAGGACCTGATCCCTATTTGATTGCTCAACTGCTTTGGAAGGGCGAATCGTTGGACCTGCTAGCCAAGTTTGGCTTGGCAATCGGCTGGAAGAGCAAAAGAATAAAACACATCCATCTCCGGCTCGCCGAATGCCTTCCACTCGACGAGCTAAGAAATGGCGTTAGGGCTGCATTGAAAAGTCGTGTTGGAAAATCAGGGGAGATCGTGCCGGATCTTCTCGATATGCCGGTTCACTGATATCTGAACCCATTTCTCGAGATTTCCAGGCCCCTCAATGCCAGCGGCTATTTGATTTATCCTCGTATCGCCCCAACAATTACTGATCGGCTTTCTGGGTCCATAAGCCACCACGCTGTTCGCATGGCCCCTAAGTTGGACATCCATATCCATAGCGGCCGGACCTGTGGTCTTTACGCCGCGGCAAACAAGAAAATCGGTGTCCACCGTGTATTTCACATTGATAGGGAAGCCCCATGCAATGCCGGGTGGAGGCGCTGATGGAGCGACCGTTGCGTAATCGCCGTACCCGACGTTGTAGGCTGCCACGGCTGGAGCAAGCATGTGCCATACCCCCCATTCATGTCGCGGTATCAGATGCTGTCCCTGAGCGAAGCCAGTGAAGTTCTCTGGCAGTGAGCATCCCGCAACGGTTACTGACGCCCAGGCACCGGCTTGATGCAGACTTATGAAAGTTTGTACCAACGCATGGCCGAGCGCAGCCACGTTGGCGACGTTGCTCCCAAAATCAGCAATCAGATGGATCTGTTGCACGGCCAGTCCAATACCCCCAGCCCACAAAGCAGCTGTGGCAAATTCCTGAAGGTCAACGCGAAGGGCAGCTCCCCTTCCATCTATCGCGACGACAAGTGCAACTGCAGCAAGGTAGTGCGCTGGCCCCGCGAGTGTGAATGCAGGCAGCATCTGAAGCCCGGCGGCGCGACAAGCTTGGGAAATGGCAACCAGCGCATGCTGCCCACCAACTTGCACGGGTAGCCGGCTTACATCAAGGTAAAATGGCTCGGTACCCCAGTATGACAAAACATCCGCGGCAAGCGCTTCCGCAGCGTTCATAGCTGGGCGAGTGGCAGTGGCCGACCTGGGAGAGTAGTGCTCGGCACCTAGTATAATTAGAGGCTTGACATCAACTCTGCCGGCCTGGGTTAGATTGCGGAGTGCAGTTCTCTCACCGCGCTTCCATCTCAAAATAGGTGTATAAGACGTCACAGTAATTCCCCTCCCGTTTACCCAACGTCATCATGGCAGGTAGATTCGCCTCGTTCAATGCCGCCCAACCTTGCCGATAAGCAAACGGTTGTCATGTGCATTACCACACCGACAAACGAGCCGGTGTTGGAGGTTCCGTAGATAATCGTTCCCGACCCGGCGTCGCAGGGCTTTCGTATCGAGCCAGGCAACGTGAGCACACTTGCCACACCTCGCTCCCAACATCTCCCATTCTAGAATGCCGTCGAGCGAACGGTAGACGGAGGGCGATGGCTCATAAGCGTAGTAGGACTCGGGCGGAATCCCGGCCAGAAGGTCGATTCCCTTGCGGTGTTTCATAAATTGTCTCTAGGATTAACATCCTAAAATGAGCGGTGCTGGTCGGCAGGTCAAGAGGCTGGTTGACGGCTACTACCTCTGCACTTGAAGTATGCAGTGCATATGTATACATTGCATACATCATCGTCGGGATTCGCTATGATTGGTAAGTTTGAAGAGTTGACACTGCTGGCACTCATCAGATCTGGGCCATCAGCTAACGCCGCAAGTGTTTATCAGGTTATGGAAGCGGGTGTTCAGCGCCCCCCTGCTTTTGCAGCCCTTTACACCGCTCTCGATCGCCTCACAAAGAAAGGTCTTGTGTCGGAGCGCAAAGATCCAAACGACCCGAGAGGCCGACGGCTCTTCACGATAACGGGTGCGGGACGTGCATCCCTCTCGGAATCTGTCAATGCGGCCCGCAACCTTGGTTCCGATGAAGTTTTCGGCGCCTCGGAGGCTCTAAATGTCTGAACGGGGCAATTCGAAACGACGTCAGCGAGGGCATAGCCTGGCGAGGGAGAAATTCGTTCATGACTTCCACGCATCGATGCGCGATGGGAATGACGACCAGCAGATTGATAAGGCTTTTAAGAACTATCGCCGCGCGACGGGGGTCGGGCCATCATTGAAACTGATGCTGTCCGTTATCGTCACAACGCCCGTGCACTCTCGAACTTCGACATTTTGGCTAGATTTGCTGCTTCCTACCGAAATCTCCCAGGATGTCAGCGCCAATCTAGAGCAAATCTACGAGAATGTTTGGCTCCCTAGGCACGGCAAGTCAAAAGCCAACTTGATATGGAAAGTTCAGGTGTGGCGAATTATCGGAGGTCATATCCTCAACCTGATCCTAACCGTTTGGGACCGAGTTAAGTCACTACGGATCGGCTGACGTTGGCGCTCGCTCAAAGCAACACATGAAACATTGTCGACCAATACATGCCCGTTAACCGACTCGGCTGGCGCTAACGCCTCCCCGGCATAACCGCCGGCGGTATCCCGAACCACGACAGCGCAAGCATCGCGGCTAGTAAGGCTAGTAAGATGGCGGCACGGAGGTAGTTGGGTTGCATTTCGTGAATGATGCCACTCTCGACGAGCCTTGACGACTCGCTGCGATTATAGGCAAATGTTCCTATGATCAGGCGCAAACGACACGAACAAATCTACCCCGGGCATCTCGCCGAAATCGAGCGGCTTGTCGGATTGTTGAACGGCCAATTGAACGAAGCGTCGATCGGCTTGGTGCCGTTCCGCGAGCACTACAATGCCCTGTCTGACATGCGGGACGCTATGCGGCGGTCAGTAAATGTGCTCAACGGCCGGCCGAAGGATTTCATTGATATGGCAGAGGCGCGCTCGATGAGGCTCTTACGTTCCGGTTCTGGCAGCTTGATGAGGGCGTCCATTTCGACGCCCTTGTCTAGTGACGTGCCTGCTATGCGGTGAATGTCGTCTTTGAGTTCTCGCCCTCGTTGCGCAGCAACCTGGACGGCGCGAAGCGATTTTCCGCTGCTTTTTGCTGTGTCCGACGTAAACGCAGAATTTGCGTTTACGTCATCCCCTCTGCCCATTGTCGCATTTGCCGCCTTCGCGCTATTTGCCTTTGCGGGGCCGTTCTTGATTTCCCAGATTTCTTGACGGCGGCGAATATGAGCCGCCTCCTGTGCAGGCGACAGTTCGGGCGTGCCGTTATCGACTACGGATTTGGCTTGCCGGTAGGTGAAATCCGAACCGAAGCCTGCCTTTTCGGCGGCGACATCTCTGGACTTTCTGCCTTCTAAATGTGGATAAATATCCACATTTGCACCACCTCTCCTTTCTTCAATCTCAGCCTCCACGGCCTCCGCTATCGCCACACGCTCCGACGCCGTGAAGTCCTTGCGGATTTCGTTCTCGTCACTTGTCCCGAAGCCGCACACCCGGCCCATTGCCGTTGGACGCGATGAAGATAACGCCGGCCGCTTCTAGGGCGGCGCGGATGGCGGAAAGATTGTTGGCTATTGGCGTTCTCCGCCCAGCTTCAAAGTCTCTCAACGTAGATGGCGATACGCTTGCCATAGTAGCAAGCTCAGGCTGAGTGACGTCAAGCAGCGCCCTAGCCGCTCGACACTGTGCGGGGGTCATATCTCTCTCCTCGGTGGTGGCGGCTGGTGAGACCGCCTGCCGATTTCTAGTGGGTCAGTGTTCGTTGTCAATGTCATCATTTTATATTGACATTGAAGCAATGTTGGTGTTTTGTGATGACATCAACGATTCACAAGGAGCCACCCGCATGAACGCACACTCACCAATAGTCGCCGCAGTGCCGGTCTTCCCCGTCGTCTATGCCATGCGTCTCAATCTCAACGGCAGCCATCCTGTGGGATACGAGGACGGCGACCTTGTGCTCATCAACACTCTGGAAGAGCCGAAGGCCGGTGACCTTGTCTGCGTCCACACCAAGCGAAGCGGCGCAGTCATGATGGTGCTGGAAATGGGTCTCGGGCCGGGCACATGGGAGCGGATGCCTTTTAAGGAGCGTCCGGACAGCACGGTCCATGCTCTTTTGGTCGGCAAGGTTCTCGGGACCGATCGCATTCTAACCATTGAGTGCCAAGACCTTTGGGCTGTCCACAAGTGCGACGGCAAGGCCGATCCGGCTGACTGCGCGACAGGTGCAGCATGACCACGCGCCGCACATTCTTGGCCGCAATCGGGCTTGCTCCAGTTGTAGCCGCTGCTCCGGCCCAGGCAGCGCAGGACCGGCTCACAGTTGCCACGCACGAATACCTCGATGCGATGGAGGCCGCATTTGGAACAGCGCCTGCAGGCATTGGTGCCGGCGCTTACAATGTGGGGCGCACCCTGCAGCAGTGGACGCGGAGACGCGAATGAACTTCCCGCTTATCTGAATCGACCTTCCGACCCCTTACCAGACAACACGATCCGTCGCGGAGTCACCGCCCGCGGCGGGTCAATTCTTCACTTTGGTCGCGAATCTCACCGGTCAACGCCAGGCACACCGGCCAGAGCGGCTTGAAAAAAGACGACCAAATTAAGAACAGGAGATTTCTAGGACTTTGATCCTGCGAAAATCGGTTATGACAACCGGCTTCTCAGGCGAAAAAAGTCAATGAAATCAATCACGATGGCGGAGAGGGAGGGATTCGAACCCCCGATGAGCTTTAGACCCATGCCGCATTTCGAGTGCGGTGCATTCGACCACTCTGCCACCTCTCCGGATGCGTGGTCGCGCGTGAAGCGCGGCGCACACATAACCAAGCATGCGAGCCGAAACAAGGGCTAATCTGCCGCGATGTGACGACGGCGCGACATCAAAGCGACATCCGGCTGCGGAAAAGAAAAAGGGCGCCCGCCGGGGACGCCCTTTTTGATCGTTTGCCGCGCTGTTTACTGCGGCTGCGGCTCAAGCCCGCCTTCCGGCCCCTTCTTGCGGCGGCCGGTCGGGCCAGCCTTGGGAACAGCCGAACCGCGTGCCGATGGCGTGTCGTCGCCCTGGTCGCGAGACGGCTTTTCGCCGGCGACGAGCTGCTTGATTTCCTCGCCCGTCAGCGTCTCATATTCGAGCAGCCCCTGTGCGATCGCCTCGAACTCCTTGGCATGCTTCTTGATCATGGCGCGGGCCTGCGCCTCGCCGTCCTCGATCAGCTTGCGCACTTCCTCGTCGATCAGCTTGGCCGTCTCGTCCGACATGTTGGTCGACTGGGCGACCGAATGGCCGAGGAAGACTTCCTGCTCGTTCGACTTGTAGCGAACGCGGCCGAGCTTTTCGCTCATGCCCCATTCCATCACCATGGCGCGCGCCAGATTGGTCGCCATCTGGATGTCGCCGGACGCGCCGGTCGTCACCTTTTCCGGACCGAACTTTTGGATCTCGGCCTCACGGCCACCGAACAGCATGACGAGCTGTGCCAGCGCTTTCTCGCGCGAGAACGACACGCGGTCGTTGACCGGCAGGGTCATCACCATGCCGAGCGCGCGGCCACGCGGAATGATGGTCGCCTTGTGGATCGGGTCGATCACGTTGGACAGCTTGAGCGCGATCAGCGCGTGGCCTGCTTCGTGATAGGCGGTCTTCTTCTTCTCGTCTTCGGTCATGGCGAGCGTGCGGCGTTCCGCGCCCATCATGATCTTGTCCTTGGCGTCCTCGAACTCCTGCATGGTCACGAGCCGCTTGTTGCGGCGCGCTGCCAGCAGGGCAGCCTCGTTGGCGAGGTTCATCAGGTCTGCGCCCGAGAAGCCCGGCGTGCCGCGTGCCAGAACCTTGAGGTCGACGTTCGGTGCAAGCGGAACGTTGCGGACGTGAACCTTGAGGATTTTCTCGCGGCCGGCGACATCCGGGTTCGGTACCGTGACCTGACGGTCGAAGCGGCCGGGACGCAGCAGCGCAGGGTCCAGAACGTCGGGGCGGTTGGTGGCGGCGATCAGGATGACGCCTTCATTGGCCTCGAAGCCGTCCATCTCGACCAGAAGCTGGTTCAGCGTCTGCTCGCGCTCGTCATTGCCGCCGCCCAGGCCCGCGCCGCGATGGCGGCCGACAGCGTCGATTTCGTCGATGAAGATGATGCAGGGCGCGTTCTTCTTGGCCTGCTCGAACATGTCGCGCACGCGGCTTGCGCCGACGCCGACGAACATTTCGACGAAGTCCGAACCTGAAATCGTGAAGAAAGGCACATTGGCCTCGCCGGCCACGGCGCGCGCGATCAGCGTCTTGCCGGTACCCGGAGGTCCGACCAGCAGAACGCCGCGCGGAATCTTGCCGCCAAGGCGCTGGAATTTCTGCGGGTCGCGCAGGAACTCGACGATTTCCTCAAGGTCTTCCTTGGCTTCGTCGACGCCTGCCACGTCCTGGAAGGTGACGCGGCCATGCGCCTCGGTGAGCAGCTTTGCCTTGGACTTGCCGAAACCCATTGCCCGGCCCGAGCCGGACTGCATTTGGCGCATGAAGAAGATCCACACGCCGAGGATGAGCAGCATGGGCAGCCAGCCGAGAAGCGTGGCGACAAGCGAACCCGAGCCGTCATTTTCCGGGCGGGCATTGATGGTGACGTTCTTGTCCGTCAGCTTCTGCACCAGTTGGGCGTCGCCGGGCGAATAGGTCTGGAAGGTGGTGGAATTGTCGGCAAACGTGCCGGTGATGCGGTCGCCAGCGATCGTCACCGACTTGACGCGGCCGGTGGAGACGTCCTGCAGGAACTCGGAATAGGCGACGTCGCGGCTCGCGCCGCGCTGCTGCGGGGCCTGGAACAGGTTGAACAGCGCGATGAGCAAGACGGCGATAATCGCCCACAGCGCGAGGTTGCGATAGTTCGGATTCATCTCGGGTCCCGTTGGCGCAGAAAAAGGGCAGCGCCTGTCCCATACTTTGCTTGGCCTAACATAGGTAGGCGCCGCCAGCTTGCCAAGCGGACCTCTACCATTGCGTTAAGGGTCGAGGCTTGTTTTGCCGCTTTCAGGCGGGTCCGGCGGCATGGCGGCCCCGATCAGGCGCATGACGCTGCGGGCCGGTTGAAGATCAAATGAAGGAAGAAACGCAGCCCATGGCGCGGCGACCGGCACGGCCACGGGCTTGTTTGCCGGGTCGGCTTCCCGTCCCGAGGCGACAAAGCGGGGTTCAGCCGCCGCTGCGCCACGCCAGACGATTGCCGGCAGGCCCTGCGGCGCATCTCCCGCCACCGCCGCTTGCCACGATACATCCCACCCGGCAGTCGGGGCCTCAATCCTGTAGCGACCGTCCCAGACGAGACCGTCGGCCGCAGGCTTGGCAGGCGGCAGGCCCCGCCTTTCGCGGTGAAGCCAGATGGGGTCTCGGCGCATGTCGATGACAGTGCGCGCCAGATTGGTCCGCAATGGCGTGTCGGCGCAGGCGGCGCCGACAAGGTCGGCGACCGCCGCTTCCTCGGGCAGATGTGGCCCTCCGCCCGTCACTGCGATGAGAATGCGCAGCGCATAGATCGCGCCGTCCCGATCACCTGCGCAAAACTCGCGATTCAGCCGCAGCAATCCAGGCGCAGGGCGGCTGGAATGGCTGTCGATGATCGCCCCCGCCCGCCGGCCAAGCTCCGTCCGCGCCTCAGCAGCCTCGGCGGCAACGGCCAGCCATCGCGCGGCCTCTCCCTGTTCTGCCAGCGCGGCGCGGGCTCGGACCCGCTCGCTCGTCATGTTCTCATTGGAAGGATCATCAATCCAGCCAATGCCGCGCGCTTCAAGCCAGTCGCGCAACTCTCCGCGTCTCGCGCCAAGCAGCGGGCGCATAAGCCAGTATCGTCCGCCGACAAGCGTTGCCGGCGCCATCCCGGCCAGCCCTCGCCCGTCGCCGCGCTTCCGGCGCATGGCGACCGTCTCCGCCTGGTCGTCCGCCGTATGGCCGGTCAGGATGAGGCGCGCGCCCATCTCGCCCGCAGCTTCGCAGAGCAGGCGATAGCGCGCCTCGCGCGCAGCTGCGGCAAGGCCGGTGGCAGGCTTTGCACCATTCCATGTTCTGGTGACGTGCTCGATGCCGCGCCGCGCGCAAAATTCTGCGACTTGCGCCGCCTCGGCCGTCGAACCCGCCCTCAGCCGGTGATCCACGGTCACGGCTACGAGGCGGCAGGCGGGAGCCTGCTCTTTCAGGTATTTGGCAAGAGCTAGAAGAAGTGCGGTTGAATCGCTGCCGCCAGATACGGCTGCGACAACTGCGCTGCCGGCGGAAAAATCGATCCGGTCGAAATCACTGGGAATGGTCGGTGCGGCGGTCCCGCTCAGCATCCGGCCAGCGCACGTTCCTGCTTGACGCGCTGCTTCAGCGACGTCGGGGCCTTGGGATAGGCCTGGCCGATCTTGTCGAACGTTGCGCAGGCGATATCGCGCTGGTTCAGCGCGGAAAGCGAGACGCCGAGCTTGAGCAGCATGTCAGGCGACTTGCGGGAATTGGGAAACTGCTTCGAGGCGTCGATGAACACTTCGACGGCATCTCGGTAGCGTTGCTGGCCAAGCAGCGACTCGCCCAGCCAGTAGCGGGCGTCAGAGGTCTGCGGGTCGGCCGGATAGGATTCGATATGCTTGCGGAAGCCGGCTTCGGCGGTGGCATAGTCGCCCGACAGCACATGCTCGTAGGAATCGCGATAGAGCTCGCCCGGATTATCGGCCGACGGCGGCAGGGCGGCGACAACTGCTTCATTGTCGGGTGCGCCATCGTCAGCCGCCCGCAGGTCGATCTCGCCTCCGGTGACATTGCCCTTTTCGTCGACCTTGAGCTCGCCGAGCTGCCGTTCAGGCGCGCCCGAACCGGCAACGGTCGGGGCGGCTTCCTGGGTTGCCGGGGGCGTCGGTTCGGCCTGGCGAGCGCTGTCCGAGGGCGCGGGCGCCTGCTCGGCAGACGCCACGGAATTCTTCTGGCCGGAGGCCTGCCCGGCATCGCCGCGCTTCTGCTCGACCTCCTGCAGGCGGAAATCGACGTCCTCCTGCATCTTGCGCATCTGTTCCTGGATCTGGAGGATCTGGAAATTCATCTCCTCGATGCGGCCGTTGAGCTGGCGAACCTGCTCTTCAAGGCCGATGACGCGCGCGTCGCTCGACTGCGCCAGACGGATTTCCGGCTGGTCGGATGCGCGTCCGGCCATGTCGGGAAGGACGGACAGAAGCGCGGGAGACGTAGCGACAGGCGTCTGACCGCTCATCTGAAATGCGCGATCGCCGGCTGCCGACGCAATGCCGGCCGCAAACGGAAGTGCAAGGACTGCAAGAACGAAAGACGACAGCTTCATAGATGACTTACCATTGATGTTGCCTGCGAGCGTGGTTGACCGCGCGCACTATAGGTCAATGCGCGGCATATGTATGCGAGAGTTCGGCCAAATTTTGTTAGCGCACCCGGTGAAATGCGAAAAGCGGCCGCATGGGCCGCTTTTGCAGTTTTGCATCGCTTTTTGCGGGCAGATCAGCTTCCCGCGCCACCGAGAACGGTGACGGCGCGACGGTTCTGCGTCTGGCAGGAATTGTCGTCGCACAGCGCCACCGGGCGCTCCTTGCCGTAGGAGATGGTGCGCAGGCGGTTGGCGGGCACGCCACGGCCGATCAGGAAGTCGCGGGTTGCGGCGGCGCGGCGGGCACCCAGCGCAATGTTGTATTCGCGCGTGCCGCGTTCGTCGGCATGGCCTTCGACCGTGATGGCGTAGTTGCGATACTGATTCAGCCACTGGGCCTGACGCGACAGCGTCTGCTGGGCGTCTGCGCGGATCATCGAGGAGTCCGTATCGAAGAAGATGCGGTCGCCGACATTCAGCGTGAAGTCCTGGCTGGAGCCGGGCGTGGCCTGGCCGGCGGCCCCGCCAAGGCCAAGATCTGCGGCATTGTTTGGCGCCTTCTTGGACGCACAGCCGGCGACGGCGAGTGCGGCGACCAGCGCGACAGCTACAGGGTTACGGGCGATTGCTGCGATCCGGCGCATCTGCGCTGCTCCTTCGCAAATTGAATTGTTTCGTTGAACATCCAGTAACCACGTCTCGGTTAACCGCCGATCAACCGACATGGTTAACAAAACGTGTTTCGCGACCTCTCCGCGCTTCATCGGCAGCTAGTCGGCGAATGGTACCACGCAGTGACCGCAATACGGCAACATCACGGCAAATGCTGCAATTTCGCTTGAAATCTCAGTCCCTCAGCGGCGACCAGGCCGGATCGGAGCCAAACGACGGCGTCGGGATCTGCTGTTCGTTGCGTCCGGTCAGGTCGATCGAGAACAGTTTCGGGCCACCGGAACCGGGTGCCTGGCGCTGGAACATGATGACGCGGCCATTCGGCGCCCAGGTCGGGCCTTCCTGCAGATTGCCCGACGACAGGATGCGCTCGCCCGAACCGTCGGGACGCATCACGCCGATCTGGAACTCACCGCCGGTCTGCTTGGTGAAGGCGATCAGATCGCCGCGCGGCGACCAGACCGGCGTCGAATAGCGGCCGTCGCCAAACGAGATGCGGTTCTGCCCCGACCCGTCCGAACCCATGACGTAGAGCTGTTCGCGACCGGCGCGGTCGGAGGTGAAGACCACCCGTGCTCCGTCCGGCGAGTAAGAGGGCGAGGTGTCGATGGCGTTCGACGTGGTCAGGCGCGTCGTCTGGCGCGAGCGCAGGTCGACCGCATAGATGTTGGAATTACCGTCGTCGCGCAGAAGGCTCATGATGACGCGCTGTCCATCGGGCGAGAAGCGCGGCGCAAATGTCATGCCGGGAAAAGTGCCGACATCTTCGCGCTGCCCGGTTTCGATCTGCAGCAGGAAGACGCGCGGACGGTCGCCGTCATAGGACATGTAGGTGATTTCCTGCCGGCTCGGCGAAAAGCGCGGCGACAGTTCGATCACGCGGCCATCGGACAGATAGCGCAGGTTCTCGCCGTCCTGGTCCATGATTGCGAGGCGCTTCTTGCGCGCATTGCGCGGGCCGCTCTCGTCGATATAGACGACGCGCGTATCGAAATAGCCCTTTTCGCCGGTCAGCCGTTCATAGATCGCGTCTGCGATGATGTGTGCGATGCGGCGGCGGTCGGCGTTCTGCGCGAAGAACTGCTCGCCCGCCATCTGCTGGCCGGCAAACGTGTCCCACAGGCGATATTCGGCGCGGATGCGGCCGTCGCTCTCGCGGCCGACGCGACCCGTCACCAGCGCCTGCGCATTGATGACCTTCCAGTCCTCGAAGCGCGGTGAGACGTCCGGGTTTGAAATCTTCTCGATGAAGGCCGCCTTGTCGATCGGCGCAAACAGGCCCGACCGGCGCAGGTCCGCGGCGATGATCCCGGCGATCTCCTGCCCCAGTTCGTCCCCCGACAGGAAGTCGGTGATGGCGATCGGCAACGGCTCGACCGTGCCCTTGTTGACGTCGACGACGAGCTGCGCGCTGGCGGGCGTCATCATGGTCGGGACGACTGCAAAGGCCAGGGATGCGGCGACGAGCAGGGATTTGAGGAATGGCTTCATTTGGCTATCGCTTCCTGATCGGGGTCAGAACATGTCGCTCGGGTCGAAATTCACGACGACTTCCGCCCAGGTTTCGTATTTGTCGGCCGGCAGGTTGAACGGCGCACACTTGGAGACCGCGCGCAGCGCGGATTCCGCCGCCGTGCGAGCCGGACCCGACGCGCCGCCGCCCTTGATGACCTCGGGCCGGGCTTCAAGCTCGCCGGACCGGTCGAGGCGGAAGCGCACCGACACTTTCAGAAGCTCGGCATCGTCCACGCCCGCCGGGATGGACCAGCATGAGGCGAGACGCTGACGCAGCGCATCCATCTCGCCGACCGAAAGCTTTGCACCCGTATTGCGGCGCTCGGAACCGACAGACGCCGTCTGGTCGCTGCGCTGTGCGCCGCCGCCTGCGGGTTTCTGCTTGTTGACCAGCGCCTTCGCCTCGTCGAGCAGCGATTCAATATCCTGCTGCTTGGGGGCCTTGGCGTTCTTGGCCGCGTTTTCCTTTGCAGGCTTTTCAGCCGCCTTTTCAGCGGGCTTCTCGGCCGGCTTCTCGACAGGCTTGGTCTCGGCCTTGGCGACCTGCTGTGGCGGCGTTGGCCGGCTTTCGGGGCGCGGCAGTTCCTGCGGGAAGTCCGTATTTTCTTTCGGCGTCGGCTCGGCATTGATCGCTTCCGCGATCGGGTCGGGCTTCGGTTCTGCCGGCTTCGGCTCTGCGACCGGTTCGGGTTTCGGCTCCGGCTTCGGCTCCGGCCTGGCTTCGGCCACCTTGGGCTCGGGCTTGGGTTCCGGCTTCGCCTCGACGGGCTCGGGCGCGACGTCCGGCTGCGGCTCGACCTTGGGCGCAGCCGAAGTCTCGATCCTGCGGGGGGCTGCTTCCGGGCGCGGCACGTCGTCGAGGTCGACATCGTTGCTGCCTGCATTTCGGGCGTCAGGCACAGACGGCTTTTTCTCGGTCGGCTTGGGCGCGGGCTTCTCGCTCAGAACCTTGCTGGACTTGTCGCCCTGCATCAGTTCGGTCATCGACTCGATGGGAATGATCGAGACGGGCAGCGCCTCGGTGTCGCTCACATCATGCGGCGCAGGTGCCTTCAGGGCGACGAGGCCGAAGCCCAGCACCAGCACATGCACCACAAGAGATGATGAGAACCCGGCCTTCATCTAAGGTTACTGGTCCTGTTCCTGCAGGGTGATCAGGCCGAGGTTGCGGAAGCCCGCCGACGAGATCCGCGCCATGACCTGCATGACGGTGCCGTAGTCGGCCGTCTTGTCGCCGCGCACATAGATGCGCTCCTCATAGCCGGTCTTGGCGATGGCGGTGAGTTTCGGCACGACTTCCTCGATCGGTATCTCGGTCTCCTGCAGGAAGATCTTGCCCTCCTGATTGACCGAAACGGTGATCGGCTGCGTATCGGAGTTCATCGCCTTGGCCTGCGTTTCCGGCAGGTCGATGGGTACGCCCACGGTCATCAGCGGCGCCGCGACCATGAAGATGATGAGCAGGACCAGCATCACGTCCACGAAGGGCGTGACGTTGATTTCGGACATGACGCCCTGCTTGCGGCCCCTGCGCCTGTGGCCGCGACCGCCGCCCGATGTTCCAACTGACATAGCCATGTTTGTTTCTCAGGCCGCCTTCTGGGACACTTTTTCATCGATCTGTCGCGAGAGTATGGCGGAGAACTCATCCGCAAATCCCTCCATGCGCGAGCCGATCTTGCCGGCGTCCGACGACAGCTTGTTGTACGCGACAACCGCCGGAATTGCGGCGAGCAGGCCGATCGCGGTCGCTAGAAGCGCCTCGGCGATGCCCGGCGCGACGACCGCAAGCGAAGTCGACTTCGATCCGGCGATCGCCTGGAACGAGGTCATGATGCCGACGACCGTGCCGAACAGGCCGACGAACGGACCTGCGGAGCCGACGGTGGCGAGGAAGCCGAGCCGCCCTTCCAGGCGCTCCATCTCGCGCGTCAGGGCAAGGTCCATCGCCTTGTCGATGCGGGTCTGCAGGCCGTGCGGCGAGCGCGCGCCCTTCTCGAAGCTCTTCTTCCATTCGCGCATCGCCGCGACGAATATCGAGCCCATGCCGTTGGTCTTGCGGTCGGCAAGCGTGCGGTAAAGGTCTTCCAGCGACTGACCCGACCAGAAGATCTGCTCGAAACGGTTCAGCGACGAGCGCATCCGCGCATAGGCGATCACCTTGTCGATGATGATGGCCCAGGTCCAGACCGACGCTGCCAGAAGGCCGATCATGACCAGTTTGACGACCCAGCCAGCCTGCATGAACAGGCCCCACAACGACATGTCGTGGCTGACGGCTTCGAGAGGTAAGGTTTCCATTTGAAGAGTCCCAAGAAACGGGGCCTGGCAGCGGCTGGCCCTCGCGCATCGTCCATATGTTCCAAGGTCGGCCCCGAAATGCTCGACCCCTGACCTTAGAGTTTTGACCCCGGATGCGCTGGATGCGGCCTTCTCGGGGGCAAATTTGGTCAAAGGAAGGCGGTTTCAGATGCAGACAGATTCCTTCTCGTCCTTAATGGGGCGTTATGGTTAACGCTCGGTTAGGAATGTGAAGGATGGGTGGTATTGCAGTGCAATATGCCTGAGACGGCTCTACTCCGTCGCCCGGAATGCTGCAACCCCGTGCGTCAGGCGCAAACCCTATGGTGTGCTAGAAACCAGGACGGGCAGGCTCGAAACGAGCGCCGCGACAATGGCGACATTTGCCAGCATCGTGCCGCAATGGATGACCCGCAGGCCGCGGACAGCACCCGCCTCACCCGATTGCAGGGCCGCCTGCCGCAGATCCAACTGCTCCAGAAGAGGCTTGCGCAGGGCCGAGGCCCAGACGCCAAGCGTGATCATCGCAAGCGCGGCGAGGACGTGCCCGCTCAGCGCAAATGCCATCGACGCCAGAAGCGCCGCGATGCCGACAACCCGGAAGTAGATGCTGAAAAGGCCGCGAAAGAGGCGCCAGACCTCCTTGATGTCGAGGCGCACCAGCAGAAAGGGCAGCGAGGCCATCATGAAATAGCCAAGCGAAAAGAGGAAGGCGACTGCGGCGACGAGAGGTGCTGTTTGGGGAACCATCGGCCTGAATGCTTTCGATCACATTCATGCTAGCGAACATCGTGATCGCTGGCACTCGCAACTTTGGTTCAATTCATCGGCAGGCCGGGTTCAGCCAGCCGGCATGAAGGCCGATATCCATTCCTTGGGGAAGCGGCGCGGACGGCCGTTCTCGGAAATGATCGCCGCCTCCACCTTCGCCGACACCAGCACTTCACCATTGCGTGAAAGCGTCTGCGCCATGAAAATCCGCGCGCCCGAAACGCTCTCGGTGACCGTATCGACGGTCAGTATGTCGTCGATACGCGCCGATCCCTTGAAGTCGATCTCCATGCGGCGCACCACCCAGACCAGCTTCTCGCCATGCTTGCCATCGGCAAGCTCGGTGTGATGAACGCCCGCCAACCGCAGGAAATCCGACCGGCCGCGCTCGAAGAATTCCAGATAGCGCGCATGATAGACCACGCCGGAGAAATCGGTGTCAGCATAATAGACACGCATCTCATGGCGGTGGCCCCTGTCAGTCATCACCCCTGCGAGCGGTATGGAGACACCGGTCTGCGATTCACCATGATCGGCCATGCGGCTTTCCTTTTGTCGCCCGGCCTGTCAGTTGGAACCTCCGGCCGAGGTCAGACCCGATGGCATTTCTGCGCCCCACGATCAAGTTTTCGCTGGCCCTGGCTCTCTTCGTGACAGCCTCGCTTTCGCTCTCCAATGCCGCGACGTTCAAGCCGGAGCGTGGCCTGAACATGGATCAGTGGGTCACATGGCCGGACGAAAGCCGCTGGAGCGAGCGGGACGTCATTCTGCCCTTCCCCGAATGGCGCAAATTCGTCGATGACGAAAAATTGCGCGAGTTGAAGGAGTCCGGCCTCGACTTCCTGCGCATCCCCGTCGACCCGTCGACGCTGCTCTCGCCGGTCAGCGCGGGCCTGCGCAGCGACCTGATCGCCTCGGTGGTCGACAGCGTCAAGCTGGTGAACGCGGCAGGCTTGAAGGCGATCGTCGACCTGCATCTCATCCCGGCAGGCTCAAACCGCAAGATCGGCATGACACAGGTCATGGAAGACCCCGCCCTCTTCGACCGCTACCTCGATGCGGTACGCGACACCGCGCGCGCCTTGTCGGGCTTCGACCCGCAGATGGTGGCGATCGAACCGATGAACGAACCGACCATCGGCTGCGAGGAGGCCGAACAGCGCCAATGGGAGGAACGCCTCGCAAAGCTCTTTGCCGCCGCGCGGTCGTCGGCCACGCGGCTCACCGTCATCCTGTCCGGCAGTTGCTGGGGCGGGGCGGAGGGGTTGGCGGCGCTCGACCCCGCAATGATCCCCGACGACAACGTTATGTGGTCGTTTCACTCCTACGCTCCTTTTCTTCTCTCCACGCAGGGCGCGACATGGGCGGGCGATTTCATCGGCTTCGTCACCGGCCTGCCCTACCCTTTGACGTCTGTCTCCAAAGCTGAACTCGATGCCGCCGTCGAACGCGTGAGGAAGCGCATTCGCAGTGAAGCGCCGCTGCTTCGCCGCAGCGCCCACCTTGCCTATCTCGACAAGCTGCTGGCCGAGATCGACACGCCGGAAAAACTGCGGGCGGCAATCGATGCCCCATTCGAGACGGTCGGCGATTGGGCAAAACGCCATGGCGTGCCTGCCGAAGACATCATTCTCGGCGAATTCGGCATGATCCGGCAGGAATACGGCTCCGACGCCGTCGTCCCCGCCTCATCGCGCGCCGCCTATTATCGAGACGTCATCGAGAGTGCCGAAACCCACGGCTATGCCTGGTCGATGTGGGGATATGGCGGTGCCTTCGGCATCATCGAGAGCTTTTCCGGCGAGCGCGCCGAGCCCGATGTGATGGACATGATCCGCGCCCTGCCGCCCCGGCAATGAGGCCGGTGCAGACACGTCCCATTAACCGAACCCGCTTCATACTCCCCGCTCGACAATGAGCGCCGCGCCTTGATCGCACTGATTTCACTCAAGACAGCCAGCGTGCTGTTTGCCGATGCAGCCAGGATCGCCCCGACCGCCCAGTCGGCGCGCGGCCAGTCCGGCGTCGATCTCGGCGCCGCAAACGGCGCACGCCGCCCGGCACAGGGTGCTTCCGTCGTCTTCGAGAACATCTACAGCGTCAATTACGTCGACGCGACCAAGCTGAAGATCAACCTGATCGAGCGTGTCGGCGAAGCTTTCGGCATGAACATCGACGACTTCAAGAACGCCGGCGAAATGGCCGGGCTGATCGAGAAGGTTCTCGAACAGTTCGAGAAAGACAACGGCTCCATCGAACTGAGCAAGGAAGTGCGCAGGATCGAGAAGGAACTTGGCCTCGATGAACTGGGACTGTCACTCGACGATATGCTCGGCGCAATGAAGGAGCCCGGCGGCCGCGAGGACAAGAAAGTGCTTGCGGCTCTTGGCAAGGAGGCAGGCGACTTTGGCCAGCGCCGGCCCGCGCTGGACGACATCGGCATCTACAGGATTTAGGCGGCGACCACGCGCGGCATTGGCTGACCGGCCAGATGGTCTCGCGCAAATAGTCCAGCTGCAAAAGTGGCCACAATTCCCTGAAAGCCAGACCCGGCCCGTCTCTCCCCTTGTGGTGGGGTGAGGAGTGGTTTGCTCCGCAAACCCTTCCTCACTCCTCCTGGAACAGGTTTATCTGCTGCTGGGCGATGTCCTTCGGAATCTCCAGCCCCAGATGCCGCCAGGCATTTGCCGTCAGCACGCGGCCGCGCGGGGTGCGCTGGATGAAACCCTGCTGGATCAGATAAGGCTCGATGATATCCTCGATCGCATCGCGCGGCTCGGACAGGCCAGCCGCGATAGTCTCGATGCCGACCGGCCCGCCGCCGAAATTGCGGGCGATCATGTTGAGATAGCGGCGGTCGAGCGCGTCGAGGCCGAGCGAATCCACCTCAAGCCGGGTCAGCGCCTGATCGGCGATCGCGCGGCTCACCTCGTCTTCGCCCGACACGGTGGCGAAATCGCGCACCCGCCGCAGCAATCGTCCTGCAATGCGCGGCGTGCCACGCGCCCGCCGCGCGATTTCGGTCGCGCCTTCGTCCGACAGCGGCAGGCCGAGAATGCGCGCGCCGCGCCTGACGATCAGTTCAAGCTCCTCGACCGTGTAGAAATTCAGCCTCACCGGAATGCCGAAGCGGTCGCGCAGCGGATTGGTGATGAGGCCGAGCCGGGTGGTGGCCGCAACCAGCGTGAAGCGCGCGAGATCGATCTTGACCGAGCGCGCTGCCGGCCCCTCGCCGATGATGAGATCGAGCTGAAAGTCCTCCATCGCAGGATAGAGGATTTCCTCGACTGCCGGGCTCAGCCGGTGGATCTCGTCGATGAACAGCACGTCGCGGTCTTCGAGATTGGTCAGGAGCGCAGCCAGATCGCCCGCCTTGGCGATCACCGGTCCGGAAGTCGAGCGGAAATTGACGCCCATCTCGCGCGCCATGATCTGCGCCAGCGTCGTCTTGCCAAGCCCCGGAGGGCCGACGAACAGCACATGGTCGAGCGCCTCGCCGCGCCCGCGCGCAGCATCGACAAACACCTTGAGATTGGCGCGCGCCGCAGCCTGGCCGACAAAATCCTCCAGCCGCTGCGGCCGCAGGGTCTGGTCGGCATCCTCACCGCGCGGTTCGGAGGAGATGAGGCGGGGCGCAGTCGTCATGCGAGAAGCTGCATCGAAGGAATTCGCTTGCAGGCGGCATGATCGAACGACACCGTCCTGACGCAACCGGCAGCTTCGTTCTTGAGAGCGATCAGCAAATCCGCGAAATCTGCATTCGTCGTCGAGGCGACATCCAGCACGCGCTCCACCAGTTCCTCCTGCTCAAAGACGATATCCGCGGAGTTCAGCAGCCCCGCGACCGCCTGTGCGGTCTGCTCCTTCGTCAAGCCAATCCGGCTGCGTAAGGTCCAGACGAACTCGGCCAGCACCAGCGTATTGACGAAGCCCGGCACATCACTGTTGAGCTGCTCGACCAGTTCCTTCGCTTTCCGCCCCTCTTCACGGTGGTCCTGCAGGACCAGCCGCAGCAATATGTTGGTATCAAGACCTATCATTTGCGGCCGGTCACGTGATCGGCAATACCCTCGGCCATGCCGGCATCCATTTCCTCGACACTCAGCGGCTTGCGGTCGGGGTCGTGGAAGATACCGGCAAGGTCGCTCGCCCGCCCGGTCTTTGCCCGCAATTCGATAGCGCCGTTGTTGCGCACATAACGAAGTCGGTCCCCGGGCTTCAATTTGAGAAATTCGCGAACCTCGACAGGGATCGTCGTTTGACCCTTGGCGGTAATTTTGCTGGTCGCCATCATTTCCATGACCTACGCTCCTTACTTTTAACAATAAGTAAGGAAATTCGAAAATTCAAGGACAACCTCACCGCGCCAGTTCCTTCAGTCCCAGCCGGATGAGTCTGGCCGAATCGGCACCCTCGCCGCCATTCTTCAGAGCGGCCGCGACCGCATTTGCGGCAATGTCGCGCGAATAGCCGAGATTGACCAGCGCCGACACGGCGTCCGCCACGGGCGCTGGCGCAACGCCTTCGCCCAGTTCCTGCTTCAGCCCGATATTGGCCGCAGCCTCGCCCGCAAAGGCCGGTGCCTTGGCTTTCAATTCGATCACAATGCGCTCGGCCACCTTTTTGCCGACGCCCGGCGCGCGCGACACCATCGCAATGTCCTTCAGCGCGATCGCATTCGCCAGTTCGGCGGGCGAAAGCGTGGACAGGATCGCCAGCGCCACCTTCGCGCCCACGCCCTGCACGTTTTCCAGAAGCAGGCGAAACCATTCGCGCTCCAGCGCCGTGCCGAAACCGTAGAGCCGGATGACGTCCTCGCGCACATAGGTCTCGATATGAAGCGCGACCGCCTCTCCCGCGGAGGGGAGCGCGGCCAGCGTGCGCGACGAACAATAGGCGACGTACCCCACGCCATGCACGTCGATGATGCAGTGATCCTCGTCGATCTCGTCAACGACGCCCTTGAGCTTGCCAATCATGCCGCTTTTCCGATGCCCCTTTGGGGCAGACACATCATATGCGAGAACAAGTCAAGAACATTGCGCGCAACGCGACGCTCAGCCGGCAAGCGCCGCCAGCCGTCCGGTCACGCTCTGGCGGTGATGCGAATGGCAGATCGCAATCGCCAGCGCATCGGCGGCGTGCTCGGTGTCCGGCGTCGATTTGGGCAGCAGCACCTTCACCATCATCGCGATCTGGCTCTTGTCGCCGTGGCCGACGCCGATCACCGCTTTCTTGACGGCATTTGGCGCATATTCGGCCACGCGCAATCCAGCCAGCGCCGGCACCAGCATCGCGATGCCCCGCGCCTGACCGAGCTTCAGCGTCGCGGTCGCATCCTTGTTGACGAAGGTGTGTTCGACCGCCGCCTCTTCCGGTCCGTGAGCGCGCAACACCGCCGCCAGCCCGTCATGGATCTGGCAGAGCCGCAGCGCCAGCTCCGCCTTGTCGTCCGACTTGATCGTGCCGGCCGCGACATAGACCAGCGCATTGCCCTTCGCCTCGACAATGCCCCAGCCCGTGCGGCGGAGGCCGGGGTCGATACCGAGGATACGAATCGCGGTTTGCATGGGCCAAATCCTAGAACGAGCACGCCTCAACAGGCCAGCAAAATGTGAACAAATCAGAAACGTCCCGTGGACCAGCCGATAGCCGCCCACCGGCCTTTGTTGCGGGCCTGCGCTTACACTAGTCAGACCAGATGCTCTGGCCCGCCTTCGATCTCCCGCTCCTCATCCTCGCCGTGACCGTATTCGTCGCCGGCGTGGCGCGCGGCCTTGCCGGTTTCGGCACGGGCATGATCGTCGTGCCGGTGGCAGGCGCTCTGTTCGGGCCACAGGCGGCCGTCGTCATCATCGTGTTGATCGACGTGATCCCCGCGCTTCCCGTCACCGTCTCGGCGTTCAGGATCACCGCCTGGAAAGAGGTGATGCCGGTGCTGATCGGCATGGTTTTGATGATTCCCGTCGGCGTCTGGATATTGACCTGGGCGCCCGAACTGCCGCTCCGGCTGGCGATCTCTCTCGCCATCATCGTCTGCGCGGTCGCGCTCTGGCGCGGCTGGCGCTACACCGGCAGGCGCAGCGGCATTCGCGCGCTCGGCGTCGGCGGCGTGGCCGGGGTCTTGTCGGGCGTCGCGCAGATTCCCGCGCCACCCGTGCTCGTCTACTGGCTCGCCTCGCCCATGGCCGCCTCCGTCGTGCGGGCCAATCTTCTGACGCTGTTCTTTCTGGCCACCTTCGTCACGATCGCCTCGCTCGTCACGTCAGGCCTGTTCACGCCAGCGGCAGCGGGCATCGGCGTGGCGATGATGCCGGTCTATTTCGTCGGCATTCTGGCGGGCTGGGCGTTCTACGGCCGCATGAGCGACCGGCAATACCGGCAGATCACGCTGATGCTGGTGGTGCTGTCGGCGCTGTTGTCGCTGCCCTGGCGCGAGCTTGGCGCTTTCGCGCTTTAGCCGCGCGCAAATGCCGTCGACAGCAGGGAAATCTGGTCATTGACTGGATTGATGACGCGGCCCGGCTGGATGCCTACCTCCTTCATCCCGCCATAGATCTGTTCATCCATGCGGCTGACGAGCGCCTGCAGACGCAGCGAATGGCGCACGAGCGCGACGAAATCGCCGGGCAATTCGTCCCAGCCCGGCGCATGGTCCTGTGCGGAAGCGGTGTCGAGGCGAACCTTGGATTTCTCGGACGCCACCTGATCGCGCGTCATCTCGCCCGCATTGGCCGCCCGCTGGAGCAGCAGCCATGACGCGATCTGCATCAGGCGCGTGGTCAGGCGCATGGATTCGGCGGCATAGAGCGTGGACGCGGTGCGCGACAGCCGCTTGGCCTCGATGCGGCCGGTGCCGTCGAGATATTCGGCGGCGCGCTCAACCAGGCCCATGCCTTCATTGTAGAGCGGCTTGAACGATGCGGAAAACACGCGGCGCTCGGCAAGCTTTATCGTGTTGCCGTCCGCATTTCGCTCGCCCATCGTCCCACCTCAAACTCGCTACACCGCCGCAACGCATATACCAGCCCGCCTGTTCCTTTGGCAGCCGTCGGCATTTGAACGAAGTCACGATGGAAGAAGACCCACAACAAGGCAAGCACATGTTTAATGAAGGGTTAACGCCGCGCCCTGCCAATGCGCAAAAAAAGAGCCGCGATGAGGCGGCTCTCGAAAGTTAACAGGGAGGCGTCAAACGGAACGGCGAGACGCCGTTCAGAGAGAATCCAGAAGACTGGATGAACATAGTAAACGCCTGTGAAGGCTAATGAAGGGTAAACGCCGTTCTAAAAACACAAGGTAATTTGACCCGTCCGGCCTCGACTCTGCTGTAATGACGGGTGAAACTCCCACGGGGCGGTCAATTTCGGCCGGGTGTCTATCGCTGGGGACGACATTTTAGAAAATGGATAATGATGACAAGCCGCCGTTTGCGCTGATCGGCGCCGGCCCTACCGGACTTGCCGCTGCCAAGGTGCTGATCGAACAGGGCATCGCCTTTCAGGGATTTGAACTGAACTCCGACGTCGGCGGCCTCTGGGACATCGATGGGCCGCGTTCGACCATGTATGAGACCGCCCATCTCATTTCGTCGAAGCGCAAGACCGAGTTCACCGATTTTCCGATGGACGACCATGTGGCCGACTATCCGTCCCATCGCGAGTTGCGGCGCTATTTCCGGGCCTTTGCCGACAGGTTCGGCCTGCGCCGGCATTTCATGTACAACACCGAGGTTCTGCGCGCTGAGCCGAATGGTGGTTCGGGCGACGGCTGGCGGCTGACATGGCGCGACGCGGATGGCGCCACCCATGAGGGCGAGTTCGCCGGTCTCATCATCGCCAATGGCACGCTGTCCGAACCGAACATGCCGCAGTTCAAGGGCGAGTTCTCCGGCGAACTGATCCATTCGAGCCAGTATCGCTCGCCCTCGCAGCTCGACGGCAAGCGCGTGCTGATCGTCGGCGCCGGCAATTCCGGCTGCGATATCGCGATCGACGCGATCCATCATGGCGCAAGCACCGACATCTCGATGCGGCGCGGCTATCATTTCGTGCCCAAATACATCTTCGGCAAGCCGGCGGATTCCATCGGCGGCGCGATCAGGCTGCCCATGTGGCTGAAGCGGCGCATCGACGGCATGATCCTGAAATGGTTCACCGGCGACCCGCAGCGGCTCGGCTTCCCAAAGCCCGATCACGCGCTTTACGAATCCCATCCGATCGTCAATTCGCTGGTCCTGTTTCACGTCGGCCACGGCGATCTGACGGTGCGGCCCGACATCGACCGCTTCGACGGCAGGACAGTCCATTTCAAGGATGGCTCCAGCGCCGATTACGACCTCATCCTCGCCGCCACCGGCTACCTGCTGCACTACCCCTTCGTCGAGCGCGAACTGCTCAACTGGAAGGGGGCGGCACCCCACCTCTTCCTCAACGCCATGCATCCGGCGCGCGACGACATCTTCGTGCTCGGCATGGTCGAGGCTTCGGGCCTCGGCTGGCAGGGCCGGCATGAGCAGGCAGAGCTTGTCGCGCGCTATCTCAAGGGACTGCGCGACGGCAATTCGGCAGCGTTGAAGATCAGGGCCGAAAAGGCCGCAGGTTTTGGCCGCATGACCGGGGGCGTCGACTATCTCGATATCCCGCGCATGGCCTATTACGTGGAAAAGAGCGCCTTCAGAACGGCCGTCAATGACCGCATCAAGGCGCTTTCGGGGGGAGAAAAATGACCGACATCGACGATATCGTCCTCAATTTCAGTCCGGCCTCGCTGACGCTGCTCAACGTCATCCTGTGCCTGGTCATGTTCTCGATCGCGCTCGACCTGAAAGCCGACGACTTCCGCGAGGTGACGCGGCGGCCGAAATCTTTCATCGCAGGCGTCGTGGCACAGTGGATCGGCCTGCCGGCGATCACTTTCCTGCTCGTGCTTCTGCTGGAGCCTCGCCCCTCGATCGCGCTCGGCCTGATCCTCGTCGCGGCCTGCCCCGGTGGCAACATCTCGAATTTCCTCACCCATCGAGCAAAGGGCAACCTCGCTCTGTCGGTCTCGCTGACCGCCTTCTCGACGCTTGCCTGCCCCATCCTGACGCCGCTCAACATCGCCTTCTGGGGCTCTATGTACGGCCCGACGCGCGAGATCCTGCGCGCGACCGAGATCGACCCGGTTTCGGTGCTTTGGACCGTATTGCTCCTGCTCGTCCTGCCGATGATCGCCGGAATGCTGCTCAATTCCAGGAAGCCGCAGATCGCCGCAAAGCTTCGCAAGCCGCTGCAACTGGTTTCGATGCTGATCTTCATCGGCTTCGTCGTTGCCGCGCTCGCCGCCAACTGGAATTTCTTCCTCGGCTATGTCGGGCAGGTGGCGCTGCTGGTCGTGCTGCATAACGGACTGGCGCTGGCGATCGGCTTTGTCGTCGCCACGTTCGCCCGGACAGGCGAGGCCGACAGGCGCACCATCACCATCGAGACCGGCATCCAGAACTCCGGCCTTGGCCTGATCCTGATCTTCGCCTTCTTCAACGGGCTGGGCGGAATGACCGTGGCGGCGGCCTTCTGGGGCATCTGGCATGCAGTTTCGGGATTGGCATTCGCAAGCTGGGTCGGACGCAGGCCCCCGGCCCCGGTACCATCATGAGCCGCATCCTCGTTACAGGCGCGGCGGGCCTCGTCGGCCAGGCGTTTCTCGATCTCGCCGGGGCTGCAGGCCATGAGCTGATTGCCGCCGACATCCGCAAGCCGGCTCGGCTGCCGGATGGCGCGCTGTTCCGCACGCTCGATGTGCGCGGCGGCGATGCCGAAACCGTAATCTCGGAGATAAAACCCGACGCGGTCGTGCACCTCGCATCCATCGTCTCGCCGCCAAAAGGCTCGACGCGCGACCTGGAATATGCGGTCGACGTCACCGGCACGAAGAACGTAATCGACGCCTGCATCCGACACGACGTGCGGCGGCTGGTGGTGACATCGAGCGGCGCGGCCTACGGCTACCATGCCGACAATTCGCTGCTCCTGACCGAGGATTGCCCCATCCGCGGCAATGAGGAATTTGCCTATTCGCATCACAAGCGGCTGGTGGAGGAGATGCTGGCACAGGCGCGCGTGGCCAGGCCCCAGCTTGAGCAGGTCGTGCTGCGCGTCGGAACGGTGCTCGGCCCCCGGCTCGACAACCAGATCACGGCCCTGTTCAAGCGCCGCCGTCTGCTCGCAATCGCAGGCTCCGACAGCCCGTTCGTCTTCGTCTGGATCGACGATCTGGCGCGCATATTGCTGCGCGCCGCGACCGACGGCCCAGCCGGAATCTACAACGTGGCCGGCGACGGCTCGCTTGGCATCGACGACATTGCGGATCGGATGTCGAAGAAGGCGATCCACATTCCCGCCGGCCTGCTCCGAACCGTGCTTTCAATCGCAAAACCGCTCGGCCTGACGCGCTACGGTCCCGAGCAGGTCAGCTTCCTGCAATACCGGCCGGTGCTCGACAATGAGCGGCTGAAATCGGTCTTCGGCTACACGCCTCAAAAGTCCAGCGCCGCGGCTTTCGACGCCTGGCGCAGGAGCGTCGGCCTGTGAAGACCGCCGTCATCACCGGCGGCGCGGGCGGGCTTGGCCGTGCGCTCTCATTGCAGCTCATTGAGCGCGGCTGGCGCGTTGCGGTCCTCGACCTCCCCGGCCCGGCACTCGACGCCTGCGCAAGCGACGCCATCAGGGCTTACGCCTGCGACGTGACGGATGCCGAAGGCGTCGCCGCCGCGTGCGGCAGGATCAGGTCCGATCACCCGTCGATCGATCTTGTCGTCTACAATGCCGGCATCACCCAGATCGGCCTGTTTGCCGACACGCCGCTCGCCGCCCACCGCCGCGTCATCGAGATCAACTATTTCGGCGCGGTCCATGTCTGCGCAGCACTTCTTGGCGATCTGCGCAAGAGCCGGGGCGCGCACCTCGCCATTTCGTCGGTCGCCGGCTTTGCGCCGCTTCATCGCCGCACGGCCTATTCGGCAAGCAAGCACGCCATGGAGGGCTTCTTCCGCACCCTTCGCGAAGAAGAGCGCGAGCACGGCGTTCACGTCGCCATTGCCGCTCCGTCCTTCGTCGCCACCAATATCGGACGGCCCGAAACGCAGGATGGCGGCATTGCCCGGCCCGGTTCCGCCGCAGACGGCGTCGACTACATGGCGCCTGATGAGGCAGCGCGCATCATCCTCGACGGCCTCGACAGGCGCCGCGCCTTTATCCCGGTCGGCCGCGTGGCGCGGCTCGCATATCTGATCAACCGCCTGTCGCCGGCGCTCTATGCCCGACTGATGATGCGCAACATCAGGGCGAAACCTGATTAAACAGGGTCCAGCCCGTCGCGGAAATCATTGAGGTCGGCATCGACCGACGATGGCGCGTCGATCCATTCATGCATCGGCTGGCCGGTCACCGGGTCTTTTGCCGGTATCGGCAGCATCATGATGCGCTTGGCCGCCGCGCGCCGCTTTTCCTCGGTCAGGTGCTCTTCCTGCACATTGTCCCAGTCGCGCCCTTCCGGATAACCGCCGATCATCATCACGTCTTCCGATTGGCCGACCATGATATGCGACACGCCCGCCGGCATCACGATCACATCGCCGGTTTCGACCCGCACGCGAATGCCGTCGCGGCCAAACAGGATCACCTCCATCCAGCCGGCGGCCACGCCGAGGCATTCATGCGTCGTCGAGTGAAAATGGTGGTAGGTGTAGATGCCGGGGTAGCGCCAGTTGTTCAGCCAGCCATTGGCGCGGAACCGGTCGCGCACGGCCTCGACCCCGCCGCCCTGAATGCCGCCGCGATGCACCAGCAGCGGAAAACGGCTGTTCGGCAACATGCCCTTGGGCTTTGACCAGTGAAGTTCTGTCGTCAGCGTCATCGCTTCCTCCCTCCCGAAAACGCCGGAAGGATAGACCCGGACCTCCGGCGCGAAAGCCTGCATGTCATTTTTCAAGTCCCGTATTTGAGCCACTGCGATTGACTCAGCACCTGCCCTGCGCTCATTTCGCGACAGGAGGAACCGCCATGGGTGAGCGCCGGCTGAACGGCGTCGACGCTGCTCTTGATCTGCTTCAGGCCCTGAATGCCGCCGGCGGCGACGCCGCCAACCAGACCCTGATGCAGGCAACCGGCCTGTCGCGCTCAAGCCTTCATCGCATCGCCAGAGTTCTGGCCTCGCGCGGCGTCGTCACGCTCGAACGCGGACGCATCCGTGTCGGCCCGATCGCCGCCTCGCTGTTTGCCGCCGACCGCGAACGCCTGCAACTCGAACAGCAGAAGCGCGCGCCCCGCGCCGCCATCGCCGGCATTCGCGCGCTTGTCACCCCGTCCGACGATGACGGCCCGCTCCCTTTGTCTCGACCGTTGCAGCCACGCCGCCAGCCGAAACGTTTTCGCGTGGGCTTCTCCAATATCGCGCTCGACAGCCCCTGGCGGGTGGCGCTCGTCCATTCGGTCGAGCACGCTGCCTCGACCCTGCGCGACGGCATCGTTCGCCTCAGCGTCCGCCACGCCGGCATCGACGCCGACCGGCAGGCGCAGGATATCGCGGCCTTTGTCGACGAAGGCGTCGACGGGCTGATCGTTTCGGGAATCTCCGCCCCGCAGGTGCGTGACGCCATCGACGACGCCATGGCGCGCGGCGTCGAGGTGGTCATGGTCGACCGGCGCGTCGCCGACGCAAATCTCACCAGCTTCGTCACCGGCAGCGACGAGGCGATCGGGCGCAACACCGCGCGCTGGCTGGTCGACACGTTGGGCGGCAGGGGCACGATCCTGATGCTGCCAGGCGACGGCGAGGTCGAGCCGGCACAGGTCAGGTTCGCGGCCGCCAAGGCCGTCTTCGACGCTGCTGACGGGATCGAAATCCTCGGCATTCACTGGACGGACTGGCTGCGCGAAGGCGGCTTTGCCAGCTCGACCGGAGCAATCGCCCGCTATGGCCGCGACATTGGCGGCGTCTGGTGTTGCAGCGGCCTGCAAGGCGTCGGCTCGATGGAGGCGTTTGTCGCGGCAGGCCGCAAGCCGGGAGAAATCCCGCCCCACACGGGCGGCGACCTCAACCTCGCCTACAAGCTGGCGATCCGCCACAACATCAAGCTCGCGGCGATGGACTATCCTCCTGCCATGGGCTTCCGCGCCGTCGAGGTCCTGCTCGCCGCGCTCAATGGTCGCCATGTGCCAAGGCGCATCGACGTCGCCACGGACCTTGTAATGACGCGCAGCGCTGCAATGCCCGGCGTCAGGCCCCATGCCTGGGCCGAAGACCACGTGCGCTGGGATTTGCCCGACGACCTGATCCTCGCATCCGGACTCGGCCCCGCCTACAACCCCAAGATCTTCCGCGTGCATTATCCCGGCAACAGCTACAACCGGTCTGCTGCCGCACCTGCAAGGCGCAGCGCCTGATGGCGACCGAAGGCACTCGCGGCGTCTCCGCACTTGCCGACCTGTTGAGCCAGCTCAGCGCAGGCGAACCGGTGCGCGCCGCCCAGTTTGCCGAGCAGCACGGCTATGCCCGCTCCTCCATTTTCGACCTCGCGCGGCGGATGCAGGAGACGGGCTTTCTCGTGCGAGACGTCAACGGCGCGCTTCTGGCCGGTCCTGCAACCTACGATCTGGCATGGTCGTCGCACGGACTTTCGGGCTTGCGCGGTCCAGCCGAGGCCGTGCTGGTCTGGCTGTGCGACCATGCCGACAGTGACGCGGTCCTTTATGCGGGCGACACCGAAATCCTCGCCGTCGGCCGCCCGGCCTCGCGCTCGTCCACCGTGCTTGCGGAACGCACGGCGTCGATCTGCGACGAGAGCGGTGCGGAGCATCTCAGCCTGGTCTGGCGTCTGCGCGAACACGTCGCCAGCCGCTCGGCCGAACTCGCTTTCCGCCGCGCCTGCGCGACGCTCGAACAGCATTTGAAGGCGATGGGCTAAGCGGCGCTCGTCCGGTCCGCCGAAACCTTCTCTCAAACAATCTCATACGCCGCCGTCAAGGCCGGATATCGCGCGCCGGACGCGACCGGCATCCGGGCGATCCATCTCCAGAAAAATTCATTATATCGATTTAGATATGCGATGTAATCGATATCATCGCATCATTCGATTCATCCGCCGCAAATCGGCGATTCCACGTCGGCGCCATCAAGAACCTGCCATCCGGGCCTGTAAATCCCAAATCCCGGACTATCCAAGGCCCTTTGCCCGTTGCACTCTCAGGCCCAATCTCAATAGTGGACCATGTGGACGCTCTCGCCAGAGGAGCGCCTTGGGAGGTAGCGATGCAGGTCGGCATCAATCTGTTGTGTCTCGCCGGCTTTATCACCGAAGAGCACCTGCCGCGCATTCGCCAGCTGAAAGAGCTTGGCTATGACGGCGTCGAGGTTCCCGTCCTCACAGGCGACCTAGCCCATTACCAGTGGCTGGCGAAAGAACTCGACGCGCTCGGCCTGCGCCGCACATCGACCTCCGTCATCCCCTCGCCGGACGCCAACCCGGTCAGCAGCGATCCGGACATCCGGGCGCGCGGCCTCGCCCATCTCGACTGGGTCATGGAGTGCTCGCTGGCACTGGGCTCCGAATGCATCGGCGGACCGTTCCATGCGCCCATCGGCCACTTCACCGGTTCAGGCCCCAGCGCCGACGAAATCCGCCATGGCGCAGACGCGCACCGCAAGATGGCAGAGCGCGCCAAGGCCAACGGCATTTATCTGGCGCTCGAACATCTCAACCGCTTCGAGACCCATTTCCTCAATACGATGGCGCAGGCCAAGGCCTATGTCGACGCGGTCGACCACCCCGCCTTCACCATCATGTACGACACGTTCCACGCCAATATCGAGGAACAGAGCCAGCCCCGCGCTATCGAGACAATCGCCGGTCATATCGGCGTGCTGCATGTCTCGGAGAACGACCGTGGCATTCCCGGTCGCGGCCAGATCGATTTCGCCCGCATCTTCTCGGCCGTAAAGAGCACCGGCTATGACGGCTGGGTGACGCTCGAAGCCTTCGGCGCGGGCCTGCCGGAACTCGCAGCCGCAACCCGCGTCTGGCGTCCGCTCTTCCCCGATTACGACACGCTCTTTGCGGAATCGATCGACTTTATCCGCCGTGAGTGGGACGCTGCCCCATGAATGAGGCCTCCGTCATCGAGATGAAGGGCATCGGCAAGCGTTTTCCCGGCGTCGTCGCGTTGTCGGACGTCTCGTTCGAGTGCCGGCGCGGCGAGGTCCATGCGCTCGTCGGCGAAAACGGTGCGGGCAAGTCGACGCTCATCAAGATCCTGTCCGGCGTCTACCGCCCCGATGACGGCGAAGTGCTGATCGACGGCAGGCCCGTCCATTTCCGCCATCCGGTCGATTCGCTCGCCGCCGGCATTTCGGTCATCTATCAGGAGTTCTCGCTCCTGCCCGAACGCACCGTCGCGCAGAACCTCTTCCTCGGTCGCGAGATCACGCGCGGCTTCATGCTCGACGATCGCGCTATGCGCGCCGAGGCCCGCCGCGCGCTCGACATGTTCGCGGGCGGCAAGCGCATCGACCCCGACACGCTGGTCTCCGATCTCGACGTCGCCTCCCAGCAGATGGTCGAGATCGCCAAGGCCGTTTCGCTCAACGCGAAAGTTCTCGTCATGGACGAGCCGACGGCGGCGCTGAACGAGGCCGAATGCCGCGAGCTTTTCGAGACGGTCGACGCGCTGCGCGCTCACGGCACGACCGTCATCTACATCACCCACCGCATGCGCGAGGTCACGCGCCTCGCCAACCGCGTCACCGTCCTTAAGGACGGCCAGGTCGCCGCCCGCTTCGACCATGTGCCCGAGCCTGCGCAACTGGTGAATGCGATGGTCGGCCGCGACATCGCCGATTTCTACGCCCCCTTTGCCACCCCCGACGAGATCGGCCCCGCCGTGCTCACCGTGTCGGGCGGCGGCAATGCCGCGCTCAACGACATCAGCTTCGAGCTTCATTCGGGCGAAATCCTCGGCCTTGCCGGGCTACAGGGTGCGGGCCGCTCAGCGCTCGCCGCGGCCATCTTCGGTGCGCGTCCCTTCGAGCGCGGAACAATGACGCTTTCGGGCCAAAAAGTCCGCTTCACCCATCCGCGCGACGCTATCCGCGCAGGCATCGGCCTGCTTCCCGGCGACCGCAAGGGCGAGGGTCTGACGCTGATGCAGTCGGTGCGCGACAACGGCATGTTGACGCCGCGCGCATTCGGCGGCGTCGTCGCCAGCGACAGGCGCAACGCATTCGTCGATCTCGCCGGCATGGACACCCTGCTCGACCGGATGGAGGTCAAGGCGGCCTCCTACGATCAGGAAATCCGCCTCCTGTCGGGTGGCAACCAGCAGAAGGCGATCATCGCCCGCTGGTTGGCATTGAAGCCCGAGGTGCTCATCTTCATCGAGCCGACGCGCGGCATCGACGTCAACGCCAAGGCCGGCATCTATCACCTGATGCGCGATCTCGCCCGCCAGGGTGCCGGCATCATCATGATCTCGTCCGACCTTCCCGAGGTGATCGGCGCGGCGGACCGCATCCTCGTCATGCGCGAGGGCCGCATCGTCGCCGAACATGCGTCAGGCGCAAGCGAGCCGGCAATCATGCTCGACGCGACCGGCGAACAGCAGGTGGCAGCATGAGCCAGCAAGCAGCGACGCCGCGGCCCGCTCGCGCCTCCTTCTTCTCCGGCTCGCGCTTCGAGCGCTGGGCGCCAGCCCTCCTGCTGGCCGTCGCGGTCATCATCTATGTCGTCGCCTGTCTCGCGACCGGCCAGACGCAATATCTCAACTGGGCGAACCTGCTTGCCGTCGTCGGCCGCTCGATCGCGCTCGGTATCACGGCCATCGGCCAGACCTTCGTCATCCTCGTCGCCTCGATCGACCTGTCGGTCGCAAGCCTCATCTCGGCCACCGCCGTGCTCGCCTCGGTCATCATGAACGGCGCGCCGTCCATGATCGTCCCGGCCATCGCGGCCGCCCTGCTGCTCGGCGCAATCGTCGGCCTCATCAATGGCCTCGTCGTCACCCGCCTTGAGGTCAACCCGCTCATCGCCACGCTCGGCATGAGCCTCGTCATACAGGGTTGCCTGTCGGCCTTCGTGTCGAATTTCGCGGGCGCCGTCCCGGCCGAATTCCAGTTCTTCGCCTATGGCGAGTGGTTCGGCGTTCCCTTCGCCATCCTGTTCTTCTTCGCGCTTGCGCTCATCGCATTCTTCATCCTGCGCTATACGCGCTTTGGCTCCAACATCTACGCTGTCGGCGGCAATCAGGACGCGGCGCGTTTCGCCGGCATACCGACCAATCGCATCATCGTGTTCGCCCACATCATCTGTTCGCTGTGCGCAACCATCGCCGGCCTGTATCTGGCTTCCCGCCTGCGTTCGGGCGCGCCATGGATCGGCGCAAACGGCGTCTACGATCTGGAATCCATCGCCGTCGTCGTCATCGGCGGCACCATTCTGGCAGGCGGGCGCGGCGGCATCTGGGGCACGGTCGCGGGCGTCATGATCTTCTCGCTCATCGACTCCATCTTCAACGTTCTGGGCGTCGACGCCTTCGTCAAGCAGGTGCTGCGCGGCATCATCATCGTGGCAGCCGTCGCCTTCTATGCCGTCCGCTCGAAGAGGCTCGTGGCATGACCGGCACCACCGCTCCAGCCCCCGCTCAGGCTCAGGCAAAACCGCGCAGCCGCCTGCCGCAGATCAACCCGGTCTATTTCATTCTGGCCGCGCTGATCGTCGCCATCATCTTCAACAATCCGAACTTCGTGGAGCCGACCGGCTACATGAATTTCCTCAAGCGCGCCGCCCCGCTGGCGATCCTCGCGGCGGGTCAGGTCTATGTCATCGTCTCCGGTGGCTTCGACCTGTCGGTCGGCTCGGTGATCACGCTGGTCGTCGTCGGCTCCTCCATGCTATCCAACAATGACCCATCCTCCACCTGGTGGGTCATCTGCGTCATGCTTGCCATCGGGCTGGCGGTCGGCCTGGTGAACGGGCTTGTCGTCTGTTTCCTGAAAGTCCCATCGCTCATCGCCACATTAGGCATGATGATCACTTTGAACGGCTTTGCCTTCATGTGGTCGGGCGGCGCGCCGCGCGGCTACCTGCCAGAAACCTTCCGCTATTTCGGCCGCGCCAACATCATGGACGTGCCGCTGGTGCGCTTCATCCCCGTCGCCGTCATCGTCATGGTGGTCGTCGGGCTTTTGCTCTGGTGGCTCATGCACCGCACCAATCTCGGCCGTATGATCCACGCCATCGGCGACAATCCGCGCGCCGCCCATCTTGCCGGCGTGCCGATCAACCGTGTGCGCATCACCGCCTTCATCGTCTCCTCGCTCAGCGCGGTCATCGCCGGCATCCTGCTCGGCGGTTTCGCCGGCGTCTCCACCGATGTCGGCACCAGCTATGAGCTTCAGGCGATAACCGCAGCGGTTCTTGGCGGCGCGCAGCTTCTGGGCGGTCGCGGCTCGGTGCCTGCCGTCATGGCCGGCGCGCTGACGCTGACGGCGATCTTCACGCTGCTCAATTTTCTCGGCCTACCCCAGCCCGTGCGGCAGGTGGTGCAGGGCCTCATCCTCATCGCGGCCGTGGCGCTTGCCATGTATCGCCGCAAACGAACCGGGCAATAGGGCCCGCAGACTGAACCGGCTTCACAAGGGAGATAAGGAAATGAAGAAGGTACTTAGCTACACCACGGCAATGGGCGTCATGCTCGCCCTCGCCGGCGGTGCCTACGCACAGGCCCAGAACTTCGACGACCCGGCGGAATTCGCCAAGCAGAAGGAACAGCTGACCATGGCGCCCAAGGGCCCCGAGGGTCAGCCATGGGCGCAGTGGCTCGTTGACGGCACCGTCGACACCGCGAAGTTCAAGAAGGAAGGCGCAGGCACGGTCTGCTTCTCGAACGCTGGCGTCAACAATCCGTGGCGCGTCGTCGGCTACACCAACATGACCGAGGAAGTGAAGCTTCACCCGGAAATCGGCAAATTCGTCCACGTCGACGCCGAAGGCTCCGACGACAAGCAGATCGCCGACATCAACGACCTGCTCGCCGGCGGCAATTGCGACGTGCTGATCGTCTCGCCGAACACCACCGCTGCTCTCACGCCTGCGGTTGAAGCCGCTTGCGCCAAGCTGCCGGTCATCGTCTTCGACCGCGGCGTCCAGACCGGCTGCCCTGTCACCTTCATCCACCCGGTCGGCGGTTACGGCTTCGGCATCCAGGGCGGCGAGTTCGTCGCAGCCAATGTCGAAAAGGGCGGCAACGTCCTGATGCTGCGCATCCTGCCGGGTGTCGACGTTCTCGAAACCCGTTACTCGGCTGGCCGTCGCATCCTGACCGAAGCTGGCCTCAACATCGTCGGTGCCGAATTCACCGACGGCGACAACGCCAAGACCAAGTCGATCGTCGAAGACTATCTGCAGCGCGGCAAGATCGACGCTGTCTGGATGGACGCAGGCGCGACCGCGGTTGCTGCTATCGAAGCCTTTGAAGACGGCGGTCACCCGATCCCGGTCTTCGTCGGCGAAGACCAGCAGGACTTCCTGCAGAAGTGGAAGGCCCTCGACATGAAGGCAATCGCTCCGACCTATCCGTCCTACCAGTGGCGCACGCCGATCATCGCCGCAGCCGCAGTGCTGAAGGGCGAGCCTGTCGTCGGTCCGGAATGGGTGCTGCCGCAGCCGGCAGTGACGCAGGAGAACCTCGACTCCTACATCAACGACAAGATGCCTCCGCTGCACTACGCCATGTGCGGCTGCGAAAAGATGCCTGACTATCCGAAGGCCTGGGGCGGCCAGTAACCGGCCTTGCCGTCGGGCCAGTCACCGGCCCGGCCAGCAATTGCGAAAAGGGCGCCTCCGGGCGCCCTTTTTGTTGGGGTAGCACCCATATCTCTCCCCTTGTGGGAGAGAATGTGAAATCAGCACTTAGCCGAGCGTAGCAAAGGCTAAGTGCTAGATTTCACAAGAGAGGGGCTATCGGGACCACGCGCCATAAAATCTCCACTCGAATTTATCCCCCTCCCTTTCGCCGCCCGTATCCTTCCTCTTGCAGCTTGCCAGAGGGAACGGGGCGCACGACCGGGCATCTTAGGCAAGTGTGGCGCTGGTGAGGGTCGCGGACGGTGGCGGCATAAGCCAGCCTCGTGTTGCTTTCGCGCAGTCCCACGAGGGATGATCAAGGCGGCCATTAGGCTGGGTCGCGCTTCCCGGGACGGTGAATGACGGCAGAGGACAAACGCCGGCGGCGCATGGCAGCGCGTCAATAATAGTAATCTCCAAGGCGCAATGCCA
>JBARXU010000016.1:0-76316 GCA_049647505.1 Mesorhizobium sp.
CCCATTGGGATCGGCAATCAGCGCGACGTGAGGCTGGTTTATGTCGCCACCGTCCGCGACCGTCACCAGCGCCACACTTGCCTGGGATGTCCGGTCGTACGTCCCGTTCCCTCAAGCAAGCTGCAAGGGGGAGGATAAGGGCGGCGAAAGGAAGGGGGATAGAATGGCTGGAGATTTTTTGGGGTGAGTGGAGCCATCTGCGGCGAGGGTCGTCATTCCGGGCTCGCTCCGAGCCCCGGAATGACGGAATGGGGAGTGATGGCACTGCGCACGACATGCATCCCGATCTGGCTCTTGGGGCAGGTTTCGGCTATGCGCGGATGATGATCTCCGTCCTGATCGAAACAATGAATGACGAGCCTGCGCTTGCCCACACACTGGCGGCGTTGGTCGAGGGTGCGGTTGAAGGCGTGGTGCGCGAGGTGATCATCTGCGACGGCGGCTCGGGCGACCATAGTCGTGCGCTTGCCGACGAGGCCGGATGCGTCTGGCTGGACGCGGGCGGGATTGCCGCCGGGATCGCTCGGGCAAAGGGCGACTGGCTGTTGATTCTGGAACCGGGCGCGATTCTGGCACGGGGCTGGGTCGAGGATGCAATGGTTCATTGTTCGCGCTCGCAGATGGCCGCGCGGTTTGCGAGGTCGCGCCACGCGCAGCGGCCGTTATTGAGCAGGCTGCTTGGGCGCAACCCGGCGCTTGCCGAAGGGTTGCTGATCCGCAAGAGCCAGGCGGCCTCGCTTGCGCAGACGGCGAAGAGTGGCGAGGCGATCGCGCGCGGTCTGGCGTCGAAAAGGCTGGCGGCCGAGATCGTGCCTGCGGATCGGGGGTAGGTAGAGAGGTCACCCCACCCCGGACGGCTGCGGCGCCCGACCCTCCCCCTCAAGGGGAGGATGGGAGGGTGGAGCGTTAAGCGCCGCCGCGCTTCAGATGCTCGTCGAGGCGGGGCATGATTTCCACGAAATTGCAGGGCATGTGGCGGTAGTCGAGTTGGGCCTGCAAGATGCCGTCCCACGCGTCCTTGCAGGCACCGGGAGAGCCGGGCAGCACGAAGACGAAGGTTGCGTTGACGACGCCGCCGGTGGCGCGCGACTGGATCGTCGAGGTGCCGATCTTGTCATAGGAAATGCGGTGGAAGACTTCCGAGAAGCCGTCCATGCGCTTGTCGAAGATCGGCTCCAGAGCCTCGGGCGTGACGTCGCGGCCGGTGAAACCGGTGCCGCCTGTGGTGATGACGACGTCGATGGCAGGATCGCGCGACCATGACAGGACGCGGTCGCGAATGAGCGCGGAATCGTCTGTGACGATGGCGCGGTCCTTCAGCACGTGACCGGCCTGCGCGATGCGGTCGGCGAGCGTCTGGCCGGACTTGTCGTCGGCCAGCGTGCGCGTGTCGGAGACGGTGAGGACCGCGATGCCGACCGGGATGAATGGCCGCTTCTCGTCAGTCCTGTTCATGGGCTTGTGGTCCCGATGCGATGGTGCGGGTGGCGGCGACGAACCAGTCCGGATTGCAGGCGCGGATGGCGGCGGCGGCGCGCTTGGCGACATTGCCGGTTTCATAAAGGCCAAAGCAGGTCGCGCCGGAGCCGGACATGCGCGTGAAGCCGGAGCCTGCGCGGTTGAGCGCCGAGATCGCATGGCCGATGGCGGGCGCGATCCTGATTGCCGCCGGCTCAAGGTCGTTGCGGGTGAGGTCGAGCCAGTTGCGCAGCGAATGAAAGTCGATTGAGGCGGGCAAAGGCGGCATTGGCGCGTTGTCGCGGCTTTGAAGCGCGGCGAATACGGCAGGCGTCGAAACCGGAACGTTCGGATTGACGAGCACGATGCCGAGCGATGGAAAGGCGGCAAGCGGGCTGACTTCGTCGCCGACGCCGCGCGCGACGAGCGCCGCAGATGACAGGCACATCGGCACGTCAGCGCCAAGCGACAGGCCGATGGCGGCGAGTTCGGAAGGCCCGAGGCCCGCGCCCCAGAGCTGGTTGAGCGCGCGCAAGGTGGCGGCAGCATCGCTCGATCCGCCGCCGACGCCGGACGCCACAGGCAGGTTTTTGGTGAGGCGGATGGAGACGGGCTGCGCCATCCCCGGTGAATGGGCGGTGCGCAGGGCGTCGCGGGCTTTCAGGACGAGATTGGAGGCATCGAGCGGGACCGATGGCGCAAATGGCCCGTCTACCGCGAAACTGTCTTCCGACGAAGGCGAGACGACGATCCGGTCGCCGAACCGGCCGAAAGCGACGAGGCTGTCGAGCAGGTGATAGCCGTCGGGCCGGCGACCCGTGACGTGCAGCGCAAGGTTGATTTTTGCTGCCGCAAATTCGGTCAGCATCACGACCGAATCCATGATGTCCCTATGGTCCGTGGTGGTTTGGCGATCAGTCCTTGGCGAGGCGATATTCGCCCGTCACCGGATCCTTGACCAGCGTGCCTGAGGCGTGGGTGCGCGCCTCCTGCTCGGCGCGGCGCAGGCGCGCGGTGACCTTCTCCGCCTCGCGGATGAATGACCGGTAGCCGACATAGGCAACAATGCCGACAAGGGCCAGAAGTATGAGTTGCGGCATCCCGTTAGCGCCTCCTAGCGCGGGCTGAACCGTGCAGCCTGATAGGTGATCGACAGTCTAGACCCGTTTTTGCGGCGGATCAAAGGCCAAAGCGCGACCAGTGGGCGCGTTCCTCCATCACATCCGCGAGACCGGACGCGGCATGCGCCGCGATCTGGGCGGGATCGGACCCGCCGCGAAGTGCTGCGATGCGGCGGCCGAAGAAGCCGCGCTGCGGCGAGACCAGTTGCAGCTTCACCTTGTCGCCATAGCGGTCGCGCAGGAAGGAACGCATGTCGCCCAGATGATCGACGAGGCCGAGTTCCTTGCCGCGCAGGCCGGTCCAGAACATGCCGGTGAACAGGTCTTCATTTTCGGCAAGGCGGCCGGTGCGGCGCTCCTTGACCAGATCGATGAAGACGCCGTGGATTTCGAGCTGCAACTCCTTGAGGCGCTGCACGTCCTCCTTCTTTTCCGGCTTGAACGGATCGAGGATCGACTTGTTGCCGCCGGCGGTGTGGACGCGGCGCTCGACACCGATCTTCTTCAGCAGTTCCGGAAAGCCGAACGAGGCCGAAATGACGCCGATGGAGCCGACGACGGAGGAGGGGTCGGCGATGATCTCGTCCCCGGCAAGCGCGATCAGATAGCCGCCCGACGCGGCGACATCCTCGACGAAGACATAGACGCGCTTGTTCTTCTCGGCGGCGAGGTCGCGGATGCGCTTGTAGATCAGGCGCGACTGGACCGGAGAGCCTCCCGGCGAATTGATGGCGAAGGCGACGGCGGGCGCTGCCTTGTAGGCGAAGGCCTTTTCGATCTGGGCGACGGTGGAGGCGAGCGACAGGTTCTGGCGTAGCGCGCCGCCGCCGGACGCGATGACGCCTTGCAGGCGCACCACGGGGATGACTGTGTTGCTGGATTGCCAGCGGGCAGGCACGAGACGCTTCAGGAAGCCGAACAAGCAGAAATCTCCGTTTCAGCGGATGTAGGAAGCGCAGGGGAAAGCGCAATGCCGATGCCGGGTGACAATGGCGTGGTCAATCCATCAGGCTGGCCTGTCCGTTGAGGATGGCATCAGTGCGCGGCGCAAACGCATTGCCGTCTGCTTCATGCAGGATGAGCGGCGGCCGAATCGCGAGCGCGCCCTTTGCGCCCTTGCGGGCACGGATCACGAAGCGGATGGCGTTTTCGCCCGGCCTTGGATGAATGGCGCAAAGCTCGGCCGCGCCGAAGCGGCTCTCGATTGCCGCAAGCGTCTCCGACAGCGATGCAGGACGGGCGATCAGGGCAAACCATGCGCCGGGACGCGCGATTGCCGCTGCCGTGCGCGCCCATGCCTCGATCAGGCCCGGCCGCAGCACATGCGCGTCGCGGCGCAGCGGATCGTCGGTCTGGCGGTCGTCGGGCGCGTTGAAGGGCGGGTTCATGATGACGGCATCGACGCTGTTGGGGACAAGGCCGGCCTGAGTGCGCGCATCGCCGGTCAGTTCGACATCGGCGCGGACGATTTCGGCGCGTGTGGCAAATGCTGCGTTTTCGGGCCGCGCCAGCGTCATGCGCGCAAATTCCGCCATGTCTGCGTCGCGCTCGATGAGCAGCGCCGATGCCTGCGGGCAGCGGGACAGGACGGCAAGGCCCGCTCCGCCCGCGCCAGCACCGAGATCGGCAAGCCTGCCTTCAAATGTCGAGGGCAGGGCAGCGGCCAGCACCATCGCGTCCATGCCGGTGCGATGGCCGCGCCTTGGCTGGACGAGCACGAAACGACCGCGATGAAAGGCATCGACGGAATGATCGGAGGCGGCGTCCACGGCCGTCAGGCGTTTCTGATCTCGTCGCCGACGCCGGCATCGACCAGAAGCCGTCGTGCTTCTTCGGCCCGAGCCTCGTCCACCATGACGCGTCGGGCGAGGATGCCGACCGAGCCTTCGGCGATGCTCATGTTCTGGTCGGCGACGAAATGAACGATGCCCGCATCGCGCAGCAGCGCCTCGATGAAGGAGATGATGACGGGATCGTTGGTTCTGACGAGTTCGATCATTGCGGCAGGGTGACAGGCCTGCGCGCGGTGGTCAAAGCCTTTCACGGGAGCCGATCTGTCGTACGAGGCCGCCGCGCCGGCGCTCGGTCTCCACCGGGACGCGCTCCGCGATGGAAGGCGTCAGGCATTGTTCAGTTCCTCGCCGGCGCCCGCGTCGATCACAAGTTGTCGCGCTTCATCGAGACGCGAGCCGTCCACCATGATGCGTCGCTGGTGCATGCCGGCCGTGTCGTCGGGGACGTCCTTATGAAGGCCGGCGACGAAATGAACGATGCCCGCATCGCGCAGCAACGCCTCGATGAAGGAGATGATGACGGGATCGTTTGTTCTGACGAGTTCGATCATTGCGGCAGGGTGACAGGCCTGCGAGCAGCGGTCAAAGCCTTTCACGCAAGCCGATTTGCTGTAAAAGGCCCTGCGCGCCCGCGCCAATTCGCCACTTGCGGCATTGGAGGGGGCGGCCTTACCTTTGGGCCGGAGCCGGCCTGCCGGACTGATCTGGAGCACGCTCGTGGGTGTAGTGGTATCACTGGGTGACGGAAAGCGCGACGAACCGTCGATCGGCGCCCTGATCGAGCTGACCGCCGGCGACATGGCGCGCGTCAACGAGCTGATCCTGTCCAAGGCAGGCTCGGACGTCGAGATGATTCCCGAGATCGCCAACCACCTGATTTCCTCGGGCGGCAAGCGCCTGCGCCCGATGCTGACGCTCGCAGCCGCGCAGATGTTCGGATATTCCGGCGACGGCCATGTGAAGCTCGCCACCTCTGTCGAATTCATGCACACGGCAACGCTTCTGCATGACGACGTGGTCGACGAGAGCGACCTGCGGCGCGGCTCCAAGACCGCGCGCATCATCTGGGGCAATCAGGCCAGCGTGCTGGTGGGCGACTTCCTGCTCGGACAGGCGTTCCGAATGATGGTCGAGGTCGGCTCGCTCGATGCGCTCGATATCCTCTCGACGGCGGCCTCCGTCATCGCCGAAGGCGAGGTCTGGCAGCTTGCCGCGGCCAAGAACCTGGAGACGACCGAAGACGATTATCTGTCGGTCATCAAGGCCAAGACCGCAGCGCTGTTCTCCGCCGCCGCCGAAGTCGGACCGGTGATTGCAGGCGCGACCCGCGCCGACCGCAGCGCGCTGCGCTCCTATGGCGTCAATCTGGGCCTCGCCTTCCAGCTCGTCGACGATGCTCTGGATTATGGCGGCAACGCCAAGGATCTGGGCAAGAACACAGGCGACGATTTCCGCGAAGGCAAGATCACGCTGCCCGTCATCCTGGCCTATCGACGCGGCTCTGCCGAGGATCGCGAATTCTGGCGTCATGCCATCGAACAGGGCAATTCAGGCGACGCCGAGCTGGAAAAGGCATTCGGCCTGATGACGCGCTACGGCGCTATTGCCGACACGATCAACCGCGCCCGCCATTTCGGCGACATTGCGCGGGATGCGCTGGCGCCGCTCAAGGACACGCCGCAGAAGCGGGCGCTGCTCGACGTGATCGATTTCTGCATCAGCCGCGTGACCTGACAGGCGCAACTTCCCGACCTTGTGAGCTTCGGTTAGTTGAACCATGACCGCAAAAAGGCCATGCTTGCGGATGATTGCCGTCAAGGCGGACTGGTGTGTGAGCATGAGAACCTGCTCATTGAAGGGACTCGATTGATGCGGAACAAGTTGAATGCCTGGCTGGCCGCGACGGCTGTCGTCGCAGTGCTCGGCGCTGCCGCACCTGCGGCTGCACAGGCAGACAATGTGCGGGCGACCTCGTTTTCCGGCGCCTATCTGGCCGGACGCGCCGCAGAGGCCGACAACGACCTGACCAATGCCATCCGGTATTACAAGCAGGCGCTTCTGGCGGCCCCCGGCGACCAGGCGATCCAACAGAGCCTGATGCTGAGCATGATCGCCAATGGCGATTTCGACCAGTCGCTCGTCTATGCCGAAAAGCTGAAGACGGTGGCCGATGTCGAGCGCTTCTCGCGCGTGGCGCTCGCCATCGACGCCTTCCGCAAGCAGAAGTTCGACGATGCCGAGCACCTGCTCAAGATCGTTGCCGAGTCGGACCTCGACAAGCTGATCGCAGGCGTCCTGACCGCCTGGGCCAAGGCCGGCGGCGGCGATGTCGACGGCGCTGTCGAACAGCTTGGCCAGATGCGCGGGCCGGAATGGTATAATCTGTTCCTCAATGTCCATCGCGCGCTGATCGCGGACTTTGCCGATCGCAAGGACCTGGCGGGTAAGTCGTTTGAGGAGACGATGCTGGCACGCTCCTCCGCCGATGTCGCCCCCGAAGCCTATGTGCGCATGATCGAGGCCTATGCCCGCTTCCTGGCGCGTGGCGGCGAGAAGGCCAAGGCGCTGGAAGTCCTGAAGCGGATCGACGAATTCAGCCCGTTGCGGCCGACGACGCGCGCGTTGCGTGCCGACATCGCAGCCGGCAAGCCGACGCCGAAGCTGACGCCGACGGCGCGCGACGGGGCCGGCGAAATGCTGCTTGATATCGCGAGCGCGCTGAACCGGGGCGGCGGCGAGGCGTTTGTGCGCCTCTACCTGCAGATGGGCCGCGCGCTGGCGCCGCAGAACGACGCCATTCTGGTGCAGCTTGGCAGCGTTGCCGAGCAGCAGCAGAACCTTGAGGAAGCGATCAAGTTCTACAACGAGGTTCCGGCCGCATCGCCCATGCGTCGCGTCGCCGAGTTGCAGCTCGGTCTGAACCTTGCCGAACTCAAGCGCACCGACGAGGCCGTGCAGCATCTCAAGACGCTGCTCGAGAGGGAGCCGGATGACATGCGCAGTTATCTGGCGCTCGGCGGCGTCTATGCGGGCGTGGAGCGCTTTGCCGACGCGGCCGGCGTTTATGACCGTGCGGTGGCGCGGCTGAAGAAGCCGGAGCGCGCCGACTGGCCAGTCTTCTACCAGCGCGGCATCGCCTATGAGCGGCTGAAGCAATGGCCGAAAGCCGAGCCGAATTTCCGCAAGGCGCTGGAATTGTTTCCCGACCAGCCGCAGGTGCTGAACTATCTCGGCTATTCCTGGATCGACATGAACATGAACCTCGAAGAGGGGCTCGACATGATCAAGCGGGCGGTCGAATTGCGCCCGTCCGACGGCTTCATCATCGATTCGCTCGGCTGGGGCTACTACCGCCTCGGCCGCTTCGAGGAGGCGGTGACCGAACTTGAGCGCGCCGTGTCGCTGCAACCGGCCGACCCGGTCCTCAACGACCATCTGGGCGACGCCTACTGGCGCGTCGGCCGCAAGCTTGAGGCGACCTTCCAGTGGGCCCATGCGCGTGATCTGAAGCCCGACGAGAAGGTGCTGGCCGATGTCATCGAAAAGCTGAAGAGCGGCCTGCCAGACCTTCCGCCGAAGGCTTTGGCGAGCCTCGACCAGCCGAACCCCACGCCCGGAACAGCGAGCGATGCGGATGGCTCGGCAGAAAATGGCGGATCGGATGGAAAGCCGGCGCAGCTTGCGGTGGTGGCTGGCCAGCCGCCGCAGAACGGCCCCGCCGGCCATCATACCGTGCTCAAGGGACAGTCTCTCTGGTCGATCGCCGCCGAAAAGCTAGGCTCTGGCGACCGCTTCGGCGAGATACTCAAGCTCAATCCGACGCTTGGCCAAAACCCCAACCTGATCTTCCCCGGCACCGAGCTGAAACTGCCCTGAACCGGGGCTGCGGGCCTCCAGCATCGCCGAAATGATGGTTGCCGCGTCGATGATGCGCGGCAATCATCCCGTGCGGCTGGTTGACCCCCCGCCGCGCGCGCTCTAGGGAAACGCCAACCCAATCGCCCGGACCTTATGCTGTGACCCGACCGGCCCATCTCGACCCAACGCGCTCGTTTCAGGGATTGATCCTGACGCTGCATGATTACTGGGCGCGGCATGGCTGCATCATCCTGCAGCCCTATGACATGGAAGTGGGCGCCGGCACATTCCACCCGGCAACGACCTTGCGCGCGCTGGGCCCCAAGCCTTGGAACGCAGCCTACGTGCAGCCATCGCGCCGCCCCAAGGACGGGCGCTACGGCGAGAACCCCAACCGGCTCCAGCATTATTACCAATATCAGGTGATCCTGAAGCCCAATCCGCCGAACCTGCAGGAGCTTTATCTCGGCTCCCTCGACGCCATCGGGCTGAACCCGCTCCTGCATGACATCCGCTTCGTCGAGGATGACTGGGAAAGCCCGACGCTCGGTGCCTGGGGGCTGGGCTGGGAGTGCTGGTGCGACGGCATGGAAGTGTCGCAGTTCACCTATTTCCAGCAGGTCTGCGGCATCGAATGCGCGCCGGTCGCGGGCGAGCTGACCTACGGTCTGGAACGGCTGGCGATGTATGTGCAGAACGTCGACAACGTCTACGACCTGAACTTCAACGGGCGCGAAGGCGACGAGAAGGTCACCTATGGCGAGGTCTTCCTGCAGGCCGAGCAGGAATATTCGCGCCACAATTTCGAGCACGCCAATACAGTGACGCTGTTCCGCCATTTCGAGGACGCCGAGGCCGAGTGCAAGGCGCTGCTCGATGCCGGCGCACCGGCCGCGGGCGCAAACAAGCCGCTGCACCGCATGGTGCTGCCCGCCTATGACCAGTGCATCAAGGCGAGCCACGCGTTCAACCTGCTAGATGCGCGCGGCGTCATCTCGGTGACCGAGCGCCAGAACTACATTCTGCGCGTGCGCAATCTGGCGAAAGCCTGCGGCGAAGCCTTCCTGCTGACGGACGCCGGCGGCGCCAATTACCTCCCCCTTGAAGGGGGAGGTCGCGCTGCAAGCGCGGGTGGGGGTGCGAACGCAAATCCCTGATGTCGAAACTGGACCGCTTCAAGATCCGCAAGGCTCGCAGCCTTCGCTCTGATACCGACGCCGAGCAGACGTTGTGGGATGCGCTTGCCCGAGTTTCCGTCGACGGTACGCACTTCCGGCGGCAGGTGGAGATCGGCCCGTATCGAGTCGATATCGGCTCGTTGCGGCTGAAGCTGCTGATCGAAGTCGATGGAGAGGTTCACAATGAGCCGGCGCAGCGCGAGCGGGACCGCAGGCGCAGCCGCTGGCTGGAGGCCGAGGGATATCGCATCCTCCGCTTCACCAATTTTGATGTGACCACGAATATGAACGATGTGCTGGCAAGGATTGCAGCGGCGGTGGCCGAGCGGCAGTCCTTGACCGACATGATTGCTGAAACACACCCCACCCCGGCGCTGCCGCGCCGACCCTCCCCCTCGATGGGAGGGTAAGGAAAACGCCATGCCCGATCTTTTGCTCGAACTTCGCTCCGAGGAAATTCCCGCCCGCATGCAGCGCAAGGCGGCGGGCGACCTGCGCAAGATGGTGACCGACGGTCTGGTCGAGGCCGGCCTGACCTATGAGGGCGCGCAGGAATACTGGACGCCGCGCCGGCTGACGCTCGACATTCGCGGCCTGACCGCGCGCTCCAAGGACGTGCGCGAAGAGATCAAGGGCCCGTCGACCAGCGCGCCCGAACAGGCGGTTGCAGGCTTCCTGCGCAAGGCGGGACTGGCCGACATTTCGCAGGCCCATATCCATTCCGACCCCAAGAAGGGCGATTTCTATATCGCGCATCTGGTGAAGCCCGGCCGGGAAGCCGCTGAGATCATCGCCGAACTGGTGCCGTCCGTCATCCGTGCCTTCCCCTGGCCGAAGTCGATGCGCTGGGGCAAGGCGTCGGCCCGTCCCGGTTCGCTGCGCTGGGTGCGCCCGCTGCAATCCATCGTCTGCACCTTCGGGCCTGAAACCGAGGAGCCGGTCGTCGTGGATTTCGACATTGACGGCATCCGTTCCGGCAACGTGACTTATGGCCATCGCTTCCACGCGCCGGAAGCCATCATGGTGCGCCGCTTCGACGATTATGTGTCGAAGCTGGAGGCCGCCAGGGTCGTGCTCGACGCCGAGCGCCGTAAGGAAATCATCCGCACCGACGCCAAGAACATTGCGTTCGCCGCTGGTCTTGAACTGGTCGAAGACGACGGACTTTTGGAAGAAGTGTCAGGGCTGGTCGAATGGCCGGTCGTGCTGATGGGGCAGTTCGAGGACGATTTTCTCCAGATCCCGCCGGAGGTCATCCGCCTGACCATTCGCGCCAACCAGAAGTGTTTTGTCACGCGCCCGACCGGCGAGGGCGAAGCACTTGCGCCGCGCTTCCTGCTGACCTCCAACATCGAGGCGGTGGACGGCGGCGCGGAGATCGCGCGCGGCAATGGCAAGGTGGTGCGCGCGCGCCTGTCTGACGCGCTCTACTTCTGGAAGACGGACCAGAATGACCTGCCCGATCTCGCCGCGCTTGAAGCGTCGGCGGCCAAGTTTGGCCTCGACCTCAAAAAGCCGCTCGACCAGCGCATGGCGCGGCTGGATCATCTCGGCGTGAAGTTCCATGCGAAGTTGGGAACGCAGGGCGAGCGGGTCGAGCGCATCGCGAAGCTGGCGCAGGAGATCGCGCGCCACCTCCCCCTTGAGGGGGGAGGTCGCCGCATCGCGGCGGGTGGGGGTGAGGCTGCAACGCCCCCCACCCTGTCGGCTGCGCCGTCGACCCTCCCCACGTCGGGGGAGGGTGTCGCTGAGCTTGCAGCTCGCGCGGCGGTTCTCGCCAAGGCTGATTTGCAAACGGAAGTCGTCGGCGAATTCCCCGAATTGCAGGGCGCAATGGGCCGCAAATATGCGCTGCTGCAAGGCGAGCATCCATCGGTCGCAGCTGCGATCGAGGAGCATTACAAGCCACAGGGGCCGACCGATGTCGTGCCGACCGATCCGGTTTCGATTGCGGTCGCACTTGCCGACAAGCTGGATACGCTCGTCGGGTTCTGGGCGATTGATGAAAAGCCGACCGGCTCGAAAGACCCGTTCGCGTTGAGGCGTGCAGCGCTTGGCGTGATCCGCATTCTGGTGGAGAACGGCGTCGGCATGAATGTGCTTTCGGCGACGGCATTGCCGCGCGCTCAGGCCCTCGACCTCCTCTCGTTCTTCCATGACCGTCTGAAGGTCTATCTGCGCGACAAGGGTGCGCGGCACGACCTGATCGATGCCGTGATCACGCCCGAGGCCGATGACCTCTTGGCAATCGTTCGCCGGGTCGAGGCGCTGGGTTCGCTGCTCGAAACGGAGGCCGGCAAGAACCTGCTGGCAGGCACCAAGCGCGCGGCCAATATTCTGGCTGCCGAAGAGAAGAAGGGCACCGCCGTTGCGGCATCTGTCGAGCCTTCGCTGTTCAGGGAAAAAGCCGAATCTGCGCTGTATGAAGCGGTGAATCAGGCTGAGAAGAACGCCGGCGAAGCGATTCAAAATCAAGACTATTCCGCCGCCATGCATGCCCTTGCGGCACTGCGTGAACCAGTTGATTCATTCTTTGAAGATGTGCTCGTAAACGACGAGGACATGGCCGTGCGGTCAAACCGTCTGGCGCTTCTCGCGCGCATCCGCGCGGCGACCGGACAGGTCGCGGATTTCTCGAAGATCGCAGGCTGATCAGCGGATCCGGGTGAGGTTAGGCGCAGGCTCCGGACGTGATTGCGCGGGGGCCTGTGCCGGGGCCTGAGCGGGCGCAGGAACCGGTGGCGGCGTAGCTGGATTGGCGGGTGCGTCGCTTGCCTTTGCAGGTTGCGATGCGGGTTCCCTTGTGGCGGCAACCGGCATGTGCTCGGCGCTCGCGTCTCCCCGCAAGCCTGCGCGGATGACAAACGGCACGGACTGGGGCGCGAGCTTTTTCGGAACAGCCGCGACCTTCATGTCTTCCACGCCGGGTTCGCCAAGCGCGATGATCGACGCGCTGATGACGGTGCCTGACGGGATCGCATGACGGGCGAGGTCAGGCGGCGTCTGCTCGAAATAGACGAGCGGTGTCAGCTCCATTCCGCCGGCAACGGATGCTGGCGTCACCTTTGCTACGGGTTGAGTGGCGTCCTGCGGGGCGGGCGCGCCGAGATGGATGATTGACGGCGACGATGAGGGCGGTGCGATGGTCGCGAAAGAAGACGCGTTCGCGGTGCCGGCGAAGCCGGCCGCAAGCACAAAGGCAATGCAACTCAAACGAATGACCACGAGACGCCCCGAAAGAACGGCTTCGTTCTACACGCCACGGGTTAATGCGGGCTAACGATACGTCATGCGCTGCATTCTGGGTTGACGTGGCCTTAATGGGGTTATCTTTGGCGGCATCGCAAAGACGGAGTAATCGCGTGGCGAGGATTGTGGACGAGACCCAGGCGCTCGATCTCGCTGTCGGGGAAATCGACGCGGGCCGCCTTGTCGCGCTGCCGACCGAGACCGTCTATGGCCTTGCCGCCGACGCCACCAATGGCGCGGCCGTCGCCTCGATCTACGAGACCAAGGGTCGCCCGCGCTTCAACCCGCTGATCGTTCATGTCGACGGCTGGGAACTGGCGCAGCGCGTCGGCACGTTCGATCGGCTGTCGCGGCGGCTGGGCGAAGCCTTCTGGCCGGGGCCGCTGACCATCGTCGTGCCGCTGGCGGCGGGCTCGCCTGTCCATCCGCTGGTCGCCGCCGGGCTGGACACGGTGGCGGTGAGGATGCCGCGCGGCTTTGCGCGCGATCTGATCGGCAGGCTTGGCCGCCCGATTGCAGCGCCCAGCGCAAATTCCTCCGGGCGCATCAGCGGCACCAGCGCGCAGGCGGTCGAGGCGGATTTGGGCGGGCGCATCGGACTGATCGTCGATGGCGGCCAGACGCGCGTGGGGGTGGAATCGACCATCATTCGTATCGATGGCGACACGATCACGCTGCTGCGCCCCGGCGGCGTGACGGCCGAGGATATCGAGAAGGTTGCAGGTGTGCCGGTGGCGCGGCGCAAGCATGACGCCGCGGTCGTGGCACCGGGAATGCTGGCTTCGCATTATGCGCCGGCAGCGGCGATGCGGCTCGACGTGATGGAGGTTCGGCCCGGCGAGGCGCTGCTCGCCTTCGGGCCGGTGCGGGCGGCGGGGGCGGGCACGGCGTCGCATGCGCTGAACCTGTCGGCGGCGGGCGACCTGCGCGAGGCGGCGGCAAATCTGTTTGCCCACATGCAGGCGCTCGACGCGTCGGGAGCGGCGACCATCGCAGTCGAGCCCGTGCCGCATGAGGGGCTGGGCGAGGCGATCAATGACCGGCTGGCGCGGGCCGCAGCACCCCGTGACAGCGCGGCGGCAAGCACGTAGTTTCGCAACCGTGCAACAGCCCCTCGACAATGACCTGATCTCGCGTTTCGCCGCAATCGTCGGCGACAGGTACGCGCTGCGCGACGAGGCGTCGATTGCACCGTTTCTTGTCGAGAAGCGCGGCCTCTATGCCGGGCGCACGGCGCTGGTCCTGCGGCCGGGCAGCGTCGATGAAGTGTCGGCGATCATGCGGCTGGCATCCGAGACGCGAACGCCCATCGTTCCCCAGAGCGGCAATACCGGCCTTGTCGGCGGGCAGGTGCCGGATGCGTCGGGGGGCGAGGTGCTGCTGTCGCTGTCGCGCCTGAACCGCATCCGCGAGCTTGATGTGACGTCGAATACGGTCGTCGCCGAGGCGGGCGTCATCCTGCATGACCTGCGTGAGGCGGCGGATGCCGCAGACCGGCTGTTTCCGCTGTCGCTTGCCTCGCAGGGGTCGTGCCAGATCGGCGGCAACCTGTCGTCAAATGCCGGCGGCGTCGGCGCGCTCGCCTATGGCGTGGCGCGTGACCTGTGCCTTGGGCTGGAGGTCGTGCTGCCGACGGGAGAGGTGCTCGACGATCTGCGCAAGCTCAAGAAGGACAATACCGGTTACGACCTGAAAGACCTGTTCATCGGCGCGGAAGGCACATTGGGTGTCATCACGGCGGCGGTCATGAAACTGTTTCCAAAACCCAAGGGGCGCGTGGTCGCCTGGGTAGGGCTGGAAAGCCCGCAGGCGGCGCTTGCGCTCTATGGCCGTGCGTCATCGGCTGGGCCGTCGCTGACGGCGTTCGAACTGATGGCCGCGCGCCCGCTCGATTTCGTGCTGCGCCATATTCCCGGCAGCATTGCCCCGCTGGCAGGCATTTATGACTGGAATGTCCTGATTGAAATCTCGTCCGGTCGTTCGGAGGAGGATGCAAACGAACTGGCGGAACACATTCTGGGCGAGGCGCTGGCGGCTGGCGAGATCGACGACGCGGCGATTTCAGGCAGCATGAAGCAAGCGGACGCCTTCTGGCACCTGCGCGAATCCATGTCGGATGCGCAAAAGGCGGAAGGCGGTTCGATCAAGCACGACATCTCTGTGCCGGTCGCCTCCATCCCGGAGTTCATCGCTCGCGCAGACGCCGTGGTTGAAAAGGTGGTTCCCGGCGCGCGTCCGGTCTGCTTCGGCCACATGGGCGACGGTAACCTGCATTATAATGTCACCCAGCCGGCGGGCGGGGACATGGCCGGTTTCCTCTCGCACTACCGCGCGATGAACGATGCGGTGCATGACATCGTGCGCGACATGAACGGCTCGATCTCGGCCGAGCACGGCATCGGCCAGATGAAGCGCGACGAGCTGATCGCAACCGCACCGCCTGTCGCGACAGACCTGATGCGGCGCATCAGGAAAGCATTCGATCCGGCGGGCATCATGAACCCCGGCAAGGTGATCTGAGCGGCAGCCTTAACCTTCTGGCGACAGGTCTTTCCCATTCGTTACAGCTGGTTGCATTCCGATAACCATCTGACTCGTCTAAACAAATTTAACCGAATTTCTAAGGGGGCCGGTAAGGCGGCGCGCCTAGTTTGCTCACATAACGAGCCGGGAAAACCCGGCCGTCGAGAACCGGAACCGGCTCTCGGAAGCTAACAGGGATAGTGTCGATGACGAATGCCGGATTGAAGCCGGTCTGGGCAGGCCAGGAGCTGCGCCTCGACCCATTCCATTTGCCACAGGTCGTGAGTTACGCAACGCGTGACGATGATGGCGACGTGACCTTTGCGATCGACCACCGTCGCGTCATGGTCAAGCGCGTGCTCGAAAAGAGCGGCCTGCCGGTGACGCTGGTCATGCCGCCCTGCGCATTCCGCGGAGTTGCCGCCCGCGCAATGGAAGATGGCGAGGGCAATGTCACCGTCACGCTCGAACTCATGCATTCGGACCCCGCTCTGTCGGTGCCGCTGCTGGTCGCCTACGACCTCGACGACGTAGCGGCCGACTGGCGCGCCTGGTCGGAAGCCTACAAGCTGCCGATGATGATCTTCGAGGCGGACGGCGTTGCCCGCACGCTGGAAGACACCCTCGGCATGGTGCGCACCGGCGAGCCGAAGCAGCGCCGCAAGCGCGCTACCTCGACGCCGCGCCGCTCGCGCTTCTCCGCGCGCCGCAAATACGGCAATCTGGGAATGCGGTTGACTATCGATGGCGAGGAAATCATCGCCCGCGATTGAAGGTTCGGATGAGGGCCGCCTGCAAATGGCGGCTCTCTGCGCTTCCGGTGCTCACGTGCGCCCGCACGCTCCGCTCCGGTTCTCGCGATCCACCATTTTCGGCAGGCCCTGACCCGAACCGGCGCGAGCCTGCGCTACAGGGTGTTAGAACCAGTGGCGGATGGCGGGCCAGATGGCCCCGCCGATCAGGCCGAGGAAAATCAGCCAGCCGACCGTTCCGTTCGACTTGAAGAGCCGCAGGCACTGGTCGGGATCGTCGATGTCGAGCGTCCTGATCTGGCGCGACATGTGCGCGGCAGCCGCCAGCAGGCCGGCCAGCGCAGGCATCGGCACTTCGGCCATGGCAAACGCCCAGGCAAACAGGATCAGCGCGCCCGAATAGAGGCCGATCAGCCAGTAGATCGTCTTTGAGCCGAACAGGCGCGCGGTCGATTTGACGCCGACCAGCGCGTCGTCCTCCTTGTCCTGATGGGCGTAGAGCGTGTCGTAGCCGATGACCCACAGGATCGACCCTGCATAAAGCAGCAGCGACGGCGCATCGACCGTGCCGAATTCCTCGGCCCAGCCCATCAGCGCGCCCCATGAGAAGGCGAGGCCGAGCACAAGCTGCGGCCACCATGTCACCCTTTTGGCAAATGGATAGATCGCGACGATCGCCAGCGACGAGATACCGAGCAGGATCGCGAACGAGTTGAACTGGAGCAGGACGACCAGCCCGACCAGCGCCTGAGCGGCGAGGAAGATCCATGCCTGCTTGCGCGTTACCTTGCCCGAAGGCAGAGGGCGCGAGCGCGTGCGCTCGACCTGAGCGTCGATGTCGGTGTCGACGATGTCGTTATAGGTGCAGCCCGCGCCGCGCATTGCAACCGCGCCGATCAGGAACAGGAGAAGCGTGATCGGGGAGGGCAGCAGCGTCCAGAGCGGTTCGTCGGGCGTGGCGAATGCACTGGCCGCCAGCGCCGCCGACCACCAGCACGGCCATAGGAGCAGAATCCAGCCGATCGGCCTGTCCCAGCGGGCAAGCTGCGCATAGGGCCATGCGGCGCGGGGCAGGTAGCGGTACACCCAATGGCCCGATGGCGCGTCGGCCACGCGGCCCTGTGTCTGCTTGGACTGGATCGTTTCCATGACCGGTTCCTCGCAGTGCTGCGCCGCGCCGTCAAGACGCCTTGGCGCGGCACTTTATTGCGAATCCGGCTCCGCCTCGTTAGTAGGAGCCGGGTAGGGGAGACGTTGGAAAAATGGCTGCACGATTTGCCGCGACAGGGACTTTCGTTCTCGCAGTTCTCATGGCCTTGCCGGCGTCCGCGGCCGAGGCGCATGGACTGCCAGGCGCGCAGATGTCGCTGTGGTGGGCGCTGCCCTTTGCCGGCATCCTCCTGTCGATCGCGACCGGCCCGGTGCTCTATCCCCATCTTTGGGAACATCACTACGGCAAGTTTGCGCTTCTGTGGGCCGCACTCGTCATCGTGCCGATGGCGGTCTTCTACGGGCCGACGGTTGCGACCGAGGCGGTCGCCCACACGATGCTGCTGGAATATATCTCCTTCATCATCCTGCTCTTTGCGCTGTTCACGATTGCCGGCGGCATCCTGATCTCCGGCAACATTCACGGCACGCCGCTGGTCAATGCCGGCATTCTGGTGATCGGCGCGCTGCTGGCCTCGGTCATCGGCACGACGGGCGCGTCGATGATCCTCATCCGTCCGATCATCCGCGCCAATGACAACCGGCCCTTCAACGTGCATGTGGTTGTCTTCTTCATCTTCCTTGTGTCGAACATCGGCGGCTCGCTGACCCCGCTTGGCGACCCGCCGCTGTTTGTCGGCTTCCTGCGCGGCGTCGATTTCTTCTGGACGACACAGCACCTCCTCCACGAGACGCTGTTCGTCGCCGGGCTGGTGCTTGCGGCATTTATCGTCGTCGACTGCTACTTCCATGCGAAGGAACAGGGGCAGCCCAAGATCAAGGACCCGACGCCGGATTCGCGCGTTCGCGTCCACGGTCTGGTCAACCTGCCGCTGCTGGCCGGCGTCATCGGCGCGATCCTGCTGTCGGCATCGTGGAAGCCGGGCGTCGCGTTCACCCTGTTCAACGTGCCGGTCGAAGGCCAGAACCTCGTGCGCGACGTCATCATCGTGGCGCTGGCGCTGATTTCGCTGCGCGTGACGCGCAAGCATTATCGCGACGCCAACGGCTTCAACTGGGGGCCGATCAAGGAAGTGGCGAAGCTGTTTGCCGGCATCTTCATCTGCATCATCCCCGTCATCGCGATCCTCAAGGCCGGCATGTCGGGCGGGCTTGCGCCGCTGGTCGCACTGGTGACGGGACCGGATGGTCAGCCCAACGAACTCGCCTATTTCTGGACGACCGGTATCCTGTCGTCGGTACTCGACAATGCGCCGACCTATCTCGTCTTCTTCGAGCTGGCGGGCGGCGACCCGACCCATCTGATGACCGACCTTGCGCTGACGCTGGCGGCTATTTCCACGGGTGCGGTCTTCATGGGGGCAAACACCTATATCGGCAACGCGCCCAACTTCATGGTCTACGCGATCGCGCGCGAGAACGGCGTCAACATGCCGAGCTTCTTCGGCTACATGCTGTGGTCGGGCGCGATCCTCATTCCGGTCTTTGTGCTGACCGGCTTCATTTTCTTCGGTTAGGTGACGATGCAGGTTCTACTGATTGGCTCCGGCGGGCGCGAACACGCTCTGGCGTGGAAACTTGCGCAGTCCCCACGGCTGACGAAACTTTTCGCAGCACCGGGCAATCCCGGCATCGCGGACCATGCCGAACTCCTGGCGCTGGATGTCACCGATCATGCCCGCGTGGTGGCCTTCTGCAAGGAGCGCGCGATTGATCTCGTCGTCGTCGGGCCGGAAGCGCCGCTGGTCGCTGGCATTGCAGATGATCTGGCCGCGGCCGGCATCCGCGTGTTCGGGCCGGGCAGGCAGGCCGCGCAGCTTGAAGGCTCCAAGGGTTTCACCAAGGATCTATGCGCCGATTACGGCATTCCGACCGGCGCCTATGGCCGCTTCCGCAATGCGGCTGACGCTTCGGCTTATGTGCGCGGTGTCGGCGCGCCGATCGTCATCAAGGCCGACGGGCTGGCGGCGGGCAAAGGCGTGACCGTCGCGATGACCATCGAGGAGGCGCTCGCCGCCATCGACGACTGCTTCTCCGGATCGTTCGGCGTCGCCGGTGAAGAGGTCGTGGTCGAGGAATTCCTCGACGGCGAGGAGATCAGTTTCTTCTGCCTGTGCGACGGAAAGACTGCGCTGCCACTCGGCTCGGCGCAGGATCACAAGCGCGTCGGCGACGGAGACACCGGCCCCAACACAGGCGGCATGGGCGCCTATTCGCCGGCCCCCGCGATGACCGACGACATGGCGCGGCGCGTCATGGTCGAGATCATTGAGCCGACGATGCGCGGCATGGCCGCGCGCGGCGCGCCATTCTCGGGCGTGCTGTTTGCGGGCCTGATGATGACCGCCGATGGACCGAAGCTGATCGAATACAATACCCGCTTCGGCGACCCGGAATGCCAGGTGCTGATGATGCGCCTCGACGGCGATCTGCTGCCGCTGTTGGAGGCCTGCGCCGATGGCGCGCTTGAAGGCGTGAAGACGAAATGGCGCGACGATGCCGCACTGACCGTCGTCATGGCCGCGAACGGTTATCCGGGTGCGGTCACGAAGGGCACAGCGATTGCGGGCCTGGAGGCGGCGTCCGGACCGGACGTGCTGGTCTTTCAGGCAGGCACCGCGCGCGACGGCGACAGGCTGGTCGCAAATGGTGGGCGCGTGCTCAATGTGACGGGCAGGGGCGAAAGCGTGTCACAGGCTGCCGAGCGCGCCTATGCGGCGGTGGACGCGATTGACTGGCCGGAAGGTTTTTGCCGCCGCGACATCGGCTGGCGCGCCATTGAGCGCGAGGCCTCTACTCGCCCCGCCTGATCGAGCCGGTCAGGATCTCGGCGTCGCTCATTGCCAGAAGGTGCAGGGCAAAGGCCTTGTTGCGGGCAAAGACGTCGATCATTTCGCGCCGGGCATTCGGCCGCTTGGACCACTCGTCGAGATAGCGGCCGCATTCGCCCGCGCCAACGCGATCGGCGCAATTGACGAAGCCGCGCGCATAATCTTCGCCCGGCAAGGGCGCTTCGCCAAGCGATGCAAGCGCTGCCACGGCGATCAGCCCGCCGCCCAGGACCAAGGGCACGATTTTCACTTCAGTTGCTCCGCGAGGGTTGCAACAAAGTGATGATGCACCTTGGTTAAGGAAGTCGCAACATTTGGAAATCTCTAACCGAATTCGCCGGTGATCGGGTTCTTCACAGGCATTTGAGGCATCGTGCCCTCGGCGCGGCGCTTGCTGAAATGGGCAAGCGAGCAGGCGGGCGAGCACAGCACGCCACGGTCGCTGTAATAGGCAGGGCCGAGTTCCGGCTCGCCATGGTAGAACGCGAAGCCGGGGAAACTTTGCGATTTGCCGCATTCGATGCAGCGGAAATTGTCGTTAGGGGCAAGCATGCTAAAGCATAGCCCCTCTATGGGCGTTGAACAATCGGGTCGCGGCACCTCGCCTCTGGCGCATGCTGGTGGTCTCGTTTATTTGACGCTCGTCAAGGGTTCTGGAGGTCATAATGTATCGTGCGCCGGTTGAAGACATCTCGTTTACGCTGAGACAGGTGGCGGGCCTCGAACCGGCCATGGAAGCCGGCCTGATGGGTGATCTCTCGGCCGATCTGGTCGATGCAGTGGTGCAGGAAGCAGGCCGCTTCGCCAGCGACGAGGTCGCGCCGCTCGGTTCCAACGGCGACAAGCAGGGCGCGCGGCTGAAGGACGGCGCGGTGACCATGCCCGACGGCTGGAAGGACCTTTACCGCCGCTGGCGCGAAGGTGGCTGGAATGCGGTCTCGGCTCCGGTCGATTTTGGCGGGCAGGGCCTGCCGGTCTCGCTCAATGTCGCGGCCTTCGAGATGTGGAATTCGGCCTCGATGGCGTTCGGCCTCGGGCCGCTGCTGACGGCGGGTGCGATCGAGGCCGTCGATCAGCACGGCACCGACGAACTGAAATCGGTCTATCTGGAAAAGCTCGTTTCGGGCGAATGGATGGGCACGATGAACCTGACCGAGCCGCAGGCGGGGTCGGACCTCGCTGCGCTCAAGGCGCGGGCCGAGCGCGCCAAGGACGGCACCTATCGCATCTTCGGCCAGAAGATTTTCATTACCTATGGCGAGCACGATTTCACCGACAATATCGTGCATCTGGTGCTGGCGCGCCTTCCCGATGCGCCTGCCGGAACGCGCGGCATTTCGCTGTTCCTCGTGCCGAAATTCATCCCCGATGCAAGCGGCGCGCCGGGCAAGCGCAACGATGTGTTCTGCCATTCCATCGAGCACAAGCTCGGCCTCCACGGTTCGCCCACCTGCACGATGATCTATGGCGACGGTTCGATTGCCGGCGAGGAAGCGGGCGCGGTCGGCTGGCTGATCGGCGAGGAGAACAAGGGTCTCGCCTGCATGTTCACCATGATGAACAATGCCCGCCTGCTGGTCGGCATTCAGGGCGTGGCGATTGCCGAGGCCGCCTATCAGAAGGCGCTGGCCTATGCGCAGGAGCGGCGTCAGGGCAAGACGCCGGGCTGGGACGGGCAGGGCATGGCCCCGATCATCGGCCACCCCGACGTGCAGCGTAACCTGCTGACCATGAAGTCGCTGACGCAGGCGTCGCGCGCCATCTGCTATTCCTGTGCGCATGCGCTCGACATGGCCCATTCGTCGCAAGGCGCCGACAAGCTGTTCTGGCAGGAGCGGGCCAACCTGCTGACCCCCATCGCCAAGGCGTTCTCCACCGACGCAGGCGTCGACGTCGCCTCCATCGGCGTGCAGGTGCATGGCGGCATGGGCTTCATCGAGGAAACGGGTGCGGCGCTGCTTTATCGCGATGCCCGCATCGCGCCGATCTATGAGGGCACCAACGGCATTCAGGCGATCGACCTCGTCAGCCGCAAGCTGCCGCAGTCGGGCGGCGAACATGTGCATGGCTACATCGCCGAATTGCGCACTGACGCCGAGGCGTTGCGCAATTCGAACCTGCCGGGCCTTGGCCGCGCGGCGGATCGGCTGGACGCGGCGCTGGCCGATCTCGAAGGCGCGACGAATTTCTTGCAGAAGGCCCAGGCAGACGGTCGCGTGACCGAGGCGCTGGCGGGTGCGACCCCCTATTTGCGGCTCTTCGGCCTTGCCGCTGGAAGCTCCTATCTGGCGCGCGCGGCTGTTGCCGGTCGTGACAGTGGACGCATTGCGCTGGCGCGTTTCATGGCCGAAAATCTCGTGGCGGAATGCGCTGCCTTGCGCGACCGCGTCGAGAACGGGGCGCAAAGCCTCGATGAAGCGGCAAAGTCGCTGGTCGCATAAGGGGATTTCATGAGCGAGCACATCGTCGTCGAGCGGCAGGGGCCGATCCAGACCATCCGGATGAACCGGCCTGACAAGAAGAACGCCATCACCCGCGCCATGTATGGCGCGATGGCGGCGGCGCTGAGGGATGGCGACGCCGATCCCGACATTCGCTGCCATGTGTTCCTCGGCGTGCCGGGCGCGTTTTCCGCCGGCAACGACATGGCCGACTTCATGGTCGTGGCCATGGGCGGCGACGGCGGCAATGAGGTGTTCGAGTTTCTCGTGGCGCTTGCGACCTCGCAAAAGCCGATGGTTTCGGCTGCGGACGGCATTGCGGTCGGCATCGGCACGACGATCCACCTGCATTGCGATATGACGTTCGCCACGCCGCGCACGAACTTCGTCACGCCCTTCGTCAATCTCGGCATCGTGCCGGAGGCAGGCTCAAGCCTGATCGTGCCGCGCGCCATCGGCAACCAGCAGGCATTCGCGCTGCTGGCGCTGGGCGAAGCTTTCTCGGCCGAGCGCGCCAAGGCGGCGGGGCTGATCTATGACGTCGTCAGCGAAGCCGAGCTTGAGGCAAAGGCGCTGGCCGCAGCGGGCGAGATCGCCGCGCGTCCGCCGCAGGCGCTCAAGATCGCGCGCGACCTGATGCGCGGAGACCGCGCCGAACTGGTCGAACGGATCAAGCTCGAAGGCAAGCATTTCCGCGAACGCCTGACCTCGGAGGAGGCGAAGCAGGCGCTGATGGCCTTCATGGCGCGGAAGAAGTAGTCCAGGTTACGGATAAAGCCGGGTCTTGCCCCAGCCGTTGCCGTCGCGGGTGAAGACCACGCGGTCGTGCAGCCTGAACGGCCGATCATGCCAGAACTCGATCTGGGTCGGCACGATGCGGAAGCCAGACCAGTGGGCGGGGCGGGGGATCTCGCCGATCGCATGGCGGGCGGTGTATTCGGCCACCGCCTTTTCCAGCGCGAAACGACTTTCGAGCGGGCGCGACTGCTTCGACGCCCAGGCGCCAATCCGGCTGCCACGCGGGCGCGTGGCGTAATAGGCGTCGGCCTCGGCGTCGGTGACGATCTCGACCGGCCCCCGCACGCGCACCTGACGGCGCAGCGACTTCCAGTGGAAGCACATGGCGGCCTTCATCGAGCCGAGAATTTCGCGGCCCTTGGCGCTTTCGAAATTTGTGTAGAAGACAAAGCCCTGTTCGTCGAAACCCTTGAGCAGCACCATGCGCACGTCGGGCAGCCCGTCTGCGTCGACCGTTGCCAGCGCAAGCGCATTGGGGTCGTTCGGCTCGGATTTCGTCGCGTCTTCCAGCCATTGCGCAAACAGTGCAAAAGGCTCGGCTTCGGTTGTGAAGTCACGCTCTGTTAACTTAGAACCGGTCATAACTAGCTCCCGGAGGGGTTTTCTGGGGAGATGACCCATTGTTGCAGACTGCGCAAGCTTTTGCGGTTGAGCCAGGACGCCGTCCCGTGCGTTTGACAGCATGCCTTCTGGTGGCGGCGGCAAGCCTCTCGCTTGGCGCCTGCGCCGGTGGAATGAGCCTGTCAAAGCTGGACGCCGACCCGACCATCGTCACGGCGGGCGTGTCGCGCGATGACGTAGCGCAGACCGACGCCAAGAGTGTTTCCGACCAGATGACGATCCGCAACGCGGTCTCCTCCGTCAATCTGCAGGAAACGAAAGGCCCGCTCGCCTGGGCCAATACCGAGACCGATTCGCGCGGCTCGATTTTCGACATTGTCGAGGTCAAGCACAGCGCCCAGCTCTGCCGCAGCTTCAAGACCTCGCGCGAGAGCTTCGACGGCGTATCGATCTACAAGGGCGAGACCTGCACCTCGCATCAGGGCGGCCCCTGGTATATGCGGCTTTTCAAGCTGCTTTAGAGCGAGATGACTGGAATTTCTTCCTAGCCGATCTCATATATAGTCCAACTCACAGTATGGATTCGGCTCAAGCCAATGCGTAACCCTTATGACGTTCTCGGCGTCGCCAGGACGGCGAGCGCCAAAGACATAAAATCGGCATTTCGCAAACTTGCCAAGGCGCACCATCCGGACCAGAATCCGGACGATCCCAAGGCGAAGGACCGGTTTGCCTCAGTCAATCAGGCCTATGAGATCCTTGGCGACGACAAGCGCCGGGGCGAGTTCGATCGCGGCGAGATCGACGCCGAGGGCAAGCCGCGTTTCGCCGGCTTCGAAGGCGCAGGTGCGGGCGGGGGCGACCCGTTTGCCGCGTACAGGCGCGGCGCACAGCAGGGTCCGGGCGGCTCGCGCTTTGAATTCAGGTCAGCAGGCGGACCGGGAGCTGGCCCCGGCGGCCCCTTTGGCGGCGGCGGCGCATCCGACATATTCGGCGATCTCTTCGGCTCGGCCTTCGGGCGCGGCGCGGGAGCGGGCGCAGGCCAGCCGATGGGCGGCGGCGATATGGACGTGACGCTTGCTGTTTCGATCGAGGAGGCCGCGACCGGCATCCGCAAGACCGCGCTTTTCCCCGACGGCCGCAAGGTTTCGGTCCAGCTTCCGGCATTTGTGGAGGACGGGCAGGTGATCCGGGTGCCGGGTCAGGGGCGGGCGATGCCAAACGGCGCGCGTGGCGACGCTGCCGTAACCGTGCGCATCCGCAAGCATTCGCGCTACCGGATGGAAGGTCGCGATCTTCATGCCGACCTTCCCGTCAGCCTGCGCGACGCGGTGCTGGGCGCAAAGCTGCCGGTCGAGACGCTTGGCGGGCGCGTGGCGATCACCGTGCCGCCGTGGTCGAGTTCCGACCGTGTCCTGCGCGTCAAGGCGCGCGGAATGCCGCTGAAGGATGGCGGCAAGGGCGACCTTTACGTTCATGTGCGCGTGATGCTGCCTGAAGGCGGCGATGTGGAACTCGAAAAGCTGCTTCAGGCGCGTCCAGCTTGAAGCCTCCGCACCGCTATGCGATAGCGACTTGGCATCACGGAGAATGAATATGGCGGGACAAGGCCTCATGACTGGCAAGCGCGGGCTCATCATGGGCGTCGCCAACAACCGGTCGATCGCTTTCGGCATCGCCAAGGCCTGTGCCGATCAGGGCGCGGAAATCGCGCTGACCTATCAGGGCGAGGCCTTCAAGAAGCGCGTCGAGCCTCTCGCGGCGGAACTTGGTGCGCATATCGCGGGTCATTGCGACGTGACGGACATGGAATCGCTCGACGCGATCTTTGACGGGCTGAAGGAAAAGTGGGGCAAGATCGACTTCGTCGTTCACGCCATCGCCTTCTCAGACAAGGACGAGCTGACCGGCCGCTACGTCGATACGAGCCGCGAGAACTTCATCCGCACGATGGACATTTCGGTGTTCTCGTTCACCGCGGTCGCCAAGCGCGCCGAAGCGCTGATGACGGATGGCGGCTCGCTTCTGACGCTGACCTATTACGGCGCCGAAAAGGTGATGCCGCACTACAATGTCATGGGCGTCGCCAAGGCGGGGCTTGAGGCGAGCGTGCAGTATCTGGCGGTCGATCTGGGCGCGAAGAACATCCGCGTCAACGCCATCTCGGCCGGCCCGATCAAGACGCTGGCGGCGTCCGGCATCGGCGATTTCCGCTATATCCTGAAGTGGAACGAATACAACTCGCCGCTCAAGCGCACGGTGACGATCGAGGAAGTGGGCGATTCGGGCCTTTATTTCCTGTCCGACCTGTCGCGCGGCGTGACCGGCGAGGTGCTGCATGTCGATTCCGGCTACCATGTCGTCGGCATGAAGGCCGTGGACGCGCCCGATATCTCCGTCGTCTGACCGTCTCTAATCATGCGGGGTCTGTGCTCATGAGCGAGCCGATCTATCTCGCGCGTCACGGTCAGACCGACTGGAACGCGGAATTCAGACTCCAGGGCCAGTCGGAGACCGATCTGAACGCCACCGGGCGCCAGCAGGCGGCTGTCAATGGCCGCCAGCTGGCGGCGCTGCTCGGCGCGGATGCGGCCCGCTTCGCCTATGTCGCAAGCCCGATGAAGCGCACGCGCGAGACGATGGAGATCATTCGCTCCGCTCTCGGCCTCGTGCCGGGCGACTATTCGGTCGATCCGCGCCTGAAGGAACTGAGCTATGGCGACTGGGAAACCTACACCTTTGCCGAACTGGAAAAGGTGACACCGGGCCTGTCGACCAAGCGCGACGGCGACAAATGGGGGTTCCTGCCGCCGGGCGAGGGCGCGGAAAGCTATGCCATGCTGGCGGCCAGGGTGAAGCCGTGGGCGCAGGACGCGCGGGGCCCGAGTGTCGTCGTCACCCATGGCGGCGTCATCCGCGTGCTGTTCAACCTGCTGAACGGCCTGTCGCCGCAGGATGCAGCGGCCATGGATATACCGCAGGACCGCATCGCGCGCATCGCCGACGGCCGTATCGCCTGGCTCGATCTTTAGGACCTCTAGTGAATAAAGCCGGCCAGATGAAGGCCAGCTCTTTCGGTGTCGGCTGGCCGGATCAGTCCGAGATGATCTGCAACACGATCCGGTCGCCCTTGATTTCGTCATACTGGATCATGACGGTCTGGCCGGCTTCATAGTCCTCGAAATTGAACTCTTCCGAGAGCTTGTATTTCTTGCCGTCGTCGAGCGTCAGGGTCAGCGATTTCTGGTCGATGGATTTGATCGTGCCTTCGACATTGGCCGCAAATGCGGCGGTGGAGGCAAGGAACAACGCAATCAAACTCGACAGGACAAGCTTCATGTTAACCTCTGATTGTGGTGCCGGGCCGCGCCCGGACGAAAGGAAATAAGCATCTGCTTTGATTGTGATGGTCGCCGAGGAATGTGTCAAAAGTTGAATCTCGCCTGTGGCGTGCACAAGGCAATTTGATGCCGGTTTGACCCGCCACGGTTTCGCTCTTACACAGAGCCCGCTTCAGGAAACCGGCTCAGGCACATGTCGCATAACACTTTCGGTCATCTGTTTCGCGTCACGACCTGGGGCGAGAGCCACGGCACGGCGCTCGGCTGTGTCGTCGATGGCTGCCCTCCCGGCATTCGTTTCAAGCTGTCAGACATCCAGCATGACCTCGACCGCCGCCGACCGGGCAAGTCGCGCTTTGTCACCCAGAGGCAGGAGCCGGATCAGGTGAAGGTGCTCTCCGGCTATGTGCTGGACGAGGACGGCGCGACGATGATCACCACCGGGACGCCTGTTTCGATGATGATCGAAAACACGGACCAGCGGTCGAAGGACTATGGCGAGATCGCCAACCAGTATCGTCCCGGCCATGCCGACTATGCCTATGACGTGAAATATGGCGTGCGCGATCATCGCGGCGGCGGCCGGTCATCGGCGCGCGAGACGGCGGCGCGCGTGGCGGCAGGCGCGCTGGCGCGGCGAGTGGTGCCTGGCGTCACCGTGCGGGGCGCGCTGGTGTCCGTCGGCGTCAAGGATATCGACCGGGCCAACTGGGACTGGGACTTCGTCGACGACGCCGAGAACCCCTTCTTCACGCCCGACCGCGCCTCGGTCGCGGTCTTCTCCGACTATCTCGACGGTCTGCGCAAATCGGGCAATTCGGTCGGCGCAATCGTCGAGATCGTGGCGGAAGGCGTGCCGGCAGGCTGGGGCGCGCCGCTCTATGCCAAGCTCGATCAGGACATTGCCGCCAATCTGATGTCGATCAATGCGGTCAAGGGCGTCGAGATAGGCGAGGGCTTCAATGCCGCGCGCCTGACCGGCACCGAAAACGCCGACGAGATGTGCATGGGCAACGACGGCGCGCCGCTGTTCCTGTCCAACCATGCAGGCGGCATTCTGGGCGGCATTTCGACGGGCCAGCCGGTCGTTGCGCGCTTTGCCGTCAAGCCGACATCCTCGATCATCACACCGCGCCGCTCGGTCGACAGATCAGGCAAGGATGTCGATGTAGTCACCAAGGGCCGCCATGATCCGTGCGTGGGCATCCGCGCCGTGCCGATCGGCGAGGCGATGGTGGCCTGCGCGCTGGCAGACCACTATCTGCGCCATCGCGGCCAGACCGGTCGCGCCTGACATCAGTCTTGAAGTCCGCTTGTTCTGACGCTATATTGCGTCAGAATGTGAGGCAATGAGATGACGCTCGCACAATTTGCAGATGACGGTTTCTTCGTGCCGCGCAAGATGGCCGACGCCTTCCTGACGACCAGCGAGGACATTGCGCGCTCGGCGGGCCTCGGCAAGGACGCGGTGCAGCGCCGCGAGCGCGTGCGCTCCGACAAGACGCAGCGCCGCCTGCGCGAAATGGCCGAGATCCTGAACAAGGTCGAGCCGCGCTTCGGTTCGGGACTTATTGCCTATGCCTGGTACCGCTCCGAGCCGCTGGCCGGTTTTTCGGGCCAGACGGCGATGCAGCTGGTGCGCGGCGGTCGCGCCGGCGAGGTGCTCGACTATATCGATGCGGTGGACGCCGGCGTCCACGCCTGACGCCGATGCGCTTTACCGGCACGCTCTACCGCGCCCTCAACCCGGTCTATGCGCGCGAACCTCTGTCGGGGCGCGGCGCGGAGCTTTTTGGCGGGCGCTTCAACCCGAAGGGTGTGGCGGCGCTCTATACGTCGCTCACCGTCCTGACGGCGCTGCGCGAGGCAAATCAGGTCGGAACCCTCCAGCCGACGACGCTCGTATCCTATGAGGCCGACATCAGGGTTGTGTTCGACTGCCGTCAGGCCGATGCGCTGGCGGAATTCGGCATGGACGAGGCCACGCTTGGCGATGCGGGCTGGCGCAACCAGATGAAGACGGCCGGAGAGGCGAAAACGCAGGCCTTTGCGCGCGCGCTCATCGAACGCGGCTTTCACGCGATGCTGGTGCGCAGCTTTGCCCGCGCCACCGGGGCTGCCGATCTGAACCTCGTCATCTGGAGCTGGAACGGGGCATCGGCCTCGCGGCTGAGCGTGATCGACGATGAGGGCCGGCTGTCGCGCTAGCGGGTGTGGTCAATGTCAGTCTTCAGCCCGGATAGCTGTATTCGCAGCGCATACGCAACTTCGGGTGCTTCAGGTCCAGGCTGGCGGTTTTCGGCGCGCCGGTCAGAACGGCGTCGAAACTGGCTTTGGTCTCGTTTTCGCCGACCGTGGCGCGCATCGTCCTGTGGACGCTGGCAAGCGTCATTCCCATCTCGCCTGCGATGTCGAATTCGAAACGGCCTTCGGTGAATTCCTGTTTGACGTCTGCAACGTAGCCGGCTTCGGCCTGAAAGCGGGTGCGGCCGTGTCGGTCGGAAAAGGTGAGGTCGAGACCTTCGGCGGCGGTCGGGATTTCACCGTTCAGCTTGAATGCGCCGCCGATGGCCAGGCACTTGATGATGGCGGTTCCCGGTCCCGCAACGGCGACTGCCGTGACGAGCGCGAGCGCCGCCAGTGATGAAAGAAAGACAGTCAGTTTCCTCATCGAGCCCTCATGTCCCTTTGTCGGCGTGCATTCACGAAACCATTTTAACTCCAATCAAACATGCAATTCCATCTTGCTCGCGCTTGGTCTATGCGATCCCCAGAGAAATTGGCGGACCGACATGCCCTACGACCAGAAAAAAGTTGTTGAAGCCATTCGCGCGTTCGAGCGCGGGGAGATCGTTGTCGTCATGGACGATGACGGCCGCGAGAACGAGGGCGACCTCATTGTCGCCGCCGTTCACTGCACGCCCGACAAGATGGCCTTCATCGTGCGCCATACGTCGGGCATCGTCTGCACGCCCATGCCGCGTGAAGAGGCGCGGCGGCTGAACCTCGCGCCGATGGTCGCCGAAAACGATTCCGCCCACACCACGGCTTTCACCGTCAGCGTCGACTTCAAGCACGGAACGACGACAGGCATTTCCGCCGACGACCGCACCGCGACGGTTCGCAACCTCGCCAATCCCAATGCCAGCTCGGGCGATTTTTCGCGGCCGGGCCACATCTTCCCGCTGGTGGCGCGCGAGGGCGGCGTGCTGATGCGCTCGGGCCATACGGAGGCCGCGGTCGACCTGTGCAAGCTTGCTGGCCTGCCGCCCGTCGGCGTCATCTGCGAACTGGTCAACGATGACGGCACGGTGATGCGCGGCCCGCAGGTGCAGGGTTTTGCCGAGAAGAACGGCCTGCGCCAGGTCTCGGTCGCAGACCTCATCGCATATCGCCAGCGCCAGGAGACGCTGATCGAGCGGCTCGGCTGCTCCGACATCGAAACGCCTGCCGGCAAGGCCAAGGCCTATGCCTACCGCCTGCCGTGGGACGCCATGCACCATCTGGCGATCGTCTTTGGCGACATTCGCGACGGCGAGGACATTCCGGTGCGCCTGCATCCTGAAAACGTTCTGGCGGACGTGTTCGGCGCAGGCCAGAGGCTCGACCGCATCATGGCCGCCATTGCCGAGCGCGGGCGCGGCGTCATCGTCTTCCTGCGCGAAGGCTCCGTCGGCGTCGGCCAGTCCGACAGCGCGCGCCGCGCGCCCGAGGGCGAGGAGCATGAGGAGGCCCGCAGGCGCGAAAGCGAATGGCGCGAAATCGGCCTCGGCGCGCAGATCCTCAAGGATCTCGGCATCGGCTCCATCACGCTCCTGACCTCGCGCGAGCGCCACTATGTCGGTCTCGAAGGTTTCGGAATCCACATCGAGCGCACCGAAATCATGTAGCTTCGGCGCGGCGACCGGATAGACTGCCCGACGTGAATTGACCGCAACGGGGGAGCGGGCATGTGGGACTTCTCGATCGGCAGGACGCTTGGCGTCGTCCTGCGCACCTGGCCCTACGTGCTGCTGCGCGTCGTCGTCTATTCGGCCATCTGCCTGGCATATGTTCTGGCGACCGGCGCAGGCGCGGGCGTCGGCTACGGTGTCGGCCATATCTGGCCCTCGTCGGGCGGGCCGCCGGTGTTCGGCCTGTGGGGCGGCATTCTCGGCTTCGGCTTCGTGTCGCTCGCGCTCTACTGGCTGCGCGAATACATCCTCTACATGGTCAAGGCCGCCCATGTGGCGGTGATGGTCCACTATCTCGACGGGCGCGACCTGCCCATGGGCTTCGGCCAGATCGGCTATGGCCGCCATGTCGTTTCCAGCCGCTTTATGGAAGCGAACCTGCTGTTTGCGCTCGACCAGCTGGTGAAGGGCGTGATTGCGGCCATCGGCCGGCTGCTCGGCGGGATCGCGCTTCTGATCCCCATTCCCGGCCTGCATGGCCTCGCCTCGCTGGTTCATACGATCATCGGCATGTCGCTGACCTATGTCGACGAAGTCCTGCTCGGCTACAATGTGCGAACGGGATCGAACACGCCATGGCAGACGGCGCAGAACGGGCTGGTGCTTTACGCCCAGAACGGCCGCAACATCGTCAAGAACGCGATCTGGCTGTCGGCCTTCATGTGGGTGCTGACCGCTATTGTGTTCCTGTTCGCGCTGGCGCCCGCCGCAGCCATTCTCTACGCCATGCCCGGCCAGCTTGCGGGATGGTCATTCGTGCTCGCGATCATCTTCGCGCTGGCCTTCCGCGCCGCCGTCATCGAGCCGATCTGCATCGCGGCCCTGTTGCAGGCCTATTTCAAGGCGATCGAGGGGCAGACGCCTGATCCGGCCTGGACAGAGCGGCTGAACGGCGCGTCGCGCCATTTCCGTGAGATGAAGGATCGCGCCGCCGACGCGTTCCGGGGCGGCGAGCCGTCACAGGCGGGTTGAACAAAGGCGCCCGATTGCTGTTGACGGCGAAAACCGCGCGCATGGCCATGAGGCGGCAGGCGGCCTATATGTAAGTTGATGACGACCCGCCTCTATACGCATCCGATCTATCTCGAGCACCTGACGCCGCCCGGCCATCCCGAGCGGCCCGACCGGCTGCGGGCGATCGAAAAGATCCTCTCGCACGAGATATTCGACCCTCTCGACCGCGTGCAGGCACCGATGGGCGATGCGGCGACGATCGAGCTTGCCCACCCAGCCTCCTACCGCGCCCGCATCGCGCAGGCGATCCCGGAGGAAGGCCTGTCCCGCATCGATGCCGACACCACCGTCAGCCCCAAGAGCTGGGAGGCGGCGCTGACCGCCATCGGCGCGGCGAATGCTGCCGTAGACGACGTTTTTGCGGGCAGGGCGGACAATGTGTTCGTCGCATCGCGCCCGCCCGGCCACCATGCCGAACGCGATACGGCCATGGGCTTTTGCCTGTTCAACAATGCCGCGATTGCCGCCCGTTATGCGCAGGCGCGCTACGGCATCGAGCGCGTCGCCATCGTCGATTGGGACGTGCACCATGGCAACGGCACGCAGGACATCTTCTGGGACGATCCGAGCGTGCTTTACTGCTCGACGCACCAGATGCCGCTATATCCGGGAACGGGCGCAAAGGGCGAGACGGGCGCGGGCAATATCGTCAATGCGCCGCTTTCGCCGCGCACCGGATCGTCCGAATTCAAGGAGGCGATGCGCGAACGCGTGCTGCCGGCAATCGAGGCGTTCCGGCCCGAACTGGTCATCGTCTCGGCCGGCTTCGACGCGCACCATCGCGACCCGCTCGCCGAACTAAACCTGATGGAGGACGATTTCTCCTGGGCGACCGCCGAACTGATGGACCTCGCCGGACGGCACAGCTCCAACCGGCTTGTCAGCCTGCTGGAGGGCGGTTACGACCTTCAGGGTCTTGCGCTGTCGGTCGCCGCCCATGTCGGCCGCCTGATGAGAGGATGAAGCATGGCCGATGAGGCAAACGAAGACGTGAAGGCGATGAGCTTCGAGCAGGCGCTTGAGGCGCTGGAGCGCATTGTCGAAAATCTCGAACGCGGCGACGTGCCGCTCGACCAGTCGATCAGGATTTACGAGCGCGGCGAGGCGCTTAAGGCCCATTGCGACAGGCTGCTCAAGGCGGCCGAGGACAAGGTCGAAAAGATCAGGCTGTCGCGCGACGGCAAGCCGGCAGGCGTCGAGCCGCTCGACGGCAACTGATTGCAGGTGACGGCCTGCGCAGGCATCCGTCACGACATGATTTGCAAAATGGCCCCGCAACAGGGGCCCGCACAAAGGCCCTCGCACAAAGGATCATCCCCATGTGCCGCAACATCAAGCCGCTGTTCAATTTCGATCCCCCGGCATCCGATGCGGAGGTGCGAGACGCCGCCTTGCAGTTCGTGCGCAAGATTTCGGGCGTCAACACGCCGTCGGCACGGAACGCCAAGGCGTTCGAGCGGGCGGTGAAGGCCGTTGCGGCCGCCACCCGGCAACTTGTCGACACGTTGGAGACCTCGCAGCCGCCAAAGGATCGCGAGGAGGAGACGAGGAAGGCGCGGCAACGCTCCGCATTGCGTTTTGCGCCGCCTCCCGTCATCGTATTCGAATGAGCTATTTTCCCGTCCGCGATCCTGAACCCGGCGACGCTTTTTCCTGCGACGCCGTTGAACTAATGATTGTGCCCAACGCCAAGGACATTGGCGGCTTCGAGGTGCGCCGCGCGCTGCCCACCGCCAAGCGCAGGCTTGTCGGCCCGTTCATCTTCTTCGACCGCATGGGCCCCGCGATCCTGCGGGCTGGGCAGGCGATGGATGTGCGTCCGCACCCACATATCGGCCTGTCGACCGTGACTTACCTGTTTGACGGGCGCATTCGTCACCGTGATTCGCTCGGCACCGAAATGGTGATTTCGCCCGGCGACGTGAACCTGATGACGGCGGGGCGCGGCATCGTCCATTCCGAGCGCACACCTGAAGAACTGCGTGGCGCGCCGATGTCGATCTCCGGTCTCCAGACATGGATCGCCCTGCCGGACGGCAAGGAGGAGATCGCGCCGGTCTTCGAGAATACGGCGCAGGCGCTTCTGCCCGATTTCGAGGCCGAAGGCGTGTCCGGTTCGGTCGTCATCGGGTCGTTTCAGGGCGTGAAGTCGCCGGTCAAAGCCTATTCCGGGACGACCTATGTCTCGATCCGGCTAGAGGCGGGCGCGCGCGTAAAAATCCCGGCCGAGACCGAGGAACGCGCCATCTATGTGCTGGAAGGTTCGGTCGTTATTGCCGGCGACAGGTTCCAGTCGGACAGGCTGCTTGTGTTCAAGCCCGGGGACGAGATCGTCGTGTCGTCGGAGCGTGGCGCGCATGTCATGCTGTTCGGCGGCGCGTCTCTCGGCTCCAAGCGCTATATCTGGTGGAACTTCGTATCGTCCTCGAAAGAACGGATCGAGCAGGCCAAGGAAGAATGGAAGACCGGCCGCTTCGACATCGTGCCGGGCGACGAGCAGGAATACATCCCGCTGCCCGAAGGCTGAGGCCGCCTGCGGCCAAGTTCGCACTTCCAATCTCCGGTAGTGCCGCTATTTGGGGGCAGTCAAAGGAGCTTCCCATGACGAGACCGCAGACGCCGCTGCTCGACCGCGCGCCATTGCCGAAGGATTTGCGCAAGCTTGCCGAGACGGACCTGCCGCGGCTTGCGGCCGAACTGCGCGAGGAGCTGGTCTATCACGTCTCGAAGACCGGCGGGCATCTCGGCGCTGGTCTTGGCGTCGTCGAACTGACGGTGGCGCTGCACTATGTCTTCGATACGCCCGCCGACCGCATCGTCTGGGATGTCGGCCATCAGGCCTATCCGCACAAGATCCTGACCGGCCGCCGCGAACGCATGCCGACGCTGCGCGCTGAAAACGGCCTGTCGGGCTTCACCAAGCGTCAGGAAAGCGAATACGACCCGTTTGGCACGGCGCATTCCTCGACCTCGATTTCCGCCGCGCTCGGCATGGCCGTGGCGCGCGATCTCGACGGCGGGCGCAACAATGTCATCGCGGTCATCGGCGACGGCGCCATGTCTGCGGGCATGGCCTATGAGGCGATGAACAATGCCGGTGCGCTCGACGCGCGCCTGATCGTCATCCTCAACGACAACGACATGTCGATTGCGCCGCCGAGCGGCGCGATGAGCGCCTATCTGGCGCGGCTGGCGTCGGGCAAGGCCTGGGCCAATATCAACGATCTCGGCAAGAAGGTCGCCGGCCTGTTCGGCCAGCGTGCGCAATCGGCCATCAAACGGGCTGTCGAGCATGCGCGCGGTTACGTGACCGGCGGCACCATGTTCGAGGAACTTGGCTTCTACCATATCGGCCCGATCGACGGTCACAATCTCGACCACCTGATCCCGGTTCTGCGCAATGTGCGCGACCATGGCGACGGCCCGGTGCTGATCCATGTCGTCACCCAGAAGGGCAAGGGTTATGCGCCGGCCGAAGCTGCCGCCGACAAATATCACGGCGTCAACAAGTTCGACGTCATCACCGGCGCGCAGGCCAAGCCGCCGGCAAATGCGCCCGCCTATACGCGCGTCTTTGCCGACAGCCTGATCGAGGAAGCGCGCCACGACGACAAAATCGTCGCCATCACCGCAGCCATGCCGTCAGGCACCGGGCTGGACCTGTTTGGGGAGGCTTTCCCGGCGCGGACCTTCGACTGCGGCATTGCCGAGCAGCACGCAGTCACCTTTGCAGCGGGTCTCGCCACCGAAGGCTTCAAGCCGTTCGCCGCCATCTATTCTACCTTCCTGCAACGCGCCTATGACCAGGTAGTCCATGACGTCGCCCTGCAGAACCTGCCGGTGCGCTTTGCCATCGACCGGGCTGGTTTTGTCGGCGCTGACGGGCCGACCCATTGCGGCGCGTTCGATACGGCGTTCCTGTCCAACCTGCCCAATATGGTGGTGATGGCCGCCGCCGACGAGGCCGAGTTGAAGCATATGGTGCGCACCTCTGCCGCCTATGACGGCGGTCCGATCTCGTTCCGCTATCCGCGAGGCAATGGCGTCGGCGTCGATCTGCCGGCGCGCGGCGAAATCCTCAACATCGGCAAGGGCCGCGTGCTGCGCGAAGGCAGCCGCGTTGCGCTTCTGTCGTTCGGAACGCGGCTGGCCGATTGCCTTCTGGCGGCGGAGGAACTGGGTGCGGCTGGTCTGTCGACCACGGTAGCGGACGCCCGCTTTGCCCGACCGCTGGACCTTGATCTCCTGCGCCGGCTGGCGCGCGAGCACGAGGTTCTGGTGACGGTGGAGGAGGGCGCGGTCGGCGGTTTCGCCAGCGTGGTTCTCCAGGCGCTGGCGAACGATGGCCTGCTCGAACATGGGCTGAAGGTGCGTCCGCTGGTGCTGCCCGATCTTTTCGTCGATCACGCAAAGCCCGAAAAGATGTATGCCGATGCGGGCCTCGATGCCGCCGGTATCGTGCGCACCGTGTTTCAGGCGATCGGCCGCGGCACGATGCGGGCAAGCGCCTGAATCAAAATGTGAGGCGCTTGATTCAAACTTTGAATTGCTTGAATCAGGCTCTTCGCATTCAGAGATAACCCTCTGTTTACGCTGGTAATTGGCGGACGGCTAACCTTGTCGGTTGGCCGTTTTTCAACGTACCGCGCGTATATGTCGTTCCCATACAGGGACGGCAACAATGACAATAAAGACCATTCTCGGGGCCATCGCGCTCCTCATGTCGGCGGATATGGCATCGGCGCAGATCATGGGCCGCAGCTATGATCACAATATCGAACAGGCTGCGATCCGCATCGCCGCGTCGAAGATGGGCGAGATCCGTGGCGGCTTTTCTCTCGACGCCAAGCCGGTTTTCGTGCGGCCGATCACGCACAATGTGCCGACTCATCTTGGCGCTGAGCGCAAGATCGCGCTGACGGAGACGACTGCGTCCATCCCGTCATTCTGAGGCGCTTGCATTCGGCCCGCCGCGCCGCCAATAGGTGGCATGGCAGCTTCAACACATGAACCGCGCAGACGGCTCGACGAAACTCTCGTCGAGCGCGGCCTGTCGCCGTCGCGGTCTCGCGCGCGCGACACCATTGCGCGCGGCATGGTGCGCGTCGACGGCGCGATGGTGGACAAGCCCGGCAAGACGGTCCCGGCCGATGCGGCAATCGAGATCGACGACCCTGCGCGCGGATATGTGTCGCGCGCGGCGCTGAAACTGATCGCCGCGCTCGACGCTTTTGGCGCCGATCCGAAAGGGCGGACCGCGCTCGATGTCGGCGCCTCGACCGGCGGCTTCACGCAGGTGCTTCTGGAGCGTGGCGCGGCGCATGTCATCGCCGTCGATGTCGGCCATGGCCAGCTTCATCCTTCGCTCGGCGGCGACGCGCGCGTGACATCGCTCGAAGGCGTCAATGCGCGCGAACTCGACCGCGCGCAGATCGGCGGCGCGGAGTTCGACCTTGTCGTTGCTGACGTATCATTCATTTCGCTGAAGCTGGCTTTGCCGCCCGCGCTCGACATGGCTATGGCAGGTGCCGTCGCCGTGCTTCTCGTAAAGCCTCAATTCGAGGCGGGGCGCGAGGCAGTCGGCAAGGGCGGTCTCGTTCGTGACAAGGCGCTGGCCGAACGTATCGCATCCGATATGCAGGCTTGGCTGGACGATCAGCCCGGCTGGCGCTCGATTGGCGTGATGGCGTCACCTATTGAAGGCGGCGACGGCAACCGCGAATATCTTCTCGCCGGCAGGAAAGATCGCTGACATGCAACTGACCATCGACCGCCTCGGAGCGCAGGGCGACGGCATCGCCAACGGGCCGCGCGGCCCGGTCTATGTGCAGTTCGCGCTGCCGGGCGAGGTCATCAACGCGGCGGTCGACAAGGAACGCGGCACGCTGATCGCGCTTCTCGAAGCCTCGCCTTCGCGCGTCGAGCCGTCATGTCGGCACTTCACCGAATGCGGCGGCTGCACGCTGCAGCATCTTGCCGATGCGGACTATTGCGCCTTCAAGCGCGACCGCGTGATGCAGGCGCTGAAGCGTGAACGGATCGAGGCCGATGTGGAGGAGATCGTGACATGCGCGCCGCGCAGCCGCCGCCGCGTTACGCTGACCGGGCGGCGCACAGAAAAGGCGATGCTGCTCGGCTATAATCGCATGCAGTCGCACGAGATCATCGACATCGAGGAATGCCCGATTGCGCTTGACGAGATCGTCGAGGCCCTGCCGCGCATCAAGGCACTTGCCGCCAGCCTGACCACATCTGCCAAGCCGTTTCATGTCACTGTGACAGCGACCGAAACGGGGCTGGACGTAGCTTTCTCCGACATCGAAAAGCTCTCCGACGAGCGCCGCCGCGCCGCTTCGCATGAGGCGCTGACTCAGGACGTCGCACGACTGACGGTGGATGGCGAGACGATCGTCGAGCATCGCAGGCCGGTCATCCGCTTCGGCGAGGTTGAGGTCTCGCCGCCGTCGGGCGAATTTCTTCAGGCCGTGGCGAGCGCCGAAGCGGCGATGGCGGACATGGTCATGGCGCATCTTGCCAAGGCCAAGCGCGTGGCGGACCTGTTTTCAGGATCGGGCGCGTTTGCGCTGCGGCTCGGCGCGCGTTCGGAAGTCCATGCGATCGAAGGCGAGGCGGCGGCCCTTGCCGCGCTCGACCGCGGGTTCCGGTTTGCCAAGGGCATGCGCCGCATCACGCTCGAAAAGCGCGACCTGTTCCGCCGGCCGCTCACCTTCAAGGAGCTGAACGCGTTCGACGGCGTGGTCTTCGATCCGCCGCGCGCCGGCGCCGAGGACCAGTCGCGGCAACTTGCACGCTCAGACGTGCCGCTGGTCGCCGCCGTTTCCTGCAATCCGCAGACGCTTGCGCGCGACCTGCGCATCCTCATGGACGGCGGTTACAAGCTCAAATCCGTGACGCCGGTCGACCAGTTTCTCTGGTCGGGCCATGTCGAGGCCGTAGCACTTCTGGAGAAGCCGAAGAAGCGGCGCTAACCCGAAGCTGCTTGCAGTTCGTGCATTCAGCGCGGCTACTGACCGGCGTCTAAAGCGCTACCGAGAAGCAAACGGATGAGATTTAACGAATCGAATCAAGTCATGATTCGAGATCAAGAGGTAAATCGCTCGCGCCTCGCGATTTACCTCTATGCAAGGAAAAGTCAAGTGCTATAATCGTCATGGTGTCAAACAGCGGCAGCGTGCTGTCGTTCCAAAGGCCGCGACGGAGAAATCCTGAGCGGCCTTTGCGTTTCCGGGGGGCAACGCAATTGCGAGCGATATTTTATATCGACGGCTTCAATTTCTATTACATGAGATCACGGCGTCAGCCGCAATATAAGTGGTTGAACATGAAGGCTTTAGCCGACAGGTTGGTGCCGGAAGAAACCACTGTTAAAGCGGTGAATTATTACACGGCGCCTGTTTCAGGTAAAATCGACAACGATGCGCCGCGACGCCAGCAGAAACTTCTTGCTGCCCTCCGCACTGTTCCTGAAATGCACATTCACAACGGCCGTTTTCTCTACTCTGAGAAGTGGGCAGGGTTGATACACCCTCCAAGAGCAAAGCCCGACGGATATGTCTGGAATGAGCCGGCTCCAGAGGTCGTTTATGTTGCGAAATCTGAAGAAAAAGGCAGCGACGTGAACCTTGGCGTCCACTTAGTTCGCGATGCGTTCACTGATGCCTTCGATGTGGCATATGTGCTGACCGACGACACTGATCTGGTGGAGCCGTTGCGAATTGTAAAAGATGAGGTTGGGAAGCCTGTAATTGTTGTTGCCCCCGATCGAGCGCGATCAATGAGCCGCCCTATACCTGCGCCATCTCTGGTCAAAGTATCTTCTGGCGTGATTTATATCGACGACTCCGATCTCGCGGCCTGCCAATTCCCATCAACTATCGTTCGATCGGGTAAGCCGAATCTAGAACGTCCTGAGAGTTGGATTTAAAGCGAATTGCGGCAAAAGGGCTTCTATCGAGCGCGCTCCAAATCCCTGCATTTGTAAAGATCGCCCGAACTTGGCCGCACTTTTGGGCAAGGCGCGCTAAGGCTGTAAGTTGTTGTATAAGCACGATCCTTAGTGGGACAGCCGGTATCTCTCAGGCCCGCGTGCCGCCGACGGTCATGCCGTTCATGCGCAGATGCGGCTGGCCGACGCCGACCGGAACCTGCTGTCCGGCCTTGCCGCACATTCCGATGCCGCGATCGAGCTGCATATCGTTGCCGACCATGGTAACGCGATGCATCGCGTCCGGCCCGTTGCCGATCAGCATCGCGCCCTTGATCGGCCGCGTCACCTTGCCGTCTTCGATCATGTAGGCCTCGGTGCAACCGAACACGAACTTGCCGGAGGTAATGTCGACCTGACCGCCGCCGAAGGAGACGGCATAGATGCCCTTCTTCACCGAGGCGATGATCTCTGCCGGATCGTGTTTGCCCGCGGTCATGTAGGTGTTGGTCATGCGCGGCATGGGGCGCGAGGCATAGCCTTCGCGGCGGCCATTGCCGGTGGGTGAAACGCCCATCAGGCGCGCATTCTGCCGGTCCTGCATGTAGCCGACCAGCTTGCCGTCCTCGATCAGCACGTTGTGGGCAGACGGCGTGCCTTCATCGTCGATGGTCAGCGAGCCGCGCCGCTCCATGATGGTGCCGTCGTCGACAACCGTGACGCCCTTCGCCGCAACCTGCTGGCCCATCAGCCCGGAAAAGGCCGATGTCTTCTTGCGGTTGAAATCGCCCTCAAGCCCATGGCCGACAGCCTCGTGCAGCATGACGCCCGGCCAGCCGGCCGACAGGACAATGTCGAACGTGCCGGCGGGCGCCGGCACTGCTTCGAGATTGACGAGCGCCTGACGCAGCGCTTCGCCGGCACCCTCGTGCCATGCGTCCTCGGCGATGAATTCGGCGAGGCTCTTGCGCCCGCCCATGCCGTACGAGCCGGTTTCCTGCCGGTCGCCATCGCCCACCATGACCTGAATGCTCATGCGCACGAGCGGGCGGATGTCGCTGGCGACCTGTCCGTCGCCGCGGACGATCTCGATGTTCTGCCATGAGGCGGTGAGCGATGCCGTGACCTGGCGAACGCGCGGGTCGCGCGCCCTGATCCACGCGTCGATCTCCTGCAGAAGCTTCGCTTTTTCGTCGAAACCGGGGGCGGAGAGCGGGTTCTCGTCGCCATAGAGATGGCGGTTGGTGCGGGCGGGCGCCTCGGCCAATGTGCCCGAATGTCCGGCCTTGACGGCTGAGACGGCGTCGGCTGCCCTTTGCAGCGCGCCGCCGGTGAATTCGCCCGCATGGGCATAGCCGACAGCTTCGCCTGCGACCGCTCGCAGGCCAAATCCCTGATCGGTCGCGTAGCTTGCGGTCTTCAACAGACCGTTGTCGATGGTCAGCGCCTCAAGCTGGCTGTGTTCGAGGAACAGCTCCCCGTCATCGGCGCCTGTGACCGCATCGCGCACGATCTGCCGCACGGCTTCGTCGGAAATGTCGAACTGATTGAGAAGCGAGGTCATGTGCGTGTCCGTGTTCAGGACAGGCATGTAGGCGCACGCGCCCGTCTCGGCAATGATGGCAACAGCTCAGGGCAGGGCGTTGAACGCCTCGGTGAAGCCCTTCAGGTCGACGGGGATGCCGATGCCTTCTTCAGGAGCCTGGAAGACAATGAACACCGCCGACGTGCCGCCCTTGAACGTGTCGAGCAAAGGCTTTTCGAGGATGACCTCGGCATAGCAGCCGTCTTCGAAGCAGCGCGCGAAATAGGCGCGGCCGATATCCTTGCCGTCAACATAGAGCCCAAGCCCGTTCGGCAGCAGAACGCCGAGCGGGGTCAGCACGCGCAGGATCTCGGCCTTGTTGTCGGCGGATTTGAACACCACCACCGACAGGCCCATCTCCGGCCGCTCCTCGGCGACGACGTTCTGCATCATCGCGCATTGCTCGGCGGTCGCGCCCGCAGGCGTCGAACAGACCATCGACCACGCGCCATGGGTCGCCTTGACGGTTTCCTGCTGGGCAAGGGCCGGCGCAAGAGCCGTGGCGGCAAATGCCAGCGACAGACACAGGCGTCGGATCATCGGAAACTCCTTGGCGAATCAACAAAACATATTGTGTGGCTGGAAGGCCCCAAAGCAAGCGCCCCCTGACGCTGCATGTCATAGGCATAGATTCGGTGGAAAATCCGCCCGAATTGCGGCCCCGCTTGCCAACGCGCCAATTTGCTATCACAGGAGGAGATACAGCGAGTTTGGCAAATCGCCGCGATTTGCAACGCTTTGAGCTTGCCGCGCAAAATGCCGCATCTCGCTTCGCAAGGCTTCCTTGCGGCGGGATTGAGAGTATGGTTTGAACGGCTCGTACGGTGAGGGACCGTGCGCGGCCAGTCGCGCGGACCGAGACGCAGCGGGAGACATACGACGTGAAGAACCGTTTTTTGGCCAGTCTGGCGGCCGCAATATTCTCGATGACCGGCGTCGCTCTGGCTGACCAGCCGCGTCCTTGGGAATGGCGCTTCCAGGAGCCCGCCACCGCGATCATGGAACAGATCGAGTGGTTCGAGGTCTATACGCTGTGGTACATCATCCCGATTACCATCCTCGTTCTGCTTCTGCTTGCATGGTGCATTATCCGCTTCCGTGCGAGCGCAAACCCCAATCCATCGCGCACCAGCCACAACACGGTGATCGAGGTCATCTGGACCGTCGGTCCGGTTGTCGCGCTGCTCGGTCTGGCGGTCCCCTCGTTCCAGCTTCTGACGGCGCAGTATACGCCCGGCGAAGAGCCGGCGCTGACGCTGAAGGCGACGGGCAACCAGTGGAACTGGGACTATGAATATCAGCTCGAAGAGCCGCTTTCGTTCAACTCCGTGATGCTTCAGGAAGGCGACCGTGAGGATGCCGGCAAGCAGGACAAGGCGCGTTATCCTCGTCTTCTGGCGGTCAACAACGAGATCGTCGTGCCCGTCAACGAGACCGTGCGCGTTCTGGTTACCGCCAGCGACGTGATCCACGCTTTCGCGATGCCGGCATTCGGCATCAAGACGGACGCCGTGCCCGGCCGCATCAACGAGATCTGGTTCAAGGCGACCAAGGAAGGTCTCTATTACGGACAGTGCTCGGAGCTTTGCGGCAAGGACCATGCGTTCATGCCGATCGCGATCCGCGTCGTCGAGCAGGCGCAGTATGACACCTGGCTCGCCGCTGCCCGCACCGACATGGACGCCGCAAACCGCGCGCTCATGGCCGCGGTCGATGGCGACAGCAAGGTCGCAGACGCAAACTAGGGCGCTGAGCGCCGCAGCGCGCGGCAGCAATGCCGCGCAAATGTGAATGGTAAGGTCCGGCGCCGGCATGGCGTGGCGGACCAGAGGAAGAGGACGGAGCGGAACCATGGCAGGCGCGGCAGCCCACGACGATCACAGCCACGCGCACGATCATGCCCACGAGCACGGGCACGACCATGCGCACGGCGCACCGACGGGCTTTGTCCGCCGCTGGCTTCTGTCCACCAACCACAAGGACATCGGCACGCTCTACCTGATCTTCGCGATCATGGCGGGCATTGTCGGCGGCTTCCTGTCGGTCATGATGCGCTGGGAGCTGGCTGAGCCGGGCATCCAGATCTTCACCGGCCTGGCGGAGATGGTCTACGGTTTCGAGGGCGACGCGGCCATCGACGGCGGCAAGCACATGTTCAACGTGTTCACCACGATGCATGCGCTTATCATGATCTTCTTCATGGTCATGCCTGCGCTCATCGGCGGTTTCGCCAACTGGATGGTGCCGATCATGATCGGCGCGCCCGACATGGCGTTCCCGCGCATGAACAACATTTCGTTCTGGCTCCTCCCGCCGGCATTCATCCTGCTGATGATGTCGATGTTCGTGCCCGGCCCTGCCGGCGGCTACGGCATCGGCGGCGGCTGGACGATGTACCCGCCCTATTCGACGTCGGGCCAGCCCGGTCCGGCAATGGATCTGGCGATCCTGTCGGTTCACATCGCAGGCGCGTCGTCGATCCTTGGTGCGATCAACTTCATCACCACGATCTTCAACATGCGCGCTCCGGGCATGACGCTGCACAAGATGCCGCTGTTCGCCTGGTCGGTGCTGATCACCGCCTTCCTGCTGCTGCTCTCGCTGCCGGTTCTGGCAGGTGGCATCACCATGCTGCTGACCGACCGCAACTTCGGCACGGCCTTCTTCGCACCCGAGGGTGGCGGCGACCCAATCCTGTTCCAGCACCTGTTCTGGTTCTTCGGTCACCCGGAAGTCTACATCCTGATCCTGCCGGGCTTCGGCATCGTCAGCCACATCGTCTCGACCTTCTCGCGCAAGCCGATCTTCGGTTACCTCGGCATGGCCTACGCCATGGTCGCCATCGGCGTCGTCGGCTTCCTCGTGTGGGCCCACCACATGTATACGACCGGCATCTCGCTCAATGCGCAGCGCTACTTCGTCTTCGCAACGATGGTTATCGCCGTTCCGACGGGCATCAAGATCTTCTCGTGGATCGCCACCATGTGGGGCGGCTCGATTTCGATGCGCACGCCGATGCTGTGGGCGATCGGCTTCATCTTCCTGTTCACCGTCGGCGGCGTCACGGGCGTCCAGCTCGCCAATGCCGGCCTCGACCGCTCCTTCCACGACACCTATTACGTCGTGGCGCACTTCCACTACGTGCTGTCGCTGGGCGCGGTCTTCGCGATCTTCGCGGGCTGGTATTACTGGTTCCCGAAGATGACCGGCTACATGTATTCGCCGCTGCTAGCCCGCACCCACTTCTGGGTCACGTTCATCGGCGTCAACCTGGTGTTCTTCCCGCAGCACTTCCTCGGCCTTGCAGGCATGCCGCGCCGCTACATCGACTATCCGGATGCCTTTGCCGGCTGGAACATGGTGTCGTCCTACGGCTCCTACATCTCGGCCTTCGGCGTGCTGATCTTCCTGTTCTGCGTCGCAGAGGCATTCATGAAGAAGCGCGTGGCCGGTGCAAATCCATGGGGTGAGGGTGCGACGACGCTCGAATGGCAGCTGCCTTCGCCGCCGCCTTACCACCAGTGGGAACAGCTTCCGAAGATCAAGTGAGTTGCCGACGGCCCGGACATTTCCGTTCCGGGCCACGGCAAGGGTAACAAGACAATGGCGTTGGTAGATGACATTGGCCGCAAGGAGGTTCACCTCTCCGAAGCGACCGCCTCGGACTATCTCTCGCTGCTGAAGCCGCGGGTGATGGCGCTCGTCGTCTTCACCGCCTTTGTCGGCATCGTCGCGGCGCCTGCCTCGCTCAACGCTTTCGACATGTTCGTCTCGATTGCGTGCATCGCGGTCGGCGCTGGCGCATCGGGCGCGCTGAATATGTGGTACGACGCCGATATTGACGCCGTCATGTCGCGCACGGCGAAGCGCCCCATTCCCGCCGGCCGCATCGAGCCGGAACAGGCGCTGGTCTTCGGCCTCGTCCTGTCCGCCTTCTCGGTCTTTACGCTGGGCGTTCTCGTCCACTGGCTGGCGGCGGCGCTGCTTGCTTTCACCATCTTCTTCTACGCCGTCGTCTATACGATGTGGCTGAAGCGCTCGACGCCGCAGAACATCGTCATCGGCGGTGCGGCGGGGGCCTTTCCGCCAGTGGTAGGCTGGGCTGCCGCCACCGGCGCGGTCAGCATGGAAAGCGTCATCCTCTTCCTCATCATCTTCCTGTGGACGCCGCCGCATTTCTGGGCGCTTGCGCTGTTCAAGTCTGACGATTACGGCCGCGCTGGCATTCCCATGATGCCCAATGTCGCAGGCGCCGCATCGACCAAGCGACAGATATTCGCCTATGCGATCGTCACCGCCATTGTCGGCGCGTTGCCTTGGGCAATGGGCTACACGGGCGCGATCTACGGCATCAGCGCGGCCATGCTCGGCCTCGGTTTCGTCTGGTATGCGTGGAAAGTGCTGCGCATGGTGGAAAGCGACGCATCCATGCGCCCCGCCAAGGCGATGTTCGCCTATTCCATCGTCTATCTCTTTTCGATCTTTGCCATCTATCTGGCCGATAGCCTTTGGCTCGACCGTTACGTCCCGGGTATTGGAGGATGAGCGCCGTGGCTGACGACAACAGACTGGAAACCGTCGTTCCGACCGACGCGCAGAAGAAGGCGCAGCGCAGCCGAAACCTGGCAATCGCCATTGGCCTCGCTGCCCTGGTCGTCATCTTCTACGTCTCCGCAGTCATCAAGGGTGCGTCCCTTCTCGACAGGGCGATGTAATGGAGAAGCCGGCCAGCGACCTTTCCGGCAAGCAGTCCCGGCGCAACCGCGTTGTCGCGGTCTGCTGTCTTGCCTTCTTCGTCAGCATGATCGGCATGTCCTATGCAGCCGTGCCGCTTTACCAGCTCTTCTGTCAGGTGACGGGTTATGGCGGCACGACGCAGCGCGTGACCCAGTATTCCGACAAGATTCTCGATCGCAAGATCACGATCCGCTTCGACGCCAATGTTTCGGGCTCGCTACCATGGGATTTCAAGCCCGTTCAGCGCGAGATCGAAGTGCGCATCGGCGAGACCGCGCAGATTTCCTACGAGGCGCACAATCTGTTCTCGGCACCGGCGGGCGGTCGGGCGACGTTCAACGTCTCGCCGGGGCTGGCCGGGGCCTATTTCAACAAGGTCGAGTGCTTCTGCTTCACCGATACGCAGCTGAAGCCGGGCGAAACGCTTGATATGCCGGTCGTGTTCTACATCGATCCCGACATCGTCAACGTGCCTGAAATGGCCAACGTGCACACGATCACTCTGTCTTACACCTTCTTCCCGATCCACGACGCAAAGCCGCTTGCGGTTGCGCCGGGCGCAGAAGGTGATAGGACCGAACTCAAGAACACAACCACGACTATCGGGGGCTGAGATGGCCGACGGGCACGCAAAACCGCAACACGACTACCACATCATCGACCCGAGCCCTTGGCCGATCCTCGGCTCCATCGGCGCGTTCATCATGGCGGTCGGCGGTGTCGCCTACATGCAGGCGCACAAGGGCGGGTCGCTGCATCTGTTCGGTCTCGATTTCGCCCAGGCTGGCTGGATCATTCTGGCTGCCGGTGTGCTTGTCGTGCTCTACACCATGTATGCATGGTGGGCCGACACCGTGAACGAGGCCCAGCAGGGCCACCACACGCGGGTCGTGTCGCTGCATCTGCGCTACGGCATGATCATGTTCATCGCCTCGGAAGTGATGTTCTTCGTTGCGTGGTTCTGGGCGTTCTTCGACGCCAGCCTGTTCCCCGGCGAAGTGCACCAGGTCGTGCGCTCCGAATATACGGGCGGCGTCTGGCCTCCGAAGTCGATCGAGGTGCTCGATCCCTTCCACCTGCCGCTCTACAACACGATCATCCTGCTCCTGTCGGGCACGACGGTCACCTGGGCGCACCATGCGCTGATCCACAATGACCGCAAGGGTCTGGTCTGGGGTCTGGCGCTGACCGTGGCGCTGGGCGTGCTGTTCTCCTTCGTTCAGGTCTACGAATATGCCCACGCGCCCTTCGCCTTCAAGGATTCGATCTACGGCGCGACATTCTACATGGCGACCGGTTTCCACGGCTTCCACGTGTTCATCGGCACGATCTTCCTGCTCGTCTGCCTGTTCCGCGCCATGGCCGGCCACTTCACGCCGCAGCAGCATTTCGGCTTCGAGGCCGCCGCCTGGTACTGGCACTTCGTCGACGTGGTGTGGCTGTTCCTGTTTGCCGCAATCTACGTCTGGGGCTCGGCCGGCGCGACGATCGCAGCCGGTCACTGAGCCGACGGACAACGAATGCGAAGCGGCCGCCTCCGGGCGGCCGTTTTGTTTTGGGCGAGACGTTCGCGCATGACTGGAGAGATTCATGCCTGCGGCGACTGGCGTGGTCGAAATGGTCGTCGCCTTCGTGCTAGCTATTCGGGAGAGGCTAGCGGCAGAACGGAATGACGCAATGAACGACGACAAGGCTCAATTCCCGCCGGTCGACCCTATATCGTCGGGTCTGGCGGGGCGTTGCCCGCGCTGCGGCGAAGGGCGCCTGTTCAAGGGATATGTCGCCATGCCCGCACGATGCGGCGTCTGCGGCCTCGACTATGATTTCGCCGACTCGGCTGACGGACCGGCCGTCTTCGTCATTCTCATCATCGGTTTCGTCGTCTGCGGAATGGCGCTGTGGCTCGAAGTCAATTACGGCCCGCCGCTCTGGCTCCATCTGATCATCTGGATACCGCTGGTGCTGGCGCTGGGCCTGCCGACGCTGCGCCTGCTCAAGGGCGTGTTGATCAACCTGCAATATGCCAACAAGGCCGCCGAGGGGCGGTTGGACGACAAGCAATGACCACGACCGAGACATTGCCGCACCGGGGCAGGTTCCCCTGGCTCCTGACGCTGCTTTCCCTAGCTTCGCTGGTCGTGCTGCTTGGGCTCGGAACATGGCAGGTGCAGCGGCTCGCATGGAAGGACGATCTGGTCGCGACGATCAATTCGCGGCTCACCTTGCCGCCTGTGCCGCTCGACGATGCGTTGAAAGCGCCGGAAGGGGTGAGTGGGCAGGAATATCGGCCGGTGACGGTCGAAGGGCAGTTCCGCCATCAATTCGAGCGTCATTTCTTTGCGACCCATGACGGGGCGACGGGTTACTTCGTCTACACGCCGCTTCTGCGCGATCAGGGCGACTGGGTCTTCGTCAATCGCGGCTTCGTGCCTTTCGAGATGAAGGATGCGGCAAAGCGCGCGGAAGGGCAGGTCGAGGGCCATGTGAGGGTGAGTGGCCTGTTGCGCACGGCAATCGCCGAGAAGCCGTCATCGCTGGTGCCGGACAACGATCTGGCCAAGAACATCTTCTACTGGAAGGACATTCGCGACATGGCGGCGAGTTCCGGCCTGCCGTCCGATGCGCCGGTGCTTGGCCTGTTTGTCGATGCCGACAAGACGCCCAATCCCGGCGGCTGGCCGATCGGCGGCGTCACGCTGATCGAACTGCCGAACAACCATCTTCAATATGCAGTGACCTGGTACGGGATCGCGGCGGCGCTGGGGGGTGTCTATCTCGCCATGATTGCCCGTTGGTGGCGGGGCGCGGCGAAGGTGCACACTTGACAGGGCTGCGTTCAAACGCCCATCTCGCACCCATGTTGCAACGCACGACAAACCCGCCGGCAAGGCCGCCACTGACGATCCGACTGTGCGGCCCGCGCGGCTTTTGCGCCGGTGTCGACCGCGCCATCCAGATCGTCGTTCTGGCGCTGAAGAAATACGGCGCGCCGGTCTATGTGCGCCACGAGATCGTGCATAATCGTTATGTCGTCGAAGGGCTGCAGAACCTCGGCGCCGTGTTCATCGAGGAGTTGAACGAGATCCCCGATGACAAGCACCATTGTCCGGTCGTGTTCTCGGCCCATGGCGTGCCGAAATCGGTGCCGGCCGACGCGCAGGCCCGCAACCTGTTCTATCTCGACGCGACCTGCCCGCTGGTTTCGAAGGTCCACAAGCAGGCGATGCGCCACCAGCGGCTTGGCCGCCACGTGCTGCTGATCGGTCATGCCGGCCACCCGGAGGTCATCGGCACGATGGGGCAACTGCCGGAAGGTTCGGTGACGCTGATCGAGACCGAGCAGGATGCCGGCACGTTCCAGCCGCCGCTGGATCAGGAGCTGGGCTTCGTCTCGCAGACGACGCTGTCGGTCGAGGATACCGCCGGCGTCATCCGCGCGCTTGAGACGCGGTTTCCCGAGATGAAGGCGCCTGCCGCCGAATCGATATGCTACGCGACCACCAATCGTCAGGACGCGGTGAAGGCGGCTGCTCCGGGGGCCGATCTGTTCCTCGTCGTCGGTGCGCCCAATTCGTCGAATTCGCGACGTCTGGTGGAAGTCGCCGAGCGCGCGGGGGCAAAGCGTTCGCTTCTGGTGCAGCGCGCGTCGGAGATTCCGTGGGACGAGATCGGCGACATATCTGTGCTCGGCCTGTCGGCGGGTGCATCCGCGCCCGAAATCATCGTCGACGAGATCATCGCCGGCTTCCGCGAGCGGTTCGAGGCGACTGTCGAACTGGCCGAAACGGCGATCGAAACCGAGAATTTTCCTGTCATGCGCGCGATCCGCGACGTCGAACTGACGGCGGCCGACATGGCATTTGTCAACGGCGGCTGATCGTGGCGGTTTACACGGACATTTCCGAGGTCGAGCTCGGCGCGTTTCTCGCCGACTACGATATCGGCGAACTGCTCTCCTACAAGGGCATCGCAGAGGGCGTCGAGAATTCCAATTTCCTGATGCATACCAGCACCGGCGCGTTCATCCTGACTCTCTACGAAAAGCGCGTGAACCCGGACGATCTGCCCTTTTTCATTGGGCTGATGCAGCATCTGGCAGACAAGGGCATAAACTGTCCGCTGCCTGTGAAGCGCCGCGACGGCGAGACCATCGGCCGGCTTGCCGACCGGCCGGCGGCTGTCGTGACGTTTCTCGAAGGCATGTGGGTGCGCCGTCCGACCGTCGATCACTGCCGCGAGGTCGGCAAGGCGCTGGCGGGAATGCATCTTGCCGGGCAGGATTTCCCGATGCGCCGTGCCAATGCGCTTTCCGTCGGCGGCTGGCGGCCGCTGTGGGACAAGGCGCGCGACCGCGCCGACGAGGTCGAGCAGGGGCTTGGCGCGGAGGCAGAGGTCGATCTTGCCTTTCTCGAAGCGAACTGGCCGGCCGATCTGCCGCAGGGCGTCATCCATGCCGATCTCTTCAACGACAACGTCTTCTTTCTCGGCAAGGAACTGTCGGGCCTGATCGACTTCTATTTCGCCTGTACCGACACGCTCGCCTACGATGTCGCAACCTGCCTCAACGCGTGGTGCTTCGAGAAGGACGGCTCGTTCAACCTGACCAAGGGCCAGGCCATGCTGTCGGCCTATATGGCTGTGAGGCCGCTGTCGCGGGCGGAAATCGATGCGCTGCCGGCACTGGCGCGCGGCTCCGCCATCAGGTTCATGCTGACGCGCCTCTATGACTGGATCAACACGCCTGCGGGCAGTCTGGTCGTCAAGAAAGACCCGCTCGAATATCTGCGCAAGATGCGCTTCCACAGACAGGTCGTCAGTGCCAGCGAATACGGACTGGCGATTTCGGAGCGCGGCAATTGAAAACGGTAGAAGTGTTCACCGACGGGGCCTGCTCGGGCAATCCCGGCCCCGGCGGCTGGGGCGCGATCCTGCGCTTCAACGGCCAGTCGAAGGAACTGTCCGGGGGCGAGGCCTCGACCACCAACAACCGGATGGAACTGACCGCGGCCATCGAGGCGCTGACCGCGCTGAAAGAGCCGTGCCACGTCGTCCTTCACACGGATTCGAAATATGTGATGGACGGCATTTCCAGCTGGATTCACGGCTGGAAGCGCAATGGCTGGAAGACCGCAGACAAGAAGCCGGTGAAGAATGCCGAGCTTTGGCAAGTCCTCGACGAGGCCAACCGCCGCCACAAGGTCGAATGGAACTGGGTCAAGGGCCACGCCGGACACGCCGAAAACGAACGCGCCGACGAACTGGCCCGCGAGGGCATGGCGCCGTTCAAGCCCCAACGCCGCTGACAGGTAAGTCAATCGACCGATGAAATAGAAACGCCGGACGGATGCGCGACATCCGTTCGGCGTTTCTGTTTGAAGCTATTGTGGAGCGCGTAAGCGATCAGAGCTGTTCGAGGATGCGCGCGGCGCCCGAAACCTCGGCCTTGCCCGGCTGATCCTCGACATTCAGTTCCTTTACCACGCCGTCCTCGACGATGGCCGAGAAACGCTTGAAGCGCGTGCCCATGCCGCCTTTCGACATGTCGGCGTCGAGGCCCATGGCCTTGGCGAAATCAGCACTTCCGTCAGCCAGAAATTTGATCTTGCCTTCGCCGCCCGTGGCCTTGGCCCAGGCGTTCATGACGAACATGTCGTTGGCGGCGACGACCGCGATTTCGTCGACGCCGCGGCCGAGGATCGCGTCTCGGTTTTCGAGGAAGCCAGGGAGGTGGTTCATCGAGCAGGTGGGGGTGAACGCGCCCGGAACGCCGAAGATCACGACCTTCTTGCCCTTGAACAGGTCTTCGGTGGTGACGTTTGCAGCACCGTCCGCCGTCATCGTCTTGAAGGTCGCCTCAGGAACCTTGTCGCCCTTGCCGATGGTCATGTCTGTCGTCCTTCCAGATTGTGCGCCTTGCGCGATGAGAGGGAGATATTCCATCGGCTGGATTTGTCCAGAGACGATGCGCGCCTATGCAAATTTGCGCGGTCAGTCGACGGAGGCCGAGCCGGAAACGACCCTGAAGCCGCTGCGATAGACATAATCGAGCTTGAGACCGCTGCCGGAAATCGCGCCTCGTTTCTGCACGGGGATGCGGAATATCTGGCGGTCGCCGCTCTTTTCCGGGTCCGGCGTGCCCAACTGCCAGCCGGGAGGCGTGACGACATAAAGCTCCTGCGCGCCCGGACCCGCAGGGTGGACGGCCTCGGCTATCAGGTCGTCGCCTTCGGGCCGGAATGTGGTGATCTGCATCTCGTCGGATGAGGGCGGGGGCAGGGAGGCAAAGGCCGTGGCGATGATGTTCGCCTCTTCGTCGGCCTGCCCTTGCGCGCCCGGCGTCACCGAAAAGCCTGCCTGCACCGGAATGCAGACCTCACGGCAGACGCCGAGGAAGATGTCGGCATCTATCGCGGCAAATCTGGCGGGATCCTTCAGGTTGAACGTGACGGGAAGGTCGACCGTGGTGCCCTGATACCCCGCCCATGAGGCTCCATCTGTCTCGAAGCGCATCGGCGCGGGAAACTCGATACGTGCGGCAGCAATGTTTGTGGAACGGGAAATGTCGATTTGCGGCGGCACGCCTGAATCGCCGGGGTCGCGCCAATAGGTCTTCCAGCCGGGGTCCAGCTCTATCGACAAGGTGCCGCGCAGCGTGCCGTCGGCGCGTGGCTGGTCGTCGGTGAGAAGCCTGATGCGCGCTCCCTCGGTTTCGAACCACTGGCTCGACGCCGCAAGCGCAAGCGAGGGCAGGGCGGCCAGAGGCAGGGCGAGCAGAAGCGAGGCGATGCGCATGGCCGATATTTGGCGCTGCCGCACGCCGCGCGCAATCATGCAGACATGACGTTCGATCATTTTTAGGTTACGCTGACCTAACGATGTCCAGGGAACGGCAGGTTCTGTCTGTTCGACCGGGCGATTGCGGACTAGATTGGGGCCATGGAGCTTCTTCGCCAGAACAGGGCGCCGCAGGGTCGGGGCTTTTTGAACGATCACTTCCTCATCGCCATGCCCGGCATGAAGGACGACCGGTTTGCCCGTTCGGTCATCTATGTGTGCGCCCATACCGAAGAGGGCGCGATGGGCCTCATCATCAACCAGTCGCAGCAGATGCTGTTTCCCGACCTTCTGGTGCAGCTCGGCATTCTGGAGAAGGAACAGGCGATCAGAATGCCTGCGCACACGCGCGATTTTGTCGTTCGCAATGGCGGGCCGGTGGACCGCAGCCGTGGTTTCGTGCTGCACACAGACGACTACCGGGTGGATTCGTCGCTGCCCGTTTCGGAGGATATCTGCCTGACCGCGACGATGGACATTCTGCGTGCCATGTCGCGCGGCAACGGTCCGCGCAACGCCCTGATGACGCTCGGCTATTCCGGATGGGGCGCCGGCCAGCTCGAACGCGAGGTCACGGGCAATGACTGGCTTACCTGCCCGGCCAATTTCGATCTTCTGTTCGATACCGACATCGACAGCAAATACGACCGGGTGCTGGCCACGATCGGCATCGACCTGTCACGCCTGAGCAGCGTTGCCGGTCACGCCTGACCGATCAATCCTGAATAATCATCACGCCTGAGCCAGCGGATACTGCTCTTTCAGGATGCGCACGGCTGCTTCCGCAGGCATCGGCGAGCCGAAGGCGAAGCTCTGCACATATTCGCAACCCATCTGCCTGAGCTGAAGCGCCATGTCCTCGTTGGGGATGCCTTCCGCGACGACCGAGAGACCAAGATCGTGCGCCATGTTGACAATGGAGCGGACCAGAACGGTCTTTTTCGGGTTTGAATCGTCGACGAAGCTCTTGTCGATCTTGATCGTGTCGAAGGGGAACCGCGTGAGGTAGGAGAGCGAGGAATAGCCGGTGCCGAAATCATCGAGCGACAGGCCGATGCCGAGCGCTTTCAGCTTCTGGAGCACATGCGCCGCCTGTTCGGGATTGTCCATCACCAGAGATTCGGTCAGTTCCAGCCGCAGGCAGCGCGGCGGCAGGTTGGAGCGCGTCAGGACCGAACGGACATCGCCGATGAGGTCGCGCCGAAGCAGTTGCCGGCTCGACAGATTGACCGAAACCGAGATCGGAAGGCCGCCGATCTGCTGCTGCCATGCGTTGAGGTCGTCGGCCGCGCGCTGCATGGCAAACAGGCCGAGCTGCACGATCAGGCCGCAGCTTTCGGCAATCGGGATGAATTCGCTCGGTGCGATGATGCCCCGGCGCGGATGTTCCCAGCGCAGGAGCGCCTCGAAACCCGCAATGGTCCGGTCTTCCAGGCGAACGATCGGCTGGTAGGCGAGGCGGAACTCGTTGCGCTCGACCGCGCGCCGCAGGTCCGATTCCAGTTGCAGGCGGTCAGAGCCGAAAGTGCGGAAGGCCGGGCGGAACGGCTCGATGCGGTCGCCGCCGAAACGTTTGGCCTGCTGCATGGCAAGCTCGGCGTCCTTGCACATTTCCTCGCCCGATGCGTGCCCTGTCGTCCATGTGATGAGGCCGATGGATGCGGTCATCACGATCTCGCGCTTGGCAAAGCTGACCGGCGCGCTGATCGCCTGCTTGACGGCCTCGGCAAAGGTGGCGATGCGGGCCGGGTCCTGTTCGGAGACCAGCATCAGCGCAAACTGGTCGCCTGCAATGCGCGACAACGAATCGCGGGCGCTGAGCAGGCGGTGCAGGCGGCGCGCGATGGTCAGCAGAATTGTGTCGCCGGCCGCCATGCCGAGCGAATCGTTCACCTGCTTGAAGCGGTCGATGTCGATGACGAAGACGGTCGGGCGCACGCTGCCGTCGGCCTTGGCGAGCGACAGGACTGTGTCGAGCCGGTTGAGGAACAGTTCGCGGTTGGGCAGGCCGGTCAGATTGTCATGGATGGCGTCATGCAGAAGGCGCTCCTCGGCCTTCTTCTGCTCTGTCACCTCGGCGAGCGTGCCGACGCAGCGAATGATCTCGCCGTCCGAGCCGATGACGGGCCGCGCGCGCAGCAGGAACCAGTGGTAATGGCCGTCTGCGCCGCGCAGGCGGAACGACTGCTGGATGCGGCCGCGCCGGTGCTCCAGCACGACGTCGAGCGTGGTGCGGAACATGTCGCGGTCGTCGGGGTGAAGTGCTGGTATCCAGTTGCGGGCAGGGCCGTTGAGGCTGCCTGGTGCAATGCCGAGCCCGTCGGTCACGTCGGGGCGCGTCACCACGCGGTCGCGAAGCACGTCCCAGTCCCAGACGATATCGCCCGAACCGGTTACGGCGAGCGCCTGGCGCTCCATGTCGGAGAACAGGCCCTGATGCAGGCCGCCGCCGGCAAATGCGTGCTGCATGACGGTGAAGCCGATGAGCAGGATGATGAGGATCAGTCCGCCGCCAAGTGCGGGCTGCACGATGTCGTTGTTGAGATGGCCGGTGACCGTCATCCACGAGCCGAACAGCCAGACGAGGATCATCAGCCAGCTCGGCACCAGCATGATTGCGCGGTCGTAGCCGGAGAAACCGAGATAGGCGATGAGGCCAAGCCCGACGATTGCGGTCGCGGCAAAGGACATGCGCGCAATGCCCGCCGCGATGGACGGGTCGACGATGGCCACGCCGGCGATCAGGCCAAGGCCCAGTATCCAGGCGAGCGCGCCGTAACTGAAATGGTCGTGCCATCGGTTGAGGTTGAGATAGGCGAACAGGAAGACGACGAGCGTCGCCGCAAGCGAGACCTCCGCGCCCGCCCGCCATATCTGTTCGTTGCCGGGCGCGATCTCGATCACCTTGTTGAGGAAGCCGAAATCGATCGAGATATAGGCCAGAACCGCCCATGCGAGCGCCGCCGTGGCCGGGAACATGGACGTGCCCTTGACGACGAACAGGATCGTCAGGAACAGCGCCAGAAGGCCGGAAATGCCGATGACGATGCCGCGGAACAGCGTGTAGGAATTGACAGAGTCCTTGTAGGCGTCGGGCTGCCAGAGATAGACCTGCGGCAGTGTGGGCGAGGCCATTTCGACGACGAAGGTGACCACCGCGCCCGGGTTGATGGTGACGAGGAAGATGTCGGCGTCGGGGCTGGCCTCGCGGTCGAGCGCAAAGCCTTCCGACGGCGTGATCGAGACGATGCGGTTGGAGCCGAGATCGGGCCAGATGAGGCCGGACCCGGCCAGCCTGAAATGCGGCGCGACGATCAGCCTGTCGAGTTGTTGTTCGGTGTTGTTGAGGAGCGCGAACACGCCCCAGTCGCCCGAGGAGCGCGGGCTTGACGCCTCAACCTCGATGCGACGCACGATGCCGTCCGTGCCGGCGGCGGTGGAGACCTGGAAGGTGCTGCCCTGGCCCGCATAGATCTCGACCGCCTTGGACAGGTCGAGGGCAACGTCGTCGCGCGAAATCTTGATAGGCTCGACTGCCTGCGCGCCAAGCATCGTACACAGCAACAGCAGCATCGCGGCAATGGGTGCAAACAGGATGCTGCGTGAGGTCGCTGTCACTCTTTGTCAGTCCTGTCCATACTCGATGCCCCGGTCTGCGCTGACGAGCGAATAGAGATAGTGATCTTCCCATGCGCCGTTGATGCGCAGATAGGATCGCAGCAGTCCTTCCCGCTTGAATCCGGCTTTTTCAAGCACGCGTATCGAGCGTTCATTATCGGGAATACAAGCAGCCTCGATCCTGTGCAACCTGAGCTGCTCGAAAGCGTGGCGCGCGACTGCTGTCACAGCTTCCGGCATCAGGCCTCGTCCAGCGTGGGACACACCCATCCAGTAGCCGATCTGGCCTGACTGCGCGACGCCATGGCGGATGTTGCCGAGCGTGATGCCGCCTGCAAGCCGGCCCGTGGCCGTCTCGAAAATCAGATAGGGCAGGGCGGTTCCGGCGGCGATCTCGCCGCGATAGCGCCTGATCCGCTCGCGCCACGAGGCACGTTCGAGTTCATCTTCGGCCCAGCGCGGCTCCCATCTGGCGAGGAAATCGCGGCTTTCCTGGCGCACGGCAGCCCATTCGCGATAGTCGCCGGGCTTCGGCTCGCGCAGCGTGACCCGTGGTGCGGTCAACACCGGCAGGTCCGGGCGAAACAGCGTGAAGGCCAGCATGCCGACCCGACCGGCTCAGGGGCTAAACCGCGATCTTCTGCGGAGGCTGGGCGGCGGCGCCCAGCACGCTTTCGATGCGGTCATAGGCGGCGAGCTTGCCGATGGGGCCGATGGCGGCAACCGTCGGCCGGCTTGAGAACAGGCGCCCGGCAAGGTCGGTCAGGCGCGCGGTGGTGATGTTCGACAGGCGGTCGACCAGTTCGTCAACAGGCACCGGGCGGCCATAGAGCATGATCTGGCGCGCGATCTGCGAGGCGCGGCTCGACGCGCTCTCGCTCGACATCATCAGGCCCGCCCGATACTGCGCGCGCGCTCGGCCGAGTTCTTCCTCGGAGATGCTTTCGCCCGCCTTGCGCAATTCGTCGAGGATGACCGGCACGAGCTTGCCGATTCCACCCTGACCTGTTGCGGCGTGGATGCCGAAAATGCCGGTGTCCGAAAAACCCCAGTGGAAGGCATAGACCGAATAGCAGAGGCCGCGCTTTTCGCGCACTTCCTGGAAGAGCCTGGACGACATGCCGCCGCCAAGGATCATCGACAGGAGCTGCGAGGCGTAGAAATCGCGCACGTGATAGGCGCGACCCTCGAAGCCGAGCACGATCTGCGCATCCTGAAGATCGCGCGTTTCGCGGAAATCACCGCCGGTATAAGCGGCAGGCACGATCTGCTGCGCCTCGCTGGTAGCGCGGAACGCGCCCAGACGATCCTCGACGAGGCGCACGAATTCATCGTGCTTCACCGCTCCTGCGGCAACGACGACCATGCGGTCCGCGGCATATTGGCGGTCCATGAAGCGGCGGATGTTGCTAGCCGTGAATGACTGGACCGTGTCGGGCGTGCCGAGAATGGAGCGGCCGATGGTCTGGTCGCGGAAGGCGGCCTCGGTGAAGCGGTCGAAGACGATATCGTCCGGCGTGTCGTGTGCGGCGCCGATTTCCTGGAGGATGACGTGCTGTTCGCGCGCCAGTTCATCGGGGTCGAAAGAGGAATCGGTCAGGATGTCGGCCAGAATATCGACCGCAAGCGTCACGTCGTCCTTGAGGACGCGGGCGTAGAATGCGGTCGTTTCGACGCTGGTGGCGGCATTGATCTCGCCGCCGACATTCTCGATCTGCGAAGCGATGTCCCATGCGGAGCGGCGCGACGTGCCCTTGAAGGCCATGTGTTCGAGCAGATGGGCGATGCCGTGCTCGTCTGGCGCTTCGTCGCGCGCGCCGGACTTGACCCATATGCCCAGGGCGACGGTTTCGATGTGAGGGAGATTTTCCGTCGCGACTGTCATGCCGTTCGACAGACGGCTCACCTCTACGACCATGTGTGAATTACTCCCTGACATCCCGTGCGGCGCGGGTCCGCTGGGAGATGTAATTCTCTACCATTTCCATGTCCGATGGAAGTACCTTGTAGCTTTCCGTGCGTTCCATAAGGTCAGCGAGCCATTCCGGCAGGCGCGGCGTGACGCCGGAAGCCTGCGCCACCGCGTCGGGAAACTTGGCCGGATGGGCGGTGCCGAGGATGACCATCGGCGAGGCATCGACCGAGCGCGAAACGCGAGATGCGGTCGCGGTATGCGGGTCGAGCAGATAGCCGGACGCCTTCAATGTCGTAGCGATTTCATCCGCCGTTTGCGCCATGTCGGAGCGCGCCGCCGAGAATTCGGCGCGGATGGCGGCAAGCGTCGCCGGATCGAGCGTGAACGAGCCGGATTGCTTGAGACCGGCCATCCAGCCGCGAACGGTGGCGGCGTTGCGCCCGCAGGCTTCAAACAGAAGGCGCTCGAAATTGGAGGAAATCTGGATGTCCATCGACGGCGAGGTGGTCGCCACGACGCCTTCCATCGAATAGGCGCCGGTCGCCAGCGTGCGCGCCAGAATGTCGTTGTCATTGGTGGCGATGACCAGCCGGTCGATCGGCAGGCCCATGCGCTTGGCGGCGTAGCCCGCGAAGATGTCGCCGAAATTGCCGGTCGGCACCGTAAACGAGACCGCGCGATCCGGCGCGCCGAGCGAAAGTGCAGACGAGAAATAGTAGACGATCTGGGCCATGATGCGCGCCCAGTTGATCGAATTGACGCCAGACAGCGAGGTCGCGTCACGGAAGCGATGGTCGTTGAACATCGCCTTCACCAGATCCTGGCAATCGTCGAAATTGCCCTCGATGGCGAGCGCATTGACGTTCGACGCGGTGGACGAGGTCATCTGGCGCTGCTGGACCGGCGAAACGCGGCCATGCGGGAACATGATGAAGATGTCCGTGCGGTCGCGGCCGGCAAATGCCTCGATGGCTGCCCCGCCGGTGTCGCCGGATGTTGCGCCGACTATTGTTGCGCGCTGGCCGCGTTCGGCGAGCACATGGTCCATCAGCCGCGCGAGCAACTGCATGGCGACGTCCTTGAACGCCAGCGTCGGACCGTGGAACAGTTCGAGCACGTAGCGGTCATGGCCGACCTGCACCAGCGGACAGACGGCGTCATGGCGGAAAGTCGCGTAGGCATCGCGCACGATCGCCTCGAAATCCTTCTGGGCGATCTCGCCGCCGACAAAGGGCGTCAGCAGGCGGATGGCGAGATCCGGATAGGACAGGCCGCGCATGGCACGGATGTCGTCGGCGCTGAAACGAGGCCATTCCTGCGGCACATAAAGGCCGCCGTCGCGCGCAAGACCGGCCAGCAGGACGTCGGTGAAACCGAGCGAGGGGGCCTCGCCGCGTGTGCTAACGTATCTCATCGCCATATTTCCGTTCAAAATCCCACACACTTGGCGGTCGCATTTCGATTGCGGCGTTGGTATAGAGGTCCGCTTCGAGTGAGGAAAGTGTGCTGATCCATGATTTCGAGCCAATCGCTCCGTCTAAGCTCCGTAGTGTTTATGGCCGGTCTCGCTCTCTCCGCCTGCCAGTCTAACGACTCGTCCGGCGTCCTGAACGTCACCGGCTCCGATGGACAGCCGCAAAAGATAACGGCCGAAGAGTTGCTCGCATTCTGCCCGTCGATCGGCGTGCGCGACGGCGGCGCCTTCTTCAACTCCTACGAAAAGGGCGGCGACGCCGATGCTACCAAGCTGATCTACCAGGCGTCGATCAGCGACACGACGCGCGCCTGCTCATTTGCATCCGGCACGATGACCATCAATGTCGCCATTGCCGGGCGCGTGGTCATGGGGCCTGTCGGCAAGGCGGGAACCGTCAACCTGCCAATCCGCGTTTCCGTGACGCGCGGGGAGGAAGTGCTTTATTCTCAGCTTAATCAGCATTCGGTGAACATCGCTGCGGGTTCGACCCAGTTCATGTTCAACGATCCGTCGGCGGCCATCGCCTCCACGAACGATCGCAATGTGCGCATTACGGTGGGCTTCGAACAGGGTCCGGCGCCCAAGCGCAATCCGGCTGAATAGAGACTGACTTCGCGCGGGGGCTTCCGCGTCGCCGGAAATTTCAGACAACAAAAAAGGCGCTCCAGGGAGCGCCTTTTTCGTTCTGCCCGAAGGCGGATTGTATGGATCAGGCCTTGCGGTTGATCAGCGACCAGATGGCAGGGGCAGCAGCCGACGCCAGCGCGACCTTGACCAGATCGCCATAGACGAATGGGGCGACGCCGCCGAGCCATGCCTTTTCCGGGCCGATGAGCGTTGCAAGCCATGTGTAGCCCAGCGCCAGAACGATGGCCGAGCCGGCGAGAAGTGCTGCACCCAGCTTGAGCGGGTTGCGATCCCAGCCACGGTCGGCTGCAAAGCCGGCAATGACGGCCAGCGCCATGTAGCCGACGAGATAGCCGCCGGTCGAACCCATCATGTAGGCCAGGCCGATGCCGCGCTCGGGCGTGCCCTGAAACACCGGCAGGCCGGCTGCGCCTTCAGCAAAATAGGCCAGCAGCGTGACCAGTGCGAGCCGCCAGCCATAGGCGATGCCCAGGCCCATGATGGCGAGCGTGCCGAGATTGATGTCGACCAGGCCGAGCGGAACCTTGGTCTTTGCTGCAACCGTGAGGATCAGCGTGCCGCCGATGACAAGGGCAGCCTGTGCCGCCAGGCGCGCTGCGCCGCTTTCAGGCAGGGCGAGAGAAACAAACGGTCTCATCGCAATGGAGTTCGACATGGGTATCCCCTCAAAGGTTGGTCTTCCGGTTTCGGTATATGAACTTCCGTGCTATGCGGCAATCGCTTTTGATGTGCCGAGAAACATAACCGGGTTGCGATGGGTATCTCCTTTGACACAGAATTCGCACCTGCTCACGGAGAACCGGTGCCGGTAGCCGACGGAGTGTTGCGCGTCACCGTCAACAATCCAAGCCCGTTCACGTTCCACGGCACGAACTCATACATCGTCGGAAAAGACACGCTCGCCGTGATCGATCCGGGGCCGGAGGACGACGCGCATTTCGACGCTCTCATCAGCGCGATTGCAGGCCGCCCCGTCAGCCACATCCTCGTCAGCCATACCCACAAGGATCACTCGCCGCTGACGCGCAGGCTGAAGGCAGCGACCGGCGCGACTGTCGCGGCGTTCGGACCTCATTCGGCGGCGCGCCCGTTGAGAATAGGCGAAATCAACCCGCTCGACGCCAGCGCCGATCTCGAATTCATGCCCGATCTCATCCTGCCCGACGAGGCGGTGGTAGAGGGCGACGGCTGGGCGATGCGCGCCATTCACACGCCCGGCCACATCGCCAACCACCTGTCGTTTGCGCTGGAAGGCACGGGCATCCTGTTTTCGGCGGACCATGTCATGGCCTGGGCGACGACCATCGTCGCGCCGCCGGACGGCTCGATGAAGGATTTCATGCATTCGCTCGACCGGCTGCTCGGCCGCGACGACCGGCTCTATCTGCCCGGCCATGGCGGCCCGGTGGCGAAGCCTCTGCCCTTCGTGCGGGCGCTGAAGACGCATCGCAAGATGCGCGAGCGGGCCATCGTCGACCGGCTGGAAAAGGGCGATCGCACGATCGGCGCGATTGTCGCCGCGATCTATCGCGACACCGATCCGCGCCTTCATGGTGCGGCCGCGCTCAACGTGCTGGCGCAGCTTGAAGCTCTCGCGGAGCGGGAGGTTGTGACGGTCGAGGGCGAAATGGGGCTGGACGCGGTCTACAGGCCCGCCTGAGCCGGCGGTATCGCCTTGAGCCGCGCATCGACGGCGGCAAGAAACGAGGCGATGCGCCGGGCATTGTCACCAAAATCATGGGTGCCGTAGCGTGAGGCCGAACGCATGTCGACCAGCGATGCTTCGCTGACGCCGGTGATTCGGACCGCGACGTCGGCGACGAAGCCGAAGAACAACGTGCGCGCGGTGAATTCATAGGTCAGTTCGGGGATGCCCTCGCCAAAGACGGGTGCATCGAGCGTCACCCAGTGGCGATCTTCCGCTTCGGCCAGCACCGCCGCCGCCACCTGTTCAGGCGGCGCTTCAAACAGGCGGCCGATCGTGTCGGGATAGGCCTGCGACTGGACGGCGGCCTGTGAGGGCAGCGGCATCTCCGGCGGGTTTGCGAGCGGGCCGCGCGTGCCCTCTCCCAGAGCCAGTTCGGGCGGCCGGTCGAGATCTGTCGAAATGTCGTTCAGCTCGGGGAAATAGAAATTGGCGACGCCCGCAGTCATGAACGGGGTCAGGGCCACGAGCGCCATCAAGATGCCGGCGGTGGCATTGCGTCCTGCCTTGTCGCCACGCCGCCAAAGGCGCGATATGCCGACGGCGGCAAGAGCGATCGCGCAAAGCGCCAGTATGGCGACGACGATGAGCACGCCCAGAAGCGCGGGTGTCGTGATGAAGTCGAACCGGTGCGCGCCGGCCGAAACGCCTAGCAGGACCAGCGAGAAATAGGCGACGCGCCGCGACCAGAGCGCGCTCGCTGAAAATTGCCGTTTGATCAATGCCGCCAAGGAAAGCTGCCGTCAGACTGTTTGCCTGACGGCGACCGATACCGCCATTCCCGCGCCGAAGCCAGCGTTAAGCCGGCAACTTGTAGTCCTTGAACTGCTCGCGCAGCTTGGTCTTGAGGATCTTGCCGGTGGCGGTGTGCGGGATCTCGTCGACGAATGCGACGTCGTCGGGCATCCACCATTTGGCGATCTTGCCCTTGAGATGGGCGAGCAGCGCTTCCCTGGTCGGCTCCTTGCCGGGCTTGCGCACCACGATGAGCAGCGGCCGCTCGTCCCATTTGGGATGCACCACGCCGATCACCGCCGCTTCGGCGACATCCGGGTGGCCGACCGCCATGTTTTCGATGTCGATGGTGGAAATCCACTCGCCGCCGGATTTGATCACGTCCTTGGCCCGGTCGGTGATCTGCATATAGCCGTTGGCGTCGATATGGGCGACGTCGCCCGTGTCGAACCAGCCGTCCCCGTCGAACTGCTCCTCGCCGGCGCCGCCATAGTAGCCACGCGCCACCGCCGGCCCGCGAACCTTGAGGCGGCCGAAGCGCTTGCCGTCACGCGGCAGTTCGACGTTCTCGTCGTCGGTCACCTTCATCTCGACGCCGAAGGGCACATGACCCTGCTTTTCCTTGATGTCGTATTTCTTCGAGCCCTTGAGGTTCGCGACCTCGGGCTTCATCGTGCCGAGCGTTCCCAGAGGCGACATTTCGGTCATGCCCCAGGCGTGGATGACCTCGACGCCATAGACCTTCTCGAACTTTTCGGTGACGACGCGCGGGCAGGCCGAGCCGCCGATCACGACCTTGGTCAGGTGGGGGAGCTTAAGATCGTTTGCCTCAAGATGCTGGAGCAGCATCAGCCACACGGTCGGCACGGCGGCGGAGAACGTAACCTTTTCGGTGTCGAGCAGTTCGTAGATCGACGCGCCGTCCATCTTGCCGCCCGGCATGACGAGCTTTGCGCCGATCAGCGGGGCCGACTGGCCGAGCCCCCAGGCATTGGCGTGGAACATCGGCACGACCGGCAGGATCGAGGCGCGCGAGGAGATGCCCATGGCGTCGGGCATGGCGGCGATCATCGAATGGATGACGTTCGAGCGGTGCGAATAGACGACGCCCTTGGGGTCGCCGGTCGTGCCCGACGTGTAGCACATACCCGCTGCATCGCGCTCGTCGACCTCTACCCATTCGAAGTCGCCGTCCGCGCCTTCAAGCCATTCCTCGTAAGGCACGACGTTGGGCAGGGCGGATGCCGGCATATGCGCGCGGTCGGTCAGCACGATGACCTTTTTCAGCGATTTCACCAGCGGCCCGATCTTTTCCACGATCGGCATGAAGGTCAGGTCGACGAAGATCGCGCGATCCTCGGCGTGGTTCATGATCCAGGCGATCTGCTCGGGGAAAAGGCGCGGGTTGAGGGTATGGTAGACGCCGCCCATGCCCATGATGCCATACCAAGCTTCAATGTGGCGCGCTGTGTTCCATGCGAGCGTCGCGATGCGGTCACCGCGCTTGTAGCCCTCGCGGGCCAGTAGCTGTGCGACCTTCTTTGCGCGGGATCGGACCTCGGCATAGGTGGTGCGCACGATCGGTCCTTCGACCGATCTTGAAACGATCTCACGATTGCCATGATTGAGCGCTGCGTGGTCCATGATCTTGTAGCACAGCAGCGGCCAGTCCTGCATCAAACCTTGCATCGAATTCCTCCCGTAATGCGGGTTGGATATTGGCGCGATCCGGACAGATGTCCAGAGGTTTGAACTCGACTTTTGGTCGGAGATGGGCAGTTCGGGTCGATGAAATCAGTGCACCACTAGGCGATTTGCAGGAGTTTTCCCGGTTGTCCCGCACTATCTGCCGTGGCGCCGAACAACCGCCGCAAACTTGGTCTTCTAGGGCCACGGGCGGGGTATCGACACATTGATGCGCCGCCCTATTTTCCCGTCGGCTTGCCAGCATCGCGGCGCAAACAAGAGGCGTCGATGCAAGCCAGCCTGTCACTTGATCGACGGGCAAGCCGGGCGGGTGCAATGCAGTCCAAGGAGGGATTATCCCGTGAAAAATCGTTTCGTTATCGCCGTATCGGCCGTTTCGCTTCTGGCATTGGCGGCCTGTGGCGACGGAGGCTCATCGAACAATAGCGGCAATTCCACCCCGGCCACTCCCGCCGAGCCCGCCCCAGCCCCAGCACCAGCCCCAGCACCGGCCCCTGCGCCAGCACCTGCGCCTGCTCCGGCACCTGCGCCAACCCCGGCTCCCGCGCCAACCCCGGCACCGAACGGCGGTTCCACACTGGCCCCCGAGACGCCTGCCGACGCGCAGAAGATGCTCGATCAGGCGATGGAAACGCTGAAGCAGCAGGCGGCGACCATGACCCCGGAGCAGAAGCTGCAGGCCGTCACCATGGCGCGCCAGCAGGCCGAAGCGGTGGTCAAGGCAAGCGGCGGCGACGACGCCACGGCAAAGGCCGCAGGCGACCAGGCCGAGGCTTCCGTGCGCCAGGCGCTAGGTCTCTGACGGAAAATCGCTGCAAGGCGACAAGGGGGTCGGCGCAAGCCGGCCCCTTTTGTTTTGGACCGTAAGGGCGTTGGCCGCGTCTGCCTGAATGCCAGCCGGATCAGCGAGAAAAGCTTACGTCGCCCAGCCGCACGAAGCGCACATTACGCGCCTTGAGCGCGCGGATGCCAGCGACCACGCCGTCGCCCGCCGGACGCTTTGGCTGGTTGATATGGGCGACGATCACATCACCGTCCCTTGCCGCGGCTATGCGTTTCTCGACGGACTTTGCCCCAAGCGATGCACCCTGATCGGCATTGAGCGAAAAGCCCGCGATCCGCGCGCCGCCATTTTCGATCAGGGCCATCGCTGAGAGCGTGTATTCGGCGGTCGCTCCCCGATACCAGCGGGCCGCGGCAAGGCCCGCCGCCTTCATTGCCGCCGAGCCGCCGTCGACCTCGGCCACGACGCCCGCGGCGCTGCCGGCGCTCTTCTGGCCGAAGATAAGGCGCGGCCGGTCGACCGCCGCGACATGGTTTAGCCCGTGGTTCTCAAGCTCGAACAGGTCCGGATGCTGCCTGATGAGGTCAAGGGCGGCAGCGTTTCGCTTCAGCCATTTGCCGGTGACGAAGATGGTTGCGGGAATGCGTTCGGAAATCAGCACGTTCAGGATGCGCATGTCTGTCGTCCCGCCGCAGGCGTCGAGTGTCAGCGCGACGCGCGGCTCGGTCGATGGCGGCAGTGTCAGGCGCGGCTCGACAAGTGGTTCGGCATGGCTGGCGATCGGCCAGAGCACGGCCGCAACCAGAGCGAGCCGCAGCGCGGTGCGGACGGAAAAGAGGCTGGCATTCATCATCGATGGAGGGGTTAGAGCGTTGAATAGAAGAGCAGGTGGAGGCCGTTGTAGATGACATGTGTGGCGACACCGGGCCAGACCGAACCTGTCCTGCGGAAAAGAATGGCGGCTATGACGCCGACCATGAGGGCCAGCAGGAAGATGACGGACAGCCCATGCGCCGCGCCGAAGATCAGCGCGCTGCCGACCACGCCTGCCCAGTATCCGTAACGGTTGAGCGCATTTGCGACGATGCCTCGAAACAGGAACTCTTCGCCCAGCGGCGTGATGATCGCGCCTGCTATCAAAAGCGGTATCATTGCCAGAAAGCCTGATTTTGCAGCGGCCTGAAAATCGGCCTGCGTGTTCGGCTCGGTGATGAAGGAAAAGTAGATTTCCTCGATGGCAAAGCTCGCGATGAATGCGGCAACGCCGAGAGCAGCGCCGATGATCAGCCATTTCAGCTCGACCGCGCGAAACCCGAACGGGCCGAATTTTCGGATGCGCAGCGCCATCGCCACGACAAATGCGCCTGTGCAGGCGATGCCGCCAGCCGCAAGACCGACGATGCCGCGAAGTGCTGCCTGTTCGTCCGGGATGCGCGTGAGGATGACCGCGGTTGCGGCAACCAGGATGATGTAGCCCAGCAGGCCGACTATGATTTCGAGCCAGCCGGGGGAGGGTTCCTGCTTCGCAAGATTATCTGAAACCATGACGATAACCGAGATTGTCCTGACGGTGTTCCCGATCAGTAGTCGTCCGGCACGTCGATGTCGACCGGCGGCGGGAGCGCGCCGGTCGAGCAAAGGCCCGATCAGGCCTTCTTTGCGGCTGCCGCTGCCTGCGCGGCGGCAAGGCGGGCGATCGGCACGCGGAAGGGCGAGCAGGACACATAGTCGAGGCCGACCTCTTCGCAGAAGCGGATCGACTGCGGGTCGCCGCCGTGCTCGCCGCAGATGCCGAGCTTGATGTCCGGGCGCGTCGAGCGGCCCTTGTCGGTGGCCATGCGCACCAGTTCGCCGACGCCGTCAATGTCGAGCGAGACGAACGGGTCCTGCTCGATGACGCCCTTCATGCGGTAGATTTCGAGGAAGCTCGATGCGTCGTCGCGCGAGATGCCGAAGGTGGTCTGCGTGAGGTCGTTGGTGCCGAAGGAGAAGAATTCGGCGCTCTCGGCGATGACATGGGCGCGAAGTGCTGCGCGCGGCAGTTCGATCATCGTGCCGGTCAGGTAGTCGATGGTGACGCCCGCCTCCTTCATGACTTCGGCCGCAACCTGATCGATGCGCGCCTTGACGAAATCGAGTTCGGCCTTGAGGCCAACCAGTGGCACCATGATCTCCGGCACGACAGGCGAGCCGGTCGATTTCGCAGCTTCGACAGCAGCCTCGAAAATGGCCCGCGCCTGCATCTCGGCGATTTCCGGGTAGGAAATGGCGAGGCGGCAGCCGCGATGGCCGAGCATCGGATTGAACTCGTGCAGCGAATCGGTGCGGGCGCGAAGCTTGTCGGGCGACACGTTCATCACCTTGGCGACTTCGGCGACTTCCTCCTCTGTCTTGGGCAGGAATTCGTGCAGCGGCGGGTCAAGAAGGCGGATCGTGACGGGCAGGCCGGCCATGATCTCGAACAGTTCGGCAAAGTCCGACCGCTGCATCGGCAGAAGCTTGGCAAGCGCGGCGCGGCGGCCGGCTTCGGTGTCGGCAAGGATCATCTCGCGCATGGCGACGATGCGGTCGCCGTCGAAGAACATGTGCTCGGTGCGGCACAGGCCGATGCCTTCCGCGCCGAACGAACGGGCGGTGCGTGCGTCAGCCGGCGTCTCGGCATTGGAGCGCACCTTCATGCGGCGGATGCCGTCTGCCCATTCCATGATCGAGGCGAAGTCGCCCGACAGTTCAGGCTGGAGCATCGGCACGCGGCCCTTGAGAACCTGCCCGGTGCCGCCGTCGATGGTGATGACGTCGCCCTTGGTCAGCGTCACGCCCATCGCCATCAGGATGCCCTTGCGCGGATCGACGCGCAGCGAGCCTGCGCCCGATACGCATGGCTTGCCCATGCCGCGCGCCACGACCGCCGCGTGGCTGGTCATGCCGCCGCGCGTGGTCAGGATGCCTTCGGCGGCATGCATGCCGTGAATGTCTTCCGGGCTCGTCTCGACGCGCACCAGAATGACCTTGCGGCCTGCCTGACGTGCCTCTTCGGCCTCGTCGGAGGTGAAGACGATCTCGCCCGTCGCCGCACCCGGAGAGGCGGGCAGGCCGGAACCGATGATGTCGCGCTTGGCGGTCGGGTCGATGGTTGGGTGGAGCAACTGGTCGAGAGAATTCGCGTCGATGCGCGCGACCGCTTCCTCGCGGGTGATCAGGCCCTCGGCCGCCATCTCGACGGCGATCTTCAACGCCGCCTTGGCGGTGCGCTTGCCCGAACGCGTCTGCAGCATCCACAACTTGCCGCGCTCGATGGTGAATTCGAGGTCCTGCATGTCGCGGTAGTGGCGTTCGAGCTTGCCGGCAATGTCGATGAAATCGCCGAACGCGGCAGGCATGATCTTTTCGAGCGAAGGCTTGTCGGAACCGGCGGCGATGCGCGCCTTTTCGGTGATGTTCTGCGGCGTGCGGATGCCGGCAACCACGTCTTCGCCCTGCGCATTGACGAGGAACTCGCCATAAAGCGCCTTTTCGCCCGTCGAAGGATTGCGCGTGAAGGCGACCCCGGTGGCCGACGTGTCGCCCATATTGCCGAAGACCATCGCCTGAACGTTGACGGCGGTGCCCCAGGCCTCGGGAATGTTGTGCAGGCGGCGATAGGTGATGGCGCGCTGGTTCATCCAGCTTGAGAACACTGCGCCGATGGCCGCCCAAAGCTGTTCCTTCGGATCCTGCGGGAACGGCTTGCCGAGCTCTTCGAGCACCTTGGCCTTGTACATGGCGACGAGATGGCGCAGTTCGCCTGCCGAGAACTCGGTGTCGAGTTCATAGCCCTTGCGGCTCTTTTCGTCTTCGAGGATTTCCTCGAATACCTCATGGTCGACTTCGAGCACGACGTCGGAAAACATCTGGATGAAGCGGCGATAGGAGTCCCAGGCGAATCGCTCGTCGCCGGACAGATGCGCCAGCGCCTCGACCGTCTCGTCGTTGAGGCCGAGATTGAGCACCGTATCCATCATGCCGGGCATCGAGGCGCGTGCGCCCGAGCGCACCGAGACGAGCAGCAGACGCTCCGGTTCGCCGAATCGCTTGTCGGTCACGCTGCCGATCTCGGCCAGCGCCGCCTCGACCTGTCCCTGCAATTCCGCCGGATAGGAGCGGTCGTTCTTGTAGTAGTGGGTGCAGACCTCAGTGGTGATCGTAAAGCCGGGAGGAACCGGCAGGCCGAGCGCCGACATCTCGGCGAGGTTGGCGCCCTTGCCGCCGAGCAGGTTCTTGTCGCCGGATTTGCCTTCGGCGCGGCCGTCGCCGAACCAGTAGACCCACTTTGTCATCGAGATTTCCTTGCGGCAGGATTGCGGTCGCGGGTGGCCATAGCGGATATTCGTCGGCGGCACGACAGGAAAATCGGTTCAAAAGACCTGCGACAATGTCGATATAGGCAAGCGCCTATGGCGCGCGGGAAAAAAGCGGAGAAAAGCATGACTGAAAATGCCAAGCCATCGGGTGAACTTGTGATACGCACGCTGGCAATGCCTGCCGACACAAATGCCGCCGGCGACATTTTCGGCGGCTGGGTTATGGCGCAGATGGATCTGGCCTGCGGCATCCGCGCCGCCGAGCGCGCCAAGGGCAGGGTGGTGACGGTGGCTGTGGAAAAGATGGTGTTCGCCAAACCGATGAAGGTGGGCGACACGCTGGCGATCTATGCCGAGACCGTGCGGGTGGGACGAACCTCGATGACGCTGCGGCTCCAGGCCTGGGCGCAGCGCTATCTTTCGGATGTGATGGAGAAGGTGACCGAGGGCGACTTCATCATGGTCAGGCTCGACCAGTCGGGGAAGCCGACGCCGATTCCCGCTGAATAGGGGTCAAAGGCAAAACCGACGCACTTCAAGCATGGCGCGCGCCAGATCGGTCGCTAGACGCCGTTCTTTTCACGCGAGCTTCTGGCCAGCTTCACCACCAGTTCATAGCTGATGGGCTTCGCCACCGAGAATGTAACGCCAGTCTTGCTCGACTTGAGCTTCAAGGCTGCGATTTCTTCGGCATGGGCTGCGATTGCTCCAGCATCGACATAAAGACCGCATTGCTTGGCAAAGGCCGCATAGCCGGCGACGATCGCAGTGCCGATCTGGAAGCCCGGCATGTCGTATTTGAAGATTTCCTCGGCATCGGGCAGTGCCTTTGACAACTGGGCACGCAGCCGGGTCAGCATCGGGCGAAATTCCTCCGGCGCGGCGGCGATATAGCTGTCGTGGCTGTCTGGCTTGCTCATGCCTGCATCATCGGCTCCAGACAGCCCGGATGGCAACAGCGCGTCTCCATTGAGTGAACACTGCGTGCTACGCGCGGTGTCCTGTCCGCAAATGGACCGTGACCTCAGGCGACCGTCTGGTCGAACTGGTTGCGCGCTTCATTGATGCGTTCGGCATTGGCCCGCGCCCATTGGCCGAGCGCGCTGACGGGGGTGAGCAGGTCTTCGCCAAGGCCGGTCAGCTGATAGTCGACACGAGGCGGAATCGTTGGAAACACAGTGCGTGTGACGAAGCCGTCACGTTCCAGCCCGCGCAGCGTGGTGGTCAGCATCTTCTGCGAAATGCCGCCGATGCGGCGCTTCAGTTCGGAGAAGCGCATCGGTCCGGACCCGAGATAGCCGACGACGAGAACCGTCCATTTGTCGCCGACGCGCGACAGCACATCGCTGACCATGCGGCAGTCTTCGGTCTCATGGAAGTGACATGGTTTCATCAAGGTGCCTTCTTGCGCTGAAGTCTCACCCGCATATGTAGGGCAGGTATCTAATGGATACCAGATTTCTTCAGGAGAGCATACATGTCCAAGCCCAAGATTGGAATAATCATCGGCAGCGTTCGCGAAGGGCGCTTTGCCGACAAGGTTGCCGAGTGGATCGGCGCCATCGCGAAGTCACGCAGCGATATCGACGTCGAACTGGTCGATCTCAAGGACTATCCGCTGCCGTTCTTCGCCGAGGCCGTTTCCCCGGCCTGGGGACCGTCGAAGAACGAGGTTGCGCAGCGCTGGCAGGCCAAGCTGGCCGAGTTCGACGGCTTCATCATCACGGCGGCCGAATACAACCACGCGCCGACGGCCGTGTTGAAGAACGCGCTCGATTACGCCGGCCCGCAGTGGAACAAGAAGGCCGTTGCCTTTGTCGGTTATGGCGGGGTCGGCGGCGCGCGCGCCATCGAACATCTGCGCGGCATCGCAGTCGAATTGCAGATGGCTTCCACCAAGGCTGCCGTTCATATCGTCTGGGCCGACATGCTGGCCGCGATGCAGGGCACCAAGAAGCTTGAAGAGTTCGATCACCTCAACCAGGTGGCCGGCGACATGCTGAACCAGCTCGTCTGGTGGACCAACACCCTTGTCGCCGCGCGCAAGCTCGAAGCCGAAACGGCATCGCTCGCCGCCTGATCGAGCCGCATGGATGAATGATGGCCGCGATCCGCCCGGATCGCGGCTTTTGCATTGCAGTTCACTAGTGACAGGACACGCGGCCGTTGCGGCGTGTGGCCAGATCGAAGTGGAAATGGTCCCGGTGGTCATGATTGTAGCCGGGGCCGAGCACCGTCGAGAAATAGGAACAGGCGTCGCCGCGCACATTGTTCAGCAGGCCCTTTTCGCGGAAGCTGAACAGGCCTTTCTTCTCCACGCCGATCTTGCGGCCGCTGTCCAGCACGATGCTCGAAATATCGATGGCATTGCCCTTCGAGTGCTCGGACATCGTCCGGCTGCCGGCGATGCGGCGGCACGAATAGCTTGACGCATTGTTGATCGTCTTGACGCCGGTCAGGTAGCGAAGCCGGGTGGCCGGCGCCAGCTCCTTCCTGGTCCAGCGGGCAAAGGTCAGCGCCATCTGGCAGGTCAGCTTTGCCGCAGGCTTGATCGCGATATTGCCGGAGAGTTTTGAAAGCTCGACAGGGTGCGCGATGCCGCACGAGCCGCCATTGCCCAGCGGCGGAAGGTCGCGAAAGGTCGCGCCGATGCGCTTCAACTGCCGCCGGCAGTCGATTTCATCCTGCGGCATGCCGGTTTCCATACGCGGCGGCGGCGCGATCATGGCCACGCTCTGTCGTGGCTCGACGTCTGATCCGGGGTCGCGCTGCATCATGGACGGGCTGAGCGGTCGCGGCGGAAAGCTCTGGCCGGCAAGCGACGGGTCGATCGGCATGGCTTCGCCCATCGTGTCGTCCTGCCGCTGAAAGTCCTGATCGGGCGGCTGGCCAGAGCCGTTGTCGGCTTCCTGATAGTCCTGGCCCGGCGTATCGCCGAAGTCGGTGTCGGTGCTGCCGGGGACGGCGGCGTCGATGCCCGGATCGATATCGTAAGGCTGGACGACATCGGGATCGTCAGCCGGTGCGACGAGGGCAGGCGAGGGCATGGCCACGGCCGACGTGAACGCGATATCGACATCTGGCCGCATCACGTCGCCACTGCATGCGGCGAGTGCAAGTGCCGATATGCCGAAGAAGCTCAAGGCGAGCGCTGTGCGGTGCCGCGGCCGCATGGAATATCCCTTCATGTCCCGAAGCGAGGGTAGCGGCGAAACGTAAAGGAAAGCTCAGCCGGCGGATTCAGGTCTGCGGCGGCAATGTGGCGAGGGGGTTGCCGAGCAGTCCGGAATGATATAGAACAGAAAGTGAACAGAATTCAGGTGTTGTGATGCGTAAGACCGGCAAACTCGACTATATCGAACTTCAGGCGACAGGCGGCGCGCTCGATAGCGTCAAGGCGTTTTATTCGTCCGTATTCGGCTGGTCGTTCACCGACTACGGGACGAGCTATTCGGCGTTCGACGAAGGACTTGAGGGTGGATTTTCCGGCGAAAAGCAGGGCGCGCCGGCGCAGCCCTTGCCGGTGATCTACTCGGAAAATCTGGAAGAGACATTTGCCGCCGTGGAGGCGTCGGGTGCAACGATCGTTCTGCCGATCTTCTCATTCCCCGGCGGCCGCCGGTTCCATTTCAGGGACCCGGCCGGCAATGAACTGGCTGTGTGGGGCGAGTAGAGCATTTCCAGCAAAAGTGTGAAGCGGTTTTGCGTCCGGAAATGCGACCAGAACTAAAGAGATAGAGCGGTTCTGCCGATTCTGTGAAAACCAGAACCGCTCTCGGACGGAACTTGAGCGCAATCTCGGCTCCGCTGACTTGCGTCAGTCGTCGCGGTCGACGATTGCGAGCGTGGCCGGATCGAGCTTGAGATCGTATTTCTTGCCGTCGGTGAAGAGGGCGTCGTCGACTTCCCATCCGTCATTGTCGTCCAGTTCGATCTCTTCCCATGAGGAATAGCCGGCGGCCTTCAGCGCCGCTTCGATCTTGACCCTTTCCTCGGCCGTCGGCGGCCGGTCGTCGGCGAGTGCCGATGCAGGGATGAAAGCGAGTGCCGCAGCGAGCGCGACCTGTCGAAATGACATCATGCATATGCTCCTTCAGTTTTATGGAGGCATGTAGGAGACTGTATGAAATCGGCAAGTCGGCGCGCGGGGCAATTACCGTTCCGGGCCTGACAATAAGTTGATTACTGGCGATCAGCTCGCTTCGCGCAACCGCTCGGCGGTCTGGAGATCGACCGAAACGAGCTGGCTCACGCCCTGTTCGGCCATGGTCACGCCAAAGAGACGGTTCATGCGCGCCATGGTGATCGGGTTGTGGGTGATGACGACGAACTTCGTTTCCGTGGTCGCCGCCATCTCGTCCATCAGATTGCAGAAGCGTTCGACATTGTGGTCGTCGAGCGGCGCATCGACCTCGTCCAGAACGCAGATCGGCGCGGGATTGGTCAGGAAAACCGCGAAGATAAGTGCCATGGCCGTCAAAGCCTGCTCGCCGCCCGAAAGCAGCGTCATCGTCTGCGGCTTCTTGCCGGGTGGGCGGGCCAGAATTTCCAGCCCGGCTTCGAGCGGGTCTTCGGATTCGATCAGTTGCAGTTCGGCCGTGCCGCCGCCGAACAGATGCGTGAACAGGCGCTGGAACTGCGTATTGACCACCTCGAAGGCGGCCAGCAGGCGCTCGCGGCCCTCGCGATTGAGGCTCTGGATCGCCTGGCGCAGCTTCTTGATCGCTTCGACGATGTCCTCACGCTCGGAGACGATGAGTTCGAGCCGCTCGGAAAGTTCCGTCTGTTCTTCCTCGGCGCGCAGATTGACCGCACCAAGCCGCTCGCGCTCGATCTTGAGACGTTCCAGCCGGCGCTCGACCTCACCCATGTCAGGCATCGGCGCGTCCGCTTCCAGCCCCGCATGGCGCAGCACGAGATGAGGCGCCACGCCGATCGCCTCCTGAATACGCGCTTCGGTTTCGCGGCGTCGCTCATCTGCTGCGGCGAGGCGCTCCTCGGCGCGGGCGCGCGCCTCGCGGGATTCGGACAGCAATTGGATCGCCGACGTCGCACCCTTGTCGAGAGTTGCCTGCCTGTTCTCGGCCTCCTGCAACTTGTCGGCTGCGGCCTTGCGCGCGGCTTCCGCCTCGCTGATCTGCGTCAGCAAGGCACGGCGGCGCTGGTCGAGTTCGTCGGGCGCTTCGCTGAGCGCGGCAAACTCGGCTGCGGCTTCGGTCTTGCGCTCGGCCAGCGAGGCGATCTGGCGATCGGCATTCTCGGCCCGCGACACCCAGTTGCGGCGTTCGGCTGCGATTGCTTCGAGCCGGCGCTGGCGCGTCTCGGCTTCGCGTTTCAGGCCCTCATGGGCGGCGCGCGCATCGGCAAGCTTTGCGCGGTCTGAACCGACATCGCCCGACATCCTGTCGAGGCGGGACTGGAGGTCGCCGAGATCGGGCGCGGCGGCGAGCGCGGTCTGCGCTTGCGCCACGGCAGCGTCAGCCTCGGCCTTGGCTTCGAGAAGGCGCGCGCGCGAAGCATCAAGCCCGGTGCGGCGCGACGACAGCTGGCCGGCGGCGGCTTCGGCGCGCGACAGGTCTTCGCGCGCCTGCGTCAGCTCGCGCTGTGACGTGCGCCATGCCTCGCGTGCGTTGCGCTCGGTCTCGACGGCCTGTTTCGCGGCGGCCTCGGCCTGCGCCTGCGCGGCTTCTGCGCCGCGAACGGCGACGGTCGCCTCGGTCGCCTCCGCTTCAAGTTCCGCCAGACGGTTCTTCTGGGCAAGACGCATGGCTGCAGCCGTCGGCGCGTCGGCAGACGCGGTCAGCCCGTCCCACCGCCACAATGCGCCGTCGCGGCTGACGAGCCGCTGGCCGGTCTTGAGCTGTTTTTGCAGTCGCGGCCCGTCGTCTTTCTCCACAATGCCGACCTGCGCCAGCCTGCGCGCAAGCTGCCGGGGGGCCTGCGCGACATCGGCAAGCGAGCGCAAGCCATCGGGCAGTGCGGGATCGCCGTCGCCCAAATCGACCTCGGCCCAGTGAACGGGTGCGGCGCGGTCGAGCGCGGCGTCGAGATCGTCGCCGAGAGCAGCACCAAGTGCGGTTTCAAAACCCTTGGTGACGCGGATCTGCTCAACCACGGCCGGGAAAAGCCCGCCCGACTGGGCGTTCAGCATCTTCGACAGGGTGCGCGCTTCGGTCTCGATGCCGGCAAGCTGGGCGCGCGCTGCCTGCAAGGGCGGGCGCGACGCCGCCTCTGCGGCGCGGGCG
>JBARXU010000017.1:0-86864 GCA_049647505.1 Mesorhizobium sp.
GCCCAATCGACGCCAACCATAGCGCCAACCACCCGGAACCGACCGCTGACGGAATACCCGGTTACGTACCCGGCTCCCCTACAGCGACGGGAGAAGGATAGGCGGGTTGAAAGGGAGGGGGATAGAATGGGGGTGATTTGGAAGGGACTATTTCACAAGCGGCTGGAGGGGTGGGATAAATAGACTGGATGGGTCAAAAGCCTGTCCCCGCGAAGTGGGCAGTTTGGTGTCCGGATCGCCGCCTTCACAGCTCTGGATTCCGGGTTCGCTCCGCGCCCCGGAATGACGGAGAGTGCGGTGGGGAGGGCGTGGTGATGCAGGCTGAGGCAGGCAGTTCCCTCCCCCGATGGGGGAGGGTGGCGAGCGAAGCTCGCAGGGTGGGGCAGTCTCGGCCTCCCCGTCATTTGTTGGGCAGCTGAGTTTTCAGACCGTGCATCTGTCCGTTGACCCCACCCGGCCCGTCGCTGCGCGCCGGTCCACCCTCCCCTCAAGGGGGAGGGAAGCGCCTGCATCGGCCGGGCGGCTACCGGCCTGCCGATATGCCTGTCCTTTCGGGCGTTCGACTACTCGCCCTCGACGGGCGCGATTTCGATGCCGGCCATTTCGGCGGCCATGAGCCGGGCCGCGCCCGCGCGCGCCATGCGCAGCGTCAACGCCTTGCGGGTTGGTGCGGCCAGGCGATGGTCGGGCGCATCGCGCAGGATTTCCGCGCCATAACCGTCCGAAAGGATGAAGCCGCAATCCTCCGGGAAGATCTCCGCCGGCACGTCCGGGTGGGTGGCGAAGAAGAAGCGGTCGCAGAACAGGCGGTACTCCGGCCATTTGCGGTCGACGCGAAAGTCCTCGATCGAGGATTTGACCTCGATGATCCAGATGTCGCCATTTCTGAGCAATGCGACCAGATCGGCGCGGCGGCCGGTGACGAGCGAGAGTTCGGGCAGGATGGTCGCGCCCAGATTGGCAAACAGCCGCTGCACGCCGCGACGCACCAGCATGGCGCGTTCCGACTGGCGGCCGTCGATCAGCGGATTGGGTGTCTTGAACGGCGAGACGAGAGGCATGGAGTCAGTCTAACCGGCGCGGAACAAAACGGCAACCGGCTACCAGTGCGGCGGTTTCGTCACCGGGACTTCGGGCGCGGTCGCCTCCTCGACGCCGGTCAGGCGCAGTGACATGGCTTCGATGCGCCGCGTCAACTCGTCGATGATTTTCCAGGCCTTGGCGATCTCGGCCGACAATTCGCCGATCGTATGCTCCTGCTCGGCGGCGAGCAGTTCCAGCTTTGTCAGCCGCGTTTCGACGTCCTGCGCCATGTATTGTGTCAGCCTTGTCTGAGGTTTCTCGCGAAATTGACAATGGCGGACGCTTTTGTCGAGACTGTGGATGGTCGCCTTGGCAGCATTGAGCGGGCCGTGTAGCATTTGACCAGATAGAAAAACCCGGCGCAGAACCGGGCGCGTTCGAGGAATGGGTGGCTGATGGTGCAGAAGGCTATCGAGCTGATAGGCATCAACAAGAGTTTTGGCGCCGTCAGGGCCAATCGCGACATCGAGCTTTCCGTCAATCGCGGCACAATTCACGGCATCATCGGCGAGAACGGCGCGGGGAAATCCACGCTGATGTCGATCCTCTACGGCTTCTATCAGGCCGATTCAGGCGAAATCCGCATCGGCGGCCAGCCGGTGACGATCAAGACGCCGAATGAGGCGATCGCCAACGGCATCGGCATGGTGCACCAGCATTTCATGCTGGTGGAGAACTTCACCGTTCTGGAAAACATCATGCTGGGCGCGGAAGGGGCGGCGATCCTCAACAAGGGCATAGCACGAGCGCGCGGCGAACTGCAGCGGCTGGAGAAGGAATACGGGCTGGAGGTCGATCCCGACGCGGTGATCGAGGAGCTTGCGGTCGGATTGCAGCAGCGCGTCGAAATCCTCAAGGCGCTCTATCGCGGGGCCGAGATTCTCATTCTGGACGAGCCGACCGGCGTGCTGACGCCTGCCGAAGCCGACCATCTGTTCCGCATCCTTCGCATGTTGAAGGACGAGGGCAAGACGATCATCCTCATCACCCACAAGCTGCGCGAGATCATGGCCGTGACCGACAATGTGTCGGTGATGCGCCAGGGCACGATGGTGGCGACGCGCAAGACGGCCGAGACGACGGTCGAGGAACTGGCCGAGCTGATGGTCGGCCGCCGCGTCCTGATGCATGTGGAAAAGGGCGCGGCCAACCCCGGCGAGGTGAAGCTGGCCGTCAATGGGCTGACGGTGACCGACAGCCGCAAGGTGCCGATGGTCAAGGACGTGTCGTTCGAGGTGCGCGCCGGCGAGATCGTCGGCATTGCGGGCGTCGCCGGCAACGGCCAGTCGGAGCTGATCGAGACGATCGCCGGCATCAGGCGCGCGACCGCGGGCGAGGTATTTCTGGATGGGCAGAAGATCGAGGTCGTGGGCCAGCGCAGCCAGGGCGACCTGCGCGATCATGGCCTCGCTCATGTGCCCGAGGACCGGCACCATATGGGCCTGATCCTGCCTTTCGAGGAATATGAGAACGCGATCCTCGGCTATCACGACGATCCCGAATATTCGAACGGCCTGCTGCTCGACCTCAACAAGATCGAGGCGGCGGCGCGCGGGATGATCGAGAAATACGACATCAGGCCGCCCGACACCCGGCTGAGGACGGCGAATTTCTCCGGCGGCAACCAGCAGAAGATCGTGCTGGCGCGCGAGATCGAACAGGACCCGGTCGTGCTCGTCGTCGGCCAGCCGACGCGCGGGGTCGATGTCGGCGCGATCGAATTCATCCATCGCCGCCTGATCGAAATGCGCGACGCCGGCAAGGCGGTGCTGCTGGTCTCGGTGGAACTCGACGAGATCAGGTCGCTGTCGGACCGCATTCTGGTGATGTTCGACGGCCGCATCGTCGGCGAGCGCGGGCCGGACGCGACCGAGGGCGAGCTTGGCCTCTTGATGGCGGGCGTCGAAGGCGAGAGGCAAGCAGCACAATGAGCACACCTTACGCCAAGCTTCCGGCATGGGCCGATTACGGCCTGATCCCTGTCATCAACCTGGCGGTTGCGTTCTTCGTCGCCGGCCTCGTCGTGCTGCTGGTGGGCGAAAGCCCGCTTGAGGCGGTCAAGCTGATGATCGAAGGCGCGTTCGGTTCCGGGCGCGGCATCGGCTACACGCTCTATTACGCGACGAATTTCATCTTCACCGGGCTTGCGGTCGCGGTCGCCTTTCACGCCGGCCTGTTCAACATCGGCGGCGAGGGGCAGGCGTCTGTCGCCGGCGTCGGCGTGGCGATCATCTGCCTGTCCTTCGATTCGATCCTGCCCTGGTGGCTGACCTATCCGCTCGCCATCTGCGCAGCCGCCCTGTTCGGTGCGCTGTGGGTGCTGATCCCGGCCTGGCTGCAGGCCTATCGCGGCAGCCACATCGTCATCACGACGATCATGTTCAACTTCATCGCGTCGAGCCTGATGGTCTATCTGCTGGTCTATGTGTTCAAGCCGGACGGCCAGCAATCGCCCGAGACGCGCACGTTCCTGGAGGGCGCAAACATTCCGAGCCTTGAGCCGCTGCTCGCAATGCTCGGCTTTGCCGCGCGCCGCACGCCGCTCAACATCACCTTCTTCCTGGCGCTTCTCGCAGCGGTGGCCGTGTGGGTGCTGATCTGGCGCACCAAGCTCGGCTACGAAATCCGCACCATGGGCTTCAGCCAGAAGGCGGCGCGTTATGCCGGCATTTCCGACAAGCGCATCATCATCGTGACGCTGCTGATCTCGGCTGCGCTCGCCGGGCTGATGGCGCTCAATCCGATCATGGGCGCGCAGGATCGCATGCAGCTGAATTTCGCGGGCGGCGCGGGCTTTGTCGGCATCGCGGTGGCGCTGATGGGGAGATCTCATCCCTTCGGCATCGTGCTGGCCGCGCTGCTCTTCGGGATGCTCTATCAGGGCGGGGCGGAGATCGCGTTTGAGATGCCCAACATCACGCGCGAAATGATCGTGGTCATCATGGGGCTGGTCATCTTCTTCGCCGGTGCGCTGGAGCACATGTTCCGGCCGGTGGTGCAGACCGTGTTCGCCTCGCTCAGGCCGTCCTCCATGGGACTTGCGGCAAAACCGGCGGGAGATAGCTGACATGTTCGTCGATACGTTCATCTCCGTCGCAGACCTGACCATCCGCCTGTCGGTCGCGCTGCTGTTTGCCTGCCTCGCGGGGCTTTATTCTGAACGCTCCGGCGTCTTCGACATCGGCCTTGAGGGCAAGATGCTCGCCGGCGCGTTTGCGGGTGCGGCCGCCGCCGCCGTCACCGGCTCGGCATGGCTCGGCGTCGGCGCGGCCATCCTGGCGGCCGTCTTCTTCGCGCTCGTCCACGGCTTTGCCTCCATCACCCATCGCGGCAACCAGATCGTCTCGGGCGTCGCGATCAATTTCGTCGTGGGCGGGGCGACCATCCTGCTCGGACAGGCCTGGTTCCGCGAAGGCGGGCGCACGCCGCAGCTCACCGGCAATGCGCGCTTCTCCGAAATCACGCTGCCGTTCGCCGATGCGCTGCGCGACGTGCCGGTCCTCGGCACGATCTATTCGGAGATCATTTCGGGCCATTCGATCCTCGTCTATATCGCCTTCCTGATGGTGCCGCTGACCTGGTGGGTGCTGTTTCGCACGCGCTTCGGCCTGAGATTGCGGGCCGTCGGCGAAAACCCTGCGGCGGTCGACACGGCGGGCGTCTCGGTGACGTGGCTGCGCTACCGTGCCGTCATCATCTGCGGCGTGCTGTGCGGGCTGGCAGGCGCTTATCTGTCGCTTGCCCAGAGCCCCGGCTTCGTCAAGGACATGACTGCAGGGCGCGGCTTCATCGCGCTCGCCGCGCTGATCTTCGCCAAATGGCGACCGGTGCCGGCCATGTTCGCCTGCATCCTGTTCGGCTTCCTCGAAGCATTCGGCATCCGCTTCCAGGGCACCGAATTCCCGCTGATCGGCCAGGTGCCGGTGCAGCTCATGCAGGCGCTGCCCTATATCCTCACCGTCATCCTGCTGGCAGGCTTCATCGGCAAGGCCATCCCGCCAAAGGCAGGCGGCGTTGCCTATGTGAAGGAGCGCTGATGTCGCATGATCTCTTCCTCGCCGCGCGCGAGGCGATGGCAAAGTGCTATGCGCCCTATTCGAAGTTTCCGGTGGGCGCGGCCCTGCGCACGACGGACGGGCGCATATTCGCCGGGGCCAACATCGAGGTCGCGTCCTTCCCCGAAGGCTGGTGCGCCGAGACGACGATGCTCGGCCACTACATCATGGCGGGTGGCGGCGAGATCGCAGAGATTGCGGTGACGGCCGAGCGCATGGACCGCATCACGCCTTGCGGCGGCTGCCGCCAGCGGCTTGCGGAATTTTCGAAACCTGACACGAAGCTCTACCTCTGCGACCAGACGGGCGTGGTCGAAACGGTGACGGTTGCGCAGATGCTGCCCTACGGGTTTGCCGGAGAGACGCTGAAATGACGGACGCGGTCAGCATTCTGGTGGAGCGTCTGGCGGGGCGGGCGCCGAAGATCGCCATGGTGCTGGGCTCAGGGCTGGGCGGACTGGTCGACGAGGTGGAGAATGCGGTGCGCATTCCCTATGGCGACGTGCCAGGCTTTCCCCATGGCGGCGTCAGCGGCCATGCTGGCGAACTCGTCGCAGGCGATTTCAACGGCGTTCCGGTGATCATGATGGCGGGGCGCGCCCATTATTACGAGAAGGGCGATGCCGCCGCCATGCGCCCGGCGCTTGAGGCGCTTCAGGGCATCGGCGTCGATACGCTGTTCCTGACCAATGCCGCCGGTTCGGTCGAGCAGGACATCCCGCCGGGTTCGGTCATGCTGATCACCGACCACATCAATTTTTCCGGCACCAACCCGCTGATCGGCGAGCCGACCGACCGGCGCTTCGTCGGCCTGTCGCAGGCCTATGACAAGCATATGTGCGTCAGCATGGAGGTGATTGCAGCAAGGCTCGGCATCGCGCTGCATAGGGGCGTCTATATGTGGTTCTCCGGCCCGGCCTTCGAGACGCCCGCCGAAATCCGCATGGCGCGCGTCATGGGCGCGAACGCGGTCGGCATGTCGACCGTGCCGGAAGTCATCCTCGCGCGCTTCCTTGGAATGCGGGTGGCGGCATGTTCGGTCATCACCAATCTGGCGGCGGGCATGACCGGCGAGGAACTGTCGCATCAGGAGACCAAGGACATGGCGCCTCTGGGCGGCAAGCGCCTTGCCGCTATATTGCGCGAGGCGATCAAAGAGTTTTAGGGCGAAAGCCCTTGTGAGGAGTTCACGATGAACGCCAAGACGGGACATGACGTGGCGACCCGCACGGAGATCGTGCATCTGCCCAATGCGCGGCCGCGCAATGACGGCACGGCGCTGAAACCCGAATGGTTCGAGGCGATGGACGTCAACCTGTCGGCGGCCGAGCGTCGCGCCGCAACCATGACGACGCGCCGCACGGTGAAGAAGGCGTGGCAGGCGGCCTGGCTGGTGCGGGCCATCGAATGCATCGACCTGACGACGCTTGCCGGCGACGACACGCCGGGCCGGGTGAAACGGCTCTGCGCCAAGGCGCGCAATCCGCTGCGCGATGATCTGAAGGACGCACTGGGCCTTGCCGGCCAGCGCCTGACGACGGGCGCGATCTGTGTCTACCCGACCATGGTGCCGGTCGCGGTCAAGGCGTTGGCCGGTTCAGGTATTCCGGTGGCATCGGTGGCGACCGGCTTTCCGACGGGCCTGACGCCGCTGAAGCAAAGGCTCGACGAAATCCGCTATGCGGTGGGCGAGGGGGCGGACGAGATCGACATCGTCATCACCCGCGCCCATGTGCTGAACGGCGCGTGGAACGCACTTTATGACGAGGTTTCGCAGATGCGCGAAGCCTGCGGCGCGGCGCATCTGAAGGCGATCCTTGCCACGGGCGAACTGAAGACGCTGACCAATGTCTACAAGGCCTCGATGGTCGCGATGCAGGCGGGGTCGGATTTCATCAAGACCTCGACCGGCACGGAAGCCGTGAACGCCACGCTGCCGGTGTCGCTTACCATGTGCCGCGCGATCCGCGACTATCTCCATCTTACCGGGCTCTATGTCGGCTTCAAGCCGGCGGGCGGCATTCGCGCCTCGAAGGACGCGCTTGCCTGGCTGATCCTGATGAAGGAAGAGCTGGGCGGCGACTGGCTGAAGCCCGATCTGTTCAGGCTGGGTGCGTCAGCACTTCTGGCCGATATCGAGCGGCAACTGGAGCACTATGTGACAGGCCGTTATTCGTCGAACGACCGGCACGGATTGGGCTAGCGTCATGCCTCTCAATCATCGGGAACCACGCCCATGAACCAGATCCAGGACATTCTGCGCTCGATGGATTACGGCCCGGCCCCGGAAGAAGACACCTATGCGCGCGACTGGCTGAAGCGCCACAAGGGCAGGTTCGGCCATTTCATCGGCGGCAAGTTCACAGCCGCGACAGGCGATACATTTGCCGTGCCAAACCCGGCGACGGGCGAGAAACTGGCCGATGTGGCGATTGCCGGCAAGAAGGACGTCGACGCCGCCGTGAAGGCTGCGACCTCTGCTTTTACGTCTTGGTCCAAGCTCTCCGGCAATGAGCGCGCGCGCCATCTCTATGCGATTGCGCGCACCATTCAGAAGCACGCGCGGCTGCTCGCGGTGCTTGAAACGCTCGACAATGGCAAGCCGATCCGCGAGACGCGCGACATCGACGTGCCGCTGGTGGTGCGCCATTTCTACCATCATGCAGGCTGGGCGGAGCTTCGCGACACGGCGTTCCCCGACCATGCGCCGGCGGGGGTCGTCGGCCAGATCATCCCGTGGAATTTCCCGCTCCTGATGCTGGCATGGAAGATCGGCCCGGCGCTGGCGGCCGGCTGCACGGTGGTACTGAAACCCGCCGAACATACGCCGCTGACGGCACTTGCCTTTGCCGAAATCTGCAAGGAGGCGGGGCTGCCGGCCGGCGTCGTCAACATCGTCAATGGCGGCGGCGAAACCGGTGCGCTGATTGCCGGCCATCCGGGCATCGGCAAGCTGGCGTTCACCGGCTCGACGGAGGTCGGCCGCATATTGCGCCGCCAGACGGCAGGCTCCGGCAAGAAGCTGTCGCTGGAACTCGGCGGCAAGTCGCCCTTCATCGTTTTCGCCGACGCCGATCTCGACGCTGCCGTTGAGGGCGTGGTCGACGCGATCTGGTTCAATCAGGGCGAGGTCTGCTGTGCCGGCTCGCGCGCCATCGTGCAGGAGGGCGTGGCGGAGAAATTCTATGCCCGGCTGCGCGCCCGCATGGAAAAGCTGCGCGTCGGCGATCCGCTCGACAAGTCGACCGATGTTGGCGCGGTCGTCGCGCCGGTCCAGATCGAGCAGATTTCGGCGCGGGTGAAGGCGGGCGTCGCCGAAGGGGCGACCATGTATCAGCCGACATGGGCCGACGACCTGATCGAGGGCAAGGGCTGCTTCTTTCCGCCGACGCTGTTCACCGATGTCGCGCCCGCCTCGAAGCTGGCGCAGGAGGAAATCTTCGGCCCGGTCCTGGTGTCGATGACCTTCCGCACGCCGGGCGAAGCGGCGCAGCTTGCAAACAACAGCCGCTACGGGCTGGCGGCCTCGATCTGGTCGCAGAACCTCGACACGGCGTTCGACGCGGCGCGGCGGGTTAAGGCTGGCGTGGTCTGGATCAACTCGACCAACCAGTTCGACGCGGCGGTGCCGTTCGGCGGCTACAAGGAGAGCGGTTTCGGGCGAGAGGGCGGCCGCGAAGGCATGATGGAATATCTGGTGCCGGCATGGGCGAAAGTGGCCAAAATGGCGGCGGTCGCAAAGCCGATCCCATCGCCTCTGCCGCTCGACGGCGAGGAAGAAGCGAGGCCGGCGGGCATCGATCGCACGGCAAAGCTCTATATCGGCGGCAAGCAGGCGCGGCCCGATTCCGGCTATTCCTATCCCGTCCATGACGCGAAGGGGCAGTTTGTTGCCGACGTGCCCTTCGGCAATCGCAAGGATATCCGCAATGCGGTCGAGGCGGCGCACAAGGCCGAGGGCTGGAGCGGCATGACCGGCCACGGCCGCGCGCAGGTGCTCTATTATCTCGCGGAAAATCTCGATGTCCGCGCGGGCGAATTTGCGCGGCGTGTGGCGCAGGCGACGGGCGCGTCAGTGGCGAAGGCCGCCCGCGAGGTCGAGGCCTCCGTGGCGCGCTTCATGTATTACGCCGCCTGGGCCGACAAATATGACGGCGCGGTGCGCGCGCCGCAGGCGCGAATGCTGTCGGTCATCCTCAACGAACCATGGGAGGTGATGGCGATCTCCTGCCCGGATGACGCGCCGCTGCTCGGCTTTGTCTCGCTGGTGGCGCCGGCGCTCGCCATGGGCAACCGCGTGGTGGTGACGCCATCGCCGCGCCAGCCGCTGGCCGCGCTCGACCTCTATCAGGTGTTCGATACGTCCGACGTGCCGGGCGGCGCAGTCAATATCGTGACCGGCGACCGCGACGCACTGGCCTCCGTGCTGGCCAAGCATGACGATGTCGCCGCGCACTGGTATTTCGGCTCGGCGGAAGGTTCGGCCATCGTCGAGAAGGAGAGCGCGGGCAACCTGAAGCCCGTCTGGGCCAACAATGGCAAGGCGCGCGACTGGTTCGACGCGAAACAGGGGCAGGGCGAGGAGTTCCTGTTCCATGCCGTGCGCCACAAGGCGATCTGGACGCCGTTCGGGGTTTAGGGTGTGGGCATGCTCCCGCAGGAATTCATCCGGCTCAAGCGTGACGGTAAGCCGTTGCCGCCCGATGCAATTGCCGAATTCGTTGCGGGTATGTCGGATGAGCGCGTGAGCGAGGGCCAGATCGCCGCTTTCGCCATGGCCGTGTTCCTCAACGGCATGAGCCGCGACGAGGCGGTGGCGCTCACCATCGCCATGCGCGATTCAGGCGATGTGCTGGCATGGGACCTGCCCGGCCCCGCGGTCGACAAGCATTCGACCGGCGGCGTCGGCGACAATGTCTCGCTGATGCTGGCACCCATCGTCGCCGCCTGCGGGGCTTATGTGCCGATGATTTCCGGGCGCGGGCTGGGGCATACGGGCGGCACCCTCGACAAGATGGACTCGATCCCCGGCTATGTCAGCCAGCCGGACAATAGGCTGTTTCGTAAGGTTACGCGAACGGTTGGCTGTGCGATCATCGGCCAGACGGCCAATCTCGCGCCCGCCGACAAGCGGTTCTACGGCATTCGTGACGTCACTGCGACGGTGGAATCGATCCCGTTGATTACGGCGTCGATCCTGTCGAAAAAGCTTGCGGCGGGGCTGGGCGCGCTGGTGCTCGACGTGAAGAGCGGAAACGGCGCATTCATGGCGAGCGCGAAGGATGCGGCGGCACTGGCGGCAAGCCTTGTCGAAGTGGCGAATGGCGCGGGAATGCCGACCACGGCGCTGATCACCGACATGAACGAACCGCTGGCGAGTGCGGCGGGAAATGCGGTGGAAGTGGCCAATGCGGTGGACTTCCTGACGGGCAAGGCGCGTGACCGGCGGCTGGAAGACGTGACGCTGGCGCTGGCGGCCGAGATGCTGGTGTCTGCCGGTATCGCGCCAGATCGTAAGTCATCGCTGACAAAGGCGAAGCAGGCGCTCGACAGCGGCAAGGCAGCGGAAATCTTCGGCAGAATGGTCGCCGGGCTCGGCGGGCCGGTCGATTTTGTCGAGCGCATGGAGGCCTATTTGCCAGCCGCGCCGATCGTGGTTCCGGTTCCGGCGCTGAGCGCCGGCCGTGTCGCGGCCATCGTGACGCGCGATATCGGCCTGGCGGTGGTGGGTATGGGCGGCGGGCGAACGCGTCCGCAGGACGAGGTCGATCACGCCGTCGGCCTGACCGGGCTTTTGCCGCTGGGCGCGCAGGTCGTCAAAGGCGATCCGCTCGCCATGGTGCATGTGCGCTCGGACGATCAAGCCAAGGCGGCGATTGTTGCGGTTCAGGCGGCTTACGAGATTGCGGACGCGCCGGTGGACCTTGGGCCGGTGGTGCGCGAAAGAGTGGGTTAGTATTGACTTACTGTTCCAGAACCAGCGTCTGGCCTTCGACCTGATAGCGCGACAGGCGTTTCAGCACGCTCATGCCGACAAGGGCACCTTTAAGCGCACGGTCGTCGAGCACCATCGCATCGACGTTGTCGAGCCTGATGCGGCCGATCTGGAGATCGGCGATCCGCACGGCTGCGGCCTTGGTCGCGCCGTTTGCGGTCTGGACCTGATATTTGAACTCGGACGGCTGGACCGACAGGCCGATGCGGCGCGCGGTCGAACTGTTGATGGCGACAACGGTCGCGCCCGTGTCGATCAGGGCTTCGACAGCGCGGCCATTGAGGCGGAACTCGCCGCGGAAATGGCCTGACCGGTCGGCTTCGAGCCGCACCTTGCGGCCGGACAGCGCCTGTTCGGGCCGGGTGGGGGCTGGCTGGCTTTGTGCCACCGGTTGTGCCGGGCCGGCACTATCGGGCGTCAACCGCCCGTCGAGCAGCATCGGCACGGCGGCGGCAGCGGCGACGGCAAACAGCGCAAAGCCGATGATCTGGCGCATGGCGAAAATCCTTTCGCCAGGACGCTTACACGTCCCCTGTCACCATCCGCTTAATGCAACAGGTTCACTTCGTGCCGAACATGCGGTCGCCCGCGTCGCCCAGACCCGGCATGATATAGCCCTTTTCATTGAGTTGCCGGTCGATTGCGGCGGTGAACACCGGCACGTCGGGGTGGGCGGCGGTGAAACGCTCGATGCCTTCGGGAGCGGCGAGCAGGCACAGGAAGCGGATATTGGTCGCGCCGCGCTCCTTCAGCTTTTCGATAGCGGCCGTGGCGGAGTTCGCGGTCGCCAGCATCGGGTCGACGACGATGATGAGCCGGTCGGCAAGATCGCTCGGCGCCTTGAAGAAATATTCCACCGCCTGGAGCGTTTCGTGGTCGCGATAAAGCCCGATATGGGCGACGCGCGCGGCGGGAACGAGGTCGAGCAAGCCTTCCAGCAGGCCGTTGCCGGCGCGCAGCACCGAGGCGAAGACCAGCTTCTTGCCTTCGAGCGTCGGGGCCTCCATCGTTTCCATCGGCGTCTCGATGGTGGTGGTGGTGAGTTCGAGGTCGCGCGTCACCTCATAGCCGAGCAGAAGGGAGATTTCGCGCAGCAGGCGGCGGAAGCCGGCCGTCGACGTGTTCTTGTCGCGCATGATGCTCAATTTGTGCTGGACAAGCGGGTGGTCGACGACGGTGACGGACATCGGGCGCGGCTCCTGCGAGGCGGATTTGAGGGGCGGAAGTCGGCTCACCATAGCGGCGTCGCCGGAAACGAGAAACCCACGTTCGCCCGTCAAACCACAGCTTTGTCCGGGTCAGGCGGCGCGCACCTTGGCGACGGCTTCATCGACCGAAGCCGCGAATTCCACCATTGGTGGGCTGACGCGATGCGAGATGAGATCGTGGCGCACGCCTCTGCTCATCCCTGTCAGGAATACCGATGTCCCCCGCCGCTTCGCCTTGTGGGCGAGCATCTCGATCGTATTGGTCGCGGTCGAGTCGACGAAAGGCACTCCCGACAAGTCGATGACGAGCGCCCGGTGCGTGTCCGCGATCCTGTCGAGCACAGCGCCGATCGACGCCGCCGCGCCGAAGAAGAAGGCCCCGGAGATGCGGTAGACCACGATGTCGGGATCGCTTTCCGCGCGCTCGTCATAGGTGTTGCGCCCGTCGCGCGGACGGTCGGCCGCATCCTCGGGAACAAGCGGCGAATGGGTGCGAATCTCGGTTGTCCTCGACATGCGGTGGATGAACAGGACCGAGCCGAGCGCAAAGCCGATTATGATCGCTTCGGTCAGGTCGCGGAAGATCGTCAGCAGGAAGGTGGCGAGGAGCACCGCGGCGTCGCCCGCGCCTGCCCTGAGCAGCATGCCGATCGCGTGCTTCTCGACCATGTTCCAGGCTACGACGGCGAGCACGCCGGCCAGCGCGGCCAGCGGGATGTAGCTGGCGAGGGGGGCGGCGACGAGCATGAAGGCGAGGAGGAAGGCCGAGTGGAGCATGCCGGCGATCGGCCCGTGCGCGCCTGCCCTCACATTGGTTGCAGTGCGGGCGATCGTGCCGGTGACACAGATGCCGCCGAACAGCGCCGAGCCGATATTGGCGACGCCCTGGGCCACGAGTTCGCAGTTCGAGCGGTGCCGGCGGCCGGTCATGCCGTCGGCGACGACAGCCGACAGAAGAGATTCGATGGAGCCGAGCAGGGCGAAGGCGATGGCGCTCGGCAGCACCGCGACGATCTTCTCTACGCTGAGCGTCGGCAGGGCCGGCAGCGGCAGGGTCGACGGAATGCCGCCATAGATCGAGCCGATCGTGGCGACAGGCAGGCCCAATGCAGCAACCGAGAGGGCTGCCGCGGCGACCGCGATCAACATGCCGGGCCAATGCGGCCGGAGACGCTTCGCCGCCATGATGACCGCGATCGTCAGCACGGCGACCGCGACGGCGGCCGGCTGCGTCGTTTCGATGGCACGCCAGAGCGCGGGCGCCTTTTCCAGCAGGGGGCCGGGTTCCGGACCGTTGAGCGTCAGCCCGAGCAGCTCCTTGAGTTGGCTCGCGAAGATGATGACGGCGATGCCGGCCGTGAAGCCGACGGTGACCGGGTAGGGGATGAATTTGATGTAGGTGCCGAGCCGGAGGAAGCCGATGGCCGTGAGTATCAGGCCCGCGAGCATCGTCGCGAGGATGGTTCCATCCATGCCGTGCGTCTGCACTGTGCTGGCGACCAGAACGATGAACGCGCCGGCCGGCCCGCCGATCTGGAAGCGGCTGCCGCCGAGAAGCGAGACGAGGAAGCCGCCGATGATGGCGGTGTAGAGACCTTGTGCCGGAGATGCGCCGGAGGCGATTGCGATCGCCATCGACAAAGGCAGCGCCACGATCGCGACCGTGAGCCCGGCGATGATGTCGGCGCGGAAGTTCTGGAGGCCGTAGCCCTCCCGAAGCACGGTCACGAGCTTGGGTGTGAACAGGTCGGAGAAACTTGGTCCGGCCGGCCCTGTCTCGTCTCGTTTGCTCAGTGACATCGCGGCAGCCCCGAATAAGGCGGGCCGTCATGCTGCGGCGTACCCGTCATAAATATCGTCAGGGCGCGTTGCCGGCCTTCTTCGCGAGCCGGACGCCCCGACCTCCGTCCATGCTGGCCGCGCCGTCTCCGATCAGCTCGATCCCTGCATTGTTCAGGGCATCGATGACCTTCGTCAGGCTGTCGACCACGCCCCGCACCGTGCCGTCGCTGGCTTCCATCCGCTGGACCGTCGGGACCGACACGCCGGCCAGTTCCGCCAGCGTCTTCTGGTCGATGCCGAGCAGCGCGCGGGCGGCGCGGAGTTGGGCGGCAGTCATCATGACTGTCATATCTCCGATATTATGATAACAATTTAGAATAGCAATACTGATGTGTCAAACATCAATAGAGATGGTTTCTCATGCACGCTTTGGAGCGAGCCGGGCCAGAAGGGCGGCGCGCGTCTTGCGATCGACGAAGGCGGCTTCGATAGAGGTGCGGGTGACGGCGAGCAGATCCTTTTCGTTCAGGCCGAAATGCTCGATCGCCACATCATATTCGCGCTTGAGGCTCGTCCAGAAATAGGGCGGGTCGTCGGACGACAGCGTCACCTTGCAGCCTGCGGCGCGCACTTTCGGGAAGGGGTGCTCGGCAAAGGACGGAAACACCTTGAGTTCGATGTTGGAGACGGGGCAGACCTCAAGTACGACCCCCTCGTCGGCGATGCGTTTGACGAGATCGGGGTTTTCGATGGCGCGCACGCCATGGCCGATGCGCGCCGGGCGGATGTGGTCGAGCGCCGCCTCGACGCTTTCCCAGCCGCAAAGCTCACCCGCATGGATGGTGATGCCCAGCCCCGCCTCGCGCGCGATCTCGAAGGCGCGCACATAGTCGGCGAAGTCGCCCATGCGTTCGTCGCCAGCCACGCCGAAGCCCGACACCAGCGGATGGCCGCAGCGGGCGGCAAAGCGGGCGGCGGCCTCGATCGATTCGACGCCGACATGGCGAACGCCGGTGACGATCATGCGCGCCTCGATGCCGGTCTTGGCCTTGGCGCGCGCCATGCCTTCGCCGAGCGCATTGGTATAGGTGGCGGGCGACATGCCGGTGCGCTCGGCATGGTCGGGCGAGGTGAACACTTCGGAATAAATCGCGCCGTCGCGCGCCAGGCTGGTCAGATAGTCTTCGGCCAGCCGCGCATAGTCGTCCTCGTCGCGAAACAGGCTCGATGCGGCATCATAGGCGGCGAGGAAACTGGTGAAGTCATGCCAGACGAAACGGCCGTCCTGGATGAAATGAGAGACGTCGGCCCCGTATTTCATGGCCTGTTTCTGGACCAGTGCAGGAGAGGCGGCGCCTTCGATGTGGCAGTGAAGTTCGGCCTTGGGCGGCATGATGGCTCCCTGTTCCTGTCTCTCGACGGGTCGGCGCGCGCGGCGCTTAATCGCGCCTCACTACATAGCGCCCGTAGATTGCATCGGCTATTGTCCCGGCCTGATGTGACAGGACACAATAATGTCAGAAGTGCGAACGGGCAGAACCGGCGGGATGGAAACATCCTATGGATTCAAGGATGTGGCCGCCGGTGAGAAGCAGCCGCTGGTCAATGAGGTGTTCCACAAGGTCGCCGGCCGTTACGACCTGATGAACGACCTGATGTCGGCGGGCATGCACCGGCTGTGGAAAGAGGGCATGGTCGCCTGGCTGAACCCGCCGAAGCGCGGCGACTGGCGCTCGCTCGACGTGGCAGGCGGCACGGGCGACATCGCATTCCGCATCGTCGAGGCGTCGGCGCGTAACGCAAACGTGACCGTGCTCGACATCAACGGCTCCATGCTTCAGGTCGGCCGCGAGCGCGCCGAAAAGCTTGGCCTTGCGGACAATGTCGACTTCGTCGAGGCCAATGCCGAGGAACTGCCCTTCGCCGATAACAGCTTCGACGCCTATACGATCGCATTCGGCATCCGAAACGTGCCGCGAATCGGCGTGGCGCTCAGCGAAGCGCATCGTGTGCTCAAGCCCGGCGGGCGGTTCCTGTGCCTTGAATTCTCCGAAGTCGAGATGCCGATGCTCGACCGCTTCTATGAGGCCTGGTCGTTCAACGCGATACCGCGCATCGGGCAGGCCGTGACCGGCGACGGCGAGCCGTATCGCTATCTGGTCGAATCGATCCGCAAATTCCCCAACCAGCAGGAATTTGGGGCGATGATCACGGCCGCAGGCTTCTCGCGCTCGACATTCCGCAATTATTCGGGCGGCATTGCCGCGCTGCATTCGGGCTGGAAGCTTTGACATCAATGCGTCCTGACAGCCGATGAGCGATTTTACGGCAGCATTCCGGCTCGCGCGTGCCGGCTGGATATTGACCCGCGAAGGCGTGCTGGCCGCACTTCCCGGCGACCAGCTGACCGGCGCGCCGCGCTTCTTCTGGGGGCTGACGCGGCTTTTGGCGCGCAGGCGCACGGCCAAGAGCACGCGCACCGAGCGCGTGGCCCGCGCGGTCGCGCGGCTCGGCCCTTCTTATGTCAAGCTCGGCCAGTTTCTGGCGACACGCCCCGACGTGGTGGGCGGCGAACTCGCGCTCGACCTGTCCTTGTTGCAGGACCGGATGCAGACATTCCCGCGCGCCTCGGCGGTGAAGGAGATCGAGGCATCGCTTGGACGGCGGCTGGACGACCTGTTCGTCAGCCTTGGCGATCCGGTTGCGGCGGCGTCGATCGCGCAGGTCCACCCCGGCGAGGTGGCGACGGCGGATGCTCCCCGCAAGATGGCGGTCAAGGTTGTGCGGCCGGGCGTGCGCCAGAGCTTCGCCAACGATCTGGAGAGCTTCTTCCTTGCCGCGCGATTGCAGGAAAAGTTCATCCCCTCCGCGCGGCGGCTGCGGCCTGTCGAGGTGACGCAGACGCTGGCCCAGACGACCAAGATCGAGATGGACATGCGGCTGGAAGCGGCCGCGCTGTCGGAAATCGCCGAGAATACGAAGGACGACCCGGGTTTCCGCGCGCCTTCCGTCGACTGGGAGCGCACCGGCCGCGACGTGCTGACGATGGAATGGATCGACGGCATCAAGATGTCCGATATCGAGGGCCTGCGCGCGGCCGGCCACGATCTCGACGCGCTGGCGGCGACGCTGGTGCAATCCTTCCTGCGCCATACGCTGCGTGACGGCTTCTTCCATGCCGACATGCATCCGGGCAATCTGTTCGTTGAGGCCGACGGGACCATCGTTGGCGTCGATTTCGGCATCACCGGCAGGCTCGGCAAGAAGGAGCGGCGGTTCCTGGCCGAAATCCTCTTTGGCTTCATCACGCGCGACTATCGCCGCGTCGCCGACGTGCATTTCGAGGCAGGCTACGTGCCGCATACGCAGGACCCGGCATCATTCGCGCAGGCGATCCGCGCCATCGGCGAACCGATACACGGCCAGCCGGCGGAGACCATCTCCATGGCGCGGCTGCTGACGTTGCTGTTCGAGGTGACCGAACTCTTCGACATGCATGCGCGGCCCGAACTCGTCATGCTGCAAAAGACGATGGTGGTCGTCGAAGGCGTGGCCCGCACCCTCGACCCGGCGTTCAACATGTGGAAGACGGCCGAGCCTGTGGTCGGCGGCTGGATACGCGACAATCTGGGGCCGAAGGGCATCATGGTCGACGCACGTGACGGGTCGAAGGCGCTGCTGGCGCTGGTGCGGCAGGCACCCGATCTGGCGCAGCGCACCGAGCGCCTGTCGCGCGAGATCGACCATATGGCCGAGCACGGTTTCCGATTCGACGACGACACGGCGGCGCGGATCGGCAAGGCCGAGGCGCGGGCGTCGCGCTGGGGCCGGGTGGCGCTGTGGGTGATCGCGGCAGCAGCCGTCTGGATCGCCTGGCACGTGACGTGAGGCGCGGCGGGGCGGAATGCCGTGCTGTCATTGACTGCATTGCTAGCACTGCTTACATTGCTATCAGAACGTTGGAGGTAGGCATGAGCTCCATCTTGATCCGCAACATTGACGAAGAGACCAAGAAGGCGATCAGGCTCCGCGCCGCCGAACGCGGCGTGTCGATGGAGCAGGAAGCCCGCGACATACTCAAGGCAGTTGCACGGACGCCCGGCGCGATGCGCGGGTCGGAAATGAAAAGCGGCGAATTCTGGTATGCATCCGTGCGGGAACTGGTTGACCGATACGGCGGCTTCGACCTTGAACTCCCTCGACGCGAGCCGATGCGCGAACCGCCGGCTTTCGACTGAACATGTATGTGCTCGACACAAATGTCGTTTCGGAGAGCATCGCTGCGACGCCTTCGCCCGCCGTTACGGCCTGGCTGCAGCAGAACGAGCCCGACCGGTATTTCGTCACGGCCATCACCAAGGCCGAGATGCTGTTCGGCGTCAGCTGCCTGCCTCCCGGCCAGCGACGGGCAAACCTTGAACTTCTGATCGAACACGTCCTTGCAAGGTCGCTGCGCAACGATTTGCTCGCCTTTGGCAGCGCCGAGGCCGATCATTATGCCGACTTGTCCGCCCATCGCCGCAAGATCGGGCGCCCGATCAGCCAATCGGACGCACAAATTGCGGCAATCGCCCGTGCAAGAGGTTTTGCGGTGGTCACCCGAAACGTCGGCGATTTCGAACATTGCGGCATTGCCGTCATCAATCCGTGGGAAAGTCCATGACCCTCGCCTCCAGACGTATCCTTCTCATCATCGGCGGCGGCATCGCCGCCTATAAATCGCTCGACCTTATCAGGCGGCTGCGCGAGCGCGGCGCGGGCGTGCGGGTGGTGATGACGCAGGCGGCGCAGCATTTCGTGACGCCGCTGGCGGCGGGCGCGCTGTCTGCCGATACGGTTTTCACAGAGCTGTTCGACCGAGCGGCCGAGCACGATGTCGGCCATATCCGCCTGTCGCGCGAGGCCGACCTGATCGTGGTCGCGCCCGCGACCGCCGACCTGATGGCCAAGCTTGCCAACGGGCTGGCGAACGATCTGGCATCCGCCGTGCTACTGGCGACCGACAAGCCCGTGCTGATGGCGCCTGCCATGAATCCGCGAATGTGGGCGCATCCGGCGACAAAGCGCAACCATGCGACGCTGGCGCGCGACGGCGTTTCCTTCATCGGGCCGAAAAAGGGCGAGATGGCCGAAAGCGGCGAGGCGGGCGAAGGCCGCATGGCTGAGCCGACCGAGATTGCCGCCGAGGTCGAGCGCATTCTGGCTCCCGCCAAAGGCCCGCTTGCAGGCCAGCGCATCGTCATCACGTCCGGGCCGACGCATGAACCTATCGACCCGGTGCGCTACATCGCCAACCGGTCGTCGGGCAAGCAGGGCCATGCGATTGCCGCGGCTCTGGCGAAACTGGGCGCGGATGTGCGGCTGGTAACGGGGCCGGTGTCGATTGCCGATCCTGCGGGCGTAACAGTCGTCAAGGTGGAGACGGCGCGCGACATGCTCGAAGCGGTCGAAGCGCAACTCCCGGCAGATGCGGGTATCTTTGTCGCCGCCGTGGCCGACTGGCGGCCGGTGAACGCCAATGGCGAAAAGATCAAGAAGAAGACAGGCGAGGGGCCACCTGCGCTGTCGATGGTGGAAAACCCCGACATTCTGGCGACAGTGGGCAAGGGAAAGCACCGCCCGCGCCTCGTCATCGGCTTTGCCGCCGAGACGCAGCAGCTTGTCGGCAATGCGCAAGCCAAGCTGGCGAAGAAGGGGGCGGACTTCATCGTCGCAAACGACGTGTCGCATGACAGCGGCGTCGGCGCGAAGGGCGTGATGGGCGGCGACCGCAACCGGGTGAAGATCGTCTCGCGCCATGGCGTCGAGGACTGGCCCGAACTGGGCAAGGACGAGGTTGCGGCGCGGCTGGCTGCGCTGATCGCCGAGCGGCTGAAGACGATCGAAGTCTGAACGTGGCCGGTATCCCGACAATCGAGACCGAGCGGCTGATCCTGCGCGGCGTCGAGGCGGGTGATTTCGATACTCATGCCGCGATGTGGGCCGACCCTGAGGTGACGCGTTTCATCGGCGGACGTGCCTTCACCCGCGAGGAATCATGGGCGCGTTTCCTGCGCCATGTCGGCATGTGGCAATTGCTGGGTTTCGGGTCATGGGTCGTCACCGACAAGGCGAGCGGCGAAAGGCTGGGAGCCGCCGGATTTCACGATCTCAAACGCGAGCTTGAGCCGAGCTTCGAAGGCACGCTGGAGGCGGGCTGGGCCTTTGTTCCGCAGGCGCATGGCCGTGGCATCGCCACCGAGGCGATGGCTGCCGCCCTCGGCTGGGCAGAGGCCAACCTGCCTGATATGCGCGTCACCTGCCTTATCGCCCCGCAGAACCTGGCGTCTCTGCGTGTCGCCGAAAAGCTCGGCTTCAAGGAGTTTGCCCGCACCGACTATCATGGCAGCGAAGTCGTACTGATGGAGCGGGTGAAGTAGGTGTTCCGTCCCTCAGTTGCCCGCGCCGTAGGCGGCGATGGCCGCCATGTTGACGATGTCTGAATCCTTGGCGTTCAGCGGCACGATCTGCACCGGCTTGTTCAGGCCGACGAGAAGCGGGCCGATGACGGTCGAGCCGCCGAGTTCCTGAAGCATCTTGGTCGAGATCGAGGCCGAGTGGAACGCCGGCATGATGAGCACGTTTGCCGGGCCTGACAGGCGGCAGAACGGATACTGCTTCATCAGCGCCGGGTTGAGCGCCACGTCGGCGGCCATCTCGCCGTCATATTCGAAATCGACGCGGCGCTTGTCGAGAATGCGCACCGCCTCCTGCACGCGCTCCGAGCGTTCGCCCGGCGGGTGACCGAAGGTGGAATAGGCCAGCATGGCGACGCGCGGCTCATAGCCCATGCGACGCGCGAAGCCTGCGGTTTCCTCGGCGATATCGGCCAGTTCCTCGGCGTTGGGCATGTCGTGGACGGCGGTGTCGCCGACGATGACGGTGCGGCCGCGGCACAGCGCGATCGACACGCCGATGACGCGGTGGCCGGGGCGGGCGTCGACCACGCGGCGCACGTCGTCGAGCGCGGTCGAATAGTTGCGCGTCACGCCGGTGACGACCGCGTCGGCATCGCCCAGCGCCAGCATGGTCGCGGCGAAATGATTGCGGTCATTGTTGATGAGGCGCTGGCAGTCGCGCAGCAGGTAGCCCTTGCGCTGCAATCTCTCGTAGAGATAGTCGGCATAGACGCCGTTGCGGCGCGACAGGCGCGCATTGATGATCTCGATGCCGGCGCGGTTGAGATCGACACCTGCATTGCGCGCCGTGTCCTTGATCTGCTCCTCGCGGCCGAGAAGGATGGCGGTGCCGAGCTTCTGGTTCACATAGGAGACGGCGGCGCGCATCACCTGTTCTTCCTCTCCCTCGGCGAAGACGACGCGCTTTGGCTGGCGGCGCACGCGGTCATAGATGCGCTGGAGGGTGGAGGCGATCGGGTCGCGACGCGCCGACAGTTCCTGCGCATATTTGTCGAAGTTGAGGATCGGGCGGCCGGCGACGCCGGAATCCATCGCAGCCTTTGCGACCGCGACCGGGATGGCCGAGATGAGGCGCGGGTCGAACGGCACCGGGATGATGTATTGCGGGCCGAATTTCGGGCGCATGCCCTGATAGGCGGCGGCAACGTCGTCCGGCACGTCCTCGCGCGCCAGATCGGCCAGCGCCTGCGCGGCGGCGACCTTCATCGCGTCGTTGATGGTGGTCGCGCGGACATCGAGCGCGCCGCGGAAGATGTAGGGGAAGCCCAGAACATTGTTGACCTGGTTCGGATAGTCGGAGCGGCCGGTCGCCATGATCGCATCGGTGCGGATCTCGGCGACTTCCTCGGGCGTGATCTCGGGATCGGGATTGGCCATGGCGAAGATGATCGGGTTCTTGGCCATCGACTGGATCATCGCCTTGCTGAACGCGCCCTTGGCCGAGAGGCCGAAGACGATGTCGGCGCCGTCCATCGCGTCGGCCAGCGTGCGCGCATCGGTCTTGATGGCATGGGCCGACTTCCACTGGTTCATGCCCTCGGTGCGGCCCTGATAGACCACGCCCTTGGTGTCGCAAAGGATGACGTTTTCCGGCGCAAAGCCGAGCGATTTCACCAGTTCGATGCAGGCGATGCCAGCCGAGCCCGCGCCGTTGCAGACGAGCTTTGCCGTCTTCATGTCTCGGCCCGTCAGGTGCAGCGCGTTGATGAGGCCGGCAGTGGCGATGATGGCGGTGCCGTGCTGGTCGTCATGGAAGACGGGGATGTTCATCAGTTCGCGCAGGCGCTGCTCGATGATGAAGCATTCTGGGGCCTTGATGTCTTCGAGGTTGATGCCGCCGAAGGAGGGGCCGAGCAGCTTGACGCAGTTGATGAATTCGTCGGCGTCTTCGGTATCGACTTCGAGGTCGATCGAATCGACGTCGGCAAACCGCTTGAACAGGACCGACTTGCCCTCCATCACCGGCTTCGACGCCAGCGCGCCGAGATTGCCGAGGCCAAGGATGGCGGTGCCGTTGGAGATGACGGCGACCATGTTGCCGCGCGTGGTGTAGTCATAGGCGCGCGACGGGTCTTCGGCGATGGCCTTGACCGGAACCGCGACGCCCGGCGAATAGGCAAGCGAAAGGTCGCGCTGCGTCGCCATCGGCTTGGTGGGCGAGATTTCCAGCTTTCCGGGACGCCCCATGGCGTGGAAGTCGAGCGCCTCCTGTGCGGAGACCTGCGGCCCGCCTTCCTGTTTGTCCCTGGATGCCATGAGTTCCTGCCCGAATTTGTGTATTTTTGTGGAGGGTTTGGATTAAGGCTACACTCAGCTGCCGTAAAGCGCCAAGCAGGAACTCAAGATCAATTTCCGCCGGTAAGGCCCTTGTTTTTGTCCGCACTCCATTCGCCCCCGGTTTTCGCCTTCGCCACCATGGCGAGAACAGTGTCGCGCGCCACATGATGGACAACCGGGCTTCGTCAATCGCGTCTGCCGAGGAGCAAACAGCACCGACCCTTCCTGCGGCAGGCGAGGGCAAGGGCGGCGCAACGCCGATGATGGAGCAGTTTCTGGAGATCAAGTCGGCCTATCCCGACGCGCTCCTGTTCTATCGCATGGGCGATTTCTACGAAATGTTCTTCAACGATGCGGAGATCGCGGCGCGCGCGCTCGGCATCACGCTGACCAAGCGCGGCAAGCACGCCGGCGAGGACATTCCGATGTGCGGCGTGCCGGTCCATGCCGCCGACGACTATCTGCAGAAGCTGATCGCTCTTGGGTTTCGCGTCGCGGTGGCAGAGCAGATAGAAGACCCGGCCGAGGCCAAGAAGCGCGGCTCCAAATCGGTGGTGCGCCGCGACGTGATCCGGCTGGTGACGCCCGGCACCATCACCGAGGAAAAGCTGCTCGAACCCGGCGAGGCGAGCTATCTGATGGCCGTTGGGCGGGTGAGAGGGGACGAGACTCTGGCGCTCGCATGGATCGACATCTCGACCGGCTCATTCCGCGTGGCCGAGACCGATGCCGACAGGCTGCTGGCCGACATATTGCGCATCGACCCGCGCGAACTGGTGATGGCCGACGGCGTTTTTCACGATCAGGCCATTCGGCCCGTCTTCGACGTGATCGGCAACCGCGCCACGCCGCAGCCGCCGTCGCTGTTTGATTCAGCTTCCGCCGAAGGGCGCATCGCGCGCTATTTCGGCGTGGCGACGCTGGACGGTTTCGGGCGATTTTCGCGGGCCGAACTGTCTGCGGTGGCAGGCGCGATCGCCTATGTCGAGAAGACGCAGAAGGCCGAGCGCCCGCCCTTGCAACGGCCGCAGCGCGAGGAGGCCGCAGCCTCCTTGTTCATCGATGCGGCGACGCGCGCCAATCTCGAACTGACGCGCACACTGTCCGGCAACCGCGACGGCAGCCTGCTGAAATCGATCGACCGCACCGTGACCGGTGGCGGCGCGCGGCTTCTGGCAGAGCGGCTGATGTCGCCATTGACCGACCCGGCCGCGATCAACGAGCGGCTCGATTCCGTAAGCTTCCTGCGCGGCGAGACGAGGTTGCGCGATGCGCTGCGGCAGGCGCTGAAAGCTGCGCCCGACATGCCGCGCGCGCTGTCGCGTCTGGCGCTGAACCGGGGCGGTCCGCGCGACCTTGGCGCGATTGCTGCCGGACTGAAGGCCGTAGGGCAGGCGGCTCAATTGTTTGCCGGCTCAGATGTTCCATCCGAGCTTGCGCAGGTGCTTGTCGCGGCGCGCGACATGCCGCGTGAACTTGCCGACCATCTGGCGCGGGCGCTGGGCGAGACGCTGCCGCTGCTGAAGCGCGACGGCGGCTTCGTGCGCGAAGGCTATGACGCCGAACTGGACGAGATGCGGGCGCTCGCCACCGATACGCGCAAGGTTATCGCGTCGATGGAGCGCGCCTTGATCGAGGAGACCGGCATCCGCTCGCTAAAAATCCGGCACAACAATGTGCTGGGCTATTACATCGAGGTGACGGCCAACCATCAGGAGATCATGATGGGCAGTGATGCGGCGCGCGCCCGCTTCATCCATCGCCAGACCATGGTAAGCGCCATGCGCTTCACAACGACCGAGCTTGCCGGGCTGGAAACGAAGATCGCCAACGCCGCCGACCGGGCGACGACAATCGAAAATGGCGTGTTCGACCAACTGTTGGCAGAGGTCGTTTCGGAAGCGGACCGGATCAGGGCAGGCGCCGACGCGCTCGCCGTGCTCGACGTTTCGGCGGCGCTTGCGGTGCTGTCGGAGGCCGAGGATTATTGCAGGCCAGTCGTCGACGGGTCGCTGACCTTCCGCATCGAGGGCGGCCGTCACCCGGTTGTCGAACAGGCGCTGCGCAAACAGGCGGCGGACCCGTTCGTCGGCAATGATTGCGACCTGTCGCCGGAGGGAAGCGAGCGCGCGGGCGCGATCTGGCTGCTGACCGGCCCGAACATGGGCGGCAAGTCGACCTTCCTGCGCCAGAACGCGCTGATCGCCATTCTGGCGCAGGCCGGCTCCTATGTGCCGGCGCGCGCCGCCGAAATAGGCGTGGTCGATCGGCTGTTCTCCCGCGTCGGCGCGTCCGACGATCTGGCGCGCGGCCGCTCGACCTTCATGGTCGAGATGGTCGAGACGTCTGCCATCCTCAATCTGGCGGGCGAACGCTCGCTGGTCATTCTCGACGAGATCGGGCGTGGCACGGCGACCTATGACGGCCTGTCGATTGCCTGGGCTGCGGTCGAATATCTGCACGAGACCAATCGCTGCCGGGCGATCTTCGCTACCCATTTCCATGAGATGACGGCGCTCGCCGGCAAGCTGGCGCGGCTGCATAACGTCACCATGCGCGTCAAGGAATGGGAGGGCGATGTCGTCTTCCTCCACGAGGTCGGCAAGGGCGCGGCAGACCGGTCCTACGGCGTGCAGGTGGCGAAACTTGCAGGCCTGCCGGAGCCGGTAGTGGAACGGGCGCGCGCCGTGCTGGCGCAACTGGAAGCCGGCGAAACGTCGGGCAAGGCCTCGCGTCTCGCCGATGATCTGCCGCTGTTTTCGGCAATCGTCCAGCGCGAACCTGCACCAAAACCCGCCAAGGTCGACCCGAAGGCGGCGGCACTTGTGGCGGCGCTGGCCGGTCTGCACCCGGACGAGATGACGCCGAAGGAGGCGCTTGAGGCGATCTACCTGCTGAAGGGTATCTGAACGGGCAAGCACGCGCCTTATGCCGTCGGAGCAAGGAGGACACCAGATGACCGATACATCGATGATCTCATCGACCATCAGCTTCGATCAGGAGGGCGTCTCTCGTGGCTATCTGAAGGTTCCCCATTCAGTTCATCGCTCGGCTTATGGCCACATTCCTATTCCGATTGCGGTGGCCAGACGCGGCGAAGGCCCGACCCTTCTGCTGACCGGAGGCATCCATGGCGACGAATATGAAGGGCCGCTTGTGCTCTACGACCTGATGCGGCGTCTGGAGCAGCTCGACCTTTCCGGGCGGTTGATCGTCATTCCCTCCGTCAACCATCCGGCCTTCATCGCCGGCTCGCGCGTTTCGCCGATCGATCAGTTGAACATGAACCGGGTGTTTCCGGGCCGCCGCGACGGGTCGGTGACCGAGATGATCGCCCATTATGTATCGACGCAAGTGCTGCCATTGGCCGATTATGTGATCGACTGCCATGCTGGCGGATCGTCGCTGCAATATCTGCCGGTGCTTCTTGCCCCGATCTGGGATGACGGACCAAAGAGGACGACGTCCAGGGCGCTGATCGAAGCCTTTGGTGCGCCGCGTGTCGTCTATTACGACAGTCTCACCGCGCCGGGCGGCGAGGATCGGGTGATGGGCAATGCCGCCGATCGCAATGGCTGCCATTTCCTCTCGGGCGAGTTCGGCGGCGGCTCGACCGTCAATCTCGAGGGAAGGGCGATGCTGGCTGCCGGCATAGATGGCGTCATGCGGCATCTGGGCCTGCTGCGGCCGGTACGGGAGATGTCGCCAGTGAAGACACGCCATCTCTTCATGACAGACCCGGCCCTCTTTGCATTTGCGCCGAAGGGCGGAATTTTCGAGCCGGCCTACCGGCTTGGTGACGAGCTTGCTCCCGGTGCTCTCGCGGGGATCATTCACGACCCGACTGCGCCATGGGAGGCGCCCTGCGAGGTGCGTTTCGAGGGTGGTGGGCTGGCAATCTGTGTCCGCACCTTCGCCAGCGTAGAACCGGGCGATTGCCTCGGTCATCTGGCGCGGGACGTCTCCGCCCGCTGAGGCCCGAGCTTGCGTTTCGGCATGGGACGGATGCGGGGTTGGCGGGTGTCGTCGTCGGTGGCGCGTGCTATCTGGCGCGCGCGGCGCATATCGCCCGCGGCAGCGACAGGAGCGGACCCGTGATCAGGCACATCGTATTCTTTTCAGCCGGCCGGCCGGCGGACATCGAGCCGATCCGCGAGCGCCTGAGCGACCTTGGCCGCATCCCCCACTCGCAGAGATTCGAAGTGTCGCTGAACCGCAAGTCCGACCTCTATGGCAATGAGATAGACATCGTCGTCTATGCCGAATTTGCCGATGAGGCAGCGCTCGCAGCCTACAAGGCCCACCCGATCTATGCAGCGACGACTGCGGTGGTCAAACCGATGCGCGATATCCGCGTGGCCGCCGATATCGACGTGACCTAGCCCCTCAGGCCGGGCGCTTCCTGGCCGGTGCGCTCGACATATTCGGTATAGCCGCCACCATAGGTGTGCAGTCCGTCGGGCGTCAGTTCCAGCACGCGGTTGGAGAGCGCTGCGAGGAAATGGCGGTCGTGGCTGACGAACAGCATCGCGCCTTCATATTTCGACAGCGCCTCGATCAGCATCTGCTTGGTCGCGATGTCGAGATGGTTGGTCGGCTCGTCCAGAACCAGAAGATTGGGCGGGTCGAACAGCATCTTGGCCATGACGAGGCGGGCCTTCTCGCCGCCTGACAGGACGCGGCATCGCTTCTCGATCTCGTCGCCATGGAAACCGAAACACCCGGCGAGCGCGCGCAGAGGGGCCTGGCCGACCTGCGGGAAGGAATCCTCCAGCGATTGCAGCACAGAGTGGTCACCGTCGAGCAGTTCCATCGCGTGCTGGGCGAAATAGCCCATCTTCACGCTCGGGCCGCGCGCCACCGTTCCGGAATCGGGGTCCGACGCACCGGCGACGAGCTTGAGCAGGGTCGACTTGCCGGCACCATTGACGCCCATGACGCACCAGCGCTCGCGCCGCCTGATCTGGAAGTCGAGACCGTCATAGATGACGCGGCTGCCATAGGCTTTGTTTACGCCCTTCAGCGTGGCGACATCTTCGCCGGAGCGCGGTGCCGGCTGGAATTCGAAGCGCACGGTCTGCTGGCGCTTGGGCGGCTCGACCTTGTCGATCTTGTCGAGTTTCTTGACGCGGCTCTGCACTTGTGCGGCGTGCGAGGCGCGCGCTTTGAAGCGCTCGATGAAGGCGATTTCCTTGGCGAGCATGGCCTGCTGGCGTTCATATTGGGCCTGCTGCTGCTGGTTGGCGATGGCGCGCTGCGCCTGATAGAAATCGTAGTCGCCCGAATAGGAGGTGAGCGCGCCGCCGTCGATCTCGACGATCTTGGAGACGATGCGGTTCATGAAGGCGCGGTCGTGCGACGTCATCAAAAGCGCGCCGTCAAAACCCTTGAGGAAGTTCTCCAGCCAGATCAGGCTCTCGATGTCGAGATGGTTGGACGGTTCGTCGAGCAGCATGACGTCGGGCCGCATCAGCAGGATCTTGCCGAGCGCAACGCGCATCTTCCAGCCGCCCGACAGCGCGCCGACATCGCCATTGATCATCTCGTCGGAAAAGCCGAGGCCGCCCAGAACCTCGCGGGCGCGACCGTCGAGCGCATAGCCGTCGAGTTCATCGAAGCGCGCCTGCACCTCGCCATAACGCGCGATGATCTCGTCCATCTCGTCAGCGCGGTCGGGGTCCGCCATGGCGTGCTCAAGTTCGGCCATTTCCGCGGCGAGCAGGCTGACCGGGCCGACGCCCTCCATGACCTCGGCAATGGCGCTGCGGCCTGACATGTCGCCGACATCCTGGCTGAAATAGCCGATGGTGACGCCGCGATCGACCGAGACCTGGCCCTCGTCTGGCAGTTCCTCGCCGACGACCATGCGAAACAGGGTTGTCTTGCCTGCGCCGTTCGGCCCGACGAGACCGATCTTCTCGCCGCGCTGGAGAGCGGCGGATGCTTCGATGAAGACGATCTGCTTGCCGTTCTGCTTGGAGATGTTTTCAAGGCGGATCATGTGCGGGCGGTCTCGGACGTGACGGGGAAGGCCGGGGAGCGGCCCGTAGACCATTGGATCGCGCGCCGCGCAAGGGCGGCGATGTCACAGAGATGGTCGCGCGCGATTTTGTGGTGTTGCATGTCTGGCCCAAAGCAAGGGCGGTCATGGGAATGGCTCTTGTCGCGCGCTGCTGATATCGCGCGCAGATGACAAACGATCATGGCCCATCGGCTTCAACGGATGCAGGCGGCGGCAATGCCGCGCGTCTCGGCATTCTCCTGATGCTGCTCGCCATCCTGATGTTTGCGATCAACGACACGCTCGGCAAATGGCTGGTCTCGACCTATTCGGTCGGCCAGCTCCTGTTCATCCGCTCGATTGCCGGCATGATCGTGCTGCTGCCGCTGATCATCCGTGCCGGCTGGCGCACGCTGATCGACGTGCCGAACCGCCGGCTGCTGGTCGGACGCGGATTTCTGGCGGCGGCAGAGGTCGGGGCCTTCTATCTGACGGTGCGCTATTTGCCGCTTGCCGACACGATCACCTTCTGGATGGCGGCGCCGATCTATGTCGCGGCACTGTCGCCGCTGCTGCTGGGCGAAAAGGTCGGCTGGCGGCGCTGGACGGCGATTGCGGTCGGCTTTGTCGGCGTCATCATCGCCATGGAGCCGTCGAGCCAGACGTTGAGCCTGCCTGCATTGGTTGCGGTGGTCGGCAGCGGGCTGTTCGCACTGCTGATGATCTCCGGCCGCGCGCTGCGCGGAACCTCGGATCTGGCGATGGTGTTCTGGCCGATCTTCATATCAGGCATCGGCGGCGCACTGACGATCCCGCTCGCCTGGACGGCGCCGACCGGCGTCGACGTGGCGATGCTCGCGCTACTCGGCGTGGTTGCGCTGGCCGCTCATTTCCTCACCAACCGCTCGCTGTCGCTGGCGGATGCATCAGTGGTGACGCCCTATCAGTACACCTTGCTGGTCTGGGCGGTGATCTTCGGTTACCTGTTCTTCGGCGAAACGCCGCGCCCGGCCATGCTGATCGGCGGTGCGATCATCGTGGCGTCGGGGCTCTACATCTTCTTCCGGGGCGCAAAGCTCGGCCGCAAGGCCGTGATGGAGCCGGGCGCAGGACCGGCCGGGTAGGATGACAGCGGCCGGATGCTGGCCTTAGCTGGTAGGACCAGCTGGGCCGTTGCGCGTCGGGCAGGCGCAGGCCTATAGGACCGGCTGTATCAAGGCAGCCGAGGACGGTAAATTGGCGCAGGCAACGGCAGGGCAGACGGGTTCGGGCGGTCATCAGGGCGCCGTGGCCATGGGCATTCTTCTGGCAGTCAGCCTTTGCCACATGCTCAACGACATCATGCAGTCGATGCTGTCGGCCATCTATCCGATGCTGAAATCGGATTTCGGGCTGACCTTCGGCCAGATCGGCTTCCTGACGCTGACCTTCCAGGTGACGGCCTCGCTGCTCCAGCCGCTGATCGGCATGTATACCGACCGCAGGCCGCTGCCCTATTCGCTCCCCGTGGGCATGGGGTCGACGCTGATCGGGCTGGTCGTGCTGGCAACCGCCCATTCCTATCCGCTGCTCGTCATCGGCGCGGCCTTCATCGGTATCGGCTCCGCGATTTTCCATCCCGAATCCTCGCGCGTGGCGCGCCTTGCATCGGGCGGCCGCTACGGCATGGCGCAGTCGCTGTTCCAGGTCGGCGGCAATGTCGGCACCTCCATCGGCCCGCTGCTGGCGGCCTTCATCGTCGTGCCTTACGGGCAGGGCAGCGTCGGCTGGTTCACGGTCGCGGCCATGGCGGGCATGATCATCCTGTGGCGTGTCGGTGGCTGGTATGCCCGTTATCAGGCGGGTGCTGCCAAGCGGCCTGCATCGGCGGTGACGATCACGCTCCCGCGCTCGCGCATCATGACGGCGCTGGTCATCCTCGCGCTGCTGACCTTCACCAAGAACGCCTACATGGCGTCGATTTCGAGCTACTACACCTTCTACATGATCGAGAAATTCGACGTGTCGGTGCAGATGTCCCAGATTCTGCTGTTCGCCTTCCTCGGCGGCGCGGCTCTCGGCACGATCGTCGGCGGGCCGATCGGCGACCGCATCGGCGCGCGCACGGTCATCTGGTTCTCGATCCTCGGCGTCCTGCCCTTCACGCTCGCCATGCCCCATGTCGGCTATGAGACGACGGTGGTCCTGTCGGTCGTCATCGGCTTCATCCTGTCTTCGGCCTTTCCGGCCATCGTCGTCTTCGCGCAGGAACTGGTGCCGGGCCGCGTCGGCATGATCGCCGGCATCTTCTTCGGCTTCGCATTCGGCTTCGGCGGTCTGGCGGCGGCCGCGCTCGGCTATTTCGCCGACGTCTACGGCATCGAGACGGTCTACTGGGCCTGCTCGTTCCTGCCGTTCCTCGGCCTTCTGACCGTGTTCCTGCCCAGAATGAAGGAATTGCGGGGCGTCTGAAGCGCCTCCGTGCCGGGAGTGGCCGCCGGTATCGGGGCCACTCCCCAGCGCCGCCAAATCAGGTTATAGACGCCGCCAATGGCGAAAATCCCCCTGCGTCTGGAAGAGATCATCGATGGCGAGGCGCTAGGCCTTGAACTGTCGGCGCTGACCGCCGGCAGCAAGGGCGATGGCGCGGGCGTGCGCGATAAGGTGCTCGCCCTGCTTCGCGCGACGATCACGAAAGGCCGCGCCGCCGCGCTCGACATGCTGGGCGAGGACGGCAGCGGAACGGCCTGCGCCGAGCGCCTGTCGCACCTGATGGACGAGGTGATCCGCGCGCTCTACGCCTTTGCCACCTCCCATGTCTATCGCGCCGACAATCCGTCCAAGGCCGAGCGCATGGCGGCTGTGGCGGTGGGCGGCTACGGTCGCGGGACGCTGGCGCCGGGGTCGGATATCGACCTGCTTTTCGTGCGCCCCACCAAGCAGACGCCCTGGGGCGAGCAGGTGGTGGAATATGTGCTCTACATGCTGTGGGATCTCGGGCTGAAGGTCGGCCACGCCACCCGCACCATCGAGGAATGCGTGCGCCTGTCGCGGGGCGATTTCACCATTGCGACCGCGATCCTCGAAGCGCGTTACGTTTGCGGCGATCAACCGCTGTTCGACGATCTGGTCGTCGCATTCGGCGAACAGGTCGTGAAGCAGAACGGGCCTGAATTCGTGCAGGCAAAGCTCGCAGAGCGCGACGAACGCCACCGCAAGGCGGGCGAAAGCCGCTATCTGGTCGAGCCGAACGTCAAGGACGGCAAGGGGGGCTTGCGCGACCTGCATACGCTGTTCTGGATCGGCAAATATTTCTACCGGGTCTCGACCGGCGAGGAACTGGTCGAGAAAGGCGTTTTCACTGCGGACGAATACCGCCAGTTCCGCAAGGCCGAGGATTTCCTCTGGGCGGTGCGTTGCCACATGCATTTCGCCACGCGCAAGCCGGAGGAACGGCTGCATTTCGATATCCAGCGCGAAATCGCCGAACGGCTCGGCTATACCGATCATCCAGGCCTGTCGGCGGTCGAGCGTTTCATGAAGGACTATTTCCTCGTGGCCAAGGAGGTCGGCGACCTGACGCGCATCTTCTGTGCCGCGCTGGAGGAAGAGCAGTCGAGCCAGTCGCCCGGTTTCAACCGTGTGTTCCTGTCGTTCTCGCGCCGCCGAAAGAAGCTGCCGGGAACGAGCGATTTCCTCGTCGATAACAATCGCATCACGGTTGCCGACGACAAGGTCTTCGAGCGCGACCCTGTCAACATGATGCGGCTGTTCTGGTTCGCCGACAGGCACGGCCTCGAATACCATCCGGACGCGCTGAAGCTGATGACGCGCTCGCTCAAGCTCGTCGACAAGGAACTGCGCCGCAACGCCGAGGGCAACCGCCTGTTCATGGATGTGCTCACCTCCGACAAGACGCCGGAACTCAACCTGCGGCGGATGAACGAGGCAGGGCTGCTCGGGCGGCTGATCCCCGAATTCGGCAAGATCGTCGCGATGATGCAGTTCAACATGTATCATCACTATACGGTCGACGAGCATCTGATCCGCTGCGTCGGCGTGCTGTCTGAGATCGAGCACGGCGACAGCCAGCGGCTGCACCCGCTGTCCCATTCGCTGATGCCGAGCCTCAAGCCGCAGCGCGAACTGCTTTATGCGACCGTGCTGTTCCACGACATCGCCAAGGGGCGGCCGGAAGACCATTCGGAGGCGGGCGGCAGGATCGCGCGGCGGCTGGCCCCGCATATGGGCTTCAACCCGTCCGAGACCGCGACCATCGGCTGGCTGATCGAGAACCATCTACTGATGTCGATGACGGCGCAGACGCGCGATCTAAACGACCGAAAGACGATCGAGGATTTTGCCGAGAAGGTGCAGTCGATCGAGCGGCTGAAGCTGCTGCTGATCCTGACCGTCTGCGACATTCGTGGCGTCGGGCCGGGTGTCTGGAACGGCTGGAAGGGGCAGTTGCTCCGCACGCTCTATTACGAGACGGAACTTCTGCTGACCGGCGGGTTCTCGGAGATCGGCCGCGCCGACCGGGTGGCGGCGGCGCGCGAGGAACTGGCGGCGTCGCTCGGCGCATGGACAGCCACGGACCGCGAGCGCCTCGTCAAGCTGCACTACGACAATTACCTGCTGACGGTCGACCTCGACGCGCAGCTTCGCCATGCCGAATTCATCCGGCAGGCCGACGCGGCCAACAAGGGGCTGGCGACGATGGTGCGCACGCTCGAATTCGAGGGCGTCACCGAGATCACGATCCTGACGCCCGACCATCCGCGCCTGCTGTCGGTGATTACTGGTGCGTGCGCGGCGGCGGGCGCAAACATCGTCGATGCGCAGATTTTCACCACGACCGACGGGCGGGCGCTCGACACGATCCTCATCAGCCGGGAATTCGACCGCGACGAGGACGAGCACCGGCGCGGCGAGCGCGTCGGCAAGCTGATCGAGGATGCGCTGCTCGGCAAGAGCTGGCTGTCCGACATCATCGAGAAGCGGGCAAAGCCCCGGCGCGGCTCCAAGGCGTTCCGGATCGAGCCTCGCGCCGAGGTGCGCAACACGCTGTCGAACCGCTTCTCCGTCATCGAGGTCGAGGGGCTGGACCGGCCCGGTCTCCTGTCGGAGATCACCGGCGCGATCTCGGACCTGTCGCTCGACATCGCTTCGGCCCACATCACGACCTTTGGCGAAAAGGTCATCGACACGTTCTACGTGACCGACCTGACCGGCCAGAAGGTGGAGAACCCGACGCGCCAGAAGGCGATACGCGAGCGCCTGCTCGACACGCTGGAGAATGGCGCAAGCCAGCGCCCGCGCGCCAAGGCGCCCACCGCATCGGCGGCTGGCAGGTAGGGCGCGCCAGTGGGTCTGATCCGCAAGTTCGCAACCGTTGCGTCGGGCACAATGGCCAGCCGCGTGCTGGGCTTTGCGCGCGAGATGATGATGGCGGCGGCACTCGGCACCGGGCCGGTCGCCGACGCGTTTTACGCCGCGTTCCAGTTTCCCAACACGTTCCGCCGCCTCTTTGCCGAAGGCGCGTTCAACTCGGCCTTCGTGCCGCTGTTTGCCAAGGAGATCGAGGCGAACGGCGTCGAGGGGGCGAAGCGCTTCTCCGAAGAAGTCTTCGGCGTCCTGTTCACCGCGCTGCTGGCGCTGACGATCCTGATGGAACTGGCGATGCCGCTGATCGTCACCTATGCGATCGCGCCGGGCTTTGCCGAAGACCCTGAAAAGCTGACGCTGACCAAGACGCTGGCGACGATCATGTTCCCCTATCTGATCTGCATGTCGCTGGCCGCGATGATGGCGGGCATGCTCAATTCGCTGAGGCGCTATTTTGCGGCTGCAATCGCGCCGGTCTTCCTCAACATCATCCTCGTCGCCGTACTCGGTTATGCCTGGTACACGGGTGCGGATGGTCTGAATGTCGGCATATGGCTGTCATGGGGCGTGCTCGCGGCGGGCGTCGTGCAACTGGCGATCGTCTGGATGGCGGTGCGCTATGCCGGCGTCAGGATCGGCTTTCGTCGTCCGAAGCTGACGCCCAATGTGAAGCGGCTGCTGTGGCTGGCGCTGCCTGCGGCCGTCACCGGCGGCATCACCCAGATCAATACGCTGGTCGGCACCGCGATTGCGTCGGGCCGCGACGGTGCGGTGTCGTCGCTCAATCTGGCAGACCGTGTCTACCAATTGCCGCTCGGCATTGTCGGCATCGCGGTCGCCATCGTGCTGCTGCCTGAGCTGGCGCGGGCATTGAAGGCCGGCGACGACAATGAAGCGTCGAGCCTGCAGAACCGGTCGGTCGAGTTCACGTTGTTCCTGACGCTGCCGGCAGCAGGCGCGCTGCTTGTGTTGGCCGAACCCATCGTGCGCGTGCTCTACGAGCGCGGCGAGTTTGCCGCCCAGGGCTCGACGCCGGTTGTCGCGGCGATCCTCGGCATATTCGGGCTTGGCCTGCCGGCCTTCGTGCTGATCAAGGCGTTCACGCCCGGCTATTTCGCCCGCGAGGACACGCGCACGCCGATGATATTCGCGATGGTTTCGGTCGCCGTGAATATCTCGATCGCGCTGTGGCTGTTCCCGTCGCTGGGCGGGCCGGGCATTGCGGTGGCGTCGGTCGTGGCGGGCTGGATCAATGTCGTCATGCTCGTGACGGTGCTGGTCAGGCGCGGCCACTGGAGCGCCGATATTCCCCTGCTGACGCGCGTGCCGCGGCTGGCGCTGGCAACGGCGCTGATGGCGGTGGCTCTCTGGGGTGGTCAGAAGCTGCTCGCCGAACAGCTTGCCTCAACTTCGCCCTTCTGGACGCAGGCCGCGGCGCTTGGCGTTCTCTGCGCGGCGGGTGCGGTGATATATTTTGCGCTGGCCTTCCTGACGGGGGCCGCGAGCATCAGTGCCGTTCGCCGCAACATGAAGCGCAAGGGACCGGCGGCGAGCGCCGATGCAAGCGAGATGTGACCGCCAGCATTCGCCCGCCACAAGACGCTTGATCGCGCCTCGCGCATCGGCCATAAGCCACACCGTTTCGCCTGCCCCATACGGATCGTCCGGGGGCTTGGGCCCTCCACCAGCCACGGAACCGCAAAATGTCGTTCAAGCCTCTCGTCTTCTCGGGCGTCCAGCCCACCGGAAACCTCCACCTCGGCAATTATCTCGGCGCGCTGAAGAAGTTCGTCGCGCTGCAATCGATGAGCGACTGCCTCTATTGCGTCGTCGACCTGCATTCGCTGACCGCCCAGCTCGTCCATGACGACCTTGAGGACCAGACGCGCCAGATCACGGCGGCGTTCATCGCCTCGGGCATCGACCCGGCCAAGCACATCGTCTTCAACCAGTCGCGCGTCATGCAGCACGCTGAGCTGGCATGGATATTCAACTGCGTCGCCCGCATCGGCTGGATGAACCGCATGACGCAGTTCAAGGACAAGGCCGGCAAGGACCGCGAGAACGCCTCGCTCGGCCTGCTCGCCTATCCGAGCCTGATGGCCGCCGACATTCTGCTTTACCGCGCCACCCACGTGCCGGTCGGCGACGACCAGAAGCAGCATCTGGAGCTGACGCGCGACATTGCGCAGAAGTTCAACAATGACTTCTCCGGCCGCATCGCCGCGCGCGGTCTGGGCGTCGAAATGCAAGTGGGCGACGAGACGGTGAGCGGCTATTTCCCGATCACAGAGCCGGTCATCGAAGGCGAGGCGACCCGTGTGATGAGCCTGCGCGACGGCACCAAGAAGATGTCGAAATCCGATCCGTCGGACCTGTCGCGCATCAATTTGACCGACGATGCCGACACGATCTCCAAGAAGATCAGGAAGGCCAAGACCGACCCGCAGCCGCTGCCGTCGGAGGTCGACGGACTGAAGGACCGCCCCGACGCCGACAATCTGGTCGGCATCTATGCCGCCCTGTCGGAGACGAAGCGCGAGGACGTGCTGCGCGAATTCGGCGGCCAGCAGTTCTCCGTCTTCAAGCCAGCGCTGGCCGATCTCGCCGTGGCGAAGCTTGCGCCGATTGCCGGCGAAATGCGCCGCCTGATGGCCGATCCCGGCCATATCGACGCCGTTCTGCGCGATGGCGGCGAACGCGCCGGCAAGCTCGCCGAGATGACGATGAAGGACGTTCGTTCCATCATCGGACTGCTTCAGGGCTGATCCGGGCAGGCCGACCGGCGGCCCTGTCGCCGCCGATCGCGCGCCTTGCCGCCGGCGATCGGCAGTGGCAGATTGCGACCGTAACAGGAGCGTTTTCCATGGTCTCCAAACGATTGATCCGGGAAGCCGGGCATCGCCGCAAATTCCTGACGATCATCGACGACACGCCGGAATGCGAACGCGCCGTGGCCTATGCCGCGCGCCGCTCCAAGACGACCGGCGGGACCTTGGTCCTGCTCTTCGTCATCGACGCGGCGGAATTCCAGCATTTCCTCGGCGTCGAGGCGATCATGCGCGAGGAGGCCACCGCCACCGCCCAGACCGCGCTGAACAAATTTGCCTCCATGGTGCGCGAGCGCCAGGGCATCGAGCCGGAAATGGTGATTCGCGAAGGCACGCCGACCGGAGAGATCCACAAACTGATCGAGGACGACCAGGACATCGCCATTCTGGTGCTGGGCGCCGGCGGAGCCAAGGAAGGGCCGGGGCCGCTCGTCGCCTCCATCGCCGGAAAGGCGGCCGCGTTTCCGATCCCCGTGACGATTGTCCCTTACAGTCTGACCGACGAGGACATAGATAGTCTGGCGTAACGGCTGACATGCCGATTGCCCTTGCGCTGTGGGGTGATTGGGCATAGATTAGAATTATTCCAAAGAACGATTGCGCGCGACGCGCGCAGGAGATGTCCGATGTTTATCCAGACCGAAGCGACGCCGAACCCGGCGACCCTGAAGTTCCTTCCCGGCGTCGTCGTGCTGAACGAAGGCACCGCTGATTTCCGCGATGCCGCAACCGCGGGCGATTCCTCGCCGCTGGCGGGCGCGCTGTTTTCGGTGTCGGGTGTGAACGGCGTCTTCTTCGGCTACGACTTCGTCACCGTGACCAAGGAAGAGGACCGTGACTGGGCGCATCTGAAGCCCGCAATCCTCGGCGCGATCATGGAGCACTTCATGGCCGGACGCCCGGTGCTCGCATCCGCCTCGGGCGGCGACGTCTCCCATGCCGACGACGGCGACGAGTTCTACGACAAGGCCGACGAGGAAATCGTCGTCACCATCAAGGAACTGCTCGACACGCGCGTTCGCCCTGCCGTCGCGCAGGACGGCGGCGACATCACCTTCCGCGGCTTCGAGAACGGCACCGTGTTCCTGCACATGAAGGGCGCCTGCGCCGGCTGCCCGTCCTCGACGGCAACGCTCAAGCACGGCATCCAGAACCTGCTCAAGCACTTCGTGCCGGAAGTCGAGCACGTCGAGCAGGTTGCCTGAATTCAGCCGAGGACGGCTTGAATTCGGATGAGGACGGCCTGCAAATGGCCGTCTTCTCGACTTCCGGTGCTCACGAACTCAAGTTCGCTCCGCTCCGGCTTCTTGAAGTCAGCCATTTTCGGCTCGTCCTGATCCGAATTGGCTAAATTGCGGACGGAAGGCGTGGGGCCTGAGAGGCGCTGCGTGTTGCGCGCTACGTGGATCGCGCTCCGTCCTTTCAATAACCCCTCATCCGTCTCAGGCTCCGCCCTCGACACCTTCTCCCACAAGGGGAGAAGGAGACGCGCGCGAGGAGGGCAGGAAGTCGCGCCGCAAGCTCCCAACTGAGTCCCGTCGCTTGCCGCGATATGGCCGCGCCGCTTGGTGGCAGCAGACGTGGGCGCAAAGAAAAAGCCGGGCCCCCCGACCCGGCTTTCCCTTACCCCCGCTCGGAGGGCGGTCCGTTGCCGGACCTATTTGACCGTCATGCTTATTTCACGATGACCTTCGCGCCGACTTCGACGCGGCTGTAGAGGTCGATGACGTCCTGATTGATCAGGCGGATGCAGCCCGACGACATGGCCTTGCCGATCGACCACCATTCCGGCGTGCCATGCAGGCGGTAACCGGTGTCGCCGCCCTTGTTGTAGAGATACATGGCGCGCGCGCCGAGCGCATTGTCGAGGCCCGGACCCATGCCGTTGCGATACTTCGCAAGATCGGGGCGGCGCTTGATCATCGCAGCCGGCGGCGTCCACACCGGCCATTCGCGCTTCAATGCAACGCGCGACGTGCCTTTCCATTCGAAGCCTTCGCGGCCGACGCCGATGCCGTAGCGCACCGCCTTGCCGTTGGGCAGGACGAAGTACAGATGCTTGGCGCCGGTGTCCACGATCACGGTGCCGGGCTGCTCGGACGTCTGGTAGCTGACGACCTTGCGGCGGAACTGTTCCGGGATCTTCGATGTCGGGATCGAGGGGATCTGATAACCCGCGTCACGCGTCATCGCGTAGGGGTTGGCGAACATTGAGGTGCCGTCGGTCGCGCAGCCCGCCAGCATGGCAGCGAGTGCGACGGTTACGGCGACGAACGATGTCTTGAATTTCATATCCTGCCCGATGCTTGGTTTAACGGATGCCTGGATTGTGACAAGGGCCCGATTCGAGCCGCAATTCAGACACTATCTCTAAAGAACAAAAACCGGTCTTGCCAAGCACTTAACGAAGCTGCTGCCTCTGGCAGCCGACATTGGGCCGCCCCATATTGCAAATGCGCAACACCGATCACGGCATTTTGCGCGGTTCAATTCAACCAGAGGGCAATCGGATGAACATCGGCGAGGCCTCCAAACATTCGGGACTGCCGCCCAAGACCATCCGGTACTACGAGGATATCGGCCTGATCTCGGCCGACCGCGCATCGAATGGCTATCGTGATTATTCGCAGTCCGACATCCACCGGCTGGCCTTCCTGCAGCGCGCCCGCGCGCTCGGCTTCTCGATCGAGGACTGCCGCCAGTTGATGGATCTTTACCGTGACCGAAACCGCGCCAGCCATGACGTGCGCGAACTGGCGCGCTCCCATATGGCGTCGATCGACGCGAAGCTGGCGGAACTCGCGGCCATGCGCGCCACGCTCGGCCATCTGGTCGAGGCATGCCGTGGCGACGAGCGCCCCGATTGCCCCATCCTCGAAGACATCGCGATGGGGTCGCAAGGGCGATAGCCCCAATAAAAAACCGCCGGCCTGGATAGCCGGCGGTTTCCGTTTCGCCCTTCAGGGCCGATCAGCCTTTAGAATGCGATCAGTAGGGGCACTTGTTGTCGGTGCGGTAGTCGTGGACCGAGATGGCGCCGCCGATGATGTCGGCCTTGGCCTTTTCAACCGCTGCCTTCATGTCCGCCGTGACCAGATCCTTGTTGTTGTCGTCCATCGCGTAATCGACGCCGCCTTCGGCCAGGCCGAGATTGTTGACGCCTGCGGTGAACTTGCCGTCCTTGGCATCCTTGAATGCGTTGTAGACGGCGACATCGACGCGCTTGAGCATCGAGGTCAGCACCTTGCCCGGGAACAGGCCGTTCTGGTTGGAATCGACGCCGACGCCGAGCTTACCCGCATCAGCGGCCGCTTCGAGCGCGCCGACACCCGCGCCGCCGGCGGCTGCGTAGATGACGTCCGAACCCTGGTCCATCTGCGCCTTGGCGATTTCGGTCGCCTTCGGCTTGTTGCCCCAGGCTTCCGGCGTGTCGCCGATCATGTTCTGGAGGACGTCGGTTGCACCAGCCGCCTTCGCGCCGCCGACATAGCCGCAGCCGAACGCGCTGATGAGCGGGATGTTCATGCCGCCGACGAAGCTGACCTTCTTGGACTTGGACGCCATGCCGGCGAGCACGCCGACGAGGTATGAGCCTTCCTGTTCCTTGAAGACGACCGAGCGGACATTGTCGGCCTCGACGACGGAGTCGATGATGGTGAACTGGATTTCGGGGAATTCCTTGGCGATTTCGGCAAGCGGGGTCGCCCAGTTGAAGCCTGCCATGACGATCGGGTTGTTGCCGCTTTCGGCGAAGCGGCGCAGCGCCTGCTCGCGCTCTTCCTCGCCCTTCACCTCGTAGTCGCGGTAGTCGATGCCGGTTTCGGCCTTGAACTTTTCCGCGCCATTGTAGGACGACTCGTTGAACGACTTGTCGAACTTGCCGCCGAGATCGAACAGCAGGCCGGGCTTGATGTCCTGGGCATAGGCCGAGAACGACATTGCGGTTGCGGCCATCAGGCCAAGAACGATACGCTTCATATGATCCACACCCTGTTGGTTGTCTTCCCTGCGGATCGGCTGGTCTTTTAACCTCGCCGAAGCCACGGCACAGGCGAATTCAGCTCGCCCGCTTGCCTGCAATCTTGCATGCCGCAGAGTAAAATACACGCATATTTTTGACCGGCTGGAAAAGTTCGGCTGCCACTCGACCGCCCCGCTGCGGGGGCGGTTCGAATGACTTGCCGGGGCGTCAGGCGCTCGCCGCCGCCGGGATCGGGCAGGAGACGCCCGTGCCGCGCAGGCCGCAATATCCGTTGGGGTTCTTGTCCAGATATTGCTGGTGATAGTCTTCGGCATAGTAGAAGACCGGCGCCGGGCCGATCTCGGTGGTGATGCGGTCGCGGCCGGCGCTCTTCAGCGCGGCCTGATAGGCGTCGCGCGATGCCAGCACCTGCTCAAGCTGCGCGTCGGTCGTCGTGTAGATTGCCGAGCGGTAGGTGGTGCCGACATCGTTGCCCTGGCGCATGCCCTGCGTCGGGTCGTGGCTCTCCCAGAAGATCGACAGAAGCGTCGCTAGCGACACCTCTTTCGGATCGAATATGACCTTCACCGTCTCGGCATGGCCGGTCATGCCGGTGCAGGTTTCCTGATAAGTCGGGTTCGGCGTCTCGCCGCCCTGATAGCCGGAGGCGGTCAGCCAGACGCCGGGCGTCTGCCAGAACAGGCGCTCCACGCCCCAGAAACAGCCCATGCCGAAATAGATCGTCTCGAACCCTTCCGGCGCGTCGGATTTGAGCGGACGCTTGTAGATCGTGTGGGTGCGCGCGGTGGGGATCGGCTCAGCTCGCCCCGGCAATGCCTCGCCTGCCTTTGGCAGATGAAGCTTCTTGTTCAGCATGTCGCTCAGAAAGAACATGTCACGGTTCCTTATCTTCAGGCGGCGAAGCGGCCGGCGGCGGGTTGCCGACGGTATCCGATGGCGTAGAGCAGCAAGGCCAGTATCGCGAATGCGACGAAGCCGGGTGTCCGCAGCAATTGCAGCAGGACCGGATCCCACAGGAACGCCGCGTTTGCGGTGAGCCAGGCCTGCGTCGCGCCGAGTGAATCGGGCGCATATTTCAGCCATGCGGCCCCGATCGGCGTCGGGTCGAACTTCGAAATGGCGATCGAGCGCGTCGCATCCGACACCGCCATGATGACGGCGACGGCAAGCGACAGGGTTGCGGCCAGTCTGAAGATGAACCTGATCATGAAACGCCCTTGATCATGAAACGACCATGTGGCTCACGCCTTCTCCATTCATATCAAGATGTAGGTTTTTGCACGCCCGACATCAATCGGCGCCGGAAAAATTGACCGTCCGATCCGGTCTTTCGACGGTCGATACCGCGTGCAGGACGGGCGGATCGTGCGAGAAGCGGCAAGTTCTCGGCAAAACGACCTTGGCAATCCGCCTCGGTTCGACTAGATGAGCCGCACCCGCCCGGAGATGATCCGGCAAACGGGTCGTGGAGAGGTGGCCGAGTGGTTGAAGGCGCACGCCTGGAAAGTGTGTTTACGGGAAACCGTAACGCGGGTTCGAATCCCGCTCTCTCCGCCAGAATTTTCCATTAATTTATTGATTTTATTGGGCTTTGTAAATCAGCCGTTTGCTGATGGTGCAATGAGGACAGGATGCGTGTCGCCGCGCATCAGTTGATGATTTCGCCTCGTTCGTCCGGGTGCAGTGCGATCAGTCGTTCTCTCCACAACCGTAGTGCTTCGGGCGTCAATCTGGTCCAATGCGTGATTTCGCCAATGACCTTGAGCGGCGCGCTGCTGCGATACGACCGGGTGGGATTGCCGGGAAATTTCTTGTCGGTCACGTTCGGGTCGTTCTCGAATGCCCCGGTCGGCTCTACGGCATAAACACGCGGTACAGCGTCGCCTTTGGTGAGTTCCGCCGCAATCTCGGCGGCAAGCCCGGCACCGTCCAAAATGGCGGTGAAGTAGATGTGGTTCATCACCACTTCAGGACGATAGTTCGACCGGTACCCTGCGGTGAGCAAATCGCCCACGCGCAAATCTGCGATTGTGCCGTGAAAGAACGGTCCCCCGTCCAGCACTTCGGTCATCGTCACCGTCCTTATCTTGTGGGTCTGCCTTGCGGTCGAATCCTGAACGACAGCTTTTTAGGAATCTCACTCACAACCAGACTGGCAGCTTCCAACCACGCATCGTTGAGACCACACGAGTTGTAGACACTACAGCCTGCCGCAAGCCGGCAGAATGCTTTCCCAAAGGCTGCGGAGAGATACACCGTGCTTCGCTCCGTCACCAAGCTCCAGGCCGCCATCAGCCGCTTCCTCGCGAGCACAATCAAAACCCAAAGCCTTGATCTTGTGGGCCGATCCAGACAAAATCATCGCTGAACGACCCAAGGGTTCCAAACGTTGGAGTCAATCCAATAGGATGAAGTTTCGCCTCTTCACACAACTGGCAAGCGTCATTCTAGGCACATCGCTCATTGGCATAGCCTCGTCTCACGCGGCCACCTTCGATGACGGCAACGACCGCAGGTTTGTCAACGAATTGCGGGCCACGGCCCAGGCTCTTCTCAGTCGAGAGGAGAAGGCGATTCTGGCAGCTGCCAACAAGGTGGGCGCGATCGGTCTCTGCAATGGCAAGAATACCGGAAATGCGTTCCTGATCCTCTATCGCGGTCGGCCCGCCGTGGTGACGTCTGCCCATTTTGTGACAGACCCCAACAATGGCAGGCTGTTATGTTCCTCGGAAGACGAAGTCATCAGGTCGATCGCATATGCACCCAATTCGAACTTTTATGACCCCAGCAAACCGAAGCACAATCGGGACTTCATCTTCCGCAAGGTTGAACTGGAGTTTCCGCCAGCAAACTGGGCTCGAGTGCAGGGTCGTCCCTTCCCGCCGGAAGAGGATTTTCTGGTCTTCTATCTGAAGGAGGATATCACCCGCGATCAAATGCCAGACGGCTCGAAACGGGGCTATCTTCACTTCAGCAAACAACCTCCCGCCCGGGGCAATCTCTACATGATCGGTTTCACCGGCGATATGGGCGGCGGGATGGCGATGGTCTATCAAAGCCGTTGTGATGGTTTCCTGCAGGGACGGAGATTCTATCACGGATGCGATTCACGGAATGGCTCAAGTGCCTCCCTGATCGGTACCTTGGAAGATGGTGAGATTGCCTTCTCGGCCGCACACAACGCGGGTGACGAAATATACGACCTCCCATCAGATGCCAAGATGGACCCAATGAAGGCCAATATCGCAACATCTTCGGGTACGGTTGTCTGCCTGATGCGCCGCGAAGGAACCCGGCCCGACTTCATCGCATCTGAGCTGCAAGCCGGTGTCAAGGTCCCACGCCTAGAGCCAGACATTCAGATTCGTGAGGCTTTGGAGGAAGCTGCTTCGGAGGGAATGGTGTGCGACTAAAGCCTTGGCTTGTCGGGCAGCTCATTGCCATGTTTTTGCTCGTCTCCATCAATTTTTCCTACGCTTCAATTTTCGATGACGGCAATGATCGAAAGTTTGTCAGGGACTTGCGAGCCAAGGACCCGGCTCTTCTCGGTCAAGAGGAGAGGGCGATCCTGTCAGCCTCCAACAAGGTTGGACTGATTGGATTCTGCAGAGGAAGGGGAATGGGCAATGCCTTCCTGATCTTGCATAGGGGCAGGCCTGCCGTGGTGACAAATGCGCACTTAGCGTTCACCCCAGATGGTCGAAGCATCTGTGCCTCCGAGGCGGAATTTAGTCAGGGAATGGGCTATCTACCAAATTTCGGGTTCTACGATACGAGCGGAAATATCGATGAAAAGAACTTCGTTCTGCGGAAAGTTGAGCTTGAGTATCCTCCGGTAAATATGGAAAATGTGAAAGAGCCATACAAGCCGGATATGGACTATCTGGTATTCTATCTTAAGGAAGACATCACGCGCGATAAGATGCCAGATGGATCAATGCGCGGCTATCTGAAATACAGCAAAGCGCCGCCAAACAGGGGAAGTCTCTATATGCTTGGACTCGCCGGCGACATGGGCGGAGGCAACTATCTGATTTATCAAGCTCGCTGTGATGGTTTCGTTGAACGAGGCAGCTTCTATCATGCTTGCGACACTGTTTCAGGTTCAAGCGCATCGTTGATTTCAACGTTAGAGTCAGGGGAGCTGCGTTTTCGAGGGCTTCATGTAACCGGCGGTGAGATCAAAGTCCCTTCATTGCATGGCCAACGACCAGAAACGGCAAATATGGGCGTTTCTTCAGACGCCATTCGGGCCCGGGGTTCCGAGCCCACTCGTCGATCGACCTTTATCGCATCTGAACTGCAAGGCATTCTAAGCATCGCTGGCTGCTATGAAGGCAAGCTCGACAATCAGTGGGGACAGGGCAGTCGCGACGCGCTCAATGCGTTCGCGGCCGCCGCCGCAATCACACTGCCCGGGGTCGAGCCAAGCGCTGAACTGCTCGTGACCATCAAGCATGCCGCACCTGAAGGAGCGAAAGTCTGCCGGAAATGAGCGTGAACATGGGCGGGCTTCGGATTCAAGTTTTACAAGCTCCGCTGGCGCGGCTAGTTCGCATTGCCTTGTCCGGATTGGCGGCATTGGCCGCGCTTCCCCACGCCGCGCACACGCAAGACCATGCTGCCGAGATCATAAGAATCTGCGAGGGCGGCAAGGCACCGGATTTCAATGCCGCAATTGACTCACTCGTCCGGGAAAACAAGAGCTGGTTCGAAAATGCGGACCCGGAGAATTTTGATACACACGAGGCGGTCGCAAAGTACGAAGCTCTTATTTCAAGAACAAGCTACGCTTGGCTTTTGCAATGCCCGGCCCGCCTGGAAGCAATGGGAATTGCATACAATATCAAGTTTGACGCCAAAGACATGTGGTATGTCAAACATGATAGATACGATGACCCCACGTTCACCATGGGTATCACGAAAAGCCGGGAATATGTCATTTCCCAATTCACTTACCTTCATGAAATGGTTCACGTCTGCCAGCGCGCCGAATGGCTGGAAAGGGACCAGCGGGACCCCGTTCCCGACAGCGGCGGAAGCCAAGTAAAGCCCCCGTCCGTCGTTGCGGCCGACAGCTCCTCTCAGGCATCCCTCCTTGGCGAAATTGAAGCCTTCCACGCAATGCAGATGGCCTATCGTGAATTGTTGCGACAATCGACGGCCCTCTGCCTGTCACCCCGTCATGTCCTGGATCCATACAGGATATACGCCGACGGTGAGGTTTCTCTTCGCAACGGCTCCTTCGCTCAGAGGAGTTCGTCTGGATACTATGAGAAACGCAAATACGACCACCGCATCTACGATCTCGCCGCCCCGCCGTACTTTTTTGCAGATCGTCACTGTGTCGGGGCTGACGCTCTCATGCGACCGTTTTCGAGTGAGTTTCAGACCAAGGTCGAGGAGCTCGGAATTTCTGTCCGCTATGGGACTGAGGAACCGACGGGCAAGCAGCTTGCCTGCGCCGTTCAGCGGCGTCTTAAGGAAGCAGAATGTTATTCGGGCGAGATTGACGGCGCTTTCGGTCGCGGAAGTCGCACAGCCCTCGAGCGATTTTCGAAGGCCACGGATGTCCAGCTTCCAGGAATGGATCCGACCGTCGAGCTTATCGCTGCGATCGAGAAGGCGACCCTTCGTGGCGCAACCTGCAAATGACCCAGCTCTCAGTAGGTACTGGAATCGCTCTGCCGCTACCCTTTCAACCGATGTGCCGGGGCAGTGCAGGGGCGTGGCGGTCAGCCTGCCGTCACCCTGATGAAGCGGGCAGACACCCAGCCTGAGCGGCACGGTCCGGCATAGGCTTCGCGCCAGAGCACTGGCGATGTCACGCCGCATCCTTCGCCGCCATAGACGATGCCGTACCAGCCGCGCCGCTCGTCGCAGAGATAGACGGCCTGTCCGGTTTGGATCTTGTCGAGCAACCGGTGTGACGGCCCCGGCCCGTTGCGGACGGCCAGGAAATTGTCGCCCTTGGGATTGAGGCCGCGAACCTCGCCGGCGGATGGGCAGGCGTCGACGGTTTCGTCGCCGCCGACCATGACAGGCTCTGCGCGCAGTGGAACGGCCGAGAGACCGATAACTCCCGCAAGCAGCAATGCACGACAAGACCGCGACATCTCACATCCCCGTTGGTGGGCCGCATTTGTCGGGCCCATTTGACGGGATGAGGCATGAAATGCCCGATGCTTGCAACCGGCGAGTGTCGAGCGGCGTGACGACCGGCGGCTTTCGAGAAGCGAGCCAGCCGAACAGGGCGTGCGGCGGACCTTACTGGTGAACCAGTCCGAAGATGACGGCGGTCGCAAATCCGACCGCTGCAAACAGCGCCAGATGCGCCGCGCCACGCCTCATCCAGTCCGTCTTGCGACGGTGATGGGTGCGGTTTTGCCGATCTTCGAAACTCATGGACTCTCCTCTGCATCTATTAGTCTATAGAATTTATAGCTTTTGTCGATTCCGATCTTTGGCCTTTGGCGAAATTGCATTGCCTCAGACGGCATGGAGAGCGCAGTGGCCCGGCATGGGCATATGTAGCGGCAGCGGCACGGGTCGGGCGGTGAATGCGTGATCGCCGCGGTCCAGAACGTCCGGCATTTCGACCCGTTGGCTGTCGCTCATGGCTCGGTTTGAACCATTCGGCGGGGTGGGGAGTCCGTTCTGATGACTGTGAACCGGATTCGATGGATCGTTTTTGCCGCCACGGCGTTGATTGTGGCTAAACTGAGATGGTGACTTGTGGTTGCCGCGTGCTAACGTGGCGGCGCATGTCTACCGGGAGGAATTCATGCAGGAGGCGAAGTCCGACGATATCCGCGTGGCCGACTACGTTCTCGGCCTGATGGACGCTCGCGAGCATGAACGGTTCGAGCGCGATATGGACAGGCGCCCCGAACTGGCACGCCTTGTGGCCGCATGGCGCGAACGCGTCGCCGAAGCCGACGCGTCGGTGCAGCTGACGCCTCAAGAGAGAATGCGCCGCCGCATCGAGGCGGGCCTCATGCGCCGTGCAGCCAGTGGAAATGTGGAGCGCCGCCATATGGTCACGTCCGACTTCCGCAATCGTTTGACGAGCAGCGCGATCGGCTTCGTCGTCGGCGTTCTGGTCGGCGCGGCTCTTGTCTGGTTCGCTCTGGGCTGACGCAATCCATTCCGCCGGCGCGCCCGTCTGAAAACATGAAACTAATTGACAAGTTATCGCGGAGGCGTATGCATGCAGCCGGCCGCGAGGTCGTGCGGCAATGCTCTGTTCAGAGGTGCCAATTTGTCGCTCGCAAAATTTCTCATACAATTGTCGGTAGCGGTGGCTGTGTTCGTGCCGCCTGCCTATGCGCAGACCGACGCCAAGGCCGTTCTCGCCAACTACGCCGACATCGCGCAGGCGACCTATGAAGACGCGCTGACGACGGCGAAGGCGCTTGACGCCGCTGTCGAAGCGCTCGTCGCCAAGCCGAGCGCCGAGACGCTCGAAGCGGCGCGGGGCGCCTGGAAGGCGGCGCGCATTTCCTATCAGCAGAGCGAGGCGTTTCGTTTCGGCAATCCGATTGTCGACGATTGGGAAGGCCGCGTGAACGCATGGCCGCTCGATGAGGGGCTGATCGACTATGTCGACGCCTCCTACGGCACCGAAAGCGACGACAATTCGCTCTACACGGCCAATGTCATCGCCAACAAGCAGATCGAGATCAACGGCCAGACGGTCGATGCGAGCAACATCACGCCGAAATTCCTGTCGGGCACCTTGCAGGAAGCGGGTGACATCGAGGCCAATGTCGCCACCGGCTATCACGCGATCGAGTTCCTGCTCTGGGGACAGGACCTGAACGGAACGGGGCCGGGTTCGGGCAACCGGCCCGCGACCGACTACGACACGGCCAACTGCACCGGCGGCAATTGCGACCGGCGTGCCGCCTATCTGGTGGCCGCGAGCGACCTCCTGGTGACCGACCTCGAAGAGATGGTGGCAAACTGGGGCGCCGATGGCGAAGCCCGCAAGACCATCGTCGACGGCGATGCACAGACAGGCCTCGGCGCCATCCTGACCGGCCTCGGCTCGCTGTCCTATGGCGAACTGGCTGGCGAGCGCATGAAGCTCGGCCTCCTGCTGCACGATCCGGAAGAGGAGCATGACTGCTTCTCGGACAATACGCACATTTCGCATCTCTACGACTCCGTCGGCATCCGCAACGTCTATACCGGCACCTACAAGCGCGTGGACGGCTCGACCGTGCAGGGACCGTCGATCTCCGATCTGGTCAAGCAGGCCGATCCGGCGGTCGATGCGGAGCTGAAGGGCAAGCTCGACGTGACGGTGGCGGCGATGGAAGCCATGGCAAAGCGCGCTGAAGGCGGCGAGGCTTATGACCAGATGATCGGCGAGGGCAATGCGGCCGGCAATCAGGTTGTGCAGACGGCGATTGACGGGCTGGTCGACCAGACACGGTCGATCGAGCGCGCCGTCGCCGCTCTCAAGCTTGATGCGATCGAATTCGAGGGATCGGACAGCCTCGATAACCCCGGCGCGGTTTTCCAGTAGTCGGCGCTTGAAAAACACGACCCGGAGGGTCAACATATAGGCAGGGGCGCACGGACGCCCCGACCCATCAGCGAAACGCGTAAATGCTTGTTTGCCATTGCAATCTGATCACGGACAAGGAGATCGAGCGGACGATATTGAGCCTGCTGGAGGCTGATCCCTGGCAGCTCATCGTGCCTGCCAAGGTGTACCACACCCTTGCAAAGAGAGGTCGCTGTTGCGGCTGCTTCCCGAATGTGGTGGAAACGATAATTCGCGTCACCGAAGCTTTTCACGCGCGCGGCGATTCAGGTGAGGCGGAGATCGTATCGTACCTAGACCGCGTGCGCGGTTTGCGCGGTCAATTCGGGAGCAAGAGCCATGAAGGGCGAAAAGAAGGTCATCGAGCGGCTTAACGAGGCGCTCTTTCTCGAACTCGGCGCTGTCAACCAGTACTGGGTTCACTATCGCCTGCTCGAAGACTGGGGTTATGTGAAGCTCGCCAAGAAGGAGCGGGCGGAATCCATCGAGGAAATGCAGCATGCCGACCGCCTGGTGGCGCGCATCATCTTCCTCGAAGGCCATCCAAATCTTCAATCGGTCGCGCCGCTGCGCATCGGCCAGAACGTCAAGGAAGTGCTGGAGGCGGATCTTGCCGGCGAATATGACGCTCGCGCCGCCTACAAGAAGTCGCGCGATATCTGCAACGAGGCAGGCGACTACGTGACGATGAAACTGTTCGAGGAACTGCTGATGGACGAGGAAGGCCATATCGACTTCCTCGAAACGCAGCTCGAACTGCTGGGCAAGATCGGTGAAGAGAAATACGGCCTGTTGAACGCCGCTTCCGCCGACGAGGCCGAAGGCCACTAGGAATGTGCGGATGCGGCGCGCCCTGACACTTGCGCGCCGCGCTGCGGTTTTCGTGCTGCCGCCGCTTCTGCTGGCGGGGACGATAGCCATTGCCGGCGCTACGGACGCCCGGCCTGTGCGCGACGACCTCGACGCCAAGACCTTGAAGCGCGTCGAGGCGGTGACGCGCCCTGCGACCGATTTCACCAGGCCTGAATCCTTCGAGCAGATGCCAGGCGGTGCCGCGACCTCGAAGAAGCTCGTCAATCAGGACGCCTTCTCCAATTTCTCCGCCAATATGTCCTTCGAGGATGAGGGCACGTTCAAGCTCGGCAATGCGCTGTTCCGCAAGCTTTGGGTGTCCTCGCCGTCTTCGACGCAGGCATCCGACGGACTTGGGCCGCTGTTCAACGCGCGCGCCTGCCAGAGCTGCCACCTGAAGGACGGGCGCGGCCATCCGCCGGAGAGCAGTGCAGACGCCACCTCGATGTTCCTGCGTCTGGCCCGCCAGGTCGAAGACAGCGCGCCGCTTGCCGGCCGCATGGGCGCCGCGCTCGCCGACCCGGTCTATGGCACGCAATTGCAGGATCTCGCCGTGCCGGGCCTGAGATCGGAGGGCCGCATGGCGGTTGCCTATGAGGAGCAGCCGGTGACGCTTGGCGACGGCGCGGTGATTTCATTGCGCAAGCCGACCTATTCGGTAGCCGATCTGGCTTATGGTCCGCTCGATCCGAAGACGACCCTGTCGCCGCGCGTGTCGCCGCAGATGATCGGGCTTGGCCTCATCGAACAGATACATCCCGCCGACATCCTCGCCCGCGCCGACGCGCAAGACCGCGACGGCGACGGAATAAGGGGCCGCGTCTCCTATACGATCGATCCTAAGACGGGCGAGACGGTCATAGGCCGCTTCGGCCACAAGGCGTCGACCGCGACGATCCGCCAGCAGTCGGCAGACGCCTTTGCTGGCGACATCGGCATATCGACCCCCGACGCACCGCGCCACTGGGGCGACTGCACACCGGCACAGACCGAGTGCCGCGCCATGCCCAACGGCGTGCAGGAGAGGCTCGGCGACACCGAGGCGCCCGATCCTGTGCTCGACCTCGTCACATTCTATTCGCAGAACCTCGCGGTGCCGGCGCGCCGCGACGCCGACAACCCGCAGGTTCTGGCCGGAAAGAAGACCTTCTATGCGCTTGGCTGCGCCACCTGTCACACGCCGAAATATGTCACGCGCAAGGACGCGCCCTACAAGCCCTTGGCCTTCCAGCTGATCTGGCCCTACACGGACCTTTTGCTGCACGACATGGGCGAAGGGCTGGCCGATGGCCAGCGCGTTGGCGATGCGTCCGGCCGCGACTGGCGCACCGCGCCGCTCTGGGGCATCGGCCTGACGCAGACGGTCAACGGTCACACCTTCTTCCTGCATGACGGCCGGGCGCGCAGCCTGACCGAGGCGATCCTGTGGCACGGCGGCGAGGCACAGAAAGCGCGCGACGGATTTGCGGCGCTGCCGAAAGCCGAGCGGGATGCGCTGGTTAAATTTGTGGAGTCGCTCTGATGTTGAGATTGCTGATGCTGGCCTCGCTGCTTGTCGTCTCGTCTCCGGCGCTTGCCGTCGATGCGGACAAGGCGACGCGGATTGTTGTCGATACGTCGGACAGGTTCGTCGCGCCGGTCTATCTTGCCTTGAAAACGAGCGCCGGTGCTGCACGGGTGAAGGTGGAAGAGCTATGCGCCGCGCCTTCGGACGATGCGCTTGCAGGCGCCCGCGCAGGGTTCCGCGCGCTTCTGGATTTCTGGTCACGCGCTGAACCGGTCCGTTTCGGGCCGATTGCCGAAGACAACCGGCTGGAGAAGCTGCTCTATTGGCCGGACCGCAAGAGCATCGGGCTGAAACAGGTGCAGGAGGCGCTGGCGACGGGTGATCCAACGGTCGAGAGCCTGGCGACGCTGCAGCAGAAAAGCGTCGCGCTGCAGGGGCTCGGAACGCTGGAATTCCTGCTGTTCGGGACGGGCTCCGAAGTGCTGGCAAAGGGCGATGAACATCGATGCCGGTTTGCCAGCTCCGTTGCGCAGAACGTCGAGCAGCTGACTGCGGCCGTCGAGAGCGAGTGGACTGGCACGTTTAGCCGCACGTGGACCGCGCCGGGTGAGGGCAATGGGCGCTATCGCACCGCCGACGAGTCTCTGACCGAGGTGCTGAATACGCTGATACACGGGCTGGAGATGGTGCGCGATGTGCGGCTTGGCGGTTTTCTCGCCGAAACGGCCGACAAGGATAGGCCGAGACTGGCGATCTGGTGGCGGTCCGGAATGACGACGGAATCGATCAGGGCCAATCTCGATTCGCTGCGGCAGCTGTTTGAACTGTCCAATCTGGAAGACCTGCTGCCAGAGGAAAGCAGATGGATTGCCGGGTCGATCGCATTCGAGTTCGAGAATGCAAGCAAGACGCTTGCCACGATGGGCGGCCCGATCGATGACATCCTGAAAGACCCGGGTCAGCGCGACAAGCTCAACTATGTCCGACTGGTGACGACGAGCCTTTCCGAGCTGATAGGCACGCGCTTCACGGCGGAAGTCGGCCTGACGGCTGGCTTCTCCTCGCTGGACGGCGACTGATGGCCCCCGCCCTGAATGACCGCCTCCTGATCGACCGGCGCGATTTTCTCCGTGCGGCAGGCGTGACGTTTCTCGCGGGTCTTGTGCCGGCTGGTGCGCGCGCGGCGGCGGGCGCCGATGCGGTCTTTGCGACCGCCTATCAGAAGCGCAGCGGCGAATATGGCGTCGCCATCCTGTCGGAGCGCGGCGAGGTGATCCATCAGGCGGCGCTGCCCGACCGTGGCCACGACATCTGCGTCGACCCGACCGGAAGCCGCTATGTCGTCTTCGCCCGCCAGCCCGGCACCTTTGCGGTCGTGTTCGACCGGCAGGACCGCCAGCCGCCGTTGACCATATCCTCGGTCGCGGGACGGCACTTCTACGGCCACGGCGTGTTTTCCCCTGACGCAAGCCTGCTCTATGCGACCGAGAACGATTTCGACAATGCGGCCGGTGTCATCGGCATCTACGACACGCGCGACGGCTTTGCCCGTATCGGCGAGTTTTCGACCTTCGGCGTCGGCCCGCACGAAATGCTCCTGATGGATGACGGCGTGACGCTGGCGGTCGCCAATGGCGGCATCGAGACCCATCCGGATTTCGGTCGCGCCAAGCTCAATATCGCGACAATGCAGCCGTCTCTGGTCTTTATCGACCGGCGCGACGGCAGGCTGCTCGGCAAGCATGCGCTGGCCGCCGACCTGCATCAGCTTTCGATCCGCCACATGGATATCGATGCGTCGGGTGCGCTCTGGTTCGGCTGCCAGTTCGAAGGTTCGCCGTCGCTGACGCCGCCGCTGGTCGGAAAGGCGCGGCCAGGCGAAGGCATGTCGCTGATCGAACTGCCCGCCGATGTGCTGGGCGGCCTGCGCAACTATGTCGGTTCGGTTGCGGCCAATCGTCAGGCGGGCACGGTTGCGTTTACATCACCGCAGGGCAATTCGCTGGCGGTGCTCGATGCCACGACCGGCAATGTCGTGGCGAGCCGAAGCCTTGAGGAGGTCTGCGGCGTGGCCCCGGACGGCAAGGCGTTCATGGTGACGACCGGGGCGGGCGAAATAGACCTCGCCGACGGCGCCGCGCGGCGCGAGGCGGCAATCGTATTCGACAATCACGTCCTGCGTTTCACCTGATCATCACGCGGCTTTGCGTTGACCGGGCGTGCGCCGTGGGGTGAGTTGCACGCGCCTGAAGGAGGACATCCCATGCGCTCTCTATACGCCGCTCTCGCGGCGCTCGCCTTTTCTGCGTCGCTCGCCTCCGCTGCCGATCCCGATCCGGCGAAGTGGAGCGATGTGCTGGCCGACGCCAAGGGGCAAACCGTCTATTTCAACGCATGGGGCGGCGGCGAAAACATCAACGCCTATCTCGACTGGGCGGGAGGCGAACTCGCCAGCCGATATGGCGTCAAGCTGGTGCATGTGAAGCTCGACGACACCGCCAAGGCGGTTGGCGCGGTGGTTGCGGAAAAGGCTGCCGGAAAGACAGAGAACGGCTCGGTCGACCTTGTCTGGATCAATGGCGAGAACTTTGCTTCGATGAAGGCTCAGGGCCTGCTGATGTCGCCGGGCTGGGCCGACAGACTGCCCAACTGGCAATATGTGAACCCTGAAATGACGCCGACCGTCGTCACCGATTTCACCATCCCGACGGACGGCCTTGAAAGCCCGTGGGGCATGGCGAAGCTGGTCTTCTTCTACGATACGGCGCGGAGCACGGAGGCGGACCTGCCGCGCTCGGCCGACGCGCTGCTCGACTGGGCCAAGGCGCATCCGGGCCGGTTCACCTATCCGCAGCCGCCGGATTTCACCGGCTCGACTTTCCTAAAACAGGTTCTGGTCGAAAAGATCGCCGACAAGAGCCTGCTGTCAAAGCCGGTCGAGGAAGCAGGATTTGCGCAAGCCGCGAAACCGCTGTTCGACTATCTCGACCAGTTGAACCCGCTTCTGTGGCGGCAGGGCAATGCGTTCCCGCCCAATTATCCGGCGCTGAAGCAGTTGCTGGCCGATTCCGAGATCGACATTTCATTTGCCTTCAACCCGGCGGAAGCGTCGAGCGCGATTGCCGCAGGCGAACTGCCGGACACTGTGCGCTCCTTCGTGTTCGACAAGGGCACCATCGCCAATTCGCATTTCGTCGCCATTCCCTTCAATGCCACCGCCAAGGCGGGCGCGCTTGTGGCGGCGGATTTCCTGCTCTCGCCCGAAGCGCAGGCGAGGAAGCAGGACCCGAAGATCTGGGGCGACCCGACGGTGCTCGACGTGACCAGACTGCCGGAGGCCGACGCGGCTCGCTTCAAGGCGCTCGACATAGGCATTGCGACGCTCGGGCCTGCCGAGCTTGGCCCCGCAATCGACGAGCCGCATCCAAGCTGGATGGAGCGCATCGAGGCGGAATGGACGAAGCGCTATGGGGCGCGCTGAGGCATTGGCCCGGCTGCGCTGACATGCTGCCGCGTCTCGGGCCGCCACTGACGGTTCTGGTGCTGGCCGGACCGGTGCTGGCAGGACTGTCGTGGACCGCATTGCCGGCTTTCGGCTATCTGCCCGCACTTGGCGGCGACGGGCTTTCGCTCGACCCGTTCCGTCGCCTGCTGGCCGAACCGGGTATCTGGACCTCGGTCTGGCTCAGCCTGTCGACGGGGCTTTTGTCGGCGGCGGCAGCACTTTCCATCGTCATGATGTTCACCGCCGCATGGGCCGGAACGCCGAGCTTCGTTCGCGTCCGCTCGATCATCTCGCCGCTGCTTTCGGTGCCACATGCGGCGGCGGCCTTCGGGCTTGCCTTTCTCATCGCGCCGTCCGGCCTGATCGTGCGTTTGATATCGCCCGAACTGACCGGCTGGACGCAGCCGCCCGACCTTCTCGTCGTCAACGATCCCGCCGGCCTGTCGATGGTCGCGGGGCTGGTGGTGAAGGAAATCCCCTTCCTGATGCTGATCACGCTGGCTAGCCTGCCGCAGGCGCGCGTCGCCGAGACGCGGGCGCTTGCCGCCTCGCTCGGCTATGGGCGCATGTCGGGCTTTCTGATGCTTGCATGGCCTGCCGTCTATCCGCAGATCAGACTGGCGGTCTTTGCGGTGATCGCCTTTGCAACCTCGGTCGTCGACGTGGCGATGATCCTCGGGCCGACGACGCCGGCACCGCTTGCCGTGCGTATTGTCGGCTGGATGGGCGATCCCGATCTGGCCATGCGCTTCAAGGCCTGCGCAGGCGCGCTTCTGCAACTGGGCGTGACGGCTGCGGCGCTGCTTATGTGGCTGGCGCTGGAACGTATCGCCGCCGCCATTCGCGATTGCGCGTCCCATCGCGGCATGCGCCTGGCGTCGGACAGGTTAGCGGCGTGGAGTGCGCGCGCGGCGATGGTCGCATCGGCGGCGCTCGTCTTTGCCGGTCTGGCGACGCTCGCCATCTGGTCGGTCGCGGGCCTGTGGCAGTTTCCCGACGCCTTGCCGCGCGCCTTCACGCTTGCCGCATGGGGCAGTGCCGGAATGCGGCTGGGCGAACCGCTCGCGACGACGCTTATCGCTGCCGCCGTCGCCACCTCGCTTGCGCTGGTGCTGGTCCTTGCCTGCCTGATCCGCGAAGGCGAAACCGGCCGCAAGGCGGGCCGCACCGCGATGGCGATCATCTACCTGCCGCTGATCGTGCCGCAGACGGCGTTCCTGTTCGGACTGCAATTCCTGTTCCTCACGCTTGGCATCGGCGCGTCGATGGCCGCGCTGGTCGTGGCGCATCTGGTCTTCGTGCTGCCCTATGTCTTCCTGTCGTTGTCCGACCCCTGGCGGGCGTTTGACCCGCGCTATGAACAGGTGGCGGCGGGCCTTGGCCGGTCGCGCCGCGCGACGCTGCTGCGCATTCGTTTGGCCATGCAGTTGCGGCCGATCCTGACCGCCGCCGCAGTCGGCTTTGCCGTCTCGGTTGGTCTCTACCTGCCGACATTGCTGATCGGTGCGGGACGCCTGCCGACGATCACCACAGAGGCGGTCGCATTGGCGTCTGGCGGCAACCGGCGCGTCATCGGCGTCTATGCATTCGTCCAGATGCTGCTGCCGGCCATCGGCTTCGCGATTGCCATTTTTGTCCCGACACTGTTATTCCGGCGCTTCCGCGCAATGCGCGCCTGAAGTTTCCGAATGGACGAACCCGGCCTCAAACTCGACGACATCCGCATTTCGCTTGGCCGCAGGACGCTGGTCGAGCTGACGCGCGCCGTGCGCCCCGGCGAGACGCTGACCGTCATGGGACCGTCCGGTTCGGGCAAGTCGTCCATGCTCGCCTTCATCGGCGGCTTTCTCGACCCCGCATTTCGCGCGACCGGCAAGGTGACCTGCGACGGAGTCGATCTGCTTTCCCTGCCGGCCGAGCAAAGACGGGCGGGCATCCTGTTTCAGGATGCGCTCCTGTTTCCGCATATGAGCGTGCTGTCCAATCTGTTGTTCGCTATCCCGCAGGACGTGCGCCCGGCAAGCGAACGCAGGGAGTTGGCGCAGGCCGCGCTCGACCGGGTGGATCTGAGCGGCTTTGGCGCGCGCGATCCAGACACGCTGTCGGGTGGGCAGAAAACGCGCGTGGCGCTGGCGCGGGTGCTCTTGTCGAGGCCGCGCATGCTGCTGCTTGACGAGCCGTTCTCAAAGCTTGACGCCGCTTTGCGCGCCGCGATGCGCGAACTGGTGTTTTCGAGCGCGCGCGACAATGGCCTGCCGGTCGTACTGGTGACGCATGACGAGGCCGATGCTGAAGCCGCAGGCGGCGATGTCGTCAGGATCGGCGAAGCTTGATGGCTGACCTGCCGAAATTGCCGGTAACCGAGGCGCTGCCGCCTCTCACTGCCGCGTTTGAAGGCGGCAATCGCGCCGTGCTGGTCGCGCCGCCCGGTGCGGGCAAGACGACGCTTGTGCCGCTGGGGCTCCTGGACGCGCCGTGGCGCGGCGATGGCCGCATCCTTCTGCTGGAGCCGCGCCGGCTGGCGGCGCGCGCAGCCGCAAGGCGCATGGCCGCGATCCTTGGCGAGGAGGTTGGCGGCACCGTCGGCTATGCCATGCGCATGGACAATCGGGTGAGCGCCCGGACGCGCATTCTGGTCGTCACCGAAGGCGTGCTGGCGCGGATGATCCTCGAAGACCCCGAACTTGCAGGCATTTCGGCGGTGCTGTTTGACGAATTCCACGAACGCTCGCTCGATGGCGATTTCGGTCTGGCGCTGGCGCTCGATGTGCAGGGCGCGCTGCGGCCCGATCTACGGTTGCTGGTCATGTCGGCGACGCTCGACGGCGCGCGCGTGGCAAAGCTGCTCGACGGCGCGCCGGTCATCACCAGCGAGGGCAGGGCCTTTCCGGTCGATGTCAGGCACGAGCCGCGAGGTGCCGACGAACCGGTCGAGGATGCCATGGCGCGCGCCATCCGCAATGCGCTCGGCACGGAGCCGGGTTCGGTGCTCGCCTTCCTGCCCGGCCAGCGCGAGATCGAGCGCACCGCCGAGCGGCTGACCGGACGCATCGCCGCCAATGTCGATATCGTGCCTCTCTATGGAAATCTCGATGGCAAGGCGCAGGACGCCGCGATACGCCCCGCGCCCGCCGGTCGCCGCAAGGTGGTGCTGGCGACGTCGATTGCCGAGACCTCGATCACCATCGACGGCGTGCGCGTCGTCATCGACAGCGGCCTGTCGCGCCTGCCGGTCTTCGAGCCGGCCACCGGGTTGACGCGGCTTGAGACGGTGCGTGCTTCGCGCGCGTCGGCCGACCAGCGCGCGGGACGCGCGGGCCGAACCGACCCGGGCGTGGCTGTCAGGCTGTGGCGGGCCGAGCAGACGGCGGCACTGCCCGCCTTCACGCCGCCCGAGATTCTTGCCGCCGACCTGTCGGGCCTCGTCCTCGACGCGGCAGCATTCGGCGTCACCGATCCGGCCTCGATGGCCCTTCTCGATCCGCCGCCCGCCGCTGCGCTGAGCGAAGCGCGCTCGCTTCTGCGCGAACTTGGCGCAATCGATGGCGATGGCAGGCTGACGGCTTCGGGCGAGGCCATGCGCAAGCTCGCTCTGCCCGCGCGTCTGGCGCATATGGTGGCGCAAGGGACGGAAAGGGGCGAGGGGCAAGGTGCGGCCGAATTGGCCATGCTCCTGACCGAACGCGGGCTAGGCGGGCCGTCGGCCGACCTCGACCGGCGGCTCGACAATTTCCGACGCGACCGTTCGCCGCGCGCCGAACAGGCAAGGGCGCTGGCGAAGAGACTGGCGGGTGGGGGCAGGGGCAATGCGGCTGGCGGCAACGGCCCGGTCTCGGCCGGTCTGCTGCTGCTCGATGCCTGGCCGGATCGTGTCGCAAAGGCGCGTGGCGCGGTCGGGCGGTTCGTGCTCGCAAATGGGCGCGGCGCCATGGTCGACGAGACCGATCCTCTCGCCAGGGCGCCGTTCCTCGTCGTCGCCGATCTTCAGGGCAAGGCGCAGAATGCGCGCATCGTCGCCGCTGCGGCCGTAGCGGAAGAGGATATGCGAGAGCGGCTGGCAGACAGGCTGCAACGACGCGTCGAAACTCTCTTCGATGCCGGCAAGGGATCGGTTCGCCTGCGCGAATATCTGTCTCTCGGCGCGATCCAGCTCTCGGAGCACATGCTGCCCGCCCCGACCGGCGACGAAGCGGATGCGGCGATACTTGCAGCGGTGAGGCAGCATGGCGTGTCGATCCTGCCATGGAGCAAGGCAGACGAGACCTTGCGCCAAAGGCTCGGTTGGCTCCATCGCGGCCTCGGCGCGCCCTGGCCGGATATGTCCGACGACGCGCTGGCGGCAACGCTCGACGACTGGCTCGGCCCCTTCCTGCATGGAGAGGCATCGATGGCGCGCTGGCGCGGCGGCCTGCTGCACGATGCGCTGATGTCGACGGTTCCCTACGATCTTCAGCGCAAAGTCGCAGAACTTGCGCCGACGCATTATCGCGCGCCGACGGGAAACAATCTGTCGATCCGCTATGACGGCGAGTGGCCGGTTCTGGCGATCCGCGTGCAGGAATTGTTCGGGCTGGACATCCATCCTTCGATTGCCGACGGCAAGGTCGGGCTGACGCTCGAACTTCTGTCGCCTGCTCACCGGCCGATCCAGACGACGCGCGACCTGCCGGGTTTCTGGCTAGGCTCATGGGCCGATGTGCGGACCGACATGCGCGGCCGCTATCCCAAGCATGTCTGGCCCGAAGACCCGCGCGCCGCCCAAGCGACGGCCCGCGCCAAGCCGAGGGGCACGTAAGCCTCTTGGCGGCACCTTCACTCTGGCGCATATAGCGGCATGCTTCAGGATTTTCGCGCGCCAGATCCGCAACTGTCGAGGCAATTGCGCCTCAATACGCTCATCCGGCTTCGCTGGCTGGCGGTGTTCGGCCAGAGCGCCGCCGTCATCGTCGTCGCCTACTGGCTGGGTTTCCCGCTGCCGGTCAGCCTGTGCTTCGCGCTCATCGCCTGTTCGGCCTGGCTGAACCTGCTTCTGGCGCTGCGCTATCCGGCGACGCACCGGCTCGCGCCTGAAGCGGCGCTCGGCATTCTCCTGTTCGACACGCTCCAGCTTGCCGGCCTGCTGTCGATGACGGGCGGCATGACCAATCCGTTCGCGGTGCTGATGACGGTGCCGGTCGTCATTTCGGCCACCTCGCTGCCGCTGCGGCTGACGCTCGGCCTTGGCATCATCGCGATCGTCGCGGCGACCCTTCTGGTCTTCTTCCATCTGCCGCTGCCATGGTTTCCCGACACGGAACTGACCACCCCATTCCTCTACGTCGTGGGGCTGTGGATGGCTGTGGTGTCGACCATCGTCTTTACCGCGGTCTATGCATGGCGCGTGGCCGAGGAAGCGCGCCAGCTTGCCGATGCCTTGACGGCGACCGAACTCGTCCTGCAGCGCGAGCAGCATCTCTCCGCGCTCGACGGACTGGCGGCGGCGGCCGCGCACGAACTCGGCACGCCTCTGGCAACGATTGCGCTCGTCGCCCGCGAGATGGAGCGCACCCATGGCGACGATCCCAAACTGCACGAGGACGTGCAGCTTCTGCGCACGCAGAGCGAGCGTTGCCGCGAAATCCTGAAGCGGCTGACCAGCCTGTCATCGACCAGTGAGGAGCATCTGGCCCGCCTGCCGCTGTCGTCGCTGATCGAGGAGGTCATCGCCCCGCATCGCGATTTCGGAATTTCCATCGTGCTCGAAAAGCTCGATACGACAGGAACCGAGCCGGTGACGCGGCGCAATCCCGGTGTCATCTACGGCATCGGCAATCTGGTCGAGAATGCGGTTGATTTCGCTCACGAGCGCGTCCTGCTGCGCTTCGGATGGGACGAGGATCAGGTCAAGCTTCAGGTCATCGACGACGGACCGGGCTTTCAGGCCGAAATCCTCGACCGTATCGGTGAGCCTTACATGACGACGCGCGGCGGCGGCGCGCAGGGCGACCATTCGGGCGGCGGGCTCGGGCTTGGTCTGTTCATCGCCAAGACGCTTCTGGAGCGGTCGGGAGCTGCGGTGAACTTCCGCAACGAGCAGGGAAAGGGCGCGTTGGGAGAGGTCGTCTGGCCGCGTCAGGCGTTCGACCGTGTGGACTTGTCGCCGCAGGCGGGGTGACGCGGGCCTGCCTGCTTTGCGGCAGGAGCAAAGCCGCCTATATATATCGCGTACATAAAGATATTGCGGGACGTAGGGACCATGGCCGATCAAGCACAAGCGGCAGCAATCACCGGAGGCGATCCTTCGCTTCTGATCGTCGATGATGACAAGCCGTTCCTGATGCGGCTGGCGCGGGCCATGGAAGGCCGCGGTTTCGTCGTCGATACTGCCGACAGCGTGGAAGAAGCGGTTGCCAAGGCCAAGGCGCGTCCGCCGGCATATGCGGTGGTCGACATGCGGCTTGGCGACGGCAACGGCCTCGACGTTGTTGCCGCGATCCGCGAGAAGCGGGCGGATTCGCGCACGGTCATCCTCACCGGCTACGGCAATATCGCGACTGCGGTGACGGCGGTGAAGCTTGGCGCGATCGACTATCTGTCCAAGCCCGCAGACGCCGACGACATCATCGCGGCACTGACGCGCACCGGCTCCGAGCCGATCGCGCCGCCGGAAAACCCGATGTCAGCTGACCGGGTTCGCTGGGAACATATCCAGCGCGTCTACGAAATGTGCGAGCGCAACGTGTCGGAGACGGCGCGGCGTCTCAACATGCATCGGCGCACGCTCCAGCGTATTCTCGCCAAGCGCGCGCCGAGGTAAGGCGGCCGGGCGGGCCGCTATTGCGGCTCGTTGCCGAACGCTTTCGTATATTGCGCGTCCAGCTGGGCGACCTCGGCCCAGAAGCCGTTCGGCTTCTCGCCTTCCAGCACCTGGGCGAGCGCGCTGAAATGTGCGTGCCAGCCGCCTGAGAAACTGATGAGATAGGCGTTGGAGCCGATGCGGCGGTGGGTCAGGACCAGTCGGGTGTCATTGCCCTGCGGCGACAGGCTGAAGGTGACCTCCGATATGTCGTCGCCTTCCGGCCATGTGTAGGCGAGTTCGCGCGGCGGATCCCAGGCCAGCACCGTCACCTCCGACTTGAAGGGTGCATCGTCCATCCCCTTGTATTTCTCCGGCGTCGGCTCGGCCGTGATGTTTGTATGCTGGAACAGCAAGGTCGCGTTCTGGCCCTTTTTTGTCAGGGTCGAGCCGCCGCAAAACCACTGCGCACGCTTGTCGCCCTCCGTCAGATAGGCCCAGACGCGTTCCGGCGGACCCGGCAGCACGCGTTCGAGGCGAATGGCATCGCGCGACAGGCGCGTGACAGGCGTCAGGTTGATGGCTTCATGTGCGGTCATCTCTTCTCTCCTTCGGTCGTTCGTTTCGTTTCGCTGTCGTCTTCGGCGCGCAGCAGTTCTTCGAGTGCATCGAGTTTTCCGGTCCAGAAGCGTTCGTAGTGACGCAGCCATTCCTGCGCCTCGCGCATCCGCGCCGCCTCCAGCCTGCAGTAGTGGGTTCGCCCGGCGATACGCCGGCGCACCAGCCCCGCGCGCTCCAGCACGCGGACATGCTTGGACGCGCCAGCCAGGCTCATCGCGAAGGGTGCGGCCAGTTCGCCGACGGTGCGCTCGCCTTCGCTGAGCTGCCGCAACATGCCGCGGCGGGTGCCGTCGGAGAGGGCATGGAACACCGTGTCGAGTTGCGCTTGATAATCAACCATGTGGTTTAATATCAAGGCAGCTGAATGATTGTCAACCGTTTGGTTTAATGAATGCGTAAAAAGAAGCCGGCCACCGGGGCCGGCCCAGGCGGGAGAGGGGTCGAGTGTTCGTCAGCCGGCCGGCTGCCTGGTCGTGCGCAGATAGGGCAGGATCGTCTCATAGGCGCCGAAACGCTTGGTGGCGTCCTCGTTCGACACGGCGGCGGTGATGATGACATCGTCGCCCTGCTTCCAGTCGGCAGGCGTCGCCACCTGATGTTTCGCGGTCAGCTGGATGGAGTCGATCGCGCGGATGATCTCGGCGAAGTTGCGGCCGGTCGTCATCGGATAGGTGAGGATCAGCTTGATCTTCTTGTCAGGGCCGATGACGTAGACCGAGCGGACCGTGGCGTTGTCGGCGGGCGTGCGCCCTTCGGAACTGTCGCCCGCGCCTGCCGGCAGCATGTCGTAGAGCTTTGCCACCGCGAGATCCTTGTCGCCGATCAGCGGATATTGCACGTCATGGCCGGTCGCGGTCTTGATGTCGGCCTTCCATTTTTCATGGCTCGACACGGGGTCGACCGAAATGCCGATGATCTTGACGTTGCGCTTGGCAAATTCCGGCGCGTAACCCGCCATGGTGCCAAGCTCTGTGGTGCAGACCGGCGTGAAATTCTTCGGATGCGAGAACAGGACGGCCCAGCCGTCGCCGATCCACTCATGGAAGCTGATCGGCCCCTGCGTGGTGTCGGCCTTGAAATCGGGTGCGGTGTCGTTGATGCGCAGGCTCATAACAAATCTCCCTTTCTACAGACCATACACATAGGCCGCCGAGCCGCCGGGGACTAGCTTCCATCGCGCCGCTCTGCCGCGGTCATCGGAAAATAATTCTCATGAAGCGAAAAATCCGGGTCATATTTTGCGTGGCGTTGCCGCTGAAATACCGGCGAGCGTTCCCGCCAACCCCTCCAATCCCGTTGAAGACGCACCTAAATTGACGTAGGGTAAGATAACCGGACCGGCGGGATGTTATCCGGCGCTTTCGATTTCCGTTCTCAGCCAAGTCATGGCCTGCTGCCATCCAGCCAGGGGGATTTCATGCCGTTCATTTCGACACTCTATTTCCGCACCGCCATTACCCTGCTCATCGTGGGGATCGCCATCGGCATCCACATGTCCATTCAGGGCGACCACAGCGTGATGGGCGCGCACGCCCACCTCAACCTGCTCGGTTGGGTGACCAGCTTCCTGTTCGGTGCATATTACGCGCTGCATCCGGCCAAGGCAGTGGGGCGCCTGCCGACGCTGCAATATGCCGTCTATCTCCTGGGTCTGGCAGTGATGATCCCGTCGCTCTATGCGCTGTTGAAGGGCAATCCGGGCGCCGAGCCGCTGGTTGCGACAGGCTCGCTCATTACCTTCGCCGGCGTTCTTCTGTTCGGCTGGATCGTGTTTTCGCCGGCGCCCGCGGCGTCCGGCCGGCGCATGCAACCGGCCGAATAGCGGCCGGCTGTCCCGGGTTCGTCGATCCGGGCGCAGGCATGCGGGTTGCCATCCGTAGCGCCTGAGCTAGTCTTGCGCCATGCCGTCCACCGAATACAGGCTGAAACGCGTCTACGAACCGGCCTCCCGCGACGACGGGTTCCGCATCCTCGTCGACCGCGTATGGCCGCGCGGGGTGTCGAAGGAACAGGCCGCGCTCGGCCTCTGGCTGAAGGAGGTCGCGCCGAGCACGGACCTGCGCAAATGGTTCGGTCACAAGCCCGAGAGATGGACATCGTTCTCTGAAAAATACCGGGCCGAACTGGATCGCAATGCCGACGCGGTAGACCGGCTGCTCGAACAGGCCCGGAAGCACGACACGATCACACTGCTGTTCGGCGCGAAAGACGAGGCGCATAACCAGGCGGTCGTCCTGCGCGGGTATTTGCGCGAACGCGACCGGTGAACCATCACCTGTCCGGCTTGAAGATCGACAGGCCCTACGCCGCGTCGCGCACCTGATAGTCCTTGATCGCGGCGAAGGAGATGTCCTTCCAGCGGTCGGCCTCGTAGTTCAGCGAGAACGCGTGCTGGGCGAGGAACACCGGATCGCCGTCGAGGTCGCGGGCGATGTCGCCGCGATGGCCGTCGATGAAGCGCTGCAGTTCAGCGGCGCTCGGGGCGCTGATCCAGCGGCAGACCGAAAAGCGCGCGATCTCGAAGTCGACCGGCAGGCTGTATTCGACACTGAGCCGTTCCTTCAGCACGTCGAGCTGAAGCGCACCGACGACGCCGACGATAGCCGGAGAGCCGTCTTCGGGCGTGAACAGTTGCACGACGCCTTCCTCGGCCATCTGCTGGAGCGCTTCGCGCAGCTTCTTCGCCTTCATCGGATCACCAAGGCGAACGCGGCGCAGGATTTCGGGCGCGAAGTTCGGCACGCCGCGGAACAGAAGTTCCTCGCCATCGGTCAGCGTGTCGCCGATGCGCAGCGTTCCGTGGTTGGGAATGCCCACCACGTCGCCCGCATAGGCCTCGTCGGCGGTGATGCGCGAGCGGGCGAAGAAGAACTGCGGCGCAGACAGGCTCATCGGCTTGCCGGTGCGCACGAGCTTTGCCTTCATGCCGCGCTTCAACTCGCCCGAGCAGACGCGCACGAACGCGATGCGGTCGCGGTGATTGGGGTCCATGTTCGCCTGGATCTTGAAGACGAAGGCGGTCATGTCGGGTTCGGTCGCATGGACGATGCGCGTGTCGGCCTCCTGGTCCCGCGGCGGCGGGGCAAATGCGCCAAGCCCCTCGATCAGGTCGCGTACGCCGAAATTGCGCAGCGCCGAGCCGAAATAGACCGGTGTCAGATGGCCTTCGCGGAAAGCCTCCAGGTCGAACGGGCGGCAGGCCTCGCGGGCGAGGTCCAGTTCCTCGATGAAGGTTTCCCGCTCATTGTCGGGCAGAAGGCCGGCGACACGGTTGGAGTCCGGGCCGTTGACCTTGGTGCGTTCGGTCTCGTCATCGGAGCGGCGCACCGCATTGTCGGCGAGGTGATAGGTGCCGGAGAACGTTTTGCCCTGCCCGATGGGCCATGTGATCGGCGCGGTATCGAGCGCCAGCTTCTGCTCGATCTCGTCGAGAATCTCGAACGTGTTGCGGGCCTCGCGGTCCATCTTGTTGACGAAGGTGACGATCGGGATGTCGCGCATCCGGCACACTTCGAACAGCTTCAGCGTGCGCGGCTCGATGCCCTTGGCGGCGTCGATGACCATGACGGCGGAATCGACCGCCGACAGCGTACGGTAGGTGTCGTCGGCGAAGTCTTCGTGGCCGGGCGTGTCGAGCAGGTTGAAGACGTTGTCGCCATATTCGAAGGTCATCACCGAGGTGACGACCGAAATGCCGCGCTCGCGCTCGATCTTCATCCAGTCGGAGCGCGTGTTCATGCGGTCCTTCTTGGCCTTGACCTCGCCGGCAAGCTGGATCGCGCCGCCGAAAAGCAGGAGCTTTTCAGTCAGCGTCGTCTTGCCGGCGTCCGGATGCGCGATGATCGCGAAAGTGCGGCGACGCGCAACCGCGTCCTTGATTGGCTCTGCCATGAAGTGGAATTCCGTTCGGGCGCGGATATAGCGAAGGCGGCGCCGGATGTCGAGAAACGAGCTTAGCCAGCCTCCAGCCGGATATTGGGATGCTCTGCGATGATTTCGAGGATGATGTCGAAATAGGTCGGGCCGGTGCCTGCCTCAAGCGCGGCAAGCTGCCGGCCGATCATGTCTGCGTTGAACATGTCCGGACGTTCCAGTTTCCTGCGATAGAAGGCGCGGGTAGTTTCAAGGCCGAGATCGGCGCGGTTCTTTTCCATCGAGCGCCAGATGAGCCGTATCGGTTCATTGCCGCCGATCGCGCCGAAACCGCCATGCAGAAGATCGGCCAGCGCATCGAGGCTGGGGCCAAGCTGCCAGTCTACGCCCACCATGAAGACGCGATTGATCTCGTCATAGAAGGACGCAATGTCGTGGATGGCCGCGCCATCGATAATGATCGTTTTGGTCATAGTCCCTCGGAACAGCATTGCCGTGATGCGTATGCATTTCGGCGCGGACATGGTCTAGTGACATATAGGGAAATGCAGGGAGCCTGATATGCCGGACCAGAAAACAGCGATCGTCACCGCAGGCGGAAGCGGCATGGGTGCGGCCTGCGCCAGACGGCTTGCGGCTGACGGGTTCAAGGTCGCGATCCTGTCGTCCTCGGGCAAGGGCGAGGCGCTGGCCGCCGAACTCGGCGGACTTGGCGTGACCGGCTCGAACCAGTCGAACGACGATCTGAAGCGCCTTGTCGATGAGACCATGGCGCGCTGGGGCCGGGTCGACGTGCTGGTCAACAGCGCCGGCCACGGGCCGCGCAAGCAGATCCTCGAAATCGCCGACGAGGACTGGCACGCCGCGATGGACGTCTATTTCCTCAATGTCGTGCGCCCGGCGCGGCTGGTGACGCCTGTGATGCAGGCGCAGAAATCGGGCGCGATCATCAACATCTCGACCGCTTGGGCATTCGAGCCGAGCGCCATGTTCCCGACTTCCGCCGTCGCGCGCGCCGGGCTTGCCGCCTTCACCAAGATTTTCGCCGACACCTATGCGGCCGATAATGTGCGCATGAACAATGTGCTGCCGGGCTGGATCGACTCGCTGCCGCAGACCGACGAGCGCCGCTCCGGCGTGCCGATGCAGCGTTACGGCAAGAGCGAGGAGATCGCCGCGACCGTTGCGTTCCTCGCTTCGGAGGGCGCGGGCTACATTACCGGCCAGAACATCCGGGTTGACGGCGGCCTGACGCGCGCGGTCTGATCAAGTAAGGTCAAAGCCGCCGCGCGCGACGATAGCGCCGTTCAGCATCAGTTCCACCTCATGGTGGCCCGGATGGTGCTTGCGCGTCGAAAAATCCTTGATCGTCTGGCTGATGGAGAGATCGACGGCCTCGCCGGGGGCAAGGTCGAACGCCTTCAGCTTGAAGACCTTGCGTGACGGGCGGCCGCTCGCCTTGACGTAGTGGATGGCATAGTCGGCGACGATGCGCTGGCGTTCGTTGCCGGTCGAGATGACAGTGGCGCTGATCGAGAGCCGGTCGCCGAGGCGGAGGCTTTCGGGTGACACCGAGAAACGCGTCACCTGCGCCTCTGCCTCGCCGCTGGCACCGACAAGAGCAAGCGCGCGGGTGTCGCCCTTCTTGACCAACGTGCGCACCGCCTGGCCCACGATCCACTTCGTTTCCGCCGCGCTCTGGTCCCAGCCCCCAAGCTGCGCAACGAGCCAGTCTGGATGTTCTTTTGAAATGTCGTTGAGGTGATTGGCGACGGATTTGCGCACATAGATGGCAGGGTCCGCCTTCAGCCGTTCGAGGATTGGCATCGCCTTTGACGGGTCGGCGGCAAGCTCGCGCAACTGGAACGACCATGGCAGGCGCGGACGCGTGCCTTCGCTGGCGAGGCGGCGCACATGCTCGTTTTCGTCTTCGGCCCAGCCGCGCATGATGGCAAGCGCGCGCCCGGCATCGCGCTGGATGAAGGGGCGGATCGCAAACTCCGCCGAGCCGAAGCGGGTGAAATGGGCAAGTGCGGCCATCGAGCGGTCGAAGTGGTCCGTTCCGCGAATGGTGACGAACTCGCATAAGGAAATCGAGGCGAAGCCATGCCCGATGCGCGGGGCAAGAGCGCCCAATATGTCGAGCGCCTGTTCATAGCTGGCGGGCAAGGTCGCGTCATAGGCCTGCGCAACCTGACGCATGCGCTGCATGATGCCGAGATCGTCGAGATTGCGGCTGGCATGATCGAGGAAAGCCGCATCGGCGAAGGCCGGAAAGACGGCACTCGTCTCGCGCGCAAAATGCTCCAGCCGCTCGCGATTGAAGATATGCTTAAGCTCGGGAGAGGCGGCGGCTGTGTCGGTCATTTAGCGTCCTTTGCATCCACTCGATAAACGACCCCTCCTGACAGGACTGTCAGGAGCCTTCGCCCATCCGGTGTTATGCAGGACGGCTGACCGTTGCTGCAAAGGCACAGCGGCGGAGAAGCTGCCGGGACCGCTGGATACCAAGCCCCCGCCGGGTTAGATGCTGCCGCTATCACCGGCCATGTGCGGTGAGGGCAATCCGGAACCGCCCGTCGGCGGCTCTGAACCTTCCCTGGAGAATGTCATGTCGTCTTTCATGATTGGCTTGCGCCCGTCATTTGCTCTGCTGCTTGTCTTGTTCGCTTCCGGCTGCGTCACCAACGCGCCGCCATCCGACGCACTTGTATCGGTCGCGCCTGCGCCGATGTCGGCACCGGTGCGGGAAGAGGCGTTCGGCGACCCGGCCTATATGTATCGGCAGATCGAGGATGGCGGCTTTACGGTCGCCGCAGTCGATGTCAGCAGGCTGAAGCCGCAATATGTGCGCCAGATCGTTGATTTTTCAGGCGATGAAGCCCCCGGCACGATCATCGTGGATCAGGGTACGCGCTTTCTCTATCTCGTTCAGCCGGGCGGCAGGGCGATCCGCTATGCGGTAGGCGTCGGGCCTGTCGCGCGCGCCTATGGCGGCGGCGAGGCTGTCATTGCGCGCAAGGGGACATGGCCGCGCTGGCGGCCGACCGACAACATGATCGCGCGCAGCCCCGAACAGTACAAGAAGTTCGAGAACGGCGTGGATGGCGGCCCCGGTAACCCGCTCGGTGCGCGCGCCCTCTACATGTACAGGGACGGCGTCGATACCTATTATCGTGTGCATGGCACCAACAAGCCGTCTTCTATCGGGCAGGCGGTGTCGGCGGGCTGCATCCGGATGCTCAACCAGGACGTCATCGACCTGCATTCGCGTGTGAGAACCGGCGCGCGCATCATCGTCAGGTAAGGGCCGCCCTGCCTCAGAGGTAATTGCGGGCAGGAGTTGCGAGGCGTAAGGACTGCCGGGTTCGCGTGGCCGCCTCCCGTCGCCCGCATGACGGAGAAGCCATCATGGCACAGTCGACCGGGCGCACCGCCGCCTTCGCCCTTCTTCTCGGCAATTTTGTCATCGGACTGTCGATCGTCGGCCCGGCCGGCATGGTCGATCCGCTCGCGGCAGATTTCGGCATCGCGGTGGCAAGCGCGGCATTTCTCATTACCGGCGGGGCGGTGGTCCTGTGCATCGGCTCGCCGCTCGTCGCCTGGGGCACGAGCACAATCGACCGGCGGCTGCTGCTGTCGGCGACGATGGCGGTGCTGGCCGTGTGCCATGTGGCGTCGGCACTTGCGCCGAGCTACGGCGCGCTTCTGGCGATACGAGTCGTAGCGATGGCTTTTGCCGCCATTTTCACGCCACAGGCGGCGAGCGCGATTGCCATGCTGGTGCCGGAGCGCGAGCGGCCGGGTGCGATTTCTTTCGTCTTTCTGGGCTGGTCGCTGGCCGCTGCCGCGGGCCTGCCGCTTGTCGCCTATGTCGCGGCGGAGCATGGCTGGCGCATGGTCCATTGGGGTCTGGCGATCTGTGCCACGGGTGCAGCTGTCGCCGTCTTCGCGTCGCTGCCGCAGAAGCTGCGCGGCATCTCGATCTCGCTGGCAAACTGGGGCAGCCTGTTTCGCAATCCCTTCGTGCTGATCCTGCTTGCCGCCACCATCCTCGGCGGGGCCGGACAGTTCATCATCTTCACCTTCTTCGGCCCGCTTCTGGCGCGAACGGTCCAGGCGAGTTCGAGCGAGATCGCGATATGTTTTGCGGTATTCGGCGTCGCAGGCTTTCTCGGCAATGTCGCCGCATCGCGCGTCGTCGGGCGCATCGGCGCGTTGAACACCTCGCTGATCTTCTTCGGCGCAATGCTGGCCGGCGCGGTCCTGTGGGCGCTGTCGACGGGTTCGGTCCTGCTGGCGCTGATCGCGTCGGGCGTCTGGGGCATCGGGTTTGCGGCGTCGAATTCCATGCAGCAGGCGCGGCTTGCGGGCGCCGCACCGGCACTGGCCGGCGCTGCCATCGCGCTCAATTCATCGTCGATCTATATCGGGCAGGCAGTCGGTTCCGGGCTTGGCGGCGTTCTGTTCGAACAGGCCCATTATGGCGCCATGGCATGGGTCGGTGCCGTATTGCTGGCGGTGACGCTGGCGCTGGTCTATCTCAGCGGCAGGCTCGAACGCGCCTGAGCGGGGCGATCAGTGGGCGGCGCGCTTGTTGGTGCGCTCATACAGTTCGCGCACGATGCGGCTCGCCGTCGTTTCGAACATGAAGGGCAGGACGGCGTGGACGAGGGCTGCGCCCGCCGCCATGAGCAGGCGTGTCGAAAACCACGCTGCGAACGCCATATGGCCGAAATAACTCTCGCCGACCGTCTCGGGATGGCTGGTGAACAGTCTGGCGATGCGCGTGGTCATGTCGTTTCCCCTTGTTTCGCCCAATCTAACCGGGCTGGTGCAAACGATGTCCCAAATTTCACTTGTATCTGGCAATTTATTGGGACAATCATCCCAAGGATATGGCTGAACTCGATGCAATAGATCGACGAATCCTTGCCGAGCTGCAACGTGACGGCTCGCTGTCGGTCGAGCAGGTGTCGGAACGCGTGAACCTGTCGCGTAATGCCTGCTGGCGGCGCATCAGGCGGCTGGAGGACGATCGTGTCATCACCGGGCGCGTGGCGCTGGTCGATGCCGAAAAGATCGAGCTGGGCCTGTCGGTGTTCGTCATGGTCAGGACATCGAGCCACGATCCGGCCTGGCTGAAGGCGTTTCGCGAGGCGATCGTCACCCTGCCCGAGATCACGGGCGTCTACCGCATGTCGGGCGATCTCGACTATGTGCTGCGCGCCCGCGTGGCTGATGTGAAAGCCTATGACCGGCTCTATCAGCGGCTGATCGCAAAGGTGCCGTTGACGGATGTCTCGGCCTCCTTCGTCATGGAAGAAATCCGCGATACGACGGTCTTGCCGGTGGAAATCGGCTAGCATCCGTTGACCTTGCGGGGCAGGCGAAAGACAACCCGGCCATGACAACACAACCGACCGTCGGCATCGTGCGTCTGCCGCATGGCCAAGGCATCGACCTGCCGGGCTATGAGACCGCAGGCGCGGCCGGAATGGACCTGCGCGCCGCGCTCGGCGAAGGCGATACGCTGTTGCTTAAGCCCGGCAAGCGCGCGCTTGTGCCGACCGGCATGATCATCGAATTGCCCGAAGGTTATGAGGCGCAGGTGCGGCCGCGCTCCGGCCTTGCCTTGAAGCACGGCATTACCTGCCTGAATACGCCCGGCACGATCGACAGCGACTATCGCGGCGAGGTCAAGGTTCTGCTCGTCAATCTGGGCGAAGAGGAATTCGTCATCTCGCGCGGAATGCGCATTGCGCAGATGGTCGTGGCGCCCGTCGTGCAGGTCTTGCTCGAAGAGCGCAGCCTTGCCGGAACGACCGCGCGCGGGCAGGGCGGCTTCGGCTCGACCGGAACGGCATAGCGCGCTGTTGCGCCATCGAGCGTCGACAGGCGCGGATGGCCATGACAAAGTCCGCCCCCAGCAACCCGGATGAGGCAGCCAAACCATGTTCACAGATTTCCTGCTTGCGTCGGCACATCATGTGCTCGTCTTTGCCCTTCTGGCGCTGCTGACGGCTGAACTCTTTCTGGTGAAACCCGGCATCGGGCGCGACACGATCAACCGGGTCGCCATTCTCGACGGCATCTACGGCGGGGTGGCGATCGCCGTCGTCGCGGTCGGGGCGGCGCGCGTCGTCTGGGGCCTGAAGGGCTGGGACGCCTATGTCGGCAATGTCTGGTTCTGGCACAAGATCGGCGTCTTCGTGCTGGTCGGCCTTCTATCGGTGCTGCCGACGATCCGTTTCACGCGCTGGCGCAAGGCCGTCGCCGCCGATCCGTCCTTCACTGCGCCGGACGGCGAGGTAAAGGCCGCGCGCCGCATCATCCATGCGGAGGCCGGGCTGTTCATGCTGATCCCGATCTTTGCCGCCGCAATGGCGCGCTACGGGGCCTGATCGGGCGGGGCTGCGTTCTCGGCCAGCGGCACGAGTGGCGCGGGGACATCGCTCGTCTTGTCGGGCGATTTGCAGATGTCGGCGATGACGCAGTTCCAGCAGTCGGGCTTGCGCGCCTTGCACACATAACGCCCGTGCAGGATGAGCCAGTGATGGGCGTGGCGCATATATTGCGCGGGAATGATGCGCACCAGCTTCGCTTCGACCTCGTCTGGCGTCTTGCCGGGCGCGAGCTTCAGCCGGTTGCCTATGCGCAGAATATGAGTGTCGACCGCCATGGTCGGCTGGCCGAACGACATGTTGAGCACGACATTGGCGGTCTTGCGCCCGACGCCGGGAAGCGTCGTCAGCTCGTCGCGCTCGCCCGGAACCTCGCCGCCGTAACGCTCGATCAGCGCCTGTGAAAGCGCGATGACGTTCTTTGCCTTGTTGCGCCAGAGCCCGATGGTGCGGATGTGCTGGCCGACCGCTTCCTCGCCAAGCGCCAGCATCTTGTCCGGCGTGTCGGCAACCGCAAAGAGGCCGCGCGTCGCCTTGTTGACGCCGGCGTCCGTGGCCTGCGCCGACAGCACCACGGCGACCAGCAGGGTGAACGCGTTGACATGCTCAAGCTCCCCCTTCGGCTCGGGTCGCTGCACCGAGAACCGGCGGAAGATTTCCTCGATCTCGGCCTTCGAATAAGCGGGCCGCCAGACAGGTTTGCGACGCGCGCCGGCAGGCCCGCCTGTGCGCGCCTTCGTCGTCTTCGCAGCGGGAGAGGGTGCGGCGATTTTTGTCTTCATCTTGGCCATTTCCTCCCTATAGTTGTCGATCATGGCCGACACAAACGCCAACACGACTTCCGCCGACGAGCCGTTCTTCCGCGCGCTGCTGACGCCGCACCGGTCGCTCGGTCGAACGGGCTTCACGGTGCTGATGGGCACGCTTATGGTCGGATGGGCCGTCACCGGCATCATCTTCCTGTCCCAAGGGGCATGGCCGGTCTTCGGATTTTTCGGGCTGGATGTTCTGGCGCTCTATGTGGCGTTTCGCCTGAATTACCGCGCCGCGCGCGCCCATGAAGTCGTCGAGGTGTCGCGAACCGATGTCGGCATCCGTCAGGTCGCGCCATCCGGCAGAGCGCGCGAGCACCATTTCAATCCGTTCTGGGCGCGGTTCAACGTCTCGCGCCATGACGAGATCGGCATCACCTCGATGGTGGTGGAAGGGCAGGGGCGTCAGGTGCCTGTCGGCTCGTTCCTCAATCCCGATGATCGCGACAGTTTCGCGAGCGCCTTCGGGCAGGCATTGGCGACCGCAAGGGCGCGGTGAGGCCGTGCAGGAAACGGGTGGAGCGCGTGGCGCGCCCGGTCCATATTCGTGGCATGAGAACTGGCTGAGGAAGACATGGCCATGAATGCGCAAACCGCAATCCTGCAAAGGGACATCACGCCGCTGGCCGGAGACGCCGAGGCTGGCGACTATGAGAAGGTGCGCCAGGTGATCGAGAAGATCAGCCTGGACTATCGCGACCAGCCTTCGCTCGACGATCTGGCGTCGGAAGTCGGCGAAACGCCGACCTCGCTGCAAAAGCTGTTCACCAGATGGGCGGGGCTGAGCCCCAAGGCATTTCTGCAGGCGGTGACGCTGGACCATGCGCGCAAGCTGCTCGACGGCGGCCTGCCGCTGCTGGAGACCTCGCTTGAGGTCGGCATGTCGGGGCCGGGGCGGCTGCACGACCTGTTCGTGACCCATGAGGCCATGTCGCCGGGCGATTACAAGTCGCGCGGCGAGGGGCTGGTGATCCGTTATGGATGGCACATCTCGCCATTTGGCCGCGCGCTCCTGATGGTGACCGACCGTGGGCTTGCGGGTCTGTCGTTCAACGATCCGGGCGAGGACCATTCAGCCTTTGCCGACATGAGCGGGCGCTGGCCGAATGCCACCTATGTCGAGGACATGGCCGCGACCGCGCCCTATGCTGCGCGTGTCTTCGATCCGGCGCGCTGGCGGTCAGACGAGCCTTTGCGCGTGGTCATGATCGGCACGGACTTTCAGGTGCGGGTATGGGACGCGCTGCTCAAGATCCCGATGGGCTGCGCGAAAAGCTATTCGGCAATCGCGCAGGAGATCGGCAATCCAGCAGCCAGCCGAGCGGTGGGAGCGGCCATCGGAGCGAATCCGATGTCATTCGTGGTGCCTTGCCACCGGGCGCTCGGAAAATCGGGTGCGCTGACCGGCTATCACTGGGGCCTGACGCGCAAGCGCGCCATTCTCGGCTGGGAAGCCGGGCAGCTCGTTAGTGATCGCTAACCGATCCGTGAGACACGGTCAGGAACTGCGCCTGACCGGAAATCGCTGAAAACAGGGCGGCGTCCGTGCCGGTCATCAGGGTCTGGTGGCCGGCATCGTTCAATATGCCGAACAGCGCGGCGCGACGGCCCTCGTCGAGATGGGCGGCGATCTCGTCCAGCAGCAGGATCGGCGTCATGCCCGACACGTCGGCTGTGAGGCGCGAATGCGCCAGCGTCATGCCGATGAGAAGCGCCTTCTGTTCGCCGGTCGAGCAGAATTCGGCGGCCATGTCCTTCGGCCTGTGGCGGACCAGAAGGTCGGTGCGGTGCGGGCCGGTCAATGTGCGTCCGGCCGCACGGTCGCGTCGGCGCTCGGCGGCAAGTCTTGCGGCAAACGCCTGTTCCACGTCGACGGCAGCGGCACCCGTCACCTGACGCTCGATCTCGCCGTCGAGATCGAGATCAGCCTTGGGGAAGGGGCTTTCGTCGGGCAGTCTCTCGACCATTGCTCGCATCAATTGCAGCAATTCCATGCGCGCCGCAGCTATCGCCACGCCCGTCTCGGCCATCTGCGCCTCGATCGCGGCGAGCCAGGCCGGGTCGCTACGCTCTTCGGCAAGCAGGCGGTTGCGACCGCGCATCGCCTTTTCATAGTCGAGCGCGCGCCGTCCATGCGCCGGGTCGATGGCAAGCACCAGCCTGTCGATATAGCGCCTGCGGTCGCCGGCAGCTCCGGTGAACAGCGCATCCATGGCCGGCGTCAGCCAGACGACGCGCAGCCGCTCCATCAGTTCGTCGATGCTTACATTTGCGCCATTGATGCGCGCCTTGCGGCCGCCGCCCTCGCCGTCGCCGCTGCCGGCACCCGTCCCGATCTCGCAATCGCCGGTGCTGCCGTCGAGGCTGGCATGAACGGCAAAGCCGGAAGCCGATCCCTTGCCGGCCATGTCTGCATAATTGCCGCGCCTGAGGCCCCGTCCCGGCGTCAGCAGGGAGACGGCTTCGAGCAGGTTCGTCTTGCCCGCGCCGTTCTCGCCAGTCAGCACGACAAGGCCCGGCCGCAGCCCGATGTCGGCAGAGGCATAGTTGCGGAAATTGGTCAGCCGCAGCCGCTCGATGTGAACGTCGTCGGGCTGCCTCGGTGTGGCGGTGCTAGACACGCATCGGCATCAGGACGTAGAGCGCGTTTTCGTCGCTGACGTCCTGGATAAGTGTCGGCGAACCGGCATCGGCCAGCATGAAACGTGCCTCCGAACCGGACAATTGTGCAGACACATCAAGCAGATAGCGGGCATTGAAACCGATCTCGATCGGATCGGAATCGTAGTCCGCAGCCACTTCTTCAGTGGCGCTGCCGGAATCGGGATTGTTGACGGTAAGCACGACCTGACCGTCGCCAATTGTCAGTTTGACCGCGCGGCCACGCTCTGACGAGATGGTCGAGACGCGGTCGACGGCCTGCGCGAAGGTCTGGCGGTCGAGGATGAGGCGCTTGTCATTGCCGGTCGGGATGACGCGCTGGTAATCGGGGAACGTGCCGTCGATCAGCTTGGAGGTGACGACGACCGAGCCGATGGTGAAGCGGATCTTGGTGTCGGAGAGTTCGACGATGACCGCGACATCCGGATCGTCCACCAGCTTCTGCAATTCGGCGACCGTTTTGCGCGGCACGATGATGCCGGGCATGCCTTCCGAACCGGCAGGAGCCTCGGTTTCGGCCCGCGCAAGGCGGTGTCCGTCAGTCGCGACCGACCGAAGAACGAGCTTGCCGCCCGTTTCGATCGTGTGGAGGTAGATGCCGTTGAGGTAATAGCGGGTCTCTTCGGTCGAGATCGCAAACTGCGTCTTGTCAATGAGATGGCGAAGCACGGCGGAATCGATGCGGAAGATATGCGAGAACGAGCCGGCCGACAGTTCAGGGAAATCCGACTGCGGCAGGCATTGAAGCTTGAACGAGGCGCGGCCGGAAATGACCGACATGGATGCGCCGTCATCGGCCACCTTGAGCATGACCTCCGCGCCGTCGGGCAGCTTGCGCACGATATCGTAGAGCAGATGCGCGGGGACGGTGGTCGCGCCGGCACGCTCGACCATTGCGGGGATCGCCTCGGTCATTTCGAGGTCGAGGTCGGTCGCCTTCAGCTCAAGGCTGGCGCCGTCCGATTTGAGCAGCACGTTCGACAGGATCGGAATCGTATTGCGCCGCTCCACCACACGCTGGATGTGGTTCATCGACTTTAGGAGGTTGGCACGTTCGAGAGTGACACGCATGACATTCCGCTTAGTGTATTCGACCGTCGCAGGCAGCTGGTACCCGCGCGATCACGCCCGACCATGGGCAGGATTGCTTCAGGAAGCTGCCCGATTCATTGATCCGGCGGCCGCCCGTTCGGCTCCAAAATGACAGTAAAACGCGTGCAAACGCAAGTGCACGGCCCCTGAACGGAACGCGCGGCGCAAGCCTATCCAAGGAATTCACCGCACCCTGCCGCATGTCGCGACAGGAGCGGTGGAAGGGGCGGGCCAATGGAGGCCCGGCCACCTGGAATTGCAGCAATCGTCGGCCGCCGAACCTATTGCAGGTCGTTGATCAGGCGCCGCAGAAGTTCGACTTCCTGCGCCAGCGTCGCGTCTGACGCCGACTGCTGCTCGATCTTGCGAACGGCATGCAGCACCGTTGTGTGATCGCGGCCTCCGAAGCGGCGGCCGATCTCCGGCAGCGAGCGCGGCGTCAGCACTTTCGCAAGAAACATCGCCACCTGACGCGGCTTGACGATGGTGCGCGTGCGCCGGTTCGACAGAAGCTCGGTCTTCGAGACATTGTAGTGGCGCGCGACGACGCGCTGAATGTCCTCGATTCGCACCCGCTTCGGCTCGCCGGACCGGTAGATGTGGCCGAGCAGCTCGTCGATGCGGTCGATCGTGATCTGCGGTTCGAAGGACTGGCGGAAGATGAGCTGGTTGAACGCGCCTTCCAGCTCGCGGCCGCTGCCGGTGACGGTGCGCGCGACATGTTCCAGAATGTCGTCCGGAATGGCGATGTTGGTGTCCTCGGCGGAAGCCGCCTGCAGGCGCTGGCGCAGCATGGACAGGCGCATCTGGAAATCGGGCGCGCCGATTTCGAGCGAGACGCCGCCATTGAGGCGCGAGCGAACGCGCGGCTCAAGCGATTCGAGTTCCGACGGCGGACGGTCTGCCGCGACGACGACCTGCTTGGCGCTGTCGAGCAACATGTTGATCAGATGGCAGAATTCGTTCTGGATCGACTTGCCCTGCAGGAACTGCATGTCGTCGATGATCAGAAGGTCGATGTCGCGAAGCTGCTCCTTCAGGGTCAGCGCATTGTTGTCGCGAATGGCGGTCGCAAAACGCCACATGAAATATTCGGCCGTCAGATAAACGACGCGCGAGCGCGGGCTTTTCTTGAGCGCTTCCGCGGCGATCGCCTGCAGAAGATGCGTCTTTCCAAGGCCGACGGAGGCGTGGATGAAGAGCGGGTTGAAGCGAACCGACCCCTGACCGGCCTCGGCGACCGTGCGCGCGGCCGCATAGGCGACGCGGTTCGACGGGCCGTCGACGAAGGAGGCGAAGGTGTAGCGCGCATCGAGCGGCGAGCCGATGGCGCCCGATTTCGTCTCATGGTCGGAAAACTGGTTGCGGGCAGCCACCGGGCGCTCCGACTTTGCCTGCCCGACCATGCCCGACGCCAGCGACGTCTCGACCTGGCGCGACGGCTTGCGCGTGACGCTTGACTGCTCGGCGTCATTGACCTGCGCGCCATGACGCTGCGGCGTGCGCACGATGACCTCGACGCGCAGGACGGACGGATCGACCGTGCGCCAGATCTCCCCGATCATGTCGAGGTAGTGGCCGTTGATCCACGAGCGCAGGAAGGCGGTCGGCACCGACAGGCGCACCATGCCCTTGGACAGTTCCGCCACCTTCAGGCGGCTGAACCAGCTCGTATAGACCTCCGCGCCGAGGCGGGCGCGCAACTGGGCCTTGACCCGCTCGAACGTCTCGCTCGTGCCGTCAATCGGACCAACGGGCTTGGCGTCGTAGCCGGCTACCGGGCCGGTCGAAGGGCCGGCGGCATGACCTGCCGATACCTGTTCGGGCTCAAAGCTTGAAAAGTTGCCATCCATCTTCGTCGTCCTCGTCTTCTCGCTCATAGTCCGCCTTTTCCGATCGGGCACCGCCGCAGCGCCTCGATCCGTCTCCTGTCGCCCGTTCGCATCATCGGGCACAAAACTTCTCCGTCCCGGTCTTCGCCGGGTTGCGCAGTTCAACCGTTCCTGAATGTTCAGCGCCCTTCCCCAAGGCCGCTGAAACCGACAAAACCACTCCTGGCCCGGGCGCTAGCCCTGGCTCAATTCTCCAGATTGTTTCTGGTCTTGCGGCAGGTAACCCCGCCCTCTCGATGGTCTGAACCTATAAAGCCTGGGTGGGTCAGGGCAAGTGCGCGCCTAACGCTTTGTTAACGCGCAGCAGGCGGTGGAAGACCAAAAAAAGCAGCTTTACGGACGCCGGTTCGCGTGAATCGTTGCAGAATCAAACTCTTCTTGGCGCGCGCCGATTTTTGGCGGCCGCCGAAAAAGATTCTCAAAAAAACTCCTTGACACCGGCCTGGGGCGGCTGTCCTGCGGAAAGCGTGGACAAGCTGTGGATGACCATCTGCAACTATCTGAATTTATTAGATAAATTGAACCACATCGGTTCCCGGAAACTGTCGAAGGGCAAGCTATTCCAGCGCCCTGCCGGCAAACGAAAAGACCTTCCTCAATGGAACCAACAGCTTAGCAAAAGCCTACCGTGCGGCAACAAAAAACCCGGCCGCAAGGGCCGGGTTTAATGATAGCCGGAAAAGCAGTTTGGATCAGGCGCCGAGTGCCTTGACCCGCTTGGCCAAGCGCGAAACCTTCCGCGATGCGGTATTGGCGTGGAAGACGCCCTTGGAGGCTGCGCGCATCAGCTCAGGCTGTGCTGCCGCGAAGGCGGTCTGGGCAGCGGCCTTGTCGCCGGACGCCAGTGCCTCTTCGACGCCGCGCAGGAAGGTGCGCACGCGCGAGCGGCGGTTCTTGTTAACCGCCGTGCGGCGGGCGATCTTGCGCGTGGCCTTCTTGGCCGACGACGTATTGGCCATCGATGTCTCTCTTTCAGAACAACGCGCCCATCAGACTGGCCGTGGACGCGCAAAAACATAACGGGTGGCCAGATGGCCACCTCGGGTGTCGCGGCTTATAGTCGAGCTTTGACCACGCGTCAACGCATCTGCGCCGCTTTGACCGCTTTCAGCGATGCTTGAAATTGGCGGAGCGCTTTTCGGCAAAGGCGGCCATGCCCTCCTTCTGGTCCTCGAAGGCAAACAGCGAATGGAAGACGCGGCGCTCGAATCGCAGGCCCTCGGCCAGCGTCGTCTCATAGGCGCGGTTGACCGCCTCCTTGTTCATCATCGCGGCGGGCAGTGACATTTCGGCGATGCGCGCGGCGGCCTTCATCGTTTCCTCGATCAGGTCGGCCGCGGGAACGATGCGCGAGACCAGTCCGGCGCGCTCAGCCTCGGTTGCGTCCATCATCCGGCCGGTCAGGCACATGTCCATCGCCTTGGCCTTGCCAACGATGCGCGTCAGCCGCTGCGAGCCGCCCATTCCGGGCATGACGCCGAGCGTGATCTCGGGCTGGCCGAATTTGGCATTGTCTGCCGCGATGATGAAATCGCACATCATGGCAAGCTCGCAGCCGCCGCCGAGCGCATAGCCGGCAACCGCCGCGATGATCGGCTTGCGCGTGCGCGTCAACGCGTCCCAGCCGGCGAAGAAGTCCGCCATATACATTTCGGCATAGGTCTTGGGCTGCATTTCGCGAATGTCCGCGCCCGCCGCGAACGCCTTTTCCGAGCCGGTGATGACAATGCAGCCGATGGCGGCATCCGCGTCGAAGCCTTCGAGCGCCGTAACCACGTCCTGCATGACCGTGACATTGAGCGCGTTGAGCGCCTTGGGGCGGTTCAGCGTGATCAGGCCGACGCGGCCGCGCGTTTCCACGAGAATGGTTTCATATGCCATTTGGTCCTCCAGCATTCACCGCAATCGGCGGGCCGCGTCTGCGGCTGTTGCGGCTAAACTGCCCTACCGCTGGCAGGAGGCGCAATAGAATGTTGACCGCCCGGACTGCACGATGCGGCTGACAACCCCGGCACAGCCGCTGTGCAGGCAGGGTTCGCCTTCGCGGTCATAGACGGCGAAGGAATGCTGGAAATAGCCGAGCGACCCGTCGGCATGCATATAGTCGCGCAGGGACGAGCCGCCGGCGGCAAGCGCATCTGCGATGACGTCGCGAATGGCGTCTGCCAAAATCGTCGCGCGTTTGCCCGGTCGGCCTGGCGGCCCGGCGATCGTGCCAGCCGCGCGTCTTGGCGACAGCTTCGCGCGCCACAGCGCCTCGCAGACATATATATTGCCAAGTCCCGCAATCAGCCGCTGGTCGAGAAGGGCGGCTTTCAGCGGCGCCTTGCGGTCGCGCATCAGTGCAGAGAGCGTCTCGCCGTCGAGCGCATTGCCCGCCGGATCGACGCCCAGTCCCGCAAGCGAGGGATGAATGTCGAGTTCGCCCGGTTCAGCAAACAGGATGAAGCCGAAGCGGCGCGGATCGTTGAAGACGATGCGCGCGGAGCCTGACGGGCCTGAAAGATGGATGGCGGCGTGGTCGTGGGACTGCGCTTTCGACCGTTCGTAATGGAATTCGCCGGGAACGGCTGAGCCGTCGCCGGTTTCGATGCGCCAGGAACCCGACATGCCCAGATGCGAGATGACGACGAGACCGTCATCGAGGTGGATGATGAGATATTTGGCCCGCCGTCCGATGCCAAGGATCGTGCGCCCTTCGAGGCGCTCGATGAAGCGTTCCGGAAAGGGATAGCGCAGGTTTGGCCGGTTCTGCTCGACGCGCACGATCTGCGCCCCGGAGACGACAGGCTCAAGCCCGCGCCGGACGGTCTCGACCTCGGGCAATTCAGGCATTGCGCAGCCTTGGCAGGAAAGACGTGCCGTGCGGGCCGGGCGGCAGGCCGAGATGCTCGGCAACGGTCGCGCCGATATCGGCGAATGTCGGCCTGACGCCGATATTTGCAGGCGCCAGCCCCGGCCCGGTACCGATGACGGCGACGCGCTCGCGCGTATGGTCGGTGCCGCGCCATGACGGGTCGTTGCCGTGGTCGGCGGTGAAGACGATCAGGTCGCCGTCGCGCAGCTTTGCCAAGGCTTCGGGAATGCGGGCGTCGAATTCCTCAAGCGCACGGGCATAGCCTGCAATATCGCGGCGATGGCCATATTCAGTGTCGAAATCGACGAAATTGGCAAAGACGAAGTCGCCGTCCTGTTCCGCATCCATGCCGGTCAGCGCCGCGTCGAACATCGCCATGTTGCCGACGCCTTTTCTGATTTCGGAAATGCCGCGATGAGCGAATATGTCGCCTATTTTGCCGATCCCGATGACCCGAGACCCGCGCCCGGTCAGCCTGTCGAGCAGGGTGGGTTCGGGCGGCGGCGTGGCGAAATCCTTCCGGTTGGGCGTGCGCTTGAAATCGGCGGGTGTCTCGCCGACGAAGGGTCGCGCGATGACGCGGCCGATATTGAGCGGATCGACAAGCTTTCGCACCGTTTTGCAAAGCTCATAGAGACGCTCAAGCCCGAAATGCTCCTCATGGGCGGCGATCTGCAGGACGGAATCGACCGAGGTGTAGCAGATCGGCTTGCCGGTGCGGATATGCTCCTCGCCGAACGTCTCGATGACCTCGGTGCCCGAGCCGTGGCGGTTGCACAAGATGCCGGGCACCTTGCCTTCGCGGATGATGCCTTCGGTCAGCGATGCAGGGAAGGTCGGCTCTGTGTCGGGGAAATAGCCCCAGTCGAAACTGACCGGCACGCCGGCGATCTCCCAATGGCCGGACGGCGTATCCTTGCCGCTGGAGATTTCGGTTGCCGCGCCGTGAAAGCCTGTCGGAACGACTGCGGTCATGCCTTGAGGGGCGCTGCCCGTTGCAAGCCTGCCCGCCTCGCCAAGGCCCAGCGCCATCATATTGGGGAGCATTAGCGGCCCGCTGCGCAAACCAGCCCGGTCGCCCTTGCCCGTGGCGCAGGCTGCTGCAATATGGCCGAACGTGTCGGACCCCTCATCGCCGAATTGCGCCGCGTCGGGCGCTCCTCCTATGCCGAAGGAGTCGAGAACGAAAATGAATGCACGCGCCATCGGAAAGCAGGCTCACAGCGTTGACAGTGCCAAGACATATGGCCGATCGGGGGTGCTTGCAATTGCCGCTGCGGCATGTGTCGCCATTCCCGCATCGCTGCTGACAATATCACCTGCCAAGGCCGGTTGGCGCGAAGACATCGGCGTCTTCCGCATCGGCATCGTGGCGAGGCCGGGGTCCGGCGCGACGATAGAGGGCGCGGCCGAGATCGAAAAGGCGTTCGCCGACGTGCTGGGCATGCGCGTCGGCATCTACGTTGCGCGCGACTATGGCGATCTGGTCGATGCGCAGGCGTCAGCCAGGGTCGACTATGCAATCCATACGGCGGCCTCCTATGCGACCGTCTCGATCCAGTGCGGCTGCGTACTGCCCGTCGTCGCTCCGGTGTCGGCGGATGGGTCGGACGGGATCGTGTCGACGCTCATTGCGCGCAAGGGCGGGCCGGTGAACGCCGATGACATACCTAACTACAGGATCGCATTCGGCCCGGCGGATTCGATCACGGGTGCATTGCTGCCGCTGGTGCAGTTTGCGCCCAACAAGACGCCGCTGACAGGCGCCGAGCCCTGGCTCGTGCATGTCGAAAGCGAGGCCGATGCGCTGGCAAAGCTCAAGGCGGGCGAAGTCGATGCGATGTTCGGCCATTCCGGCACCGCAGACGAGGAGGTCCTGGCCGGGAGCACGCTCGACATGGCGCAGGCAGCCGGTGTCGAGGAGCCGGCGGTGCTGTGGCGCTCGCGACCGCTTCACAATGGGCCGCATGCGGTGAGGAAGTCGCTGCCTGCGGAGGCGCGCGAATTGCTGGAGGTTTTCCTGACCGGCCTGCGCGACGACGACGAGCGCGTCTACGACTATCTTGAAAGGCGGTTCGGGGGCGGCTTTGCGCCCACCGTGGAGGCCGACTTTCAATCTGCCGTGGAGATGGTCGGCGCCATGGCTGGCAAGGCGCCCGGCGACTGACGAACGCGCCTGCGCTCAGCAGTCCGTGCAGGTGATCGTCGTGCCGAGACGCGGACGCAGGTGGTTCGTCTTCGACATGTTGAGCTTGCTGAACGAGGCGACCAGGCCGAGCGGCCTCTTGGAATCCTCCGACCATGCGATCATCGGCGTGTAGCCAAGTTCCGACGTGACCCTGATCAGGAATGTATCGGGGAGGAGAAGCGCCGTTGGCACCGTCACGCTGGCTCCGACGTTGAACGGTCGCGAGAAGACCCCGTCGTCCATTCGCCGCGACCATGCAACCGTGGCCGTGGCGGGAGCCGCCGAAATCCTGATCGCCGTGACCGTCACCTTCAGCTTGGAGCGGCTGTAGGGGATCAGCGTCGCATTGCCGATCTGCATGATGGCGTCGAGATCGGCCTTCTTGATCTCTCGCTGCTGCGTGATCAGGTCGGCGACCATCGAGGCAGACCGGCCGACCTTCTTGCTCGTGTCGATAGCCGGCGCGACCTCCATGGTCACGAAATACATGCACAGGAGCAGCGGCGCGATCAGCGCGAACTCGATCGCAGCCACGCCGCGTCGGTTGTCGCGCAGATGCCTGAGCTGGTCGCCGAGCCTGCGCAGGATCGAGTGGCGCTTTGTTGTCTGGGTCATGTCCAAAGGCCTCAATCGTCGAAGGGTTCGTTCTGCCAGGTCACGGACGAATAGTGCAGGATCTTGTTGCCCTTCATGTTCGAGAGCGAACCGGCGATGAAGTTGGTGATGACGGGCCATTCGTAGAAGACGCGCAGCGTGTTCTTGGTCATGGCCGGGCCGGGCGAGAACGTGAAGTTGGAGTTGGAGAGAGTGCGGTCCTTACCGGTGCCGCTGAAGGCGATCTTGAGATTTGCGGCTTCCGAAAAGCTGTCCACCTTGCGCAGGTCTACCTTCACATTGGCCTTGCAGTTATTGCCGACCATGAGCTTCAGGTTCACGCAGATCTTGTCCTTGAGGGCGTCGGCGGAAAATTCGGACGGCTTGATCTGGCCGGTTCGCAGCTGCCGCGCCACGTCGTCGGTCGCGTTGGCCAGGACCTGCGAGGCCGCGAACGACACGCAGCTTTCGAGAATGGCGAATGTCAGCATCGCAAAGGGAATGGCGAGCATCGCGAATTCGACTGCGACGCTGCCGCGCCGGCTCCGGACGAAGGCTCGTTTGAGGCTGGGCTGAGCCTGCCTTGTGATTTGAGGGGTATCCATACCACGATCCCTGCGTTTGACCTGTGCAGGGACCGTAGCCGCAATTGGTTGCGTTACCGTTGGGTCACACGGTTAAGAGAGTGTAGAAGCGAGCGCCGCATTCCTAGCGGTCGCGGCAAGCCCTCGTTAGGGCGCACCGGCAGTGCCGTCAGTTGGTGGCGTTGGTTTCGGCTTCCGAGATGCGCTCTGCATCGGTCTTGTAGGAGCTTTCGCAGCGCGGCGTGCAGGACATCGTCTGGACCTGCAGGCGCCGGAAGATGCGGACCGACTTGTTGTCGTCGCGGCTCACGTAGACCTGCTCGTCGACGATGGGTGCGCCGGCAGCGTCCAGGATGACGAGATTGGTGACGCCAAATCCCTTGCCGGTGAGCACGACCGTATTGGCGTCCTGCACCGAAGCGTCCGCGATCAGCGGGTTGCCGACGACGATCGTGTCGGCGGGCCTTGCCAGCTTCACCACCTTGGCCTGGTTCATGACCACTTCGATGCCGCCCTGCGCCTGCGCCGATCCTGCGACAGCCAAGCCTGCGGCCAGCGGGGCGAGGGACATGAGGCAGATACGGACAAGACGATGAGCCACGAGGGCCTCCTTCGAGCGGATACTCAACGGAATATGAAGCGGATTGGTGAATCTTAGGTTAAGCGCGTCAAGCTGCGGCGGTGCCGGTCGCGGCCGGGAGGTGCGGCGGTGCTATGCACGTCATGATGGCACGGCGAGGGGAGCCTGCGCTCATCGACAGACCACAGTACGTGCGCGCGCGTACGAAGAGACGTGTGGGTGAGCCCGGCGATGCGGCTGCATTCCGCAATTATAGGTAGGTTAACCAAGGGGAAGATTCCGCATCGGAAACTTTTTGCTAAGCCTGTTCCTTAAGCCGGTTGCAACGGGCTGGCGATAATCTCCCTCTCATCCGATCGGGACAAAAGAACACCGACGGTTGTGCTGTAACAAGGTTCAGGAGCAGATCATGACCAAGCTTTTCGCACGTTTCGCCAAGAATGAGTCCGGCGCGACCGCAATCGAATACGGCCT
>JBARXU010000018.1:0-423219 GCA_049647505.1 Mesorhizobium sp.
CGCCGTCATGGCGCCGGAACCGGAGCCGGTCGAATACGTCCGCGTTTGCGACGCTTACGGCGCAGGCTTCTTCTACATCCCCGGCACCGAAACCTGCCTGAAGATCTCGGGCTACGTCTGGTACCAGGTCGGCGCTTCCAGCTACGACGCTGGCGATACGCCTTCGATGCTGCTGCAGGCTCGTGGCGATGGCTGGTACAAGTCGGTCCGCGCTCGTCTGAACGTCGACGCTCGCTCGGAAACCGAGTGGGGCACGCTGCGTTCCTACATCCGCCTCCAGGCTGACTGGAACGGCGTCGGCGACGGCCCGGTTGCAATCGACCAGGCTTACATCGAGCTGGCCGGCTTCAAGATGGGTTACTCGGAATCGTTCTGGGCTGACTCGGGCAATGGCGGTCCGTCGAACTACGGCTCGCACACCTGGTCGGGCATGGCCTACGGCTACCAGCAGCGCGCCCTCATCGGCTACCGCTTCGAGTCGAACGGCTTCTTCGGCGCAATCTCGCTCGAAGACGACAACAACTCGACCATCGTTGGTTATACCAACCCGAACTACGTTCCGGACGTTGTTGCCAAGATCGGCTTCGGCGGCGGCTGGGGTGCAGTCTGGGCAAAGGTTGGTTACGACTCGGATCGCACCAATCTGGCTACTTTGGCAGCGGCCGCACCGGTTGATCAGGACGGCTGGGGCGCTCAGCTCGGCGCACAGTTCAACATGCCGAACATGCCTGGTTCGAACCTGCGCTTGATCGGTTACTATTCGAATAGCGACAACGTCTACGGCGCTACGATGAACCACCTCAACGTTCTGGGCGGCTTCGGCGCTTCGGAATTTTCGATCCTGGCATCGTACAACCAGCAGTTCTCGGAAACCTTCGGCGCTTCGGTTGCCTTCCAGTGGTTCAACGACTTCTACATCCCGGGCACGAATGTCCACTCGGGCGTCGATGGCTGGTCGGCAGAGCTCGGAACCGTCTGGTTCCCGGTCAAGGACTTCGAAGTCCGCACCGAACTGCACTACGACAAGGTCGAGACCGTCAGCGGCACGGTTTCCGGCTTCCTGCGCTTCACGCGTTACTTCTAATCGGCTCACGCCGATCGGAGGAAAAACCCGGCGGGCAACCGCCGGGTTTTTTCATTTTTGCGAATGGAATATGCAGCTGATCCGTTTCTGAGTGTTACCACACAAGTCCGCCGGATTTTCACCGGGGGCCGATCAGTTCTGGCTGTCTGCCTTGTCCAGGAACGCCGAGATTTGCTGCGGCAGATCGCCTGTTTCGAGCAGCGGCGCGTGACCCTGGCCCTCAACTGTCACCGAAGCCATTCCAGGGTGACGACGCTCCATTTCCTTCAGCGTTTCGGCCGACAGCAATGCCGAGTTCGCGCCGCGGATCGTCATCAACGGAATGTCGGCAAGCCCGGCAAATTGCGGCCACAGGTCCGGCAACGGCTTGGTCAGGTCGAGGCTGGTGAGCGTCTTGAGCAATGCCGGATCGTAATCCGGAATGGGAACGCCGTTTTCCTCTCGATAGATGGCGCGCACAACGCGCTCGAAGTCGGCTGTCGTAAGGCCCCTTGAAGCCTCTCCGCCGATTGCGCGCTGGATTTCGACCGCTTCCGCGAATGTCATTGGCCGGGGCGCGCGCTCCAGATATGCCTTGATCTGCATCAGTCCGGCCCCGCCGACGACCGGGCCGACATCGTTGAGGATGGCCGCCTTGACAAGAGCGGGCCGCATCGCCGCCAGCAGGTGAATGATAAGGCCGCCGCGCGACGTGCCGATGAATGCGCCATGCTCGATGTCGAGCGCCGCCAGGCCGGCGATGATGTCACCCGCTTCAATGGCAGGATTGTAGTTTTTCCAGTTCGGATCGTAGGCCGAACGTCCGCGCCCGCGATAGTCGAATGCGATCACTTGCCGCGGCGCCTCGGCGTGATTGGCCAGATGAAGCGCCAGATCGTGGAAATCGGCCGCGTTTCGGGTCAGTCCGGCCAGGCAGATCGTGGTGAGAGCCGTTCGGGAGGGCTTTCCGTAGACGCGGGCATGAAGCTTCAGCCCATCTGTCGAGGAATAGAAAAAGTCTTCGTAACCGGTTGCCACTTATTTCTCCTGCGCTTGCCAAAAAGGAATAGGCCGGCGCCATTGTGATGGCAATTGGCGAGGAAATTCGCGGCACCTTGTGATGACCCGTCTGAAAGGTGGTTCACCTCACCGTGGAATTTTCTCGGACGCTGCTGCCGACCGCACCCGACCGTCGCCCCAGACCGGAAACAGATGTGAGGCAAGGAGTCCCGCCCGCAGGCGGTTTGCGCGCTTTGGATGAGCCTATTTGCGTCGCGGCGAGTTTTTGTCTGAGCAGCTATTGCGCAGTGGTTCGGCCGTCGATCAGATCGCTGGCGATGGCGAATTCGCCGCTGAGGCGCACCTTGTAGACCTGATAGTTTTCCATCACGCGCTGCACGTAATGACGCGTTTCCGTGAAGGGAATTCGCTCGATCCAGTCGACAACCTCGTCGATCTCTTTGCCGCGCGGGTCGCCATATCGCTTGACCCATTCATTGGCGCGTCTGGGTCCTGCATTGTAGCCGGCGAAAGTCAGAATATAGGAGCCGGAAAAGTTCCGGAGCTGCTCGGACAGAAAAGCCGATCCGAGCGTCGCATTATATCCCGGATCGCTGGTCAGGCGTTCAGGGGCATAGCTCATGCCGGTCTTTCTTGCGACGTCGCGGGCCGTTGCCGGCATCAATTGCAGCAGGCCGCGCGCACCGGCGCGCGAGACCGCCGCCGGGTTGAATTCGCTCTCCTGACGCGCGATTGCATAGGCCAGCGCCATTCCGGAGCTCGATATCTCGGCCGTGCTCGGGATAGCGCCTGTCGGATGTGCAAGCGTCCCGATCTGCAAACCGCGTGAGGCTGCGATCTTGCCGAGCCGCAGGGCCAGCATCGGGTCGCGCTTGCGGGCATAGTCGCACAGCAGGGCCAATTCGCCGGGATTTGTCAGGCTTTGCGCAAGCGTCCGGTAAAGGGGCTCGGCGAGTTTGCCATGCCCGGCACTCTCCAGAAGTCTTATGACGCGCAGCTCTTCGCGATTGTTGAGAGCCAGAACGTCGTCAGCCGAAGCAACAGGGTCATTGGCTGGCAGAACATTGCGCCCGAGCTTTTCGGATGCCAGCTGCCCGTAAAATGTCGCCAGGTGTACGGCGGCGCGCTCATATGTTGCGGCCCGGTCGCCGGGTGCGCCTGCGTCGATCGCGCGGCCGAGCCAGTAGTAGGCCCGCGACAGAGAGATGGCGCCGCTCGAAATATCCGCGATCTTCTGAAAGTGTTTTGCCGCTGTCACCGGCTCGTTGAGGAAACGCAGCGCATACCAGCCGGCATGAAACTCGGCATCCGCCTGCATTTCCGGCGATTCTGCGACATGTGCGGCCGCGACCTGATAGGCGGCGCGCGGCTCGCCGATGTCGAGAAGCTCGCGCGACAGGACGCGTCGTTCGCGCCACCAACTGTCCGGATCGGCGATCGCGCTGGCATCGGCCGGCGCCGCGAGGATCGCGGCCGCAGCTTCCTTGTATTTCTCAGTGCGTCTCAGGTAGCGCGCCTTGGCGTAGAAGAAGCCGGAACTGCGCTCCGCCTGCGGAACCTTGTCGAGCAGTTCCAAGGCGTTGCGCTCGTTTCGGATGGCTGCTGCCCAGGCTGCGGCAAGCTTGGTCGATTTTGCGAGGGTCGCGACCCGCATTGCCGATCCGACGCGCTCGGCGATGAACATCGCCTCCATTCGAGCAAGATGGTCGTCACGCGTCAGAACGTCGGAAAACTCGGCAATAAGTGCGGTCTCGACGCTCGAATCAAGCTTTTCTCTGCGCCAGAGGGGGGCGAGTATGTCGCGCGCTGCCTTGGCGTTGCCCGCGGCAATGTGGGCCCGTGCGAGCGCGCGGGTGCCTTCGAATGTCTGCGGCGTGCGATTGGCGAACGCCTCGATAAGCTCGGCCGGCTCAAGTCCGGCCCGTGCGACGGTCCGCTCGCGCATCTGCTCGACCCTGTCGAAGCCGGGCCAATCTTCCAGTTTTTCGGCTTCGGAACCGGGATCGGCCTGCCGTGAAACCAGTGCCCAGTTGAGCGTCTTGCGCTCCAGCCCGTCCACCGGCAGTCGGTCGCGGGCTGCGAAAACGTCTCGCAGATCGTCGCGTGCGAGTGCATCAAGTCCCTCGCGCAGGGTCTGGAACTCGGCCGTCAATGGCGCGATCAGTGGAACGAGAGGCGCTGCCTTGGCCATCGCATCGAGGGACGCGGACGCAGTTCCGGGTGTCGGGGCATAGGCCGATTGTATACGTTGGGCGTCGTTTTCCGGCGGCGGGGGCGGCTCAATCGCAGCCGTAGTCTCATCGCCGGGCGGGGATGTATTGATCGATTGGGACGCCATGTCCTGCGGCGAGGGGAATGGGGCCGCGCCGTCACCGGCGGAGGGGACTGTCCCGCTGGAGGTCAAATTCCCTTCGGGTGCCGACGGAGCCGAATTGTCGGTTTCGGCAGCCGTCTTGGCAGGCGGAAGCTGAGACGTCATCGTCCAGCCCATGGCCGCGAGAAAGACGCCGCCAAAGGCGAGTCCCTGTGTCAGGGAGCGAGTTCTCTTCTTCAGCTTCGTGTTCAGTTGCTCGTGACCGGACTAATCTGTGAGGGAAGGCTATCCCGCTCTCCTGAAGAGATGGTTAACCGATGGTTATCGTGCAAGCGTGGCAATTCGTTTGTGCAGTCGTTCCTGCTTGCTGCAATTCGATGGCGATACTATGGTGCGCCGCTGACCGGCATGCGCCGGTCGGCCAATGTCTTGCGTCTTGTTGAAGGAAATAATTCGATCATGCTGAGAGGCTCGCTTACCGCGCTCGTCACCCCGTTCACCGAGAATGGGTCGTTCGACGAGAAAGCCTTCAGCGCATTTGTCGAATGGCAGATCAGCGAGGGCACCAAGGGTCTGGTTCCGGTCGGCACCACGGGTGAATCGCCGACCCTTTCGCACGACGAGCACAATGACGTGGTCAAGGCCTGCATCAAGGCGGCGAAGGGCAGGGTTCCGGTCGTGGCCGGCGCCGGCTCCAACAACACCGACGAGGCGGTCAGCCTGGCGCGCCATGCCGAAAAGGCCGGCGCAGACGCCATTCTGGTGGTCACGCCCTATTACAACAAGCCGACGCAGCGCGGGCTCTACCTGCATTTCGCGACGGTCGCCAAGGCAACCGCGCTGCCGATCGTCATCTACAACATCCCGCCACGCTCGGTGATCGACATGTCGCCGGAGACGATGGGAAATCTTGCTAATGATTTCAAGAACATCGTCGGCGTGAAGGATGCCACCGGCAAGGTCGAGCGCGTCTCCGAGCAGCGTCTCACATGCGGCCGCGATTTCATTCAGCTCTCTGGCGAAGATGCGTCCGCACTCGGTTTCAACGCTCATGGCGGTATCGGATGCATATCGGTGACTTCGAATGTCGCGCCGCGCCTATGCTCCGAGTTCCAAGAAGCCACGCTCAGGGGCGACTACCAGGCCGCGATCGAATTGCAGGACAGGCTGATGCCGCTCCACAAGGCGATCTTCACCGAGGCCGGCGTCACCGGCGCAAAATATGCGCTCGCCAGGCTCGGCAAGATGGGCGAAACGGTGCGCTCGCCTCTGGTCGCCGTCGAGAAGTCGACGGCGGAAAAGATGGATGCAGCCCTTCGCTCCGTCGGATTGCTCAACTAGCGGCTTGCCCGCAATTCACCATGGCTGCACCAGGCAAAAAATCGGACCCCAACAACAAGATCGCCGCGGAAAACCGCAAGGCGCGGTTTTCCTATGAGGTGCTGGACACGCTGGAGACTGGGCTTGTCCTGAGCGGGACCGAGGTCAAGTCGCTGCGACAGGGGCATGCCAACATCCAGGAGTCATACGCCTCGGTGGAAGGTGGCGAGTTGTGGCTTATCAACTCCTACCTGCCTGAATATCTTCAGGCCAACCGGTTCAACCACGAGCCGCGCCGCCGCCGCAAGCTCCTGACCAGCAAGCGCGAGCGGGCGCGGCTGTCGCAGGCGGTCGAGCGGGAAGGCATGACGCTCGTGCCGCTCAAGGTCTATTTCAACGACCGGGGCAGGGCGAAGTTGCTGCTGGCTGTCGCGCGCGGCAAGAAATTGCATGACAAGCGCGAGACCGAAAAGCAGCGCGACTGGAACCGCGAAAAGGGCCGGTTGCTGAAAGAGCGCGGCTAGATACTCCTCGCCGCCTTTTTACCCGAGGCCGGTCATTTTCAATCGCAAATCGATCCCTTGGCACCTGCGGTGGAATCGTAAGGTCTGCTTATTTGTGGATTGAGGGCATGTGAAAAATGCAATCCTGAGTAGAATTCTCGATTTCAGGCTTCAAATATCCAGATCTTCATCCTGCTGCTGTTCCTGCTTGCGCAGCGGGCGCTCCGCCAACTCCCGGCCGACGTCGCTGCGCATGGTCGAAAGATCGACGAAGTGATCGGCCTGTCGCCGCAACTCGTCAGAAATCATCGGTGGGCTGGTGGTCAGAGTGGATACAACGGTGACCTTCCGGCCCTTGCGCTGCAATGCACTGACAAGTGAGCGAAAGTCCCCGTCGCCGGAGAAGATGACGATGTGGTCGCAGTGCTCGGCAAGCTCGAACGCGTCGATCGCAAGCTCGATGTCCATATTGCCCTTGATCTTGCGGCGACCGTTGGAATCCGTGAATTCCTTGGCGGGTTTGGTGACCACGCGATAGCCATTGTAGTCCAGCCAGTCGATGAGCGGGCGAATGGAGGAGTATTCCTGATCTTCCAGAATTGCGGTGTAGTAGTTTGCCCGCAAAAGATATCCACGCTTCTCGAAGTAGGTCAGCAACTTTCGGTAGTCGATATCGAAGCCCAACGATCTCGAGGTTGCATAAAGGTTCGCGCCATCGATGAGAAGGGCGATCTTTTCGCGGGGATCGAACATGGGGCCTACCTAGATTCTGCCGCCCAAGAACCTGCTTCGCGATATGCGTTCAGGTGTGACGCAATGCATCTGAGCACACTTAAAAGTGGTAAAGTTAGAAAAATATCGACTTTGTCAAAATTTTTCTTCCGGGCGTACAAGAATGGCTCACGTTCTATCTCTGGCGTGGCCCGCGAGGCCGATCGGCTCTGATTCCGGCGCAATTGTGGTGAGGCGCCGCCGGGGCGGACTTGTCCCGGACAAGCTTGTCTTTTTGTCGCGAAGGCGATAATGACGCGCGTAGATTCCCGTGACATTTCTGTAGGAAGGGGCGCTCCATGGCCCGCGTTACCGTTGAAGACTGCATCGACAAGGTCGACAATCGCTTTGAACTGGTCCTGCTTGCCGGCCATCGCGCCCGCCAGATCAGCCAGGGCGCTCCGATCACCGTCGATCGCGACAATGACAAGAACCCCGTCGTCGCCCTGCGCGAGATCGCTGACGAGTCGCTGTCGCCGGAAGACCTGAAGGAAGCCCTCATCCATTCGCTGCAGAAGCATGTCGAAGTGGACGAGCCGGAAGCGGACGCCAGCCAGAGCGTCGACAAGGGCGTCGTTGCCGAGGTTGCCGTCGCTGTCGAGGAAGAAGAGAACGTCACCTTCGATCGCATGTCCGAGGAAGATCTCCTCGCGGGCATCGAGGGCTTGGTTGCACCTGAGAAAAACGACGACTTCTAAGCTGTTTCCCTATGCTGGCGCTTCCGCGCCGCACATTTCGTGGCTATCTAGCTGGGGTGCCGTGTAATTCGCGCGGCGCCCCAATTGTTTCTTGAGGTTTTGATACACCCATGATGCGCCAGTACGAGCTTGTCGAGCGCGTCCAGCGCTACAAGCCCGATGTCAACGAGGCCCTGCTCAACAAGGCCTATGTCTATGCGATGCAGAAGCATGGGCATCAGCGCCGCGCCTCCGGCGATCCCTATTTTTCCCACCCGCTCGAAGTCGCCGCGATCCTCACCGACATGCATCTCGACGAGGCGACCATTGCGGTCGCCCTTCTGCATGACACGATCGAGGACACGACGGCGACCCGCGCCGAGATCGACGAGGTGTTCGGCCCCGACATAGGCAAGCTGGTCGAAGGGCTGACCAAGCTCAAGCGCCTCGATCTCGTTTCCAAGAAGGCCGAACAGGCGGAGAATTTGCGCAAGCTGCTGCTTGCCATCTCGGAAGACGTGCGCGTGCTTCTGGTCAAGCTCGCCGACCGCCTGCACAATATGCGCACGCTCCACCACGTGCCTGAAGCCAAGCGCCAGCGCATCGCCGAAGAAACAATGGACATCTACGCGCCGCTCGCCGGACGCATGGGCATGCAGGACATGCGCGAGGAACTGGAAGGCCTTGCCTTTCGCGCCCTTAATCCGGAGGCCTACCAGGCTGTCACCGACAGGCTCGATGCGTTCATCGACAAGAGCGGTGACGTGATCGCCAACATCGAGCAATCGCTTTCCCAGATGTTCAAGGACAAGGCGATCGACGCCCGCGTCAAGAGCCGCAGCAAGAAGCCGTGGTCGGTCTTCCGCAAGATGGAGACCAAGGCGCTGTCCTTTGAGCAACTGTCGGACCTGATCGGCTTCAGAGTGCTGGTTGCCAGCATCGACGATTGCTATCGCGCTCTTGGCGCGATCCACACCACTTGGCAGATGGTACCCGGCAGGTTCAAGGACTACATCTCGATCCCCAAGCAGAACGACTACCAGTCGCTGCACACGACCATCGTGGGACCGTCCAAGCAGCGCGTCGAATTGCAGATCCGGACGAAGGATATGAACCGCATCGCCGAATATGGCGTCGCCGCCCATGCGATCTACAAGGACACAGGCACTTCCAGAATATCGACCGAGACCAACGCTTACTCGTGGCTGCGGCGCACCATCGACATGCTGTCGGAAGGCGACAGTCCGGAAGACTTTCTCGAAAACACCAAGCTAGAACTTTTTCAGGATCAGGTATTCGCCTTCACGCCCAAGGGCATGCTTATCGCGCTGCCGCGCGGCGCGACGCCCATCGACTTCGCCTATGCGGTTCATACCAATATCGGCGACCGCTGCGTCGGCGCCAAGATCAACGGCCGCGTCATGCCGCTGATGACCGAGCTTCAGAACGGCGACGAGGTCGAGATCATTTCCTCGAAGACGCCGCAGGTGCCGCCGGTTGCCTGGGAGACGATTGTCGTTACCGGCAAGGCGCGCTCGGCCATCCGGCGCGCGACGAAGATTGCCTTGCGCAAGCAGTATTCGGGCCTTGGGGTGCGCATCCTCGAACGCTCCTTCGAGCGTGCCGGCAAGAAATTTTCCAGGGATGCGCTGGGCGATGTGCTGCCGCGCCTTGCCCGCAAGGACATCGAGGATGTTCTGGCGGCGGTCGGCCGGGGCGAACTTGCTTCCGCCGACGTGATCCGCGCCGTCTATCCTGACGCGAGGGACATCAAGCCCGAGCCTGCGCCCAAGAACCGGGAGGAGGGCTGGTCGCGGTTGCGCAATGCCGCCGGCATGCTGTTCCAGGTGCCGGGCCGCGCGTCGCGCAAATCGAAGGGCGAAAGCTCCTTGATCGGTCCTTCCAGCGCGCTGCCGATCCGCGGCGTGCGAGGCGATCTGCCGGTGAAATTCGCGCCCGAAGGCGCTGTTCCGGGAGACCGCATCGTCGGCATCCTGCAACCGGGCCAGGGCATCACGATCTACCCGATCCAGTCGCCTTCGCTGACCGATTTCGATGACCAGCCGGAACGCTGGATCGACGTGCGCTGGGACATATCGGACGAGCGCAAGGAGCGGTTTCCCGCCCGCATCGTCGTCACCGCACTCAACGCGCCGGGATCGTTGGCCGAGATCGCCCAACTGATCGCCGCCAACGACACCAATATCCAGTCGCTGTCGATGACGCGCACGGCGCCCGATTTCACCGAGATGCTGTTCGATCTCGAAGTGTGGGACTTGAAACACCTGAACAACCTGCTGTCCCAGTTGAAGGTCAACACGGCAGTAAGCCAGGCGAGACGTGTCAATGGATGACGGGGGCAAGATGACGACCGACGAAGTGCTGGCGATCTTTCGGCAATGCGGTGCGATGCTGGAGGGGCATTTCATTCTGACATCGGGATTGCGCAGCCCCGTTTTCCTGCAGAAGGCGAGGGTCTTCATGCATGCCGACAAGACCGAGATCCTTTGCCGCGCGCTGGCCGCGGAAATTCGCAGGCAGGTGCCGGGCAGGATCGACTATGTCGTCGGCCCGGCCATTGGCGGCCTCATCCCGGCCTACGAGACGTCGCGCCATCTCGGCGTCCCGGCGATCTGGGTCGAGCGTGAAAGCGGAGAGTTCCGCCTGCGCCGATTCGAGATCGAGCCGGGCGCGCGCGTCGTCATCGTCGAGGATATCGTGACCACCGGCCTGTCGATCCGCGAGACGGTCGACTGTCTGCGCGGCCTCGGCGCCGAGGTCATCGCAGCCGCATGTATCGTCGACCGCTCTGCCGGCAAGTCGAAGGTCGGCGTGCCGCTGGTGGCGCTGGCGAACTATGAGGTGCCGGCCTATGCGCCCGACAGGCTGCCGCCGGAACTGGCGGCCATCCCGCCGGTGAAGCCCGGCAGCCGCAACATATGATCGTCGGCATCGGCAGCGATCTGGTCGACATCCGGCGCATCGAGAAATCGATCGAGCGCTTCGGCGACCGGTTCATCGACCGCCTTTTCACCGATGAGGAACGCGCAACAGCCGATTCGCGAAAGCAGCGCGCGGCAGCCTATGCCAAGCGTTTTGCCGCCAAGGAAGCCTGCTCCAAAGCTTTGGGCAGCGGCCTTGCGCACGGTGTCTTCTGGCGTGACATGGGCGTGGTGAATGTGCCGGGCGGCCGACCGACGATGGTGCTGACCGGCATTGCCGCCACCCGCCTCAAAAACATGGCGCCCGCCGGGATGCTCTGCGCCGTTCACCTGACCATGACCGACGAGTATCCTTACGCGCAGGCATTCGTGGTCATCGAGGCGATTGCGCAGGGGCATGGTGGCGTTTGAGCGCGGCAAATGCATTGGCGTTGCCGTTCCGGGCACTTGGGGCTAAACACGGCCGCACGAAATCGAGGACGACATGAGCGTGGCGGATAAACAGGACAAGAAGTCGGGCGGCTTTGGCGAGACCATCTCGGTCATCGTGCAGGCGCTGTTGCTCGCGCTGGTGATCCGGACATTCCTGTTCCAGCCTTTTTCAATCCCGTCCGGGTCGATGCGCCCGACCCTGCTTGAGGGCGATTATCTGTTCGTGACCAAATGGTCCTACGGCTATTCGAAGCACTCGCTGCCGTTCTCGCCGGACCTCTTCTCGGGCCGCGTCTGGGGCGGCACGCCGGAGCGCGGCGATGTCGTCGTCTTCAAATATCCGCCGGATACCTCGCTCGACTACATCAAGCGGGTCATCGGTCTGCCCGGCGACCGCATCCAGATGGTGGACGGCGTTCTCCACATCAATGGCACGCCAGTCTCGCGTGAGAAGACCGGCGAAATCAACAATCAGGACATCACCGAGGTCAACCGCCCGGTCGATGTCTATCGCGAGACGCTGCCCAATGGCGTCTCATACGACACGCTCGACCTGACGCCGAACGGCATCAGCGACAACACCCGCGAAGTCACCGTGCCGGAAGGCAACTACTTCATGATGGGCGACAACCGCGACAATTCCGCCGACAGCCGCGCCTTCGGCTTCGTTCCGTATGAAAACCTTGTCGGCCGCGCCAACATCATCTTCTTCTCGATCGGCGGCTCCTACAGCCCGCTCCAGGTCTGGATGTGGCCGACGGAGATGCGCCCCTCGCGTCTGCTGACGATGGTTCGCTGATGGCCACTCCGCTGATAGGCCCCCGCTGATGGCATTGAAGCGGCCGACCGGCGAGGCGCTCGCCTCGATCGTCGCCGAGCGGACGGGGCATATCTTCGCCGATCTGCAACTGTTGCAGACGGCGCTGACTCATTCGAGTGCGCCGGGTGCTGCCGACAACAACGAGCGGCTGGAGTTTCTGGGCGACCGCGTTCTGTCGCTCATCATCTCGGACATGCTGCTGTCGGCATTTCCTGCTGCGCGCGAGGGCGAGCTTGCGGTGCGGTTGAACGCGCTGGTGCGCGGTGAGACCTGCGCAGAAGTTGCCCACGAACTGGGCCTGGCCGAGATGCTGCGCGCCGATGCGGCTGTGCGGTCCGGCAAGGCCAAGGCGCGCAACGTCATGGCAGACGCAATCGAAGCGCTGATCGCCGCAATCTATCTCGATGGCGGAATGGATGCGGCGTGCCGCTTCGTGCTGAAATATTGGGAGCCGCGCTCCAGAGCCATCCACGAATTGCCGCGCGACGCCAAGACCGAGCTTCAGGAATGGGCCGTGCAGGCCGCCGGCGCTCGTCCCGCCTATTCGATCGAAAAGCGCGAAGGCCCTGACCACGCGCCGAAATTCACGGTGCTGCTCGAACTGCCGGGCTTTGAGCCGGTGCGCGCGGTTGGCGGCTCCAAACAGGCGGCGGAACGTGCCGCCGCGCAGGCTTTTCTGGCGCGCCAGAACGCACAAGGTGAAGGTGCAAAATGAGCGATGAACCGTCTTCGGCCGAGGTCGGCCCGCCAGCCACAAAATCCGGTTTTGTAGCGCTTATCGGCGCGCCCAATGCAGGCAAGTCGACGCTGCTCAACCGCTTGGTCGGCGCCAAGGTCTCCATCGTCACCCACAAGGTGCAGACGACGCGCGCCATCGTGCGCGGCATCGTCAATCACGGCCAGGCGCAGATCGTCTTCGTCGACACGCCGGGCATCTTCAAACCCCGCCGCAGGCTCGATACCGCCATGGTTACCACCGCATGGGGCGGCGCCAAGGATGCAGACGTGGTTCTGGCGATCATCGATGCCGAGCGCGGCTTCAAGGGCGATGCCGACGCATTGCTCGACAGGCTGCCCGACGTGCGCCAGCCGAAGATCCTCGTCCTGAACAAGGTCGATCGCGTCAAGCGGGAGGATCTTCTGGCGCTCGCGGAGGCTGCAAATTCGCGCGTCGAATTCGAGCGCACCTTCATGGTTTCGGCGCTGACCGGTTCGGGCTGCGAGGATATTCTGAACTACCTTGCCGAACGGCTTCCCGCCGGTCCGTGGTATTACCCGGAAGACCAGATTTCGGACCTGCCGATGCGCCAGCTCGCCGCCGAAATCACGCGCGAGAAGCTCTATCTGCGCCTGCATCAGGAACTGCCCTATTCCTCCACCGTCGAAACCGAGAGGTGGGAAGAAAAGCCCGATGGCTCCGTGCGCATCGAGCAAGTGATCTATGTCGAGCGCGACAGCCAGAAAAAGATCGTGCTTGGCGAGAAGGGCGCGACGATCAAGGCGATTGGCGCAGCTTCGCGGCGCGAGATCGGCGAAATTCTCGAACAGACGGTGCATCTGTTCCTGTTCGTGAAGGTGCGTGAGAACTGGGTCAACGATCCTGAACGTTACCGCGAGATGGGGCTGGAGTTTCCGGGCTAGTCGGGTCAGGCGGCAAGTGGCAGGAACGGGTTTTCCGAACCGATTCCAGCTTGCGATTCAGGTCAATTCCTGTTCAGGCTTGAACAATGGAATGGCGTGACGAAGGCATCATTATCGGCGTGCGCCGGCATGGCGAGACCAGTGCCATCGTCGAGGTAATGACGCGTGCGCACGGCCGCCATCTCGGCCTCGTCAAGGGCGGGCGGTCGCGCAAGATGCAGCCCACCTTGCAGCCGGGCAATCGCGTCGATCTTACCTGGCGCGCTCGGCTCGACGAGCATCTGGGAGCATTTCAGGCTGAGGCGATCGAACTGAACGCCGCGCGCCTGTTCGACGCGGCGACCGCCGTCTACGGTCTCCAGACGGTTGCCGCCCATCTGCGCCTCCTGCCGGAGCGCGATCCTCATCCGATCCTCTATGAAACACTGGCGCTGGTTCTGACGCATCTTGAAGACGCCGCTTCGGCCGGCGAACTGATCGTGCGCTTTGAACTCATGTTGCTCGAAGAACTCGGCTTCGGCCTGGACCTGACATGTTGCGCGGCGACTGGCGTGCGCGACAATCTCGTCTACGTATCTCCCAGATCGGGCAGGGCGGTATGCGCAGACGCCGGTCGGCCGTGGCACGACCAGATGCTGCCACTGCCAGAATTTCTCGACCGCGCATCGGGCGCGCAGGCCGATCTCGCCGCCTTCGATCAGGCGTTCCGGCTGACGGGTTTTTTCTTCGGCCGCCACGTCTACGAACCGCGCGGCATGACGCCGCCCGAGGCACGTGCCGGTTTCGTCGCGGCTCTGCGTCGCGCTTTGAGCTGAAAAGGAAGCAGTATGGACGACGTCGAAATATTTCCGGGCTACGTCTCAAGGCGTGGCATCGGCTCGCTGCCACGCGAGGACCTGCCGAAATATACAGGCCTTGAGATGCTTCAACGGATGCTGGACGGCCACTACCCGGCCCCCGCCATTTCGCAGCGCATGAACTTCATCCTGAGCGAGGTCGGCGAAGGGAGGGCGGTCTTCCGCGGTCTGCCGGGCGCGCGTCATCTCAACCCGCTCGGCTCCGTGCATGGCGGCTGGGCGGCGACGATCCTCGATTCCGCGCTGGGCTGCTCTGTTCACACGACCATGGCGAAAGGCGAGGGCTATTCGACGGTCGAGTTCAATGTGAAGCTGGCGCGTCCGATCACAGTGAAGACGGGTGAGGTGATATGCGAGGGGCGCGTTATCCAGCGCGGCCGCACGATCGCGTTTTCCGAAGCGACGCTGAGAGACAAGGATGGCAAGCTGCTTGCCACCGGCACCGAGACCTGCGCGATCTTCCCGCTCGACCGCCTGGCGGGCTGATCGGCCGTCCAATAAAGGACAGGCCGGTCAAAACCGGCCTGTCTGTTTCGAGACTATTCAGCCGGAGCCAGAGCAGGACGTGGCACCGCCGCCTCCCGGATAGGCCAGTGGACGACCGCCGCAAACAGGCCGAGCGCCACGCCCAGCCACCAGACCGTGTCGTAGCTGCCATAGAGGTCGTAGAGATAGCCGCCGAGCCACACGCCGAGGAACGAGCCGATCTGGTGTGACAGGAAGGCTATGCCGCCCAGAAGCCCGAGATGGCGCGTGCCGAACATGATCGCGACGAGGCCGTTCGTCGGTGGCACCGTCGACAGCCAGAGCAGCCCCATCAGTATTGCGAAGGTGATGACAGTCGCCGGCGATTGGGGCAGCAGCAGGAAGGCTGCGATCAGGATGGCGCGTCCCAGATAGATGTATGACAGGAACTTCGGCTTCGAATAGCGCTGGCCGATAAAGCCAGCTGCCAGCGAGCCGATGATGTTGAAGAAGCCGATCAGCGCCAGCGCAATGACCGCATAGCGCGGCTCGATGCCGATGTCGGAAATATAGGCGGGGAAGTGCGCTGTGATGAACGCGACCTGGAACCCGCAGACAAAGAACCCGGCGACGAGCAGAAGGTAGCTGTTATGCGACAGCGCTTCGCGCAGTGCCTGCCCGAGCGTCTGCTCGACCTCCGCCATACCTGCCTTGCCGCCCCGAGCATTGCCGCGCAGCGGAATGGCCAGAAGCGGGATCACGACCATCATCGCCGCCATGTAGATCAGTGCATTGTACCAGCCGAAAGAGCTGATGAGACCCTGGCCGAGTGGTGCAAAGACGAACATTCCAAACGAACCGGCCGCCGTTCCGATGCCGAATGCGAGGCTGCGCTTTTCAGGCGAGACCGCGCGGGCAAACGCCGCCAGCACGATGCCGAACGAGCCTGAGGCGACGCCAAGGCCGACAAGCACGCCGCCCGACAGGTAGAACATGCCGGGTGTCGTGGCGTTGGCCATCATCACCAGCCCGGCGGTGTAGAGAATGCCCGACAGCGAGAGAACCCGCGCGGTACCGTAGCGGTCGGCAAGCGCGCCGAAGAAAGGCGTACCGATGCCCCAGGCCAGGTTCTGATAAGCCATTGCGAGGCCGAATGTCGTGCGGTCCCAGCCCTTTTCGGCGAGCATCGGAAGCTGGAAGAAGCCCATGGCCGAGCGCGGGCCGAATGTCAGCGCGGCGATCAGGCAGCCGCAGATGATGATGAGCCAGGGCATTCCGGAGGCGGTGGGCCTCGAGGCGGCGGCAGTTGTCACGTGATAGGCTCCGGAAGGGCATTGTGTATATGCACATTAAAGCTAAATCACGGACGGGTCCAATGATTTGCTGTGAGCATGAAATCAAAATGGTTGATCGATGCGTGCGGCCTGAGCGCTATACCGCCTTCAGCTTCTCGATGTCTGCAAACCGCTTGAGAAAGGCGTTCTGCGACTTCCGGGTCGGACGGCAGGCGACATCGAGCGTGTCTGCGGAAAACCCGCACGGTCGCCCGAAGATCCGTGTCGCCTCACTAACCGAAAAGCCAGCAAGCTCCGTCGCCTCGAAATAGGCGGCGATCTGGTCGGCGCGCTTGATCGCCTGGTGCAGGCGCGGCGCTGTCTCCGGGGGCAGGGCGAAACGTATGTGAATGGCGCGCTGGAGGCGCTTCTCGACATCCTTGTAGCCACCGCCGACCACGGCCTTGAAGGGCGAGATCATGTCGCCGATCACATATTCCGGAGCGTCGTGAAGCAACGCGACAAGCCTGTCCGTCGGGCTGGCGGTCGGGTTGAGGCGCGTGAATAGGTCCTCGACCAGCAGGGAGTGCTGTGCGACCGAGAAGGCATGATCGCCTTCCGTCTGGCCATTCCACCGCGCCACGCGCGCAAGGCCGTGGGCGATGTCTGAGAGTTCGATGTCGAGCGGCGAGGGGTCGAGCAGGTCGAGCCTGCGCCCAGACAGCATCCGTTGCCAGGCGCGGGGCGCGTCGTCTTGCGCTGCCATCAGGCGCTCTCTTCCGTGTTGGAGGGAAAGGTGAATTTGGCGCCCGGCGGAATGGTGAACAGCAGCGGCACGCCCCCGGCAAGGACCGGCATCTCGGCGTCGATCGCATCCTTCACCCGGTCGATGCGAACCAGGGCGAGCGCATCGCGCCCTGCGACCGTGCCTAATTTCCCGATGACGCGGTTGTTTGCGGTCACATCGATGCCCGACGGCGGAAGTGGCGCATCGGCATTGGCGATGAGGATGCGCCGCCGTGCGGTGCCGCGATGCTGCATGCGTGAGACGACCTCCTGCCCGACATAGCAGCCCTTCTTGAACCCGACGCCGCCATTCTGGTCGAGCAGGACGTCGTGCGGGAAGGCATCGCCAAGCTCGTAGTCGCTGCCGCTTTCCGCTACCCCCTCGGCGATGCGCAACGCGTCATAACTTTCGACGCCGGCGTTTGCGTCGAGTGCGGGTGCATGCACGCGCCAGACCTCGCGGTTGGCGAAGCGCAGGTCGCGCAAGTGTGTTGAATCATTTTGCGAGGTGGCTGAATCAATGTCCCACTCAACGCCCACAACCACTTGTTCCAGCTTGGATATTTCGGCCTTGGCGCGCAGACGGTAAAGCATCAGCCGGCGCATCAGGTCGTCCGCCGCGTCGGTGCGCACATCGAGTAGCAGCGCGTCGTCGCCGTCGCGGGATATCAGAAAGTCGAACAGGATCTTGCCCTGCGGCGTCAGCAACGCACTCGGCTTTGCCTCGCCCGGATGAAGCGTGTCGAGGTCTGCGGTAACGATGTTCTGGAGCAGGTTGAAGGCGTCCGGGCCGCCGACACGGATCACCGCTCGATTGGGAAGAAGCGCGCTCGCCATCGGTTCGTCTTCGCTGTTTCAGGGCAGGGCGGTGCAACGTGGATCGTCCCGCCACCGCCCGCCTTAGTTAGGCCCGAGCGTGCCGCGCGGCAAGGCGCGGGTTCAGTCTCCTGACACGAAGAAGGTCCAGTGGCCGTCCGGCGTGATGCCGACTCGATAGAAGACGTAGCCGCCGTAATTCTTCATGTCCTCGTAGTCGCCGGCCGTGATGATGCGGAATAGTTCCACCCGCTGCGGCGGCGTCAGCTTCTCCACCGGCATGGCGAAGAAATAGGGCCAGACATAAAGCTCCTCCGGCGTGCCGGCATCCAGATGCACAAATCCGGCCTGCAGCACTTCCTCCAGAATGGCGAGAATCTCCTGGCCTTCGCCGTCTCCCGAATTCTCCTTCAGGAATGCGATCGGGTCGCCGGATTCGCCGCCGAATGAAAGCTGCGTTTGGCTGTCGCCTGCGCCGAGAAGCGGGCGAAGGCGCTCCAGTTCGCCGGATTTCGTTGCCTCAAGGATCAGTTCGCGCATCCGCTTGACCGGTTCGGGCAGGCGAGCCGTGTCGTAGATCACCTCCGGCGGGGTCGCATCCGGGTCGATTTCAAGGCGCGTGCCGTCCGCGCCGTCCGGCTCTGCCTGAGACGGGTCGGCCGGAGTGGCCGGGCTGGCGTTTTCTCCGCCGGGCTGTGCCGCGTCCGGTATCGTCGGTCGCTTCACGGGGTCGGGTGTCGGCACGCCTGGCGTGGCGGGCGCATCGCTTTGCCCCGCTTCGGCCGGCGGCTCACCCTGCTCTGTCTGTGGCGGCGCGTCATTGGGCTTGATTTCGCTCAGGCTCAGCGCTGACGATGCCGAAAACATCAGCGCGAGCGCCAGCGGGCCGGCGAGCTTTCCGGCATGGGCAAAAGCCGTGGAAATGCGCTTTGTCATCGCGTTCCCCTTTCGATATCGATTTTTCGGGAATGCGGCGCGACAGTCAATGCCGCTGGGCTGTCGCCTCGAACTCGCCGCCGACGATTCGCTCGCGCATTCGCTCCACCAGCGCCACGGCAGCAGCTTCACCGCAACTGCGCACCAGTTCGGTAAATGCGGTCGAAAGAGCGACTTCGGCGATCAATTCCGGCTCAATGCCGGCCGAAAGCCCCTCGGCCCAGGCTTCTTCCTGGGATTCGAGCGCGGTCAGTCTCTTTTCCTCGCGCACCAGCGCGTCGATTTCCGCAAGTCCCTGCGTCATGCCTCACCACCCGGGTTGCCACCACGCGGACGCGGCAGCTTTGGTAAATGTCCCCTTAATGTTTTTAACACAGTTCTAATTATCCGCACGTCGATCGAGGCGAAAAAGTTAACGATTGGTTAACGCGCCCTCAGGTAGCCGGCAAACGCGTCAATTGCCGTATCTTCCAACGATTTCGCGCGACAACTGCTCGCCTTCGGCCATGTATCGATCGATCGCCGCATGTGCCGATTGGGTGCAAGTTGCATAGGATGAGCCGAATGCGCGGTAGCCACGATTGAAACCGGCGACATAGCGCGCCCGCACGTCTGATTCGGGCTTTTCGCTTTGCAGCAGCGTCTCCATCTCGTCGCGCCACCTGTTGGACGTCTCTCCGCAGAGGTTGCGCAGATAGTGCAGCGATCCGAGAACCTCGGAGAGCCTGACAAGGCGCGTCTCGAATGGCGGGTCCACGGCATAGGCCTTGGCTGGCGCAAAACCCGCCAGCGCGCCGGCGCACACTGAAAAAATGAAAGTCACCCCACGACCCATGACAGAACTTGTCGCCAATGATTTTGTCAGCCGCAAGGCCAAGCTCCAAACGAGGTTTACGCCGCGCCGATCAGTTCCTCTGCGACCGCGCGCACCGAAGCTATGACCGGCAGTTGGTCCATGTCGGCCACCGTGAACCACCGGGCCTCTGCCGCATCGTCGCCCGCGATCGCCTCGCCGCCGACATAGCTTGCTGTGAAGACATGCAGGCGAAAGGCGGGAGAGGGCGGCTCGCCCGCAAGGTCGAGCACGGTGACGAGCCGCACAGGCCCGGCCTCCAGCGTCGTTTCCTCGCGCAATTCGCGCCGCACCGCATCTTCCAGGGCCTCGTCCTGTTCGACCCGGCCGCCGGGAAAGGCATAAAGCCCCATCGACGGCGGCCGCCCGCGACGCACGAGCAGTACCCTGTCGCCATTGACGAGCGCGATCGATACGGCTGGGGTGAATCGCTGATCCATGCGCAAAGACATATCCGATCCGACAGTCAAAGAACGCCCTCGCGCCCTCGCGCTGGTCATTTTTCTTGACGCCCCGCCCGATGATCCCAAATGTCGCCCCATGTGTGGACGTTTTGCATTGACCGCGACGCCGGAGGAGATCGAAGCGCTGTTTACAGCCCTTGATCTCGAAGACTTCCCGGCGCGCTACAATATCGCGCCGACCCAGCCCGTTCTGATGATCATGGCCAGCCCGCGCCGTGAGCCGGGATCGAACCTGCCCGACCGCAGGGCTCTTCTGGTGCGCTGGGGGCTGATCCCCGGCTGGGCGAAGGACCCGAAGTCGCTGCCGCTTCTCATCAATGCCCGTTCCGAGACCGCAATCGAGAAGCCGGCTTTTCGCGCCGCTATGCGTCATCGCCGCGCGCTCTTGCCGGCATCGGGCTTCTATGAATGGAAGCGTGACGGTTCGAAAAAGAGCCAGGCCTATTACATCCGCCCGCGCGACGACCGGCCCTTTGCCTTCGGCGCGCTGATGGAGACCTGGTCCGAGCCGGGAGGCTCGGAGATCGATACAGGCGCAATCTTGACCACCGCCGCCAATGAAGGGATCGCGCCGATCCATGATCGCATGCCCGTCGTCATCAGGCCGGAGGATTATTCGCGCTGGCTGGACTGCATCTCGCAGGAACCGCGCGAGGTGGCCGACCTCATGCAGCCCGTCGAACCCGATTTCTTCGAGGCGATCCCGATCTCCGACCTCGTGAACAAGGTTTCAAATACCGGCCCCCACGTTCAGCGGCCAGTTGCCCTTAAGGAAGGAACGCAAGCGCCCGAGGCTCAAACCGATCCTGAACCACCCGTTCAGCTAAGCCTGTTGTAACGCTTTTGGCCCTATAGTGCGGTCAAAAGACGTGACGCACAGGGTGCCAGGCGATGATGATCAGGGAATACACGGTCGATGTGAGTGCCGACGAAGCTGGCCGCATGAGCAACGTGCTCGGCGCGGACGCGGTCAGGCCCGGCCTCAAGACGTTCCGTTTCGATCAGGACGCATTTGTCGCGGTCGCTGACGGCGGTTTCGAGCGCTTCCTCTGGGCGGCATTCGACCGGGTCGTGGAGAGCGATGGCATGATCTATCTGGCCAAGGGGGCAGCGGTTAAGTTCTGCCTGCCGGTCGCGGGCCTTCGTGATGCCGATATCCGACGCGCGATCTGGGATTTCGTGTCCGGTCGCGTCGGTCTCAACGCCTGATCCGGGGCTGACCCGGTTCAGGCAGAGCGCGGAATGTGCACCGGCACCTTCGAGGGCTTCTTCTTGGCGCAGATCAGTGCGGCGGTGATGGCTGCCGGCCCGATGGCGCGATAAAGGCTCGCAAGGCTCTCGGTCTGCTGTCTGACGATCTGCTTCTCTGACTTTCGCTGCATCTGTCCATTCCCCGTGAAAAATCGGCCGTCCCGGGCCGTGATGAAAAAATGATCCCCGATTGGGTCTGAAAAGTGTCTGGTTCTGGGGCTTTTGACGAATTGAGCCAGTTCACGGTTCCATGGTTGACGCATTGCTAATTGTCTGCGTCTTTCCGGCAACAGTATGAGGAATTCATACGATTTTTGCGGCTCTTGACGCTGTCTTTTGCCGCGCGCATAAGATCGGACAATGAAAACGATCTGCGCCATTTGCGGGATTTGCATTATCGGCTAGCGCTTGCGCTGGTCCGGCCGTTTTCGTCTCCCTCAAAGCTAGACAATGACGCCCCGGCCAGCAGGCTGAGGGAGAGTTATGTCGGCTGACGGCTTCAAGGGTCTGAAGATTTACAACACGCTGACGCGGGCGAAGGAGGAATTTCGTCCGATCGATCCGTCAAACGTCCGCATGTATGTCTGCGGGCCGACGGTCTACGACTATGCCCATATCGGCAATGCGCGCCCTGCCATCGTTTTCGACGTCCTCTTCCGGCTGCTGCGCCATCTCTACGGTGCGGACAAAGTCACTTATGTCCGCAACATCACGGACGTTGACGACAAGATCAACGCGCGCGCGCTTCGCGACTACGGCTCCGATATCGCGTCAGGCGCGCTGTCGCTGAACGAGGCAATCCGCAGGGTCACGGAGCCGACATACGAGCAGTATCAGCGGGACGTCACCGCGCTCGGTTGCCTGCCGCCGGACCAGCAGCCGCGCGCCACCGAGTTCGTTTTGCCGCGCGCCGATGGCCGCGCCGACATGATGACCCTGATTCAATCTCTGATCGATCGCGGCCATGCCTATGTTTCGCAAGGCGAAGTCCTGTTCGACACGGCGTCGATGGCGGACTACGGCCAGCTGTCGAAGCGTCCGCTCGACGAGCAGATCGCCGGCGCGCGCATCGCGGTCGACCGCCACAAGAAGAACCCCGGCGACTTCGTGCTCTGGAAGGAATCGTCCGGCGACGAACCGGGCTGGCAGGCGAGTTTCAAGCTGGCTGATAGCGAGACGCGCGCCATCTTCGGCCGTCCCGGCTGGCATATCGAGTGCTCGGCCATGTCTGCCGCCTATCTCGGTGACGTGTTCGACATTCACGGCGGCGGCCTCGACCTCATCTTTCCGCACCATGAAAACGAGATCGCGCAGTCGCGCTGCGCCCATGGCACCGAGGTCATGGCGAATTACTGGATGCACAACGGCTTCCTCCAGGTCGAGGGGAAGAAGATGTCGAAATCCGACGGGAATTTCGTGACGATCCACGAACTGCTGGAGACGGAGAAATTCGGCGGCCGCAAATGGCCGGGCGAAGTCCTGCGGCTCGCCATGCTGATGACGCACTACCGCGAGCCGATCGATTTCAGTGTGCGCAAGCTTGAGGAGGCCGAAAATACACTGCGCAAGTGGAAGCGTGCCGCTGACCTTGCCGATGACGCCGCACCGGACATCGATCCGGCGATCATTGCTGCCTTGCTGGAAGATCTCGGCACCTATCAGGCGTTCCAGCTGTTGAGCGATCTTGCGTCATCAGCGATTGGCTCCGATCAGCAGGCCGCCTCGTCGCTGAAGGCGGCGCTCGTGCTCTTTGGCTTCGACACCGATGCCGGCGACGTCGATGAGGCGGCGGTCGGTTCCGCAATCGCCGAACGCCTCGCTTTCATCGCGGCCAAGGACTGGGCCTCGGCCGATCGCATCCGCCATGAGTTGCTGGCGCAGGGCATCCAGTTGAAGGATGGCAAGGACCCGGCGACAGGCGAGCGCATAACCACGTGGGAAGTGAAGCGGTGAGGGAAACGCGCACCAGTTCCCTCCCCCTTGAGGGGAGGGTGGCCGCGCAGCGGCCGGGTGGGGCTGGCGAACACAGGCGAGCACGATGACAACGCGCGTCAAATCGGAAATGCGCCAGAAAGCGCTTTCCCTGAGGCACAGCCTGACCAAAGGCGAGGTTCTGCTTTGGCTTGAGCTTCGCGAATTGAAGGCGCATGGCCTGCACTTTCGCAAGCAAGCGCCTATCGGGCCATACATTGTCGACTTTGCCAGTCATGCCGCCCGATTGGTGGTGGAGGTCGATGGCGATTTGCATGAGACCGACACCGGCAAACGCCACGATGCAAATCGCGACGCCTATTTGAGATCGCTCGGGTACGACGTTCTTCGTTTCGACTATCCGGACGTGATTTCCAACCCTTGCGCTTGCGCTCAGGAGGTCGCAACCTTCGCCAACGACCCCACCCGGCCGCTTCGCGTCCACCTCCCCTCAAGGGGGAGGGAGCGACCCGAACATTGCGCCATCGGCAGGACACGCGCCCATGATTGACCACACCACCCGTTACACACCGGGGGCCTCATGAGCCTCGACAACCGGCCTCATTATTCGGGCGGGTGCCAGTGCGGCGCGGTGCGATTTCACGTCGATGGCGCGCTTGGCGATGCGTCCGTCTGCCATTGTCGCATGTGCCAGAAGGCGACCGGCGGCTTCTACATGCCGCTGGTGTCGGTGCGCGAGGCAGACCTCGTCTGGACGCGCGGCGAGCCGAAGCGGTTCCGCTCGTCGAGCCATGTCTTGCGCGGCTTCTGTGCTGATTGCGGCACGCCGCTGACCTATGAAGCGCCCGACGGCTTGGCGCTGGCGATAGGCGCATTCGACGATCCAGGCGGTATCCGGCCAAACATTGCCTGGGGTGTTGAGGCAAAGCTGCCATATGTCGATGCGGTTCCCGGCTTGGCCGGGCGCGGCACGATGGAAGACGCCGAAGCCGAGGAATTCCTTAAGGGTCTGGTCTCCTTCCAGCATCCCGACTACGACACCGACAACTGGCCGCCGGAGCGGCCCACGGAGAGCGACCAATGAGCGATACGGTCAGGACGGGCGGATGCCAGTGTGGCGCGATCCGCTTCCGAATTCGCGGAGAATTGGGTCGACCTTCGATCTGCCATTGCCGCATGTGCCAGAAGGCGTTCGGCGGTTTCTTCGGCCCGCTCGTCACCGCGCCACGCGACGGCGTGGAGTGGACGCGCGAGCAGCCGAGCTACTTCCAGTCGTCGGTCAACATCGACCGAGGCTTCTGCGCCCGCTGCGGCACGCCCTTGACCTATCGCCACCCGGAAGGCCTGGAGATCGCGATCGGCGCGTTCGACGACCGGTCGGACCTGAAGCCCCAGATTCAGGTCAACACCGGCTCGGCGATTGCTTGGGTTCACGAGATTTTCGATGTGCCGAAGCGCTCGCAGGCAGATGACGACGCCCGCCAGCAGGAGGCGGTCATCTCGTTCCAGCACCCCGACCATGAGACGACCTTCTGGCCGACGCAAGGACTGCGACTGTGAGCGCCAAAGAACGCATCTATCTGTTCGACACCACGTTGCGCGATGGCCAGCAGACGCCGGGCATCGACTTTTCGGTGGACGACAAGATCGCGATCGCCGAAATGCTCGACGAGTTCGGCATGGATTATGTCGAGGGCGGCTATCCCGGAGCGAACCCGACCGACACGGCGTTCTTTGAGAAGAAGCGCACATCCGGCTCGCGCTTCGTAGCCTTCGGCATGACCAAGCGGGCAGGGGTGTCTGCGTCGAACGACCCCGGCATCGCGGCGCTGTTGCAGGCGAAGTCCGACGCGATCTGCCTCGTGGCGAAAAGCTGGGATTATCACGTCCGCGTGGCGCTCGGCTGCACCAATGAAGAAAACATCGAATCGATCACCGGTTCCGTCGCTGCCGTGCGCGCCGCAGGCCGTGAGGCGATGATAGATTGCGAGCACTTCTTCGACGGCTTCAAGGCCAATCCCGATTATGCGCTTAGCTGCGCGCGCGCAGCCTACGATGCAGGCGCGCGCTGGGTCGTTCTGTGCGACACCAATGGCGGCACCCAGCCGTCGGAAGTGCGCGAGATCGTCGGCAAGGTCATCGCGTCCGGCATTGCGGGCGACAGGCTCGGCATCCATCCCCATGACGACACCGGCCAGGCGGTCGCCAATTCGCTGGCGGCGGTTGAGGCGGGCGTGCGCCAGATACAGGGCACGCTGAACGGCATCGGCGAACGCTGCGGCAATGCCAATCTTGTGACGCTCATCCCGACCCTGATGCTCAAGCCCGCTTTTGCTGACCGATTCGAACTTGGCATCTCGCCCCAAAAGCTCGAAGGACTGTCGCGCCTGTCGCGCAATTTCGACGAGTTGCTCAACCGCGCGCCCGAGCCGCAGGCGCCTTATGTCGGCGCGTCCGCCTTCGCCACCAAGGCCGGCATCCATGCCTCCGCCCTCATCAAGGAGCCGGCGACCTATGAGCATGTCCCGCCTGAAAGCGTCGGCAATCGCCGCCGCGTCATGGTGTCGGATCAGGGGGGAAAGTCGAACTTCATCGCCGAACTGAAGCGGCGCGGCATCGATGTCGACAAGAACGATCCTCGCCTCGACAGCCTGATATCGATCGTCAAGGAGCGTGAGGCGTCCGGCTATGCCTATGAGGGCGCGGATGCGTCCTTCGAGCTTCTGGCGCGGCGCGTGCTCGGCGGTATACCGGAATTCTTCCGCATCGAGAGCTTTCGCTGCATGGTCGAGCGCCGCTACGACGCCAAGGGGCAGGTAAGGACCGTCTCCGAGGCCATCGTCAAGGTGACGGTCGATGGCGAGGAGCGCATGTCGGTCGCGGAAGGGTCCGGCCCCGTCAACGCCCTCGACCTCGCCCTGCGCAAGGATCTCGGCAAATTTCAGCGCGAGATCGGCGACATGGCGCTGGTCGACTTCAAAGTGCGCATTCTCAATGGCGGCACCGAAGCGATCACCCGCGTCCTGATCGAGAGCCACGATGCGTCGGGCGCGCGCTGGTGGACGGTTGGCGTGTCGGAAAACATCATCGACGCATCGTTCCAGGCGCTGATGGATTCCATCGTCTACAAGCTGATGAAGAACCGCGAGATGGCGGGGCTGGTGGCGGCGGAGTAGGAATGGGTGGAGCAGAACGAGAGCTGAGCCGTAGCGGTAGGATCTATCTGGGTGTGATAGGTTTTATTTCCGTGATGTTGCTCGGCATGCCGCTTGTTGTCGTAGCCGCCTACTACCTGTTTGACTGGCAAGTTTCGGTACTGACTTTCCCGCTATTGCTACTGACACTGCTGGCTCGCACCGGCCCTAGGCGGCCAAGAGCATCATCGGGTCGTTGGCTACGTTTTGTTGCTGGACTTCTGTATCTTTGGGCCATCCCGATTGCAGCTGTTGCCAGTGACAATGCAGAAATTATGAGGCTGTGGGCATGCGCCTTTGCAGTGCCGATTGCTATTATGCTCGGGGCTGACAACAAGCAGTCCATATCTCTTGTGGGAGGCAGGTTCGGCTTTTCAGTAAGAAAGGCACGCATCTTCCATGCTTTGAGATCGTTACTCGTCGCCGTCGTGTTCATTGCTGCTAGTGAACTTGTCTGGATGCTAGGCTCGATTGGTATCTGGATTTGGTATCACGCATTTGCGGTACCTATATTTTCCGGATTAGTGACAATGATCTTGGTGAAATCCGACGCATTCCTGAAATCGGCCGGCGAAAAGACATATAATGTCGAGCCGCCCGCCATTGATCAAAGTGATATGAAGCCTACTTGGAGCGCCACCTCTCAATGGCCCCATCTCAAGCTGACTATCAGCTACGGAAATGTATCGTTGGCGCAGGCCCAAGCGATCCTTGCTGATCCCGAATGGGTTTGCTCGAAGCTTGTGGAGAGTATCGGCCATCGTCCCGACGAACTTTCGTCACCGGAATTCGCGGCTGTATCCATTGGCGCCTTTGTGAAGGTTTCGACTGACGGTGACGGTGACGGTGACGGGGCCGGAGGTCTGGACTGGCGTTACGTGGAAGCGCCCCACGGAATCCGCATTATGGGGCCTATCCACATGTTCAAGGCGCGCAGTGTGCCGGTCGAGCTCATTCCAGAATTCGTTGCGGCAGCATGGGCGGACAAGTGGGAAACCGCTGAGACACTTGTTTCTTCCTACATCTACGAACGGAAAGTGCATTGAGGCCGATCGCCTCCGCCGTTGAGCCATCAGCCATATTCACCTGTGCCATCAGCGGTTTGAAATGGTCTATGGGCATATTGAGGTCCATAAGCGCCCAATGAGTGTCGAGACAGTCCAGACCAAGATTGATGCCGAGCGCGCGCCGGCTGGCGACACCTTTGAAGGTTTCGTCATCGCGCTGGGCACCTATCTTCTGTGGGGCGTGCTCCCGCTCTACCTCAAGCTTGTCGCGCATCTGCCCACGCTTGAGGTCGTCGCTCACCGCATTCTCTGGTCGGTGCCGATCGCCTTCGTCGTGCTCTTGCTGATGCGAAGGCTGGACGACTACTGGGCCGCGCTCAAGTCGCCGCGCATGGTGCGCAATGCGGCATTCGCCGCCGCCGTCATCACGCTGAACTGGGGCACCTATGTCTGGGCAATCGCCGCCGGTCAGGCCGTTGAAGCCGCCCTCGGCTATTACATCAACCCGCTGATGACGGTGTTGATCGGTGCCGTGTTCTTCCGCGAGCGGATGACGCGGATGCAGATGATCGCCATCGGCCTTGCGGTCGCGGCCGTCGCCATCCTGACATGGGAATCCGGCGGATTGCCCTGGGTCTCGCTCTCCCTTGCCGGTTCCTGGTGCGCATATGCGGTGTTGAAGAAGGCGCTTCCCATCGGCCCGGCGCAGGGTTTCCTGCTCGAAGTGACGCTGCTTGCGGTTCCCGCACTCGCCTATGTCGTCTGGGTCGAAGCTACCGGTGCCGGTCACCTGTCCGATCGCGGCGGCATGGACGCTCTCCTGCTGGCTGGCTGCGGCGTCGTCACCGCCGTCCCGCTGATACTTTACGCCACCGCAGCGAAGAAGCTGACGCTCTCGACGATCGGCCTGATGCAATACATCGCGCCCACGATGGTCTTCCTGATCGCGGTCTTTCTCTTCCGCGAGCCGTTCAGCGCGATCAAGCTGTTTGCCTTCACGCTGATCTGGGCGGGATTGGTGCTTTACACGATCTCCGCACTCAGGGGCCGCGCGAACGCCCGGCGCGCGTGACGAGGCCAAGCACGGCCAGCGCCGAGACGACTGCGAGCGCGGATACGACCCAGAAGCCGCCGTCACCGCGCGAAAACGGAATGCCCTCGACATTCATGCCGAACAGGCCGGATACGATGGTCATCGGCAGCAGCACGGCGGTCAGCACCGAAATGAAATAGAGCAGCCGGTTGGACTGCGCCGTCAGCTTGGCGAGCAGTTCGTCCTGCAACAGGCGCGCACGCGCCTGCAATTGTTCGCAGTCATGTTGAAGCGCCAGCGCCCGGCCGGAAAGTCTCGCCAACATGGCTACAACGCCTTCGGGCAGATCTTCGCCATGGGCATGTTCAAGGTGCCGAAACAGATGTGTGACCGTCGCTACCTGCCGGGACAGGGCGACAGTGTCGCGGCGCACGCCCGTCAGCGCCTCGCGCTCGCCATGCCAGCGGTCGCCAACGATCTGGTCTTCGATCCGGTCGAGCGTGTCTCCCGCCGCCGCTATATCGGCGCGCAACTGGTCGAGCGAACGCGACATGACCATCTCGACCAGCGACAGGGGCGAGCGCGCCTTCTTCTGGCCCTGTTCGATGGACTGCCGTACGAATTCGACGGATTGCAGCGGCTGCCGGCGACCGCTGAGGAGCATCGTTTCGCTCGCGGCAAACCTGAAATGGCCGATCTGCCGCGCATCGCTGTAGTGTTCGTGAGTGATGTCGGGCAGGTCGCCATGCAGCCAGCCTTCGTCGAAGTCGAGATGGCAGGCGTCCGTGCCCGACAAAAGCATGGTGCGCACGGGTTCGGGCAGGCCGGTCTGCTGTTCGATTCGGCGTCTGGCGCGCGCATCGGTGAGCGAATAGCTCTTCCACACCCACTGGCCCGCTGTCTGCGTGACCGTGCCGGAGCCGTCGAAATGATAGGCGAAGACGAGGCCGTCATCGTCGCTATTGATCGTGGGCCGGGGAATGAGCGCGTCCATGCGCTCATTATGGCGCCCGTCTACATCCGTTCGATGACAGCCGGCTCACCAGCGGTTGCCGCTGGCTGATGTGTCAATATGGCCGCAACGATCCCCGACGCTTCGTTGACGACGAGTGGCGCGACGAGGTGCGACGTGTGGACGAAACCCTCACCCTTCATGTGCTCCAGCAGAGCGAGCATCGGGTTCCAGAAGCCGTTGATGTTGGCATAGACGATCGGCTTGCGGTGCCGTCCGAGCTGCGCCCAGGTCATGATCTCGACGATCTCCTCGACCGTGCCGATGCCGCCCGGAAGTGCGACGAACGCATCCGATTCCTCGAACATGCGATGCTTTCGTTCATGCATGTTTTCGGTGACGACCAGTTCGTCGAGCTGTGAAAGACCGGCCTGCGTCGCTTCCTTGTTCATCAGGAAGGTCGGGATGATGCCCATCACCTTGCCGCCGTGCTCGCGCGTTGCCGCTGCCACCGCACCCATGATGCCGCGCGTGCCGCCGCCATAGACGAGGCGCAGTCCCGCTTCGGCGATGGCCTGTCCGAGCGCGCGGCCCGCCTCCATGTAGACCGGGTTCGACCCCGGCGACGAACCGCAATACACACAGATGGATCGAATCGCTGCCATGCCAGACTGATTAGGGCAGCCGTTTTTTCGGTCAAGGGCGTGAAGCGGCCTTTTTCTTGTGACATTGCCCGATAAAGGGTAGAGCACATGCATTCTGGCTAAGGATTGCGCGACGATGTTCAACCAGCCTCTCAAGGCTTTTCTCCTGACCCTCGGTGGCGTGGTCATCGTCACGGGCGGCGCCTATTTTTCAGGTGCGCTTGACCGTTTCGTTGTTGCCCCCCCGGCTCAGCTTGCAGCCCTGCCGGATGCCGCGTCACCGGAGCCTTCAAAACCTGAACAGCCTACTGCCGTGGCGGTTCCGCAGCCCGCCGACCCCGCAAAGCCCGCCGAAGTGAAGGCGGAAGAGCAGTCGAAGCCTGTTGTCGCGCCGTCATTCGACATCGTCCGCGCGGAAGGCGACGGTTCGCTTGTGATCGCTGGCAAGGCGTCCCCGGGTTCGGTCGTCGAAATCATCACCGGCTCCCAGACGCTCGGTAGCGCGAAGGCTTCGGCCGATGGCGATTTCGCCATCGTGATCGACGATCCACTCAAGCCCGGCGATTACCAGATCGTGCTGCGCGCAACCGATGAGAACAATGTCGTTGCGATGTCGCCGGAAACGGCCATTGTCTCGATCCCCGACCAGAAGGGCGGTCAGGTTCTGGCGCTGGTCGAGCAGCCGGGCCAGCCGAGCAAGCTGATTACCGTTCCTGATACCGGTGCTGCGCAGCAAGCGCCTCCGGCACCGCCTGCGGCAACTCCTCCGGCTGCTGCTCCGGCCACGGATGCCGGCCCGCAGGTGGCCGCAGCCAATCCCGAACCCGCCCCCGCGCAGCCGGCGCTCCCGGCAAAGCCGCCGGTCATTTCGGTCAAGGCCGTCGAAATCGAGGGCAACAAGGTATTCGTCGCGGGCGTCGCCCCGCCGGGCGGCCTCGTCAGGGCCTATGCAAACGACATCATGCTCGGAGAGACGAAGGCGTCTCCGACCGGGGAATTCCTGGTCGAGACGATCCGTGAACTGGCGATCGGCGACTACATCGTCCGCGCGGACCTGATCGCGTCGAACGGCAAGGATGTCGTTGCTCGTGCGCAGGTGCCGTTCAGCCGCATCGAGGGTGAATCGATTGCTGCCGTTGCACCGCCTGTCGCTGCCGCTCCGCAGAATGAGGCGGCTCCGGCTCAGATAGCCGCGGCACCCGCCGCGAATGGCAACACGGCCGCGCCTCTGCAGGCGGTGAAGAATGGCGTCATTATCCGCCGTGGCGATTCGCTCTGGCGTATCTCCAGGCGCGTCTATGGTCATGGCGTGCGCTATTCGACCATCTATCTCGCCAATACATCACAGATTTCCGATCCCGACCGCATCTGGCCGGGGCAGATCTTCTCGGTTCCGGAAAAGACGGAGCAGGGTGAAAGCGCGGACATGGACGCCATCGGCGACCAGAAGACGACGGTTGAACCGCAGGCCGCCGGGTCGGCTGCGGACGCTTCGGCTGGAAAAGTCATTCAGTGACCGGACAAATTTTGTAAGCCGATCAGGCTTGCGTCTTCATCGTTCATCGTTTATCGCCGATGAACGATGAAGATCCCCGATAATTGTTGTCAGACAGACCGGCTGGCCACTCTTGCCGCCGCGCTCGCCCATCCGTCACGCCTCCTGATCCTCTCGCATCTGTCGGGGCATGGGGCCTGTTGCTGCAAGGATGTCGTCCAAAAGCTCGATCTGGCGCAGTCCACCGTCTCGCAGCACCTGAAGGTTCTGGTCGAGGCTGGCCTGGTCCGCTTTTCGCCGGAGCAGCAGCGCTCGCGCTATACGGTCGACACGGAGGCTGTGGAGCGGCTGTCTGCGCAACTCTCGGCCTATCTTGCGGTGTGCGCAGGCGTCGAACGCGCAAGGAACTGAACCAATGGCGAAAACCGTATCATCCGAGTCCGGCTCGCTTTGGCGCACGCTGTTCAATCTTTGGCCCTATATGTGGCCGGAAGGGCGAACCGACCTCAAGATGCGTGTCATCTGGGCCTCCGTCTTCCTCGTCGCGGCCAAGATGTTCCTGCTTCTTGTTCCTTATTTCTTCAAATGGTCGACGGATGCGCTCGCCCGCGACGGGGGCAGGCTGCCGGACCTGCCGCCGATCCTGCTGGCACCTGTCATGCTGGTCGTGGCCTACAACGTCGTTCGCCTTGTGCAGTGGGGCTTCAACCAGTTGCGCGACGCGCTGTTTGCCCGCGTTGGCCAGCATGCGGTGCGCCAACTCGCCTATCGCACCTTCGTGCACCTGCATCAGCTTTCTCTGCGCTTCCATCTGGAGCGGCGCACGGGCGGCCTGTCGCGGGTCATCGAGCGCGGCACCAAGGGCATCGAGACGATCGTCCGTTTCACCATTCTCAACACCGTTCCGACGGTGCTGGAGTTTGCGCTGACGGCTGTCATCTTCGCGGTCGCATATGGCTGGATCTACGTTGCCATCGTCGCGGCGACGGTCGTCGCCTACACCTGGTTCACGGTCTGGGCATCCGACTGGCGCATCGAGATCCGCAAGGAAATGAACGATTCCGACACGGACGCCAACACCAAGGCGATCGACTCGCTGCTGAACTACGAAACGGTCAAATATTTCAACAACGAGGCCATGGAGGCCCGCCGCTACGACCGCTCGATGGAGCGATACGAATCGGCTGCCACCAAGACCTGGACGTCGCTGGGCTGGCTCAATTTCGGCCAGGGCGTGATCTTCGGCATCGGCATGACGGCGGCGATGATCCTGTCGGCGCTGGAGGTGCAGGCCGGCACACAGACCATCGGCGATTTCGTATTCATCAACGCCATGCTGATGCAGCTTTCGGTGCCGCTCAACTTCATCGGTTTCATCTATCGCGAGATCCGGCAGGGCCTGACAGATATCGAGCACATGTTCGACCTGCTCGACGTCAAGGCCGAGGTGAAGGACAAGTCCGACGCCAGGCCGCTCGACATTTCGGCGGGCGCTGTTTCCTTCCGCGACGTGCATTTCGCCTATGATCCGAGCCGCCCGATCCTCAAGGGCGTTTCCTTCGACGTCCCGGCGGGCAAGACGGTCGCGATCGTCGGTCCGTCAGGCGCTGGCAAATCGACCATTTCGCGTCTGCTCTTCCGCTTCTACGACATCCAGCAAGGCTCGATCAGCATTGATGGGCAGGACATTCGCGAGGTCTCGCAGGAAAGCCTGCGCGCCGGCATCGGTATGGTGCCGCAGGACACGGTGCTGTTCAACGACACCATCCTCTACAACATCCGCTATGGCCGGATGGACGCCACCGACGATGAAGTAAGGCGTGCTGCCGACCTGGCGCAGATTTCGGGCTTCATCGAGCATCTCCCCGACGGCTTCAAGTCGATGGTCGGCGAGCGCGGGCTGAAACTCTCCGGCGGTGAAAAGCAGCGCGTGGCGATCGCGCGCACCATCCTCAAGGCCCCGCCGATCATGGTGCTCGACGAGGCGACGTCTGCCCTCGACACGCAGACCGAGCAGGAAATCCAGGCCGCGCTCGATCTCGTCAGCCGCGGCCGCACCACGCTCGTCATCGCGCACCGTCTGTCGACCGTTATCGGTGCCGACGAGATCATCGTGCTGCGCGACGGTGTCATTGCCGAACGCGGCAGGCACCGCGAGCTATTGGCGCAGGGCGGGCTCTACGCCTCGATGTGGGATCGCCAGCGCGAGGCAACCGAGGCCGAGGAACGTCTTCGCCGCGCTCAGGAAACTGACGATCTCGGCGTCATCGTTCGCAAGCGCACGCCCGAGGTTTCTGGCTAGTAACAAACAGGAGAGCGAATTCTGGTTCGTTGCTCCTTCGGTCGCATTCCTGTAGTCAGACCATTCCCGAAACACAGGGTTTGGTCTGATGAGCCTGGTCGACAGCATTCGCGGCGCGATGGTGCCCATCCATAGAGAGGGCTACAAGTTCATCGCCATCTTCGCAGGCGCGACGGTGGTTCTGGGCCTTCTGTGGCAGCCGCTGTTCTGGATCGGCCTGATCCTGACCGCCTGGTGCGCCTACTTCTTCCGCGATCCTCGCCGCGTGACCCCCATCGACGACCGGCTGGTCATCAGCCCTGCCGACGGCATCGTCTCTGCGGTCGGTCCGGCCGTGCCGCCGCAGGAACTCGGCCTTGGGACCGGGGAGATGCTGCGCATCTCGGTCTTCATGAATGTCTTTTCCTGCCACGTTAATCGCGCACCGGCGCGCGGCCGCATCACCCGCATCGAGCATAGGCCCGGAAAATTCCTCAACGCCGAACTCGACAAGGCCAGCCTTGAAAACGAACGTAACGGCCTTGTCATCGACAGCCCCAACGGCACCATCGGCGTCGTGCAGATCGCGGGCCTCGTTGCCCGGCGCATCCTGTGCTGGGTGGATGCCGGCAGCTCGATTTCGGTCGGCGAACGGTTTGGTTTGATCCGGTTCGGCTCGCGCGTCGACGTCTATCTCCCGACCAATGCCCGCGCCCGCGTGGCGCTTGGCCAGACTTCCGTGGCAGGGGAAACCGTCATTGCCGATTTCACCGGCGCGACAGACTTCCCGCTGGTCAAGGTCGACTGAGGTGGAGACACCTTTCCCGCCATTCGAGCCACACGGCGAACCCGGCCGGCCGGGCGCGAAGATTCGCAACATCCCGATCAGGGTCATGGTGCCGAACTTCATCACCGTGCTGGCCATCTGCGCCGGACTTTCGGGCATAAGGCTGGCCTTTGAAGGGCGGTTCGAGACGGCTGTGCTGATGGTCCTCATCGCAGCCTTTCTCGACGGCATAGACGGGCGTCTGGCGCGCGCGCTCAATGCGACGTCGAAGTTTGGCGAACAGATGGATTCGCTGGCCGACATCGTCAATTTCGGTGCGGCCCCCGCACTCGTGCTCTATGCCTATCTGATCGACAGGGCGGGCTCCGTCGGCTGGATCGCGGCATTGCTGTTTGCGATTGCCTGCGGCCTGCGGCTCGCGCGCTTCAACATTCAGTTGGAAGACCCCAACCGCCCCGCCTGGCGCGCGGACTATTTCACCGGCGTTCCCGCGCCCGCCGGCGCGGTGCTTGTCATGCTGCCGATCTATCTCGGCTTTCTCGGCATCGGCCCTTCGACCACCATGGCTTATGTCGCATCCGCCTACGCCGTTCTGATCGCGCTGTTGCTGGTCTCGACGCTGCCCGTCTATTCGGGCAAGAGCGCCGGCATCCGGGTGCGCGGCGATATCGTCATTCCGCTCATTTTGCTGGGAGCGTTCTACGTGCTGCTGCTGGCGAGCCATCCCTGGCAGACGCTTTCCGTAAGCGCCGTCGCCTATCTCTGCTCGCTTCCCTTCAGCGTTCGTGCGTTCCGGGCACGCCAGCAGCGCGAAAAGCGTGCCACCGACGTCGCGAGCACCAGGGCGCAGCAGGCACCGGGCGACGCCTCGGAGGACGATGCGTCAGGCTCCTGATCTAGCCTTTTAAGGCAGCGTGCGCGGTCGCCGTTGCCGTGATGTAGTCGACCTTTCCGGTCCCGAGAAGTGGAACGGCATCGACCGTGACGATACGGTCGGGAACCGACAGTTCGGCCGCGCCAGCCGCCTTCGCCGCCTTGCGCAACTGTGCAAGTTCTGCTGAACCTTCGCTCGTCACCAGCACGATGCGCTCGCCTCGTTTGGGGTCGGGCAGCGCCACCGCCGCGTGGCGCGCATCTGGCCACAGCGAATGGGCAAGCTGCTCGACATTGGCCAGCGACACCATCTCGCCTGCGATCTTGGCGAAGCGCCTGCTGCGTCCCAGGATCGTGACGTAGCCATCCGCGTCGAACGAGACGATATCGCCAGTGTCATGCCATCCATCGGCGGGCGGCGCGACGTCTCCGGGGCGGCCGGGCGCGATATAGCCGCGCATCACGTTCGGACCGGAAATCCACAGGCGGCCGCCCGGATCTATGCCGTCGACGGGTTCGAGCCTGACGCGTACCGATGGCAACAGGCGCCCGACGGAGCCGGGCTTGGAATGGCTGCGCGTGTTGACGGCAACGACGGGCGAAGCCTCCGTCAGTCCGTAGCCTTCGACAATGTCCGTCCTGAATCGCTCCTGCCAGACCTTGCGGGTTTGCTCCTGCACCGGCTCCGCGCCAGCCACGACGAGGCGCAGGCTCGAAAAATCGTCCTTGTCTGCCGCTCGCGCATAAGCCGCCAGAAACGTATCGGTGCCGAACATGATTGTCGGCTTCGCCTGCGAGGCGATCGCCGGGATTTGCTTGAAATGAAGCGGCGATGGGTAAAGATAGAGCCTGACCCCGCTCAATAGCGGCAGGATCGTTCCCCCCGTCAGCCCGAAGGAATGGAAAACCGGAAGCACATTCATCAGCGTGTCGGCGGGCGAAAAGCGTATCCGTGCCTCGATCTGCGCCACATTGGCCAGAATGTTGGAGTGTGACAGTAGCACGCCCTTGGGCGCGGCATCGGAGCCTGAGGTAAACAGGATCACAGCTGTCTGGCTGGCGCGCGCTCGGGTGTGCGGCCAGCGCCAGAGCAGCGCGCCCATCGCCTTGTCGGCAGTGTTTAGCGAAGCCTTCACCTCCTCCAGCCAGATGAGCCGGGCGCCTGCCTTCTCGATCGCCTCGACAATGTCGCCAATCTGCGCCTTCTCGATGAAGGCGCGCGACGAGACGACGGTCCGGATGCGGGCGAGGCGGATCGCGGCGGTGACATTGGCCGGGCCTGCGGTCCAGTTGAGCATTGCCGCCGCGCAGCCTGCCGATTGCAGGCCGATGAATGCGGTTGCCATCGCGACGGAATTCGGCAGCATCAGGCCGACTGCCTCACCGCCACTGGAAACGGCGGCAAACCGGTCGCCGAGCACGCGCGCCCCAATCATGAGCTGGCGATAGGTCTGCGGTCCGACAATGTTGTCATCGACGATGATGCGGTTGACACCAAACCCTCGTGCTGCGCGCGAGAAACCGGCAAACAGACTGTATGGACGGCCCTTCGCGGCGACGCGTGCCTCCGCAATGCGGTCGAAGAGGGAGTTTGCCGAACTTGACGGCGGGCGGCCGCCGCGGTTGGCAAATGCGTCGAGCGAAATCGGCTCAAGCGCCGCGACGACCAGCTTCGGGAAGCGCCGACGCGGTGCTTCGCTTTCAGGCGCGCGCGACATCGGCAGGAAGCGCGAGCGCCCGACAAAGATCGGCACGACATCCGCCCCCGATTTCAGCGCGATCCGCGAAACCGCCCGGTAAAGGCGCATTGCGCGCGCGTCAGGCTCGACCGTCTCGGGGAAATAGACCGCCAGCCGGCCCTTGCCCTTGAGATGGCGCACGAGCCGTCGGCTGACAAAGACATGCGAGGCATTGAATGTAATCGTCCGCGCCAATGCCCGGTAAGGTTCCAGCCATGCGGATTTGGCCGAGGCGTCATCGAGAATATGCAGTGTGTCGTCGGGCAGCAGCGACAGCATCAGCGCCGGGTCCATCTGGGATTGATACGCGACCGCATAGATGACGGGTGCGCCTGCGTTGCGCGCCTTGCGAATGCGTCCGTCCGAAACGCGCCAGATCAGCTTGAGCGGCAGATAGAACAGTGCCTGCCGGAGCGAGATTCCGAGACGAAAGGTCTGCGTCAGGGCACCCGCGACGTAGGCGAGCGCGATGAGAACCAGGATGATGCCGGCCAGTATCAGCTGTCGTCTCCCGCGTCCCGCGTGCTGTCGCATCTGGATAGCGCCATCGCCCGGCGACTCTATGGCGGCGAGGACGATGTGCTCATGCGCAATCCTTGTTCAGGGTAGCGTGCGTTCGGGTGCCGTCAATCCGGCAGAAGTGCAATTGCCCGTTTGCGCATCCGTGCAGAACGGATATTCGGAAGATCTGGGCCGGGTATCGGCATCGGGCCGCAAGGCTGGGCTGGCGCGGCGGGACCGTCGTCGATAAACCCACGCCCTCATTCCATGGGCCAGCAATGTATCTTGATGACGCTCTGAAACGAACTGTCGGGCTGCGCGTTTCCCGCATGCCGAGGGGACGCACCACATGACTATGCATCAATGGTTGGCGGTTGCCGTTATCGTCGCGATGATGGCGGCCTTCATCTGGGGCCGCTTCCGCTACGATCTCGTCGCCGCAACAGCACTTCTGGCGGCGGTCGCTGTTGGCACGGTTCCTTATGGCGAGGCGTTCACCGGTTTCAGCGACGACATCGTTATCATTGTAGGCTCTGCCCTGTTGGTCAGCGCAGCGGTCGCCCGCACCGGCATCATGGAGATGGCCGTCCAACGTTTTGCGCCCAACCTGACGAGCGTGCAGGGACAGTTGATCTTGCTGGTCGGCGTCGTCGCGGTCCTGTCGGCTTTCGTCAAGAACATCGGCGCGCTCGCCATCATGATGCCGATCGCCTTTCAGTTTGCTCGTCGCTCGGGCGTTTCGCCCTCCGTATTCCTGATGCCGATGGCCTTCGGCTCACTTCTCGGCGGGCTGATGACGCTGGTCGGCACGTCGCCCAACATCATCGTGTCGCGAATGCGCGAGCAGATCACGGGCGAGGCGTTCTCGATGTTCGATTTCACGCCTGTCGCGGCAGCACTGACGCTGGCCGGCATCGTGTTCCTCGCATTCTTCTACTGGTTGCTGCCCCAGCGAACCCGCGAAAGCGCATCTCTGCACGACGCCATCGACATCAAGAACTACGCATCGGAGGTTCTTATCACCTCCGATTCGAGCGTGGTCGGAAAGTCCGTCTCGGATCTCCTGCGCCCGGCCGAAGGAAGCGCCACTGTCACCTCGCTCATCCGTGCGGAGAAGCGTGTGGCGCCGCTTCCCGACGCAAAGCTCAAGGAGGGCGATGTCGTCATCCTCGAAGGCGATCCGGAAGCTCTCGACCGCATCACCACGCGTGGAAAGCTGAAGCTGTCCGGCGACCGCCAGCTCAGGGTAGACAAGGCCAATGCCGAGATCGGCGCGATTGAGGCAGTCATCACCGAAAGCTCGTTTCTGGTCGGTCTCTCGGCGCAGCAACTTGCCCTGCACGAAAGGTTCAACGTCAATCTGCTCGGCGTGAGCCGACGTGGAGAGCGCATCAGCGAGCGGATCGGGCAGGTGAAGCTACGCGTCGGTGACGTGGTCGTGCTTCAGGGAAACCGTAACGTCCTGCCGGAAGTGCTGCGCGAGATCGGCTGCCTGCCGCTGGCGGAGCGGCCGATCGCGCTTGGAAGCGTGAGGCGAGGGCTTGTTCCTGTCGTGATCCTCGGCGTCGCCATGCTGGCGACCGCGCTCGCCATCGTGCCGGTGGCGTTCGCGTTCTTTGCCGCCGCCGTCGCCATGGTGCTGGTGCGCGCGGTCCCGCTGCGCGACGTCTATGGCTCCATCGACGGGCCGATCCTCGTCATGTTGGCGGCTCTCATTCCGGTTTCGGATTCGCTGCGCTCGTCAGGCGTCACAGACATCATTTCGTCGGAGCTGGCAGCTTTCGCGACGACCCTGCCGGCATGGGGATCGCTCACCTTGATCATGGTGACAGCGATGGCGGTTACGCCCTTCCTCAACAATGCGGCGACCGTGCTTGTCATGGCCCCTATCGCCGCCGGTTTTGCGGCGGGGCTGGGATACCGACCCGATGCATTCCTAATGGCGGTGGCAATCGGCGCGGGTTGCGATTTTCTCACCCCCATCGGCCACCAATGCAACACGCTCGTCATGGGGCCGGGCGGCTATCGCTTCTCCGACTATCCGAGACTTGGCATGCCGCTGTCACTGCTGGTCATCGTCATGGCGGTGCCGCTCCTGCTGATCGTCTGGCCGGTAAACTGATGCGCTTGCGATAACGCTCTCGACGTTGGATAAGCACGCAGGAATTTTCAGGGAGACCACAATGACAATCACCCGCATCGAACCCGGCCCGCGCATGAGCCAAGCCGTCGTTCATGGCGACACTGTCTACCTCGCAGGTCAGGTCGGCGCCCCCGGCCAGAGCGTTGCCGACCAGACGAAGGCTGTTCTGGAACAGATCGACCGCCTCTTGGCTGCGGCCGGCTCCGACAAGTCGAAAATCCTCTCGGCCCAGATCTGGCTCGACGACATGCGCTCGTTCGGCGAAATGAACACGGTCTGGGACGCCTGGGTCGACACGGCGAATCCGCCAGCCCGCGCCACCGGTCAGGCCGCTCTTGCGACGCCGGATTACAAGGTCGAGATCATCGTCATCGCGGCAAAGTAGCCGACCTATCCGCCTTTGAAGCGAGTTTTGTTCATCTGTTCGGCAAACCGGTTGCGAAGCCCGACCGCCGAGCAGGTGTTCTCGCTGTGGCCTGGCGTCGAGACTGATTCCGCAGGTCTGTCCAACGGTGCCGTGACAGAGCTTTCGCCTGAGCAGATCGAATGGGCCGACATCGTCTTCGTGATGGAGAAGGCGCATCGCGCCAAGCTTTCCAAACGCTTCAAGCGCCACCTCGGTGGCAAGCGCATAATTTGCCTGGATATCCCCGACGATTTCGAATTTATGGACGCGGCCTTGATCCGATTGCTCGAAACCAAGGCCGGGCCGTTTTTGAAGTAGCCGTCAAGCCGCCCGGTATTGCGGCGCTGATGCCAGATAACGGCCATAGGCGTCGGCATCCGGCGGGCTGAGGTTTTCGGCCAGCGGATTGCGCTTGCGCACCTTCGCGCCGATATCGTCGACCAATTCGTCGAAATGCTTGAAGTGGTAAGGCGCGACACACAGGCCGCCATAGACGCCTGCCGCCTTCCGGTCGTTGCGCTTCCACGCCAGCATCATCTCGATATTGTCGTTCATCTCGCGCGCGGTCGGCTGCTTCGCCAGTTGTCCGTCAGCATAGCGCACCAGCCAGTTCGCTGCGAGATCGGCACACAGCACCGTGGCAAATGACGAGTTGAACCCGACGAAGCCCATCTCCGGAATGTCCGGATTGGCGATGATCCGGTAAAGCCTGTACTGGCCATCCGGCTCGATCAGCTTGCGGCGGTATTCCTCCGGCAGGAACGGCACCCCGAGCTTCCAGCCGGTGGCGAGGATCGCCATGTCTGACTTTACCCGTTCGCCGCCGGTCAGCACCGCATAACCCGGCTCGTAATGGTCTATCGAACCCTTGATTGCCTTGATGCGGCCGTCCGCGATCATGTCGAACAGGCCGGGCGTCACGATCGGCACCGAGCAGTTGATATGCGTCTCGATCGGGTGATCGGGCCGCAGCCCCGTCTTGCCGAATTTGCACTGGATCGACAGCAGGCTTTCCAGTGCGCGCCAGTTTGCCCAGATTAAGGGTTTGGCGATAGCGTGATTGAAACGCTGCATGCGCGTCTGGCCCCAGGCGGGGAACATGTTCTCCTGCGCGCGGATATAGAGGATGCGCTTGAAGTTGATCAGTCCGCCGATGAAATAGGGAATGCGCCAGACGGATTCGCGATAGACGATCGTAGTCGAGCGCGCGCCGGCCTTCACCGCATTGACCGCAATGTCGGTCGCGGATTTCGAGAAGCCGAGCACGACCACGTCGCGCCCCTTGAGGCTCGACGGGTCGGTATATTCCGACGAGTGCACGATCTCGCCGCCAAATTCCGCAGCGCCGCGAAAATCCGGTATGTTCTTGTCGGAGAACTGGCCGGTGGCGACCGCGACGAAATCGAAGTCCTCCGCCGTCGATCTGCCGCCTGACGAAAGGTTCACGCGCCAGCCCTTGGCCCCGTCGGGCCGTCGTTCGACGCTTGTTACGTCTGTATCGAAGCGGATCAGTGGCCGCAGGCCGTTTTCATCGGCGAAATTCGACAGATAGGCATGGACCTGCGGGCCTTTCGGCCATTCGGGATAGTCTTTCGGCATCGCCTTCGACATGTAGCGGTAAAGCTCTTTGGGGCTTTGCGTCTGAACTTCAGGATAGGAGCGGCTCGGCTCCCACACCCCGCCGAGGTCAGATCCGCGTTCGATCACCGTCACGTCGTGGCCGGTGTCCTTGAAGGCTTTTGCGGACGCAAGCCCGCTCACGCCCGCGCCGATGACGCAGACCGTCTTCTTCGTAACCATCAATGTTCTCCTCCCGCCCACGCCTTCTCGTTCGCCCGGCGGGTGCCGGGCGTGGGGTGTCTCAGGGCGTTGTGTCTCGTTGGACTATTCGTTGGCTTCCGGCGGTAGGAAGTCGACTTCGTGCAGAGCCGACACCTTCACCACTTCGGCAGGGTCGCCCAGATTGTCGAGCTTCTTGAACAGTTCCTCCAGCTTGCCCATAGGCGACACCCAGAACAGCGCGCGGCAAGGCTTGTCGGACTTGTTGAAATAGCCGTGCGGGATGCCGCGAGGCATGCGAACCAGATCGCCGGCCTTGGCCGTGTGCCATTTGCCGTCGAGTTTCAGTTCAAGCTGGCCTTCCTGCACCAGAATGAATTCGTCCTGGTTCGGATGGATGTGAACCGGCACAAACTGGCCCGGATCGCTGTTGGTCTCGAAGGCGAAGGCCGAGTCCGTCACGGCCTTCGGATAATAGGTCTGACCGAGAATGTTCCAGGTCGTCCCGGCAAATCCGGTGCCGTTTGTGGTGATGCCTTTTTCCAGTGCCTTGCCCATGGTTCCTCCCTTTGGCAGTGCCGGGGACACGCCCCTTGATGTTCAGGATCGGACGATTTGCCGTCAAAACTCTATCCGGCAGGCGAAGGAACTATCCGAAAAACGAATCCTTTGCGTAAGGGAAGGTGTTTTGTGCGGTTTCCGTTTGGATAAGGCCGCGGCTCTGCTAGGCTCGGCAACATGAAAGCTGATGCCGGTTCGCATTCTGCGGTTCCGCTGGCCAGCCATGTCCTGTTTCAGTCGGACGATCTCGACTGCGCCAGGGAGCGGGTCGCGCAGAAATTCTGCCGCCACAGGCTCGATATCGTCGGGTCGAGGCCGTCTTTCCGCGCGGCTCATCATCATGCGCCCGGTGACATGATTTCGCTCAACTACATCAGCTATGGCGCAGATGTTGAAATCGACCCCGGCGAACTTGGCGATTTCTATCTGATCCAGATGCCGGTCACAGGCGCGGCGACCGTCCGCAACGGCACCAAGGAGTTCCTGACCGACCGCTCCACGGCTTCGATCCTCAATGCCGATCTCGCCACGCGCATGCGCTGGTGGGAGGGTTGCGCACAGATACTCGTTCAGGTGCGCAAGGCGCCGTTCCTTGCCTTTGCCGAACGCGTGCTCGACCGGCCATTGCCCGGCCCGTTGCAATTCGACCCGCTGATCGATTTCTCCCGGCCTGAAATGCTCGCCTGGCGCGCTTTCGCCAACAGCCTGTTTCATGCAGCCGACACGGCAGGGCCGGAACTCGGGAAATTGCAGGCAGCGTTCAACGAGCAGCGGCTGATGGAACTGTTCTTGAGAGTGCAGCCGTCGAACATGTCCATCTTCATGGAGAACCGCTCGGACAGTGTGCTGCCGCGCCACATGAAGCGGGCTGATGAATATATCCGCGCCCATGCCGCCGACGCCGTCACCCTGACCGATATCTGCGATGCGGCGGGCGTCACCCCGCGCACATTGCAACTTGGCTACAAGGCCATGTTCGGCATGTCGCCAATGCACGCGCTACAGGGCGAGCGGCTGAAGCGGGTGCACTTCGAGCTGGTTTCGGGTCAGGCGCATAGCGTTGCCGATACGGCGCTCAAATGGGGCTTCTCCCATCTCGGCCGCTTTTCGGGCGACTATCGGGACATGTTCGGCGAGACGCCGCGCGAGACGCTTGCGCGGTCCCGCGGCTGACATTCTGCCTTTGGGGGCCTATTCCTGCGGCTGGTCTTCGGGACCGATATCGTCGAGGAACGATGCAGCCGACGGCACACACTGAACGGTCCAGCCCGCTTCGACAGGCTGCTTCTTCCATTCCTCGACGGCGGCTACGCATTGCTCGCGCGTGTCGAACGCGCTCGGCATGACGACCATGCCGCCGCCGGGGCCGGCGACGACGAGATACCAAAGAAGGCTGACGGCTGCGCTCATGGCTCAGGTTCCTGATGATGCCCGATGTATTATTCAGGCAGGCGATATTGCGTCCATTGTTTCTGCCGCGCCCGCCATATCTGCCCGGTCACGGTCAGGCTCGCATCTGCCAGCGGCATGATGTTTGCTGCGATTTCCGACGGATGGGGCAGGGTGTTGGGGTCTTCACCCGGCATCGCCTGCGCCCGCATTGCTGTCCGCGTCGCACCGGGATCGACCGCATTGACGCGCAGCTTCATGTTTTTCGTTTCGTCTGCCCAGGAGCGCACCATCGCCTCCACCGCAGCCTTCGACGCGGCATAAGGCCCCCAGAATGCGCGAGCCGAATGTGCGGCGCCCGACGACAGCACGATTGCGCGGCCCGCATCCGATGCCCGCAGCAGCGGGTCGACCGAGCGGATCAGCCGCCAGGTCGAGGTGACGTTGATGTTCATCACCTTGTCGAACACCTTCGCCTCCACATGGCCGATGGGGGCGATGACGCCGAGCACGCCGGCATTGGCGACGAGAATGTCGAGCTTGCCCCAGCGTTCGTTGATCGAGCCGCCGAGCCGGTCGATGCCCGCCATGTCCGCGAGGTCGAGCGGAACGAGCGTGGCCGTTCCCTTGCCCGAGCGGGCATGTTCTGCCTTGATCTCGTCGTCCAGTTCCTCAAGCCCGCCAACAGTGCGCGCCACCGCGATCACATGCGCGCCCGCCGCCGCCATCTGTTTTGCAATGAAATAGCCGATGCCGCGCGATGCGCCGGTAACGACGGCAATGCGGCCGGTGAGGTCTGGAGTGTCGGTCAAATGTCAGGCCCTTGTCGCCAGAACCGAAAGCTGGCGCACATTGTCCGACCCTTCATGGTCGGTCAGCCGCGTCGGATACTGCTTGGTGAAACAGGCATCGCAATATTGCGGCTGTTCTTCGTTGCGCGAAGTCTCACCAACGGCGCGGTAAAGCCCGTCGATGGACAGGAAGCCGAGCGAATCGACGCGGATGAAATCCGCCATTTCCTCGATCGACATGCGTGAGGCGAGAAGCTTGGAGGCCTCAGGCGTGTCGACGCCGTAGAAGCACGAGGCGCGCGTCGGCGGGGAGGCGATGCGCATATGCACTTCTTTCGCGCCCGCGTCGCGAACCATCTGCACGATCTTCTGCGAAGTGGTGCCGCGCACGATGGAATCATCGACCAGCACAATGCGCTTGCCTTCGATCATGCGGCGGTTGGCATTGTGCTTCAGCCTGACGCCCATATGCCGGATCGAATCGCCCGGCGAAATGAAGGTCCGCCCGACATAATGATTGCGGATGATGCCCAGTTCGAAGGGCATGTTGGCCGCCTGGGCAAAACCGATTGCCGCGGGCGTTCCCGAATCGGGAACCGGCACGACGATGTCTGCATCGACCGGGTTCTCACGCGCCAGCTCGATGCCGATGTTCTTGCGTACCTCATAGACGTTGCGGCCTTCGACAGCCGAGTCCGGCCGCGAGAAGTAGACGTATTCGAAGATGCAGAAGCGCGACTGCTGCGGCTCGAAAGGGAAGATGCTCTCGATGCCCTTGCCGGTGATGACGACCATCTCCCCGGGCTTCAAGTCGCGCACGAAGCGCGCTCCGATAATGTCGAGTGCGCAGGTTTCCGATGCGAGGATCCAGGCGCCGTCGAGATCACCCAGCACAAGCGGGCGAATGCCGAGCGGGTCGCGACAGCCTATCATCTTTTTGGACGACAGGGCGACGAGCGAGAATGCGCCCTCGACCTGACGCACCGCGTCGATGAAGCGGGCATTGAGATCGCGCTCCTTGCTCATCGCCACGAGATGCAGGATCGTTTCGGTGTCGGATGTGGACGAGAAGATTGCGCCCTGCTTCTGCAGAGCGCGCTGCACGGTCATGGCGTTTGTCAGATTGCCGTTATGGGCAATCGCAAAGCCGCCGTCCGAAAGTTCTGCGAAGAAGGGCTGGATGTTGCGTGTGCCGGCGCCGCCTGTGGTGGCGTAACGCGTGTGACCGATTGCGCGGCTGCCCTTAAGGCTGTCGATAACCGCCTGCTTGGTGAAGGTGTCGCCGATCAGGCCGACATGGCGCTCGACATGGAATTGCGAGCCGTCGAACGAGACGATGCCTGCCGCCTCCTGACCTCGATGCTGGAGCGCGTGCAGGCCCAGCGTAACGATGGCCGCCGCATCCTGCCGTCCGAAGATGCCGAAGACGCCGCACTCGTCATGAAACCCGTCAGCCCCTGAAAAGGGAGTGTCATGCCCGTCGGCCATTTGGGTTCAGCCTTTCGCTCGAGGGGGGCTTGAGTGGGTCTTCCCGCTCAGTTGTTCGTAGCGCCGTCCGGTTCCGCAGCGTCGCCTTCTTCGGGCGTTTCGGTCGGGCCGGAAGGCACCGCGTCCGCGCCGCCGGGCGTGATCCGGTTCAAGATGGTGTTTTCCGGGTCTTCCGGCAAGAGCGCTGCGAGGCGCTGGCCGATCGTCTCCAGAAGCGGGCGCGATTTGGCGTTGGTGATCCATGATGGCTGGTTGGATGCAAGCAGCCAGTTGGCAAACATCAGGCCGACCGCGACCACAAGGATGCCGCGCGCCGCGCCATAGAGAAAGCCGAGTGTGCGGTCGAGCGCGCCGACGCGCGAATCGATGATGAAATCGGCGATCTTCATCGTGATGACAGTGACGATGATGAGCGCGATGAAGAAAACCACCGCTGCCGAGGCAGCGAGCGCCAGCATGTCGTGGTCGACATAGGGTTTCACATAGGGCAGCACGAGCGGATAAAAGAAGTAGGCGGCAATCGCCGCGGCGGCCCAGGAAGCGATGGACAGGACCTCGCGCGAGAAGCCGCGCACCATGGCCAGCACGGCCGATACCAGCGTGAATCCGACAAGAATTCCGTCAAGCAGCGTGATCGGCATGATGTCTCCGTTGTCCCCAGAACTCAGTCATCGTCGCGACGGCGCTTGCTTCCTGCGATCCGCGTAACCAGATCGACCAGATTCTCCGGCTTGAACGAGTTCTGGGCGATCGCGCCCGAAACATCCCCCGAAGAACCTGGCATTGCCGCCTGCCGAAATCCGAGTTTTTCCGCTTCTTTCAGGCGCTGTGCCGCGTGTGCCACAGGCCTTATGGCTCCCGATAGGCTGATTTCGCCGAAATAAACGCAATCTGTAGGAAGGGCAAGGCCGGTCAGGGATGAAACGAGCGCCGCCGCGACCGCCAGATCGGCTGCCGGCTCGCTGATCCGGTATCCGCCCGCTACATTCAGATAGACGTCATTGGTCGAGAACCGGACGCCGCAATGGGCTTCCAGCACCGCCAGAACCATCGACAGACGCGCACTGTCCCAGCCGACAATGGCGCGGCGCGGCGTGCCGAGGGGCGAGGCGGCGACCAGCGCCTGTATCTCGACCAGAACCGGCCGCGTGCCTTCCATGCCGGCAAAAACCGCGGCGCCGGGCGCACCGCGCGCCCGCTCGCCGAGAAAAAGTTCAGATGGATTCTGCACCTCGCGCAAACCGCGATCCGACATTTCGAACACGCCTATCTCGTCGGTCGGGCCGAAGCGGTTCTTGATCGTGCGCAGGATGCGATAATGATGGCCGCCTTCGCCCTCGAAATAAAGCACGCCGTCGACCATATGCTCGACCACGCGCGGACCGGCGATCTGGCCGTCCTTGGTGACATGGCCGACAAGCACGATCGCCGCCCCTGTGGACTTCGCGTAGCGGATCATCGCCTGCGCCGACGCGCGCACCTGCGTCACGGTGCCGGGTGCGGAATCGGCAAGGTCCGTCCACAGCGTCTGGATCGAATCGAGAATGACGAGATCGGGCCTCTTGCCGTCGGCCAGCGTCGCCAGAATGTCCTCGACATTGGTTTCAGCGGCAAGTTCCACTGATGAATCGGCCGCGCCAAGGCGCTGCGCGCGCAGCCTGATCTGTGCCACCGCCTCTTCGCCCGACACATAGACGACGCGGTGTCCCTGGCGCGCCAGAGCCGCTGCGGCCTGCGTCAGAAGCGTCGACTTGCCGATGCCGGGGTCGCCGCCGACCAGAAGTGCGGAGCCGCGCACGAAGCCGCCGCCGGTCGCCCTGTCAAGTTCGGCGATTCCCGACGCGATGCGCGGCGCATCCTCGATATCGCCGGCAAGCGTCGTCAGCGCGACCGCGCGGCCTTTGCGGGCGCTTCTGAGCGCCTGCGGGCCGGAACCTATGCCGCCCGCAGTGCCTTCCTCGACGAGCGTGTTCCACTCGCCGCAGGCATCACATTTGCCGGCCCATCTCTGATGGACCGAGCCGCAATTCTGGCAGATGAACTGGGTGCGGGACTTCGCCAAAGCCTATTCGAACCTGTCCGGCAGATGGCTGTCTTCGGCGAGGTCGAAGAAGCGCGTGAATTCGCCCTGGAAGCCCATCGGCACCATGCCCGTAGGTCCGTGACGCTGCTTGGCGATGATGACTTCCGCCTTGCCCCGGGCGTCGTTCATGTCGCCTTCCCACTTGATATATTCGTCAGTGCCGGGCTTCGGCTCCTTGTTCTTCAGGTAATATTCGTCGCGATAGACGAACAGAACCACGTCGGCGTCTTGCTCGATGGAGCCCGATTCGCGCAGATCGGACAGCTGGGGGCGCTTGTCTTCGCGGCTTTCCACCTGACGCGAGAGCTGCGACAGCGCCACGATCGGCACGTTCAGCTCCTTGGCGAGCGCCTTGAGGCCCGTGGTGATCTCGGTGATTTCCTGCACGCGGTTCTCGCTCGCCTTCTTCGAGGCGCCCGTCATCAGCTGCACGTAGTCGATGATCATGACGTCGAGACCGCGCTGGCGCTTGAGGCGGCGAGCGCGCGCCGAAAGCTGCGCAATCGAGATGCCGCCCGTCTGGTCGATATAGAGCGGCAGCTTGCTCATCACCTGCGAAGCGGCGACGAGCTTCTCGAAATCGGCCTCGCTGATCTCGCCGCGGCGGATCTTGGAGGAGGGGATCTCGGTCTGCTCGGAAATGATACGCGTGGCGAGCTGCTCCGACGACATTTCGAGCGAGAACAGGCCGACAACGCCGCCTGACGCCGCCTTGAACGAGCCGTCGGCCTGTTGCGCCGGCTCATAGGCATTGGCGATGTGGAACGCCATGTTGGTCGCAAGGGCGGATTTGCCCATGCCCGGACGTCCGGCAAGGATGATAAGGTCGGATGGCTGCAAACCGCCCATGCGACGATCGAGATCGCGGAAGCCGGTGGAAATGCCAGAAAGGCCGCCATCGCGCATGAATGCGGCATTGGCCAGGTCGACAGCGGTCTTGACCGCGTCGTTGAAGCTCTCGAAGCCGCCATCATACCGGCCGGTTTCAGCCAGTTCGAACAGCCGCCGCTCGGCGTCCTCGATCTGCGACTGCGGCGACATGTCGACCGGCGCGTCATAGGCGATGTTGACCATGTCCTCGCCGACGGTGATCAGCGCGCGCCGCGTCGCGAGGTCGTAGATTGCGCGGCCATAGTCTGCCGCATTGATGACGTTGACCGCTTCCGACACGAGGCGCGCGACATAGAACTGCACCGTCATGTCGCCGACCTTGGCGTCGGATGGCAGGAAGGTCTTGATCGTCACCGGGCTTGCAATCTTGCCCATGCGGATCAGTTCGCCCGTCACCTCATAGATCTTCTTGTGCAGCGGCTCATAGAAATGAACCGGCTTGAGGAAGTCCGAGACGCGGTAGAACGCGTCATTGTTGATGAGGATCGCGCCCAGCAGCGCCTGCTCGGCCTCGATATTGTTCGGGGCCTCGCGATAAAGCGGCGATTCGGCTGGGGTCGGTTTACGAAGCGGCTCGGCCATGGTGTCCCGTCTGGTCTCTCCTCCTACCCGCTATCAGAAACTGCGGCGAGCGGGCGAATGGTCTCACCGAACTGCCCATGATTCACAGTCTGCCTGCCGGTATTTCACAGGCGCTGTGACGAAGATGCAAACATGGTTGACTCGCGCAGGCGCGGAGAATAGCCCGTTTTGATCTGGAACAAAACAGGAATATTCGACTCGGCAAGATTGATCGCAGCGAACGTCACGCCATTAACACGATTGTAGGTCCAAGAGGCGAAGATGCGCCAAAAGAGGACCAGACCGTGCAGCTAGAATTCGACGATACGAGGCAATCGCTCTATCAGGCGCTTTCGGGCGCGATCGACCGGATCGACGGCGACACGATCACGCTGCGCAAGATGCTGGAACTGGTCGGCGAGCACGGTCTCCTGTTCCTCTGCGCGCTTCTGACCATCCCGTTTCTCATCCCGGTCTCGATCCCCGGCGTGTCGACCGTCTTCGGCGCTGGCATCATTCTGGTCGCCGCAGGCATAACGATGAACCGGCTGCCCTGGCTGCCCGATCGTCTCATGGACCGCGCGCTCGACGCGTCGAAGCTGAAAGGCATATTGCGGCGCGGCGCAAATGTCGTCGCTCGCATCGAGACCTATGTGAAGCCGCGCTATCAGGGCCTGACCGGCAGCACATTTGCCAACCGCGTCAACGGCCTCGCACTCATCTTCGCCGGCCTGCTTTTGATGGCGCCGCTCGGTCTCGTGCCGTTCTCCAACACGTTGCCGGCCTTCGCCATCTTGCTTCTCGCGGTCGGCATGGCCCAGCGCGACGGCCTCGTCGTCATCGGCGGCTATCTGATGATCGTCGCCACGCTCGTCTACTTCGGCGTCCTTGCCTGGCTCGCCTTTGCCGCCGGTCGAGGCCTGCTCGGCATCTTCGGCTGAGGGGCAAGCGCGCGCTCTGTCTCGGCGATGTAGTCGCGCGTGATCGGCAGAGCGTCGTTGCGCTTCGTCAGCTGGAACTGGAACACCATCAGGTCCTGCCAGCGGAAAGCGGCCTCCGAGCCTGCCAGGTAGAACTCCCACATCCGGCAGAAGCGCTCGTCATAGAGCGCCTTTGCCTTGTCGCGGTTTGCCGCGAACCGCTCGCGCCAAGCCTTGAGTGTCTCTGCATAATGCAGCCGCAGGATCTCGATATCGTCGACGACCAGCCCCGCGCGCTCGATATGCGGGAGCACTTCCGACAAGGCGGGGATGTAGCCGCCGGGGAAGATGTGTTTGCGGATGAAGGCGGAGGTCACCGATGGCGGGCCGCTGCGCCCGATGGCGTGCAGCACCATTACCCCGTCCGGTTTCAGCAGCGCAGCGGCCTTGTCGAAGAACGTGCTGTAATGGTTGATGCCGACATGCTCGAACATGCCGACCGAAATGATGCGGTCGAAGCGTTCGTGCAGGTCGCGATAGTCGCGCAGTTCGAAATGCACATGCCCGTCCAGACCCTCGGCATGCGCCCGTTCGGTCGCCACGGTGTGCTGCTCGGTCGATAGCGTCACCCCCAGGACATCGGCGTCGAATGTGCGCGCGAGATAGAGGCCAAGCCCGCCCCAGCCTGATCCGATGTCAAGGATGGATTGGCCCGGCCCGACGCGCAGCTTGGCCGCCAGATGCCGCTTCTTGGCCGCCTGCGCTTCGTCCAGCGTCATGTCGGGTCGCGCGAAATAGGCGCAGGAATACTGCATGTCGTCATCGAGGAAGAGGCGGTAGAACTCGTCCGAGAGATCGTAGTGGCGCTGCACATTGGCGCGAGAGCGCCGTGCGGTGTTCAATTGCTGGAAGCGACGCAAGCTGAACCGCAGCCCTTCGATGGCGCGCGTCCACACGGCCGAGACGCCATAACGCGCATCCATGTTGGAATAGGCGATGCGCAGCAGACCGAGAACGTCTCCTTCAAGGAAATCCAGCTCTCCATCCATGTAGGATTCGGGAAGGCCGAGTTCCGGGTCGAATGTGATGCGCCGCTCTGCATGCCGGGTGTGGATCACGATATGGACCGGCTCTCCGGACCCGTCGCCGAACCGTTCCAGAACTCCATCGGGGCCGGTAATGCTAAGCTGGCCCTTGCGAACCAGCCTGTTGACGACGCGGGAAAGTATCCTGTTCACAGCGCACCACCTGAAAACGGCAAATAAAGCTGCGAACGTCTCCAGTCGTGGGAAGGTTCCGTCTGGACCAGCCCAAATTTGATCTGGACCAGCCAGAAAAAAAAGCCCGGATGTCGCCATCCGGGCCTCTGGTCCTTGAGCGAAGCCTCGATCAGGCTTCTTCGTCTTCTTCCGCATTCGGGTCGAAGAAGGCGTCGGGACGCGCATTCTCGTTGATGTCGTCGCCGTAGATGGCTTCTGCGGTCGTCAGCGTCTCGCCCTTTGCCTGGCGCTCTGCTTCGTCCGGCGAGCGGGCGATGTTGAGCGTGATGGCGGCTTCGACTTCCGAGTGCAGCGCGATCTGGATCGTGTGCAGGCCGATTTCCTTGATCGGCACGTTCATGTCGACCTGGTTGCGTCCAACCGTGAAGCCTTCTGCAGTCAGAAGTTCGGCGATGTCGCGAGCAGAGACCGAACCGTAGAGCTGGCCGGTTTCACCAGCCGAGCGGACAACGACGAAGCTCTTGCCGTCGAGGCTGTCGGCGATCTTCTGGGCTTCCGACTTGCGCTCGAGGTTACGAGCTTCGAGCTGGGCGCGCTGGCCTTCGAACTTCTTCTTGTTTGCTTCGTTGGCGCGCAGCGCCTTGCCCTGCGGAAGCAGGAAATTGCGTGCATAGCCGTCCTTCACCTTGACGGTGTCGCCCATCTGGCCAAGGCGGGAAATGCGTTCGAGAAGAATGACATCCATTGTTTTTTCCTTTCAGAACCGCAAGCGGTTGAATCAGAATCTGAAAGGCAGGGAGCAATCGGGACGTTTGTCCGTCCGGTTTCGCTGTCCTGCCGCTTGGCAGTTAGGGGCTCCCCATGACCCCGAAAAATGTCAGCACTTTTCGGTCAAGGATCATGGGGAAGAAAAGCCCCAACTCGGGAAAATCCGCTCCCGAAGCGGTTTGGATGCGGGCGGCAAGCCGCCCGCATCCTGATTTTTAGCGGACCACGTAAGGCAGCAGCGCCAGGAAACGTGCGCGCTTGATCGCCTGGGCGAGTTCGCGCTGCTTCTTCTGGCTGACGGCCGTGATGCGGGACGGAACGATCTTGCCGCGCTCGGAAATGTAGCGCTGCAGGAGACGGACGTCCTTGTAGTCGATGCGCGGCGCATTCGGGCCCGAGAACGGGCAGGTCTTGCGGCGGCGATGGAAGGGGCGGCGCGCAGGCGCTGCGGAAACGATATCGGCGGCCATTATTCGGCTCCTTCCTGGTTCTCACGGGGACGGCGCGGGCCGCGGTCTTCGAAGCTGCGCTGCGGACGGTCGCCGAAGCTGCGCTGCGGGCGGTCGCCACGATCCGGACGGTCGTCGCGGTCACGCTTCTGCAGCATGGCCGACTGGCCTTCCTCGTGCTTCTCGACCTTGATGGTCATGAAGCGCAGCACGTCTTCCGACAGGCCCATCTGACGTTCCATCTCCTTCACGGCGTCTGCCGGAGCGGTGATGTCCATCAGCGTGTAATACGCCTTGCGGTTCTTCTTGACGCGATAGGTGAGGGACTTCAGTCCCCAGTTCTCAACCCGGCCGATGGAGCCGCCGCCTGCGCTGATGATGCCCTTGTACTGTTCGACAAGCGCATCGATCTGCTGCGGCGAGAGATCCTGGCGGGCCAGGAACACGTGTTCATACAATGCCATGTGTTATGGTGCCTTTCTTCGTTTCTCTGGCCGGCACCGAAGCAGAGCCTCTGCGACTTCCGGTAACCCATGAGGGGGGAAGAAAGACGCTGGTGGAGACGGTCGAGAGCGGAGACACGGGAGGCGGAGCGCATTTGCGTTCACGACGAGGATAACCTCGGCCCTCCGTTCAGCCCCCATTCGGAACCGGCAGATTGCGCGCGCTTATACAGGGTTTGCTGCCGAGATCAAGGCAGGGAAGCCCAGTGCGCGAAGATCAGGCCCCCGCAACGGTCCCGCGATCAGCGGCCCCATCACGCTGCGCTTGGGGAAATAGCGCTTCTCGCCATGTTTGTCGCCAAACATGATGTCATATTGCATAAGCCTCTGGCGCTCGACCAACTGGTCGATGGCCTTGCCCTGCGTCCAGTCCTTGGTTTCGCGGCCGTTCGGCGCGCCCAGCACATGGCGGTCGACGATCGGGTAGGCGTCGTGGAGGCGGCCCAGAATGCCCGTATAGAAGGGATGCGCGATGTCGCCATGCTTGAGTACGAGCATCGGCAGGAAGGCGGGGCTGACGGTGCCGACATCCTTTGCCACGCCCTTGCGGTTCGACCAGATGACCAGCGGCGTCTCGCGATATGTTTTCATCTCCGCAAGCGGCGCCTGCCTCGGCGCGACATTGTCGGGCAGGAAGCCGGTCGACACGTAAGCTGGCCCAAGCGGCGGCAGATGGTCTCCGAAATAGGCGATGACGGTCGGCCGGTCGCGCTTTTGCGCCCATTCGATCAACTGTTTGAGCGATCTGTCGGAATCGGCCATGCCCTCGGCGAAGGTCGCGATCGACCCGCGCGTCTGGTCGTCGGGCGCCCCCGACACCTTGATCGTCTCCGCGCCATAGCGGCCGGGTTCGTAAGGCCCGTGGTTCTGGAGCGTCACGGCAAAGAGGAAGAGCGGCTTTTCGGCCGCATCTGCGCGGGCAACGATTTCGCCCATCAGCGCCTCGTCGGATGTCAGCAATCCGCGCTTCCCGAGAGGCGGCAGGTTTTCGATGGAGCGGAATTCATCGAAGCCGAAGGACGAATAGACCTCTTTGCGGTTCCAGAACCAGCCTTCGAACGGATGGATGGCAACCGTCTCATAGCCTTGGTTCTTCAGGAATGAGGGCATGGTCGGCACATGGCCGCGTACATATTGCTGATAGGGAATGCTGCCATAGGGCAGGAATGCGTTGGAAAAGCCTGTCAGCGCTTCGAATTCGACATTGGCGGTCATGCCGCCGAATTCTGGCGAGAAGACGTGGCCCGACATCAGCGACCGCGTCGTCTCGATCGGATCCTGCGAGTAAGTGACGCCCGGCAGGCGGGTCGGATCCCAGAAGGATTCGCTCATCACCATGATGATGTCCGGCTTGCGCTCGGGAAGCGCTGTCTCAACCAGCCTTCCGCCGCCTGCCTTGAGGACCGAATCGGCGGAATAGCCGCCAGGTGCCGACACCTTTGCCATGGGCACGTTCATCGCAAAGGCCAGCGTGAAGCCGTTCTTGGCGTAGTTGGTCTTCTGGTCCCACATCATCGGACTGATCCACAGCCGGTCGCGGGTCCAGGAGAAGGTCGAATAGTCGAGAAGCGAGGCATAGAAGATCAGGAGCGGCGCGGCGAGAAGCGCGCGCGTCAACCGCCCGCGCATCGACAGGGCCGGCATGCGCTTGCGCAGGCTGATCCATGCATAAGGTATGAGCACGGCCAAGGCCGCCAAGGCGATGAGGATCAGGATCGCGGTGCCGATACGCTCGCGCACCAGTAGCGGCAGCAATTCGACGATCTGGCGGCCATAGAGGAAGTCGGCGGGGTAGAGCGGGTCGCCCAGATAATATGCCTTCTGGTGGCCTGTTGCGGCGAGCGTCAGGACGATCGGGGCAAGAATCAGCGCGCCGATATGCGAGCGCCCGAACACCGAATCGAGCGCGACGAGCAGGATGGCAAACAGAAGAACCGTGGCGAATGCCGGCCGGAACGGCTCGGAGAAGAACATCACCGTATCGGTGAACGATCCACGCGAAATCCACTCGACGAGAAAGGTCAGCGCAGTTGCCAGCGCCATCGTCGCCAGGACGGAAACGGCAATTGAAATCGCGGTCGAAACGCCGCCTGCGCGGACACCGTTTTCGCCGATGCGGAAATTGTCCTTGGCCGACGGGTGGGATACAGCTGCCAACAAATCTACGCCTCTCTACGCTTCTGAATGCCGATGCATCGTCGTCCCCGACGCGTCACGGGACTGTCATTGAACTGTCACGAAAGAAAGACGTTCCACGTCACTTTTGCTGCACTGCACGATTTTTTGCGTGATTGGGGCTCCGGCCGCCGCTCTTGACACACCAGCCGCCCCTGCGCATCAGAAGCGCGACAACAGTAGGGCGACGTGGGCAAACGCCTCGATTTCGCCAGTTACCCAACGCCGGAGCATTCAAATGGCCGTCGCATTTACCTTCCCCGGACAGGGCAGCCAGGCCGTCGGCATGGGCAAGGACCTTGCAGACGCATTTCCCGAGGCCCGCGCCGTATTCGCCGAAGTTGACGACGCGCTCGGCCAGAAACTGTCGCAGATCATGTGGGAAGGCCCGGAGGAGACGCTCACGCTCACCGCCAACGCCCAGCCGGCGCTGATGGCGGTGTCGATGGCCGCGATTCGTGTGCTCGAAAAGCGCGGCATCACCGTTCTCGACAATGTCGCTTATGTCGCCGGCCATTCGCTTGGCGAATATTCGGCCCTTTGTGCCGCTGGAATGCTGACGCTGTCGGATACGGCACGCCTTTTGCGCATTCGCGGCGAGGCCATGCAGAAGGCCGTGCCGGTGGGCGAGGGCGCGATGGCCGCGATCATCGGCCTTGATGCGGATGTCGTCGAGGCTGCCTGCGTGGAGGCTTCGTCGGTCGGCGTCTGCCAGATCGCCAACGACAATGGCGGCGGCCAGCTTGTAATCTCGGGATCGAAGGCCGCCGTCGAGCGCGGTGCCGCCATCTGCACCGACAAGGGCGCAAAGCGCGCGCTGATGCTCCAGGTTTCTGCCCCGTTCCACTCCGCGTTGATGGCGCCCGCCGCAGAAGCCATGGCGGAAGCGCTGGAGCGCGTCACCAAGCTTCCGCCGGTCGTTCCCGTCGTCGCCAATGTCGTGGTCGAGCCGCTGACCAATGCCGACGAGATCGCCCGCCGGCTTGTCGAGCAGGTGACGGGCCGCGTGCGCTGGCGCGAGACCATCGAATGGTTCGCCGCAAACAAGATCGGCACCGTCTACGAGATCGGCTCCGGCAAGGTGCTGAGCGGCCTTGCGCGCCGTATCAACCGGGAAATGGCAACAGCGAACGTCTCTTCGCCCGCCGACATCGAAGCCGCCGTCGAGGCGCTGTCCTGACATCATCGACCGCTCCCTTATCAAGGGAGTGCTCCAGCAACGGGAGAAATCCATGTTCGACCTGACCGGAAAGAAGGCGCTTGTCACAGGCGCGTCCGGAGGCATAGGCGAGGCGATTGCCCGCGCCCTTCACAAGCAGGGGGCGACCGTCGGCCTGCACGGCACCCGCGTCGAGAAGCTTGAGGGGTTGGCCGGCGAGCTTGGCTCCAACGTCAAGCTGTTTCCGGCCGATCTGGGCAGCCGCGATGCCGTCAAGGCGCTCGCCGCCAAGGCCGAAGCCGATCTCGAAGGCGTTGACATCCTCGTCAACAATGCCGGCATCACCCGCGACGGGCTGTTCGTGCGCATGTCGGACGAGGACTGGGACGCGGTTCTGGAGGTCAACCTGACCTCGGTTTTCCGCCTGACCCGCGAACTGACCCACCCGATGATGCGTCGCCGCTTCGGCCGCATCATCAACATCACGTCGGTCGTGGGCGTGACCGGCAATCCCGGCCAGGCGAATTATTGCGCCTCCAAGGCCGGCATGATCGGTATGACCAAGTCGCTCGCACAGGAGATCGCCAGCCGTAACGTTACGGTGAACTGCGTGGCTCCGGGCTTCATCGAATCGGCCATGACCGGCAAGCTCAACGACAAGCAGAAAGACGCGATCATGGGGGCAATCCCGATGCGTCGCATGGGCACCGGCGACGAGATCGCGACGTCCGTCGTCTATCTCGCATCCAACGAGGCCGGCTATGTTACGGGGCAGACGCTGCACGTGAATGGCGGCATGGCGATGATCTGATATTCAACTCGCAGGGGCGATCACAAGGCGGGATTGCAGAGTTTTCGCCTTTGACCGCGCCTGCATTTCATGCCATTGCGCCTCGCGAACAGATCGCCGATACCCGTTGGGGGCCTGTTCCAAGACGAGTTTTCAACTTGATTAGCGGTCATCCGCCCGCTAACGAAGATCAAACGAACGTGATTACGAGGAAGTCCCATGAGCGATACCGCAGAACGCGTCAAGAAGATCGTTGTCGAGCATCTTGGCGTCGATGCTGACAAGGTTACGGAAGCTGCAAGCTTCATCGACGACCTTGGTGCTGACAGCCTCGACACGGTCGAGCTGGTCATGGCGTTCGAAGAAGAATTCGGCGTCGAGATTCCTGACGACGCAGCCGAGACCATCCTCACCGTTGGCGACGCTGTGAAATACATCAACAAGGCGTCCGCTTGACGATCGGCGGGGCGCGAAAGCGCCCCGATGTCGTTTTCCGATTCATGATCTGGGCAGGTTCTTGATGAGGCGGGTTGTCGTCACCGGCATGGGGCTGCTTTCGCCCTTCGGCATGGGCTATGAGCACAGCTGGGCTCAGCTTCTCTCCGGCAGAAGCGCGGCGCGGACGATCGACAAGTTCGACGTTTCCGACCTGCCGAGCAAGATCGCATGCTCGATCCCTCGCGGCGACGGCACCAATGGCACGTTCAACCCCGATCTGTTCCTTGAACCCAAGGAACAGCGCAAGGTTGGCGATTTCATCATTTATGGCATCGCGGCCGCTGACGAAGCGCTGAAGGATGCCGGTTGGGCTCCCGTCACCGAGGAAGACCGCAACGCAACCGGCGTCATGATCGGCTGCGGCATCGGCGGCATTGAAGAAATCGCTGAAAACGCGCTGATCCTTGCCGAGCGCGGTCCGCGCCGCATCAGCCCGTTCTTCATCACCGGCTCCATCATCAATCTGGTCTCCGGCCAGGTCTCGATCCGCCACGGCCTCAAGGGGCCGAACCATTCCGTTGTCACGGCCTGCTCGACCGGCGCGCATGCGATCGGCGACGCGGCGCGTCTCGTCATGCTCGGCGACGCGGACGTCATGGTCGCTGGCGGCACGGAAGCGCCGATCACCCGCCTGTCGCTGGCCGGTTTCGCAGCCTGCCGGGCCTTGTCGACAGACCGTAACGACACGCCTGAAAAGGCATCGCGCCCCTATGATCGTGACCGTGACGGCTTCGTCATGGGCGAGGGCGCCGGCGTTCTCGTTCTCGAAGAGCTTGAACATGCAAAGGCCCGCGGCGCGCACATCTACGCCGAGTGGACCGGCTATGGCATGTCCGGCGATGCCTATCACATCACCGCCCCGCCCGAAGACGGCGACGGAGCCTACCGCTCGATGGCAGCTGCGTTGAAGCGCGCCAGGCTTTCGCCCGGCGACATCGACTACATCAACGCCCATGGCACCTCGACCATGGCCGACACGATCGAGCTTGGCGCGGTCGAGCGCCTGATGGGCGATGCGGCGTCGAAGGTCTCGATGTCGTCGACCAAGTCGTCCATCGGCCACATGCTGGGCGCAGCCGGTGCGGCAGAGGCGATCTTCTCCATTCTGGCGATGCGCGACCAGATCGCGCCTGCCACGATCAATCTCGACAACCCGTCGGTCGAATCTCCCATCGACCTGGTGCCTCACAAGCCGCGAAAGCGCGAGATAAATGCCGTCCTGTCGAATTCTTTCGGCTTTGGCGGCACCAATGCATCGCTGATTTTCCAGCGTTACGCTGGCTGAATGCTTTGCTCCGCCATCGCGGCGGCTGGGAATTTTGCCATATTCGGCGCTAGGTTCAGCGCGACACCTATAGTTAGTATTGTTGAGCGCGGACGATGAACACCACACCGGACCCCAACGCCTTTGGAACGCGCGGCGACGCGTCAAAGCCGATTGTGCCAAAGACGGCCAGCGAAGCGCTTCGGCCCACGCCTGGCCCGAACCCGCCGGTCAAGGTCCGGCGGTCGAAGCGTGCGCGCAGCCAGACGGTCATCTTCCTGAATTTCCTCATGTCGGCGGTCGTTCTGGTGACGATCGGAGCAGGTGCCGCCCTGTGGTACGGCAAGACAAGTTTCGAGGGCCGCGGCCCTGCCGCGTCCAATACGACGGTCCTCGTTCGCCCCAATAGCGGCGTCAACGACATCGCCAATACGCTGCTTCGCCATGGCCTGATCACTGACGCCAACGTGTTCCGTTTGGGCGTGCGCGCCCATGGTAATGAAGGCTCGCTCAAGGCCGGCGAATATGAGGTCAAGGCCGGCGCGTCCATGCACGAGATCATGGAGCTCCTGAAAAGTGGCCGTTCGGTCATGTATTCGCTGACGGTGCCGGAAGGCGTCACCGTCGATCAGGTGTTCCAGCGCATCGCCGCCAACGAGATCCTGACCGGCGAGATGCCCGCACAGATGCCTGATGAGGGCGCTCTGGTCGCCGATACCCAGCGTTTTGATCGTGGAACGACCCGTCAGGAACTGGTCGACAAGATGGCGGCGCAGCAGAAGAAGCTGGTCGACGATATCTGGCAGCGGCGCGTGCCGGACCTGCCGTTGAAGGACATCAACGAATTCGTCACGCTGGCCTCGATCGTCGAAAAGGAGACGGGACGGGCCGACGAGCGGTCTCGCGTCGCCGCCGTGTTCATCAACCGCCTCAAGAAAGGCATGCGCCTTCAGTCCGATCCGACGATCATCTACGGCATCTATGGCGGCAAGGGAAAACCTGCGGACAAGCCGATCACGCGCTCGGACATCGATACGCCGACGGCCTATAATACCTATTCGATCAATGGGCTGCCGCCGACGCCGATCGCCAATCCCGGCCGTGCTTCGCTAGAAGCCGTCGCCAACCCATCGCGCACCGACGACCTCTATTTCGTCGCCGACGGCACGGGCGGCCACGTATTCGCGACGAATCTGCAGGACCACAACGAGAATGTCGCGCGCTGGCGCGCATTCGAGCGCAAGCAGGCTGAAGAAGCTGCCAAGGCAGCGGCAAATCCGCCGCAGCCGGCAGATGGAGCACAGCCGCCGTCGAACAGCCAGTAGGCTCGACGCGGCAGGGGGGCTGCATGGCGTTACAGAGCATGACCGGGTTCTCCCGGGTCGCGGGCGAGGCCGCAGGCGATCAGATCGTCTGGGAACTCCGCTCGGTCAACGGCAAAGGCCTCGATGCGCGCATCCGCTTGCCGCAGGGGCTTGAGCGCCTGGAATTGCCGGCTCGCCAGCTCATGCAGAAGCGCCTTGCCCGCGGCAACATTCAGGTCAACCTCAATCTTCAGCGCAAGACCCAGGCGGGCCAGCCTGTCGTCAACGAGGAATTCCTGCGCGATATAACCGAACTCGCAAAGCGTCTTGAGGCGCAGTTCGGCTGCGCGCCAGCCAGTGCTGACGGCTTGCTCGCCTTGAAAGGCGTTCTCGAAATGCCCGACCAGGGCAATGGCGCCGCTCCGTCCGAAGCGATGGACGCAGGTGTCCTCGCTTTGCTCGATCAGGCAATCAGCGCGCTCATCGAGGCGCGCGAGAGCGAGGGCAGGGCGCTGGACGGCATTCTGCGGGGACAACTCGACCGGATTGAGCAATTGACCCTCAAGGCCGAGGCTGATCCGTCGCGCGACCCGCAGGCGATCCGCGAACGGCTTGCCGCGCAGGTCCGCCTGCTGATGGATGCCGCCGCCCCGCTCGACGAGCAGCGCCTTTACGCGGAGGCCGCATTTCTGGCGACCAAGGCCGACATCCGTGAAGAGATCGACCGGCTGAAGACCCATATCGCTTCGGCGCGCGACCTGTTGGCTTCCGGCGTGGCGGTGGGGCGCAAGCTCGATTTCCTCGCACAGGAATTCAATCGCGAATCAAATACGCTTTGTTCTAAATCGAACGCTTCGGCTGTGACCGCGATTGGCCTCGATCTGAAGGCTGTCGTGGACCAGTTCCGGGAGCAGATACAGAATCTGGAGTAGCGCATGGCGGCGGCAGGGGCTTCAACGCGGATCAGGAGGCGCGGGCTCATGCTTGTCATTTCCTCACCGTCGGGCGCGGGGAAATCGACGATCGCGCGCAATCTGCTCGAAAACGATTCAAGTCTCGAACTGTCGGTCAGCGTCACAACGCGCGCGCGGCGCGGCAGCGAAATCGAGGGCACGCATTACCGCTTCATCAACCAGCGCGAATTTGACCGGCTGCGGGACAGCGATTCTCTGCTGGAATGGGCGGAGGTTCACGGCAATTGCTACGGTACGCCGCGCGAACCCGCCGAGGCCGCGATGGCGGCCGGGCGCGACATGCTGTTCGACATCGACTGGCAGGGCGCCGTCCAGTTGAACGAAAAGATGCGCGCCGACATCGTTTCGGTGTTCATCCTGCCTCCGTCGATGGCTGAGCTTAAGACGAGGCTGAAGCGGCGTGCCGAGGATTCCGACGAGGTCATCGAAAAGCGCCTGAAGAATGCGAGCGTCGAGATCGAACACTGGCGCGAATATGACTTCGTCGTCGTCAATGACGATCTCGACCGCGCCTTTGCAGAGGTGAAGGCGATTGTCACAGCAGAGCGCCTGCGACGTGACCGCAGGCCCGGCCTGTTCGACTTCGTGACCGGGCTGCTCGACGAGAAGCCTTGAATCGGAAAGGTCGGAGCCCGGCCTCTATGACTGAGATTTTTGCGGCTGCGCGTTCGCCAGCCGCACGAACTCATCCACTGACAGTGTTTCGGCGCGGCGTGTGCCGTCAATGCCCGCCGCAGCCAGCAGGGCTTCCCCACCAATGCCCCTGAGGCTCTGGCGCAGCATCTTGCGGCGCTGGCCGAATGCGGCCGCCGTCACGCGCTCCAGCGCCTTCAACTCGACCGGGAGAGGCTCGGCGCGCGGCACGATATGCACCACTGACGATTTGACCTTGGGCGGCGGCCAGAAGGCCTGCGGCGCGATATCGAATGAGATACGGGCCTGTGTGCGCCACGAACACAGGACACCAAGCCTCCCGTAAGCGTCGTCATCCGGGCCGGCGACGATGCGCTCGGCCACTTCGCGCTGGAACATCAGCGTCATCGACCGCCAGAAGGGCGGCCATTGCGTCGTCGCGACCCATCGGATCAGAAGCTCGGTGCCGATATTGTAGGGCAGGTTTGCGGCGATGCGGACGTCCTGGCCGGGCGTCACAAGCGTCGAATAGTCGATCTCGAGCGCGTCTCCCGAAATGACATCAAGCCGCCCCGGATAGGCGTCCGCGATCTCGGCCAGTGCGGGCAGACAGCGTTCGTCGCGTTCGATCGCGATGATCTTTTCCGCACCGTTCATCAACAGGGCGCGCGTCAGCCCACCGGGACCGGGGCCGACCTCGATGACGGTAGCGCCTTCCAGATTTCCTGCCGCCCGCGCGACCTTGCTGGTTAGGTTGAGGTCGAGCAGGAAGTTTTGGCCTAGAGCCTTCTTCGCAGCCAGTCCGTGGCGCTCGATGACATCGCGTAAGGGTGGCAGCCCGTCAGCCGTCATGCGCGCGCCTTGCCGCTTTGCGCCAGCCGGTGGGCGAGGACAAGCGCGGCCATCAGGCTGTCGGGTCGTGCCTGGCCGGTGCCTGCAATGTCGAAGGCGGTTCCGTGGTCTGGAGACGTGCGCACGAATGGCAGGCCGAGCGTCACGTTCACGCCGTCGTCGAAAGCGAGCATCTTGGCCGGGATCAACGCCTGATCGTGATACATGCAGATCGCCGCGTCATAGCGGGCGCGGGCGGGCGGGTGAAACATCGTGTCGGCAGGGCAGGGGCCGAATGCGTCGATGCCTTCCCGGCGCAGAAGGTCGATGGCAGGCAGTATGGTTTCGACGTCTTCCAACCCTATAGACCCGCCTTCGCCGGCATGGGGGTTGAGACCCATGATCGCCAGACGCGGGTTTTTGATGCCGAAGCGCCGTGTCAGGTCGCCCGCCGTGATGCGGCCTACCCTCACAATGTCATCGGTCGTCAGCGATGCCGATACGTCGGCAACCGGTATGTGGATCGTCACCGGCACTGTGCGGAGTTCCGGGCTGGCGATCATCATGACCGAGCGCGCATCGGCCTGGCCGGCCATTTGCGCCAGGTGTTCCAGATATTCGGTATGGCCGGGAAACCTGAATCCCGCCTCATAGAGTGTCTTCTTGGCGATAGGCAGGGTGACGACCGCGCCGGCTTCGCCGCTTGCCGCCATGGCCACGGCCCGGTCGATAGCCTCGATGATGCCTGCCGCATTGGCGACATCGGGCGCACCGGGCGTGTCGGTCATGCCGTTTTCGAGCGGTATCACTGGCAAGGCGCGGTCAAACATTGAACGTGCGCCCGCAATGTCGGTCTCGCCGATCGCAATGTCGATGTTGAGGTGCGCGGCACGGCTGCGGATCACCCCGGCATCGCCTATCAGCGCGAATGCCGGCAGTTCTCGCTCCTGTCGCTTCAGCCAGGCTGCAATTGCGATGTCAGGGCCAATGCCGGAAGGATCGCCCGAGGTGAGCGCAAGCATGCGTGAGTTTCCCCGAGCGCCTGCTGCGGCGCGTCCGGCTGCCTCGCGAGGCAGCTTATCTGTTGACGATGTTCGCGCTCTTCTTCAGTTCGGCGATATAATTGTCCGACATCTCTTCGGCCTTGCTGTCGAGCTGTCCGTCAGCCTGAAGCACCATCTGCGCGGCGCGGTCATCCGACACTTCGCGAGACGAGCATACACCGATGAACTCGATGCCGGTCTGCGTTTCACGTACGCTCGTCGCCGATCCGGGCTTGGTCGCCTTGATCTGCTTTTCCCAATCCGGCGGAAGTTCGGGCGCAAGAACGCGCGGAATGTCCTGCACGGTCACGTCGACAAGCCCCTTGGCAAACTGGCGCGCTGTCTCGCAGCCATTGTAGCGCTGGCGGAAGGATTCCGCCTCGCGCTTGCGCTTTGCAAGGATCGCGGCGCGGTCGCGCGCCGGCACGACAAATGTCACTTTCTGGAGCATGTATTCGGTCGCGCTCGGCTTCTGGCCGCCAAGCTCGAACACGCGCTTGACCATTTGCTGCTCGGTCATCATGCCACCGCCCGACTGTGAGGAGCGCATGCGCATGCCGAGTAACTGGCTCCAGCCGATCTGCACCCGCATGAATTCCTTCAGATGCTTGCCGGTCACGCCCATCTGGTTGAGCACCTGCTCAAGTTGCGCAGGCTTCATCTTGTTGGAACCGGCGAAATTGGCGAACGCGGCGTTCACCTGTTCGTTGCTGATGCGAATGCCGCGACGGTTCAGTTCGGAGGTCTTCAGCGCCTGGTTGACCATCTCGTCGGAGGCTGTCCCCTTCTGGCGGAAGACCTTGAGCATGGTCGCCCTGCGCTGGATGTCATAGCTGGTGACCGGGATGCCGTTGACGACATACTTGATCTCGCTCGCCTGCGCCGGTGCTGTCATGGGGGTCGCAAGAGCGACGCCAGCCACCAGAAGCGCGGCCGCTGTGGTGCGAATGTGTTTCCAGATGAAGGTCATTTGGTGCTCATTCCCCCACAGAGGTTCCAGATTATCCAGCCCGTCATACGCCTTTTAGTTGGGCGAAAGCGTGACGTGAAGGACACAAGACTGTTGTTCCAGCCATTTCCGGCTGAAAATCTTGGTGTTTTCAGCCGTTTCTGGCGTCTTTACTCGGCTGCGCCGACCTTGGTGCCGAAATCGCCGAGCGTCCGGAACGACACGTTGAAGCCGATCGACCGCTGCCGCTCCTGGTTCGGGCCTGTCGGGATGATTTCCGAATAGGTCATCGCGTAGGTGAAGCAGTCATCGTCATACTGGAAGCCGAACGAGCCACGGACGAGCTGACGTTCGACGAAGTCGTGGGTGCCCGAGGCAAAGGCGCTCCAGTTTTCGTTGAAGCGGGTGCTGGCCGCGACCGTCAGTTCCTGCCGATCCTTCGAGAAGCCATAGAGCGGCTGTTGCTCGATGAAGGCATAGCGCGCCGATACGTTTACGGGGGTCGTGTTCCAGCCGACCTTGACCTCGCCACGGCGAATGTCGCCCGTGCGTTCGTCGAAGCGTCCGGACACGGAAGCCGAAATACCGTTGGGGCTGATCACGCCGAGCACGCCGACAAAGTCGGATCTGTCGGTTTCGAGGCCGGAATAGGCGCCGACATTGACGAGATCGGGTGCCGCGAAAGAGTTTTCGCCAGCAATGTGGAAGGACTGGCCGAAGATGCCGCTTGCGGTCCAGCCGCCGCCGAGATTTCCGGAATAGCGCATGCCGACATTGACGCGCGTGCCGCCTTCGACCCGGTCGTAGCCTGAGAATTTGTCACGCTCAAACAGGGTCGTCGCGTCGAACACAAAGCTCTGTGCGTCTTCGTTGGGAATGCCCAGACGATCGGCATAAGGTTCGTTCGGCCGCGCAAAGATTTGCGCCATCGGCTCGAAGACATGGGTCTGCTGGCCGCCGCCGAACAGGATCGGCCAACGAAGCTCCAGACCCGCAGTGACCATCGGGCGGAAATACGACGAGGCAAACGACGTGCCGACGCCGCCATAGGCAAGGCTTCCGTCGTTCGTATAGGCAATGCCGGGCAGGGCGCCGGCCATGCTGGCGAGCGCGGCATTGCTGTGGGCCGTGCGGTCGACGCCGATTGCGTCGGCGCGGGCATGCAGCAGCGGCGTGATGACAAGGCCGGTGTCGGTGACGACCTGTTTCTTCCATTCGGCTTCGGCCGTCAGCCGCGCCGACGTGCCGGAGAGGCCGCGAATGCGATAAACCTCATTGTCCAACATGCCGACGGTCGGATTGTCGTTCCCCCGATTCCAGGAAATGTCGGCATGACTGCGATAGAGAGCCTGCGCGTTGACGTCGATGCGCAACTGGCCGCCTGCGACCGGCTCGTCGAGCGTTTTTGTGTAATCGAACGAGGGCAGCACGGTTGGCGTCAGGTGGCTGCGCGACGCGTTCGGTAAGCTCGTAACAAGCGGATCCCACGCCCTGCGAACCGTCGTGCTTTCCTGGACGTGGAACTTGTAGGCCCTGAGGTCGAAGTAGTTCCGGTCGTTAAGGCCGGTCAGGTAGATCTGCGACGTCTTGCGATAGCCTTCGTAGCCCGCGATCTTGTAGGTGCGGCTGAAATTCTTGTCGCTCTGCGCCAGCAGATCCCAGCCGAATGACCAGCGGGGATTGATCTTGAAATCGCCCTTCGTCGCGATCATGCCGCGCTGGTGTTCCTCGCGGTCCACGGTGTTCGGGCGGAATGCCTTGCGGTGGTCCTGGCTGATGCCGGCCATCTTCAGGGTGACGAGGCCGTTATCGAACTGCTTGCGGAACTCCGCCTCGGCCATGAAGCCCTGACGGCCGAAATAGGTCGCCGTGTAGAGCGCGTCGGCCGATGGCGAAATGACGTGGTAATACGGGACCGAAACGCCGGTCCCCAGCTTCGAATTGGAGCTGATGCCCGGAATGAGGAAGCCGCTCTTGCGCTTCACCGTGTGATCGGCGGTCACGAAATAGGGCAGATAGGCGATCGGAAGGCCGAACAGTTCGAAGCGCGCGCGCTCAAAGCGGATCGTCTTTTCCTGCCCGTTCCAGATGATCCGCTGCGCCTTGACGCGCCAGATCGGCGGCCGCCCCGGCTTGTCTTCGCAGGGCGCGCAGGCGGTGTAGACGCCGTTGTTGAAGATCGAAAGATTGCCTTGGCGCCGTTCGGCGCTTTCGGCGGCGAAATAGGTCTTGTCGGTCGTTTCGACGCGTAGCGCGTTGAGGAAGCCTTCGCTGAAGTCGTCCGTCAGGTCGACCTCTTGCGTATTGATCTTCGTGCCCTGGTTGTCGATCATCTCGACATTGCCGCTGGCGTTCACACGGCCGGTCTTGCGGTTGTAGGTGACCTTTTCGGCGACGACGCGGTTGCCGCCATATTCCATGCGCACCGACCCCGACACGACGACGATCTGGTTGTCGTTGTCATAGGTGACGGTGTCTGACTCGATCAGCATCTGGCTGTTGGCAGGCACGTTCTCCGTCATCGACGAGAGATCCTGCGCGGACGCCTTGCCGACGGGCTGAACGGTGAACGCGAAAACGCACGCCAAGGCGGTCGCACCCATAAGGTACGACGCGCGGGCGATCACGCTCCCGCTGACTTTCCCCAACCCCACTAACCGTCCTCCTTATGCAGCAGGAACGTTACTCCAAAAAATGTCGCCAGAACTACAGGAATCCAGGCTGCTACCACTGGCGGCATGACCCCGGCGCTGCCGAAGGCTTTGACCAATTCAGACAGCACATAAAGCAGAAAGCCTGCCAGTATGCCACCCAAAATCATCGCAGCCGACTGCCCAAGTCTGGCGAACCGCATCGATACGGTCGCAGCGATGAGCGTCATTGCCACCAAAAGCCAGGGAAGCGCCAGAAGTGAATGATATTGCATGGCAAACGGATATGAGCTCATGCCGAAAGATTGAGCTGCCGCAATCTTCTCGCGAAGCTCCAGCAAGGGAATGGATTCGGGTCTGGCGAACTGTTCTTCCACAAATTCCGGCTTGAGGTCGGAGGCGACGCGCGCAGTCGCGAGCGTCGAGCGATTCCCGTCGGAATCGATGCGCACCACATCCGTCAGTTCCCACGCACCGGCGCCGAGAACGGCGCTGCGCGCGTCGAGCCGTTCGTTGATCGTGCCCTGCTTGTCGAATCGCAGGAATGTCGCGTCGTTGAGGAGCAGGCCGCGCCTGGCGGTCGATTTCGCCCCGACGATCGTGGCACCCTCTTCGGTCCGCTGTTTCAGCCAGGGCAGCCGGCCGCGGTCGGACGCCCTGACGCCGCCCCGGAACTGCGATTCGATTTCTTCCGAATAGGTGAGGGCGCGCGCGGCGAACGTATTGAACACCGTTACCCCGACGAGGCCGATCAAGAGACTGCCGACGCACAACGGCAGCAGGAACTGCCACGCCGACACGCCTGCCGAGCGGGCAACGACAAGTTCGTACTTCCGGTTGAGAAGCATCAGCGTGGACATCGCCGCGAACAGGATGACGAACGGGAGGGTCTGCTGGACGATGACCGGAATGCGTAGGGCCGATATCGCCATCGCCAGGAAGATCGAATAGCCGGGCAGGCCCGATACACGCCTTACCAGTTCGGCAAAATCGATCAGGTAGGTGAGGATCAGCAGCCCCAAGAAGAACTGCATGGCGATGACCAGATACCGCCGCAGGAAATAGGTGAAGAGCGTGCGGCCGATCATGTCTGGCCTCCCGCTCCGCTGACGTGGGGGCCGCGCCCGCGCAATCGCAATGACGACCAGCGCCGCTCCATCGCCGTAAAGGTTGCAGACAGTCGGTCGGCATTGCGCTGCGACACGCGCAGATAGCGGCCCGACAGGACGAGGCTTCCGAAAAGGGCAATCGTCGATATGGGCAGCAGATAGGTCAACGCGGCCAACACCGTGCTCGTGCCCGATACGTTATTGAGGAAGAAGCCGCCGCCGCGAATGGTCAGGGCGACCACGGCTGCGGCCGTCAGGGTCCAGACCTGCTCCTGGCGATTGGAGCGGGCCGCGCCGGCGAAATAGGCTGCGATCAGCGCAAAAGCCAGCGGATAGAGCCATTCCGAGAAGCGGCGATGCAGTTCGCTGCGCCTGATGTCGGGCCGCTTCACGGTGAAATGGTCTTTCGGATCGGGCGACAGAAGATAGGCGGTGCTGCGCTCCTTGGGGAAATAGGTCACCGATTTGCCCGCCGCGCCAAACTGGTTGAAGTCGACCGCATAGGACGCAAAGCGGATGATCGAGATGTTGCCGTCCTTGGGATTTCGTCGCTGTATCTCGCCGTCGGCCATGACGAGCAGTGTCTGGTCGTCCTGCTGAACGATGTTCGCTTCTTTTGCGTAATAGAGAAGTTCGGTCTGCTTGTCGCGCAGGTCGGCGATGAACAGGCCGCCAAAGCCGCCGCCCGCTCGTTCTTCGCTGATCTGGATGAAGAGGTTCGGCTCGATCATCTTGAAAGAGCCGGATTGCACCGCGATCCGCACTAGGTCGGCGCCGGCTTCGGCGACGATGTTGCGCAATTCCCGGTTGGACCAGGGTTCGACGAAATTGGTCACGCCAAGCCCAAAGATGCTGGCGATCAGCCCAAGCACGATGATCGGCCTCGAATTCCTTGCCGGCGAGTTGCCGGTGCCTTCGAGCACGGCAAGCTCCGAATCCGAATTCATCTGCGACAGCACCTGCAATGCGCCGATGAGAAGGGCAAGCGGCAGGGTCACGACGACCATCGAAGGGATCAGCATCAGGGCCAGCCAGCCGACGGTCGCGAGTGACTGGCCTGAAGTGGTCAGAAGATTGACGCGAACAAGGATCTGCGTGATCAGGACGACGAGCGTCGTGGCGAAAAGCGTGATCAGAGTCAGCTTCGCAGCACGGCCAAATATGTAGCGCTCGATAAGATTCATTGCGTCGCGGTCGCTGGTCCAATCCGGTTACCCGCTGCGGCCAACGCGCGCCGAGTGACGCTCGAGACTACAACTTCCGCCGCCCGCATGGAACGTCACATTGGCTAAAACTTGACGAAGAACCATGGTAAATTTTCAATAAAACTTTATCGCGCTTGCGCTTTAAATAACGAAATCAAGTACATAGTTGACATAGCGATTGACTGCCGCGTCAGCCGGTCGTCTTTGACGCCTGTGGCGGGCGATATCAGCTGAAAAGCAAGCGGTTGCGAGCTTGCCAATGTCTCAGAAACAGCCAAAGTTTCGTCAATGTCGGCAGGCGACTCGGCCACTTTCTCAGGACACAGTGCATGACTTCACTCAATATCGCATTCTCACGCTCCGTCTCCGGCACCGGCGGGCTGCTCGTGCTTCTTGCTGCTGCGGGCGAGAAGGGAGTGGTTGATCTGCCTGCGGGATACGAGGGCAGGGTTGATCGGGCAATCGCGGCTTCGAAATTCGCCGCAAAACAGCTGTCCAAGCTCGATATCGTCGCTCCCGAAGGAATTGACGCCGATCGCCTCGTCCTCATCGGCATCGGCGACATGAAATCTCCTTCGCCCGACGCCTGGCTCAGGACCGGAGGCCTGATCGCCGGCCAGATGCGCAATGCCGAAAAGGTGACCGTCATTGCCGACGCAGGCGGCATCGAGCCCGATGCGGCCGCGCTTGCAGATCTCGCGCTCGGCATGACGCTTCGCGCCTACAAATTCGACCGATACAAAACCAGGAAAGACGACGGCGACGAGACACCGAAGTCTACAAAGGCGACTATTGTTGCGGCTGCCACGACTGCCGCCAAGAAGGCCTATGCGTCGGCCGCTGCGGTCGGTGAGGGCGTCGCGCTCGCGCGCGATCTCGTTAACGAGCCGGCCAACATGCTGGGGCCGGTGGAGTTTGCAACGCGCGCCAAGGCGCTTGAGTCGCTTGGCGTCAAGGTCGAGATCCTGACCGAAAAGGAGATGAAGAAGCTCGGCATGGGGTCGCTTCTCGGTGTCGCGCAGGGTTCCCCGCGCGGCGCTCGTCTGGCCGTCATGCAGTGGCAGGGCGGCAAGGCCAAGGACAGGCCGATCGCCTTCGTCGGCAAGGGCGTGACGTTCGATACCGGCGGCAATTCGATGAAACCGGCATCGGGCATGGAAGACATGAAAGGCGACATGGGCGGTGCGGCTGCCGTAACCGGTCTGATGCACGCGCTCGCGGCCCGTAAGGCCAAGGTTAACGCGGTCGGCGTCATCGGGCTGGTTGAAAACTCGGTCGATGGTGAGGCGCAGCGCCCCGGAGATATCGTGAAATCCATGTCGGGACAGACCATCGAGGTCTTGAACACCGACGCCGAGGGCCGCCTGGTTCTGGCCGACGCGCTCTGGTACACGAACGAACGGTTCGAGCCGGTCTTCATGGTCAATCTGGCGACCCTGACCGGCGCGATCATGGTGGCGCTAGGCCAGCACCATGCAGGCCTATTCTCCAACAATGACGAACTGGCGGGGCGATTGACCGAGGCGGGGCTTGCAACCTCAGAAAAGCTCTGGCGCATGCCCCTCGGCCCGGAATACGACAAACTGATCGATTCCAAGAATGCCGACATGAAGAACATTGGCGGCCGTTATGGCGGCGCGATCACCGCCGCCCAGTTCCTCCAGCGATTCGTCAAGTCGACGCCCTGGGCGCATCTCGACATCGCAGGCACTGCGATGGGCTCGCCTTCGACAGAATACTCGACCTCATGGGGGTCGGGTTTCGGCGTCCGGCTGCTGGACCGTCTGGTTGCAGATCACTACGAAGGCTGATGACCGACATCCTCTTCTATCACCTGACCGAATCGACGCTCGAAGACGCGTTGCCGCCGCTGCTCGAAAAGAGTGTCGAGCGCGGCTGGCGGGTGGTCGTGCAGGCCGGAAGCGAGGAGCGTCGTGACACGCTCGACACGCATTTGTGGACCTATCGCGACGACAGCTTCCTGGGTCATGGCCTCGACAGCGATCCGATGGCCGCAGACCAGCCCATCGTCCTGACGACCGGGGTTGGTAACGCCAATGAGGCAAGCGTCCGCTTTCTGGTCGATGGCGCTGAGCCGCCCGCACTTGGCGGCTATGAGCGCGCGGTCTTTATCTTCGACGGTCACGATCAGGCTCAGATAGAGGAGGCGCGCAACCACTGGAAGTCGTTGCGGGCCGAAGGCCATGCCGTGACCTATTGGCAGCAGGTCGAAGGCCGACGCTGGGAACGCAAGGCCTGACGGACCGTTGCATTGTCTCATCTCGCTCTAGACAAGACGCCATTCTGATTTGCTCTCAAACTGGACTGTCGCATGCGCTTTTTCTTCCTGTTGGTCCTCCTTGCCGGTCTGGCGCTTGGCGTCGGCTATCCATGGGCGATCAGCAATTTTTCCGGCGAGGAGATCGGTCGGCTGCCGGTCTACTCACGCGCTGGCGGCTTTCAGCCGGTGACGGTGCGCCTGTCGCCCGATCAGGCTCCTTTGCGCGTTTTCGTCGACATGAATTCGATGGGATCGCGCACGCTGTCCGGCCAGCGGACGGTGCTGACGCTCACTGCGACCGCAAACGGCCGCACGGTTCTGTCCAGTTCCCTGACATTCGCGCATCAGGAACCGCGCTCCGACAATCCGCAGACGGGCGGCATGATCTATCGGGACGAGGCCGGTATCATCGACCCGGTCGAGAACGCGGATTATGTCTTCGTCGTCGGTCCGGGAGATGCCGACGGCATCGAGATGCGCTCGGCCGAACTGATCCTGCGCGAGGGCGCGGGCTTTACAGACGCGCGCATCATGCCGATCGGCTATGTGCTGATCGCAATCGGCTTCATCGGTTTCGTGCTGTCATTTGCTGGCCGCCGCCGCAATGAGCGCACGCCGTCCGGGCCGCCACCGCCGAAATGGGGCCGGTGAAGCCGTCAGATCGCGTCGAAATCGCCTGAGCGACCTTTGCCTGACGCAAAGCGTGCGGCCCCGGCGCTGCCTTCCGTCCTGAACGTATCGGCGCTGCGCCATTCGCGCCTCAGCGCCGCGGCGGGATCGAGCGACCATTGCGCGATGGCCGATGCGCGGTCGGCTCTCATGCAGGCTTGCGGGAACCGCGCCAGTTCGCGCGCCAGCTCAAGTGCCGCTTCCAGCGCCTTGCCGTCAGGACAAATCCTGTTTGCCAGCCCGATGGCGAGCGATTCCTGCGCATCGACCTGCCGCCCGGTCAGGATCAGGTCCATCGCGCGACCGTGGCCTACAATTCTTGGTAGCCGAACCGTCCCGCCATCAATCAGGGGGACGCCCCAGCGGCGGCAATAGACGCCCATATAGGCGCTCGTCTCCATAACCCGCATGTCGCACCACAACGCCAGCTCCATGCCGCCGGCCACCGCCGGGCCGGAAATGGCGGCAATCACGGGCTTTGACAGCATCAGCCTCGTCGGTCCCATCGGTCCCTTGCGAGGGTGGTCGCCGTCGCCGTCGAAATCGGCGTCGAGGTCGTGATCGGCAAACCATGTCTGGTCCATGCCGCCCGCAGCTGCTTTCAGGTCGAACCCTGCGCAAAATGCGCCATCGACCCCGGCCAGGATGGCGACCTTGCGGTCCGGATCGCGGTCGAAGGCGACGAAGGCCCTGAACAGCGCGTCCGCCATTTCCGGATTGACCGCATTGCGCGCTTCGGCCCGGTCGATGCGGACGATTGTGATCTCGCCGTCATGCGTGACTTCAATGCTCATTCCGCGAGGCCCTCCTCATATTCGGCGGAAAGCGTCAGCCAGCGTTCTTCATGGGTCGCGAGCTGATGCGAGAGGTCCGAACGCTCCTTTGACAATTGCGTCGCGGCCTTGGGGTCGCGCTCATAGAGCGCCGGGTCGGCAAGCTGGTCCTCGATGCCGTCGAGGCGCTTGCGCACGCGATCCATCAGTCCCTCGGTCGCCTTGATCTCCTTCGCCAGCGGTTCGAGCGCCTGACGCCGCGCTGCGGCTTCGCGGCGCTTCTCGGCCTTGTTTGCCTTGTCGGCCGCGCGTTTCTCCTTGGAATTGCCGGATACGCCCGTCACCTCGGTGCGGTAGTCCTCCATGTCGCCGTCAAAAGCCTTGACCGCGCCGTCCTTGACCAGCCAGAGCCGGTCGGCCGTCGCCTCGATCAGGTGCCGGTCGTGCGAGATAAGTATGACTGCGCCGGGAAAATCGTTCAGCGCCATGACAAGCGCTTCGCGGCTGTCGATGTCGAGATGGTTGGTCGGTTCGTCGAGGATGAACAGGTTCGGCCCGTCAAATGCGGCAAGCCCCATCAGCAGACGGGCCTTTTCGCCGCCGGAGAGATCCTTGGCGGGCGTCATCATCTTCTCTGTCGTCAAGCCGAATTGCGCCACGCGGGCACGAACCTTGGCCTCCGGCGCGTCCGGCATCATGCGGCGCACATGCTCGATGGCGTTTTCCTCAGGCCGCAGATCGTCAAGCTGGTGCTGGGCGAAGATCGAGACCTTCAGCCCCGGCGCCACTGTGATGCGCCCGGAGTCAGCCTTCAGGCGGTCTGACAATAATTTTGCGAACGTCGACTTGCCGTTGCCGTTGGCGCCCAGAAGCGCGATGCGGTCGTCGGCGTCGATGCGCAGGTTCATGCCCTTCAGGATCGGCTGTCCGGGCGTATAGCCGACTGAAACCTTCTCCATGGCGACAATAGGCGAGGCGACCGTCTTGACCGGCTCGGGGAAGGTGAACGGGGCGACATTGTCCTGGCCAACCGCCGAGATCGTCTCCATCCGCTCCAGCATCTTGATGCGCGACTGGGCCTGCCGCGCCTTCGAGGCCTTGGCTCGAAAGCGGTCGACGAAGCTTTGCAGGTGCTTGCGCCGCGCCTCCTGCTTGACCCGGCCCTTTTCCTGAAGCTCCAGCTTTTCGGCCCGCTGGCGCTCGAACTGGTCATAGCCGCCACGCCAGAAGGTCAGCTTCTTCTGGTCGAGATGCACGATATTGTCGACGGCACGGTTCAGCAGGTCGCGGTCGTGGCTGATGAGCAGGACCGTGTGTGGATATTTGCCGACATAGTTTTCGAGCCAGAGCGTGCCTTCGAGATCGAGATAGTTGGTCGGCTCGTCGAGCAGCAGCAGGTCTGGCTGCGAGAACAGCACGGCGGCAAGCGCCACGCGCATCCGCCAGCCGCCGGAGAAGGATGAGGCCGGGCGATGCTGCGCCTCGTCGTCGAAGCCGAGGCCGGCCAGAATGGTCGCCGCCCGGGATTCAGCCGAATGGGCGTCGATATCGGCCAGCCGCATGTGGATTTCGCCGATGCGGTTGGGATCGGGCGATGCGTCGAGTTCGGCCAGAAGTGCTGCGCGTTCGAGATCTGCCTTGAGCACGATCTCGATCAGCGGCTCCTCGGTGCCGGGTGCTTCCTGCGCCACCTGTCCGATGCGCGTGCCCTTGGGCAGTGAGATCGAGCCGGTTTCAGACGACAGGTCGCCGGTGATCGCGCGAAACAGTGTCGTCTTGCCGGTGCCATTGCGTCCGACAAGCCCGGCCTTCGTGCCTGCCGGGAGCGACAGGGAGGCGTGGTCGATAAGCAGGCGGCCGGCCATGCGCAGAGAAAGGTCGTTGATCGTGAGCATGGCTGCGTTTGGCATGCAGCCCGATGAGAGGCAAGGGCGGCGGCTCGTGCCGCCGCCCTGCAATCGTCAGCGTCTGGCGATTATGTTGCAGAGTTCGACCAGAGACCTGTCATATGCGCCCGAATTGCTGCGGATTTCGACACAGCGCCGCTTCATCTTCGCGAGCTGCCCGCCCGACATCGATGAGACCTGGCTCACAGCCGCCGGTCCAGGTCCGACACCCGGTCCCGGTCCGGTTCCCGGACCCGTTCCGGGGCCGCTGCCCGGACCCTTGCCGGGTCCGCCAATTCCGACACCCACGCCCGCACCTATGCCGGATGGCCCGCCAACGTTCGCGCCAAGCCCCGCGCTGACGCCATTGGGTCCGCCGATGCCGACGCCGGCCCCCGCGCTCACACCGTTCGAACCACCGATGCCGACACCGGCACCCGCGCTGACGCCGTTCGAGCCGCCGACACCGACGCCAGCACCCGCACTCACACCGTTTGAACCACCGATGCCGACACCTGCGCCAGCGCTGACACCACCCGGGCCGCCGATGCCGACGCCGACGCCGGCACCTACCTGCGCAAATGCCGGTGAGGCAAGGCCAAGAAACATGGCTGCCGCCGTCAAGGTCATGAAGCGTTTTCCTGTGAACATCTCAAATCTCCTACGTTGAACAAAATTCCCGTTGGAATGAGTGGGCAGTTCAAGGATATGCCTTTATGAGATAATTTAGAGCCTTAGGTCGAATCTCAGTTGATCTGATATTTCAAAGCTCAATGAACATTGAGATTATATTGATTAGCATTCGCTTTTAACTCAAGATATTGCCTAAGCGAATTCAAGTCCGCTCGGCGTTCTTTGAAAATAGATCATGTCGAGTTGCACGGATGGCTGTCCAAGCGCGGTGAGGATCATATGTGCCTGGCCGCGATGATGGGTCTGGTGGTTGAAGAAGTGCGCCAGAGCTGGCGCGAGACGCTGTGAGACCGTGCGCATGTCCGTGGCGGTGACATAGGTGAAGCGCCCGGCCAGCGCCTTGGCGTCGAGCCGGTTGATCCAGTCCTGGATGCGCGCGTCCTCGGTGAGCCGCGCGGCGCGCAGCGGTTCAAAGTCGCTGTGCAGGATGGTGTCGAGACTGGCCGGCGCTTGTCCCTCGCCGGTAAACCGCTTCATCCAGATGCGGTCGGCGACGAGGATATGGTTCAGCGTGCCGGTCAGCGACTTGAAGAAGGCACCCATGTCGCGGTCGAGATCGCCGGAGACGAGGGCGCTTGCCGCGTCATAAACCACGCCGTTGGCCCAGCCATTATAGGCTGCCATCATCCTGAAATGCTGCTTCACGGTTGCCCCCGTCATGAAATTGCGACGACAGCCTGTTAGCCGCATCGCATGCGCCCGCCAATGGCTGGCGCGTCAATCACCCGGTGGCACTCGGCCTCGCGCGGGCTTGGCAAGCCAATGGCGGGCACGTATAGAGCGCGCCACTTCCATTTTCAGTTGACACACAAGGACCACACATGGCGATCGAACGCACTTTCTCGATGATCAAGCCGGACGCGACCAGGCGCAACCTGACGGGCGCTATCACCAAGATGCTCGAAGATGCCGGCCTGCGCGTCGTTGCTTCGAAGCGCGTCTGGATGAGCCTGCGCGAGGCCGAAGGCTTCTACGCGGTCCACAAGGAACGTCCCTTCTTCGGTGAACTGACAGAATTCATGTCGTCCGGCCCGACCATCGTTCAGGTTCTGGAAGGCGAGAACGCCATCGCCAAGAACCGCGAAGTCATGGGCGCGACCAACCCGGCCAATGCCGACGAAGGCACGATCCGCAAGGTGCACGCCCTGTCGATCGGCGAAAACTCGGTCCACGGCTCCGACGCGCCGGAAACCGCGGCGCAGGAAATCGCCTACTGGTTCTCGGGCACCGAAATCGTTGGGTGAGTGACCGGTTCCCCGCAGGCGAAATGAAAGGTCCGGTGGACCTTTCATAGGTCACGAACGGGTGGGGCGAGGCGCGGTCTGCGCAGCAAACGAAAAGCCCCTGAATGGGCTTTTCGAGCGACGAGCGCCCGAAGCCCTAGCGTAGGGCCTAAGCCGGAGGCAGCGGGTCCCACCCCGGGAAAGGTTTGATGACGGCCGGGATAGCTCCCGGCCTTTGTTTTTTTAGCTTGCCGCAGCCAGACGCCCGCTATTCCCACCTTTTCAGCGCGTCTTCGTCGCTTTCCTTGGCATCCACCCAGTCGCCTTGCTGACCTGTCGAGAGGTGTTCCTTTTTCCAGAACGGCGCGCGGGATTTGAGGAAGTCCATGACGAAGCCCGCCGCATCGAATGCGGCCTGACGGTGGCTTGAGGCGGCGATGACAAGCACGATGTTCTCGCCCGGTCTGATCACGCCGACACGGTGGATGGCGCAGAGCGCCTGAACGGGCCAGCGCGCGGCCGCTTCAGTGCAAATGCGGCCGATCTCGGCCTCTGCCATGCCCGGATAATGTTCGAGTTCCAGTGCTGCCAGCCGCTCTCTATCTGCGCGGCAGACGCCGGTAAACGTGACGATCGCGCCGACATCGGGAAGGCCTGCCGTGAGGCAGTCGGCTTCGGCTGATGCGTCGAAATCTGCGCTCTGGATGCGCACATCGACACGCGCTGCCATCTCAGCCACCGGTCATGGGAGGGAACAGGGCGATCTCGCGCGCACCGGCGATCGGCTCGTCGTGGCGCACATGCTCCTGATTGATTGCAACGCGGATCGCGCTCGGCACCGCCAGCGCTTCGGCATATCCGTCGCCTTTCGCGGCGAGCCAGCCCAGCAAATCGCCTGCCGTGACGACATCTGCGGGAATTTCGACCGTCTCGTCAGCCTTGCCGATGCGCTCGCGCACCCATGCGAAGTAGACGAGCCGTGTCTCGCTCATTCGTCGACCACATGCTTCAGGCCGGCACGGAAATAGTCGTAGCCGGTGTAGAGCGTGATGATGGCGGCGATCCACAGGAGAACGACGCCGATCTGTGTCGTATAGGGCAGGATCTTGTCGCCGGCCGGCCCTGCGAGCAGGAAGCCGATGGCGAACATCTGCACGGCGGTCTTCCATTTCGCCAGCCGCGTGACCGGAATGCTGACCTTGAGCGAGGCGAGATATTCGCGCAGGCCGGATACGAGGATTTCGCGGCACAGGATGACGATTGCGGCCCAAAGCGACCAGCCATGGATCGTTTCGACCGGATCGGCTGCCAGAAGCATCAGACAGGTTGCGACGAGAAGCTTGTCCGCGATCGGGTCGAGCATCCGCCCGATGTTCGATGTCTGCTGCCAGATGCGGGCGAGATAGCCGTCAAGATAATCGGTCACGCTGGCGGCGGCGAACAGGAACAGCGCGCACCAGCGGGCAAAGTCACTCGATTCGAGCCGGCCTTCGAGAAAGAAGCACAGGACGATGAGCGGCACCGCAATGATGCGTGCGTATGTCAGCAGATTGGGTATGTTATATGCGCGCGTCGCCATGGCGGCTGGGTTCCCCCGTCACAAAACCTGTCTCACCAAATGGCGTGTGCCCAAGTCAACAACAATAGACGCGCTGTCGCGTTTTTCCTGCATTGATTGGTCCAGCCATCGGTCAGCTGTGCTCATGAAAATGATCGTAGATCTGTTTCGCAAGCTGTTCGGATACGCCTTCGACGGCGCGCAGGTCGGCCAGCGCGGCGCGGCTGACCGCCTTTGCGGTGCCGAAATGATGCAGAAGCGCACGCTTGCGCGCGGGGCCGATGCCGGTGATCTCGTCGAGCGGATTGCGCACCATCTCCTTCTTGCGCCGCGCGCGGTGTGAGCCGATGGCAAAACGGTGCGCCTCGTCGCGCAGCCGCTGGATGAAATAGAGCACGGGGTCGCGCGGCGGCAGGCTGAACGCGTCGCGCCCACGCATGAAGAAGCGTTCGCGCCCCGCATCACGGTCCATGCCCTTGGCGACGCCGACCGCCGTCACGCGGTCAGCAATGCCCAGTTCTTCCAGCACGGCACGAACCGCCGTCATCTGGCCCTGGCCGCCGTCGATCAGGATAAGGTCCGGCCAGGCGGGCATGGCGTCGTCTGCCACGATGTCGACTTCCCGAGCAGCTGATTCAACTTCGCCTTGCAGAGGCTCGTCGTTTGCTTCCTTGATGAGCCGCGAAAAGCGCCGCTCCATCACCTCCCGCATCATGCCGAAGTCGTCGCCCGGCGTGATCGTCTGGGAGCGGATGTTGAACTTGCGATACTGGTTCTTGGCAAATCCCTCCGGCCCGGCAACGATCATAGCGCCGACCGCGTTGGTGCCCATGATGTGGGAATTGTCGTAGACCTCGATACGGCGGGGCGGGGCGGGCAGGCCGAGCGTCTGTGCCAGCCCCTGCAGCAGGATGGCCTGCGTCGAGGTCTCCGCCAGCCGGCGGCCAAGCGCCTCACGCGCATTCTGCATGACATGGCCGACGAGATCCTTTTTCTCGCCGCGCGACGGCACGGAGATCGTCACCTTGCGGTTGGCGCGCGTCGCCAGCGCCTCCGCCAGTAGGGCCTGATCGTCGATCTCATGCGACAGCAGGATCATGCGCGGGCAGGGTTTGTCGTCGTAGAACTGGGCAAGGAATGCGCCGAGCACTTCCTTTGGTTCCAACGCCGGGTCGGCCTTGGGGAAATAGGCGCGGTTGCCCCAGTTCTGACCGGTCCGGAAGAAGAACACCTCGACGCAGCTCTGTCCGCCATCCTGATAGATGGCGAAGACGTCTGCCTCCTCGACCGATTGCGGGTTGATGCCCTGGTGGCTCTGCACATGGGAGAGAGCCGCCAGCCGGTCGCGGTGAATCGCCGCCCGCTCGAAATCGAGTGCGGCCGACGCCTCCTGCATCGAGACCGAGATTTCCTCCTTCACTTTCTGGCTTCGGCCCGACAGAAAATCCTTTGCCTCGTCGACCAGTTCGGCATAGCCCACGGGCGATATTTCGCCCGTGCAGGGACCGGCGCAGCGCTTGATCTGGTAGAGCAGGCAGGGGCGGCTGCGGCTCTCGAACATGGTATCGGTGCAGCTTCGCAGAAGGAACGCGCGTTGCAGCGCGTTGATCGTGCGCCCGACCGCGCCGGCGGATGCGAACGGGCCGAAATAGTCGCCCTTTCGCGAGCGCGCACCGCGATGCTTGAAGATGCCGGGCGCGCGTCCATCATTGGTGATGAGGATGTAGGGGAACGATTTGTCGTCCCGCATCAAAACGTTAAAGCGTGGCCGCAACCTCTTGATGAGATTCGCTTCAAGCAGCAGAGCCTCGATTTCCGTGCGTGTGACGACGAACTCCATCGCCGTCGTCTCGCGCACCATCCGGCCGATGCGGTTGGTGTGGAAACGGCCTTGCGCATAGGCTGTGACGCGCTTCTTGAGGCTCGACGCCTTGCCGACATAGAGGACGTCGCCAGCGGCATTCATCATCCGATAGACGCCGGGCCGATTGGGCAGGCGCTTGACCAGTTCGTTGATGAGGTCCTGTCCGGTCAGCCCCTCCGTGTCGCCGCCGCCACTCTCCCAGAATGCGGCAAGGTCGGCGGCAGGCTCCGCCTCTACGACGATATCCTCATCCTCGTCGTCCTCGCCTGCCATGAAGCCGGCAACGTCGTCGCCGGGTTCTTCGTCTTCGGTCTTCAGTCTGGGGCTCATTCAGCCATGCCTGTCACGTCAGGCGTCTGCCACGCAAGATGCTGGCCGCCATCTATGGCGATCATCTGGCCGGTTACTGACATCATCTCGAACAGATAGCGCACCGTGCGACCGAATTCGGCAATGTCAGGCCCGCGTTTCAGGATCAGCCCCTCGACTTGCCGGTCGAAATCGCTTTGAGCCTGCCGCGCATTGGGCAGGGCCGGTCCCGGCCCGATCGCGTTGACGCGGATTTTCGGCGCAAGCGCCAGCGCCATGATTCGTGTCGCTTCCCATAGGGCCGATTTCGACAGCGTGTATGTGAAGAAATTGGGATTGGGACGCAGCACCCGCTGGTCGATGACATTGACCACGAGACCGGTCCGCTCGTCGCCCAGTTGTTCGGCAAAGCGGCGCGCCAGCATGACGGGCGCCTTGAGGTGAACGTCGAAATTGGCGTCCCACTGGTCTGCGGAAAAATCGAGCAGACTGTCCGGCTCGAACACCGAGGCGCTGTTGACCAGCAGTCCGAGCGGCCCGATGGCCCGCGTCGCCTGCGCGATCACTCGATCGACGTCGGCCGCCTTTGAAAGGTCCGCCTGCACTGTAATGGCGTTGCCGCCCAGATCCGTGATTTCGCGCGCCAGCGTCGCTGCATCCTCGGCGGAGGTGTTATGGTGGATTGCAACGGCAAACCCGTGTGCAGCAAGATCGCGAACGATTGCTGCGCCTAGTCTGCGCGCGCCGCCCGTCACCAGTGCCGATCTTGGTTGCTCGAACATGGTTAGCCCGCTTCCCGCTGATTTACTGTTGGGCAACATATGGGGCCGAAACGGGGCATTTGCACCGTCAACATTGAACAATGAATGAAGTCGACGTAACGGAATGCGTTGCGTCACACTCTTATATTAAATTGTAGGAAACCTTTTGCGCTCAAATGTTTGGTATTGCCCGACCGTCGTCGGATAGGCCGCCCGAACGGGCAATGTGACTGATATGCAACGCCTTATTTTCGCCCGTGTTAGGCCTGGGAATGACCAGATTGTCGGTGCTTTGGTGCCGCATTCGGACGCCAAATTCCAGTCCGACCCGACGCGACCCTCCCTCGACGACCGGGCTCGTGTGTTGCGTGTCCTTGAGACAAGGAGTTTGGACATGAAAAATATCAATCTTTCCCGCACGGCTGTTGCCGCTGCTGCCCTGTTCGCCCTTTCGGCGCCTGTTTTCGCTGCCGATGCAGTCGAAATGGCTCCTGAGCCAGCGCCATATGAAGCTCCGGTGGAAATGCAGAGCGGCTGGGCTGGCGGCTACATCGGTGCGTATGGTTCGTGGACCAAGGGCGAGACCCGCGCTCCCGGCATTCCGTCGCGCACCAAGCCCGACGGCATCGGCGTCGGCGGATTTGCCGGTTGGCAGGGCCAGAGCGGCAACATCGTCTACGGTGCGGAAGCTGATGCCGGTTACAACGGCGCTGGCGGCGGCAACGGCGTGATCGCCTCGACGACCAAGGGCGAAGGCTCGCTGCGCGCACGTCTCGGCTATGCTCCGAACGACCGCGTTCTGGTCTATGGCACCGCCGGTGGTGCACTTGCCAATGTCACGGTTCAGGACGGCGGCAAGGACTCCAACACCGAACTCGGCTACACGGTCGGCGCGGGTGTTGATGCCAAGATCACCGACAATGTGTTTGGCCGCGTCGAATACCGCTACACGGACCTCGGCTCCGGCAATTACAATCTTGCCGGTGGCGCGACCAAGGTCGACCACACGTCGAACCGCATCAATCTCGGCGTCGGCTTGAAGTTCTGATTTCAGGCTTTGCCAGAAAAATCGGGCCGGGAGAGCGATCTCCCGGCCCTTTTCTTTGGTAAGGTGGACCAGTTCCTACTTCGGCAGCAGCGCCGCGAGTTCCGGGAATTTCTCGTCGAACCGCTTTGTCCAGCGAACGATCTTCGAACGGCCGCGCTCCCATTTGCCTTCAAATCGCAGCGCCATGTAGCCGAGGACCGCGCGCAGCGCGATGTGACCGGCATTGATCTTGGCGGGAAGTTTCGGCGGGTTGGCGTTCAGATGATCCAGCGCCCGCTCGACCTTCGACCATTGACGGTCGAGCCAGGGCTGATGGATCTTCTCTTCCGGGCGCATCCGCCGCTCATAGACATGGGTAATGAGGCAGTCGGCAATGCCGTCGGCCAGTGCTTCCAGCCGTTCGGCTTCCAGGCGCTTGGCGGGATTGCGCGGCAGAAGCGCATTGCCCGAGAGCCGGTTCAGATATTGGGTGATGACGCGGCTGTCATAGACGGCTTCGCCTTCATCGCTCAGCACAACCGGGATCTTGCCGAGCGGATTGTTGTCGATGAGCAAGGCTGGGTCTGCATTGGTATCGACGTTGACGACCTCCAGCGCAATGCCGGCATGTTGTGCCGCCATGCGCGCCTTGGCGCTGTAGGGCGACGGGCCTGAACATAGGATGCGTGGCATATTTTTCCTCGTTTGGCGGCGCGGGGGTCAGGCCGCCCGCAGTATCTTGTCCATTGTCTTGCCCTTGGCCAACTCGTCGATGAGTTTGTCCAGATAGCGAATCTCCCGCATTGTGGGCTCTTCGATATCCTCCACGCGCACGCCGCAGACCATCCCCCTGATCAGGTTTCGCGCAGGATTGATGCGCGGAGCGCGCGCAAAAAACGTCCTGAAATCGGTCTTTTCTGAAATTTCATCCTGCAGTTGCGTATGGCTGTAGCCGGTCAGCCACTGGATGATCTGATCGACCTCGGCCTTGGTCCTGCCCTTGCGTTCCGCCTTGGCAACATAGAGCGGATAGACGCTTGCAAAGCTTGTCGTGAAAATCCGGTGGTCGCTCATTTGGTCATCCTCCAGCGCGAACCGGCGGCATGACCGCCTTGGGATTTCGGCAGGCGCGGCGGTCGACCTCGGGGCAGGAGCGGAATTCCAGCCCCTTCGTCATGCAGATGCGCACTTCGCTGAGATAGCGCCCGGAGCATGACGTCGTGATCGCATCAGATTGCAGCCCGGGGTTTGCCCGTTGAAAGGCGCGCTCCACATCCTGCGGGTTGATCGTGCGAAAGGCCGCCGGCCGCATGAAATCGTCTGGCACGGTGACGCGATTGCGCGCCGCGCGCACGACATCGAAATAGTCGCGCTGTGTCAGCCCGGCGCAGACGCCATGCTTGCGCCATTGCTGCCGGATGAGGCCGTTCGACGGCATGATGTCGTAGAGCGATTGCGCAAGATCGCGCGGCACGTCGCGTTCGCCGGTTGCGCAATCTGCGGGATAGCCGCGCTCGAACTGCGGCCAAAGTCCATGAACGACGAAGGCATAGGGCCGCCCAGTGCCGCATTGCTGCCGGTTGGCGTCCTCGCCTTCCGACGCGCAATAGCTCGGCGACCAGGACAGCGCCAACACGTAGAAATCAAACCCGCTACCGGCACGCGCCGGTGATGGCTTTTGCGCTGGAAGATTGGGGGTCGAAGGGGAGGCCTTGGGCTGCAAGGTCGGGGCGGGGCCGGCAATCGGTGTTGGCGCAGGCTGCTTGTCTCCGCCGTCGCAGCCTGCCGCAACGCATGCTGCGGCAAGCGCGGCCGCCAGAAAAGTCCGTCGCATTCTATCTGAGAACGCGGCAGCGCCCGTTATAGACGTTCCAGCGGTCGAAGCCCGACACACAGAATTCGACATTATCGCCGACCGAGGCAAAGCCCATGCCTTCCTCGATCAAATACCACATCTCGCGCTTGCGGCCGTCGGACAGTTCGACCGTTGCCCCGCAATAGCGGCGCGCGATCGGATGATCTTCGCTTGCCACATAGTTGCGGTGCTGGTGGACGCGGTGGATGTCGACGATGCTGACCTGGGGCAGGTTTGGCACATGCGTCACCTGATGGCGGAAGCGCGAGGAAATGCGGCCGAGAATGCCCTGATCGTCGCATTGTCTGGCCTCAGGTCGATCAAGGAAGCCCACGGTGATAACCGCGCTTTGCTTTACTGGCGGCAAAGCGGGCTGTGCGACAGCCGAACCGGCGACTAGAGCGCCGGCGCAGGCGGCAAGTGCGAGCTTCTTGAGCGACATGGACGACCCCGTGCGTTGAGCTCGGAACATGTTGCAACAGCGTGCCTGCGTCAACCCGCAGCCCGCTCTCCCGCCAGCCATTCGACCGACCATTTCGCGCCGTCTTCGAGCGCCAGAACGCCCCGAAGCGCGGGCAGCATCACTCTCAATTCCTGTTCGAGCGTATAGGGCGGGTTGACGATGATCATGCCGGTCCCGTCCAGCCGGGGCAGTTGCGCCGGCGGGCGGACTGAAAGCGCCACGTCGAGAATGCTGGGAATTCCGAGGCCTTTCAGTGCGTTCCGGAAACGGCCGACGCCTGCAACGTCCTTGATCGGATACCAGAATGCGTAGATGCCGTCTGGCCAGCGCCTCCATGCCCTGGCAAGCCCTTCAATGATGTGGCCGAACTCGTTTTCAACTTCATAGGGCGGGTCGACGATGACGAATCCGCGCTTCTCCTTTGGCGGCACATGCGCGCCGAGCGCCAGCCAGCCGTCCAGCTCGATGATTCGTGCCTGGTAATCGTCGGCGAAGCGGTGTCGGAGCACGGATGCTGCGTCCGGCTTCAGCTCGATTGCGGTCAGCCGGTCCTGCTTGCGCAACAGAGAGCGGGTGATCTCGGGTGAGCCGGGATAGAGTCTCAGGCCGCCGTCCGGGTTCAGCGCCACGACGATTTCAAGGTAGGGCGCCAGAAGCGCGGCTACGTCCGGGTCAAGCTGCGCCTCGATCAGGCGGCCGATTCCGGTCAGCCACTCGCCTGTCTTCTGCGCGCGTTCCGAAGAGAGGTCATAGACACCTTCGCCCGCATGGGTGTCGATGACGCGGAACGGCTTTTCCTTGCGCTTCAGATATTCGATCACACGCACCATGACCGCGTGTTTGACGACGTCGGCGAAGTTTCCAGCGTGATAGGCGTGGTCGTAGTTCATTGCAGGCCCGGTTCTACTCCAGCCTCCAGCTACACGGCTGCAACGCGCCGCGCCAGAAGCGACTTGCCGCGATCGATGTCGTTTAGCCGCGTGACCTTATGGTCTCCGCCGCAACTGGACCATAGCCGTGCGCCATGATGCCAGTTCTAAAGCCCGCCGTTCCGGAGTAGAAAGCAGGCATGAACACACATTCGCCTATCCGTATCGGGCATTCCGCCTGCCCGCATGATTGCCCGTCGACCTGCGCGCTGGACATCGAACTGCTGGGGCCGGACAGGATCGGGCGCGTCCATGGTGCGAAATCCAACAGCTACACGGCCGGCGTCGTCTGCGCCAAGGTCGCCCGCTATGCCGACCGTGTCCACCATCCGGACCGCCTGCTGAAGCCGCTGGTGCGTTCCGGGGCAAAGGGCGAGGGCCAGTGGAAGGAAGCGAGCTTTGAGGCGGCGCTCGATCTGGTCGCCGAGAAATTCCTCAAGGCTGAAGAGAGGCTCGGCGCCGAGACGGTATGGCCCTATTATTATGCCGGCACGATGGGCCTCGTGCAGCGCGACGGCATCGAGCGACTGCGCCATGCGAAGAAATATTCGGGCTTCTTCGATTCGATCTGCACCAATCTGGCCTGGACCGGCTATTTCCTGGGCACCGGTGCGCTGCGGGGTTCCGACCCCCGCGAAATCGCCAAGTCCGATTGTGTCGTCATCTGGGGAACGAATGCCGTTGTCACCCAGGTCAATGTGATGACCCACGCCATCAAGGCGCGAAAGGAGCGCGGCGCCAAGATCGTCGTCGTCGATGTCTACGATAACGCCACGATGAAACAGGCCGACATCGGCCTCATCGTCAAGCCCGGCACCGACGGCGCGCTAGCCTGCGCGGTCATGCATGTGCTGTTCCGCGACGGACATGCCGACTGGCCTTATCTTGCGAAATATACGGATGATCCCAAGGGCTTGCAGGCGCATCTTGAATCAAGAACTCCGCAATGGGCGGCTGCCATCACGGGCCTGTCGGTGGAGGAGATCGAGACGTTCGCAAGCCTCGTCGGCCAGACGAAGCGCACCTTCTTCCGCATCGGTTATGGCCTTGCGCGCCAGCGCAACGGCTCGGTCAACATCCATGCCGTGACGTCGATCCCGGCCGTAGCGGGCCACTGGCAATATGAGGGCGGCGGGGCATTCCACTCGAATTCGGGTATTCCCGGCTTCAAGCTCAACAAGGATCTGCTCGAGGGTTCGCGTCTGCGCGACCCGACCGTGCGCTACCTCGATCATTCACGCATCGGCCCGGTCCTGATGGGCCACGAGGATGCCTTGTATGGCGGCCCGCCCGTAACGGCGCTCCTGATCCAGAACACCAATCCGGCCAACGTCGCACCCCATCAACGCCTCGTTGTCGAAGGGTTTAAGCGCGATGATCTGTTCACCTGCGTCCACGAACAGTTCATGACCGATACGGCCAAGCTCGCCGATGTCGTGCTGCCCGCCACGATGTTTGTCGAACATGACGACATCTACAAGGGCGGCGGCAATCAGCACCTGACACTGGGGCCGAAACTGATCGAGCCGCCGGATGGGCCGCGCACCAATCATTTCGTCATCGAGGAACTGGCGAAGCGCCTCGGCGTCTCGCATATGCCGGGCTTCGGCATGACCGAGCGCGATCACATCGACATCATGCTGAAGGGCAAGGAATTCGACTTTGACGGCCTGAAGGAGCGCCGCTGGGCCGACATGCAGCCGGATTTCGAGACGGCACACTTCCTCAAAGGCTTCGGCCATCCCGACGGCAAGTTCCACTTCAGCCCGCAATGGATCGGCGGTCACGCTCCCAACAAGCCGCCCAAGGTGATGGCGGAGAATTTCGGCCCGGTTCATCTCCTGCCGGTGTTCCCCGATCACGTCGATCTGATCGAGGTGGCGGATGCCGAGCACCCGTTCCGCCTCGCGACTTCGCCGGCGCGCAACTTCCTCAATTCGAGTTTTCAGGAAACGCCTGTGTCGCGCCAGAAGGAGGGCAGGCCGGAACTGCTGATCCATTCTCTCGACGCGGAAAAGCTCGGCATCGAGAATGGCGCGCGCGTGGAAGTCGGCAATATGCGCGGCGAAGTCGTGCTGCACGCAAAGCTGTTCGACGGCTTGAAGCGCGGCGTCGTCATCGCAGAAGGCATCTGGGCCAATTCAGACCATGAGCGCGGCGAGGGGATCAATGTTCTGACGGGGGCCGATGCGCCCGCACCCTATGGTGGCGCGGCAGTTCACGACAACAAGGTGTGGGTGCGCATTCCACTCGATGAGGTCGCAGCATGATCAGGCACACAGTCGTCTTCAGTCTTAAACATGCGGAAGGCTCAGCCGAAGAGCAGGCATTCCTCGAAGAGGCGCTGGTACTCGCCAAGATCCCGTCAGTGCGCAAGTTCGAGAGATTGCGTCAGGTCAGCGTGAAGAACGGCTTCCGCTTCGGCTTCTCGATGGAGTTCGACGATCAGGCCGGCTACGACGCCTACAATACCCATGCCGACCACGTGCGCTTCGTCGAGGAGCGCTGGAAGCAGGAGGTACCGGACTTTCTCGAAATCGACTACGTGGCGCTGTAGCGCTGCGCGTCAGGGCGTGCGTCGCGCCAGGCTTTCGAGGTCGGCGATGTCGGGCCGCGGTGCGGGCGCGGAAATCATGCGGCCGGTCGCCGGTTCCTCGATGAAATCTGCAAACACGGCCTTGCCGCATTCCATCTTCACCTTTCCCGACGCCAGCAGCGCAAGCGCTTCGCCGTAAAGGCGATGCTCGGCTGACAGGACGCGCACCGACAGGCTGTCGGCATCGTCGCCGGTTTGGACCGGCACGGCCGCCTGCGCGATGATCGGCCCCGAATCGACTTCCGGTGTCACGAAATGCACGGTGCAGCCGTGGATGCGCACGCCTGCTTCAAGCGCCTGCTCGTGCGGATGCGTGCCCTTGAAGAGCGGTAGCAGCGACGGATGGATGTTGATCAGCCTGCCTTGCCAGCGCGCCACGAAGGCCTCGTCGAGCAGGCGCATGTAGCCGGCCAGGCAGACGATATCGGCGCGCAGGTTCTGGATGGCGGCGTCGAGCGCGGTTGCGTGTTCCTGGCGGGTGATGTCCTTCGACGGAATGACAGCCGTCGAGATGCCCTTGGCAGCCGCGATCGCCAGCCCCTTGGCATCGGCACGATTGGAGATGACGCCGACGATCTCGGCTGGAAAATCCGGCGATTGCGCCGCATCGATCAGGGCCGCCATGTTCGATCCGCGCCCCGAAATCAGGATCGCGACACGCTTCTTTGCCATCAAATCGAAATCCTCCCGCGATAGACGACGCCGTCTTGCGTGCGGCGCGCAATCCGGCCGATGCGCGAGACGGTCTCGCCCTCGGCCCGCAACGCAGCCATGACGTCCTCGGCGCGATCTTCTGCGACGACGGCGATCATGCCAACCCCGCAATTGAAGGTGCGCATCATTTCGTTGGGCTCCACGCCGCCGGTCACCGCCAGCCAGCCGAAGACCGGAGGCACCGCAATCGCGTCGAGATCGAGTTCCGCTGCCTTGTCGTCGGGAAGGACGCGGGGAATATTGTCGGGGAATCCGCCGCCGGTGATATGCGCCAGCGCCTTGATCGCGCCGGTCTGGCGGATCGCGGCGAGCAGCGACTTCACATAGATGCGCGTCGGCTCAAGCAGCGCCTCGCCAAGGCTGCGGTCTGGCGCAAACGGGGCGGAGTCGGTCCATGCAAGACCCGACAGTTTTACGATGCGGCGAACCAGCGAATAACCGTTGGAGTGAACGCCCGACGAGGCCAGCCCGATCAGAACGTCGCCCTCGGCGATATCGCCGCTCGGCAAGAGATTGCCGCGCTCGGCCGCACCCACGGCGAAGCCGGCAAGGTCATAGTCGTCGCCGTGATACATGCCGGGCATCTCTGCCGTCTCGCCGCCGATCAGCGCGCAGCCCGCCATGCGGCAGCCCGCCGCGATGCCCGAGACAATCGCCGCGCCCTGTTCGGGGTCGAGCTTGCCGGTGGCGAAATAGTCGAGGAAGAACAGCGGCTCTGCGCCCTGCACGACAAGGTCGTTGACGCACATGGCGACGAGGTCGATGCCGATCGTATCGTGCTTGCCAGCCTCGATCGCGATGCGGAGCTTGGTGCCGACGCCGTCATTTGCCGCAACCAGAACCGGATCGGTAAAGCCGGCCGCCTTCAGGTCGAACAGGCCGCCAAATCCGCCGATCTCGCCATCTGCGCCGGGCCGGCGCGTCGAGCGCACCAGCGGCTTGATCTTCTCCACCAGTTCGTTGCCGGCATCGATATCCACCCCGGCCTGGGCGTAAGTCAGCCCATTCTTGCCTGCGGTCCCATTCTTGCCTGCCGTCATTGCGGTCTCCGGTCGCGAATTGCCCGGCTATTCGCATGTGTGTGCGCCGCTCGCAAGCAGTGGAGGCCGCAATCGGGGGCGGAAACTTGCGCCTTGCACAGCCCGTCTCCATGTTGAGGGGAGGAGACACAGGCTTGACCATCCCGAACATCATCACGATCGGCAGGCTGCTGCTGATCCCCGCCGTCGCCTGGGCCTTGCTGTCTGACAGGCAAGGGCTGGCGCTCGGCCTGTTCGTGGCGGCAGGCGTATCGGATGGCGTCGACGGCTATATCGCCCGCCATTTCAACCAGTATTCGCGCCTCGGGGCCTATCTCGATCCGGTGGCCGACAAGCTGCTGCTCGTCACCGTTTTCGTCATGCTGGGGCTGATGGGTGAACTGCCATTGTGGCTCGTCATCCTGTCCGTGTCGCGCGACCTTCTGATCATCGGCGCGGTCATGCTGTCGTCGGTCATGGGTCACCCGGTCGATGTCAGGCCGCTGTTTGTGTCGAAGGCGAACACCGCCGTGCAGATCCTGCTGGCGGCGGTCGTCCTGAGCGACCTGGCGCTGGGGATGGACCTTGGACAACTGCGCTGGCTGCTCGTCATTGTGTCCGGCCTCTTGACCGTTGCTTCCGGCGCGGCATATCTCGTGGCTTGGCTCAAACATATGGCAGGTCATGGCGAAACCGACAAAACCGACTGACCGTCGGGCGCTGGCGACCCGGCCCACGGCGCGGCCTTCTGTATCGGTGACGATCGAGGCAGACGAGCGGGAGCAATTCTCGGTCGCCCAGTCCTTCACGCGCCAGATCATGTTCTGGGCGGGCGCTTTCGTGCTGCTCCTCGTCTTCCTGTTTCTGTTTTCGTCGATCCTGCTGCCCTTCGCCGCCGGGCTGGTGCTCGCCTATTTCCTCGATCCCGTCGCGGACAAGCTTCAGACGTGGATCGGCTCGCGGCTGGTTGCCGCATGCATCATCCTGCTGACCTTTGTCGCGACCGTCGTCATCGCGCTAATCATCATCGTGCCGATCCTGGCCGGGCAGGGCGCGCAACTCGTCGCCAACATGCCGGACTATATCTCGCGGCTGCAGAACATGCTGGCCGACCTCGAATGGCTGCGCACCAGGTTCGGCATGGACCCGTCGGCTGTGCGCAACGCGCTGTCGTCTCTGATCTCCCAGGGGTCGACCTTCATGAGCAGCCTGTTCACCTCGCTGCTCAGCTCGGGGCTCGCCATCGTCAACGTCGCCAGCCTTGCAGTCGTCACCCCGGTGGTTGCCTTCTATATGCTGGTCGATTGGGACCGCATGATCGCCACCATCGACAGCTGGATACCTCGCCAGCACGTCGACACGGTCCGCCAGATCGCCAGCGACATCAACCGCTCGACGGCAGGTTTCGTGCGCGGGCAAGGCACGCTCTGCCTCGTGCTCGGCATCATGTATGCGATCGCGCTGACGCTGGTCGGGCTCAATTTCGGCCTGCTCATCGGGCTTTTCGCCGGCCTGATCGGCTTCATCCCCTATGTCGGCTCGCTTGTCGGCCTCGTCCTGTCGGTCGGCGTGGCAATCGTCCAGTTCTGGCCTGACTACGCGATGGTCATCGCGGTCGCCTGCATCTTCTTTGCGGGCCAGTTCATCGAAGGCAATTTCCTCCAGCCGAAGCTCGTCGGCCAGAGCGTCGGACTGCATCCCGTCTGGCTCATGTTCTCGCTTCTCGCCTTCGGCTCGCTGTTCGGCTTCGTCGGCCTACTCATTGCAGTCCCGGCGGCGGCGGCGGTTGCGGTTCTGGTACGCTTTGCGCTGTCGCGGTATCTCGCTTCCCCGCTCTACACCGGTGACACCAGCACGCGCCCGCAACGAGACGCCTGAGTGACGCCGTGACCGACGCGCGCAGCTCGCAACTGCCTCTCGATCTCGGCCGCAATTCTGGCCAGTCGCGCGACGAGCTTGTCATGGCGCTGGCAAATCGCGCGGCAATCGACCTCATCGACCGCTGGCCGGGCTGGCCGGCGCCAGTCGTGGTGCTTGCCGGGCCTGCCGGATCGGGAAAGTCGCATATTGCGCGGGTCTGGGCCGACGTATCGGGCGCGGTAGAGGCGGACGCATCCAATATCGACCAATCCCTGTTTGGTCGCGCCGCCTCCGGCACTCCTTTGCTCATCGATGGTGTGGGGCAGGGCGTCGACGAGACGGGGCTGTTTCATCTGATCAATGCGGTGCGGCAAGGCGGCGGCCAGCTTCTCCTCACATCGAGGCTGTTTCCGGCCGCTTGGGGCGTGTCGCTTCAGGATCTGCAGTCGCGGCTGCGCGCCGCCACGATCGTCGAGATCGCCGAGCCTGACGATTTTCTCCTGAGCGCGGTGATGACAAAGCTCTTCTCCGACCGGCAGGTGAAGGTCGAGCCGCATGTCATCGGCTATATCGCCAATCGCATAGAACGGTCGCTTTCGACTGCAATGTCGGTTGTCGATCGTCTGGATGCCGCCGCCCTGGCGCGCGGGGCGCGCATCAGCCGCGCGCTCGCCGCCGAAGTTATCGGCGCGCTGGACGAAGGGCAGTCCGAACTCGATATTTAGAAAGCGCGATCACGAACGCGGCTGTCGCTGCGCGCTTCGTTGATTAGGCTTTCACAGGGCTGGAAGAAAATGGTCGGAGTGGAGAGATTCGAACTCCCGACCCTCTGGTCCCAAACCAGATGCGCTACCAGACTGCGCTACACTCCGACACGGCGGTTTCCCTAGGTTCTTCGGACGACAAAGGCAAGGCCATTTGGGCGGCTCGCGGCATTTAGCGCAACTTTGTTCGATGCGGTCGAATGTCCGGCCCGCGCGCAGGGACTTGACGGTTCGCGCGCCTTGGGCGATGCAACGGGCGCAACTGACGAGGAAACCCATGTCCGCGCGCATCTACAGCCCCGCCAAGACCGCCATGCAGTCCGGCAAGGCCAAGACCGGAAACTGGATTCTCGATTTCGATCCCGAGCAGAAGCGCAAGATCGATCCTTTGATGGGATACACCACGTCCGGCGACATGAAGAGCCAGATCAGGGTCGTGTTCGAGACGAAGGAAGAAGCGATCGCCTATGCCGAAAAGCGCGGCATCGCCTATCGCGTGATCGAGCCGAAGGAAGCCAAGCGCCGCAACATCTCCTATTCGGACAATTTCAAATACGACCGGCAGATACCCTGGACGCATTGAGCGTCCGACTGTCGATCAGCAGTCGCGCAACGCGGCAAAATCGGGTAAACCCCCGCCAACGGTCCCGTAGCTCAGCTGGATAGAGCAACAGCCTTCTAAGCTGTGGGTCACAGGTTCGAATCCTGTCGGGATCGCCAAGCCATTCTCCACCATTGTATTGTCGCCGCATTGACGGTTGAGTTTGCGTCCGGCGGCATGTCGATCCGGAAGGACGAACCATGATCACGATCTGGACCTATGACTACGTTCCCGGAGGCGAGAACGGGCCGCGCGGCCTTGTCCGCGACCTCCGGCTGCGCTGGGCTTGCGAAGAAGCGGGCCTGGACTATCAGGTAAAGACGACGCCGTTCGAGGGGCGCGGTGCCGAACACTTTGCCAGGCAGCCATTCGGCCAGATACCGTTTATCGAAGACGACGGCCTGAAACTGTTCGAGAGCGGGGCCTGCCTTCTTCATCTTGCGAAGAAGAGCGAAATCCTGATGCCGCGCGACCGTGAAGGCGAGGCCGAGACGCTGCAATGGACGATTGCCGCGCTCAACTCCATCGAGATGGTTTCGGTGCCATGGATGGTCCTCAGTTGGACACAAGGCCCCGACAACGGCCTGACCGGCTGGCTCGACAGCCGGCTCGAGCACCTCGAAGCGGTGTTGCTTGACCGGGAATGGATCGCCGCTGGCCGCTTCACGGTTGCCGACATCATGATGGCCGACGTGCTGCGCCAGACCAAGCGCGCCGATCAGCCGAACTATCCGGCGCTTGCCGCCTACAGGCAACGCGCCTGCGCGCGCCCTGCCTTCATCAAGGCCCATGCCGACCAGATCGCGCATTTCATCGCCGGGGATGAAGCGCGCACAGGGTGAGTGTAGCCGGCTGTCGGCAGGTCGGGCTGAACCGGGCGATTTTACGGTTTGCTCTCCGGCCGTCCGTATCAAACGCCGGCAAATTTGCGGATCGATCGGCTTTTTCCACAATGGATAGCCGGCTTGGCACGTCGGGTCGTGGACAGGGGCCCGCCACGGCGTCATAGGCAACGGCAGAAGAGGATGCTTGCCGATGATGGGCTGGTTCAAGAGGCTTTTGCCGCGCGAAGACAGGTTCTTCGACATGTTCGCCGCTCATGCCGCGACGTTGGTCGCTGCCGCGCGCGAGATGGAAAAACTGCTCGAAGCCAAAGACATCGAGAAACACGGTCAGGAAATCATCCGGCTTGAGGATGAGGCGGATGCGATCACTGCCGAGGTGCTCCTGTCGCTTCGCCGCTCCTTCATCACGCCGTTTGACCGAAGCGACATCCAGGACCTGATCGGCTCGATGGACGACGCCATCGACACGATGCGCAAGACCGTCAAGACGGTGTTCCTTTACGAGCAGACCGCTTTCGAGCCCCTGATGAGGGAGATGGGGCCGATCATCGTCCAGGCTGCTGAGCTTATCGCCAAGGCGCTGCCCTTGCTTGCCGCCGTCTCGGTCAACGCAGCCGAACTGAACGACATTGCCGAACAGGTTGTGCGCCTCGAAGGCCAGTCCGACGACCTGCACGACAGGGGGCTGAAGGAACTGTTCCGCAAATATGGCAAGTCAGACCCGATGGCCTTCATGATCGGCGCCGAGATCTATGCCGATCTTGAGAAGGTGGTCGACAAGTTCGAGGACGTCGCCAACGAGATCAGCGGCATCGTCATCGAGAACGTCTGATGGATGCCACGCTCGCCTTTCCGCTGTTGATCGCGCTGATCGGCGTTGCGCTGTTCTTCGACTTCCTGAACGGGCTGCATGACGCTGCCAATTCGATCGCGACAATCGTCTCGACGCGCGTCCTGCGTCCGCAATATGCGGTGTTCTGGGCCGCCTTCTTCAACTTCATCGCTTTCATGTTCTTCGGCCTGCATGTGGCCGAAACGGTCGGCAAGGGCATCGTCTCGGCCGACATCATCAATCCGTCCGTGATCTTCGCCGCGCTGATAGGTGCGATCTCCTGGAACCTGATCACCTGGTATTTCGGCATTCCATCGAGTTCGTCTCACGCTTTGATCGGCGGCCTGATCGGCGCGGGACTGGCAAAATCCGGTGTCAGCGCAATCGTCTGGTCGGGCGTCGCCAAGACGACAGCGGCCATCGTGCTGTCGCCTGCCACCGGTTTCGTGCTGGCGCTGATACTCGTGCTGATCGTGTCCTGGGCCTTCGTGCGATACTCGCCATTCGCGGTCGACCGCACTTTCCGCTGGGCGCAGTTCGTGTCCGCATCGATGTATTCGCTCGGCCATGGCGGCAATGACGCGCAGAAGACCATGGGCATCATCGCGGTGCTGCTCTATTCGCAGGGCATGCTCGGCGACACCTTCTACGTGCCGTTCTGGGTCGTCATCAGTTGCCAGCTCATGCTCGCCTTCGGCACGCTGTTCGGCGGCTGGCGCATCGTCCACACGATGGGGTCGAAGATCACGCGGCTGAACCCGATGCAGGGGTTCTGCGCCGAGACCGGCGGTGCGATCACGCTGTTTGCCGCCACCGGCATGGGTATCCCGGTATCGACCACCCACACCATCACCGGCGCAATCGTCGGCGTGGGCGCGGCACGCCGCACGTCTGCGGTGCGCTGGGGGATCGCGGGCAATATCGTCTGGGCGTGGATCGTCACCATTCCGGCGACGGCCGGAATCTCGGCACTGGTCTACGCCGCCACTCACATCATCTGACGGGCTAGGCGGCGCGTGCCGCCGCCAGACCGCTCTCGATATCGGCCATGATGTCCTCGACGTCTTCCAGTCCGATCTGGAGCCGCACCACCGGCCCTTCATAGTCGCCTTTGGCGACAGTCCGGTCCGTCAGCGAGACGAGAACGGCAAGGCTTTCATAGCCGCCCCAGGAATAACCGAGACCGAACAGCTTCAGCGCGTCGAGGAAGGCGTGCGCCTGTTTCTCGCCGCCCTTGAGCACGAATGAGAAGATGCCGCTCGAACCTGAAAAGTCGCGCTTCCAAAGGTCGTGGCCAACCGCGCTTGGCAAAGCAGGGTGCAGAACCTGCGCTACCTGCGGCAGGCTTTCCATCCATGTCGCGATCTCAAGCGCGCTCTTTTCGTGATGCGCCAGACGAACGCCCATCGTGCGCAAGCCGCGCAGCACCTGATAGACGTCGTCAGGCCCGGCGCAGCAGCCGAGCGTCTCGAAGGCATCGCGAAGCTGCGGCCAGCACTTTTCAGTGGCCGACACCGTGCCGAGAAGCACGTCCGAATGGCCTGCCGGATATTTCGTCGCCGCATGAATCGATACGTCAACGCCGAAGTCCAACGGCTTGAAATACAAGGGCGTCGCCCAGGTATTGTCCATCATCACGATCGCGCCGCCGGCATGAGCCGCCTTTGCGATTGCGGGAATGTCCTGCATCTCGAACGTGTTGGAACCGGGCGATTCGGTGAAGACAACCTTCGTGTTCGGCCGCATCAGCCCGGCGATGTCCGAGCCGATGGCCGGGTCGTAATAGGTCGTCTCGACGCCGAGGCGCCTGAGCATCGTGTTGGCGAAGTGGCGCGTCGGCCGATAGACTGAATCGACGATAAGGATGTGATCGCCGGAAGCAACGAATGCCAGCAGCGGCACCGTGACAGCTGCGAGCCCCGACGGTACGATAATCGTGCCTGCCGAGCCTTCCAGTTCGTCCATCGCCGCCGCCAAGGCGTCGGTCGTTGGCGTGCCCTTTGTGCCGTAGGTGTATTTCTGCGAGCGGCCCGACATCGACTTCGCGTCGGGAAACAGGACCGTCGATGCATGGACAACCGGAGGATTCACAAAGCCGTGATAATCGCTCGGGTTGTAGCCCGCATGCGCCAGTCGGGTGTTGACGCCCTTGTATTGATTGTCAGACGCCATCCGGCTGTGCTCCTTGTTAGATGCGACCATTCGCTTACCTATGGCCGACGATACGTGCAACCGCGCAGGGGCCCCGCTTTTATCGGGCCAGCCGTTCGGACGCGTCACGCGCCGGTCAATCCATGGAGCATTCGTGACGCAGCGAGGCGAACAGAGCGGAGGATTTGCCGGCGGCCACAGGGATCTCGCACGCCGACTTTTCGCGGGGCGCCAAGAAGGGGCGGCGCCCATCTGGACCCGTTCGATGTCGCTGATCGCGTTTGGCGCGGTCGTGCTCGCGGCACTGGCCACATTTATTGATGCGCCCGTCGCAAGCTATGCGGCGGCTATGCCCGGTTTCGTGTTCCATACGCTCGCCGCCATCACGGACATCGGTCTTACGAAGTGGTACTGGCAGCCCGCTCTCGTCCTCTTCCTTGTGTTGGGATTGCTCGATTTTCAGCGTCTCCAACCGCACCGTCGCTTCCTGCTGGAGCGCATCTATCTGCAGGCCGGCTTTGTCCTTGCGGCGATCGCGTTGGCGCATATGCCGGTCAATGCGCTCAAATATCTCGTCGGGCGCACGCGGCCGACATTGTTGGCCGAGGTCGGCGCATTCGCCTTCAAGCCGCTGACGGGTGGCGACCTGCATGCCAGCTTCCCGTCAGGGCATTCCGCCACTTGCGGTGTTATCGCGATGGTTCTGGCGCTCTGGTTCCCGCGCTGGTCGGTGCCGATCCTGCTCGCCGGGGGCGTGCTGGCAGTCTCGCGAATCGCTGCCGAAGCGCACTTCGCGTCCGATGTCGTGGCAGGGTTTTCCATCGGTGCTTTGAGCGCGCTGGCGCTCGCGCGCTGGCTTGCCGCAAGAGGTGTCTCCTTTGCGGCGTCCGCTGATCGGATCGCGCCACGGGTCACGTGAGCCGGCATTTGACGCAAATATTTTGCTCGGGCAGAGACCGCCGTGAACCTGCTTGAGGCTTGACCTCGATCCCATAATGCCATTCGATGCCTCAGACGAACGGGACACCGGAAGCGGCCGCGCAACGGCCAGCAGGACAAGCGCAGGGAGAGCGCTCTGGTCGACCTAAAAAAGAATGTTCGGGCACAAACGCTTCGAACGTAACGATAAAGGGGTATTTTTATGAAAGCCAAGATTCTTGCCGGCCTTTTCGGCGCTGCCGCTCTTTCGGCAACGATGGGTGTTGCGTCGGCGGCCACGCTCGATGACGTGAAGGCGCGAGGCGAGCTTCGCTGCGGCGTCAACACCGGCCTCGCCGGCTTCGCATCGCCAAACGACAAGGGCGAGTGGTCGGGCTTCGACGTCGATCTGTGCCGTGCTGTCGCGGCCGCGATCTTCGACGACGCCAACAAGGTCAAGTTCTCGCCGCTCAACGCCAAGGAGCGCTTCACCGCTCTCCAGTCGTCGGAAGTCGACCTCCTGTCGCGCAACACGACCTGGACGCTGAGCCGCGATACGTCGCTCGGCTTCAACTTCGCCGGCATCAACTACTATGATGGCCAGGGCTTCCTCATCAACGCCAAGAAGCTCTCGGGCATCACCTCGGCGCTCCAGCTCTCCGGCGCGACCGTCTGCGTGCAGTCCGGCACGACGACCGAACTGAACCTCGCGGACTTCTTCCGCAACAACAACATGCAGTACAACCCGGTCGTCTTCGAGGCTCTCGAAGCCACCGAGCAGGCATATGACACTGGCCGCTGCGACGTTTACACCACCGACCAGTCGGGCCTGTATTCGACCCGCCTCAAGCTCGCTTCGCCTGACGATCACGTCGTTCTGAAGGAAATCATCTCCAAGGAGCCGCTCGGGCCGGCAGTTCGCCAGGGTGACGACCAGTGGTTCGATATCGTGAAGTGGACGCTCAACGCGATGATCATCGCCGAAGAGTTCGGCATCACCCAGGCCAATGTCGAGGAGATGAAGAACAGCCCGAACCCCGAAATCAAGCGCGTGCTTGGCGTCGAGGAAGGCACCAAGCTCGGCACCGATCTCGGCCTCACCAACGACTGGGTCGTCCGCATCGTGAAGGGTGTCGGCAACTATGGCGAGGTGTTCGAGCGCAATATCGGCCAGGGCAGCCCGCTCAAGATCGCTCGTGGCCTGAACGCTCTGTGGAGCAAGGGCGGCCTGCAATACGCACCGCCGATCCGCTAGTCGCCACGATCGTGTGAACCTGGGCCGGGAGGCATTCGTCTCCCGGCTCCATCACCGAACAGGGGGACATCATGGCTATTCAGGATGCGGCCGGCGGCGACGCAGCTCGCCCGTCGCCGCTTAACGACCCGAGAATTCGCGGCATCATTTTTCAGGTGCTCGTCTTTGCGGCGCTTTTTCTTTTCGTGTGGTGGATCGTCGACAACACGATGACCAACCTGCGCCGTGCGGGCATTTCGTCCGGCTTTGATTTCCTCACCGCGCGATCCGGCTTCGACATCAGTTCGAGCATGATCGATTACTCGTCGGATTCCAACAATGGCCGGGCGCTGGTCGTCGGCCTGCTCAACACGCTGCTGGTGTCGATCCTCGGCATCATCACCGCCACCATCATCGGCTTCGTCATCGGCGTGGGCCGTCTCTCGAATAACTGGCTGATCAACAAGATCTGCATGGTCTATGTCGAACTGTTCCGCAACATCCCGCCGCTTCTCGTCATCTTCTTCTGGTATTTCGGCGTGCTGGCAGTCCTGCCGCAGCCGCGCGAATCGATCGACCTTCCACTCGGCGCCTACCTGAACAGCCGCGGCCTCTTCCTTCCGCGCTTCCTTTGGGAATCCGGCGCATGGCTGGTGCTGGCCGGCCTTGTCGTCGGCATCGTGCTGTCATGGTTCGTGGCGCGCCGTGCAAAGGCCCGCCAGCAGGCGACAGGCCAGCAGTTCCCGGTCGTGTGGACCTCGCTAGGCCTCATCATAGGCATGCCGCTTCTGGCATTCGCAGCCGCCGGCTTCCCGCTGACCCTGCAATTCCCGGAGCTGGGCACCTTCAACCTGACAGGCGGCTTCCCCATCGCGCCTGAATTCCTGTCGCTCTACATGGCGCTGTCCTTCTACACGGCCTCCTTCATCGCCGAGATCGTGCGCGCGGGCATTCTGGGTGTCAGCAGGGGGCAGAACGAGGCTGCGTCGGCGCTCGGTCTGCGCTCCGGCCAGGCGCTGCGCCTCGTCGTCATCCCGCAGGCGATGCGCATCGTCATCCCGCCTTTGACGAGCCAATATCTCAACCTGACGAAGAACTCGTCGCTCGCTGTCGCCATCGGTTATGCCGATCTCGTCCATATCGGCGGCACGATCCTCAACCAGCGCGGCCAGGCGGTGGAGATCGTCATCATCTGGATGGTCGTCTATCTGGGCCTCAGCCTTCTGACATCGCTGTTCATGAACTGGTTCAACGCCCGTGTGGCTCTGGTGGAGCGCTAAGCCATGAGCACTCAGGACATGTCCTATGTCAGGACCGAAATGGCGATCCCTTCAGCGCCGCCTCCGGGCGAGCAGGGGGTGGTCAGCTGGCTGCGCAAAAACCTGTTTGCCTCGACCACCGACACCATTCTCACCATTCTGGGCCTGCTGCTGATCGCCTGGCTGATCCCGCCCTTCCTCAATTGGGCCTTTCTTCAGGCCGCATGGGTCGGGCCGGACCGTTCCGTCTGCACGACGGTCGCGCAGGGCGGCGTGCAGCCCGAAGGCTGGTCCGGTGCCTGCTGGGCCTTTGTCGATGCGAAGTTCTCGCAGTTCATGTTCGGCCGCTATCCGACCGATGAGCGCTGGCGCGTCATCGTCGTTGCGCTGCTGTTTGTTGCGCTGCTGGTGCCGCTCCTCATCCCGCGAATTCCGCGCAAGGGCCTGAACGCCGTTTTGCTGTTTGCGGTCTTCCCGGTCGTCTCGTTCTTCCTGCTGGTCGGCGGCTATTTCGGCCTGCGTTATGTCCCGACCGACGTGTGGGGCGGGCTTCTGGTGACGATGGTCCTGTCCTATGTCGGCATCACCGTGTCGTTGCCGTTCGGCATCCTGCTGGCGCTGGGCCGCCGGTCCAAGCTGCCGGTCATCAAGATGCTGTCGGTGATCTTCATCGAAACGATCCGCGGCGTGCCGCTGATTACGGTGTTGTTCATGGCAAGCGTCATGCTGCCGCTGTTCCTGCCGCCCGGCACGACGTTCGACAAGTTCCTGCGCGCGCTGATCGCCGTGTCGCTGTTTGCATCGGCCTATATGGCGGAGGTCATCCGCGGCGGCCTTCAGGCCGTGCCGAAAGGGCAATATGAAGGGGCCGATTCGCTCGGCCTCGGCTATTGGCAGAAGATGTGGCTGATCGTTCTGCCGCAGGCGCTGAAGCTGGTCATACCGGCCATCGTCAACACCTTCATCGGCCTGTTCAAGGACACATCGCTCGTCTCGATCATCGGCATGTTCGACCTGCTCGGTATCGTGCGACAGAACTTCACCGATTCGAACTGGGCATCGCCACAAACCCCGATGTCGGGCCTTGTCTTTGCGGGCTTCGTCTTCTGGCTCTTCTGCTTCGGCATGTCGCGATATTCGATCTATATGGAACGCCGGCTCGACACCGGTCACAAACGATAAGGGGAAACTCCATGGCCTCAGAGAACGCAGTCGCGGCCGAGGACCTCAGCGTCGACCGGTCGAAAATGACGATTTCCGACACCGATGTCGCGGTCGAAATCCTCGGCATGCACAAATGGTACGGCGACTTTCATGTGCTGAAGGACATCAACCTCAAGGTCATGCGCGGCGAGCGCATCGTCATCTGCGGCCCGTCCGGCTCGGGCAAGTCGACGCTCATCCGCTGCATCAACCGTCTGGAAGAGCACCAGAAGGGCAAGATCATCGTCGACGGCAAGGAACTCACCAGCGATCTGAAAAAGATCGACGAGGTGCGCCGCGAGGTCGGCATGGTGTTCCAGCATTTCAACCTGTTCCCGCATCTGACGATCCTCGAAAACTGCACGCTGGCGCCAATCTGGGTCCGTAAGATCCCGAAAAAGCAGGCGGAAGAAACGGCGATGCACTTCCTGCGCCGCGTCAAGATCCCCGAACAGGCAAACAAATATCCGGGCCAGCTTTCGGGCGGTCAGCAGCAGCGCGTGGCGATTGCCCGCTCGCTGTGCATGAACCCGCGTATCATGCTGTTCGACGAGCCGACCTCGGCGCTCGATCCGGAGATGATCCACGAAGTGCTGGAGACGATGGTTTCGCTCGCCGAAGAAGGCATGACCATGCTTTGCGTCACCCACGAAATGGGTTTTGCCCGCAAGGTCGCCAATCGTGTCATCTTCATGGATCAGGGCCAGATCGTCGAGCAGAACACGCCGGCCGAGTTCTTCGACAATCCGCGCCATGAACGCACGAAGCTGTTCCTGAGCCAGATCCTGCACTAGCTCAACGCGCGATGCATCGAACAGGGCCCGATCACGCATCTGGCCCCTTCAACTCGTAGCCGTGGTCTTCGGGAGGACGGATGCGTGCCTTGAAGTTCGTGGGCTTTTGTGTGCTTGCATTGGTCCTGTTCGGACTGGTCGGTGCGGTCGTCCCTCGACCGTTCATTGCTGGCACTGACGACGGGTCAGCAGGTGCGACACGGCGTGTGCTTGTCCTTTCCAATCCTATTCATACCGACATTGCCTTTCCTGCCGATCCGGACGTTTTGGAAAAACTGTCATTCCTGACGGGGGCGGATCTGCCGATCTCCGATCCTGCAGTGCGGTGGATCGTCCTCGGCTGGGGCGGCCGCGCATTTTATATCGAGACACCGACGTGGAGCGAGTTGAAACCTCTGCCGCTGCTTAAGGGCCTGACGATCGACCGGGCAGCCATGCATGTCACCTTGGCCGGCGAGATTGACATGTCCCACCCAACAGTCACCGCAATTGATGTGAGCCCTGCAAATTTTGTCCGCATGCTCGATCTGGCGAGAGCCACATTTAAACATGACCCAATGGGCGAGCCCATCCTGATCGATGGGCGTTCCTATGGCGATTTGGACCGGTTCTACGAGGCGGAAGGCTGGTTCTCAGCCTTGCGAGGCTGCAACACATGGACTGCGGCCGTTCTCAGGGAAGGGGGCCTGCGAACAGGTGTCTGGAACCCAATGCCGCAAAGCCTGGTCTGGTCGCTAAGGCAGTTCAACGGAACTCCTGTTCTCGCCAATTGACCAGTCGCAATCAGCGTTGCTGACCGCTCAGGAAACCTCGGCGGGCTGCCATCCGTAGAGCCAGTCTATGTCGCTGGCGAGTTTTTCCGATCCGCGCAGCTTGAGGAACTGATTTCGCGCGAAGGCGATTGGCCCGGAAGCGTGCCAGACAAACTCATTGAGCCGCCCCCGTGCAGCTACACGCAAGACGCGTTCGCGCCGTGCCTTCTCATAGCGTTGCAGGGCAATGCCCAAAGCGGCTGGCTGCGCGTCGACATGCTGCGCCAGCACATACGCGTCCTCGATTGCCATGGCTGCGCCCTGAGCCGCAAAGGGAGTCATCGCATGGGCAGCGTCACCGATCGAAACTGCGCCGCGCGGGTCTGTCCATGGACTTTGAGGGTAGACCGTGTGGATGGGCCACACCGTCCAGCCGCCGATTGTCCCGAGCATGTCTGCCAATTGTGGAGCCGCACCGTGGAAGGCCGCCGCCAGCGGAGCGGCGTCTGCTGCGGTCGACCATTTCGTGCCGGACACGACGCCCTTGGCGAATGCTGCGAAATTGACAGATGCGCCGCCGCGTATCGGATAGGCGATGAGATGGGCGCGCGGATGCAGGAAGACTGTCACCGATCCCGGTTCGACGACGCTGCCCATAAAGCGCGCCATATCGCCGTCGGCATTTGCTGTTGCCCGCCAGGCTATTCGCCCAGAAAACCGGCTCTCGCTGGCCGCACCCAACACGGCGCGATTGGCCGACCAGACGCCGTCTGCCACGACCAGCAGGCCGGCTTCGACATATTCGACCATCCCGCTGCGCTTGATCCGGATGTTGACGCCCGGCGTCTTCAGCCCGGAAGCGGTCACCGACGCGCCTGTGACGATCTCGACTGTCGGGCTCCGGCGTGCCGAATCCAGCAGAACGCCATGCAGGTCCGCGCGGTGCATCACGAGATAGGGAGATTGCCAGCGCGCGGTCGCCGCATCGCTCAAAGGGACGCGCGCCACCTCTTTCAGCGTCGCTGCACTGCGCAGCACGATCGCCTCAGGCCGAGTCGCTACCTCGCTGAGCGCGTCGAGCACGCCGAGCCGCCCGAGCAGCCGCGTTGCATTGGGAGAGAGTTGAAGCCCTGCGCCCGCCTCATGCGGATCGGCGGCGCGCTCATAGAGCCTGACCGGCAGGCCCTTGTCGGCAAATGCCAGCGCAGCACTCAGGCCGGCGATGCCACCGCCTGAAATGACGATCTGGCGTGATCGCATATCGTTCTGACGACTGCCCTAGGCCGCGCGCGGCACGTAGGCGCAGCCCTCGGGCACGGTATGCTCGCCATGCAGCGCCGCGTCGAAACGGTAGAGCGTCGAGCAATAGGGGCAGACTTTTTCGGTGTCGCCGCCCATGTCCAGAAAGACATGCGGGTGGTCGAAGGGTGGATTTGCCCCCACGCACATGAACTCCTTGGCGCCGATCGAAATGGCCGGGTGACCGGCGCTGTTCTGGAAATGCGGGATGTGATGTCCGGCCATATTGCTCTCCGGCGCAAAAAATTGCTTGGGTAGTGTCGCGTTTGGCCCAACTTGCCCGCCAAATCAAGACGCTGCAATGATACTGTCGCAAAAGCCTGTCAGTAGGAATGAAGCCGACTAGGATTGCGATCAGGTAACGACCAGCGATGAATGAACTCACGAAAGCTCCGACAGAATTTGCCGTGGAACCGGCCACCGCCGGCGAGCGTGCGCCCGACCGTTATGTAAATCGCGAATTTTCCTGGTTGCAGTTCAATCGCCGCGTTCTCGAAGAATCGCACAATACGAACCACCCCCTTCTGGAGCGAGTGCGCTTTCTGTCCATCTCGGCGGCAAATCTCGACGAGTTCTTCATGGTCCGCGTGGCCGGCCTCGCCGGGCAGGTGAGGGCGGGCATCACCGCCAAGAGTGCCGACGGACGCACGCCCGAACAGCAATTGGAGCAGCTTCTGGTAGAGGTCAGCCGTTTGCAGGCGGACCAGCAGAACAGCCTCTCGCTCCTGCTCGGTCTGTTGGAAAACGCCCGCATTGAAGTCGTTCGCGGAGAGAACCTGTCGAAGGACGAGCGCGCCTGGCTTGAGACGCATTTCCAGGAAACGATCTTCCCGGTCCTGACCCCGCTGTCGATCGACCCGGCGCATCCGTTCCCGTTTATTCCCAATCTCGGCTTCTCGATCGCGTTGCAGCTCCAGCACAAGCGCGAAAAGGAGCACATGATCGCGCTCCTTCGCCTGCCGGTCGCGCTGCGCCGTTTCATCCGCTTGCCCGACAATCGCGATTGCGTCCGCTTCGTCAGGTTGGAAGACGCCGTCTCCATGTTCATCGGCCAGCTCTTCCCCGGCTACAAGGTCAATGGTTCCGGCACATTCCGCCTCATCCGCGACAGCGATATCGAGGTCGAGGAAGAGGCAGAAGATCTGGTGCGTTTCTTCGAGACGGCCTTGAAGCGCCGTCGTCGTGGCTCGGTCATCCGCATCGAGTTCGATGATGAAATGCCCGAAGCGCTGCGTGACTTCGTTGCCACGGAACTGGCTGTGCCGGCCAACCGCATTTCGGTCATTGATGGCCTTCTGGCGGTCAACCAGATTTCGGAGATCGTGTCGGTCCCGCGCGACGATCTGAAGTTCAAGCCCTACAATCCGCGCTTCCCCGAGCGCATCCGCGAACATGCCGGTGATTGCTTCGCCGCCATCCGCGAGAAGGACATCATCGTCCATCACCCCTACGAATCGTTCGACGTGGTGGTGCAGTTCCTGCGTCAGGCCGCAGCCGATCCGGAAGTTGTTGCCATCAAGCAGACGCTCTACCGCACCTCCAACGACAGCCCGATCGTGCGCGCGCTCATCGACGCGGCCGAAGCCGGAAAATCCGTCACCGCGCTTGTCGAACTCAAGGCGCGCTTCGACGAGGAAGCCAACATTCGCTGGGCGCGCGACCTTGAACGCGCCGGCGTCCAGGTCGTGTTCGGCTTCGTCGAACTGAAGACCCACGCCAAGATGTCGCTGGTGGTGCGGCGCGAGGACCAGAAGCTGCGCAGCTACGTGCATCTGGGCACCGGCAACTACCACCCGATCACCGCGCGCATCTATACCGACCTGTCCTACTTCACCAGCGACCCGGCGATCGCGCGCGACGTGGCGCAGATCTTCAATTTCATCACCGGTTATGCCGAGCCGGCCGAGAAAATGGCCATCGCCATGTCGCCGTTCAATCTTCGCGCGCGCCTGCTCGAACATATCGCCGCCGAGATCGAGCATGCCAAGGCAGGACGCCCAGCCCAGATCTGGCTGAAGATGAACTCGCTGGTCGATCCGGCGCTGATCGACGCGCTTTATGAGGCGAGCCAGGCCGGCGTCGAGATCGAGCTTATCGTGCGCGGCATCTGCTGCCTGCGCCCGCAGGTTCCGGGTCTGTCGGACAATATCCGGGCGAAATCCATTATCGGTCGCTTCCTGGAGCACAGTCGCATCTATTGTTTCGGTAACGGCCATGGCCTGCCGTCGGACGAGGCGCTGGTCTACATCGCCTCGGCAGACTTGATGCCGCGTAATCTCGATCGCCGCGTCGAACTGATGGTGCCGATCACCAACGGCACTGTGCATGAACAGATCATTGGCCAGATCATGCTCGCAAACATCATGGACAATCGGCAAAGCTTTGAAGTATTGCCTGACGGCACCTCTCGTCGCATCGAGCGCGAGGAGGGGGAGGAACCGTTCAACGCCCAGGAATATTTCATGACGAATCCCAGCCTGTCAGGCCGCGGTGATGCCCTGAAGTCGAACGCTCCCAAGCGCATTGCGCACAAACGGCGGGCAAAGGTCAAAGCGTCCGCTCCTGCATGATCGGCGATTCGCAAGGCCGGCTGCAGGACCGCCGGCCGGTATCGATCATCGACATTGGATCGAACTCGATCCGCCTTGTCGTCTATGAGGGGATCGCGCGTTCGCCGACGGTTCTTTTCAACGAGAAGATGCTGGCGGGTCTTGGACGCGGGCTTGTTTCGACAGGCCGGCTCGACCCCGAGGCCGTGCGCCGCTCGATGGAGGAATTCCGGCGTTTCCGCGCGCTCTCCGAGCAGGCGGGCGCCGAGCAGCTATATGTCATCGCGACCGCCGCAGCCCGCGAGGCCGAAAACGGGCCGGAATTCATTCGCCGGGCCGAAGAGGTTCTCGGCACTGAAATCCGCGTCCTGACGGGCAAGGAAGAGGCCTATTATTCGGCGCTCGGCGTCATTTCCGCCTTCCACCCGGCAGACGGTGTCACGGGTGACCTTGGTGGCGGCAGCCTTGAACTGATCGACGTCAGAGGTGAGGAAGTCGGCAGCGGCATTACCCTGCCGCTAGGCGGCCTGCGTCTTCAGGACATGTCGAAAGGCTCGATACAGGCAGCGACGAAGATCGTGCGCGACGAACTGGCCCGTGCCAAGGTGCTGGACGGCGGCAAGGGGGGTACGTTCTATGCGGTCGGCGGCACGTGGCGAAACCTCGCCCGACTGCACATGCTCGTCATCGGCTATCCGCTGGCAGTCATGCACAACTACGTCATGGACCCCGCATCCATCGACGGTTTCCTGCGCCAGGTCGCACGCGGCGAGATAGACAAGATCAAGGGCATTGAGCGTATCTCGAAGAGCCGCCGGGCGTTGCTGGCCTATGGCGCGACCGTGCTGCAGGAGATCATCCGCACCATGAAGCCGTCGCGCATCGTGGTATCGGCGCTCGGAGTACGTGAGGGTTTCCTCTATTCGCTCCTGTCACCGGCCGAACAGCGCGCAGACCCGCTTCTGTCGGCCGCAGAAGAGCTTGCGATCCTGCGCGCCCGCTCGGTCGCTCATGCGCGTGAGCTTGTCGAATGGACGGGCAAGACGTTCGCCACCTTTGGCATCGACGAAACTGACGACGAGGCGCGTTACCGGCAGGCTGCCTGCCTGCTTGCAGATATCGGCTGGCGCGCCCATCCCGAATATCGCGGCGTCCAGTCGCTCAACATCATCTCCAACGCCTCTTTCATCGGCATCGACCATCCGGGACGTGCCTTTATCGCGCTGTGCAATCTCTACCGGCACGAGGGCCTGATCGACGACGCTGCCGCGCCCGAGATCATCCAGCTTGCGCCGCCGCGCTACATCGAGCGCGCGCGCCTTGTCGGCGCCATGCTGCGCGTGGTCTATCTTCTGTCCGCGTCGATGCCGGGCATCATCCCGCAATTGCGCTGGGACGTGCATGAAGACGGGTCGATTTCGCTGGTCGTGCCGGCAGACCGCGCCGATCTGCTCGGCGAGCGCCCGGCCGGTCGCATCGCGCAGCTTTCTCGCCTCACCGGCAGGTCGCTGCGCATGGTGGCAGGTTAGGCTCGCTCCGGAGGAGCGGCCTTCCGGCTAGGAAACCTCGGTCACCACGATCCGCCTGTTCTGGAAGCGGATCGCCAGTTGGCCTGCCAGAAGCTGAAGCGCCTTTTCGCCGAACACTTCGCGCCGCCAGCCCTGCATCGCATCGACATCGGCCTTTTCGCCGTCATGGGCGATACGGTCGAGATCCTCGCCATTGGCAATGATCTTCGGCGCGACACCCTGTTGCTCGGCGATGATGCGCAGCAGCACCTTGAGGATTTCCGAGGCTGCGTTTGAACCTTCGGATGCCTGCGGCGGGCGGGGAAGACGTGGCAGGTCCTCCTTCGGGATCTCAAGCGCTTCATTGACCGCAACCATCAGCCCGGCGGCGGTCGACGACCGCTCCCATCCCTTGGGAATGGTGCGCAGACGCGCCAGCGCCGCCTGATCGCGCGGCTGCTGCTGGGCGACCTCAAACAGCGCGTCGTCCTTGATGACGCGGCTGCGCGGCACATTGCGCTCGCGCGCCTCGCGTTCGCGCCATGCGGCGGCCTTCTGCAACACCGCGAGTTCGATCGGCTTGCGCACGCGCATCTTCAGCCGCTTCCACGCATCTTCCGGCTGGATGTCATAGGTGTCGCGCGAGGTGAGGACCTGCATCTCCTCATTCAGCCAATGCGCGCGATCCTGGCTGTCGAGCCGTGCCTTCAAGTCCTTGTAGACCTCGATCAGATAGGTGACGTCGGCAAGTGCGTATTCCAGCTGCTTGTCGGACAGCGGCCGGTGTCGCCAGTCGGTGAAGCGCGACGACTTGTCGAGTTGCGTGCCGGTAATCTTCTGGACGAGCTGGTCATAGGAGACGCTGTCGCCGAAGCCGCAGACCATGGCCGCAACCTGCGTGTCGAACACAGGATTGGGGATCAGGCCGCCGCGATGGAACACGATTTCGATGTCCTGCCGCGCTGCGTGGAAAACCTTCAGGACGTTCTCGTCGGCCATCAGCTCGAAAAACGGCGCCAGGTCGATGCCGGGAGCGAGCGGGTCGATCAGCGCGGTGACGCCCGGCGCAGCCATCTGGATAAGGCAAAGCTCCGGCCAGAAGGTCGTCTCGCGGATGAATTCGGTATCGACGGTCACGAAGTCCGATTTCGCCAGTTCGGCGATCACGGCGACCAGCTCGTCCTGCTTGGTAATCAGCTGCATGGGATAGAATCTTGAAGAAAGGAAAGGTCTCACGGTTCCTTTCAGTCGTATCCGCCCGCGTCAAGTCATTTGCCTTTGTTCGGTCCTCCGCCGGAACGCTTGGCAAGCCGGGAAAACACCGTCGAGGTGCGCAAAAGCGCCACGAATGGTCCCTGCCTCTCCGCCGGCACGCCCGAGCGCACCACCATGCGATAGGCGGTGACTGTGGCAAGCAACCCGTAGACGGCCGCCGAGAAGAGGAACAGCGCGGGCGGGCCATAGGCCTCCATCGCCGCCGCGGCGGCGATGGGGCCGAACACCGCCCCCATCGAATAAAACAGCATCAGCGCCGCGTTGATCATGACGAATTCGCCCGGACCCGCCCGGTCATTGGCGTGAGCGGCCGACAGCGAGAACAGCGGCATTGCGCATGAGCCGAATATGAAGACGAAGACGAAGTTCCAGTTTGGGTCGCTGCCTGGCACATAGACAAGTGCCAGCGCCGCAAAGAGCGAGGCGATGGTCGCACCGAGGATGACCACGCGGCGGTCCCATCTGTCGGAGAGATAGCCCAGCGGATACTGGATCACCGCGCCGCCGATGATGCCGCAACTGACGAAGATGACGATATCGGTGATGCTCATGCCGAGCTGTTCGGCATAGACGGGTGAAAGCGTCCGGAAGGCCGAATTGGCGACCCCCACGCCCATGCAGCCGATGGCCGCCAGCGGTGAGATCGCCCAGGCGCGCCTGATGTCGAGCTTCACGTCGTCGGGCAGGCGCGGGTTGGAACGGTCGCCGAGCGATATCGGAACCAGCGACAGCGTCAGCATGATCGACATGATGGCGAACAGCGCAAATCCGTCGATGCCCACCGCAGGAATGATGAACTGCGCGCCCGTCACCGAGCCGATGTCGACGACGCGATAGACGGCGAGCGTGCGCGCGCGGTTGGAATTGGTGACGCTGGAATTGATCCACGCTTCCATCACCGTGAACAGCCCGGCAAAGGCGAACCCCGAAAGGAAGCGCACGGCGGTCCAGACCAGCGGGTCGATGAACAGGATGAGGATCAGCGTTCCCGCCGACGCGATGGCCGCCAGCGTCGCAAAGGAGCGGACATAGCCGACGGCCTTCATCATGCGGGTGATGGCCAGGCAGCCGAGGAGGAAGCCGATGAAATAGAACGTGCCCATGAAGCCGATCAGGGCTGGCGAAAAGCCTTCCTGTGCGCCACGCAGCGCAATCAGCGTGCCCTGCAAACCATTGCCGCCAAGCAGAATGCCGGCGGCGATCAGAAGCGGGATGAGGGGGCGGATCGAGGACATGAAAATCCGTGCCTGAGACCAACCACCTATAGATGATCGCCGGCGAACCGCCATAAGCCAGTCCCGGCGAACGGTGATCCAATGAAACGGCAAATCGCGCGGGCATGACGGCTGTGTAATACCCTCGTCACAACGGGACGTTAGCCACCGGTCTCGCATTTTTCCCAAGCGATGGAGCCTCACCGTGAAGACCAGACTGCTCGCCGCCGCCTTCGTTTCTCTCGCCGCGACCGCGCTCGCACATGCCGATTATGTGGCCCCGTTCGACTATCCGCAGCCGGAGAACAGCCAGGAATTCTTCACCGTCATCGAGATCCCCGCCGGCAGCATCACCAAATATGAGATCGACCCGGACAACGGGCACGTCTTCGTCGACCGCTACCAGTCGATGCCGGTCGTCTATCCGGCCAATTACGGCTCGATCCCAAGCTCGCTCGGTGGCGATGGCGACCCGCTCGACGCGCTGGTCCTGACGCGTGAGCCGATCGTTCCGGGCGCGCTGATCAAGGTGCGCGCGGTCGGCGTTCTCAACATGATCGACGGCGGCGAGGCGGACGAGAAGATCATCGCCGTGCCGACGAGCGACATCGACCCGACCTACGACAACATCAAGACGGTCGAAGACCTGCCCTCGATCGAGCGCGAGCGCATCGAAGCCTTCTTCCGCGTCTACAAGCAGCTTCCCGCCAAGGGCAAGGTCGTCGAACTGAATGGTTTCGACGGGGCGAACCGCGCCATCGAGATGGTCACCAAGGCGATCGAGGCCAAGCGCGCCGCAAACTGATTCCTGCCATCGCGGCGCGTTGCATTATCGCAGCGCGCCGGTTAGCATCCTTGCCCGGTGATGTCCGAGCCGTCCGAAGTCGGGCTCTACATCTTTCCCGTTCTTGACAAAACGCAACGTTGATGCGCTTTTCCCGCAGCTTTTCGGGCTGCCTTCAGGTGGCCCGGTCACGATTCCGGAAAGACCCGCCATGCACCGTTACCGCAGTCACACCTGCGCCGCGCTTCGCAAGACAGACGTCGGCTCAACCACCCGCCTTTCGGGCTGGGTCCATCGCGTTCGCGACCATGGCGGCCTGCTCTTCGTCGACCTGCGCGACCATTACGGCATGACGCAGATCGTCGTCGATCCGGATTCGCCGGCCTTCAAGGTGGCCGAAACCGTTCGCGGCGAGTGGGTCATCCGTGTCGATGGGGAGGTCAAGGCGCGCTCAGCCGAGACCGTCAACAAGAACATGCCGACCGGCGAGATCGAGATCTATGCCCGCGAGATCGAGGTGCTGTCGTCCGCGAAGGAGCTGCCGCTGCCGGTCTTCGGCGAGCCTGACTACCCGGAAGATATCCGCCTCAAATACCGCTTCCTCGATCTGCGCCGCGAGACGCTCCACAAGAACATCGTTGCCCGCACGAAAATCATCTCCGAGATGCGCAAGCAGATGGAGGGTTCGGGCTTCACCGAATTCTCGACGCCGATCCTGACCGCCTCGTCGCCGGAGGGCGCGCGCGACTTCCTCGTGCCGTCGCGTATTCATCCCGGCACGTTCTACGCGCTGCCGCAGGCTCCGCAGCAGTACAAGCAGCTCATCATGATGAGCGGCTTCGACCGCTATTTCCAGATCGCGCCCTGCTTCCGCGACGAAGACCCGCGCGCCGACCGTCTGCCGGGCGAATTCTACCAGCTCGACCTCGAAATGAGCTTCATTGAGCAGGAAGACGTGTTCCAGACGATGGAGCCGGTCATGCGATCCGTCTTCGAGGCGTTTGCCGACGGCAAGCCGGTGACGCAGAATTTCCGCCGCATCCCCTATGACGATGCGATCCGCCTCTATGGTTCGGACAAGCCGGACCTGCGCAACCCCATCGAGATGCAGGACGTGTCCGAGCACTTCCGCGGCTCGGGCTTCAAGGTTTTCGCCAACATTCTCGCCAACGACCCAAAGGCGCAGGTCTGGGCCATTCCCGCCCGCACCGGCGGTTCGCGCGCATTCTGCGACCGCATGAATGTCTGGGCGCAGCAGCAGGGCCAGCCCGGTCTCGGCTACATTTTCTGGCGTTCCGAAGCCGACAAGCTTGAGGGTGCAGGCCCGCTTGCAAAGAACATCGGCGAAGAACGCACCGACGCGGTCCGCGCCCAGCTCGGTCTGGGTGACGGCGACGCCGCATTCTTTGTCGCGGGCGACCCGTCGAAATTTTACAGGTTTGCGGGCGAAGCACGCACCCGCGCCGGCGAGGAACTGAACCTCGTCGAACGCGACCGGTTCGAACTGTGCTGGATCGTCGATTTCCCGTTCTTCGAGTGGAACGAGGACGAGAAGAAGATAGACTTCGCCCACAACCCGTTCTCCATGCCGCAGGGCGGCATTGATGCGCTCAACGGGCAGGACCCGCTGACAATCAAGGCGTTCCAGTACGACATGGTCTGCAACGGCTTCGAGATCGCATCGGGCGGCATCCGCAACCATCTGCCCGAGACGATGGTCAAGGCATTCGAGATGGTCGGCCTGTCGCGCGAGACGGTCGAGGAACGTTTCGGCGGCCTCTATCGTGCGTTCCAGTATGGCGCGCCGCCACATGGCGGCATGGCTGCCGGCGTCGATCGTGTCGTCATGCTGCTGGTCGGCGCGAAGAACCTGCGCGAGATCACCATGTTCCCGATGAACCAGCAGGCCTACGACCTGTTGATGAACGCGCCGTCGCAGGCGACCCCGACGCAGCTCAACGAGCTGGCGCTGCGCGTCATCCCGCAGAAGAAAGACTGATCGCCAGGGATCGGTATCCTTCGCCTGAAATGTGAAACGGCGCGGCTCCCGGCAGGGAGCCGCGCCGTTGTCGTATTCGCTGCCCGATGAAATTAGGGTCTGCTCAGCGATTTCAGCACGACCACGCTTGACTTCTTTTCTAAAACAGTCATTTTAGAATGATTGTTTTAGAAAGAGATTGTCATGGTTCGCCATCGTTCCTTCGACCAGGGCCAAGTCCTTGCCGGTGCAATGCATGCCTTCCGGCGCAAGGGCTATACGGCGGTCTCCATTCGTGATCTTGAGGCGGCAACGGGCCTGACCTCCGGCTCCATCTACAATGCCTTCGGCGACAAGGACGGCCTGTTTCGCGCCGCGCTCGATTTTTACGTCGGCGGTTTCGTGCGCGAGCGCATCGAGCGGTTTGCTGGCCCGTCAGCCCGCCTTGAAGACCTCGAACAGCTTTATCTGACCATTTTTGCGCCGCCGCTGGATGACGGCTTCGGCTGTCTCGTCACCAATTCCATGGTCGAATTCGGACGCGAAGACGCGCCGTCGTCACCCTCGGTGGCTGAGGTCGACGCCATGTTGCGCGCCTCGATCGGCGGCGTCCTGAGCCGCGAGATTGGCGAGGGCGGTGCTGCTGTCATGCTCCCGCGCCTGATCCTGCTCTATCACGGCGTCCTCGTCATGAGCCGCGCTGGCCGCCTCGACCCGGCAGCCCGCGATGCAATAGCCGCCCAGTTTGCCGAGATTCGCGCACTGCGCGCCGTCGGTTCCTGAATTCAACCAAGGAGGAGAACAACCATGCTGACCGCCATCAATCCGCAGGGCCTTTCAAGTGTCCCTTTCTACAGCCAGGGCATCGAGGCACGTAACGTCTCGCGACATCTATACATTTCCGGTCAGGTCGGCGTTGCCGAAGACGGTTCTGTCCCAGCTGACCTTGCTGGCCAGGCGGTCCTCGCCTCGGCCAATCTCAACAAGGTGCTTGCCGGTGCCGGCATGACCTCGGACAATCTGGTCAAGGTAACGATCTACCTGACGGACGAGACACGCATCGGTGAATTTATGCAGGCGGGCGCAGGCGCCTTGCCGAAGTTGCCACCTGCCACCACGCTCCTGATCGTCAAGGCACTTGCCGCCCCGAACCTGCTTGTCGAGATCGAGGGCATTGCCGTCGCCTGAGCATTTCCAGCAAAAGTGTAAAGCGCTTTTGCGTCCGGAAATGCGGCTAGAAAAGTGATAGGTCGGTTCTGACGTTCCTTCAATTACTCGAACCGACCTGAACCTTTACCGATTGGCCGTAACCTTCAGCCCAAGCGACCCGACCACTTCCTTGGGCGAGAAATAGGCCATGCCCAGCGCCATGACCGGCAGCGGTTCGGCCGGTCGCACCGCAATTTCAAGGCTCTTCGGATCGGCGAGGAATGTCGCGACCTCGCCGGTTATCTGCGACACGGCTTCCTGCGGCAGGTAACGCGACAGCAGGAACGGCAGCGTGAACTGAGCCAGGCCCGGCAGGTCGGATCGTTTCGCGCCCTGTTTGGCGGCGAGCATGTCAAGCGCCCGCCCGGCGAGCGAGGCGTCGTCGTAGCGCAACGCCGCATGAGCCAGCGTCATCTGGCCGAGCAGCTTCATGCCTTCGATCTGCGCGGCCTGCTGCTGCTCGCCGCTCGCTGCACTGGCCGTCGAGGTGAATTTTTCCATCTGTTGCATGAAATCCTGCGTCAGTCCGCCAAGCTCCATGTTTATCGCCAGCCTTCCCTGACGGTCGAGATCGATCTCCATCGTTTCGACCGACATCTTGCCCGTGTCGAGCGACCACGCGCCGCGCGAGAGCATCTTGCCTTCGAATGTCGTCAGCCCGAGCGGCTCGGCAATGGCCGCAACCGTTGGCATTTCCAGCGCCGTCAGGTCGCCTGCAATTCGCTCGGCCCGACCCTCATAGGTCACGTCGCGACCGCTCGGCCCCCGCTGCGTCGTCGATCCCGTATTGGTCAGGGTGAGGAGCGTCTTGCCGTCTATGGCCATTGTCAGCTTGCCGATATTGCCCCGGTCATAGATCGGGATACCGGCGAACGGATCGGCAGAGCCTTCGCCCGCCAGCGTCAGCCCTTCGAGCGTCAGATCGCTCATCGAGACGACCGCGCCCATATCCTCGCGCTTCCATGAAGCGAGCGACATCCGTCCGACGCGATAGTCGCCGCCGTTTGTCTCGGTCATGCCGTCGAGCGCGATGTCCCCGATCGGCACGCTGCCTTCGACGCCCTGCGACGACGCCTTCGCGCCGACGACACGGTAGGCCGCGCCGGAACCCTCGATCCGGTCAAAGGTAAGCTGTGCGCCCGAATTTGCGGCGATGCGCTGCAGACGCTTGCCGATCTCGTCACTCGTAACCTCGGCATGGGCGGACGCGCCAAGCACGACAATCAGAAGCGTCGTTACGGCGGCTAGGCTGCGGATAGGGGCCATGGAGAACCTTTCTGGCGCTGCGAACGGAATATTGTTGTCACTGGCGCAGGCTTTTGCCAGAGCTGCGGGGTCTATTTGTGGCGGCGGCGAATAAATGCGTCATCACCGCACCCTCGTCCATCCTCGGCGCTTGCGTTGGATTCGCGCCTCTTTTAACTCCACGGCATGGCAAAAAGCACCAATCCGCCCGATTCGGGCGACGATGAAGGCATCGAACCGATCGACCTCAAGAAGGCACTTGAAGAGCGCTATCTTGCCTATGCCCTGTCGACGATCATGCATCGTGCGCTGCCGGACGTGCGCGACGGGCTGAAGCCTGTCCATCGCCGCATCATGCACGCCATGCGCCTGCTGCGCCTCGAACCCGGCCAGCGGTTCTCCAAGAGCGCGGCGATCGTCGGCGACGTCATGGGCAAGTTCCACCCGCATGGCGACCAGTCGATCTATGATGCGCTGGTGCGCCTCGCACAGGATTTTGCCGTTCGTTATCCGCTCGTCGACGGTCAGGGCAATTTCGGCAATATCGACGGCGATAGCGCGGCCGCCATGCGTTACACCGAAGCGCGCATGACCGTTGCTGCGACCGATCTTCTCGAAGGCATCACGGAAGACGCGGTCGATTACCGCCCGACCTATAATGAGGAGAACGAGGAGCCGGTCGTTCTGCCCGGCGGGTTCCCTAATCTGCTTGCCAACGGCTCTAGCGGCATTGCGGTCGGCATGGCGACCAATATCCCGCCGCACAATGCGTTCGAGATCTGCAATGCGGCGCTGAAACTCATCGACCAGCCGGATGCCTCCGTCGCCGATCTGATGTCGCAGACGCCCGATGACGGGCTGGTGCAGGGGCCGGATTTCCCGACCGGCGGCATTGTCATCGACAATCGCGCATCCATCCTCGACGCCTATGAGACGGGCCGCGGCAGCTTCCGCCTGCGCGCCCGGTGGGAAACCGAAGACCAGGGCAGGGGAACCTGGGTCATCGTGGTTCGGGAAATTCCCTATCAGGTGCAGAAGTCCAAGCTGATCGAGAAGATCGCCGATCTTCTGGTCAACCGCCGCCTGCCGCTGCTCGACGACGTGCGCGACGAATCGACGGAAGAAATCCGCCTCGTCCTCGTGCCCAAGAGCCGCACGGTCGAACCGGCTCTGCTGATGGAATCGCTGTTCAAGCTGACCGAGCTTGAGACCAAGCCGTCGCTCAACATGAATGTCCTGTCGCGCGGCAAGGTGCCGAACGTCCTGTCCATCAAGGGCGTGTTGCAGGAATGGCTGGAGCACCGCAAGGACGTCCTGATCCGCCGTTCGAAGCATCGGCTGGCGGAGATCGAGCGCCGGCTCGAAATCCTCAACGGCTATCTGATCGCCTATCTCAACATCGACGAGGTCATCCGCATCATCCGTTTCGAGGATGAGCCGAAGAAGGAATTGATCGCCCGCTTCACGCTGACCGACACCCAGGCTGAGGCGATCCTCAACCTGCGCCTGCGCGCTTTGCACAAGCTCGAAGAGATCGAGATCAGGACCGAGTTCGACGCGCTCGCCAAGGAGAAGGACGAGATCGAGAAGCTTCTGGCATCCGAGGCACGTCAATGGAAGGCGGTGCGCTGGCAGGTCGAGCAGACACGCGACAAATATTCGCCAGACAAGGACAAGGCGCTCAATGCCCGCCGCACCACCTTTGCTGACGCACCGGAGCACGCCGATCACGACATCCATCATGCGATGGTTGAAAAGGAGCCGGTGACGATCGTCGTGTCCGAAAAGGGCTGGCTGCGCGCCATGCGCGGACACATGTCCGATTTTTCAACGCTCACCTTCAAGGAGGGTGACAAGCTGAAGCTCGCCTTCCACGCCCAGACGACCGACAAGGTGATCGTCTTCACCACAGGTGGAAAGTTCTACACGATCGGCGCAGACCGCCTGCCGGGCGGTCGCGGTCATGGCGAGCCGATCCGTATCATCGTCGACATGGAAAACGATCAGGACATCATCACGGCCTTTGTCCACGACACGTCCCGCAAACTGATGATCGCCAGCCATGACGGCTATGGCTTCGTCGTGCCGGAGGCGGAGCTCGTCGCCAACACCCGCAAGGGCAAGCAGGTGATGAACGTCAAGGCGCCGGACGAGGCGGCAAGGCTCACCTTTGTCTCGGGCGACCATGTCGCTGTCGTCGGCGAGAACCGCAAGCTGCTCGTCTTCCCGCTGGAACAGGTGCCTGAAATGGCGCGTGGCAAGGGCGTGCGCCTGCAACGCTACAAGGATGGCGGCATTGCCGACGTGAAGACCTTCGCCATGGATCAGGGGCTGACCTGGCAGGATTCGGCAGACCGCACCTATACCAGGACACGTGCAGAGCTCGACGAGTGGATGGGCGAGCGCGCAGCCGCCGGCCGCATGGCTCCGAAGGGTTTCCCGCGGACCGGGCGGTTCGGCTAAGAGCATTTCCAGCAAAAGTGTGAAGCACTTTTGCGTCCGGACAATGCGGCCAAAAAGGCCCATCTGTCAGGAGCTTTTTGCCGGGCCTCGCCGGCTGGTTTACAATCAACCGGCTATGGCCGATTTTCGCGCATCCGCAAAAGGTCGCAAATGTCCAGTCTTGCCTCGATCTCCGTTGACACATTGACACAGGAGCAGGCCGCATCCGAACTGGAGCGGCTGGCGAAGGAACTGGCGGAGCACGATTACCGCTACAACACGCAGGACGCGCCGACGATTTCGGACGCGGACTATGATGCGTTGAAGCGGCGCAATGCCGAAATCGAGGCGCGCTATCCGGAGCTTGTCCGCGCGGATTCTCCGTCGAAGAAGGTCGGCGCAGCACCATCCGGCTCGTTCGCTCAAGTGCAGCACGCGAAGCCCATGCTGTCGCTCGATAATGTCTTCAACGACGAGGATGCGACCGATTTCGTCAATTCTGTGCGCCGATACCTGAACCTCGCTGCTGACGCCGAGATCGTCTTTACCGCCGAACCGAAGATCGATGGCCTGTCCATGTCGCTGCGTTACGTGAACCGCAGGCTGGTGACTGCGGCGACGCGCGGCGACGGCTCGTCCGGTGAGAACGTCACCGCAAACATCCGCACCATTTCCGAGATACCCGACACGCTGCCAGCGGACGCGCCCGACATCGTCGAGGTGCGCGGCGAGGTCTATATGCGTCGCGACGACTTTCTCGACCTGCAAAAGCGCATGGCCGAAAGTGGCCAGACATTTGCCAATCCACGCAATTCCGCTGCCGGCTCGCTGCGCCAGAAGAACCCGGAAGTGACCAAATCTCGCCCGTTGAAATTCTTCGCCTATGCGTGGGGCGAGACGAGCGAACTGCTGGCGCAGACCCAGTTCCAAGCCGTTCAGCGTTTTGCAGGCTGGGGCTTCAGGACGAACCCGCTGATGGTTCGCTGCAAATCGGTGGCCGACATGCTGGCGCACTACCGGTCGATCGAGGCGCAGCGCGCCGAATTGCCCTATGACATAGACGGCGTTGTCTACAAGGTCGACAGGCTCGACCTTCAGGAGCGGCTCGGCTTCCGCTCGCGCAGCCCGCGCTGGGCGACCGCGCACAAGTTCCCCGCCGAAAAGGCGACGACGATCCTGAACGCCATCGACATTCAGGTCGGCCGCACCGGCGCGCTCACGCCTGTGGCGCGGCTGGAGCCGGTAACGGTCGGCGGCGTCGTCGTCGTCAACGCCACCTTGCACAACGAGGACTACATCAAGGGCATCGGCAATGACGGCAATCCGATCCGCGAGGGGCGCGATCTACGCGTCGGCGACACGGTTTCGATCCAGCGGGCCGGCGACGTCATCCCGCAAGTGCTTGATGTCGATCTGACAAAGCGGCCGGCCGATGCCGTGCCTTACCAATTTCCGACGCTCTGCCCGGCCTGTGGAAGTCATGCCGTGCGCGATGAGGGGGAGGCGGTACGCCGCTGCACCGGCGGCCTGGTCTGCCCCGCTCAGGCCGTCGAACGCCTCCGCCATTTCGTCTCGCGCAATGCGTTCGACATTGAGGGGCTTGGCGAAAAGCAGATCGAGTTCTTCTTCAACGCTGAAGACGACAAACTCCGAATCCGCACACCAGCCGACATCTTCACCCTGAAGGCCCGGCAGGCTGGCTCGCTGACCAAGCTCGAAAACATCGACGGTTTTGGCGCGGTCTCGGTGAAGAAGCTCTACGACGCAATCGACGCACGGCGCGACGTCGAGACGTCGCGCTTCCTCTTCGGACTTGGCATTCGCCACATCGGCGAGACCAATGCCAAGCGGCTCGCGCGCCACTTCACCAGTTTCGAGGCGCTGCGCCGCGTTGCGACAGAGGCAAATGTGCCGCAGGGCAAGGGCGATCCCGGCAATGCCGCATGGCAGGAGTTGAACGCAATATCCGGCATCGGATCGGTCGTCGCCCAGGCGCTGGTCGAGTTCTTCGACGAGGAGCACAACCGCGAGGCAGTCGATGCGCTGCTGGTCGAGGTGAAGCCCGCCGATGAGGAGAAACTGGCGCAGGTCGAGACCCAGTTCTCTGGCAAGACGATTGTCTTCACTGGTTCGCTTGAGCGCATGTCGCGCGATGAGGCCAAGGCGATGGCCGAGCGGCTGGGCGCCAAGACCGCCGGCTCCGTGTCGAAGAAAACCGATCTTGTCGTCGCCGGTCCCGGGGCCGGGTCGAAACTTAAGGCCGCGACCGACCTCGGCATCGAGGTCATCGACGAGGATGAGTGGTTCCGCAGGGTAGAGGGTTGATTTCTGCCGCCCGGCCCGTCTGGCTCAATCGAAAGTCGATGACAAGTCAGCGGCGCTGACCTAATCAGTCGCCCGACTGGAGACCAGATGTCCACCGTCGATCAATCCGCCACAACCAGCGCATCCGCCGATTTCTGGGAAGGCTTTCGGGCCGGTATTCCCATCTTTGTCGCGTCGTCGCCCTTTGCGTTGCTTTTTGGGGCGCTTGCCGTCCAGAACGGGCTGACGGTGTTCGAGGCGACCCTGATGAGCGCGGCCGTCTACGGCGGTGCGAGCCAGATGGTCGGCATCGAGCTGTTCGGGCAGAAGCTGCCTGCATGGCTGATCGTGCTGTCGATCTTTGCCGTCAATTTTCGCCATATCCTCTATTCGGCCACCGCCGGCCGCCTGACCTCCTTCTGGAAAGGCTGGCAGATGGCGCTCGGCTTCTTCGTGCTGACCGATCCGCAATATGCGGCCGTCGAGCAGCGGGCCGAGAACGGCCGCAAGACCAGCTTCATCTGGTATGTCGGCATGGGAACGCCGATCTACTTCATGTGGGTGCTCGTCACCTATCTCGGTGCCGCGTTCGGCAATCGTCTGCCTGACACGCATGCGTTCGGCATCGACTATCTCCTGCCGCTCTATTTCCTCGGCCTCGTCATGGGCTTTCGCAAACGGCCGCTTTGGCTGCCCATCGTCGTGACCAGCGGTGTGGTTTCGGTCGTCGCCTTCCACTATGTCGGCTCGCCCTGGCACATTTCGATCGGCGCGGCCGCCGGCATCCTTCTGGCCGCCGTCATGGCACCGAGTACGCCGCAGCCGCCGCACGATCCGGAGCCGGACGATATTGGAGACGGCCCATGACTTCGACTGTCTGGATCATTCTCTTTGGGGCGCTTGCCACCTATGCGACGCGCATTGGCGGCCATCTCATCCTGTCGCGTTTCGACCGTGTACATCCGCGTATCGAAGCCGGCCTGAACGCAGTTCCGGCCGCTGTCCTGACGACGCTTTTCGCGCCTGCGCTCGTCAATGGAGGCATCGCGGAAGTGATCGCGATGATCGTTGCGGCAGCAATCGCCCTGCGCACCTCGATCATGCCGATGTTTCTCGGCGGCGCGTTCGTGCTCGTCGCCCTTCGCTATCTCGGCCTATAGCGGCGCGGTCGCCTGCTTCAGCCAGCCGCGCGCCGCATCGTCGATCAGCGGCGACACCTCGTCATAGACTCGAGCGTGATAGGCATCGAGCCAGTCGCGCTCCTCCACTGTCAGGCGATCGACCTCGATCATCGAGCGATCGAACGGGGCGAGCGTAAGCGTCTCGAAGCCATGCATGGGCAACTCGCCACCGTCTATCAGAGAGGCGGGCGTCACCACGATCAGGTTCTCCAGCCGGATGCCGTATTCGCCTTCTTTGTAGTAGCCCGGCTCGTTCGACAGGATCATGCCGGCGAGCAGCTTTTCGGTGCCCGATTTGGCGATCCGCTGCGGTCCTTCATGCACCGCGAGAAACGAGCCGACGCCGTGGCCGGTGCCGTGGGCATAGTCCAGCCCCTCCTTCCACAGCGCCGCGCGCGCGAATGCGTCGATGTCGCAACCGCGCGTGCCGGGCGGAAAGCGCAGCATCGAGATCTGGATCATGCCCTTCAGCACCAGCGTATAGCGCCGGCGGGTCTCCTCGCTCGCCGCGCCAATGGGCAGCGTGCGCGTGATATCGGTCGTGCCGTCCGAATACTGCGCGCCGGAATCGATCAAATAGAGTTCGCCGTCGCCGAGCTTGCGGTTGGTCGGTGTCGTCACGCGGTAATGGATGATTGCGCCATGGGGGCCTGCGCCCGAAATCGTGTCGAAGGAGATATCGCGCAGCGGCATCTGCACCGACTGGCCGGTCTCGGCCCTGATCGCTTCGAGCATTGTGGCGGCTTCGATCTCATCGACTGAACCGGGCGGCTGCTCGTCTATCCATTTGAGGAAGCCCGTCATCGCCGCGCCGTCGCGGCGATGGGCGGCGCGCGAACCGGCAAGCTCTGCTGCGTTCTTCGTCGCCCGCGGCAGGCGCGCGGGATCGGGTGCGGCAATGACCTTGCCGCCATTGTCCTCGACGATCATGCGCAGCTTTTCGGCAGCAAGCGTCGGGTCGAGCGCCACGTGCGCTCCGGCCTTTGCGATCCGCGCAACCTCGGTCTCGAAGGAGGAGGGCGGCAGGATGTCGGCAAGCTGGGTCAGATAGGCGCGAGGCTCGATTGGCAGTTTTCGCTTGTCGATGAAGATCTGGTGTGGCCCGTCGGCTGCAAGGATGGCAAAGCCGAGAGCCAGCGGCGTATGCGGCACATCGCTGCCTCGAATGTTGAATGTCCATGCGAGCGAAGAAGGGTCCGTCAGTATGGCGTGGCTGGCTCCGGAAGCAGCAATCGCCGAGGCCAGGCGCGCCAGCTTTTCACGCGCCAGTTCGCCCGCATATTGCTGTTCCTGGATCGTAACGGGTTCGAGCGGCGGGCCGGGCTGGTCGTCCCAGATCGCGTCGATGGGGTTCTGGTCGAGCGGGACCAGTTCCGCTTCGCGCCTGGCAAGGCCGTCGCGCAGCGCCTTTGCCTCGCCGGTCGTGTGCAGCCAGGGGTCAAAACCGATGCGCGCTCCCCTGGCCGCATTGTCGCCCAGCCACTTTGCCGGCGGGTTGTCGACAAGGCTCTCGACGTCGAAAACATCCATGTCGGCCTGTTGCCGAACCTGAAGCGTGTAGCGTCCGTCGACGAAGATATAGGCGCTGTTTGCCAGCACGATCGCGGCACCCGCCGATCCTGCAAAGCCCGTCAGCCATTGCAGGCGTTCGGCGCGCTCGGCAACGTATTCGCCCTGATGTTCGTCGGATCGCGGAACGATCACGCCATCGAGGCCGTGATCGGCCATCCAGCGGCGCAACGCCGCCACGCGTGCCTTGCCCTGCGAAGGGTCGGACTTGACATCGAAGGACTGAAACATGGGCCGCACCGGTCGAATGGATTCCTGCTCGCGAAGCTATCGGGGCTTACCGGCCTGCGCAACGAGCCGATTCACCCGAGTGATGCTGCATTGCACCGATATTTCTTCGCTCATGCAATAACGCATGGCGCACATGCGAAGGCGGCGGTGGCAAAACAGGTCGCCAGACCCTATCTGTCTCGTTGTGGAGGATGGACTTTAACATAGGAGCCCATCGTGGAATCGAACAATATCCGCCCGGGATTTTTCCGTAGTGCGTTGAATTCGCTGATCGAGGCGCGCACCCGTCAGGCATCGCGCTATGTGGCGGCTACCCTGCTGACGCTGGACGACAAGACGCTGGAAGCCCATGGCTATTCGCGTGCCGAATTGCAGAAGCGCGGCCAGTCGGGTTTCCCCTTCTGACCAGAAGCGAGTGCGCCGGAAACGAGTGCATATGTTCTGAGGGCGGTCATCGGGCCGCCCTTTTGCGTCATGGCTTGAGATGGATCGATACCCAGCCTTCGAGCGGCAGGGTTGAGACGTGGCGAAGCCCCTGCGCCACATAGGCGGCAACGACTGCGTCGTGCTGGCTTTCGAGAATACCCGACAGTATGAGCGAACCCTTGCGCGCGATCTGTCCCGTCAGTGACGGCGCAAGCCCGATCAGCGGGTTCGCGAGAATATTGGCGACGACCAGATCGAACGGGCCGGCTTGCGCAAATGCCGGGTGATCGACATCGGTCGCGACGACGCAAGTCACGTTGCCAGAGACGCCGTTCAGGGTGACGTTCTGTGCCGCTACCTCAATCGCCACCGGGTCGATGTCGGTCGCCAGAACCGGTATATCCGACAGCTTGGCGATTGCGATGGCCAGCACCGCGCTTCCGGTTCCCAGGTCAAGTGCGTTGGCCGGACGTTCATTGGCGACAACTTCGCCGATCAGCGACAGACACCCGGCCGTCGTGCCGTGATGGCCGGTGCCGAACGCCTGGCCAGCTTCGATCTCGATGCCGATTTCGCCTGCGGTGAGCTTGTCCCGGTCATGCGAGCCATGAACGAGAAAGCGACCGGCGCGAACCGGTTTCAGCCCTTCCAGCGATTTCGTCACCCAGTCGATGTCAGGAATCGCCTCGCGCTCGATCGCCGCAGGCAGGCCGAGTTCCGTGAGGATGGACGCCAGCCGCTCCACCGGCGTTCTGTCGCCGTCCTCGGCATAGAGCGAAATCTCGTGTAGCCCCGTGTCTTCGTCGACCTCGAAAAGCGCGACCGGAAGGCCCTCATCCTCGAATGCGACTTCGATGACGTTGAAGGCAGATTGGGCGGCCGCCTTGTCGGTGCGGAAGAAATGGCGAACCTGCGTCATCACGACTTGTCCGCAAGGCGCTTGAGCTTGGCGATGGCCGTCTCAGGGTTTTCTTCATAAGCGATGGTACCGGCAAATCCGCCGCCCCTGTCGAGCAGGATGACGGCCGCGGTATGATCCATCGTGTAGTCCCCGCCGCCCGTGTCGACCTTCTTGAAATAGATGTTGTAGCCGCGAACCATGGCCTCCACCTCTTCGGGCGAACCGGTGATGCCGGTGATGCGCTTCGACACGTTCGAGACGTAGAGGTTCATGACCTCCGGCGTATCGCGCGCCGGATCGACAGTGACGAAGAACGCGCGCAGCTTGTCGGCATCGGGGCCGAGCTTGCCCAGCCACTGGTCAAGTTCGTAAAGCGTGGTCGGGCAGATTTCCGGGCAATGGGTGAAGCCGAAGAAGACGGCCGAAGGCTGGGCGCGCAATTCGCGTTCGCTGATCGGCTGCCCTGTCTGGTCGACGAGCTTGAAGGCCACGCCGTAGGCGTCCTCGGCGAAGAAGCGGTTATATTGCTGGAAGCCGAACCAGCCGACCGCTCCGGCGATCAGGAACAGGAGGACGTAGAGAGAGGCGCGCATAAAAGCTCAATTCCGTAGGAATGCGTTGCAGGTCAGAAGCACCAGGCCAGGCCGCTGGCGGCGAGCGAGACAAGCATGTCGCCGCCCTGCGCCAGCCAGCCGGCAAATGCCGCGCCGGATAAGGCGGCAAGCCCGGCGACTGCCAATCCGCCGGCGGCCATAAAGCCGAGCTGTGCAGGCGCTATCTTCATGGCCGCCATGATACAGCGACGAGGCGACCAGCGCAAAAGGCAAACTGCCGCGTGTCGCCGGTGGGGCTTGCGCAGTCCGCCCGGCATCTCCACCTTGCACGCGTGGAGACCATTTCTGGAGTGACGCTCGTGAAACGTGCTGCAATTGCTTTCGTCCTCGCTCTGGCTGCGGGCGGCGCTTCGGCGCAGGTCGTCGGTGAAGTCGGTGTCGACTGGACCGGCAATGACATTTTCATTGAGGCCTTCAAGGACCCGAAGGTCGATGGCGTCACCTGCCACGTCTCCTATTTCGATCGTGGCGTCATCGACCGGCTGCGCAAGGGCAACTGGTTCGAGAATCCGTCCGACACGGCCATCACGTGTCAGCAGACCGGCCCGCTCAAGATTGCCGATATCGACACGTCGAAGGATGGCGAGGAAGTGTTCGGCCAGGGCATCAGCCTGATCTGGAAGGAGCAGGTGGTGAACCGGATCTATGACAAGGCAAACGACACGTTGATCTATCTCGCGCATAGCCGGCAGGTGCAGGACGGCTCGGCCAAGATGTCGATGACATCCGTGCCGCTCTACGGCCAGCAGGTCACCTGGACGAACGGCAAGCCGCAATAGCCTTGCGGTGCGCGGCCGCTGGGCCTAATCGTCGGCAATGTCCGATGAACGCTTCCTGTCCGACGAGCCGCGCATCCACCCGACATCCGAACTGAAGGGGTGCAGGCTCGGGCGATCTGTTATCGTCGGCGAAAGGGTCGTCCTGCGCGACGTAACGATTGGCGACTACACCTATTTCGAGCGCCATGGCGAAGCGATCTACGCCGATTTCGGCAAGTTCTGCTCGGTGGCCGCCAATGTGCGCATCAACGCGCTCGAACATCCGATCGAACGCGTCACGCAGCACAAGATCAGCTATCGGCCAAACGAATATTTCCGGTATCTCGGGGTCGATCAGGAATTTCGCGCGCGTAGGGCGCAAAAGCGCGTCACAGTCGGCCACGACGTATGGATCGGCCACGGGGCGGTCATCCTGCCGGGCGTCCGCATCGGCAATGGCGCGGTCATCGGCGCAAATGCGGTGGTGACCGGCGATGTCGGGCCTTGCGAGATCGTCGCCGGCTCTCCCGCGCGGCGCATCAGGCTCCGTTTCGACGCTTCGGTCATAGCCCGCATCGAGGCGCTACGCTGGTGGGACTGGCCGCGCGAACGGCTGTTTGCGGCAATTCCCGACATGCAATCCATGCCGATCGAGGCTTTTCTGGACAAATGGGAAAGGGCTGCCTCGACAGGCCTGCAGGACGGGTCGCAATAGCAGCCGTGCCTGAGGTGGCAACCGGGGGAAGGCATGCCTCTCCCCGGAGCGATTTTTCGAGAAGTCAGGGATCAGAGCGAATCGACGGCTTTCTTGACCGAATCCTTGGCCTTGCCGACATTCTGCTGCACCTTGCCCTTGACTTCCTGGGCCTTGCCCTCGGCCTTGAGCTTCTTGTTTCCGGTCAACTCGCCTGCGGCTGACTTGGCCTTGCCAGCTGCCTGATTTGCCACGCCCTTGATCTTGTCGCTAGTGCTGCCCATTGAAGGTCTCCACGGTTGTGCGATTGAAAAACACGCGACGTTCGGTTGGGTTCCATTGGGGCGCTCTTTGTCCGCAGAGCTGTTCTCGCTTCGCCGCAAATCGGCTACAATCTCCGACACCAATGCGGGCCATTGGGGCAAATCGAGCGGGGGCGCATGTCCGATCATCAAGCCAGATCCATTCGCATGAACCGGCGCGCCTTTCTCGGCGCGGCAACAATCGGTGCAGGTGGCGCGCTCATCGCGGGCGGGTCAGCGCGCGCGTTCGCGCAGGAGCAGAAAGCGCCGACCCTGTGGTCAGGCCAGTCCGCGCCTGCCGTAACGCTCGATCCGCCTTCGGTCATGTATGCCGCGCGCGTCGATGACGGCCACAGCCTTCCAGCCATCCTTTACGACAAGCTCGACAAGCGCCTGCTGCGGCAGGTCGTCATCGACCCGACAAATGAAGCGCCGGGAACGATCGTCGTCGACACGTCCCAGCACTATCTTTTCCTTGTCATGCCGGGCGGTCGCGCCATTCGCTACGGGGTCAGCCTCGGCAAGGCCGGCTTCGACTGGACCGGCAGCGCGGTCGTTCAATTCAAGAAGGCCTGGCCGATCTGGACGCCGCCGCCGGAGATGATCAAGCGCAAGCCGGAACTGGCGAAATATGCCAATGGCATGCCGCCCGGACCGCAAAGCCCGCTTGGTGCGCGCGCGCTCTATCTGTTCAAGAACGGCCGGGACACGATGTATCGTCTGCACGGTACGCCGGAATGGAACTCCATCGGCAAGAATGCGTCGTCGGGCTGTGTGCGCATGCTGAACCAGGATGTCATGGATCTGTTCGCCCGCGTCAGCGCCAAGGCCACCGTCCATGTGCGTCACTCGATGTATCTCGGCGCGAGCGGCGGCGCTGCACCCAAGCCGGGCAAGGAAACGACGGAAGCTATCGATTCCGGCGTGCCTGAGGATGCTGAGGCCCTGCAATAGCAGCACGGGCATAAATGTAGATCGCCAGGTTCAGTCCTTCCATTGGTGTCGGGCCCGGTCATGACGATCAGAGTGTCGTGCTGTGCAGCACAATCGTTCGCCATAAGCGAAGCTGAGTTTGCAAGAAGTTCGAAAATGGCATACCGTGCGCCATGAAGCGAGTGACCTACAGTCGCGAGGCGCTGAAGACGCTGCGGCGCATCCCCGCGAATGAGGCCACGCGCATTCTGGCCAAGATCAATCAATATGCCCGCGATCCTGCCTCGCTTGCGCAGAATGTCGTCAAGTTGCAGGGCAGGGACGGCTACAGGCTGCGGATTGGAAATTGGCGGGTGATCTTCGACGAGGACGGTACCGTGATCGACGTAATCGACGTAATCGACGTCGGAGCGCGTGGCGGCATCTATGATTGAGGTCTGGAAATGACGACGATTTTCAAGACGCCTAATGGCGATGAAATGGTAATCCTTCCGCGAGCGGAATATGACAGGCTCGTGGAAGAGCGGGAAATGGCGCACGATGTCGCCGTTTTCGACCGGTTCAAGCAGCAACTTGCGCGCGGCGAAGAGGAACTCATCCCCTCAGACGTGGTTGAACGCCTGCTGGCCGGCGAGAATCCGGTGAAGGTCTGGCGTTCCCATCGTGGCCTCTCCGCCCGGGAACTTGCCAAACGCACGAACCTTAGCGCCAGCTATCTGTCGGAGATCGAGCACGGTCGAAAGGATGGAAGCATTTCGGCGATGAAGAATATCGCTGATGTGTTGGGTTTAAGTCTGGACGAGGTGGTGTGACGTAGCATCTGTCCACCATGTGAGGGTGGTTTACGCTGTTCAAACGCCGCTGACGAACCCGTCCAGAACCCGCTTCTGACCGGCCTTGTCGAAGTCGATCGTGAGCTTGTTGCCGTCGATGGCCGAGATGTTGCCATTGCCGAACTTCTGATGGAACACGCGGTCGCCGACCTTGAAACGCGACGGCTCGGTCGCGACAGATTTTGCGACCAGTTCGCCATCGATGACGCGGCCTTTGACCGAGCCGCGCCCGGCGCCATAGCCTGAATCTGTCTCGCCATAGCCGATACGTTCCACCGAATGGCCCGAGCGCGAGCCCCAGTTGCGGTCGGTCGCCTGCGTGCGATTCTGCTGAGCGCGCTGCCAGCCCGGCGTCTGATAGGTCGAATTGAAGGCGCGGCCCTGATCGCCCCGCGCTCCCGCGCCGCCCGACTGCGACGACACATCGTCGAAGCGTGACGCGCCATAGGGGTTCTGCCGGCCATAGCCGCCGCGTCCGCCTGCGAACGAGCCGCCGCCATAGCCGCCGTAGGAATTTCCCGCGTCCGCCACTTCGACATGGGCTTCCGGCAATTCTTCGATGAAGCGCGAGGGAATAGTCGATTGCCATAGCCCGTGAATGCGCCGGTTCGACGTGAACCAGATGTGCAGGTTCTTCTTGGCGCGCGTGACGCCGACATAGGCGAGGCGGCGTTCTTCTTCGAGGCCGGAGCGGCCGCCTTCGTCGAGCGCGCGCTGATGGGGGAACAGCCCTTCCTCCCAGCCGGGCAGGAACACCGTCTCGAACTCAAGACCCTTGGCCGAATGCAGCGTCATGATGGACACGGCATCCATTTGTTCGTTCTGCTCCGAATCCATGACAAGCGCGACATGTTCGAGGAAGGAGCGCAGCGACTCATACTCGTCCATCGAGCGGACGAGTTCCTTGAGGTTTTCGAGCCGTCCCGGCGCCTCGGCCGATTTGTCGGCCTTCCACATTTCGGTGTAGCCGCTCTCCTCCAGAATCTGTTCGGCAAGGTCGGTGTGGCTGGTATTTTCCAGCGCCTCTTGCCAGCGGCCGAAATTGGCCGTCAGCTCGCGCAGCGCGGCGCGGGGCTTGGGCTTCATCTCGTCGGATTCGGCAAGCCGCGTGGCCGCCTCTAGCATGGGAACGCCGAGCACGCGCGACGTGTCGTGGATCTGGCGCACGGCGCTCTCGCCAAGTCCGCGCTTCGGCACATTGACGATGCGCTCGAAAGCGAGATCGTCCGCACCCTGTGCCACGACGCGGAAATAGGCCATTGCATCGCGGATTTCCTGACGCTCATAAAAGCGCGGGCCGCCGATGACGCGGTAGTTCAGGCCGAGCGTGACGAAGCGGTCCTCGAATTCGCGCATCTGGAATGAGGCGCGCACGAGAATGGCCATGTCGTTGAGATTGTGTCCGCGCCGCTGGAGCTGTTCGATCTCCTCGCCGACAGCGCGCGCTTCCTCTTCCGAATCCCAGCCCGCATGGACATTCACCTTCGGGTCGTCGGGAGCAGGGTGGTCGGTGAACAGCGTCTTGCCCAGCCGCCCTTCATTATGGGCGATGAGATACGAGGCGGCTCCCAGAATATGCGCCGTCGAGCGGTAATTGCGCTCCAGCTTGATGATAGCGGCGCCCGGAAAATCCTTCTCGAAACGCAGGATGTTGTCGACCTCGGCCCCGCGCCATCCATAGATCGACTGGTCGTCGTCGCCGACGCAGCAGATGTTGATTTGTGTCTTAGAGTTTTCGCTCACGCTGTCGCCTTGCGGCTCGCTCCGCGAAGGCGCGCCATCAGGCGCGCCGGCCGGTCGGCTTTGCGGACCTTCGGTCCGTAGCGCACTGCTTTTCGGCCGCTGCGCCAGCAGCCGCAGCCACATATATTGGGCAGTGTTGGTGTCCTGATACTCGTCGACGAGGATGTATTTGAACCGCCTGTGATATTCGGCCAGCACGTCGTGATGCTCGCGGAAGATGCGGATCGGATGCAGCAGGAGGTCGCCGAAATCGCAGGCATTCAGCGTCGCCAGCCGCTCCTGATAAGCGCGGTAGAGTTCGCGCCCCTTGCCGTTCGCAAATGCCCGCGCGTCACCCTCCGGAATATCCTTCGGCGACAAGCCCTTGTTCTTCCAGCCGTCGACCATCTGCGCGAACTGGCGCGCCGGCCATCTCTTGTCGTCCAGATTTTCCGCCTGGATGAGCTGCTTCATCAGCCGGATCTGGTCGTCGGTGTCGAGAATGGTGAAACCAGACTTCAGGCCCGCAAGCTCGGCATGGCGGCGCAGGATCTTTACGCCGATGGAGTGGAAGGTGCCGAGCCACGGCATCCCCTCCAGGTTCTCCTCGCCGATCAGCGCGCCGATGCGCGTCTTCATCTCGCGCGCCGCCTTGTTGGTGAAGGTCACCGCAAGGATTTGCGAAGGGAAGGCACGGCCAGTGGTGAGAATATGCGCGATGCGCGTCGTCAGCACTCGCGTCTTGCCGGTGCCGGCACCCGCCAGAACCAGCACGGGACCTTCAGTGGTTTCCACCGCCAGCCGCTGTTCGGGATTCAGCCCCGACATATAGTCGGGCGCGGAGCGTCCTCGCGCGGCCATGGCGCGCGCGGCAATACCCGATACGGGGCGCTGTGGCGCGCCGCCGGCTGGGCCGTCGAAGAAGGGCATGTCGTCGCCATGGTCAGGCATGTTGACGCGAATGTAGTGATTCGGACCCGAAAGGCCAGCAGTGTTTCCGGTTTGTGCTGCTTCACACTTCTTTACATGAGCCACAAACAGCGGAAATGTCGGCCTCCTATTGTGCGGTCATGCCAGCCAGGTGGCTGATCTGACCAAGGAGCACGATGATGACGAACGAAACCAACAACACGCCCGAGCATGACGGCCCGACCATCGAGCACGATGCCAACGAGACGCCGAAGCGGCGCTTTTCGACGACCTTTATCATCGGCGCTGCGATTGCCGGCGCAATCGTGGTTGCGGCGGGTGCTGCAGTGGCGCAAGGCTTTGGCGGGCCGCACGGCTTCGGGGGCCGGTTCATCGGCCACAAGCTGGAGCGGCTGATGGGCAAGGTCGACGCGACCGACGCGCAGCAGGACAGGATATGGGCGATCGTCGACAAGACGCGCAGCGATCTGCGCCCGGTCGGTCGTGAATTCCGCGACAGCCGCGAGAAGGTGGCAGCGCTGCTTTCGGCTCCGACCATCGACAAGGCGGCGGTCGAGGCCTTGCGCGCCGAACGTATCGCAGCCATCGACAATGCCTCGAAGCAGGCGGTAGCCGCACTTGTCGAGGCGGCCGAAGTTCTGACGCCGGAACAGCGCAAGGAACTGGCCGACGAAATGAAGGAACGCGGCGACCGCCGCTGGCAGTAAGGAACGGGCGCGCGCATGGCAGACGAAATCCTTGTCATCGACGATGACGAACGGCTCGTCGCCATGCTCGCCGACTATCTGGCCTCAAATGGCTTTGCCGTGTCGCGCGCCGGCAGCGGCAAGTCGGGCATAGCCGAATTGAGGCGCGGCGCGCCCGACGCCATCGTGCTCGACATCATGCTGCCCGACATCGATGGCTTCGAGACCTGCCGCCAGATCCGCGCCTTTTCCGATGTGCCGATCCTGATGCTGACCGGCAAGGGCGAGGAGACGGACCGCATCGTCGGGCTGGAACTCGGCGCGGACGACTATCTGCCAAAGCCGTTCAACCCGCGCGAACTGCTGGCGCGGCTGAAAGCCATCCTGCGCCGCCGCGGGCCGATGGCGAATGCGCGGCGCATGTTGCGTTTCGGCAGGCTTGAGATCGATCCCGGTTCGCGCGTGGTCCGCATCGACGGCTCGGAAAAGACCCTCACAAGCTACCAGTTCGATCTTCTGGTCGCATTCGCCGAAAATGCCGGCCGCACCCTGTCGCGGGAACGCTTGATGGACCTCGTCAAGGGCGAGGAGCTTGAAGCCTTCGACCGCTCGATCGACGTGCATGTGTCGCGCATCCGCGCGGCGATCGAGCCGGACGCCAAGAACCCGCGCCGCCTCATTACGGTGCGCGGCGCGGGTTATGTCTTTGCCCGCTTTCAGGACGATGTCTGATGCGTTGGCGCAGGAGACATCGCGGCAAGCCCCGCAGGCCCGGCCGCCTGCGCCGCTTTCTCGCCAGCCGCCTGTTCTTCAGGGTCTATATCACGCTGCTCATCTGCCTTGCGGCGGTCGCGGGCGCCAGCGCCATCTACTGGCGCTCGGCCATCGACAACGACATGTTCGACTGGCGCAGCAGGCGCGATCTCTTCATCGAGCAGATGCTGCCGGCGGGCGAAGACCCGGAGATCAGCCGCGACATCATACGTCGCTTTGCCAAGGCACTGTCCGCAGACATTTCCGTCTATGCGCCGGACGGCCGCCTGATCGTCGCCGAAGGCCGCCCTCTGCCGCTGCCGCGCGACGCGTTCGACAGCCGCCAAGACGATGACGACGACGACGGCATCAATTTCGAGCGCGGGCAGGTGGTGAAACGGCTGGAAGATGGGCGCGTCCTCGTAGCTCGTTTTGAAGCGCCGTGGAGCCGGTCGCATCGCGGTCCCATCGGCTACATCCTGCTCATCGCAGCCGTGGTCGCGCTCGCCGCCTTTCCGGTTGTCCGCAATCTGACGCGCCGGCTCGAGACCCTGCGCTCGGGCGTCGAGCGTTTCGGCGAGGGCCAATTGGTGACGCGCGTTCCCGTCGAAGGCACTGACGAGATCGCTTCGGTGGCGCGCTCCTTCAACCGCGCCGCAGACCGCATCGAGGGACTGGTGGGCTCGCACCGCAGCCTGCTGGCGAACGCCAGCCACGAACTGCGCGCACCGGTCACGCGGCTGCGCATGGCGGTGGAGCTTGACGACCCGGCAAATTCTCAGCGTGCGCGCGACGAAATTCTCGAAAACCTGTCGGAAATCGATACGCTGGTCGAGGAAATCCTGCTCGCCTCAAGGCTTGAGCATGTCGGCTCGGTGGAACGCAGCGAAACGGTCGACCTGATGGCGCTGGTGGCGGAAGAATGCGCTCGCCACGGCATTGAGCCGTCAGGCATGGAGGTTGAGGTGAAGGGCGATCCGCGCCTGTTGACGCGGCTTGTGCGCAACCTCGTCTTCAACGCGCAACGTCATGGCAGCCCGCCTATCGAGGTTGCCGTCGCCCGTGCTGGCCGCAGCGCCGTCATCACCGTGCGCGACCACGGCGAGGGCCTGCCCGCAGGCGAGGAGGAAAAGGTCTTCGAGCCGTTCTATCGTCCGTCAGGCCGCAGCGAAGCCGCCGGCGGCTGGGGCCTTGGGCTGGCGCTGGTCAGGCAGATAGCCGAACTGCACGGCGGCACGGCGAGATATGAAGCAGCCGACAGCGGTGGCGCGAAATTTGTGGTGGAATTGCCACGCGTGGCGTGAGCGGGCCGTTCACGCCGCCCGTTCCGAAATCGCGGTGCCTGCCGCCCAGCCGGACGACCACGCCCACTGGAAATTATAGCCGCCGAGCCAGCCGGTGACATCGACGACCTCGCCGATGAAATAGAGTCCGTCGACGGCTTTGGCTTCCATCGTTCGCGAATTCAATCCGTCCGTGTCGATACCGCCGAGCGTTACCTCGGCCGTGCGATAACCTTCCGAGCCGCTCGGAAAGACCTCCCAGTTCTGAAGCGCAGCGGATATGGCTGCGAGCTTCTTGTCGGTCGCCTCGCCGATCGGGCCGGTCCAGCCATGCGCCTCCACGAGATGGGCTGCGAGGCGCTTGGGCAGGATGTCGCCGAGCACTGTCGAGATCGCGCGGCGGCCGTTCTCCCGTTTGGCCGATACAAGCGCGGCATGCACGTTTTCGCCCGGCAGCAAGGTGATCTGGATCGGCTGCCTTTCGCGCCAATAGGATGAGATTTGCAGGATCACCGGCCCGGACAGGCCGCGATGCGTGAACAGCAATGCTTCCTCGAACGCCGTCTTGCCGCAGGATACGCGCGCATTGACCGCGACGCCCGCCATCTCCCTGAAATCCGCGAGCACGTCTTCGCCAAAGGTGAGTGGCACGAGCGCCGGGCGCGTCTCGGTGACGGCGAGGCCGAACCTGTCCGCGATCTGATAGCCAAGACCGGTCGCTCCCATTTTCGGGATCGACTTGCCGCCGCAGGCGACAACGAAATGGCGGCAGCGGATTTTTGCTGGCCGGTCGCCGCCGAGCGTGACGGCAAAGCCGCTCTCGTCGCGCTCGATCGATTCGAGCGTGGTTCCCAGCAGCAATTCGCACCCGGTCCGGTCCATCTCGTCCAGAAGCATCGAAATGATCTGTTTTGCCGAGCCGTCGCAGAAGAGCTGGCCGAGCGTCTTTTCGTGCCAGGCGATGCCGTGTTTTTCGACGAGCGCGATGAAATCGTGCTGCGTGTAGCGACCAAGGGCCGACTTGGAGAAATGCGGGTTGGCGGAGATGAAGTTCTTCGCGCTTGCGCCGAGATTGGTGAAATTGCAGCGACCACCGCCCGAAATGCGGATCTTCTCGCCTGGTGCCTTCGCATGATCCACGACGAGCACGCGCCCGCCGCGCGCAGCCGCATGTATCGCGCACATCATGCCCGCCGCGCCCGCACCCAGTACGACTGTGTCGAAATTTTCAGACGGCGCCTGCCTCGTGGTTATTTGGACCGTCAAAATTCAGCCTCTCTGGCACTCGGATCGGAGGCCTATTTCACGCAATCGCCGGTGATGGCAATGCTTGTCGGATCGCGCTAACCCCATTGCGCTCCTCACTCCCTCCCGCTAATCCTTCATTCGGCCCCGATGCAGCCGGCCGTCCGCGCCCTTGGGCATGGTGAATGCATCGGATGATATCTCCTGATCCTTACGATCGGCGGAAGCATCGGCAATGCGGACACTGATGACGCTTTCCGCCTGATCAGAAGGATTGGATACGATGCGTACATTTCTGGATGCAAAGACCATGGCGAAAGCCATGCGCGAGGTGCTTGCTGCGAGCGGCAAGGAAATAACCAACAGCGAGGCGCTGGAAATCGTCTCACGGCAGTTCGGCCTGAAAGACTGGAACGTGCTGTCCGCCGCCATCGAGGCGACGTCGCCCGACAGCGACGCGGCGGTCTCGTTTTCAGCGCCAGTGCCGATCTTCCGCATGTTCGATGAGGGCAAGGCGCGCGAATATTACGTCGATTTCCTCGACTGCAAGATCGACTGGGAGCACCGCTTCCACCCCAAGGCGCCGCTCTACATGCAGGTGTCGCGCAACGGCTTCCGGCTGCACCTGTCCGAACATGCGGGTGACGCCAGCCCCGGAGCGACGGCCGTCTGCTACATGCGCGGCATTGAGGCGTTCCAGAAGGGGCTGCTCGCCAAGAACTACAAATACAACCGCCCCGGCCTCGAAAAGGCCGACTGGGGGCTGGAATGCAGCGTGACCGACCCGTTCGGCAACCGCATCCGCTTCATCGAGAGCCAGGGCTGACCATCGTCCACGGCAGCGGCGCAGGGGCTGTCTCAGCCCTTGCGCTTGATGCCGATCGAGCGGCCCGCGCGTTCAGGCGTGGGCAGGCCGGCATGCGCGGCGCGCATCTTTTCGACCAGCGCCTGAATGTCGGCGGGGAAGGGCGCGACCTTCGGGCCGGACATGTCGACATGCAGCGACAGCGCCTCGCAGGTTGCGGCCAGCCAGCCGTCGACATGGCGGATTTCCTGGTAGGCACGCAGGCGCTTGTCGTCATGGTCGAGAAGCTGGAACGAGACCTTGACCTTGTGTTCAAGGTGCAACTCCTGCACGTAGCAGACGTGAACCTCGGCGGTGTAGATCGTCAGCCGCCGCTCCCTGGCATAGTCCGGGCCCAGCCCCATCAGTTCGAATGCTTCGTCGGCGCAGCGGTCGAACAGCACGTTGTAATAGGCCATGTTCAGGTGGCCGTTATAGTCGATCCATTCCGGCTTGATATCCATCACGCTGGAAACGAAGGGGGCTGCGGCCATTCAAAGCTCCGATAAGATTGCGCGCGGCCATTGCGGCCTTTTACGTGTAGCTGCAATCTACCGGCCACAGGCACGATCACAAGGGCCGCTTACGGTCCACTTTGGGAGGAAACGATGGCGCTGTCGGATATCATGACGGTCCAACGCAACGAGGCGGGCATTGCGGCTGTCATCGGAATTCTCAAGCAGCGCTTCGGCGAGCGCCTCTCGACGACCGAATCGGTCCGCCGCGAGCACAGCCATTCGCTGACCTATGTGCCGGCCCAACTGCCCGACGCGGTAGCTTATCCGGAACAGGCGTCCGAGGTGGAGGAGATCGTGCGCATCTGCGCCGAGCATCGCGTGCCGGTCATTCCCTTCGGCATAGGCTCGTCGCTTGAGGGTCATGTGAATGCGCCGGGCGGCGGCATTTCTGTCGACACTTCGCGCATGAACCGCATTCTGGCCGTCAACTCGGACGATCTCGACTGCGTAGTGGAGCCTGGCGTCACGCGCGAGCAGTTGAACACATATCTGCGCGACACCGGCCTGTTCTTCCCGATTGATCCGGGCGCCAACGCCACGCTCGGCGGCATGGCGGCGACGCGCGCGTCGGGCACCAATGCGGTGCGCTATGGCACCATGCGCGAGAACGTTTTGGCGCTGACCGCCGTCATGGCCGATGGCCGCTCGATCTCGACAGGTGGCCGCGCGAAGAAGTCTTCCGCCGGTTACGACCTGACGCGGCTTCTCGTCGGCTCGGAAGGCACGCTCGGCGTCATCACCTCGCTGACCTTGCGCCTGCAAGGCATTCCGCAGGCGATCTCGGGTGGCGTCTGCCCGTTCCCGTCGCTCGATGCCGCCTGCCGCGCCGTCATCCAGACCATCCAGGTCGGCATCCCGGTGGCGCGCATCGAACTGGTGAACGCGCTCCAGATGCGCGCCATCCGCAACTACTCCAAGCTCGACTATCCCGAATCGCCATGCCTGTTCGTGGAGTTCCACGGCTCCGACGCCGGCGTTGTCGAACAGGCCGAGATATTCGGCATGATTACCGAGGAGAATGGCGGCGGGCCGTTCCAGTTCACGACGGTCGCCGAGGAGCGCTCGAAATTGTGGAAGGCGCGCCACGATTCCTATTATGCGGCGCTGACGCTGCGCCCCGGAGCCAAGGGGCTGTCGACCGATGTCTGCGTGCCGATTTCGCGGCTTGCCGACTGCATCGCCGAAACCGAGGCGGACATTGACGAAATGGGCCTGATCGCGCCAATCGTCGGCCATGCGGGCGACGGGAATTTCCACGTTCTGGTGCTGCTCGATCCTGATAGTCCGAAGGAAGTGGAAGCTACGGAAGAATTCGTCGCGCGCCTTAACCGCCGTGCGATCCGCATGGAGGGCACATGCACGGGCGAGCACGGCATCGGTCAGGGCAAGATGGGCTTCATGGCCCTCGAACATGGCGCGGGCGTCGATTTCATGCGCCACATCAAGCAGGCGCTCGACCCCGCCAACATCATGAATCCGGGCAAGATCATTCCCGCCGCCTGACTTCCCCTTTGGCTTTGGGAAAAACATGGGCCACGATATCGACATGCTGTGTGGACATGTTAAGGCCGCCTGACGGGGCGGGAGCGAAATGCTGGCCAGGATATTTGTTGCAATCGGGGGATTGATCCTGCTGGTGCTGGTCGCAGCACTGGTGGTTCCCTTCTTTGTCGACTGGACGGGCTATCGTGCAGACTTCGAGCGCGAGACGAGCCGCATTCTCGGGCGCAAGGTCACGGTCGAGGGCGAGGCGTCGGCCCGCATCCTGCCGTTCCCGTCGCTCACCTTTACCGACGTGCGCGTCGCGGGCGAGGGCGGCGAGCCTGCACTGACGGCCGAGCGCTTCTCGATGGATGCCGAGCTTGCGCCGTTTCTCCGGGGCGAACTGCTGATCTTCGACATGCGCCTCGACAGGCCAAAGGGCATCCTTCGCGTCTCGCAGAATGGCGGCATGGACTGGGCCATTCGTCCCGATGCCCCGTTTCAGGCGGGCGACGTGACCATCGAGCGACTGACGGTGACGGAAGGCGCGATCACCATCGAGCACGCCGCAAGCGGGCGAACCCACAGGCTCACCGAAATCAACACGGTCATTTCAGCCAACACGCTGGCCGGGCCATGGCGGGTCGTCGGCTCGACCCGGCTTGACGGCGCGCTGACGGATTTCGACGCATCGACCGGGCGGCTGGACGAGCGCGGCATCCTGCGCCTGCGGCTGCGGGCGAAGCCGCAGCGCTACCCCGTCGTTGTCGAGGCCGATGGCGGCGCACAGGTCAAGGACGGTTCGCTCGAATATGACGGGACTTTCCGCCTGTCGGCCTACAATCCTCAGAACCTGTTGCGCGGCAGTGAAGGCGAGAGCCTTGTGCCGTCGCAGAGTTCAAACGGCACGCCCGCTGTCGCCGATTACAGGCTGAGCGGTAAGTTTGCCTTCGATCACCGGCGGCTCGACATCCCCGAATTCCGCTTCGAGACCGGGCCGACCGCCGATCCCTATACCGCAGATGGCCGTGCCAATCTCGACATAGGCGGTGAGCCGCGCTTCTCGGTCATTGCGACCGGGGCACAGTTCAGCTTCGACGACCGTGTCGGAGAGGGCGAGCAGAAGTCCGTTGCGACAATCGCAGACCGCGTGTCGGCGCTGAACGCCTTCATCGCGGAATTGCCGCGGCCAACCATTCCCGGTTCCGTCGAGATCGCTTTGCCGGCCGTCGTCGTTGGCGACACGACGCTGCGCGAGGTGCGGCTGTCGGCTGAGCCGAAGGCTGGCGGCTGGGCGGTAGACCAACTGGCGGTCTCGATGCCCGGCCGGGCGACGCTTGAGGCGAATGGATTTGTTTCGGTGGTGGATGAGAATGTCGAATTCGAAGGCGACATGCTGCTCGCGGTCAGCCAGCCATCGGGTTTCGCCGCCTGGCTGTCGAAGGACATCGACGACGCTGTGCGCCGTCTGCCTGCCGCCGGTTTTCAGGCAAAGGTCATGCTGACAAACATGCAGCAGTCCTTCGATGATCTTGAGCTGCGCCTCGGCAATGCGCGCTTTACCGGAAGCCTTCACAGCTTCACGCCCACTGACAAGAATCCTTCGCTGGATCTTGTTCTCGACGGCGGCGAACTTGACGTTGAGGGGCTGGCAGCCTTTGCCTCGCTGTTTGTGTCGGATAGCGGTGTGAGCCGCGTGGAAGGACGCGACGTCGATCTTGCCGTGACGGCCGGTCCTGTGACCGCGGCTGGCCTGACGGCCGGTAAGCTCGACACGGCCTTGCGGCTGAAGGACGGTGTGCTCGACATCGACCGCCTGACAATCACCGATCTTTCAGGCGCCAATATAAGCGGGACGGGCAAGATCACCGACTTTCCTGCATCGCCCGCCGGCAGTTTCGACGCGGCCATTGTTGCAGGCGACCTTGCGCCGCTCGCCATGACGCTGGGCGAGCGATTTGCAGACAATCGTTTCGCCTCGGGCCTTGGCCGCCGGTTTGCCGCGCTGCCTGATCTGGGGGCTGATGCGCGCCTTAATATCATAGGCTCGATTGCAGAGGATGGCGGCGAGTTGAGCCAAGTCCTTAGCCTTGGCGGCGAGGTCGGCGGGGGCAGGGTGACGCTCGCCTATTCCGCGTCGGGCAACCCGTTTGCGCCCAGCGAAGTCGATGTCGATTTCTCGGCCACCGCAGAAGACGCGACCAACCTGCTTGCGCTCTACGGCGCACCTGTGCTGCCGCTGACCGGGCTGGGGCCGGGCGCGACCGATCTGAAACTTAAAGGTTCGCCGGTTGGCGGTATGGCCGCCAGCATGAGCCTGACCGGTGACGATTTTTCATCGGGTTTCGAGGGCAGCGCCAGTCTTGCAGGCGAGGCGATCGCCCTCAATGGCAAGGCGAGGCTTGAGACGATGGATATCGAGCCCTGGCTGACCACGCTTGCAATGTCGCTGCCGGGCATGGGGCTTGGCCTGCCTGTGAAAGCCGAAGGCGACCTGACATATGATGGCGCGCGTGTGTCGATGCCCGCACTCGCGGCGTCTATCTCAGGCGTCGAAGTAACCGGCGACCTCGCGGCGACCATGGCCGGCGACAAGCCGTTGCTCTCCGGCACGCTCGCAACCGCCTACCTGCCGCTCGATCTGGCCTTTGGAGCGGTTGTCGGCGACGGTATTTTGTTCAGCGCAGACGGCGGCTGGTCTCAGACGCCTTTCCCTCAGCGCATCGTCCTGCCTTTCGATGTCGATCTGCAACTCGACGCCGCGCAGGTCGCATTCGGGACCGAACCGGTTGCCGAAAGCGCATTGGGTCAGTTCAGGCTCGATGCCGGTGGCCTGCGCATGTCGGACATGAGCGCGCGTGTTGCCGACGGTGAGTTGAAGGGCCTGTTCGAACTCCGCAACAATGACGGCACGGCCGTGGCGAACGCGCAAATGACGCTTGCCGGCGCAACCCTCGCAAAACTTCCCGCCGGTGGAAATCTGGGCGGCAGAGCGACTGTTTCTGCAGCGCTCAACGGCGCGGGCAAATCTCTGGCGGCCGTCGTTGCCAGCCTGACCGGCACGGGCACCGCCGTCGGGCAGGGGGTAACGATCGGCGGTTTCGACCCCGCCGCGCTCGCGCCGATGCTGGCGCGCGCCGACGCAATCGGCCGCGACATCAACGATGCCGCCGTCGCCGGTTTTGCGCCCGAGCTTGCCGCTGCCGGGACGTTCCCGGCTGGCGACCCCGAACTCGCCTTCTCGATCGCTGGCGGCGTCTTGCGTGTTCCGCCGGTCACGCTGTCTGCGCCCGGTGCGTCCATCTCCGCCAATATCCGCGCCGATCTGCCGGCCTGGATGACCGATGCGGACGGGGAGATTTCCTACGATCCGGGCATCGAGGCGCTGGTCGGGTCGAAGCCCTCGCTTGGTTTTGTCGCGGGCGGAGCGCCGGACCAGATGGAGCTCGTCTTCGACACTCAACCCATGGCGCAGTTTCTGACGCAGCGCGCGCTTGAGGTCGAGCAGGCTCGCGTCGAGGCAATGCAGGCCGGGCTGATCGAGAAGCAGCGCCTTCGCCGCGAGGTTCGCTATTACGCATCGCTCGACAAGGCGCGGCGCGACGCTGCCGCCAAGGCGGAGGAAGAGGCGCGCCTCGCCGCCGAAGCAGCCGAAAAGGCCAAGGCGGAAGAGGAAGCCAAGGCCAGGGCCGAAGAGGAAGCACGGCTAAAGGCCGAAGCCGAAGCGAAGGTCAAGGCTGCGGCCGATGCGAAAGCCGCCGAGGAGGCTGAGGCGCGCTCGCGCCTCGAAGCCGAGGAAGCCGCCGCGCGGCAGGCCAAGCAGAAGGCGATTGAAGACGCGGACGCTGCCAGGCAACTCGCCGAACGCGAACAGGCCGAGCGCGATGCGGCCGCTGCCGCCAAGGCGCGCGCGCTTCAGGAAGCGCAGACAGAGCGCCAGCCCGCGCAACAGTCTCGCAACCCGCTCTTCAACCTGTTCAATAATTTCTCCACGACCCCGCAATAATGCCGCGCTGATCGGCCGGGGGCGACATGATTCAGCCCTTGGCCAGCGCCTGACGCAAGACGAAGACGCGCAGCGCCGATGACAGATTGCTGTCGCGGTCGCGGCTTTCGTCGATTTCGGCGACAAGCGCCGCGAGGCTGATGCCTCTGCGTCCGGCAATCGCTTCGAGTTCGGTGAAGAATTCGGCCTCCAGCGAGAAGGAGGTCCGGTGGCCACGGATCGCGACGGAGCGTTTGACGACACTGCTCAATCCGCATCCTGCCCCGGTTCGCGCCAATGACCGTCCAGCCTGGCCGATGCGCGCTTGCGTTCGGCCTCAAGCTTTCGCTTCTCGACCAGCGTCATGCCATGCAGCGCGCGGTTCGCCGCTGCCTTGTCCGCTTCCTCTGCCCGGGCCTTGCGCTTGCGCGCCAGCCGAAGATTGAGGACCTCGGCCATGGCCTACTTCTTGCGGAATGCGTCGAGCGAAACGACTTCGGCGCCCTTGGAGTCAGTCGCCTCGTCGCTGGCCTCGTCGGCCTTCGCCTCTTCGGCTTCCGGCGCGGGTGCCTGCTTCTTTGACGATGCCTTGGAAGGCTTCGGCTCCGCCGGCGCCTTGGCTGGCTTTGGCATGGGGGTGACTTCGCCTGCCGCCGGCTCCTCGCCGCGCACATCGAACTCAAGCTCGAAGTTCACCGACGGGTCGTAGAAGCCGCGCACCGCCGAAAACGGCACTTCGAGCTTTTCGGGGACGTCGGAGAAGGACAGGCCGACCTCGAAGCCGCTATCGGTCACCTTCAGGTCCCAATACTGATATTGCAACACTATGGTCATCTGGTCGGGATAGCGCTCGCGCAACCGCGACGACACGCGCACGCCGGGCGCGCCGGTCATGAAGGTGATGAAGAAATGATGGTTGCCCGGCAGGCCGGTGCGCTGCACCTCCTGCAAAACCTTGCGCATCACCCCGCGCAGGGCTTCCTGCGCCAGTATGTCGTAACGAATGTGGTCTTCGGCCATGCGCGGGTCCATGAATCAGGCAGACAGCTTTAGTCAACCGTCCTGCCGCCGTAAACTGAAATGGCCTGCGTCTGCGAGCCGCGCCATCACGAAATCGGCACGCTCACTGATCGACGCCTGTGGCACGTCCACCAAGCTATAGCCGAGTTCGCGATAGGTATCGAGCATGAAGCGCCATGTTGCCTGCGCTTCTTCGTCGTCCTGCCGCCGCTCCTCGTCCTGCGTGAAAACTTCCGGCCAGTGAGGCAGGATGAAGACCGGCGAGGCATAACGCAGTCGGCGCGCGGCCGCCATCATGTGGTCAGGCACAGGCAAACCGCTCAGCCGCAGATAGCCGACGACGTCTGGAATGCCGCGATCAAACAGCACCGGCCCGTCATGGCTCGCGGCTTGTTCGAATGAACGCAGCTCCCAGCTGAACATAAGCTCGGCAAAGAGCGCGCGATCTCCCCAGGGCAGCGCATTGCCGCCAAATTCCACCTGCTGGCGAATGATGCCGCGTCCGGCCTCCGCCATTGCCGGGAGGCCGCGCCTGGTCATTTCATCGATCAATGTGGTCTTGCCTGCGCCGGGACCGCCGGTCAGGACGATGCGGTGTGTCATCTGAAAAGCCTGTGCAAAGGGTTCGCGCGGCAGGGGAGCCGGGCGTCTGGCCGATGTTCTGAAGGCGACGGGGAGAGGGGAGAGAGAAGTGGAGGTTTCTGTTGCCAGGTACCTCCGAACCCCGCCTGAAGGTGCTAACCCACAGGGCTTGATTCGAGACTATCGCGCCGCATTAAGCAGCGAGACGTGCCTCAGCATAGTTGTCGTTTGCAACTACAAGTTTAGCCCGATAACGGTGGTACAATGCCGGGCAAAAACACGATCTTTACGCCCTCGTCGATCCTATTTCGCCCCCATCACAAACCGCTGCGCCGCAGCGGTTTGTGGTGGAGGCGCCGGGTACCGCCCCCGGGTCCGAAAGGTTTATTTCATCGGCCATTTATCGCCATAGCCGGACAAGCCGGCACCCCAGATATAGGCGAGCCGGCTGCCGATTGAAAGAGGTTGGTCCAGTTCCAAGCCAATGTTTGCCAGACGATTCGTCGAGCGTGCGCGATGTGCTAGTCTTTGACCCATGTACACGCCGCCAGCATTCCGCGAAGACGATCCGCAAACCCTGCGCCAGATCATGCGCGAGGCGCGCCTTGCCACTTTGGTAACGGCAACGGCCGACGGGCTCCAGGCTACTCCGCTGCCGCTCTACCTCGTCGAAGTCGAAGGCGAGCACGGTACGCTCTATGGCCATGTCGCCAAGGCAAATGTCCAGTGGAAGCTTTCGCCGGTCGGCGAGGCGCTTGCGATTTTCTCCGGGCCGGACGCCTATGTCACGCCATCCTGGTATGCCGCGAAGAAGGAGCACGGCAAGGTCGTGCCGACGTGGAATTATGTTGCCGTCCACGCCCACGGCCCGGTTGAGTTCTTCGAGGATGCCGAACGCCTGCTCGATGTCGTGACGCGCCTGACCGATCTGCATGAGGCGAACCGTCCCGGCGCGTGGAAGGTGACGGACGCACCGGCACCCTTCATCCAGTCGCAGCTCAAGGGTATTGTCGGCCTGCGCATCCCCGTCACGCGCATCGAGGGCAAGCGCAAGATGAGCCAGAACCGCAGCGCCGACGACCGCAAGGGCGTGAGCGCCGGCCTCGCTTCAAGCGAGCGCGACAGCGACCGCGCGGTCGCGTCTCTCGTGCCGCTTGATCCGGGTTGAGGCTTGCCCCGCTTCAGGATTAGGCGCAGTGGGCGCGCAAACCGTCTCAATGACCGCTTTCGATTTCATCATCTTGTCTTGACTTGAGGTCAGTGTGGCGCATGCTCGCGAGAGGCCCGACGAAACGCGCCTCGCTGTCCGGAATTGAAGTGGAGAGACTATGGCCGATTATATTGCTGACGTTCGCAAGTATGATGCTGGTGCGAGCGAGGAAGTCGTCGCGAAGATCGTGAAACACCTCGGGATTGCCTTGCGTAATCGCGATTCGTCACTGGTTTCGGCGACCGATCCCAAGGAAATGGATCGCGTGCGTGACAGTTGGTGCGTGAAGAAGCTTGGCGTCGACGCGGCTGCAGGCGAGGCAGCCTGCGCCAATGTCGCCAGGACCATGGCCGGCGATCGGACCAAGGAGCGTGTGACGTTCTATTATCTCGTCGCCAAGGAACTCGGAAAGCTCGGCTCCCTCTGAGCCATTTTCCATGGCCGCTCCAGCTGGGGCGGCCGTCGGCATTGAAGAATAATGAGTCATGGCCGCCAAAGGCCGTGCATGGCTTTGCAATCAAGCTTTCCGACCTGACTGTCCCGGGCCTGAGAATGTCGTGGATTGGACACACAAGGGTTTGACAGCTTTCGATTATGACGCGCAAGATGTAGTCGTCATGGTCATCCGAATCGGAAACGGTTCGGATGCTAAGAGGGAAGCCGGTGCCTCCGTCAGGAGAATTCCGGCGCTGCCCCCGCAACTGTAAGCAGTGAGTTGCTGTCCGTGTATTGCCACTGGTGTTTCGCACCGGGAAGGCTGGACAGTGGCGACGACTTGCGAGCCAGGAGACCTGCCATGGCAACGATGAACGAACCTCGGGCGGGGTGTCCCGGCGGTGCGCGTTGCCCCATGCGCGGCCAGCCCGCGTCTGCCGGCAGGCGTCCCACCTTGATCCCCGTCCATAGCGCCACGGGGACAAGATGCCGGCGACCGTTTCGACCCAGAACCATTCCGAAAAGACCAGTCTGATACTTGCCAATGGAAGCCATTCCGCTTCCCCCACGCCTCAGCCGCCCGCCGAACCCGGCTGGCGCGTCATCCGCCGCAATGGCGCGGTCACGCCGTTTGACCCGGTCAAGATTACGGTCGCACTGACCAAGGCGTTTCTCGCTGTCGAGGGTGCAACTGCCGCAGGCTCGCGCCGCGTCCACGATGTCGTGGAGGAAATGACCCAGCAGGTCGTGGCGGCGCTGACGCGCAGGTTGGGCGAGGGCCGCACCTTCCACATCGAGGACGTGCAGGATCAGGTCGAACTGGCGCTGATGCGCGGTGAGCATCACCGGGTCGCGCGCGCCTATGTTCTCTATCGCGAGGAACGCGCGCGGGAGAGGGCGGCCGAAAAGGCTGCTCAAATCACCCCGCAATCGTCACTCAATGTTAAAGGCGAGGACGGTACGCTCAGCGCTCTCGACGAGGCGCGCCTTGCCCGCATCATCGAGGAAGCTTGCGACGGTCTCGACGCTGTGTCAGCCGCGCCAATTCTCGCTGAAGCCAAGCGCAATCTCTATGACGGCATCACGCTTGACGAGCTTTCGCTGGCACCAATCCTGGCCGCCCGCACACTGGTCGAGCAGGAGCCGAATTACGCATTTGTCTCGGCCCGCCTGCTGCTTGATCGCCTCCGGCGCGAGGCACTCTCGTTCGTCTCCGGCCGCACCGAACAGGCGACGCAGGCCGAAATGGGCGCGCGTTATGCGAGCTATTTCCCCGATTTCATCCGTGTCGGCATTGCGGCTGAACTGATCGACCCTGAACTTGGCCGTTTCGACCTTGCTCGCCTTGGCGCAGCACTCAAGCCCGAGCGCGATCTCGACTTCCAGTATCTTGGCCTGCAGACACTTTATGACCGCTACTTCCTGCACACCAAGGGCAAGCGCTTCGAGCTGCCGCAGGCCTTTTTCATGCGCGTCGCCATGGGGCTTGCGATCCGCGAGATCGACCGAGAGGCGCGGGCCATCGAGTTCTATGACCTTCTGTCGTCGTTCGATTTCATGGCCTCGACGCCGACATTGTTCAATTCAGGCACGACGCGGCCACAGCTTTCCTCATGCTTCCTGACGACCATCGGCGACGACCTCGACGCCATCTTCAAGGGCGTCAAGGACAACGCGCTTCTCGCCAAATATTCAGGCGGGCTGGGCAATGACTGGACGCCGGTGCGCGGCCTCGGCGCACACATCAAGGGCACCAATGGCGAAAGTCAGGGCGTGGTGCCGTTCCTCAAGGTTGCCAACGACACGGCGATTGCCGTCAACCAGGGCGGCAAGCGCAAGGGCGCGGTCTGCGCCTATCTCGAAACCTGGCATGTCGACATCGAGGAGTTCCTTGATCTGCGCAAGAACACCGGCGACGACCGCCGCCGCACCCACGACATGAACACCGCCAACTGGGTGCCTGACCTGTTCATGGAGCGCGTCGAGGCGGATGGCGAGTGGACGCTGTTCTCGCCCGACGAAACGCCCGACCTGCACGACCTCTACGGCAAGCCGTTCAAGAACGCCTATGAGGCCTATGAGGCGAAGGCAGCTGCCGGCGGCCTGAAGGTGTTCCGCAAGGTTCGCGCGCTTGACCTGTGGCGCAAGATGCTGACCATGCTGTTCGAGACCGGGCATCCGTGGGTCACCTTCAAGGACCCCTGCAACATCCGCTCGCCGCAGGGCCATGTCGGCGTCGTTCACTCGTCGAACCTCTGCACCGAGATTACGCTCAACACGTCGCGGGATGAGGTCGCCGTCTGCAATCTCGGCTCGGTCAACCTGCTCAATCACGTGACCGAAAACGGCCTCGACCTCGACCGCCTCTCCAAGACCGTTACCACGGCGATGCGCATGCTCGACAATGTCATCGACATCAATTTCTACACGATCCCCGAAGCGCGCAATTCCAACCTCAAGCACCGCCCGGTCGGTCTTGGCCTGATGGGATTCCAGGACGCGCTTCAGAAGCTGCGCATCGCCTATGCGTCTGATGCAGCGGTTGCTTTCGCCGACACGAGCATGGAAGCGATCAGCTATCACGCGATTTCGGCCTCGGTTGATCTTGCGGCAGAACGCGGCCGTTATCCGAGCTTCGACGGTTCGCTCTGGTCGAAGGGCATCCTGCCGATCGATTCGATCAAGCTGCTTGAGGATGCACGGCAACCCGTGCTGCCAGGCGAAGTGGACGCCGGTTCGCCGTCCGGCAGCACGGCAAGGAAAGTTGTTGAAATGGACGCTTCCTCGACGCTCGACTGGGAAGCCTTGCGCAAACGCGTGAAGAAGACCGGCATGCGTAATTCCAACACCATGGCGATTGCGCCGACGGCAACCATCTCCAACATTTGTGGCGTGTCGCAGTCAATCGAGCCCGGCTACCAGAATCTGTTCGTCAAATCGAACATGTCGGGTGACTTCACCGTCGTGAATGCGCAGCTCGTTCACGACCTCAAGCAGCGCGGCCTGTGGGACGAGGTGATGGTCTCGGACCTCAAATATTTCGACGGCTCGGTCGGCCAGATCGACCGCGTGCCGGACGACCTGAAGGCGCTCTATGCGACTGCCTTCGAACTCGACACCGCATGGCTTATCGATGCCGCGTCGCGCCGCCAGAAATGGATAGATCAGGCGCAGTCGCTCAACCTCTATCTCGCCAATCCGAGCGGCAAGAAGCTCGACGAACTTTATCGCCTCGCGTGGCGCAAGGGGCTTAAGACGACCTATTACCTGCGCACGCGCTCGGCCACGCATGTCGAGAAGTCGACGCTGAAAGGCACTGACGGCAAGCTCAACGCAGTCTCTGTCGCGCCCGTCATCGCGCCGCCGGCGTCTGCCCCGATCGAGATCAAGGCTGATGCGGCGTGGGGCAAGGCCTGCGCCATCGACGATCCTGAATGCGAGGCGTGCCAGTAGCGCGCCACGTCGCAGCCTGACGGTTGTTGGTCCCGTGCGTCCTTCGAGGCTCGCTGCGCTCGCACCTCAGGATGAGGAAACTGGATTGGTCGAACCCACAACATCGGGATCGCGATGCACAACGGACCTCATCCTGAGGTGCGAGCGCAGCGAGCCTCGAAGGACGCACGGGACAGGCGGAGATCAAACTCGAAGACCATTCATCTCGGCGACCGGTTTAAGGCCGCCATCAGGAACAAAGGAACAAGAACAATGCTCGACTGGTCCGAACCGAAAACCACGTCAATCGTGCCGGCAGGCGTCGAACCCGCCGTCACCGACGCCACTGGCTTAGGCGAGATCGAACGTGGAGGCGCGCGCGTCTCCGTCGATGACAAGCGCATGATCAATGCCCGCGCCGATGTGAACCAGCTTCTGCCTCTGAAATACAAATGGGCTTGGGAGAAATATCTGTCCGGCTGCAACAATCACTGGATGCCGACCGAAGTGTCGATGCAGGCCGACATTGCCTTGTGGAAGTCAAAGGACGGTCTGACCGAAGACGAGCGTCGCATGCTCAAGCGCAATCTCGGTTTCTTCGCCGCGTCAGAAAGCCTTGTGGCGAACAACATCGTGCTCGCCATCTACCGCCACCTGACAAACCCCGAGTGTCGGCAATATATGCTGAGGCAGGCGTTCGAGGAGGCGATCCACACGCACACTTTTCAGTATATCGTCGAGAGCCTGGCGCTCGACGAAGGCGAATTGTTCAACATGTATCGCGAGGTGCCGTCGATCACCGACAAGGCGGCATGGGCGCTGAAGCACACGCAGAACCTAGACAATCCCGACTTCCAGACCGGAACGCCGGAAGCAGATCAGTCATTCCTGCGCGATCTCGTCGCCTTCTATGTTATCTTCGAAGGCATGTGGTTCTACACCGGCTTTGCGCAGATCCTGTCGCTCGGCCGCCGCAACAAGATGGTCGGCATTGCCGAGCAGTATCAATACATCCTGCGCGACGAGAGCATTCACCTGAACTTCGGCATCGACGTCATCAACCAGATCAGGATCGAGAACCCGCATCTGTGGACGGCGGCGTTCCAGGACGAGGTCCGGGGGATGATCGCCGACGCGGCCGAACTCGAAGCAGCCTACGGCCGCGATACGATGCCGCGTGGCTTCCTTGGCCTCAATGCTGCGCTGTGTGAGCAATACATGCACTTCATCGCCAACCGCCGCTGCGCCCAGCTTGGTCTGGCACCTGTGTTCAAGGAAACGGAAAACCCGTTCCCGTGGATGTCGGAAGCGATGGATCTGAAGAAGGAGAAGAACTTCTTCGAGACGCGCGTCATTGAATATCAGAATGGCGGGGCGCTGAGCTGGGATTGACGATCAACTGAGGCGCAACCTCCTCGCAGATGAAACGCGAGCGAACTGCGCCTTCGATCTTCGCAGTTGGGTCGGTCCAGCCGCAAAGATGAGATGCGGCTCCCGGCGCGCAGTCGCATCCACCGCGATGCCCGGTGCCGAACCAGATGTCGGCTAGCGTTTGCGTAAGTTGCCTGATCGTCACGCGGCCTCTCCCTCCCAGGCCGGGAACGGGTCGTTCAGGCTCTGCCAGCGCGAGGGCGCAAAATCTGTCTCTGCTACGAGGCAGGCGTCGAGCCTTGCGCGGAGTGCTGCCTCGTCCATCGGGTCGCAGCCGATGAAGACGAGTTCCTGCCGCCGGTCGCCCCAGATAGGGTCGAGATAGGGCTTCATCGCCTCATGCCATCCGGGATGATCGGGCCACATATGCTTCGGGACCGCAGACCACCAGCGTCCACGCTTGCCCGTGCGGATGAGCGCACCGGCCTGACTCAGTTCGCCTACGAAATTCGGCCGCGTCGCCAGCCAGAAGAAGCCTTTCGCTCTCATTACGCCCGGCCATGACGTATTGATGAAGCCTTGCAGCTTTTCCGGCTCGAACGGCCGGCGAGCGCGATAGACGAAGGAGCGGATGCCATATTCCTCGGTTTCGGGAATGTGATCCTTGAAGCCGTTCAATTCCTTGAACCAGAGCGGATGTTCTTCGGCCTTGTCGAAGTCGAACCGGCCCGTGTCCAGCACACGGTCGAGCGGAACCTGTCCAAAATTCGCCTCGACAACATCGGCGTCGGGGTTCAACGCGCGGATGATCTGGTGGGCGAGTTCAAGATCCTGCGGTGCGGCATCGCCTGCCTTATTCAGCACCACGACGTCGGCAAACTCGATCTGTTCGACCAGAAGGTCGACCAATGCCCGATCGTCGCCGTCGCCAGCAATCTCGCCGCGGTCGCGCAGAAAATCCTGCGACGAGTAATCGCGCAGCAGGTTCACGGCATCGACCACCGTCACCATCGTATCGAGCCGCGCGATATCCGACAGGCTCTCACCCTTTTCGTCGCGAAATTCGAACGTGGCCGCGACAGGCAATGGCTCGGCAATGCCGGTCCCCTCGATCAAAAGGTAGTCGAAACGGCCTTGCTGCGACAGGCGGCGAACCTCCTGCAAGAGATCATCGCGCAGCGTGCAGCAAATGCAGCCATTGGTCATTTCGACCAATTGTTCATCGGTGCGCGACAGGTTCGCGCCGCCATCGCGCACCAGCGCCGCGTCGATATTGACCTCGCTCATGTCGTTGACAATCACCGCCACACGACGACCCTCCCGATTATTGAGCGCATGGTTGAGAAGCGTGGTCTTTCCGGCGCCGAGGAAGCCGGACAGCACGGTGACGGGCAGACGTTTTTGGGATGATCGAGACACGGGGCTCTCCATTTCGCTATCTCGAATGATATGTAATAACATTACATTCGTCAAGAATGGCGGCGCGGCAAGATCGCCGGCGGAGAGAATACTGCCATTATGTCGCGATCTTGCGGCCTGTCGCCTTTCACCCGGCCCATGTCGTTTTCGTGCAATCCTGCCGATTTGCGACATGATGATGTGGCTGCGTTCAAGGTGCTCTGCGGCGTCATGCCGGAGGGATAATTGGGAAGCCGGTGCCCCTCGGGAGGGGGAAGTCCGGCGCTGCCCCCGCAACGGTGGCGGAGCGAAAAAACCGACGAAAAACCACTGGGCGTGCGCCCGGGAAGGTGTCGGCAGGGTCCACAAGACCAGCTCCGGAGCCCGGAAACCAGCCAGGGACGAAGGAACCGACTGATCGCGGTGGGCGGTCAAGTGGCGGAGCGCCTTGTTTGCGTCCGTGTGACGCCGTGCGGCCATCCTCCCTCAACACCACCGGCTCAGTCCTTGTTGAGATGCGAGGACGACCATGGCCGTAAACACCAGAGACGAGATGTTGAGCCTGCTGCGTGGCCGCAGGCAAAACTACACGCTCGACCGCGCCTTCTATCTCGACCCGGACTTCTTCAGGGTCGACATGGAGCAGATCTGGTACAAGGACTGGCTGTTCGTCGGCCACGATTGCGAAATCCCCAATGCAGGGAACTACTTCACCGTGCAGGTTGGCGATTATGCGGTCGTGATCGTTCGCGGCAATGACGGCGAGATCCGGGCCTTGCACAATTCATGCCGCCATCGCGGCTCAAAGGTCTGCCTTGAGCATCGCGGCAGCGCTGCCAAGCTGGTCTGCCCCTATCACCAGTGGACCTACGATCTCGACGGAAAGCTCCTGTTTGCCCGCCAGATGGGCGATGATTTCGACGCATCGAAATTCCCCATGAAGCCCATCGCCTGCGAGGCTGCCGGCGGCTACGTCTTCATCAGCCTGGCTGACCAGCCGGCCGATTTTGCGCCCTACCGCGCACTGATGGAGCCATATTTCCTGCCCCATCGCCTGCGTGACGCGAAGATCGCCTATGAGAGCACCATCATCGAGAAGGGGAACTGGAAGCTCGTCTGGGAGAACAACCGCGAATGCTATCATTGCGCGGCAAACCATCCGGAACTCTGCAAGACCTTCCCTGAGGCGCCGACGGCGACCGGCGTCAATGGCGCTGAAAGCGACCCCGAAATTCTGGAGCATTGGGCGAAATGCGAAGGCATCGGCCTGCCTAGCCAGTTCCGCATCGATCAGGCCGGGCAGTACCGGCTGGCGCGTGTGCCGCTGCTCCGCGATTCCATCAGCTACACCATGTCGGGTCGCAAGGCGGTTCAGATGCGGCTGTCGGACGATGTCAACATGGACCGCATCGGCTCGCTTCTGATGTTCCACTATCCGACGACCTGGAACCACGTTCTGTCCGACCACGCGCTGTCCTTCCGCGTGCTGCCTCTCAGCCCCACCGAAACGGCCGTCACGACGAAATGGCTGGTCCACAAGGATGCGGTCGAAGGCATCGACTACCGCTTGAACGAACTCATTCACGTCTGGACCGAGACCAATGACGAGGATCGCCGGATCGTCGAGGACAATGCGCGCGGCATTCTCTCGCCGGCCTATGAGCCCGGACCCTATTCCGAGGTTCACGAAGGCGGCGTTGCCCAGTTCGTCGACTGGTACACCAGCTTTATGCAGGACCGCCTGACGACGGAGGCTGCGCCCAGCCTTCGCTTCGTGGCCTGACGGATACGCCGATGACCATGATGCTGACCGGCACTGTGCCTGTCCCTCTGCCTCTCGACGAGATCAGGCCGTGGAATTCCGCCCGCCAGATGCTGGTCTGCACCAGCGTCGTCGACGAGGCGTCCGAGGTGAAGACCTTCAACTTCGTTGTCGAGGGCGGTGGCTGGTTCCGCTACATGCCCGGCCAGTTCATGACGGTGGAACTGCGGGCGGAAGACGGCGATCTCCACCGCACCTACACGATTTCCTCGTCGCCCTCTCGCCCCTATTCGATCTCGATCACCGTCAAGGCGCAGGCGACCAGCATCGGCACCCGCTGGATGTTCGACAATGTGAAGCCCGGCACGCGCCTGCGCGCCTATGGTCCCAGCGGCCACTTCACGCTGTCGCTCGCCCCGTCGAAGAAATACCTGTTCATCTCGGCAGGCTCCGGCATCACGCCGATGATGTCGATGCTCCGATGGCTGTCGGATTGCGATCCGGCGACCGATGTCGCCTTCATCAATTCGGCGCGGCGGCCAGAAGAGATCATCTTCCGCGACGAACTCGAAATGCTGGCGCGGCGAATGCCGAACCTGTCGCTCGGTTTCCTGCCCGAAGCCCGCTCTGCCGCGGCACCCTGGGGCGGGCTTATGGGCCGGATCGACCGCCACAAGTTTGCGCTTATGGTCCCTGATTTCATGGACCGCGAAATCTTCTGCTGTGGGCCTGACCCTTTCATGAAGGCCGTCAGCACCATCGTCCGCGCCGAAGGCTTCGACATGGGCCGCTTTCATCAGGAAAGCTTTGGCGCGACCTCGATTGCCGCCGCTGTCCACGACCAGTCGAAGGATCTATCGCTCGACGGCACAGTCGCCGGCCTCATGGTCGATTTCCTAGGCTCTGGCGAGCAGGCCGCCTGCATCCCCGGCCAGACAATTCTTGAAACCGCGCGCTCGGTCGGCGTTCGCATTCCAGCCGCGTGCGAATCCGGCATTTGCGGCACCTGCAAGGTGCTCAAACGCGCCGGTGAGGTGGACATGCGCCACAATGGCGGCATCAGCCAGATGGAGATCGACGCGGGCTACGTGCTGGCATGTTGCTCGCGGCCGCTGTCGCCGCTGGAGATCGAAGCATGAAGCCCGACAGCGAGAACGACATTGCTTCGGGACGACGCAGGCGGATCGACCGGCGGGCCATGGCGCGGATATCGCCGCTGCCGCCGCCAGAGGAAGTATTCTCCGACTGGCTCGTCTCCGTGCCGAAGGAGGACAGTCTCGAAGCGGCCGCCCGTTACCAGATCGAGCTTATCGACCGCTCGGCCGCCGCCTCCCATCCCGATGTCCAGCATTTGAGGATGCTGTTCGTCGCCTTCTGCGGCGATAGCGCTTGGAAGGGGCCGATTTCCAACCTTTGACCGCCGTGACGCCGCCATCCTGTATGCCGGTGCCGTCAACCCTCCCAATCTAGTGGTTAACGACGGGTGTGCCGCGATGACTCTCGCCTCCCGACCGCTTATAGTGCGTCGAACAGAATCGAGGCTTCGTCGTTGCGCCAGTATCTCGACCTTCTCCAGCATGTGATCGACGCCGGGTCAGACCGCGGCGACCGCACCGGCACGGGCACGCGCGGCGTTTTCGGCTATCAGATGCGCTATGACCTGTCGCAGGGTTTCCCGGCGCTCACCACCAAGAAGCTTCACCTCAAGTCGATCATCCATGAACTGCTCTGGTTCCTTAAAGGTGAGTCCAACATTGGCTACCTGAAGGACAACGGCGTCTCGATCTGGGACGAATGGGCGGACGAAAACGGCGATCTCGGCCCGGTCTATGGCGTCCAATGGCGCTCATGGCCCGACGGCAAGGGCGGCACCATCGACCAGATCGCCAATGTCGTGGAGCAGATCAAAAAGAACCCGAACTCCCGTCGGCTGATCGTCTCTGCCTGGAATCCCGCCGAAGTCGACCAGATGGCGCTGCCACCCTGCCATACGATGTTCCAGTTCTACGTCTCGGACGGCAAACTGTCCTGCCAGCTTTACCAGCGTTCGGCCGACATCTTCCTCGGCGTGCCCTTCAACATCGCCTCATACGCGCTTTTGACGATGATGGTTGCGCAGGTGACGGGCCTGAAACCCGGCGATTTCGTCCACACGCTTGGCGACGCACATCTTTATTCGAACCACTTCATGCAGGCGCAACTGCAATTGACGCGAACGCCGAAACCCTTGCCGAAAATGTGGATCAACCCGGATGTGAAGGACATTTTTGCCTTCACCTACGACGACTTCCGCCTCGAAGGCTACGAGGCCGACGCTTCGATCAAGGCGCCTATCGCGGTCTGACGGCGCTTTCTGCAAGTCGCTGTCTTTCGGCGCGCTTCGGCGCTATCGTGCCACGCATCACATTCTTCTGGACACCATCATGCGCCGCTTCCTGTTCGTTGCATTTTCGCTTTTCATGGCATGGCCAGCGGCTGCCAATGACACGACCGCCGAACTCGAAACTGGCGGGCTGGTCTTCACGCGCACCGACGCGATCGAGATGGAGAGCGAAGACCTGTTCATCTCGCGCGACGAGGTTCGGGTCGCCTATAAATTCCGCAACGTGTCGGATGAAGACGTCGAGACCATCGTTGCCTTCCCGATGCCGGACATCGACCCGGCGCCCGAGACCAATCTCTCTATCCCCGACATGTCGTCGGACAATTTCCTCGACTTCAAGGTGACCATCGATGGCAAGGACATGCAGCCGGCACTCGACCAGCGCGCCTTTGCCGTCGAGGTCGATGTGACCGACGAGCTTCGCAGGAACGCCATCCCGCTTTTTCCCTATGACGACAGCATCGACCGGTTGGTGTCGGCCAAGCCCGAAGATTTGCGCAAGGATTGGCTGTCGCGCGGCATTATCGCGGTCCAGAGCTACGATATCGGCGACGGCAAGGGCATGGTCGACCATTATGCCCCCGGCTGGAAACTCAAATCGACCTATTGGTGGCGCATGACGTTCCCGACGGACAGGGTCGTTGACGTGCGCCACACGTACAAGCCGAGCGTCGGTGGCACGGTCGGGCTGAACTTTGTCGAGGATGGCAAGGTCGGCGGCGATCAGATCGACTATTACCGCACGACCTATTGCGTCGACGAGGCGTTCGAACGCGCCGTACAGAAGGCCGTCAGCGCGGCCGGGGAAGACACGACGCCGTATTACGAGAGCTGGATTTCCTATGTGCTGACCACCGGCGGCAACTGGCGCTCGTCCATCGGCAAGTTCAAGCTGACCATCGACAAGGGCGCACCTGAAAACCTCGTCAGCTTCTGCGGCGAGGGCGTCACCAAGACGGGTGCGACGACGTTCGAGATGACGGCTGAGGATTTCTATCCCGAAGACGATCTCTATATCCTGCTTCTGACCAAGCCCGACCCGGTGGAATAATTATGCAGATCGTGATCCACGTCGCCGTCGCCGAGAACGGCGTCATCGGCAGGGCAGGCGGCATGCCGTGGAAACTGTCGACCGACCTCAAGCGGTTCAAGGCGCACACCATTGGGCGCCCGGTCATCATGGGCCGCAAGACCTTCGAGAGCATCGGGCGCCCGCTACCGGGCCGTCTCAATGTCGTCGTCACGCGTGATCGCGACTGGCGCGCCGAAGGCGTCGAGACCATAGGCAGCCTTGATGCCGCGATCGAATTGGCTGCGGCGCGCGCTCAATCCGATGGAGCAGACGAGGTCTCGGTCATTGGCGGCGGGGAAATCTATGCGCAGGCGCTGCCGAAGGCCGACCGGCTGCATGTGACCCATGTGCTCGCGTCTCTGGACGGCGACACGGTATTTCCCGCGATATCGCAGGAAGAATGGGACGTGCGCGATTGCGAGGACGTTCCCGCAGGCGAGCGGGACAGCCATGCTACGCGCTTCTGCGTTTATGAGAAGCGGGCCACTGACTAACCTTATTCGATCACGGTTTCGCCAAATCGCCGCAATACCAGCCTGTTGCGTTGAAACCGCCTTGTGCGATCCCTATAACAATCGCAAACAACGACGCGCCGCGGCTCAAACGGGGCCGGCGGAACGCGAAGAAGAGGACATTTATGCCCTGGAATAATCAGAGCGGTGGAGGCGGCGGCCCATGGGGCGGCGGCGGTAACAACAATGGCGGCGGTGGCGGCCCATGGGGGCAGGGGCCACGCGGTCCAAATGGCCCGCAGGGAACGCCGCCCGATCTTGAAGACATCATCCGTCGCGGACAGGATCGCCTGAAGCGCGCCTTGCCAAGTGGCGGCGGCTTCAATGCGTCGTGGCTAGCCATCGGTGCGGTCGCTCTGGCCGCATTCTGGGTCTACAAGGCCGTCTACACCGTGCAGCCTGACGAAATCGGCGTGGAACTTCTCTTCGGCAAGCCGAAGACGGAACTGTCGATGCCTGGCCTTCATTTCCATTTCTGGCCGGTTGAAACCGTCGAGATCGCCAACACCGCTGAAAAGCTGATCCGTGTCGGCGAGGCCAGCCGCAGCTCGACCACAGGTCTGATGCTTTCGGGCGACCAGAACATCGTCAATGTCCGTTTCTCCGTCGCTTATCGCGTCGGCGACCCGACGGCCTATCTGTTCAATGTTGCAGCACCCGACGGGATGGTGCAGCAGGTTGCCGAGAGCGCCATGCGCGAGGCGGTCGGACGGCGTCCCGCACAGGACATTTTCCGCGACGACCGTCAGGGCATCGCCGATCAGGTCCGCCAGACGCTTCAGTCGACGCTCGATGGCTATAATATCGGCATCACCATCAATGCGATCTCCATCGAAGACGCAGCACCTCCGGCGGAAGTCGCAGACGCGTTTGACGAAGTGCAGCGCGCCGAGCAGGACGAAGACCGCTTCGTCGAGGAAGCCAACCAGTATTCCAACCAGAAGCTGGGCGGCGCGCGAGGCGAGGCGGCGCAGGTTCGCGAAGAAGCCGCCGCATACAAGAACCGTGTCGTGCAGGAAGCCCAGGGTGAGGCGCAGCGCTTCGTGTCCGTCTACGACGAATATGCCAAGGCTCCCGATGTGACGCGCAAGCGCATGTTCCTCGAAACGATGGAAAAGGTCATCGGCGGTTCCAACAAGGTCATCGTCGAGCAGGGTAACGGTCAGGGCGTCGTTCCCTACCTCCCATTGCCTGAACTGCAGCGCCGCTCGGGCGGAGGAAATAACTGATGTCCAACCGTTTGCCCTTCATTGTGGTCGCGGCTGCGATCGTCCTGTTCCTGGCAATGTCCTCCTTCTTCATCGTCAACGAGCGCCAGCAGGCGATCGTTCTGCGCTTCGGCCAGATCGTCGATGTGAAGACCGAACCCGGCATCTACTTCAAGGCGCCATTCGCCTTCCTCGACGCCGACACAGTGCAGCTGATCGACGACCGCACCCTGCGCTTCGATCTCGACAACATCCGCGTCCAGGTTTCGGGCGGCAAGTTCTATGAGGTCGACGCCTTTGTCGCCTACCGCATCGAGGATCCGCGCCGGTTCCGCGAGACGGTCTCCGGCCAGGTCGAACTGGCGGAGCAGCGTCTCCAGACCCGTCTCGACGCGGCACTGCGCCGTGTCTACGGTCTGCGCGGCTTCGAGGCGGCGCTTTCGGAGGAACGCGCGTCGATGATGCGCGAGGTTCGCGACCAGCTTCGTCCTGATGCCGCTTCGCTTGGCCTTGCAATCGAAGACGTCCGCATTCGCCGCACCGATCTGACGCAGGAGGTCTCGCAGCAGACCTATGCCCGCATGAAGGCGGAACGTCTCGCCGAGGCCGAGCGCCTGCGCGCCCGAGGCAATGAAGCGGCGCAGCGTATCCGCGCCCGAGCCGACCGCGAAGTGGTCGAGATCATCGCCGAAGCGCGCAAGGAATCGGAAATCCTGCGCGGTGAGGGCGAAGCCGAACGCAATGCCGTCTTTGCCGACGCGTTCAACCGCGATCCGGCCTTCTTCGACTTCTACCGTTCGATGACGGCCTATGGCGCGGCGCTGAACAATTCCGGGACGACGATGGTCCTGTCGCCCGACTCGGAGTTCTTCCGCTACTTCCGCGACTCCAGCGGCTCGGCTCCCGCGCCTGCCGCAGGGTCTGCTGGCGCCGTCGCGCCTCCGGCCGCACCTGCACCCGCGCAATAGGGGGCAGAATTTTCTGGTCGCAATAGGGCTCGTCCTCGTCATCGAGGGCGTGCTCTATGGCGGTTTTCCCTCCCTTGCCCGCCGCATGGCGGCGCAGGCCGCCGAGACCCCTGAAAACGGCCTGCGCATGGCAGGCCTTGCCGCGCTTTGTATCGGCGTCTTCATTGTCTGGCTGGTGCGCGGATAACGCAGGATTTACCTTGGCGCCCGCGACTCGCGTCCCGGCACGTTGCCGCGCAGTCGCAAACGCGCCCTAATTCAGGCACAGAAGACAAAACCGGTTCATTTTGGCCGCTGGAGGCTCTCGTATGACAGACAGGATCAAGCTGGCGCGTTCAGTCGTTGCCGGCGCATTTGTTGCCGCCACTGTTGCCGCCACGCTCGCGCTCGCGCCGGCCTTTGCGCAGAATGCGCAGTTGCCGCCTGGCCATCCTGCTGCAGCTGGCCCTGCATCGGTCGCGGATCTGGCCGAACGCCTACAGCAGTCGGTCGTCAACATCTCGACATCCCAGAACGTCACCTCGTCCGATGAGCCGGGGGTAACACCGCCGCAGCTGCCTGAAGGCTCGCCTTTCCAGGATTTCTTCGACGAATACTTCAAGAACCGCGGCGGCGACGGCAACCGGCCCCAGAAGGTCCAGTCGCTCGGCTCCGGCTTCGTGGTCGATGCCGAAAAGGGCATCATCGTCACCAACAACCATGTCATTGCCGACGCCGACGAGATCGAGGTCAACTTCGCCGACGGCTCCAAGCTGAAGGCGACGCTGCGCGGCCGTGACACCAAGACCGACCTTGCCGTTCTGCTGGTCGACCCGACCAAGAAGAAGCTCAAGGCCGTCGAGTTCGGCGATTCCGACACGGTGCGCGTCGGCGACTGGGTCATGGCGATCGGCAACCCGTTCGGCCTTGGCGGCACGGTGACGCTCGGCATCGTCTCGGCGCGCAACCGCGACATCCAGGCCGGCCCCTATGACGACTTCATCCAGACGGACGCCGCCATCAATCGCGGCAATTCTGGCGGGCCGTTGTTCAACATGAATGGCGAGGTCATCGGCATCAACACCGCGATCATTTCGCCTTCGGGCGGCTCCATCGGCATCGGTTTCTCCATCCCCGCAAAGCTCGCCTCGGGCGTCGTCAGCCAGTTGCGCGACACCGGCCAGACCTCGCGCGGCTGGCTCGGCGTGCGCATCCAAGAGGTAACCGACGAGATCGCCGAAAGCCTCGGCATGGGCGAAGCCAAGGGCGCGCTCGTGTCGGGCATCATCAAGGGCGGCCCGGTCGACAATGGCTCGGTCCAGCCGGGCGACATCATCGTCAAGTTTGACGGCCGCGACGTCAGGGTCATGAACGACCTGCCGCGCGCGGTTGCCGAAAGCGCCGTCGGCAAGGTGGTCGACGTCGTGCTGGTTCGTGACGGCAAGGAGCAGACGGTCAAGGTGACGCTCGGCCGCCTCGAAGATGGCGAGAAGCTCGCTTCGGCAGATGGCGCGGACCAGAGCGCCGATGCCGGACCGATTGAAAGCGCGGCTGTGCTCGGCATGAAGCTGGCCGAACTGACCGACGACATGCGTCAGCAATTCGACATTGCAAAGGATGTCGCTGGCGTCGTCGTCACCGAGGTCGCGCCCGATTCTGCTGCCGCCGAAAAGGGCGTTGCCGCCGGCGACGTGATTGCCGAAATCGCGCAGGGTTCCGTCAAGACGCCCAAGGACGCGCTCGACCGTATCGAGAGCCTGAAAGGGCAGGGCCGAAAGAGCGCGCTGCTCATGCTCAATTCGAAGACCGGCGAAATCCGCTTCGTGCCGCTGCCGATCGATCGCTGATCGGCGTCGAACACAAACGAAAAGGGCGGCTTCGGCCGCCCTTGCTGTTTCAGGCGACGAATTCGCTTTCGCGATAGCCCTGCATGAACAGAAGCGCCGTCAGGTCGCCGTGGTCGATCCTGATGCGCGCCTGCGCCGCGACCGCCGGCTTTGCGTGGAGCGCTACGCCGGCGCCCGCAAGTTTCAGCATGTCGAGGTCGTTCGCCCCATCACCTACAGCAATCGTCTGCGAAAAATCGAGCCCGCGCTCGACGCAGAAGCGCGTTAGGGCCTGCGCCTTCGCCTCGCGCCCGAGGATCGGCTCTGCAACCGTGCCGGCAAGCGTGTCGCCGTCGACATTGAGATGGTTCGCATAGTTCGCGTCGAAGCCAAGCCGCGCCGCCACCGGCCCCGTAAACAGCGTGAACCCGCCCGAAACCAGCGCCGTCCACGCACCATTGGCGCGCATGGTCGCGACCAGCGTCTTGCCGCCGGACGCCAGCGTGATGCGTTCGCGCAGCACCTTGTCGATGACGGAAAGCGGCAGGCCCTTCAACAGGCCGACACGTTCGCGCAATGCAGGCTCGAAGGCGATCTCGCCATTCATCGAGCGTGCGGTGATTGCCGCGACATATTCCTTGACGCCAGCCTCATCGGCCAGTTCGTCGATGCATTCCTGGTCGATCATGGTCGAATCCATGTCGGCGATCAGCAGCGCCTTGCGTCGTCCGGCTATCTCCTGCACGACGATGTCGATCGGTCGGTCGCCGACGGCCTCGCGCAGCTTCTGTTCGGCCAATACCGGGTCGAGGTCCGCAGGCAAGGCGATATCGCAGGCCACGCCTGCCATAAGCCAGTCGAGTGAGCTTGCGCCGATGGCGTCGCAGGCGCTATTCGCCAGTGAGGTTTCGAGCGCCCGGCTGGCCGGGTGGCCGATCAGTGTGGCGACATGTTCTGACATTGGGAATTCCGGGCAGTTGAGAGAGCCGCTGAGAGACGTGACCCTGATAGCGGGGCCGACCGCAAGCGGCAAGTCGGCCTATGCGCTCGATATGGCGCTTCGCACGGGTGCTACGATCGTCAACGCCGATTCCATGCAGGTTTATTCCATCCTGCGGGTGATTACGGCGCGACCCTCCGAAGCCGATCTGGCTCTGGCGCCCCATCGTCTCTACGGCCACGTCCATCCCTCCACGCCCTATTCGACCGGGGAGTGGCTGCGCGAAGTGTCTGCGCTGCTTGACGAAGATGAGGTGTCAGGCCCGCTCATATTCGTTGGCGGCACCGGCCTTTATTTCAAGGCGCTGCTCGGCGGGCTGGCTGACATTCCGGCTGTCGATCCTGACGTGCGCGCAAAGTGGCGCCAGCGGCTGATCGGCGAGGGCGCGGCGGTCCTCCATTCGGAGCTTGCGCGACGCGACCCCGAAGGCGCGGCCGCGTTGCGCCCGACGGACGGCCAGCGGATCGCCCGCGCTCTGGAAGTCATAGACAGTACAGGACGACCGTTGAAGTTCTGGCGGGACCAGCCCGGCCTTGCCATCGTCGACCCTGACAGGACACGCCGGATCGTTCTCGAACCGGATCGGGACGTCTTGCGAGCGCGAATCGCTGCCAGGTTTGATCGCATGATCGACGAAGGGGCGCTCGAAGAGGTCAATCATCTGTTGAAACTTGATCTCGATCCTGCCCTGCCGGCAAGAAAGGCGATCGGGGTTCCTGAACTCGAAAAGTTGATTGCGGGCACGCTGAGCCGCGAAAATGCGGTCGAAAAGGCCAAAATCGCCACGATGCAATATGCAAAGCGCCAAAGAACTTGGTTCCGGAACCAGTTCAACGACAGGTGGCATCGCGTATTTAGCTAAGTTGTTGCATATATTGGTAACATTCCATTCAGCTAGCGCCGCATAGATGCGCATGAAATCTATTTCCCGACCTGTTTTCACCCCTGTCGCTTAGGGCAGGATTAACGGGCTGCGGGCAGGCTGGCATCGGATTGGTTCAAGAGTAATGCGTTTCCACAAATCTGAGTCAGCCTTCATAGTGTTCGTCCTGCTCGCAGTCGCGGCTGGCGGGATGCTGTCCTATGGTCTGGTTCTGCTGTCCGACGTTCAGGCTGACGCGCAGTCGATGTCGGGCGTCGCCCAGGTTCACAAGGTTCTGAGCTTTTCGGCCGTTCTCATTTCGACGGCCTGCATCTTTGGTGTCTTCTTCTTCTACCCGCTCATCCGCACACACCTTCGCGAAGAGGGCAAGCTGCGGGCGATGACCGAAACGCTCAGCGCGCGCTCCGAGACATTCGAGCATGCCGCGCTGACCGACGCGCTGACCGGAATGCAGAACCGGCGCTATTTCGACGATGCCCTGCGCGAATATCTGGTGGAGTTTCGCAAGATCGGCCGGCCGGTCGGTCTGATGATCCTCGATCTCGACCATTTCAAGCAGGTCAACGACACCTATGGCCATGATATCGGCGATGAGGTTCTGCGCTCGGTCGCCGGCTGCCTCAGCGAATTCACCCGTTTCCATGACGTCGTCGCGCGGCTGGGCGGCGAGGAGTTTGCGGTCGTTGCACCCAACATGGATCAGGACGCGCTGCTGAAACTGGCCGAACGCATTCGCAAGGCCATCGCCGCGCTTACGGTCCCCGCCGGGAACGTGCGGCTGCGCGTCACCACCAGTGTTGGTCTGGCTGTCTGGGATGGCAAGGAGAGCGCCGACGACCTGTGCCGCCGCGCCGACCAGATGCTCTACGAGGCAAAGCGCCTCGGGCGCAATCGCGTCACGGCCTGACGCCGGGCCGGGCGTCGGCCAGGGATAATCTGGACCCTATTTGTTGGCCTGCGCTATTTGAGATCGTCAGGGCCGAACAGCCGCTGGCCTGTTCGGCGCGGCGGCACCGGCTCCGAATGGTCAGGCACGAGCCGCGACAGGGTGGGGCGTTGTTCACCGAGGTTGTGAGACGAGGCTGCGGGCGCCACGAATCCATTCATCATGCCGCCCATCAGCCGCTCTTCCTCGGCCATCTCGCGCAGGCCGTGGCGCAACTTGTCGACGATGGAAGCGAGATCGATGTCTCTGGTCTGCGCCAGCCTGTGGTCCGGGTCGCCTTCGCCTGTTCCCGGAATTAGCGACGGGTCGAGTGTCTCGAATTTCATGCGCATCGTCATCGCGACCCCGTCACCGAACGCGATCGCCTCGCGCTGCCCCATCGACGACAGGAAGGACATGGCCGATGCCGACGAGTCGGAGATCGCCGAGCGGATGATGGCCTGATCCTGCTCATTGGCGAGGCGCATGGCAAAGACCGTCGAACACTGTGACAGGATCGTCGGGTCCAGTTCGCCGGGTCGCTGCGTCACCACGCCAAGGTAGCAATTATACTTGCGGCCTTCCTTGGCGATGCGCGCCAGCGCGTGGCGGGTCGGCGCAAAACCAAGGCGCGGGTCGGATGGCATGTAGCGGTGCGCTTCTTCGCACAGCATCAGGAACTCGAAATCGCCCTTGCTGTATTGGCACAGGTCGAAGGCAAGGCGCGCGATGACCGAGCAGACGGAGTTGACCACCTCCGGCGGCGCGCCGGCAAGTTGCAGGCATGCCACGGGCTTGCCGTTCATCGGCACGCGGAAGATGCGGCCGATCGCGCTCGTGATGTTGTCCTCAACCATCCGCGCGCCGAACATGAAGCGGAAGCGCGGATCGCGCATCGCCGCGTCCAGCCGCTGGCGCAGCGTCTTGTAGACCGGGCGCAGATCGCGGCTTTCGAGCAGGCCCATCTTTTCGTCGATGATCGCCAGCACGTCGGCCATCCGGTAGGGGACGGGTGTGTCTGCGGTGAAACTGCTCTGGTCGCCCATGCGCAATGTGGCGACGCCGCCGCCGCTGTAGTGACGCTTGGCAAGCGGGATGATGTCGCGAAGCACGTCGACCTCTTCGGCGACCCATTCGCGCCCGCGATAGATCACCTCGACCAGTTCCTCCAGCCTGAACATCCAGAACGGAATGTCGAGCGTGTCGATATCGATAGCCTGTGCGCTCGAACCGAAAGCGCGCGCGAATTCATTGTGCGGATCGAGGATCATCACGCGCAGGTTCGGCCGCGACTGTACCGCCTTGTGCAGGAGAAGCGATACGGCTGTCGACTTGCCGACGCCGGTCGACCCGACGACCGCGAAGTGTCGGTCGAGCGTGCGGTTCATCGCGATATGGGCGATCAGGCCCGCATCCTGTGACAGGGTGCCGATCGCCACCGTGTCTTGCCCGCCGAGCTGGTAGACGGCGGCAAGGTCGCGCTGGCGGATGCGGTGGGCAATCGCGCCGATATGGGGATATTCGGTGATGCCGCGATCGAAAATCGGGGACTTGCCCTCCCGGTCGCGCACTTCGCCGATCAGTTCGACGGAGACGAGGATCCGGTTGTCGCGGTCTTCCTGCCAGCCATCCTCCACCTTCACGTCATGGACGAGGCCGACGGTGCGTCCGCTGGCAAGACTGATCGAGATGAAACGGCCGACAGACCAATGCCCGCCTTCATGCGAAGCGCCGCCTGCTGCGGTGGTGACGATGGTTGCATGGGAACCGTCGCACTGCACGACATGGCCGAGAATGCGCGCCGCCTGCTGAACCGGATCGCGTGCGAACTGAGCTTCAGGTTCGCGTCCGGTCGTCTCGCGATCCACAAACATGATTTCTTCAACCCCTTAGAAGCTGAAGAATACCGGCGCCAGGTTAATGTGAGGATAAATTCGCCCGCCGGAAGGTGCCGGCATTCACCCTAAAGTTGCTGATTGTGACATGGGTGTGCACGCCTTGCGGGCGTGGCTCGCCCGCACTTTCCTGAAGGCGGGTTTGTTGGCCAGCAAGCACGCAGGCCCGTTGTCTGCGCGCGCACAGTCGGGGAAGTTGCCACTTGACGGGCGATCTGGCCGCAATTAGGGTCCGCGCCGATGACAAACATTCTTATTCTCGTAGGAAGGCGCATGGGCAAGGCGGTGTAACCGCCGGGCGACAGCACCCCATGCGCAAATGACAGGCTCCCTCCCGGGGGCCTTTTTCATATTCCACGACCCCGATAAACGACGCCTTGCACGGCAGAACAGATGGAAAAGACGATGAACAAGACCAATGACGGCGGGCGGCGCGAAATGACCGGCGCGGAGATGGTCGTCCAGGCGCTTAAAGACAATGGTGTTGAACATCTGTTCGGCTACCCCGGCGGCGCGGTTTTGCCGATCTATGACGAGCTTTTCCAGCAAGATGATGTTCAACACATTCTGGTGCGCCACGAACAGGGCGCGGGCCATGCGGCGGAAGGTTATGCGCGTTCGACCGGCAAGCCCGGCGTGCTGCTGGTGACGTCGGGTCCGGGCGCCACCAATGCCGTGACGCCGCTGCAGGACGCGCTGATGGATTCGATCCCGCTGGTCTGCATTACCGGGCAGGTTCCCACCTCGCTGATCGGCTCCGACGCGTTCCAGGAATGCGACACGGTCGGCATCACGCGCCCTTGCACCAAGCACAACTGGCTGGTGAAGGACGTCAACGAACTGGCCGCCATCCTGCACGAGGCGTTTCATGTGGCGACGACTGGCCGTCCCGGCCCGGTCGTGGTCGACATCCCGAAGGACGTGCAGTTCGCCACTGGCATCTACACGCCGCCGCAGACCGCGCCGCGCCCAAGCTATCAGCCCAAGGTGCAAGGCGATCTGGAAAAGGTGAAGGCAGCTGTCGAACTGATGAAAGGCGCGAAGCGGCCGATCATCTATTCGGGCGGCGGCGTCATCAATTCCGGCCGTGAGGCGTCGCAGCTTCTGCGCGAGCTGGTCGACCTGACAGGCTTCCCGATCACATCGACGCTGATGGGGCTTGGTGCCTACCCGGCATCCGGCAAGAACTGGCTCGGCATGCTGGGCATGCACGGCACCTACGAAGCCAACATGGCAATGCATGACTGTGACGTCATGCTGTGCCTGGGTGCGCGTTTCGATGACCGCATCACCGGCCGCCTCAATGCGTTTTCCCCCAATTCCAAGAAGATCCACATCGACATCGACCCGTCCTCAATCAACAAGAACGTGCCGGTCGACATCGGCATCATCGGCGATGTCGGCCATGTTCTGGAAGACATGGTTCGCCTGTGGCGCGCGACCGCCAAAACCGACAAGACCGCGCTCTATCCGTGGTGGGAGCAGATCGCCCGCTGGCGCGCGCGCGACTCGCTCGCCTTCAACCACAATGACGAAGTGATCATGCCGCAATACGCGATCCAGCGGCTCTATGAGCTGAGCAAGGGCCGCGAGACCTACATCACGACCGAGGTCGGCCAGCATCAGATGTGGGCGGCGCAGCACTTCCACTTCGACGAACCGCATCACTGGATGACATCCGGCGGCCTCGGCACGATGGGCTACGGTCTGCCGGCCGCGCTCGGCGTCCAGATCGCCCATCCGAACGCGCTCGTCGTCGATATTGCCGGTGACGCCTCGGTGCAGATGACGATGCAGGAGATGTCGACGGCGGTTCAATACAATGCGCCGATCAAGATCTTCATCCTGAACAACCAGTATATGGGCATGGTGCGCCAGTGGCAGCAATTGCTGCACGGCAACCGGCTATCGCACAGCTATACCGAGGCCATGCCCGATTTCGTACTGATGGCGCAGGCCTTCGGCGCGCATGGCATTCGCTGCGACAAGCCGGCCGATCTCGATGATGCGATCAAGGAAATGATCGACGTCAAGAAACCGGTCCTGTTCGACTGCCGCGTCGCGACGCTCGCAAACTGCTTCCCGATGATCCCGTCGGGCAAGGCTCATAACGAGATGCTGCTGCCGGATGAGGCGACCGACGAGGTCGTCGCCAATGCAATCGACGCCAAGGGCAGGGAACTGGTGTGAGCCTGCGCTCGCAACCTATTGAGATGATTATGAGAAAGACCCGATGAACGCACATCTTCAACCGACCGGTTCAGCCTATTTCATCGCCAAGGACACACAGGTGCCCGTGACGCACACACTGTCCGTGCTGGTCGACAACGAGCCCGGCGTGCTGGCGCGCGTCATCGGCCTGTTCTCCGGCCGCGGCTACAATATCGACAGCCTGACCGTGTCTGAAACCGAGCACGAGAAGCATGTCTCGCGCATCACCATCGTTACGCGCGGCACGCCGCATGTGCTTGAGCAGATCAAGCATCAGCTTGAGCGCATCGTGCCGGTGCATCGTGTCGTCGATCTTTCGGTGCGCGCGCATGAGCTGGGGCAGGAGCGGCCGATCGAGCGCGAGCTTGCGCTCATCAAGGTCGCTGGCGACGGCAATGCCCGCGTCGAAGCGCTGCGGCTCGCCGAAGCCTTCCACGCCAAGGTCAGCGACGCGACCGTCGACCACTTCATTTTCGAGATCACCGGCAAAAGCTCCAAGATCGACCAGTTCATCGCGATCATGAAGCCGCTCGGTCTCGTCGAAATCTGTCGTACCGGCGTCGCTGCCATGAATCGCGGCGCTCAGGGCATGTAGCTCCGGCCGCAAAGGTCAACCCGCAGGCTGATTAACTTGTGACCGGCACAAATACGGCGTCGATTCGCGTCGTATCTTGGGTCAGCCTGCACGACCTGTCCGGGTCTCCTCATGTCATACGATACGTTTCTCGCTTTGCTCGGCTTCGCTGTCGCGACTTCGATCACGCCGGGGCCGAACAACTTCATGCTTCTGGCATCAGGCGTGAATTTCGGCTTCTGGCGCACGGTCCCGCATATGTGCGGGATCGGCATCGGTTTCTTCACCCTGCTGCTCGGCGTCGGCTTCGGGCTGGGGTCGCTGCTGGTTGCCTATCCCCACCTCGACCTGCTCCTGAAGGTTCTCGGCGGCGCTTACATGCTCTATCTGGCGTGGAAGATCGGCACGTCGCGGTCGATGGGTAAGGGGGCGGAAGCCGGCGAGCGGCCGATGACGCTGGTTGAGGCGGCGCTGTTCCAGTGGGTCAATCCGAAGGCCTGGGCGATGGCCGTCACGGCCATGGGCCTCTATGTCGATCCGGGCCAGCCATACTGGTCCGTCCTGATGATCGGCGCGGTCTTCGGCCTCACCAATTTCCCATGCGTGTCGACTTGGGCAGGATTCGGCGTGGCACTGCGCAATTTCCTGTCCGACCCGCAGCGGCTGAAATGGTTCAACATCGCCATGGCTCTGCTGCTGGTCGCCTCGCTCTGGCCGATGCTGAGATAGTTTCTGCCTGTCATCGACCCGTAGCCCATAGAACGTTATGAACGCCTCAGGGGTGACGCATTGATGGACGCAACTCTTCTGATCGTGCTCTTCGGGGCGGCACTTGCCGGTTTTGCGCAGGGCGTGTCCGGCTTTGCCTTTGCACTTGTCGCGCTCTCGGTCTGGGCCTGGGCGGTGGAGCCGCAACTGGCCGCTCCGATGTCGGTCTTCGGCGCCCTCGTCGGGCAGGTGGTCGTGCTGCCATGGGTCTGGCGAGGCTTTTCGTGGACGCGGCTGTGGCCTCTGCTGGTTGGAGGCGTTCTCGGCGTGCCGCTCGGTGTCCTCCTGCTTCACTGGATGGACCCGGATATCTTCAAGTTCGGGCTGGGCTGCTTCCTGCTCGTCTATTGCCCTGTGATGCTGCTGTTCAAACCGCGGGCGGAGCCTGCCTTCAACCGCGTCGCGGATGGGCTGGCAGGCTTTGCCGGCGGCGTGCTTGGTGGCATCGGCGGCATGTCGGGGCCGGTGCCGACGCTGTGGACGACGATACGCGGCTGGGGCAAGGACCTGCAGCGCGGCATGCTGATGGCATTCAACATCGCTATGCATGTCTGCACGATGGGAGCCTATGTGCTGACCGGCTCGATCACGCATGAGGTGCTGGTGATGTTTGCCTGGATCACGCCCGCCTTGATCATTCCGGCGATCGTCGGCGTACAACTCTTTCACCGGCTGAACCAGCAGAGTTTCAGGCGCATGATACTCGTTCTCCTGACCCTGTCGGGTCTCGCGCTGGTGCTCGGAAGTGCGCAGGCTGTGTTTGGTTGAGCTTGACAAGGTCGCAATTATGTTCCTTCTTTGTTCTTTCTATTCAATGCCTGAACTGCTCATTTCAACCTTGTTCTGAACACCCGAATCCTGTCACGCGTCCTTCATGCAATTTTCCCCACAACAGGATGATGCGCTCAACGCCGTCGGCCGCTGGCTGAAGACTGGCCGGCCGCAGGTTTTCCGCCTTTTCGGCTATGCCGGAACGGGCAAGACGACGCTGGCGCGCCATTTTGCCGAACATGTCGACGGCACGGTGCAGTTCGCGGCCTTCACCGGCAAGGCGGCGCAGGTGTTGCGTTCCAAGGGCGCGACCAATGCGCGGACCATCCACTCGCTGATCTACCGGCCGCGCGGCGAAGAGGCTGTCGCCGACGAGACCACCGGCAAGACCTCGATCAACCCGACATTCTCGCTCAACCGCCAGAGCCCGATCGCCAAGGCCAAGCTTGTCGTCATCGACGAATGCTCGATGGTGGACGAGCAGCTTGGCCGCGACCTCATGAGCTTCGGCACACCGATTCTCGTCCTCGGCGACCCGGCGCAGCTACCGCCGATTTCGGGCGGCGGTTTCTTTACGGAACACGAGCCTGACCATCTGCTGACCGAGATCCATCGGCAGGCCCGCGACAATCCGATCATCCGGCTGGCCCTCGACGTTCGCGAGGGGCGCGAGTTCGAGATCGGCGACTATGGCGCGGCGCAGGTGATCGGCAAGGATCAGGTGACGCAGGATCTGGTGCTCGACGCCGATCAGGTCTTGCTCGGCACCAATCGCACCCGGCGGCGCTACAATATGCGGCTGCGCGAGTTGAAGGGCTTTTCGGCCGACTATCCTCAGGCGGGCGACAAGCTTGTCTGTCTGCGCAACGACCCCGCCAAGGGTCTGCTGAACGGCTCGTTGTGGAAGGTGATGACGTCCTCGCGCGAGACGGTGAAGCCGGGCATCAACCTTCTCGTTTCGCCGGAAGAAGACGATCCCGAGCGCGGCGTCGCCAAGATCAAGCTGTTGAAATCTGCCTTTGAGGACCCTGACGCCGACATCCCATGGTCCACCAAGAAGCGCTACGACGATTTCGACTACGGCTATGCCCTGACGGTGCACAAGGCGCAGGGTTCGCAGTGGGACAATGTCGTGCTGTTCGATGAAAGCTGGGCCTTCAAGGAAACGCGCCAGCGCTGGCTCTATACGGCCATTACGCGCGCCGCGAAGCGATTGACGGTGGTGAGATAGGGCGCATATCGCCGCCTGATCGGCTGGAATAGATGATTGGTGATGTCTGTTCCGGCGCGCTTGACTATGATGGCCGCCGAACCAGTCGAGACATGCCGAAATGCCCGCGAAACTCTCCGTCAATCTCAACGCCATCGCCATGCTGCGCAACCGGCGCGACCTGCCATGGCCGAGCGTCACTGGCCTCGGCCGCATCGCGCTTCAGACCGGCGCCCATGGGCTGACGGTTCATCCTCGCCCGGACGAGCGCCACATTCGCTTTTCCGATCTCGCTCCTTTGCGCGCGCTGATCGACGACGAATTCCCACAGGCCGAATTCAACATCGAGGGTTATCCGAGTGAGGATTTTCTGGCGCTCTGCGAAAAACATCAGCCCGAACAGGTGACGCTCGTGCCGGACGACCCTGCGCAGGCGACGTCCGACCATGGCTGGGATTTTGCCGCTGACGGCGACCGGTTGAAGCCGATCGTCGCGCGCCTGAAGAAGGGCGGCATGCGCGTTTCGCTGTTTGCGGATGCCGATCCGGCCTGCGTTGCGGGGGCGAAGGCGACGGGTGCCGACCGCATCGAGCTTTACACCGGTCCTTATGGCGGTTGCTACGATACGCCGGACGAAGCGGCGAGGTTGGTCGAATTGCTCGGCCAGACAGCCGACGCTGCTGCAAAGGCGGGTCTTGGCGTCAATGCCGGCCATGATCTGACGGTCGAGAACCTGCCGATGCTCGTCAAAAGGCTGCCCGCGCTTGCCGAAGTGTCGATCGGCCACGGGCTGACGGCAGACGCACTCGAACATGGCATGGCGGAAACCACACGACGTTTCCTGCGCGCTTTGGGCCACCGCGTCTGACCCTGCAACCCGGACGCTCCTCACGCGTTATATTGCGCTGCAACAAGATTCAGTTTGCAATCCTGTTGCGGCGGGTCTATCGAGCGCGCCGCTGTCGCGTATGGAGCCCCACATGGGCCAATCCGGAAATGAGAGCCTGCCCGCGGATGTACCGCAAACCGTTGCCACCGACCATCAGACCCACGATCTGAAGCTGCTCGTTCTGGGCGCGCTCGGCGTTGTCTATGGCGATATCGGAACGAGCCCGATCTACGCCTTTCGCGAGGCGCTGGTCGCGTCGTCGGGCGGCAATGTGGCCGAACGCGAGGATATTCTCGGCGTGTTGTCGCTGATCCTCTGGGCGCTGACGATCATCGTCACGATCAAATACATTCTCTTCGTGCTGCGCGCCGACAACAAGGGCGAGGGCGGCACCCTGTCGCTCATGGCTCTCGCGCGCGGCAGCTTCCAGTCGCGTCCGCGCTCGATGCTCGTTATCGGCATGCTCGGCGCCGCACTCTTCTATGGTGACGCCGTAATCACCCCGGCAATCTCGGTTCTCTCGGCCGTTGAAGGGCTTGAGGTCGTGACGCCTGCATTCGATCCCTATGTTGTGCCGTTGACGCTGGTCATCCTGGCCGGCGTGTTTGCCGTGCAGAAATTCGGTACGGCAAGCGTCGCGACAGTCTTCGGGCCGATCACCGCGCTGTGGTTCCTTGCCATCGGTGCGTCGGGCATCGTCCATATCGCCGACGATCCGGAGATCCTGCATGCGATCAATCCGATCTATATCGTGCGCTTTCTCGTGAATTCGCCCGAAGTCGCCTTCGTGACCATCGGTGCGATATTCCTGGCCGTGACGGGCGCTGAGGCGCTTTACGCCGACCTTGGCCATTTCGGCCGCCGCCCGATCGTCATTGCGTGGCTGTCCATCGTGTTCCCGTGCCTGCTCCTGAACTATGTGGGGCAGGGCGCATATGTGCTGGCCCATGGCGGCGTGGTCGGCCATCCCTTCTTCGAGATGAATTCCGGCTGGGCCTTGCTGCCCATGGTGGCGCTGGCGACCGCTGCGACCGTCATCGCCAGCCAGGCGGTGATTTCAGGGGCCTTCTCGCTTACACGACAGGCGGTGCAGCTCAATCTCCTGCCGCGCCTGCAGATCCTGCACACATCCGAAACCCAGTCGGGCCAGATCTACATGCCGCGCGTCAATATCCTGCTGGCGACGGTCGTCTTCCTGCTGGTGGTCGGGTTCGAGGAATCGAGCAATCTCGCCGCCGCCTACGGCATCGCCGTCACCGGCAACATGCTGATGACGACGCTGCTGCTCGGGGTCGTGATGTGGCGTCTGTGGAAGTGGCCGCCGGCGGTGATTGTCGTGCTGATCGGCATCTTCGCCATCATTGATATCGGTTTCGTAGCATCAAACATCGTCAAGGTGTTCGACGGTGGCTGGGCCTCGCTGGCGGTCGCAATGACCATGTTCGCTATCATGTGGACATGGATGCATGGCAGCAGACATCTGTTTGAAAAGACGCGGAAAAACGAAATTCCGCTGAATTTCCTGACCGACAAGCTGGCGCGCAAGCCGCCGCAGATCGTGCCCGGCACGGCCGTATTCCTGACCGGCGACCCGAAGAGCGCGCCGACTGCACTCATGCATTCGCTCAAGCACTACAAGGTGCTGCATGAGCACAATGTCCTGCTGACGGTGGTGACGGCACAGGTGCCGAAGGTGCGTGAGGAGGATCGCGTCCGCGTCGAGCCGATCAACGACCTGTTCCTGCGTGTCACGCTGAATTTCGGCTATATGGAGCGGCCCAACATTCCGCGCGCGCTCGCCATGATCCGCCAGCCGGGCTGGAAGTTCGACATCATGACGACATCCTTCTTCCTGTCGCGGCGCTCGCTCAAGGCGACCCCGAATTCCGGCCTGCCGGCCTGGCAGGAGAAGCTGTTCATTTCTCTGGCGCGAACCGCCTCCGACGCGACCGAATACTTCCAGATACCGACCGGGCGCGTGGTCGAGATCGGAACGCAGGTGGCTATCTGACGCGATTTGACTACACTCGCCTCAGAACACGGGGGACATATGCCACTCATCAAGGCTAACGGGATTGAACTCTTCTATGACGAGTTCGGAGACAAGACCGCTCCGCCGCTGCTGCTGATCATGGGGCTGGGCACCCAGATGATCGCATGGTCGGAAGCGTTCTGCACCGACCTTGCCGCACGTGGCTTTCGCGTCATCCGCTTCGATAATCGCGATATCGGCCTGTCGCAGAAGATGGAGAACGCGCCGCGCTACAGCGTGCCATATGCGATGTTCAAGGCGTGGCTGGGCCTGCCGGTTCGCGCCGCCTACACGCTTGACGATATGGCTGCCGACGCTGTCGGCCTGCTCGATGCGCTCGGCATTACCCGCGCCCATATCGTCGGAGCGTCCATGGGCGGCATGATCGCGCAGATCGTCGCCGCGCGTTACCCTGACCGCTGCCGGAGCCTTGTCTCGATCATGTCCACCAGCGGTGACCGGCGGCTGCCGGGGCCGAGCCGGGAGGCGATGGCGCGTCTGCGTGCGCCGCGCCCGCCGCTATCTGACCGTGAAGCCTCGATCCGATTCGGCATGGACACGCTGAAGACGATCGGCAGTTCAGGCTATCCCACACCGGACGACGATTTGCGGGAGGTAGTCGCGCGGTCGCTCGACCGCTCGGTCTATCCGCCCGGTTTCATGCGCCAGTTTCTTGCCATTCTCGCGGGCGGTAGCCGAGCCAGCCTGTTGAAAACCATCCGCATGCCGACGCTTGTCCTGCATGGCGAGGCAGACCCGCTGGTCAATATCGCCGGCGGGCGCGACACGGCGAGGCTGGTTCCGGGCGCGGTCCTGAAAACCTATCCCGGCTGGGGACACGATCTGCCGGCGGAACTGGTCCCGCAACTGGTCGACGATATCGCCACCCATTGCCTCGCAGCCAACGCGAAGGCCGCATGAGCGCAGATGTCGTTCTTGTAACCGGCGGCTCGGGTTTTATCGCGCAGCACTGCATGCTTCGGCTTTTGAAGTCCGGCTACCGTGTGCGCACGACGCTTCGCTCCCCCAACCGCGAGCCGGAGGTTCGTGCCGCGCTGAAACAGGGCGGGCAGGAAGCCGGCGACCGGCTGGAATTCGCGACCGCCGACCTGACAAGCGACAATGGCTGGGCTCAGGCCGCAACCGGCTGCCGCTACCTCTTGCACGTAGCATCACCCTTGCCGCCTTCGATGCCGAAAGACGAGAACGAGTTGATCGTCCCCGCACGCGACGGCGCGCTTCGTGCATTGCGCGCAGCCCGCGACGCCGGAGTTGAACGCGCCGTGCTGACCTCATCTTTCGCCGCAATCGGCTATGGCAATGTGCCTGCTGGCGGCGTCTATACCGAGGCTGACTGGACGGACACGTCAAAGCCCATCGCGGCTTACACAAAGTCGAAAGCCATAGCCGAACGCGCCGCGTGGGATTTCATCGCGCGTGAAGGCGGCAGCCTGCAACTCGCGACGGTCAATCCGGTGGTTGTGTTCGGGCCTGCGCTAACGGCTGATCTGTCGGCATCGACCCTTCTCATCAGCCGCATGCTGGCGGGCCGCGTGCCTGCGTGGCCACGCATGTCGGTCGGCATTGTCGATGTTCGCGACGTGGCGGATCTGCATATTCTCGCGATGATAAACTCGCAGGCAAACGGCCAGCGCTTCATGTGTGCGGCAGACGAGCCGATGCTGTTGCGTGATATTGCCCGTCTTCTGAGCGATCGCATGGGCCACGACGGCCGGAAGGTTGCGACGCGCCAGATGCCGGACTGGCTGGTGCGTTTGGGTGGAAAATTCAGCCCGCTCTTGCGCGCGACAGTTCCCGAGCTTGGTCGCCCGAAGACGACCTCGAACGCCAAGGCGCGCCAGCTTCTGGGCTGGCAGCCGCGATCCTCGCAGGAGGCGGTGCTCGCAGCCGCTCGCAGTCTCGTCGAACTGGGAGTGGCCGGGGTTGGGCGGTGACAATGGGGCGCACGGGCCGGCGGCTTGACGCAAAAGATGCTTGCTCCGACAGTCGCGGCGAATTGGGGTGCCTCCTTGAAATCTCTCGATATCGCGATTGTCGGTGCCGGGCCTGCCGGGCTGGCTGCCGCACTCTTTCTGGCGCGCGACGGCCATAAGGTCACGATCTTCGAGCGCTTCGATCATCCGAAGCCGGTTGGCTCGGGTCTGATCCTTCAACCGACTGGTTTGAGTGTGCTCTCGGCGCTTGGCCTCTTGCCCGCAATCATGGCGCGAGGTGCGCGCATTGACCGGCTGCATGGTGCCGACGCGACGAGCGGGCGAACGGTGCTCGACGTGCGTTACGATCGGGGTCGGTTCGGCGTCGCGGTTCACCGCGCTGCGCTGTTCAACGTGCTCCACGACGCCGTCGATGCCGGAAAGATCGCCATCGTCACCGATGCCGAGATTGTCGACATCGAGGCGGACGCATCAGGTGTGCGGCTGCTTGCCAGCGGAGGCAGGCAGATTGGCCGCTTCGACTTCGCCGTCGATGCCTCCGGCTCGCGTTCGGTCATCAAGCGAAATGCCTATTGTCCTGCCGAGCCAAGACCACTTGCCTATGGTGCGTTCTGGGCCTCGCTGGGCTGGCGCGGCGAGGGCTTTGACCGAAACGCCCTGACCCAGCGCTACGATAAGGCGCGGGTGATGATCGGGGTGCTGCCGATTGGCCGCATAGACCCCGGCCAGCACGACATGGCCGCATTCTTCTGGAGCCTCAAGCCGGACGATTCCGACCGCGTGCGCGCCGACGGCATAGATGCATGGAAAGCGCGGGTTGCCGGATACTGGCCGGACTGCCGGCCCTATCTCGACCAGATTTCATCCTTCAATGATCTGACCCTTGCGCGTTACGGCCACCACACGCTGCGCCAGCCTGCGGGCAGGGGGCTTGCAGTCATCGGCGACGCGGCGCATTCGACCAGCCCGCAACTGGGACAGGGCGCCAACATGGCGCTGCTCGACGCTGCCGCGCTCGCCAATGCAATCCGCGTGAGCCAAGATTTGCCGATGGCGCTCGACCGCTATGCGAGCGCGCGGCGGGTCCATGTCAGGCTGTTTCAGGCGCTGTCGATGTTCCTGACGCCATTCTATCAGTCGGATTCGACGTTTGTGCCGTTGCTGCGCGACAGGCTCGTGTCATCCGTCGCGAAGGTGCCGCCCATGCCGAAACTGCTCGCCGGCATGGTGTCAGGGACGCTGGCCAACCCGTTCTCGGCTGCGGGGATCGCTGAAGTAGATTGGCACATGGCAAACGACCTGCCGTCGTGAGCTCGCCCATCCTGTTCGCAACCATGCTACTCTCCGCCGATTCCCGGAGTTGACGCATGCCAGGTGGACAATCTGCCCTGCCGGAACGTGTAGCGGTCGGAGTGCCTTCCTTTCTGGATGGCGTGCGGCAGTTCTCGTTCAGCGGCGCGCAGACCATCGAACAGCATGTCTCTGGCGTCCCGTTCCTCATCAACGAATTCTGGACGGCGGGCCAGAGGCAGGGGCACTCTTTGCATGAGGTCAGCTATCGCGCCTGTTTCAAGCCGCAGCTTCCGGAATTTTTCATCGAACGCCTGACCGAACCGGGTGACACCGTCTACGATCCATTCATGGGGCGCGGCACGACGCTCATACAGGCGGCGATGATGGGGCGGGCGCCAGTCGGCAATGACATCAACCCGCTTTCGACCATGCTGGCCCGCCCGCGTGTTTCGCCACCTCGCATCGAGGAGGTCGCACGGCGGCTGAAGCTTATCCCCTGGGACCGGCAGGCCCAGACCGATGATGAATTGCTTGTCTTCTACCATCCCGAAACGCTGGCCGAGATCGTGTCGCTGCGCGCCTATCTGATCGAGCGGGATCGAAACGGCGTGCTCAACGAGGTCGATGACTGGATCCGCATGGTTGCGATCAACCGCCTGACTGGCCATTCGTCGGGCTTCTTCTCGGTCTATTCACTCCCGCCCAATCAGGCCGTGTCGCTCGCCTCCCAGCGCCGGATCAACGAAAAACGCAATCAGACGCCGCCTCGGCGTTCTGTCCCCGACATCATCCTCAAGAAATCGAGAACTCTGCTCAAGGACGGCGTGCCTGCCTCAATGTCCGGTGGGTCGTTTCACAGCGGCCCGGCCAGCGCCACACCGGGCATCGCGACTGCCTCGGTCGACCTCGTCGTCACATCGCCGCCCTTCCTCGACATCGTCCAATATGCCGCCGACAACTGGCTGCGCTGCTGGTTTGCGGGGCTGGACGCCGACGCCATCAACATTTCGATGCACCGCAAGGCGTCCGACTGGACGTCCTTTGTCCACGACACGTTTCTGGAACTTGGCCGCGTCGTAAAACCGAGCGGTCACGTGGCGTTCGAGGTAGGCGAGGTGCGCAACGGCACCATCGCGCTGGAATTGCTGGTTCTGGAGGCGCTTGGCGGAACGCCCTTCGACGCGGAGTGCGTCATCATCAATCAGCAGGAATTCACCAAGACGGCAAATTGCTGGGGCGTGGCCAACAACGCCAAGGGCACCAATTCCAACCGCATCGTCGTCGCGCGCAGAGTTTGATCGGCCAATTCGCGGATAAGGCTTGCGCCGAACCGTAACGTTCGTTACGGAAAAGCCATGAACATGGCCGCTCCCCCGCGCAATGCATCGACCGAGCCGACCGAGCGCCAGCAGGCGGTGCTCGACGCCGTGCTGTCGCTGATGGTCGAGCAGGGTGGCGACTTCTCGGTTAGCGACATCGCGAGGCGCGCATCCTGCTCCAAGGAAACGCTCTACAAATGGTTCGGCGACCGCGACGGCATTCTGGCCGCCACCGTGCAATGGCAGGCCTCGCAGGTGCGCACCGGCAATTGGGATGCCCAGAAGCTCGATGCGTCTGCCTTGCGCCAGAGCCTTGAGGGGTTCGCCGTCGCCTGGCTGTCGGTCATTTCCTCGCCGACATCGATTGCGCTGAACCGGGTGGGCGTGGGCCAGGCGGCCTCACCCGCCAATGATCTGGGGCGCATCGTGCTCGCAAATGGCCGATTTGCCATCGGGGAGCGCATCAAGCCTCTGCTCGATGCGGCGCGGTCGCGCGGGCTTCTCGCCTTCGACGATACAGAGATCGCCTTTCGCACATTCTTCGGCCTTGTCGGCCGCGATGTGCAGATTCGGCTGCTGTTGGGCGATGCGCTGAAGCTGTCAAAAGCCGAGATCGCGGGCGATGCGCGCCGCGCCACGGACCAGTTTTTCACTCTTTTCGGAGCGGCAAAGGCCGAGTCGGGAATCAATCAAACCTGAACAATCAAACGAAGGATACGTCTGACATGCGTGTTTATTACGATCGTGACGCCGATCTGAACCTGATCAAGGGCAAGAAGGTCGCCATCATCGGCTACGGTTCTCAAGGCCGCGCCCATGCGCTCAACCTCAAGGATTCCGGCGCCAAGGAACTCGCCATCGGTCTGAAGCCGGGTTCGGCGACCGCCAAGAAGGTCGAGGCCGACGGTCTCAAGGTGATGACCGTTGCCGAGGCTGCCAAATGGGCCGACCTGATGATGATGGCGACGCCTGACGAGTTGCAGGCCGACATCTACAAGAACGAAATCGCGCCGAACATTCGCGATGGCGCGGCGATCGCATTCGCGCACGGCCTTAACGTGCATTTCGGCCTGATCGAGCCTAAGTCGACCGTCGACGTTCTGATGGTCGCCCCGAAGGGCCCCGGCCACACGGTGCGCGGCGAATACCAGAAGGGCGGCGGCGTGCCTTGCCTGATAGCCGTTCATCAGGACGCATCGGGCAACGCCCATGACCTCGGCCTGTCCTACGCCTGCGGCGTCGGCGGCGGCCGTTCGGGCATCATCGAGACGAACTTCCGTGAGGAATGCGAGACCGATCTGTTCGGCGAGCAGGTCGTCCTGTGCGGCGGTCTGGTTGAACTCATCCGCGCCGGTTTCGAGACGCTGGTCGAGGGCGGCTACGCGCCGGAAATGGCCTATTTCGAGTGCCTGCACGAAGTGAAGCTGATCGTCGACCTGATCTATGAAGGCGGCATCGCCAACATGAACTACTCGATCTCCAACACCGCAGAGTGGGGCGAATACGTGTCGGGTCCGCGCATCATCACCGCCGAGACCAAGGCCGAGATGAAGCGTGTCCTCAACGACATCCAGACCGGCAAGTTCACTTCGGAATGGATGCAGGAATATCGCGCCGGCATGTCGCGCTTCAAGGGCATCCGCCGCAACAACGATGCCCATCAGATCGAGGAAGTCGGTGCAAAGCTGCGCGCCATGATGCCCTGGATCGCCAAGAACCAGCTGGTAGACAAGGCTCGCAACTGATCCTGTCTGCAAAGACAGATTGAACATTCGGCCCGGCGGGGAAACCTGCCGGGCCGTTTGCTTTTGCAGCCACTGCGTCCCGATTTTTTCGCCGGCCCCCAAAGGAAAGGCGGTTCGCCCGCGTCCAACTGTCAGCCGCCGCCATTCATCACTTCGCCACGAAGGGCGGCAAGACCTTGTCCCCCGATGCAAACGGAGAACGTAATGCGTCTTCTGACACTCATTCTTCTTGGAGCAACCGCCATGACCAGCGCCCAGTCTCACGCCGCAGAACTCGTGCTGAAGCGGGCGGTGCTCGGCACGGGCGGCGTCGGCTATTTTGAATATGCCGCCGAGGTGGAGGGCGACGAAACGCTGACATTGCGCGCCCGGCTCGATCAGGTCGACGACATCCTGAAAAGTGTGCTGATCCTCGATCCGGCGGGTTCAGGCTCGGCCACTCTGCCGGGAAAGGCGGGCGCCGATGAGGCATTCGCCTCGCTCCCGTTCAGCCGTGGCGATCTCGATTCGATCCCGACCCTGATGTCGGCGTTGAAAGGGGCTGTCATCAAGGTTTCAGCGCCCCGCCAGATCGAGGGGCGCATTGCCAGCGTTCAAAGCGAGTCGATTGTCGGCAAGGACGGCGCATCGACGACGCGCACGCGCGTCTCGGTTCTGGCGGGGCTGTCGATCGAGCAGTTCATCCTTGAAGAAGCTCAGGGGTTGGAATTTGCCGATCCTCGCCTTGGCGAGCAGGTTGCGACCGCCCTTGAAGCCGTTCGCGCCGCGCAGGACCGTTCCGGGCGCGACATATCCATTCGCCTCGCCAAAGGCGGCAAGCGCGAGGTGCGCATCGGCTACGTGGCCGAAGCGCCGGTCTGGAAGGCGGCCTATCGCGTGACCTTGCCGCAGGGCGCGGAGAAGGAGGCGCGGCTACAGGGCTGGGTCGTGCTGGAGAACATGACCGGCAATCCGTGGAAGGATGTTGCCGTCACGCTGTCATCTGCCTCGCCGGTGACGTTCCGCCAGTCGCTCTACGATCCATATTATGTGTCGCGTAGCGTCGTCGCACCACCTGTCAGCCAGTCGGCCATGCCGCGCCGCGATCAGGGCCAGATGGCTTTCTCCGAAATGGCGGCCGCGCCCATGCCCGCCGCCCAGCGCCTGCGCAAATCCATGGCCATGTCACCAAACGCCGCTGGCGCGATGGGCTATGAACAGGACGCCGCCTCAGCCGATTTCGAGGGCGCGCCGCCAAGCGCCGGCGAGGAGAACATGGCGGGTGCGAGCTTCACCCTTTCCATGCCGGTCAGCGTTGGCGCGGGCGAGAGCCTGACCATTCCCTTCGTTGACGTGAAGACGCCGTCGGACGCGGTCGCCTGGTATCAGGGCTCGGGCCGAAACCCCTGGCAGGCGCTGACGATAAGCAACAACGGACAGACTTCGCTGCCGCCCGGTTCTGCGACGATCTACGAGCTGACCTCTGCCGGTCCGCTCTTCTCGGGTGAGGCGCAGTTCCCGCTTCTGCCTGCGGGCGATGATCGTCTGCTCGGCTTCGGCGGCGACCAGAAGGTGCTGGTCGACAGGGACGAGCGTTCGGCAAGTTCGATCACCGGCGTAAGGGCCGTGGACGGCACGCTGCGCATCACCAGCAAGCTGCGGCAGACGACGGTCTATCGCGTCAGGAACGGCAGCGGTGCGACACGCAAGATGGTGGTCGAACACCCGCGCATGCGTGACTGGTCGCTGATCGAGCCGAAGGCCGAAGATGCGAAGATTTCGGGCCAAGCCTACCGTCTGCGCTTCGACGTCGAAGCTGGCAAGACGCTCGAATATCCGGTCGTCATCGAACGCCCGGAAGCTGAGACGATTGCGGTCGCCGACCTAACGAGCGACCGGATAGCAGCCCTTGTCTCCAGTCCTTCGATCGATGCAGAAACGAAGTCGAAGCTCGAAACCATCGCTGCCGCCGCGCGCAACCATGACGAGGCAAATGCCGCCGTCTACCGGCTTGAGGAACAGCGTCGGACGGTCATTGAGGACCAGCAGCGTCTGCGTGACAATCTGACGGCCGCGCCCGCCGGTTCCGACCTCGCCAGCCTCTATGCGCAGAAGATGCTCGGTCAGGAGAAGCTCTTCGACGAACTTGGCGCCCGGATCGAGAGCGCCAAAGCCGCCGTAGAAACCGCCCGCGCTGCACTTGCCGAAAAGGTGCGCGCGCTCTGATGCGAAGCGGTGGCGGGCGGAGATACATCCGCCCGCGCCCATTTTGGAACATCTGACTGGCACGGATTTCGCAGGTCGAGCCTTGTAGACGTCAGATGGAGGCTCAAATGAGCACGGAAATGACGAAGTCGAGCGAAATCGAAACAGCCGAGCGTCGCGGCGCACATCGCAATCGCGTTTTCAAACGCGGCACGGTGCGCTTCAACAAGGGCTACGGCGCGCTCGAATGCACTGTGAAAAACCAGTCTGCCGATGGCGCGCTGCTCGTGATGGGCGAAACGACAGGCGTTCCGACTACGTTCGATCTCGTGATCGGTGACGATGCCGCGCGCCCCGCGCTTCTTCGCTGGCGCTCGGCAACGGCGGTCGGCGTTGAGCTGGGCTGACGCCACGGTATGTCAGTTCGAGACGATCAACCGCTACAGAGCCGGCGTGGTCCTTCAAACGGCTGGTAGGTGTTGTCGCTCGCACGATAGCTGCGATAGCGCGCGGCGCAGCTTTCCGGCGACGATGGATTGAGCGCCGGATTGCCCCTGATCTTGCGTTGGCCGGAATAGGTCGGCTCGGGCACCTTGAAATAATTCTCGTAGTATCGACGGTGCGCAGGACGGTTTTGCAGATCGGTCGGCGGGCAATTGTAGTTTCGGCAGCCGTCGCGCGGACCGACGATGACGCCTTGCCCGAACCCTGGTCCGTAAGGTGGTGTCTGGATGCCGCCGATCGACGGGCTCTGCACGCGCACATAAGGGTCCGCTGACGCTGCGCCGCTGATTGCGAGCAGCATGGCCAGACCGGATGCAAAGGCAGTTCCTCGCAATGTGGCGTCCTTCCGTCGCGTCCGATTGGACAACATATAGGCACTCTGGACAATGCCTGCGAGCGATTGCGGTTCCGCGCCGTGGTTTCCGCTACGATGTCATCTCGCCCTTGTCTTCGCGGCATTGAGCGGGCAAACCTCGTTCATGTCGCTCCGCCTCGCTACCTTCAATGTCGAAAACCTGATGAGCAGGTTCGATTTCTCCGGCTTCCGCAACGATCTCTGGAAGGATCGGACGCTTGCGCTCTACGAGATCAAGAATGAGGCCGAATATCAGGCGCTTGAGCGGGCGAGGGCGATTGCTCACACCGACGACATGCGCCAGCTGTCGGCGCTCGCCATTGCCGAGACGCGCGCCGACATCGTCGTCATGCAGGAGGTCGACAATCTCGAAGCCCTGAAAGCCTTTGAATATGGCTACCTGTTCAAGATGATCGGCGAAGGCTACCGCAACAAATATTCGTCGACCGGCAACGATTCCCGCGGCATCGACGTCGCCGTGATGATGCGGGCTGAGACGGCCCACGGCCAGCCGATCGAATTCGTGCGTATGACCAGCCACGCACAGGTCACGTTCGACGAGATGGACCTGTGGGACGAGCGCCTGAGCACGGTCGGCATCAAGCCGAACGAGCGCATCTTCCGCCGCGATTGCCTCGAAATCGATGTGCGCATCGCAGGCCAGCCGCTGACCATCTACGGCGTGCATTTCAAGTCGATGGGCAGCCCGCGCAACGGGATGGACGGGCGTCAGTCGACCATGCCGTTGCGGCTGGCTGAAGCGAAGGCGGTTCGCAGGATCATCGAGGAACGGTTCGGCAAGGATCATGCGGGCGAAAAGCGCTGGGTGATCTGCGGCGATTTCAACGACTATGGCGAGCGCGTGCTCGTCGGCGGCGACAAATGGAGCGGCTATACGTTTACGCAGCATGTCGAGGAGGAATCTGCGCTGCATGTCTTCACGCGCGACGGGTTTGCCTTGAATGCCGTGGAGCGCCGGCCGGAACTCGACCGCTGGACGCTGTTCCATAGCCGAGGGCCGCAGGAGCGGCATCTCTGCCAGCTCGACTACATTCTCCTGTCGCCGCACCTCGCACGGACCAATGCGGATTCGATCCCCGATATCGTGCGCAACGGCCAGCCCTGGCGCACGCCATTTCCTCCGGGGCAGGAGGTGGAGCACTTCCCGCGCATCGGCTGGGACCGGCCAAAGGCCTCCGACCATTGCCCGGTGGCGATCACGCTGGACCTTATCTGAGATGACGCCTGACCTGCCGCGCGGCGTCATCGTCCCGGTCGCCGATATCGACGTTCGGCTCGCCCCCGAAATCCATCCGTTCGAGGTCGCGAACCTCCCCGCCATTGCCGCCAACTGGCAGGTGGAACACGCCGCCAACCCGGCGCTGTTCAACGGCCGCACGGTTCTGTCATCCACCTTTGCTCTGGACGGAGACAGGCTGGTCGGCATCGCGCATCCGGTCCAGTATGCGACGCTGCTCTATTGGCGCAAGAACAGGCGCGAACCGGGCGTCGAGCACTGGTTCGGCTTTCCGGCGCTCGTCTCGCGCGACAATGCGCTGATCGCGATCAGGATGGGCAGGCATACGGCAAACCCCGGCCGGGTCTATTTCGCGGCCGGATCGCTCGAACCGGGCGATTTTGTCGACGGTCAGGCCGATCTGCATGCCAATATGGTGCGCGAGGTGCGCGAAGAGACCGGGCTGGACATCTCAGGCGTTCGTGCGGACGCAAACGCGCATCTTCTCTCGAAGGACCATGCGACTGTCGTCTTCCGCCGTTTCTATCTTGAGGAAGACGCCGAGGCTGTCGCACGACGCATCGAGGCGTTCGTTGCGGCAGAGTCGGAGCCCGAGATAGACGGCCCGGTCATCATCCGCAGCGCGGACGACCTGCCCGATGGCCTTTCGCACCAGATGGACGCGATCATCCGCTGGCACTTTCTCGGTGAGAGGACCCCGGGCTGAACCGCCTATTCATGCCTCAGCGCATCGATCGGGTCGAGACGCGCGGCACGCAGTGCCGGGAAAAATCCGAACGCCATGCCGATGATGCCGGAGAAGCTGACGGCGAGCGCGATCACTGCAAAACTCGGCACGAACGGAATGGCCATCGATGTCGCGGCAAGTCCCGCCAGGCCCAGACCGAGCGCTATGCCGACCAGCCCGCCAAGGGTCGACAGCACGGTTGCCTCGACGAGGAACTGAAGCAGGATGTCGCGCTCCTGTGCGCCGATCGCCAGCCTGATGCCGATCTCCCGCGTCCGCTCCGTCACCGACACCAGCATGATGTTCATGATGCCGATGCCGCCGACCAGCAGCGACACGCCGGCAAGCGCACCGAGCATCCCGGTCATGACCGTCGTAGCGCTCGCCATCGTGTCTGCCACCTGCGTCATGTCACGCACGCTGAAATCATCATCGCGGTCTGACGGCACGCGCCGTGTCACCCTGAGCGTCTCCTCGACGCTCTCCTGCATCTCGTCCATCGCCGTCGTGTCGTCGCCTGCGATGTAGATCGTGTCGACGTCGCGGTTGCCCGCCATGCGACGCTGAAAGGTCGTCAACGGCATCAGAACGGTCAGGTCCTGATCCTGCCCGAACCCGGACGTCCCCTTCGCTTCCAGCACGCCGATGATCGTGCACGACATACGTCCGATGCGGACCGCCTGACCTGTCGGATCGCTGACGCCGAAGAACTGGCTGCGCACCGTCTGGCCGAGGATGCAGACTGCGGCCCCACCGCGCTCTTCCTGGTCGGTATATTCGCGGCCCACCGCCACGCCCCAGTCGCGTGCGGTGAAATAGCCGGTGTCAGCGCCAGTCACCGAGACCGACAGGCTGTCCGTGCCCGAAATCACACGGGCCGATTGCTGCGCCGCACCCGACACGGCGCGCGCCTCATGCACATGTTCGATGACCGCCGCCACGTCGGTGTCCTTCAGCGCCTTGGCCTGGATGCGCGGTCCGCCGGGTGAGGGCGGCCCGCCAGCCCGGACGACGAGCAGATTTGAGCCGAGCTTGGAGATATCGTCCTTGACCTTCTGCGTGGTGCCGGAACCGATGGTGATCATGGCGATGACCGCCGCCACGCCGATGACGATGCCGAGCAGCGTCAGGATCGAGCGGAGCACGTTGCGCCGGATCGAGGAGAGGGCGAGCCTGACCGTTTCCCAGATCATCAAACGGCCTCCGCATTGAGGCGGTCATAGTCGATATGACCGTCGAGAAAGCCGATGACCCGGCCCGCATGGGCCGCAATATCGGCCTCGTGGGTTACCATGACGATGGTCAGACCCTGTTCCTCGTTTAGCCCGGTCAGAAGCTCCATGATCTCGTGGCTTCGCGCAGTGTCGAGATTGCCTGTCGGCTCATCTGCAACGAGCAGCATCGGGCTGGCGACGATGGCGCGCGCGATTGCGACGCGTTGCTGCTGGCCGCCCGACAGTTCGGCCGGCGTGTGCCGCTCGCGGTTTGCGAGACCCACCTTGGCCAGCGCATCGAGCGCAAGCGCGCGGCGTTCGCGCGCCGGCACGCCGCGATAGACCAGTGGCAGTTCGACATTCTCCACCGCCGACGTGCGCGCCAGCAAATTGTAGCCCTGAAAGACGAAGCCGATATAGAGATTGCGCAACAGCGCCCGCCGTCCACGGTCGAGCGCGCCTGCGTCGACGTCGAGAAAGCCGTAGCGGCCCTTTGTCGGCGTATCGAGGCAGCCGACAATATTCATTGCCGTCGATTTGCCCGATCCAGACGGCCCCATGATGGCGACGAATTCGCCCTTGCGGATCGCCATGTCGACGCCGGCCAGCGCGTCGACGCGCGCTTCGCCTTCGCCATATGTCTTCCACACCTTGTCGAAGGTGATCAGCGCGTCGGTCATCGCGACCCACGCTGCTGGCGCAGCGACACGATCACTTCATCGCCGGCGTCCAGCCCCGACACGATCTCGGTGCGAGAGCCATCTGTTGCCCCGGCCCGAACGCGCATCGCGCGCGGTTCGCCGCCGCTCAGCACATAGATCGTCCTGCTGCCATCGGTCGATTGCGCCTGTGCGGGCGGCCGGTTGCGGCCCCTGGGCGGCATGAACAGCGCTTGCAGCGAAAAGCCCTGCGAGCGTTGCGTTGCCGGCGGGCGGAACCGGAAGGCTTCGTTCGGCACCGTCAGCACATTCTGCGCTTCCTTGGTGACGATGCCCACTGTCGCCGTCATGCCGGGGCGCAGCAACAATTCCTCGTTGTCGACCGTCAGCTTCGCCAGATAGGTCACGACATTTTCGGTGGTGACGGACGCGTAGGCGATATCGTGGATTTCGGCATCGAAGACGCGGCCCGGAAATGCGTCGACAGTAAAGCTCGCCTTCTGCCCTTTTTCGACCGAGCCAATATCGGCTTCGTCGATCGCCGCCTGCAACTCCATCGAGGTCAGGTCTGCGGCGATGACGAAGAGGACCGGCGCCTGCAGGGACGATGCAACCGTCTGGCCGGGATCGACCGAGCGCGTCAGCACGATGCCGTCGATCGGCGCATAGATCGTGCTTTTCTCGAAATCGGCCTGCTGGAGCTTCAGTTCGGCCTCAGCAATGGCGAGATTGGCGTCGGCGGTGTCGACCGCTGCCTGCGCGCGGTCGCGTGCCGCTGTTGCCGTTTCAAGGCTCTGGGTCGCCAGCATGCCTCGATCCGACAGGCTCTGCGAGCGAACGAGGGACCGGCCGGTCTCGTCAAGCGTCACCTTGGCGTCGGTGACGCGCGCCGCCGCCGCCTTGACGTTTGCCTGGGCGCGCTCGACCGAGGCGGCGATGCGCATCGTATCGAGCTGTGCCAGAACCTGACCCTTCTTCACTTCCTGGTTTTCGATGACCTCGACAGTCCGAACCACGCCCGACAGTTCGCTCGATATGTCGACCTGTGTCAGCGGCTGCAAAGTGCCGGTCGCCGTGATCTTTACGGTCACGTTTGCCGGTTCGGCAGTTGCGGTGACAAAACTGACCGCGGGTGCTCCGCCGTCACTCCGAAAGGCATAGATTGCCCCAGCACCGGCCAGCATCGCAGCGACCAGAAGCCAGACCCACCAGCGACGTCCGCCGCGTGGTGCCCGGCCGAGCGCGGCAGCGGCAGACGGGGCCTCCTCGGGTTGCAGACCGCCCGTAGTCTCTGTGCGCCTGACTGCTTGATCCATATGGACCAGTCTCCTTTGCCGGTTCTTGCCGGCAGTCCCTTTGCCCATACAGATCGGCTGAGGCTACCCCCGATGCAAATTAATTCGAGTTCATGTGCTCTCGACGCAAAGAGCTCTTGATCTGTACATAAAAAATAGACAATCAGTAGTAGAAAGATGATTGGCCGGGGGCGGCGATATTGTCAGGGGGCAACCAGATTAAGGTAAGGTGTGAACTATGCCGAATCGTGACCGATTTCTGGATACTTATCCGCGGATTCCTTCGGTCATGGAGAGATGACAATGACGAAACGAGCGACCACGCTGATTGACGTGATCGCTCGATCTTTACTGGTTTGTTATTTGTCATGACGCGCATTTCCATGCGGAAGTGTTTGATATGATTGTATTTTTTTGGTTTATGCAACTGACGGATGCAATCTCGAAGCCCTGTCTGTAAGGCAGGCTGGCTGCGAAGTTTTCGCACGATCGGACCATTCGGGAAACCTGGCTCATCGATCTGGCCGTTCCGTCAGGAATTCTCTATCGGAGGTTGTTGGCAGGCTCGCTGGCGCGATCCGCTTGGCGTCGAGCCCGACCGTATTGCTTCGATATGCAGCTGTCCGCGCGTCGATACATGATCCTCAATGTCTTTGGCCATTCGCCTGCAGGCAGCGCGCGCACTGCCGCCATCCGCATTTTCATCCCTTGTTTCGCGATTCCGTTTGCCGATCACCCGACCATGGCACCACGGTCGCATTGGCGGCGGATCGTGTATAGGCGGACAGGCGGTTATCGGCGGTCGAGGAGAAATCTACGTCTGAGCGGCTACCGCTTTGCAAACTGGCCGCAAACCAATGCCTCGCGTCAGCGAAGAGAGCTGGTCAAGTCATAGAAATGGCTGGTGGGTGCGACAGGGATCGAACCTGTGACCCGCTGATTAAGAGTTAACAGCCAATCTATATCAAGCGGTCACGTATCCTCACGCAATTGCTATGTAACAGACTGTTTATACGAGATTTCTGCGCCTTGCGCAATAACAATCGGTAACGTATCCTAACGGACACTGACAGCCATTTTTGTTACCTATTGTTACCTATGCCGACCTTGAAGCTAACGGATAAGGGGATCAGGGCGCTGCCGACGCCGCAACACGGGCAGGTCGATTATTTCGACACGCTGCTGCCGTCCTTTGGCGTCCGCCTTTCAAAGGGAGGAACAGCGTCTTTCTTTGTCACGTCAAGGATTGCCGGCGGCGATGGGAAGCTTGTGCGGTTCACGGTCGGTCGCTGGTCCAGGAACAAGCAGGAGGGCAGCGGCGATCAGGGAATGACGCTCGGGGAAGCGCGTGACAGTGCGCGACTCCTCATGGATCAGGCCCGGCGGGGCGTCGATCCGCGCAAGGTCCGCGCTGGCGAGATTGCTGAAAGTCAGAGGAAGGCCGTCAACACATTCGGCAAGGTAGCTGACGATTTTCTGGCGACATATGCCGTGAGGCGGCTGCGTCCGGCGTCGATCAGGGCCTATCGCGCCGCCTTGGAGCAATCCGCGGTCGAATGGCGCGAGAAGCCTATTTCGGCCATTTCTCGCCGTGATGCATTCAAGCTGGTAGACGGTATCGAGGCGAGGGGCAGGGTGGTTCTCGCCGATCGCACTCATGCCTATCTGCGCAAATTCTTCAATTGGGCGGTGTCGAGGGATTATCTGGACGCGTCTCCTTTCGATGGTATCCGGCGTGATGTGCATGCCGTGTCGCGGGACAGAACGCTATCGGATGATGAAATTCGGCTGTTCTGGTCTGCCACAGACAAGCTCGGCTGGCCTTTCGGCCCCATGTTTAAACTCTTGCTTCTGACCGGTCAGCGTCGTGCGGAAGTGGCGGGAATGCGATGGGGCGAGTTGACCATGAGCGCCAATGAACCTGGCTGGTTGATTCCTCGCGAGCGCGCCAAGAACAATCGCACTCATTGGGTGCCGCTTGCGCCGGAATGTATCGCGATCCTTGATACTCTGCCGAAGGTCAAGAACGATACCGGTGTGTCTGATCTTGTATTTACGACGACAGGAGAAACCCCGGTTTCCGGCTTCAGCCGGGCAAAGGGGCAAGTGGACACGGGCATGCTGGCCTTGGCCGTGGAGGATGATCCGGAGGCGTCAATTCCTGGCTGGACCCTACACGATCTGCGTCGAACGGCAGCGACCGGAATGGCCGGGCTTGGATTTCCGGTTCACGTTGTGGAGGCGGTGCTGAACCATAAGAGCGGAACCATCAGCGGCGTGGCGGCGATTTACAATCGGCATGATTATGCAGCCGAGAAGCGCGCGGCGCTGGAGGCGTGGGCGAATGCAATCGAGGCGGTGAATGCGTAGTGACAAGCTCGACTTTCTCATTGAGGCAAAAATCATAGATTTGGGGGCAGTGGAACGTGATTTGGCTGTTCATTTCAAGGATCGTGGCTTTCTGATCTCGACGGCAGAGACGGCCTCAATCGCCTCAGCGATGACGACATTTCAGTCATCGAAAAATTCTATGCCGAAGCCATCGCCATCTACACTAGAGCAACAAGTAAGATGGATTAGAAGATCGGCAGCGGAGTTGAGGCATTCGTTGGGCGGGGATGAGTTTCGCGATGCTTTTATCTACCTCCGAGCCGGATCGACACTGCACGCGATCCACGATCAACTGTCGGCTTTGGATGTAGTCCTGCAACAGGATGAAAGTGATTTGGCCGAGAAGATTCGGAATCCGCCTGAGATATCTCGGCGCACTTCGCGTCGGCATCTGTTCGTGCTGGCGGTGGCTGAATCGTATCTACGTTCATATCCAGAAACAGATCGTATTACCTCACACATGATCGGGTTTATCAGGCTCGTGTTCGATGCTGCTGGCGAGGCTCTGAAAACGGACGAGGCTGTGCGAACCTTGCTCCGGTCGGTATTAGGGCATGGGTCGGTGGTGGGATTTAAGTCCCGCCTTAACAAGGAAATTACCAACTAGTATCACGGCCTATCGTCCCTTCACGTTTTAACCGTTACGTGAAAGGACGACGTTCTTGAGTTCCCAAACACATCTTTTGACCCGACGAGAGCTTCGGTCGATAGTGCCGGTGTCCGACATGAGTATGTGGCGGTGGCTGCGGCTCGGACAGTTCCCAAAGCCGGTGAAAGTGTCGGGGCGCAACTATTGGCGTGCCGATGAGATTGAGGCGTGGCTGGCTGAACGTTCGGCAGCGCGCAATCAGGAGGCTGCATAGATGGCCTCCTATATCCTGTCTGCTGCCGCCATCGGCTTCATCCTCGCAATCATCGCGGGGTGGTTCTGATGACTGGTATCTGTCACGAAAGCAGCGCTGCGATCTGTGAGGCGGCGACCTGGCTCAATGCCACGTCCTATCCTCAGCGCCCGTATCCGATTGTTCCGGCAATCCGCGAACGGTTTGGCCTGAATGCTTCTGAGGCGATTACTGCCATCCGAGAGGCCAATAAGGCGAGGGAGGTGCGCGATGCGGCCTCTTGAAAAGCGAAAGCCCGTCGCGGGAACGACGGGCTGTCACCTGAAAATCGAAAAGCCGAGCAGCGAATTCGATGACCAGAACCATACGCTGAACCTCATCGATCTTCAAGCAGCTCGGCTGCTGCGCCGGTTCAATCTGACGCCGCCGCGCGCCCGTTTGATCTGCCATCTGGCGGGCCTTGGAGGTGCGGCGTGAAGTATCCCAATCAAGCGAAATGGCGGCAAGGTCATCCAAAGCAGACATGGGCGCATCAGTGCCTGCGGTCGGCACTCAAGCGCGGCCTGATCCTCCAGGAGCCATGCCGGCGATGTGGTGACCTGAACAGCGAGGCGCATCATCCTGACTATGACAGGCCGATGGACGTTCAATGGCTATGTCGAGCCTGTCATAAGGCCGAGCATCGGCGGTTGAAGAGATCATGACCGCGAGGGCACGAAAGGGTAAGCGGACGCAGATCGGCGGCCAGTTCGCGTGGCGGCTGATCGAGATGCTGCGTTCGCCCGCCTACAGGGTGCTTTCACAGTCGGGCCATCGCGTATTGGCCCGCCTGGAAATCGAACTTGCGCAGCATGGAGGCGACGACAACGGCAAGTTGCCAACGACCTATGATCAGTTCTCCGAGTATGGGATCAGCCGCCGGCTGGTTGCTCCGGCGATCCGCGAGGCTGTTGCCCTTGGCTTTATAGAGGTCATCGAGCGTGGCAGAGCAGGTAATGCCGAATGGCGACGGCCTAGCGTCTATCGCCTCACTTACCGCCCGACAAAGCTACTCGAACCGACAGACGAATGGCAAAAAATTGCGACGATGGCTGAAGCTGAAAGGGTCGCGGACGAGGCCAGAAAAACAAAATCCCAGCATCACAAAAAGCCCCAAGGATTAGGGCTGAAAGTGATTCCCTCAGGTATGGCTCTTGGGGCTGAAAGTGATCCTACTAGCCATGGTTCACTTAGTGATACTACCTCTATATCTCGGGGGGATATGCAGAGGGCGGCGTCATGACCGTGACCCTCGTTCCCCTGCCGTATTGCGACACCATCACTGTGAAGACGGCATCTGAACTCGCTGGAGTTTCTGGCGAAACTATTCGGACATGGTGCCGTAAGTTTGGAATTGGCAGGAAGCCGTGCGGCGACGGTTGGGAGCGATGGGCATTCCAGGTCAGCCTTCCAGGCCTGCGCATGGTGATCGCCCAAGACTGGCAAGCGCTCGAAGCGTTCCGAGCCGGCGACCGAGCCAGCGACATCGTATCCCGACACTTTGAAGTGGTTTGATCAGCTTGGAAGTGCTTGGCGAAGCAAGACGCCCGCGCGCAAGGCTGGCACTATGCCGGCCATGAACAGCAAACCGCCCATATCCATCGATTTCGAAGCGACGTTCGTCCGGCAGAGCGTCGGCCTCCTGCGCATCGAGCGCGAGTTGCAGGATATGTTCTTCGAACAGGGCATCCGCTCACCGGACTTTGCCGAAGCACTTGCCCAGATTTCCACTGCCAGCCGCGCGCTCGCCGCCTGCATTGTCGGTGATGAAGGCAAGGACGATTTCCTAGCGAACCTGTCTGCCGCTGTGTTCCTTGCCGACAGCAAGCCACAAGGCGCGGCCTAACCCCTGAAAGGAATTACCAGTGCCTAATGTCTCGACGTGGGAAAAGCTTCAAAACGGCGCGTTGTTCGACGCCCGCCCTCGGCTGTATCGAACTTCCATTCCACTCGAAGGGCAGACATCCGGCTCGAAGATCGATCTCGGCATCATCCCGGCAGGGCGGTATTTCGTGGCTGGTATCCTGCTGACGGATACTTCGCTTGGATCGGCCACGCTTGCAATCGGCACTGCCGATGCTGTTGGTGTCGTTGGCGACCCGACCAAATATCGTGCGGCTGCCACGTTCACCACGACTGACGTTCCGACGCTTTTCGGGAAGGCGGCTGCGACTGGCGCAGTCACACAGCCTGCATGGGGGCGTGAGGAAATCGGCGTCATCGGATCGGGTTCGCCATACACCACGGCCAACATCGAGGAAAAGATCGTCGCCACCGTTGGCAGCGCCGCGCTGCCTTCGTCCGGCACACTTGTCGTGACGCTGGTATTTTCAGGAACGTGAGATGAGCGACGCACCTGTCACTGACGCCACGATTGCCGATTTCAGGGCGGCCAACTCCGAGGCGCTGATGAACGGATCGCACCCGCTTCACGGTCAGCGTCTCGGAGAGTTGTCGACCATGTATGAGCGACGCTTCGCAGCTCCTGCCGAGATTCAAGCGCCTGACACCACAGCCGCCGAGCATCGCGTCAAGCACGAAGCGGCATTACTGGACAGCGCGCATCCTGATCATCGTGTTCGTGTCGAGGAACTGTCGCGAATTACGGAACGCGACGTTGTGAATGGCAATCAGCCGGGTGACGATCTGGTTGCATTCACCGAACCTGCGGCATCGCCGGAAGCCTACGATTTCACCAAGGCGAAGGGCATGGTGCCATTCGACAGCGATCTTGTTCCCGACCCGGCATTCGAGGCCGAATTGCGTCAGACACTTCATTCGCACAAGGTGTCGCCGATGGAGGGGGATGTCATCGCCAACCGCTTCATGGAAGCGCAGCGCATCGGCTTCGTGCCGACCACCGCAGAACAAGCAGCCGAAGGCATCCGCAACCAGTTTCGAGACAAGGCAGACGAAGTGATTCATGCGGTGCGGCGACTGGTGACTGAGGCTCCGCCTCACATGCTTACCATGATCGAGGATGCGGGTCTGGCGAATGACACGTTCATCTTCAATGCGCTCGCCGCAGCGGCGAAACGCAAAGGATATTGGAAATGACAGACCTGCAAGTAGAGTATGACGCCGCCGTTGCGGTGCGCGACGAAGCGCAGGCGGAACTTGGTGAGGCAATCCTGTCCGGCAAGGACACGGCCAAGCTTCAGATCAGGCTTTCAGAAGCTGAGCAGGCCGTTCTTGGGCTGGCGATGGCGAGAGAAGCCGTTGTCGCGGCCAATCAGCGGGCAGAGCGCCGCATTGCAGATGAGGCGGCAGCAAAGCGCAGGGCAGCAATCGAGAAACAATGGACACAGGCCCGAACTGATCACTCCGACATCGTGGCGACGGCCGAAGCCCTACAGCGCAATTTTGAAAAGCAGAAAGAGCTTGTCGCCCGGCTCCACAGGCTATCGATTGACTTCGTGAACAATCATCGGGCGTTGGGTGGAAATCAGAACTCGTTCAGCGTCCTGGCCGGCCACGGATGGCAGAACCAGATGCTGTTGCTGATGCGGGAGGGAATGCCAGGCATGCAGTTGCGCCTTGGCAAGCTGCACATCAGCGCATCCAATCCGACCAAGACGATCTCAAGCTGCATACCGGAGTTTGATCGCCTGTTGCCACCTCGTGCCAGGCAGGAGGCAGCATGAGCGTTAAGCCTGCCTCCGATGCCGAGCCGGACGAGGGTAACTCGTTGCCGGACAAGTCGAAAATCCGTGTCTGCAATCTGTCGAATGTCGGCGGCTGCATCACAGAGATGCGCCGGGTCTATGTCGAGATGCGCAAGGGCAAGCTGGATACGTTGGTTGGAAAGCGTTTGATCGAGGCACTGCGCGAAATTCGTGTTTCCTATGTGGAAGCCGACCTTGAGATGCGACTGCGTGAATTGGAGCAGAAACGATGATGTCACAGTTGGAGCGCCGCATCGCCAAACTTGAGCAGTTCGCAGGCGGCATGGTCGTTCATGTCTGCGATCACGCTCATGCCGACCCATTTGATCACGACTGTTGCGAATGTCGATCTATGGCTGAGCGGCATGCGCTGGCAACAAAGGGACATGGGACATTCGTCATGATCCCGCGTGAGGCAGGGGATATGTAATGGCGAGGTTCCCCGTCTACGAACGTTCGCAGGGTATCAGCGGCGGCGGCCGTATGCCGTATATGGACAGCGGCGCGCTTTCTGGCCCGACCCGCGCTCTGGCGGGGCTTGGCAACGCGCTTGGCGATCTCGGCAATGAGTTTGCACAGGTTCATGCAAAGTTCAGCGAGGACCGGCGCAATGCCGACTCTGCAAAGCGAACAGCCGATTTTCAGGTTGAGCTTGATCGAACGGAGGCAGAAGCGCGGAATACCAGCGACGGCACGAACTATGCGACGGAAGCGCAGTCTAGGTTCCAGCAGCTTGCAGACAAATATGCGGCGGGCGCACCCGACGAAGAAGGCAAGCGACGGTTCCTCGCCTTTGCGGAAAGCCACCGTCCCGCATTCATGCGCAGCGCAGGACTGTTTCAGGCTGGCACTGAAATCTCGAAGATCAACAGCGACCTGACATCCGGCCTCAATTCTCATCTGGTTCGCATTCGCCAGAACCCGGACAGCTATGACAGCGCATTTACCCAGGGCAACGCCGCAATCGAGGCGTTGAAGGACAGGCTGACGCCTGAGCAGGAATTGAAACTGCGAGACTGGTTCAAGTCGTCGGCGCAGTTCGAACGGGCGAAGGGCATCAGGGACAAAGACCCGCAAGCAGCCATGCAGGACATGGGAGGCACGTCGTCAGGCCCGGCCCGTTGGCGAGACGCCATTGCCTCAATCGAAAGTGCCGGAAGCGGCAATTATGCCGCCATTGGGCCTACGCATCCCGAGATGGGTCGCGCGCTCGGCAGGTATCAGATCATGGAGGCGAATATACCCTCATGGGCGAGGGCCGCGCTCGGCAGGTCCGTATCAGTCGAAGAATTCATGGACAATCCGAGGATTCAGGACGCGATATTCGATCACAAGTTTGGGGGATACGTCCGGCAGTTCGGGGAGGCAGGCGCGGCACAGGCATGGTTTGCCGGTCCCGGCGGTGTTGGCAAGACTGATCGGAAAGATGTGCTGGGAACCGATGTCGGCAGTTATGGCCGGAAGTTCATGGCCGCGCTGGGGCGCAAGGGACCCAACACCGAAGGCAATCCCTATTACGATGCCCTGACGCCCGACCAGATTACACAGCTCTATGATCAGAGCGACAAAGAGAATGCCAACCGTGTAGCGCAGGACTATTCGTCCATGAAAGACCAGTTGGCGCTGCTGATGGCGAACAATCAGGTGACGCGTTCCGATATCGAGGCGTCAGGGCTGAATGCCGGCGACAAGGCGTCCTTCCTGACCAAATGGGACAAGGAACATGCCGGGGAAGCTGCCGGCATGGAGATCAACCGCGCGATATCCGAAGGGCGCTCGGTTGGCCTGAACATTTTCAGCAGCGATGATCAGAAGGCAGGAGATGCAGGTTACAGCATGAGGATCAAGGGCGCTGCCGCCGATGCCCTGCCGACGATCAGCGAAGATTATGTGCGCGCAACCGGTTACGTGCCGAAGGCTTTGCAGCAGGCATTGAGGCAGGGCGCGATGGCGACTGACGCGCAGCAGATGGCCTATGCGATGCAGCTGGCGGATCGCGTCGAGGGCGCGGCTCCCGGAGCGTTCGGTAAATTCGATGGTAGCGCCGAGGTCTCAGAGAAACTGGCGATGTTCAGGAGCCTGACTTACGGGCGCGGCATGTCGGCAGAAGATGCCGCAAGGGAGATGACCAAGCCTGAAAACGAAATCAGTCGGGCGAGTCGTGAGGTGCTCAAAGCGCCGGCTGCGGCATTCGTGAAAGAATTGACTGTTGCCGATGTGGCAGAGGCCTTTGATCCGGGCTGGTTCTCGTCTGAGCCGAGCGTAGGATTGAATGACCGCAATCCGGTGCTTCTTGCCGAATACAGGCGGCTTGCCGAGGACGCATTCTACGAGAATGGTGGCGACAAGAATGCTGCGAAGGGGCTGGCTATATCCCGCCTGCGCGCCACGTGGGGGGTGTCATCTGTCTCCGGCGCACCGACCATCACCAAATATCCGCCGGAGAATTTCTATCCTCCGATCGCTGACGGCCATGCATATCTAGCTGCTGATGCGCGGAGCGCCGCGGAAACCTATGCGAGCGAACAAGGTCGCGCAGTGACCGGTATCGGCATCATAGCCGACGAACGCACAATTCGAGAAAAGGACAGCGGCACACCGCCTTCATATCGGCTGCTCTACAGTTACAGCGACAGTGAGAGCGGCCAGACCATTGTCGATGAGGTTCTGTCTGGTCGGTGGGGTTTTACATCCGAGCAACTGAGGGCGCGTGTTCAGGAGGACAGCAGGCGCATTGGTGCGCAGTTCCGTGATGAACGTGAGCTTGCCGACAGACAGCGTGACCATGATGCCGAGATCGAGGCACATGCCCGGAAGGCATATGAAGAAACGCCCGGTGAAGACTGGATGAAGGCTAACGCTGAGCAAGCGGTCCGCGAACGTGGCAGGGCCACACGACCCCAACGAGAGCGCGTTGTCCCGCCCGACGTTGATCCTGGTCTCGAAACCTCCTTTGGGAGCGCCATGTAATGCCGCTGCTCATCGAAACAGAGAGCCGCACCAACCCGCTTGGCTCAGGCAGTGTCGATCTGCGACCTAAACAGGTGGATGCCCCTGGCTTCACTGATACTGCGATGGCTGGTCTGCGTCAGGAGTCTGACATTGTCTCTGCCTTCGCAAGCAAGATGCGTGGCGTTGACATAGAAGCCAGTGAAGATGGCTTCACCGGCGCTCAGATGTGGGATCGCATCAAGGATACGCCGTATGCCGACAGATGGGAGAGTTTTGTCGATGTCCGCAATGGCGCAGGCTTTCAGGCGGTCAAGGCGCAGATCGACATGGAAGATGAAGACAACCGGACGCTGGCGGCGGCTGGCGGATGGGGAATCGCCGCTCGAATTGGCGGCAGCCTCGTAAGCCCGACCATGTTCATTCCAGGTGGTGCTGTCTTCAGGGGGGCGAAGACGGGCGGGACAATCCTCAAGACGGCGCTGGCAACCGGTGCCGCAACAGGCGTTGCTATCGGATTGCAGGAAGCTGCGTTGCACTCATCGCAGGAAACGCGGGAACTGGATGTCACAGGCATCGGCGCAGGTGTCCTGTTCGGGTCGCTGATCGGCGCTGGTGCTGGTGCGTTGTTCTCCCGCGCAGAACGCAGGGCTGCGCTGGCGGCGCTGGAATCGTCACAGAAAGCAGATTGGGACAAGCCCGTTGATGATGCTATCTCCGAGCTTAACGAGGGCATACGGGCTTCCTTGAGTGCGGGAGCAACCAAAGCCGACACGTTGGATGATTTGACCATCGCAGGCGGCAAGGCGGTTCAGGGCGTCGTCAAGACGACAGGCCAGCTCAATCCGCTTCTACGTGCACTGCAAAGCCCGAATATCGAGACGAGGCGGGCAGCGTCTATGTTGATGGATAACCCGGTCTATCTCAGAAAGAATCTCGACGGTGACGGAGATATCGCAGCCGAGACAGCCATGCAGCAATATACGCGGGGATCGGTGGCGCAAGCACTCGAAGCCCAGCGGCTCGCCTTTGGTGAAGCGCGCAAGACCGGTCTGGAGATGCGTGATCGCGATTTTCGCGAGGCTGTCGGAAAGGCCATGCGGCGCGGCGATCATTCGGAAATACCGGCTGTGGCCGCAGCGGCGAGGGCATGGCGGCAGTATGTGTTCGAACCGTTGAAGAACGAGGCGATCAGGCTTGGTCTGCTGCCGAAGGATGTCAGCCCGAAAACGGCTATCTCGTATCTCACCCGCGTTTACAACCGGGCGCTGATCGTTGCCGAGCAAGACAAGTTCAAGGGCGTCATTCGAGGCTGGATACGTTCGGGCGTTGATGCAGAGTTCCGGCGCAATCCCGGCTCGTTTGCCGAGTTCGTGAACGAGGCCGATCTTGCCGCATATGTCGATGATATCGTGGAGGACGTTTACCGAAACGTCACAGGGCAGGCCGGCAAGGATGCACCCCTGCCGAAGGATTTGGTCATCACGCGTCGAGGACCGTTGGCTGAGCGGACCCTCAACATTCCTGACCGCGATATTGAGCGATACCTGGAGGATGATATCGAACTGATCGGCACGAAATATGCGCGTGTTATGGCGGCCGATGTCGAGATCACAAGGCAGTTCGGGGATCCTGCCATGCAGGGGCAAATGAGCGCGATCCGTGAGGAATACGCTCGCTTGCGCAAACAGACGAAAGACGCCGAAGCGCTAACCCGCCTGCACGAGCGCGAGAAGGCTGATATTCGGGATATTCAGGCGGTGCGCGACATTCTGCGCGGTCACTATCTGCCTGATCGACAACACACTGATTTTGCCCGGATCACGCGGGCCGCGATGCAGTTCAACTATATGCGCGCGCTTGGCGGCCTGCTCATCTCCAATATCGGCGATGCATTCCGGCCTGCTGTGGTGAACGGCATGAACCGCTTTCTCGGCGAGGCTCTGGTGCCGATGATGACGAACCTCAAGGCAGTGAAGCTCTCTGCCAAGGAGGGAAAGCTGGCCGGCGCTGTCACCGAGCGCTCGTTACAGAGCCGCATTGCCACACTGGCGGAATTGACGGACCCATATAGCCACGGCACTCCATTCGAGCGCTTCATGACGAATGCGGCGAATGTCTTCACGCGCATGACGCTGATCAACGAGTTCACCGACTTCAACAAGACTGTTGCGTCTGTGCTGACCCAGAACCGGATGCTGCGGAATGCCCGACAGGCGGCGGATAAGGGCTTTGACAGCCTGCCAAAGGCGGAGCGCGCCTACATGGGCTTTCTTGGCATTGGCAAAGGCTATGCCGAAGATTTGGGTAAGGCATTCGCGAGACACGGCGAGGACCTGGATGGCGTTCTGGTGGCTCATACGGACGAATGGGCCGATGAACTGGCCGGGCTGCGCAGGGCCTATTACGCGGCGCTAAACAAGGATGTAGATCGCACAATCGTCACGCCAGGCGTCGGTGATGTCCCGCTGTCTGCCCATGACCCAATTGGCAAGGCCTTCTACCAGTTCCGCACGTTCACATTGGCGGCCAATCAGCGAATGCTGATCAACGGCCTGCAAGAGGGCGGAGGCAAGTTTGCTATGGGCATGGTCCCGTTGGTGACGGCCGGCATGATGGTCTATTGGCTGAAACAGGTTGAGGCCGGACGCGAAATCTCGGACGATCCGAAGGTCTGGATTGCCGAGGGGCTGGACCGATCCGGCCTGTTTGCCCTGGCCTTTGAAATCAACTCTGTCGCTGAAAAGTCGCTGAATCTTCCTGGCATCTATCACATGGCCGGTGCCAAGGATGGTGCCAGCCGGTTCCAGAGCCGCGACACGCTGGGCGGGCTGTTCCCGATTGTCGAGATGGGCCAGAGCGCAGGCAAGGCGCTCGGCATGTTGGGTGCCGATGTCACCGACACACTGACGGGCGAGGGCGGGGAAATATCCGACGCTCAGTTGCGAGGCATCCGCCGGCTCACACCGTTTGCTTCAATGCCTTACTGGCGGTGGTGGATTGACGGATATGCGCTGCCGAACAAGAAGAATTGAAATGCGGCAGCGGCACATCTCTTGCACACCGTGATGCCTCAGCACAATATCATTGCTCGTTGAAGGCGAGCCGGGGGCAGCATGCCATATACTGCTGATTTCAGCGCGGAATTCTATGCTCAGATTGAGCGAGCAACGCGGCAGGGACGTCCACATATTGAGGTCAATTCAGGGGAACTCCACCGTACGGTTGGTGGATACCCGTCGCAGTCACACTACATGCCGGTCGTCTGCGACCTATTGCATTCTGAATTTGCAAAGGGAAATGCCGAGGTGGTTTTTTCGCCCGACAGTGGGAAGGGCGCCTCTCTGACCATTCGCTATCATCTGCCAAGGTCACGCGATTGACGACGACGCTGCCTGGAGATGCAGAAGTCCTACCGATCCGTTGGTCTAATGTGATGCAAACGGATCCTACCGAGGTTGAGAAGGGGAAGTTGCACCTGCTTGTCGCCAAAGCGCGGTCTCGGGTGTTAGGCCTTCTTGCGCTCTGACGGCAGACAGCGGCGCAACGGCATCACCTGCGCAAGAGACTCACTCGGAGGGCGAGAACGGAAATTTTTACGACCGGACGTAGTGTCGCCGCTCCCAGTCGTAGAACGCATTCTCAGGCTTCCAAAAGCCCCGGTTTGACTCACAGCCTCGCTGTGGTGTTCGCTGGCCTGCCGGGAGTGCTTTCGCTTGTCGTTTTGCTTTCGCGATTGCGCGGGCTTCTGTGGCTGTTTTGGCCATGCCGCAGAGATAGTGAGCAGGGGCGCAATTGGTGTTCGCGTCCTTTCCAAGCAGGGCAAGCGGCCTGATATGCTCGATGATCCATCTATCCCGCTGGCGATGGATTTCGTCTCCGCAGACACAACACGGCGCGATGTTGTGGCCGGTGCAGTGCTCGCTGAATATGTAATGTCGGCGCTTGGATGACATTCGACCGCGCGGGGTTGCTGGGATCATGGGGGTGTCTCCTGGATGTGTAAGAGAGCCGCCCGCCGGAGACAGCCAGCGGACGGCAGGGCGCGGGCCTTACGGCTTATCGCGCCTTTTCGTGAATCTATTCTGCTGCAAGACTCTCTTTGGCATCCGACGCCTTCCTGGCTGCCGCCCCCTCTGCAAGGATGCGTTCGTGGCAGACGTAGCCATTCTTCTCGACTTGCGCCGCGAGGTCGCGAGCGATCCAGAGAAGGTCCGAGACCTCGTTCTGCTGATCGCTCGGATAATCAATGTTGATGGCCATGTCGGTGATGACGTCGATCAACACCCGCAGGTGGCGGAGATCGCTCGTCAGGTCGTTCATGTCGTCCGATGAGGGGGTCATTTGCTCCCCTCCCAGTGTTCAGGGTCTTCCATCGTCATGATCGTCACCGCGCGCGACAAATCCTGAGCGGCGTCGAGCAGTTTATCGATCACGAAGTCACGATCGTCTCGCGTGTCGTTTGTGACCCGGTCAAACACAACTTCGATCAGCGATTGCAGGATGCATGCCTTGCGATGAAGGTCATCGAAGTATGAGAGATTTCTCATGCCGCACCTTCTTCCAGTTCAAGGAATGGGAGAGCGGCTCCAATCACCTGAGCGGTGAACGGCGGGCTGCCACAGGTCGTTTCCTCGGTTTGGATAAGGCGCAGGGCGGCAATCGCTCCCTCGCGTGTGGTTGCGGCAGGCGGAGACCGCAATTGATCGTAATATGGCTCCCAAGTCTTCGGGTCTTCGACCTCATTCGGCAGCGCATTGCATTCGGCCAATGCCGTTTCGTAGTTGCGAACTAGGGTCAGCAGCGGGTCGCTGTCGTCGTCCGAATTGTCGGCCAGCTTCTCAAGACTGTGCTCCACCGAAAGCAAATGGTCCTTTGTCATTTCGATGACCATTTGCAGCGCCGCTTGCTGCGCCCGATCATCGATTGCCGCTGTCGCCATAAATGCGACTTCGAGCATGCGCTGAACATCGTCGATATCGTCGAAAATCTTGAGGGGGATGACACGGTTCATTTGCCTGCCTCCGCATCCCAAGCTTCATGGAACTTGTTCTTCAGTTCGAAGGCCCGGCCGATGACGTTGTTCCACGCGAACGAAAGCATCTCCATCTGATCGTAAGTGAGGTAGACCTTCATCGCGCGGCCACGATCCGGCATGTGAACAGTCTTGCCGTCCTCAAAGCCGACGAGACCGCTATCCAGAAGATCGCCCAATATGCGGGCCATGCTCAGCAGCTCGCAGATGTCGTCTTGGAGGTCTTGAAATGCCGAGTCGCTTGCGGTGGTTTCGTGTTCAGCATTCGATTGAATGTGAATGGTCATGTCTGTCTCCTTGTTGGTTGATCCCAAGGCGACAGCACGCCGCTGTTACCTAGGGCGTTACCTAGGCAAGGCGATATTAGTTACGATTTCCGCTAACTTATTGAATTGGCTGGTGGGTGCGACAGGGATCGAACCTGTGACCCGCTGATTAAGAGTCAGCTGCTCTACCAACTGAGCTACGCACCCGGGCCAGATGACGCGTCAACCGCGTCAGGTGCGGCTCTATAGCGAACCGGTTTGCAGGTGTCCACCCGCAATGTTGCGCTTTCTTGACAATCTGCATCTGCGGCTGGCTTTGCCGATTTGCCGCCGTGGCGCTGCAAGGACGGACCGGCCCGGCGCATTCATGCGCCCGAAGGGAATTATCGACATGACTGCACCCGACAGATTCGCGCCTGACGGTAGATATGCATGGTCACGGCTGGCGGTTTCGTTGCTGTTCGGCACCATCGGCGGCGCGGGCATGTGGGCTGTGGTTGTCGTCCTGCCGCTGGTGCAGGCCGAATTTGGCGTCGGGCGAAGCGAGGCGTCACTTCCCTACACGATGACGATGCTCGGTTTTGCCGCAGGCAATCTTCTGGTGGGCCGCATGGTCGACCGGTTTGGCTTCATGCCACCCGCGCTCGTCAGTTCATTGGCGATGGGACTCGGTTTCGCCAGTGCGGCTTACGCACCCTCCATTTTCTGGCTGGCTGTGGCACAGGGTCTGATCGGCCTCGGCTCGGCGGCCACATTCGGCCCGCTCATCGCAGACGTTTCGCACTGGTTCTACAAACGTCGCGGCGTTGCAGTTGCGGTTGCGGCCTGCGGAAATTATTTCGCCGGCGCGATCTGGCCTGTCGCCATGCAGGTTCCGCTCGCAGCCACCGACTGGCGCGCGACCTATCTCGGCATCGGCCTCATCTGCGTCGTAACCATGGTGCCTCTGTCGCTGCTGCTGGCACGCCGGCCGGACCATGTAGCCGCCGGCGTATCGAGTGCGCGGCCCGTGGCCGACCTTGGCCTCTCGCCGCGCGTTCTCCAGACGTTTCTGGTGCTCGCTGGCCTTGGCTGTTGCGTCGCCATGTCGATGCCGCAGGTTCACATCGTCGCCTATTGCATGGATCTCGGCTACGGCCCGGCGCGCGGTGCGGAAATGCTGTCGCTGATGCTGGCGACCGGCATCATCAGCCGCCTCGTGTCAGGCGTTCTGGCCGACCGCATCGGCGGCATCCGCACGCTCATCATCGGCTCGGTTCTGCAGGGCCTGTCGCTGCTCTTCTACCTCCCCTTCGACGGCCTTGCCTCGCTCTACGTCGTCTCGGCCATGTTCGGCCTGTCGCAGGGCGGCATCGTCCCGTCCTATGCCGTGATCGTGCGTGAATACATGCCGGCGCGCGAGGCAGGCCAGCGGGTCGGCTTCGTCATCATGGCGACGATCCTCGGCATGGCGCTGGGCGGCTGGATGTCCGGGGCGATCTACGATTGGACAGGCTCCTACGCAGCCGCATTCCTTAATGGCATCGCCTGGAACCTGCTCAACGTCTCGGTCATGAGTTTCCTGCTCTGGCGGGCAGGCGGTTTTGGCAAGGCGAGGGCGGCCTGATAAGGAACTTTTGCCCTCACGTGCCGTTGCTTCTGCGACGTGATCGTGGAGGTGAAGATGCCGACTGACAAGCCGAAGAGCGGCGCTGCCGCCACTGCCGCCAAGGGGCTCATGAAGAACGCGGCCAAGGAGGAGCGCGAGGTCGAATCGAAGACTGGAAAGTCCCTGCCGAAGGGCGATAAGCGCGTCATCGAACGCTCCAAATCCTCCGATGGCAAGAGCCCCGGCACCAAGCAGAAATAGCATCGGGGCATAGTCCGGCGGCGCTGATAACGCTGCAGGAATGCCGCGTCTGCATCAGGCTCTGACGCGCTCTGACTTGGGATCAAACATCGGTTTCAAGCTCGCTTCGGCCGCAAAGCGTTCGCCGGCGATCTCGATCTCATAGGTTGAGCCGAGAACGTCGGCTTCGCTCTCGTTTTCGCATGGCACATAGCCAAGCCCGACGGCACCGCCGAGCGTGTGGCCATAATTGCCCGAGGTGATGATGGACACGATCTTGCCGTCGCGCACGATCGCTTCGTTATGGAAGAGCAGTGGTTCCGGGTCTTTCAGCCGGAATTGCACCAGGCGCCGCGACAGTCCCGCTTCCTTCTTGCGCAACACGGCATCGCGTCCGATGAAGGCACCCTTGGCGGGCTTTACCGCAAAGCCCAGCCCTGCCTCCAGCACATGGTCCTCGTCTGTAATGTCATGGCCGAAATGGCGGTACGCCTTTTCGATCCGGCAGGAATCCATCATGTGCAGACCGCACAGTTTCAGATCGACATCGGCTCCCGCAGCCTCGATCGTCTCAAAGACATGGGCGGCCATGTCGGTCGGCACATAAAGCTCCCAGCCCAGTTCGCCGACATAGGTGACGCGATGCGCGCGCGCGATCCCCATGCCGATCTCGATCTCCTGCGCCGTGCCGAACGGATTTGCCTCGTTGGAGAAATCGTTCGGGCTGACCTTGGTGATCAGCTCGCGCGATTTCGGTCCCATGACGCAGATCACCGCCTCGGCAGTCGTGACATCGGTAATCACGGCGAAATCGTCGCCGACATGGCGGCGCAGCCAGGCCAGGTCGCGCTGCAACGTCCCGCCCGGCACGACGAGAAAATAGGCTGTTTCGGACAGGCGCGTCACCGTCAGGTCGCTCTCGATGCCGCCGCGCTCGTTGAGCATCTGCGTGTAGACGATTTTGCCGGGCGCGACGTTCATGTCATTGGCGCAGACACGTTGCAGGAATTTCTCTGCGTCGCGCCCCTCGATCCTGATCTTGCCGAAGGACGACATGTCGAACAGGCCGACATTGGTGCGCACCGCCATATGCTCGTCGCGCTGATTATCGAACCAGTTCTGCCGATTCCACGAATAGCGGTACTCGCGTTCCTGACCCGGCCTCGCAAACCAGTTGGCGCGCTCATTGCCCGCCACCTCGCCGAATACGGCGCCGCGCGTCTTGAGATGCTCGTGAAGGGGGGAGCGCCTGACACCGCGCGCGGACGCCATTTGGCGATATGGGAAATGATCGGCATAGAGCAGCCCGAGCGTCTCGGAAACGCGCTCGCGCAGATAGGTGCGGTTGTTCTGGAAAGGCTGCATCCGGCAGATGTCGACTTCCCACAGGTCGAACGGCGCTTCGCCGTCATTCATCCATTGCGCCAGTGCCATTCCCGCGCCGCCGGATGAAACGATGCCGATCGAGTTGTAGCCTGCGGCCACCCAATAGCCGCCAAGCTGCGGCGCTTCGCCGAGATAATAGCGGTCGTCCGGCGTAAAGCTCTCCGGCCCGTTGAAGAATGTATGGATGCCGGCCGTTGCCAGCATAGGCATGCGGTTGACGCCCATTTCGAGGATCGGCTCGAAATGCTCCATGTCCTCCGGCAACTGGTCGAAGCAGAAATCGTCGCGGATGCGCTGGCCGACCGGCGGCCACGGCTTGGCGACCGGCTCGAACGCGCCCAGCATCATCTTGCCGGCGTCCTCCTTGTAGTAGGCGCATTCGTCCGGCACGCGCAGCACCGGCAGGCGACCGAGACCGGGGATCGCTTCGGTGACGAGATAGAAATGCTCGCAGGCGTGGAGCGGGATCGCCACGCCGTTCTGCGCGCCCAGATCACGCGCCCACATGCCCGCACAGTTCACGACATTGTCGGTCTCGATAAAACCTTCCTCGTCGCCGCGCTTCCACGAAACACCCGCCACGCGCCCGTTCTTCGTGTCGATCTTCGTGACGATCGTGTTCTCGGCGATCAGCGCGCCGCGCTGACGCGCGCCCTTGGCCAGCGCCATTGCGATGTTCGCCGGGTCGCACTGGCCGTCGAGCGGCAGATGCACTGCGCCCACCACGTCCGACACGTTGAGATGGGGATACATCTCGCCTACTTCGCGCGGCGAAATCTCGCGCACATCGACATTGAAGGCGCGCGCGACGGTGGCCTGACGATAGAGTTCGTGCTTGCGCTCCTCGGTCAGCGCGACCGAGATCGAGCCGACCTGTCGCATGCCGGTGGCGACGCCGGTCTCGTCCTCAAGTTTCACATAAAGATCGGCCGAATATTTCGCCAGCCGCGTCATGTTCTGCGAGCCGCGCAACTGGCCGATCAGTCCCGCTGCGTGCCAGGTCGTCCCGCTGGTCAGTTGTTTGCGCTCAAGCAGAACGACATCCGTCCAGCCGAGCTTTGCCAGATGATAGGCGACCGAGCAGCCCGATACGCCGCCGCCGATGATGACCGCTCGGGCCTTGGACGGAAGGGCGGTCATGTTGTTTCGTGCCTGTCTGAGAGGGTGGCGAGATGGTTGCGCAGCCGCGCCATCGCATCGCGAAGGACGTCTTCCGGCTGGCAAAGCGAAATGCGAACGCAGCCGGCGGCCGCATCGCCAAAGGAGGAACCCGGCATGACCGCGACCTTTTCAGATTCGAGCAGGCCCCAGGCGAATGCCTGATCGTCCGGCTCGATGTCGCGAATGTCGAGCATCACATACATGCCGCCCTCCGATCCGCGCACGGCAACGCCATTTGTGCTGCGGATGGCATCGAGAACAACGAGCCGCCGCTTGGCATAGATTGCGGCGATTTCCTCGATGCCCCAGTCGTTCTCCAGCGCCTCGATCGCCGCACGGCTGACGAAATCCGGCAGGCCGTAAGTCGAGACGAGATTGAGACTGATCAACAGGCGAATGATCTCTTCCGGCCCGGTCAGCCAGCCGATGCGCCAACCGGTCATGCCATGGCTTTTCGACATGGAGTTGATGACGAGCGTGCGTTCCGCCATGCCGGGCAGGGCGCGCGGTGAAATGTGCTCGCCGCCGCCAAGCGTCCAGTAGACTTCGTCGGACAGCAGCCACAGATCATGTTTGCGACAAATATCGGCAATGGCCTCTAAGCTTTCGCGCGAATAGACCGCACCCGTCGGATTGTTCGGCGTATTGATCAGGATCGCCTTTGTGTTCGGCTGCAAGGCGGCTTCGATCGCCTCGCGCCGTGGCTGGAAGCCGTCATCGGCGCTCGTTTCGACGATGGTGAACTCAGCGCCCGCCGAGCGGAACGTGCCGGGATAGGTCGCGTAATAGGGGGCAACGACGATGCCGTGGTCGCCTGCGTCGAGCGTCGCCTGCACGGCGGCATAAAGTGCAGCCTGTCCGCCGGGCGTCGCGATGACCTGATCGGAGGTTGTCGCTACGCCTGTGCAGCGCGTCGAGATGTTGGCCATGGCGGCGCGCAGGCGCGGCAGGCCCGGAAGCTGGATATAGTGGTGATGGCCTTCGCGCACGAGCCGAACGGCAGCCTCTACCGTGTCCTTCGGCGTGTCGAAATCATGATCGCCGACAGACAGCATGATGATGTCTTCGCCCGCCTGTTTTCGGGTCATTGCGGCGAAATGCACCTCCCAGCCGTCCTTGCCGGAGGGAATGATGTTGGCGATGCGATGTGACGGTGCGGGCATGTCAGGCTCTCAGTCGTTCATTTGCCGGGTCCCAAAGCGGTTCGTCCTTCTGGACGATCGCCGGGAACCGCTCTCCGAAAATCTCGATCTCGACCCTGTTTCCGGGTTCGGCGAGGTCGGTCCGGATCATGCCGAGCGCAATCGATTTGTCGACCCGGTGGCCATAGCCTCCTGACAGGGTTTCGCCGACGATCTGCCCGTCATGCCAGAGCGTCGACATGTAAGGCGCATCGCAAGGGCCGGGATTGTCGATGACGAGCGTCACGAAGCGTTTTGCCACGCCTCGCTGCTTTTCGTTGAGCAGGGCCGAGCGCCCTTTGAAGTCGGGCTTGTCCCATTTGACGAAGCGCTCAAGTCCGCCTTGCAGGATGGAATAATCGGTCGACAATTCCTGCTTCCAGGCGCGGTAGCCCTTTTCCAGCCTGAGTGAATCCAGCGCAAACATGCCGAAGGGTTTGAGGCCGTGGCGCTCGCCTGCCACCCAGACAGCGTCGAAGATCACTGCCGTGTCCTCGACCTTGGTGTGCAGCTCCCAGCCCAGCTCGCCGGCGAATGACACCCGCACAAGCTGCAACCAATGGCCTGCAATCTGGCAGGATTGATGCGTCAGCCACGGCTTCGTCAGGTCTGCGTCCGACACATCGGCGAGAATGTCGCGCGCCTTCGGCCCGGTCAGGATCTGGCAGGAGAATGCCTCCGTCACGTCCTGAATCGAAATCTGCGAATTTGCGGGCAAGTTATTGTTCAGCCAGTCGAAATCGTGGGACTGGGCAACCGCTGCCGTGATCAGGAAGAAGAAATCCTCGTCGAGCGTCATGATCGACATTTCGGTGACGATGCGGCCCTTGTCGTCGGCAAAATAGCCAAGCCCGATGCGGCCGGGCTTTGGCACGACGCCGGTTATGAGCGATGAAATCCATTCGCGAGCGCCCGGACCCTGCACCCTGAAACGCGAAAAGCCGGGCAGGTCGAGAATACCGGCAGCGTCGCGCACGGCGAGGCATTCTTCGCGAATGCGCTTCTGCCATGGCCCGTCGCGGTCGAATGTCTGCGTAGCCTGTTCCGAAACGTCGTCGCCGGCTTGCGCATACCAGTTGGCGCGCTCCCAGCCATTGTATGCGCCAAACTGGCCGCCAAGTGCAGCGATACGGTCATGGATAGGCGACAGCTTGCGATTGCGCGCTTCCGGCCACGCATGGCGGGGAAAGGCGACGGCGTATTCGTGGCCGTAGATCTCCATGCCCTTTGCCACCGCATAATCGGGCGCGGCGGCGAAATTCGTGAAGCGGCGCGGGTCGCACGACCACATGTCCCATTCGGTTGCACCTTCTGTCACCCACTCGGCCAACACCTTGCCCGCGCCACCTGCCTGCGCGATGCCGAAGGTAAAGACGCATGCCTCGAAGGCGTTCGGCACGCCCGGCATCGGCCCGATCAGAGGATTACCGTCAGGCGCATAGGGGATCGGCCCGTTGATGATCTTCGACAGGCCCGCCGTGCCGAGGATCGGAACGCGCGCAATTGCATCGTTCAGATACCAGTCGAGCCGCTCCAGATCGTCGGGGAAAAGCTGAAAGGAGAAATCCGCCGGCATCGGATCGTCCTTGGTCGCCCAGTGCGCACGGCAATTGCGCTCATAGGGGCCGAGGTTCATGCCGTTCTTTTCCTGCCGCAGATAGTAGGAGGAATCGACATCGCGCAGCAGCGGCAGCTTGTGGCCCACCTCTTTCGACCATGCGGCAAGCTCCGGTATCTCGTCGAACAGAATATATTGATGGCTCATCACCATCATCGGGATTTCTCGCCCGAACATCCGGCCGACCTCCGCTGCGCGATAACCGGCGGCATTCACCACCTTTTCGCAGCGTATATCGCCCTTCGGCGTCGAGACGACCCATTCGTCGCCGTCGCGCTGCACGGCCGTCACGGGGCAGAACCGCTCGATGCGGGCGCCAAGGTCGCGCGCGCCTTTCGCCAGTGCCTGCGTCAGCTGTGCCGGGTCGATATCGCCGTCGTTCGGGTCATAAAGTGCACCCGCCAGATCATGCACTTCGAGGAACGGATATTTCGTCCTGATCTCATCTGGGCCGATGACGTCGATGGCCATGCCCTGATAGCGGCCCATGCCCTTGGCGCGCTCGAATTCGCGCATCCGCTCCTTGCCGTGGGCGAGGCGGACCGAACCGGTGACGTGATAGTTCATCGGATAGCCGACCTCGTCGGCAAGTCCGCGATAAAGCTCTGCTGAATAGCGCTGCATGTTCATCACCGACCATGACGACGAGAAGGTCGGCACATTGCCTGCCGCGTGCCATGTCGACCCGGATGTCAGCTCGTTCTTTTCGAGCAGCACGCAATCGGTCCAGCCGGCCTTGGCCAGATGGTAGAGCGACGACACGCCGACGGCCCCGCCGCCAATGATGACGACGCGCGCCTGTGTGGGAAACTCTGCCATGGCATTCTCCTCGATAGGCCTTGCTGCTCAATAGACGGGCGGCGAGACGACCCAGACGACGACAGCCGGCTGGTCGCCCGGATTGCGCCATCTGAAAGGCTTGTGGCTGAAGCGGAAGGAATCACCCGGCGCCAGTTCGTGCCAGACGCCCGCGATCTCGATATCGAAACGCCCGGCAACGACATACCCGGCCTCTTCGGTCGCGCGCAGGGACGGCGTGTCCATCGCCGCACCGGGCGCAAAGACCGAGCGCAGGATTTCAAACGACCCGCCAAGATCGGGCGACAAAAGCTCTTCCGTCAGCCCGGTCTCTGCCGAGCCGAGCGAGCGGCGATGGCTGGATCGCACAATGACGCCGCGTTCGCGTTCGTCGGCCACGTCGTGCCCGAACAGCAGAGACAGGGGAGCCGAAAGCGCCGTCGCCATGGCGCGAAGATCGTCGATGGATGGACGCGATATGCCGCGCTCAACCTGACTGACCCAGCCGACCGAACGGCCCAGCTTCAATGCCAGTTCCGTCAGCGTCAGCCCGCGCGACTTGCGCAGCGCGCGCAGATCGCCGGCAAGGCCCTGTTCGGACGGATCGGCCCCGGTCGCGCGTAACTGTGTGGTTGCTTCCATAGCCCAACGTCGCCTCGGGTCGTGAAAAAATCAACCAGAATTTCACGCTGGCCTAGCAGCCCTTGCGGATTGAGCCAGCCCTGTGCCAAGGCTGACCCAATACTGCCTGACAGATTGTGCATATGTGGATTGGTCCACGATGACCGAGCCAAACCATTAGGATGAAATGCCGATGGCCGTAGCCATACCAAAGCAGCACCATCAGGACGAAACGGCCGTGGTCGACGAAGCGATAGTGTCGCGCCGTTCCGTGCGCGCCTTTCTGCCGGACCCGGTTTCGGACGAGACGATCAGCGATATTTTGCGGGTCGCTTCGTCTGCCCCGTCCGGCACAAATATGCAGCCATGGAAAGTCTATGTGACGCATGGCGCAAAGAAGCAGGAAATCACCGACGCTGTCATGAATTCCGGCATCAGGGCCGAGAAAGCTGCGTGGGACGAATACAAATATTATCCGGACAAGTTCTTCGAGCCCTATTACGGTCGCCGCCGCGCGGTGGGCTTTGCGCTCTACGCGGCGCTCGGTATCGAGAAGCGCGACGTTGAGAACATGCGCCGCCAGCATGACCGCAACTTCGTCTTCTTCGACGCGCCGATCGGCATGATCTTTACCATCGACCGCAGGCTGAACCACGGCTCATGGATCGACCATGGCATGTTCCTGCAATCGATCATGATCGCGGCTCGGGCGAGGGGGCTGCACACCTGCCCGCAGGCTGCGTTTGCCCCCTATCATCGCCAGATCAGGCCGGTTCTCGGCATTCCTGACGAGGAAATCGTCGTCTGCGGCATGGCGCTTGGCTATGAGGACGAAACCAAGCCTGAAAACCAGTGGCGCACGACACGCGAGCCGCTGGAAAATTTCGTGACTTTTGTGAAGTAGCTACTGGCCGATCTGCGCATAAACGGCATCGGCGACCTGTTCCAGTCTCTGCCTGCCGACCTCGCCTGAGATCGCAAAGCCGAACGCGCCGTCGATCCAGTAGAAGGTGTCGACCTCGCCGGTGCGGTCAAAGCGAAAGCCTGTCTGGTCGTTACCGGGATTGCGGGCCGTCAGCATCGTCAGCCGCGCCCCGGCTTCGTCCTGATACATGAGCATGGCGCCCGGCGCGTCGCCATAGGTGACCAGCCGCCCGCCAACGAGATGGAAGCCGAGCGCATCGAGATCGGGTGCATGCATCTGTTCGCCAAGCCGCTTGCCGAGCCACGCGACGAGGTGGTCTTTTTCGTCGGCACGCACCTCCACCGGGTGGCGTACTTCGCTCGCGTAGACGACGTAGTTTGCCCGCGACGCCTGCGCGATGCCGCTTATCGCAGCCAGCCTGGGCGTGCTCTCGTTCAAACGACCAAAGCCAAAACCCGCGACTGAGCCTACGGCAAAGGCGACTGCAACCGAGGCGGCTGCAAGCCAGCCGAACGAGCGGGCAGGGCGCCTGGCGCGCACCATTGCTCTGTCGTCCTTGCTCGCCGCTTCAACCACGAATGCGTCGCGGATCGCTTCGTTCTGCCCAATCCAGCCAGAAACCAACAATGCAAGCTTCGGGTCGGCATCAATCGCAGCCTCTATCTCGGCGATCCGCTCCCGCGGAAGTGCGCCATCGACATAGGCATGGAGATCGTCTTCCGAAACCTCGTTCGCTCGCTCCATCATGGTCTCCGCAGTTCAATCACGTTCGAGCCGTCAAGCTCGGCAGCGAGCCGGTGTCGGGCGCGCGAGAGGCGCGACATCACCGTGCCAGCCGGCAGTCCAAGCGTTTCCGCCACCTCGGCATAGGTATAGCCTTCGACGACAACCAGCATCAGAACAGCGCGCTGGTCGGCGTCCAGCCGGTCGAGCGCGGCGACGATGCGCTGTCTGGCAAAGCCGTCTGCCGGCACCTGCTGCTCGACGATTGTTTGCGTCCTCGCGGCATTTGCCTGCGAGATGCCGCGTCTCCACTGGTTGCGGTAGATGTTCGTCATGATCGCAGACAGCCAGCCGCGCAGATTGTCGCCGCGCCAGGCGCGCTCATGCGCAAGCGCGGTCGCGATCGCCTCCTGCAACAGGTCTTCGGCGTCGGGGCGATTACGCGCAAGGCTCGACGCATAGCGCCGCAGCACCGGTATCAACTCGACTATTCTGTCTTCGAAACGGCTCATGGTCGGTGCGGGGCGCGCGCGCTCGGTTTGCGCCCCGCATCATGCATCATGGACGGGCCAGGTCCCAGTTGCCACCCACGCCATCGCCGGTGATGTCGCCCTGCTTGGCGTCCTTGACCCAGAAATAGAGCGGCATGCCGTCCTTGGCCCACTGTTTCGAGCCGTCCTTGCGGTCGATCACGCTATAGGCACCGTCGGCCTTGTCGTCGGCAGTGGCTGCAAGCGGCGGCCAGTTGGTGGCGCACTGGTCGTAGCAGTTCGACACGCCCTTTTCATCTTTCTTGAAGGTGTAGAGTGTCATGCCGTTCTCGCCGGCCAGAACCTCGCCCTTGTCGCTCGCGACTGTCTGCACAGGTGCGGCATGGGCCATGCTCGCAACCACGCTCATCGCCGCCGCCAGGATCAGTTTCCTCATTGTCCTTGCCTTTCCTGTTCAGGATGCACGCAATCGGCATCCAACAGACATTAGACAAGCGAAGGGCCGGAAAAATTCCCGGCCCCTGAAAATAAACTATAGGAGGTGTCTCAGTTCGTGGCGAAGCAGTAGAACAGGCCGTCGCCGCCGGTGCTCTTGAACGCTTCCATTGAACAGCCGCCCCGCGTGGCGTGCGAGTGGTTCCATGACTTCATGGGCGCGCTGTCATCGATGCCGACGCGGTCGTGATGGCCGACGATTGCGGCCCCGTCCGCGCCGCTCATGGTCCAATTGCCACAGGTCTCGGCGGCCTTGGTGCCGTCCGCATTCGAGCCGGTCAGGATATCGTGACGGTTGGGCGTGTCGCCGCGTCCGCTTATAACCTCACCTTTCTCGTCTAGCGCAGTGTCTTTGGTCAGATTGTTGGCGTCGCTGTGCAGGCTGGCCACATCGTCAGCCAATTTCACGCCTTTCGCATTTACCCAGGGACCGGCGCCGATGCGGTCTTTCGCATCCTCCGCGTCGGTCGACAGATAAGCCTTCCAGGTCTTGCCCGTCGAACCGGCGGCGGTCGCAAGCTGGTCGCAATAGGCGTCGGCGCCGGCAAGCCCGCCGAGATCGCCACCCTTGCCGGGATTGGCGCTGGTGACGAAGAAACTCATCGAATTGTCTTGGGCGTAAGCCGTGCTTGCGGTCAGCGCGACAAAAGCGGCGGCAATCAGGATCTTCATCTGGACACTCCCATGTCAGTCTTCTCTTCCCACCGGGAAGCTAGGGCGACAGGGTGAACCCGGCCAGTCACAGTGACGTGACAGACCTCATACGATCAGCGCACTTCGTATCCGGTCTCTTCAGCGGCGTGGCACAGTGTCGTCCAGAAGGCGCGGGCAAAAGAGCGGAAAACATAGAGGTCGAACGCATCCGCTCCTGTACGTTGGACTTGCGCAAACACGTCGTGATGCACAGTCGAGCGGCCAGCGCCGATGGGAAAAGCGGGAAGCGAAAAATCGAGCGCGAAGAGCTTGGCCAGCACCCACTCTGTTTTGGGTCCCTTGACGCGGATCGCGATGCGGCCGTGCGACAGGTCGGTGACGGCGCCCGTTTCGGTTGGCACGCCAGCAACAAGCTCGCCACCCAGTCCCGATTTCTGCGATACGACGAGAAAACGGCCGGGGGCAAATCCGAAGGCCGATGTCGCTGCTCCTGCCACACCACCACCCGCGCCGTCAGGCAGCTTTGTCCCGGCCACGCGCTGGATTGCAGCCATCGCCGCCTTTTCCGTGCCTGGCCATGCCGCCACCTGCACGATGGAGCCGGGACGCGTTTCAGACAGCACGACGCCTGCGCCGTCACGGCCGACATTGTGGGAACCGGGCTTCCATGCGGACCCGAGCGGGGAGACCTGCTCAACCATGCATACGCGTCCCTTCGGGGTCGAAGAAATGGTGGCTGACGATGTCCACTGGCCCATAACGCTCGCGCAGAGGGTCGGAGACATAGGCGCGGGTGCCGTGGCGCGCCTTGCCGCCCTTGACCAGCGCCAGGCCGATATATTTGCCGAGCATGGGCGAGAAGCAGACGGCCGTGATGTGGCCGATGGAATCGCGCGTCACCGTCGGGTCGTCATAGTCGACGATATGCGCGCCGCCATTGAGCGGGCGGTCGTCTCGCGAGATGACGCCAACCAGCCTGATCCGGTTTTCGTCGACGAGACCTTCGCGGTCCATCATCGCCGAACCGATGAACGGCTTCTTCTTCGACAGCATCCAGTCGAGATAGAGGTCGCGCGCCGTCGTGCGTCCGTCGATCTCGGCGCCCGTCACATGCCCTTTTTCGATGCGCATCGTCCCCAGCGCCTCAAGCCCGTAAGGCACGAGGCCGAACGGCTTTCCCGCCTCCATCAGTGCGTCCCAGACATGCTGCCCATGACCGGCACCGCAATAGACCTCGAACGCCATTTCGCCCGAAAATGACAGGCGGCAGATCATGACAGGCGCGCCCGCGATCTCTCCGTGCACGATGCCCATGAAGGGCAGCGCCGCATTGTCGACCGCCGTGCCGGAAACGCAGGCGGCGAGGATGTCGCGCGCCTTCGGGCCGCCGATTGCCGCGCCAGCCCATTCGTCGGTCACCGATGTGACGGCGACCTTCAAATCCGGCCAATAAACGTCGAGGAAATATTCGAGATATTGCATGACCTTGCCGGCGTTCGCCGTAGTCGTGGTCATGAGGAATTCGTGCTCGCCTAGTCGCCAGGTCGTGCCGTCGTCATAGGCGATGCCGTCCTCGCGCAGCATCAGCCCGTAGCGGGCCTTGCCGACGGGCAGGGTGGAGAACAGATTGGTGTAGACCCGGTCGAGAAATTCCGCCGCGTCCGGTCCCTGCACGGCGATCTTGCCGAGCGTCGAAACGTCGACGATGCCTGCGGCCGAGCGCGTCGCGAGCGTTTCGCGGATGTATGCCTGTTCGACCGTTTCACCCGGGTCGGCATAGACCGCAGGGCGGTGCCACAGACCTGCCGGATACATCAGCGCGCCCTGCTCGACATGCCAGTCATGCATCGGCGTCAGTCTGTCGGCGCGCAGGTCACCCAGACGCTCGGCCGCAATCGAGCCGAGCGAAACGGCAGAGAAGGGCGGACGGAAGCGCGTCGTGCCGACATCCGGGATCGGCTTGCCCGAAGCTTCGGCCATGATCGCCAGTCCCGGCACATTCGAGATCTTGCCCTGATCTGTCGCCATGCCAAGCGTCGTGTAGCGTTTCAGGTGCTCGACCGAGACGAAACCTTCGCGATGGGCGAGGCGCACATCGTCTGCAGTCACGTCATGCTGGAAATCGACAAATGCCTTACCGGGCGCCTTGATCTCGAACACGGGAGCGGGCGCGATATCCAGCCCACGCCCGCCGGAGAAATCGCCGGAAACGCTGCCGACTGCCTCCCAGTTCTGTGCGCGCGCAGGCGGCAGGAATGCCTGAAGCCCTTCGTTCCACGGGGCCTTGCCCGCGCCCGCCTGGCTGGCCAGATGGATGGCGGGCGACCAGCCCCCGGAGACGATCAGTGCGTCGGCCTCGATAATGCGCACTTCTCCGCTGGTCTGGCCCGAATGCCCATCGAACTTCTGCACCGACACGCCAGTCAGCGCCTTGCCGCCGCGCGTGGCGACGACGGCATGCCCTTTCAGCAATTCGCCGCCGGCGGCTTCAGCCAGCTCACGCGCCTGCTCGGAGACCTCGCTGCGCACGTCGACTATCGCCGCAATCGACGCGCCTGCGTCGCAAAGCGCAACGGCATTGGCATAGGCGCTGTCATTATTGGCAAAGACGACGACGCGGCTTCCGGCAAGAACGCCCCATTCGGCAGCGTAACGCGCGGCGGCCGATGCCAGCATGACGCCCGGCCGGTCATTGCCGGGAAAGACGATTGGCCGCTCGAACGAGCCGGTCGCGAGCACTAACTTGGCCGCGCGAATGACCCAGTGCCGGTGGCGTGGCTCTCCGGGTGTGGCGGCGCGGTGGTCGGAAACACGCTCGATTGCGGCAAGCGTATTGCCGTCATAATAGCCCCAGACGGTGGTACGCGGCAGCAGCCGCACATTTGGCAGTTCGCTCAGGCCCGACACCGTCTCCTCGACCCATTGCGCCGCCTCAGCCCCTTCTATGCGCCCGCCCGACCAGCGCGCGGAGCCGCCGAATTTCGGATCGATTTCGGCGAGTATGACGCGCCCGCCATCGCCGCCCGCTTCGCGTGCTGCCTTCAGGCCGGCCGGCCCGGAACCTACGACAAGCACGTCGCAATAGGCGTTCATCCGGCCATAGGTCGCGGTATCTTTCGCCGTTCCCGCCCGGCCAAGGCCTGCGGCGCGGCGAATGAAATATTCGCAGAACATCCAGAAGCGGGTGCCTTTCAGCGGCCCGATCACCGGCCCCATGAATGTCTTGTAATAGAAGCCCGCGGAGAAGAGCTTGCCGGCAAGCTGGTTGATCACGCCGATATCGTAGGCGAGCGAGGGGAACCGCTGCTGCGACAGGGCAACCAGTCCGTCATGCAGCTCGATTGTCGTGGCGGGAATATTCGGTTCCCGGACCTCGCCTTTGATGATCGTCACGAGTGCGTTGGGTTCGTCGACGCCAGCGGTCATCACACCGCGCGGGCGGTGATATTTGAACGAGCGGCCCATGAGGCTGATGCCGTTTGCCAGCAAGGCAGAGGCCAGCGTGTCGCCCGCAAAACCGGAATAGGTCTTGCCGTCGAAGGTGAAGCGAATTGGCCTGCTGCGGTCGATCAGGCCGCCCGACGGAGCGCGACGCGGACTCATGAGCGCCCCCCCGTCTTGCGGCGGTTGGCAGGAGCGGTCCGGGGTGCGTGGCCGCGCGCCGCCTCCACCGAAACGATCTGGTGAGTCGCGGTCGAGCGGCGCACCTTCATATGCATCCGGCATCCGCCTGAGTGTTGCCAGTATTCGTCGTGGTCGCCGAGCGTATTGATCCGGTCATAGACATAGGCGTTCCACGCCGCCTGGTCGGTCGAGGCAGGGTCGGGCCGAGTTCGGTTGGCGTCGCCCTGATAGGTGAACTCATAAACGTCGCGCGGGCCGCAATATGGACAGGAAATCAGCATCAGTGCAGCCTCGGGGTCGAGCCTTGGCCCTTTTCATCGACGATATAGCCGCGGCTAAACCGGTCGAGCGTGAAATGCTCGTTGAACGGATGCGGCGCATCGCGCGCGATGGTCCATGCAAAACACCAGCCCGAGGCAGGCGTGGCCTTGAAGCCGCCGTAGCACCAGCCGCAATTGAGATACATGCCGGGCAGGGGGCCGGTCGAGATAATCGGCGTGCCGTCCATCGACATGTCCATGATCCCGCCCCACGAGCGCAGCAGGCGAACGCGCGACAGGCCGGGGAACATGGCGCACATTTCGCTCATCACGTCCTCGACGATGGGCAGGTTTCCGCGCTGCGCATAGGTGTTGTAGCCGTCGATGTCGCCGCCGAAGACCATGCCGCCCTTGTCCGATTGCGTGACATAGAGATGGCCGGCGCCGAATGTGACGACCGTGTCCATGAAGGGCTTCAAACCTTCCGAAACGAAGGCCTGAAGCACATGGCTCTCGATCGGCATCCGGTCGATGTCGGCAAGCTTGAGCACCGGGCCGGTATTGCCCGCAACGCAGACGGCGACCTTCTTCGCCCGAATTTCGCCGCGCGAGGTGCGCACCCCCGTCACCCGGTCGCCGTCGCGCAGGAAGCCGGTCACCTCGCAGTTTTCGAGCAGGTCTACGCCGCGCCGGTCGGCGCCTCTTGCATAGCCCCATGCGACCGCATCATGGCGCGCGGTTCCCGCCCGCCGCTGGATCAGCCCGCCATAGACCGGGAATCGCCCGCCGAAATCGATGTCGAGTGCCGGGATGAAAGCCTTGATCTGCTCGCGCGTCATCAGTTCGGCATCGATGCCGACATGGCGCATGGAATTGCCGCGCCGCGCAAAATCGTCGAATTGCGCCAGCGAATTGGCGAGGTTCAGGCAGCCGCGCTGCGAGAACATTACATTGTAGTTCAGTTCGTGGGCGAGATTTTCCCACATCTTCATCGAGTGCTCGTAGAAGTGCTGGTTTTGCGGCAGCAGGTAGTTCGACCGGATCATGGTGGTGTTGCGGCCGATATTGCCCTGCCCCAGCCAGCCGCGCTCCACGACCGCGACATTGGTGATGCCGTGTTCCTTGGCGAGGTAATAGGCGGTCGACAGGCCATGTCCACCGCCACCGATGATGATCACGTCATATTCGGGTTTCGGTTCAGGCTTGCGCCAGGCCGGCTTCCAGTCGGCATTGCCCGAAAGCGCGTTGCGCAGCAGTGAAAAGACCGAATATTCCGCCATCATCCATGAAGCCCGCCATTCGAGGCGGACACTATAGAGTGGTCAGTTGGGCAATTGCGAGGATTGCGCCATGGCTTTTCGCAGGACCGACTTTATGTCGAACCGGGCCGGGGGCGCTTGTCCAGCGGGCCGGGGGTCACTATGGATTGGTTGACCCATGAAGTTCATGATCCGGTGTGCCAACTGTCTGATTTGATCGCAAAATATGTCATCCGGCCGCTGATGGTCGCCGTGATTCTGGCGCTCGGCGTTTCCGCGCTTGGCGCACAGGCGCCTGACCGGCCGCCGGTGCCGGAAATCGTCGAGACCCAACAGAAGGTTATCCAGGAGCTCGAAGCAGCCGCAGACCGGCTCGAACGTCAGTTGGAATCCGCTGCCGACGACGACGGAAAAATGCTTGGCATTCGCACCGATCTTGAGGGCTTGGCCCGGCGGATTCTGGAGGCGGGCGTCGCCTTCCGCCCGCGATTGAACGAGATCAATACGCGGCTCGAACTTCTCGGGCCGGCGCCAGCCAGTGGCCAGCCGCCGGAAAGCGATCTTGTCGCAAACGAGCGCAATGCCCTCACGTCGGAGAAGAACCAGATCAACGTGCTGATCGGTGAGGCCGAGACGCTGTCGGTTCGTGTCAGCCGCCTCATCAACAAGATTTCCGATCTGCGCCGCGAGCTTTTCGCAAACGCGCTTTGGAAGCGTTACGACGTCAACCTGACGCTGCTCGGCGACATGATGACCGACCTGCGGACCGAAACGCGCCAGCTGGTGCGGACGGTGTCGTCGTGGGGCCAGTTTGCCCTCAAATACAAGCTGCCGTCTGTGCTGGGCGCGACCTTCTTCGCTATCATGGGCGCGCTGTTGTTGCTGATCGGCGGGCGGCGTGTCATCGGCGGCCTGATCTACAAGGACCCGGCAGACCCCGACCCGCCCTATATCAGCCGCCTGTCGGTCGTCTTCTGGTCGACGCTTCTGAGAACCGGATCGGTCTGCGTCTTCCTGTTCGCGACGTGGTTCTTCTTCGACTATTTTGAGGTGCTGCGCGGCGATATCGGCCGGATGCTGTCCGCGCTCTTTGCGGTCATAGCGCTCGTTTATTTCGTGCATCGCCTGACGCGCGCGGCATTGTCGCCGAACCTGCCGGCCTGGCGTCTGATCGATATCGAGCCGGGTCCCGCAAGGGGGCTCATCGCGCTGGCCACGATCACCGCGACCCTGACCGGCATCGACTACCTGTTGAGCAATATCTTCGAGGTCATGGGATCACGCCTCTCGGTGACCGTCGGCGAAAGCCTCATTGCGACGCTGCTCGTCGGTCTGCTGATCGTGCTGTGCGCACGCATCAAGCCGTTTGCCGATGCAGAAGGGCGGCCGCGTGCCTGGCCAGTCTGGCTTCGCCTTACGCTCTATGTTCTGGGTGGGGCAACGATGGTGGCGGCGTTGCTTGGCTATATCGGCTTCGCTAAATTTGTGTCGCAACAGGTCGTCGTCACAGGCGCGATCCTCGCGCTAGCCTATATCGGTGTCCTGTCGGCGAGCGCCGTCTCCGAAGTTGGTGCGTTTGCCGGCACCGCGCTTGGGCGCGGCATAGGCAAGCGCTTCAATCTGTCGGAGGCAGGCTTCGATCAGCTTGGCCTTGTGACGGGCATATTGATCAACTGCCTCGTTTTCCTCATCGCCCTGCCGATAATTCTTCTGCAATGGGGCTTCCAGTGGGGCGACATCCGCACGCTGGCCTACTCCATCGCCACTGAAATCAAGGTCGGCAGCGTCTCATTCTCGCTGATCGGCATCATGACGGGCGTCGGCCTGTTCATTCTCGGCTATTTCGCCACGCGCTGGTTCCAGGGCTGGCTCGACAATTCCGTGATGGCGCGTGGGCGCGTCGACACGGGCGTCAGAAACTCCATCCGCACCGCAATCGGCTATGCCGGCGTCGCCTTGGCCGGACTGATCGGCATTTCGGCTGCCGGCATCGACCTTTCAAATCTCGCGCTCGTTGCCGGCGCTCTGTCTCTCGGTATCGGTTTCGGGCTGCAGAATGTCGTGTCCAACTTTGTCTCTGGCCTGATCCTGCTGGCGGAGCGGCCCTTCAAGGTTGGAGACTGGGTTGTGGCAGGCGCGGTTTCGGGCACGGTGCGCAAGATCAGCGTTCGCGCGACCGAGATCGAGACCTTCCAGCGGCAGACGGTGATCATGCCGAACTCGGAACTGATCAATTCGGCCGTCGGCAATTGGACCCACAAGAACAAGCTTGGCCGCATCGAGGTGAAGGTCAACGTTGCCTATGGCGCCGATGCCCGGCGCGCGCATCAGATCATGCTCGACATCGCCCGCAATCACCCGCTGGTGTTGCGAAACCCGGAACCTTTTGTGCTCTTCGCCAATTTCGCCAATACGGCGATGGAGTTCGAAATTCGTATGTTCCTGGCAGACATCAACAATGGCAGCACTGTGCAGAACGACATACGTTTTGCTATTCTGGAGGCCTTTGAAGCATCGGAGATCGAAATTCCGTCGGCCCCGCGCATGGTGGACACAGATATGCACCCGCTGACGGCCCAGGCCGAAAACGCCGATGAGGTGGGGGTGACGCCACGGCGGCGACGGAACAAAAAAGATACCGAATAGGACGTTCAGTTGGCGTTCAGGTTCGAAGGGTTATAGTTTTCGGCGAAACAGGGACATCTCCCTGTCCGAAAGGTGAAAGGGCGGTGGCAACACCGGTCAAAACATGAAGAAACTGGCTATCCTCAGTCTGTCTATCGCGGCAATTGCTTCTTTTACCGCGCCTGTGGTTGCCGCTACCATCACCAACAATGATGGCGAAGCCCGCACGGTCGTGGTGACCGAGGGGGGCAATCAGCAGGAATTGTCGCTTGGTGCAGGCGAAAGCGCGGATTTCTGCCCGCAGGGCTGCTTCGTCTCGCTGCAGGGCGAGCGTGAGACGCTTCTCGGCTCCGAAGCCTTGGAAATCAACTCGGGCCGCCTGCGCGTCCGCTAAGCAACGCCATCGAACCACGCCATCTGGCGATACGGCAAGGCCGGGCAATGCCCGGCCTTTTATCGTTTCGTGCAGCCCTTGGTTAACCCTTCCGGAATTTTCTCGGCAGCCCCCGCCGGTTTTGCCCCGCACCTTCAGCATTCGTCAGTTTGATTGTCCCACATTATCGCCAAGGCACGGAGGACACGTGCCATGTTGCAGGGCGTTTGACGATGGATGCGAGGACCGAAAACGCAGCGATACCGCTGGCGGTCGATCTTGACGGAACCTTGATAGCGACGGACCTCTTGTGGGAGGGCCTGTTCCTGCTCGTTCGCAAGAACCCGCTCTACCTGTTCATGGTTCCACTGTGGCTGGCGCGCGGTGGCCCGGCCCGCCTCAAGTGCGAGATCGCCGACCGCATTTCGCTCAATCCGCAGGATCTACCCTACCGCCCCGAAGTTCTGGCATGGCTGCAGGCCGAGAAGGACGCGGGCAGACGCATTGTCCTCGCAACCGGTACGCCGAGGAAGTTTGCCGACGCGATTTCCCAGCATCTTGGCCTGTTCGACGGCGTGATGGCCACGGAGCACACCGCCAATCTAACCTCGCGGCGCAAATATGCAGCGCTGTCGAAGGCCTATGGCGACGGCGGCTTCGACTATGCCGGAAACAGCCGTCACGATCTCGTCTGTTTCGACGGCGCTCGCGAAGCAATCGTGGTTGCGCCTGACCGCGCGGCTGCACGCTGGCTGCGCGGCCATCAGGGGAGGCTGATCGACACCCCGAAGCCGACCTTCAAGACCTACCTCAAGATGCTGCGGGCCCATCAGTGGCTGAAGAATTCGCTGCTCGCCGTGCCGATGATCCTGAGCCACGAATATCTGAACCTTGAGATGTTCGTCGGCTTTCTCGTCGGCTTTGTGTCATTCAGCGCAGCTGCTTCCGCCATCTACATCGTCAACGACTTCTTCGACCTCGCGCTCGACCGCCGCCACGCGACAAAGCGCAATCGGCCATTCGCCAGCGGACTTTTGTCCGTGCCGTTTGGTCTGGCCTGCTCATTCGGCCTGCTGGCATTGAGCTTTGGCGCGGCCATGCTTCTGCCATGGCAGTTCACGGCGGTTCTGATCGGTTATCTGATCGTGACCACGGCCTATTCGCTGTCGCTCAAGCGCATGTTGCTCATCGACGTGTTCACGCTGGCCGGCCTTTACACCATGCGCCTGCTGGCCGGCTCCACCGCGACAGGCACGGATGTCTCTTTCTGGCTGCTGGCCTTCTCGATATTCTTCTTCCTGTCGCTGGCGCTGGTGAAGCGCTACGTCGAACTGCGCACGACAGACGTCAAGGTCGGCGAGCGCATCGCGGGGCGCGGCTATCGCGCAGAGGATCAGGAGATCATCGCACAGGCCGGCATGGCGTCTGCCTTCACCTCGGCCGCGGTCCTTGCACTCTATATCGACAGCAGCGCCGTTCGCGAACAATATGCGCACCCGGAGATGATCTGGCCGCTCGCGCCGATGGTTCTCTACATGACCATGCGCATCTGGATTCTGGCGCGCCGCGATCACATGCATGACGACCCGATCGTCTTTCTGATCCGCGACTGGCGCAGCCAGCTCGTCGCAAGCTTTGGCGCTGTCCTGCTCGTCGTGGCCGCGCTCATATGATGACGACGCGCGCCCATCAGTCTTTCGGCAGGACATTTGCCCCGGCCAGCGCCGTCATCGGTGCTGACGAGGGATTGCGCTCGCTGCTCGAAAGACGGTCACCCGCGACGTCGATGCTGCCGGTCGGCAATACGCGCTCCTACGGCGATTCATGCCTGAACTCGGATGGCCTTATCATCGACATGGCGTCGATGAACCGCATTCTGTCCTTCGACGCCTCGACCGGCGTCATGGTGGCGGAAGCGGGCGTCTCGCTCGACGACATCATCGCCTTCGCAGCACCTCACGGCTATTTTCCCGCCGTGGTGCCGGGAACGCGCTACATCACGCTTGGCGGCGCAATCGCGAACGACGTACATGGCAAGAACCATCATCGGCGCGGCACGTTCGGGCGTCATGTCGAAAGCCTCGACCTGCTGCGCTCGGACGGTGAGGTGTCGCATTGCAGCCCGTCGCATGAAGCGGCCATGTTTGGCGCAACCGTCGGCGGCATGGGCCTGACCGGCATCATCCTTCGCGCAACGATCCGCCTGATGAAGGTCTCCTCGCTCGATGTCGACGAGACGGTGACGCCCTTCGGTAGCCTAGACGACTATTTCGATCTGGCAGATGAGGCAGATGCCGCCAACGAATATGCGGTTGCCTGGGTCGATCAGCTCGCTTCGGGGCGCGGCGCGGGCAGGGGCCTGCTGTTGACCGGAAATCATGCTGAAGGACCGTCGATGGAAGTCGGTCGCGCGCGCCTCGGCGTGCCGTTCCAGCCTCCTGTAAACGTGCTCAACCGGCCGTTCCTCACTGCATTCAACTTCGCCTACCGGACCGCCAAGTCGGCAAGACGTCAAAAGCGCAGCAGCTTCAGCAGCTTCTTCTTCCCGCTCGACGGCGTAAGCAACTGGAACCGGCTCTATGGCCCCGCTGGGCTGCATCAGCACCAGAGCGTGGTCCCGGTCGATGCCGCACGTATCGCCATTCCGGCGATGTTCGACGCCGCGCGAGCCGCTGGCCAGGGTTCGTTCCTGACCGTCCTGAAAAAATTCGGCGACGTTGCGTCACCCGGCCTTATCTCGTTCCCGCGGCCGGGCTTCACCCTGACGCTCGATTTTCCAAACCGGGGCCGCTCGACGCTCGATCTTCTCGCACGTCTAGATGCGATCGCCGTCGATGCAGGCGGTGCGGTCAACCCCTACAAGGACGCACGCATGTCGCCGCAGACCTTCGACGCTTCCTTCGCCCACTGGCGGCGGCTTGAGGCCATGCGCGACCCGGCCTTCATGTCCGATTTCTGGCGCCGCACCGCGCTGCGCCTTGAGGAGATCGGCATGCCGCTGGCGGCTGCTGCGGAGTAGGCGATGCCGGCGAAAAATCACAGGATTCTGCTGGATGCAGACAATTTGAATGATCTCCATTCGGGTTCGTTTCCATCTACCTGATAGGGGTTAGCCCAAGAGGCGAGACATGAAGTATATCTGGTTCATATTGTTCACGGTGGCGACCAACGCGGCCGCCCAGCTCATGCTGAAATACGGCATGATGCAGCTCGGGCCGCTGTCGTTTGCGGGCGTCAACCCGATCGTCAAGATCCTCCAGATCGTCTTTTCGCCCTGGGTGTTTGCGGGCCTGCTGACATTCGTCATCTCGATGGCGTCGCATTTGTTCGTGCTGTCGAAGGTCGAGCTTTCCTTCGCCTATCCGTTCCTCAGCCTCGCTTACGTGATGGTGGCGGTATTCGCCTATTTCGTCTTCCGCGAGGATCTGAATTCGCTGCGCATCGCCGGCATCGGCCTGATCTGCGTCGGCACGATCCTGATCGCACAGAGCGGCAAGTCTGCTCACGCCGACGACGCAGCCGTCGCGTCGGCTTCCAACCAGACCCTCCAGACGAGTGAGACAACACGATGAGACACATCATCTTCGGAGGCGACGGCTTCGTCGGTCGTCATCTGGCGCCAAAGCTGGTTGCCGAGGGGCAAGAGGTCATTGTCGCAGACATCGTCAAGAGCGACCTGCCGCATTACGCCAAGGCGCGTTTCGTCCATACCGATGTGACCGATCCTGCCGCAGCTATCGCTGTCGGCATCAAGGCCGATGACATGGTCTACAACCTGTCGGCCAAGATGCTGTCGCCGATCCAGGTCCGCGCCAAGCGCCACGATTTCTTCTATCCGGTGAACTACTTCGGCACGCAGAACATCATCCATGCGATGGACAAGGCGGGCGCGCCCAACCTCGTCCATTTCACCACCGACATGATCTACGGCCACACGGTCCAGTATCCGATGACCGAGGATCATCCCGTTGCGCCGCTCGGCGAATACGGCATGTCGAAATGGGAGACCGAACAACTCGCATGGAAGTGGCGCGAGAAGGGCATGAACATCTCGCTCTTCCGTCCGCGCCTCATCATCGGCCCCGGCCGGCTCGGTATTCTGGAGAAGCTGTTCAAGCTGATCGACTGGAACCTGCCGGTGCCGATGATCGGCTCTGGCAAGAATCCCTATCAGTTCATCTCGGTGTTCGACTGCGCCGAGGCTTGTCGTGCTGCCTGGAAGGCCGGGGTGCCGAACGAAGCCTATAATCTCGGTTCTCTGAACCCGCCGCCGGTGCGCAAGCTTCTGGGTGATCTCATCAAGCATGCCGGCTCGAAGTCGCTGCTCGTCCCGACGCCGGGCTGGGCGGTCAAGCGTACGCTCGATCTGCTCGACTGGATGAACATGCCAATCATGGACCCCGAGCAATATCTGATCGCCGACGAGGACTGCCTCCTCGACGTGTCGAAAGGCAAGCGCGATCTCGGCTGGGTGCCGCAATATCGCGACGAGGACATGCTGATCGCGGCTTACCGCGAATACCGTGCAAAGAAGGACGGCCATGCCGTCGCTGCCGCTGCCCATGTGCCGGCCGAGTAGGAATGGAAGGGTAGAGCGATGACGACGATGACCAGGATCGACCAGCAGCAGGCCCGCGCCGTGATCGACGCGCCCGCACTTGCGCCCAATGCGACGAAGAAGCCGAAGCTGATGACGGTCGAGGACGCCAAGGCGATGAACGTCGCCACGATGACCGACCTCTTCAAGGCCCACATCAATCCCGGCCAGCTTCATTTCATGAAACTGCTCGGCTTTCACAAGGTGAAGATCGAATCCGCCGAGGGCATGTATTACACCGACCAGAATGGGCGAAAGATACTCGACTTCTTCGGCGGCTTCGGCTCGCTCGCGTTCGGTCACAACCATCCGCGACTGCTCAAGGCCCGCAAGCAGTTCCAGGACGAGAAGCGTCACGAGATCGCGATTGCCTTCATGTCGCAATATGCGTCGGCCTTCGCCTACAATCTGGCTCAGGTTTCGCCGGGTGACCTCGACATGGTGTTTCTCGGTTCCACCGGTTCGGAGGCGATGGAGGCTGCCGTCAAGGTGGCCGAACGCGCCGCTGGTCCGAAGCGCCCGAAGATCGTTTATGCCGAGAACTCGTTCCACGGAAAGACCAAGGGCGTGCTGTCGATCACCGATGGTCCGCTTTATCGCGGCGAGTTCAAGCTCGTCGGCAACAATGTGAAGGTTCCCTTCGGCGACATCGACGCGATCGAGAACGCCTTCAGGTCGGACCTGGAGATCGGCGTAATCGTGCTCGAAACCGTGCAGGGTGGTGGCGGCATCATCCAGGCGCCGCGCGAGTTCTGGCAGAAGCTGCGCGCGCTCTGCGACCAGTATGGCGTCATCTGGGTGGCCGACGAAGTGCAGTGCGGTTACGGCCGCACCGGCCGCTTCTATGCCTTCGAGCACTACGATGTCGTGCCCGACGTCACCGCACTCGCCAAGTCTCTCGGCGGCGGCAAGACCGCGATGGGCGCGATGATCGCAAAGCGCGACGTCTACATGAAGGCCTATGGCACGCCGAAGACTGCGATGATCCACGCCGCGGCGACGTTTGGCGGTATCGGCGAGGCGTCCATCACCTCGATCGAGGCGCTCAACGTGCTCTATGACGAGGGCCTGATCGACAATTCGGCAGATGTCGGCGAATATCTGCTCGACCGGCTGAATGCGCTGAAGGCCAAATATCCGAAGATCATCAAGGATGTTCGCGGCAAGGGTCTGATGGTCGGCCTCGAATTCCAGGATTTCTCGCAGACCTTGCCTATGGTGCTGCGTCCGGTCGTCTCGGTGCTCGACGACAAGCTGAAGGGTTCGCTGTCCGGCTTCGTTGGCGCTCTGCTGCTGCGCGACTACAACGTTCTGGTTGCCTTCACCGAATACAACCGCAACGTCATCCGACTTGAGCCTCCGCTTATCTGCGAGCGCGCCCATGTCGACACCTTTGTCGATGCGCTCGATAGCCTGCTCGGTCGCGGCATCATCTCGATCGTCAAGGACTTCGTGAAGAGCCAGGTGAGCTGAGACAAGCCATGGCGATGCAGCAGGGCGTTCAGGGTTACGGCCTCGTCGGGACGGCGCTTGCCTCCCGGTTGGGTGCAGGCGTGGTCGATGCAGTGTCGAGGCGCGGTTTTGCGTCGATCCTCGGTGGATTGGCCATGGTCTTCGTGATCCTGTTCAGTCTCGGCCACGCAATCGTCAAGCCTGACTACAATTGGGATATGGTCGCCTATGTCGGCGCCGCGCTTGAGGATCGCTACGACGACCCGAAGGCGCTGCACGATGAGACGTGGCGGCAGATCGATGCGCTGGCTCCGCCAGCTGCGCAAAACGCGCTGAAATTCGGTGACGACTACCGCAAGGCTCAGTGGGAAAGCCCAGAGAACTTCGCTTCGCAACTGTCGATGTATCGGGTGAAGACCGGCTATATCGCCTTGTTGCGCGCCTTCGAGCCATTTGGCGGCGCGGCGCGCGGTGCGATGATCCTCGGCCTCCTGGCGACGTTTGCGGTGGGCGTCTTCTGCCTGTGGGTTCTGTGGCGCGAGAAGGCGCTTGCCGCCGGGCTCCTGGTCGCGCCGGCCATGCTCATTTCCGATTATTCGCACATGGCGACGTCAGTCTCGCCCGACCTGATCCTCTGCGGCCTGCTCGTGGCGGGTCTCTACGAGTTCCTGAAGGGCAGGGAGGCCCTTGCCGGATTGCTCCTGCTGGCCGCAGTATTTGTGCGGCCCGACGGGTTGATCTTCGTCTTTGCGCTATTGCTCGCATCGATCTGTTTCGGCTTACGGTGGTTGCCGATGGCACTCGCATTCGTCGCGAGTTTCCTGCTCGTCATGTTTATGCAGAAAACCGGCGGCCACATTGGCTGGTGGTCGCATTTCTGGTTCTCGACGGTCCAGCAGCAGGCTTCGCTTGTCGGTTTTAGCCCGGACTTTTCGCTGGCCGCATTCGCGACGGGCTACATTCGCGGCGCATTGGCCGCGTTCCACGACAATGACTGGCCTGCGCTGATCGTTTTGCTTGTGGTGTGCTGGGCGCTTGCCAGCCGATTTGTCGACCTCGGCGCGCGCTCAAACGCGCTCATCTTTGCGATGGTCATCGGTGCGCTCGGCAAATTCGCCTCATTCCCGCTCGGCGAGGACAGGCTCTATTTCCCGTTCGTCATCGGCATGACGCTGATGCTCGCAATCGTCTGGCCGCGCGTCGATGACGCCATGCGCAGCGCCCTGCGCGCAAGGTCGTGTTAGATCGTCAGTCGGTCAGGGCGATGGCTGCGAGCGCAACGCCGGCCGCCGATGCCGCGACCGTCGTCGTCATTCGCAGGGACGATTTCGGCTCGGACATCGTGAACATGTTGAGCGGAAAAAGGTGTCCGAAATCGAGCGGTTGCTGATCGTCTGACGGCGCTTCCATGAAGCACTCCTCGTCAAACCAGCGCCAGTCCGTCGGCCACGTCCAGCAGCCATGCTTGATGTAGAGGTCGGCCAGTTTCTGCGCGTAGTCCTTGTCGACCGGCAGGCGGACATAGGGGCCGGCGGCCTTCGCGAAGTAGCGCATCGCCAGAGGCAGCGCGCGGTTCGTGCAATAATTCGACATCCACAGTTTGAAACCGATCTCCTGGCGCAGGCCATCAAGCACTCGGAATAGCTGGACATGTTCCTCATGCCCGTATTCGCCCCATGGATTGTGGGTGAAGACGTTCATGTCGGCGCGCAGGCGCGGCCGCAGGAACGCCTTGAGCAGTTCGAAATTTTCCTGATAGGCGCTGTTGATCCATGGGATCGGGCGGTCGGTGGCCGATGGCCTGATCGTCGCATATGATTTGCGCGCAAACCCGGTCAGGATGCGGCGGTTGGTCTCAATGCCAAGCTTGATGCCATAACGATCGATCCTGGGATCTCTCCAGTCTGCGCAGCCGGCCGCGCCAGACTCCGACATGCCAAGGCTCGTGACGTTTGGATGGGGAAACTCCGCGATGACCTTTCGGCGGGCATCGCCGATATTCGGCTCGGCGAAGAAGTCCTCATAGATGAGGACGACCTCGTCGACGTCTTTCAGGATCGAGGCAAACCAAAGCAGTTCGTCGTCGGGATGCGCTCCGATGATGATCGAGTTTTTCAACATCTCGTGCTTCGCCACGGCTCCCCCTTCCGGCCTGCGCCGGTCGCTCACTTTCCGGTGTCGGCTTTAGGCCGGTTCAGCGCGCGCCTGGCATCGAACGCCGCGCGCGCCAGCTTTCCGTACCAGCCATTGCCGCGCACGAATTCGTGCATCGTCGTGCGCACGGTGCCGAACGATGCCTTGTATGGCTCGTCGCCGATCGTGAAATCGAAGACTTCGCCGCCGGCTTTTGCCCAGTCGGCCATCATCGCGTCATACATGATGTAGCCGGGCGAGAGGCGGCGATAGCGTTCGTAGTCGCAGCCGATGAGGAAGTAGTTCAGCCGCTTGCCGTGAACCGTCGTATAGGTGTAGCCGACGGTTTCGCCTTCGGCCTCCAGCGCATAGAGGCGCACATAATCGCCGCCATTTACCGCAACGTCGGTATAGAAATCGCAGACGGGATCGAGCTGGATCGGGTCGCCCTCGAAGCGCCCCTTGCGCACGTCGCGGATGGCGCGCACTGCTTTGGCGCGCTCTTGCCGGTCGGTCAGGACGCGGAACGCTGCGTCCGGCTTCTTGAAGAAGCGCCGCGCCTTGACGTCTACATCCTTGGCAAAACTCTGCCCCATGGCTGTCGCGCGCCAGCCCTTGTAGTCCGGGCCGTGGCTTGCGGCACTCGATCCGAAATCCGCCTCGGTCGGCTCGAAACCGAGCAACCTTGTCCAGATGGCGGTGTGGTCGGCGTGGACCTTGCAGATGCGCAATATGTCATGTGCGGGCAGGATCGCGCGCAGCGACGCCTGGAATGCATCGTCAACGACGAGATCGGGGGAACGCACTGGGGCGACATAGTCGCTGACGCCAAGGTCTGCGGCTTCAAGCAGCGTGACCGCCGATTTGCGCCGCCGGATCAAAGGCAGCACCATGCACAGCCTGCCTGCCTCGTCCCTTCCGGTGACGATGACGGCGGCCGCGCCCATACCCGGCGCCAGCACGCGATAGAAGGCATCCAGCCAGATCGGGTTTTGGAAGGCGGTCACATCCGCACTTTCAAACAGTTCGCGATATTCCCCGGAGAGGAAATCGAACCTGTCCGCCACTTCCAGCCTGACGGATGTAGCGGGCCGTCGCGCAGTGTTTGTGATCGTATGTGACATGCTGCGATGGGTAGCAGGGATTTGACGAGAAACCGTTAATCGCCCGCATTGCAATTGCCTGATCCAGACCGCACAGCCGATGTCGCAAACAGGCTGAAATTGCCCAAAAACGCCCTATACTGTGCGCCAAACAAACTGAGGTCGAATACTGAAAATGGCAGGGTTTCCGACACGCGCGAAGGTTGTCATCATCGGGCTCGGCGGCATCGTCGGCGCGTCCGTCGCGCATCATCTGATCGAACGCGGCTGGGACGATATTGTCGGCATCGACAAGTCTGCCATCCCTACCGATATCGGCTCCACCGCCCACGCTTCGGATTTCTGCTATATGACCAGCCACGATTTCCTGTCGTGCTGGACCTCGCTCTATTCGGTCGAGTTCTACGACAAGCTCGGCCACTACGACCGGGTCGGCGGCATCGAGGTTGCGCGCGTCGGTGATGACACCCGCATGGACGAGATCAAGCGCAAGATCGCGTCCGCCAAGGCATTCGGCACCCGCGCACGCCTGATGGAGCCTGCCGAGATCAAGGACAAGTTCCCGCTGATCGACGAGAGCGTCGTGCAGGGCGGTCTCTGGGATCCAGATGCGGGCCTCGTCATTCCGCGCTCGCAGACGGTCGCCCACAAGCTGGTCGAGATGGGCGAAAAGACCGGCAGGCTGAAGGCATTCGCCAATACGTCAGCCAAATCGCTCATTATCGAGAATGGCCGCATCACAGGCGTCGTCACCGAGCGCGGTACGATCATGGCCGATCATGTCGTGGTTTGCGCTGGTCTTTGGGGCCGTCTGATCGCGGAAATGGCGGGCGAAGACCTGCCGGTCATGCCGATCGACCATCCGCTCACCTTCTTCGGCCCGTATGACAAGTTTGCCGGAACGGGCAAGGAAATCGGCTATCCGCTGATGCGTGATCAGGGCAACTCCGCCTATATGCGCGACACAGGCGACCCGGTTACCGCCGAAGGCGGCATGATCGAGTGGGGCTACTATGAGGAGCACAATCCGCGCCTCGTCCATCCGCGCGATCTTCTCGAAAAGGAGCAGGCGCGCCTGTCGCCATCGCAGCGCGATCTCGACATGGAGCAGATCATCGAGCCGCTGGAGAAGGCCATCGAACTGACGCCGATCCTCGGCGAACTCGGCTATGACGAGCGCCGCTCGTTCAACGGCCTGCTTCAGGTGTCGGCTGCCGGCGGCGCGTCCATCGGCGAAAGCCAGAAGGTGAGGGGCCTCTGGTATGCGGTCGGCATCTGGGTCAAGGACGGACCCGGCTACGGCAAACTGGTCGCCGACTGGATGACGGACGGGCGCACCGCGATCGACCACAATTCGATCGACTATGCGCGCTTCTACCCCCATCAGCTGACCGAGGATTTCATTGCCGGTCGCTGCTTCGAGGCGGGGCAGAAGGTCTATACGCCAGCGGTCCATCCGCGCGAGCCCTATGCGACCGGCCGCAATATCAAGCGCTCGCCTTTCTATGAGCGCGAGAAGGAGCTTGGCGGCTATTTCATGGAGCTTGGCGGCTGGGAGCGCGCCCACGGCTATGCCGCCAACGAGCATCTTCTGGAAAAATATGGCGACCGGGTGCCGGTGCGCGCCAATGAGTGGGACAACCGCCATTTCTGGCGCGTGTCGAATTCCGAGCATCTGGCGATGAGCGAGGATTGCGGCATCGTCAATCTGTCGCACTTCCACATGGTCGATATCGCCGGCCCTGACCACGTCGCCCTGCTCGAGTGGCTTTGCGCGGCAAAGATTGGCGGCGACGCCAATATCGGCAAGGGCATCTACACCCACTTCCTCGACGACGAGGGCATGGTGCGCGCTGACTTCACCGTCTTCCGCATGGCCGACCGTGGCCGTCTCGTGAACGGTGCCGATGCCGGCCCGCGTGACTTCCACTACATGCGCCGCATTGCCGAAGACAAAGGCTTCGACGTCACCATCACCGATGTCTCGGAGAAATTTGTCACTATCGGCATATGGGGGCCGAATGCGCGCGCGACGCTCAAGAAGGTTGTCGCTGATCCGACGGGTCTCGATCCCGAGAACTTCGCGTTTGCCGCCATCAAGCAGATCAGCATTGCGGGCAAGGACGTCACTGCCTTCCGCATTTCCTATGTCGGTGAGCAGGGCTGGGAACTGCACATGCGTTATGAGGACGGCCTCGCCGTCTGGGACGCATTGCGCTCGACCGGCGTCATGGCGTTCGGCGTCGAGACCTATGCCAATTCACGCCGCATGGAAAAATCGCTGCGGCTTCAGAACGCCGACCTGCTGACCGAATACAATCTTCTGGAAGCCGATCTCCAACGCCCGAAGGTCAAGGAAGCGGATTTCCGCGGCAAGGCGAAGCATCTCGAACATCGCGCTCGCGCTCACCAGTCGGCAACGCTCTGCACTCTGACGCTCGAAGCCAATATCGATTCGAACGGCGTTGCGCGCTTCCCTATCGGCGCTTCTCCGATCCTCGATCCGGCGACCGGCGAAACGCTGATCGACAGCCTCGGGCGGCGGTCATTCACCACCTCGATGGCCTATGGCCCGACCATCGGCAAGACGATCATGCTGGCCTATCTGCCGCACGAACATGCGGTGAAGGGCAATCGCTTCGAGATCGAATATTTCGCCGAGCGTTATCCGGTAGAGGTCGCGGGCGTTGGCTATGCGCCGCTGTATGACCCTGAGAACTCGAAGCCTAGATCGTAAGACCTCAGCTGAAGCGCCTGGCCGCGTCGATCGCGAGGCCGAGACCGACGGCACCAAACCTGTCGGTCTCTGCAACGCGCGCATGTGGGAAGCTCTCGATTGCGGCGGCGCGCACGGCCGACACCCTTGAGCCGCCGCCCGTCGTGATGACGGTGTCGACTTTATCTGCCGTCACGCCTGCATCGCGCAATGCCGTGTCGATTGCCGTGCGGATGCGGGCAACGAGATCCGACGTTGCATCGTCAAACGCCGGGCGGCTTATCGGCAGGTTCAAGGCAAGGCCCGGCTCGCGGAAATCGATCACCGTTTCGTCCAGGTCGCTCAGTTCGATCTTGGCCTGTTCGACGCGTGCTGCAAGCCTGTGGCCGGATCTGTGCTGCAAAAGGTGCTCGTAGCGTTCAAGCAGATCGGGCCGTTCGGCCTCGCGCATCAGGTCTCGAATGTCTCGCTCCGTCTTGGCCGAATAGAGCAGGTTGATCCTGTGCCAGGTCGCCATATCGTTGAAATACCAGACGGGCAGGTGACGCTTGCCATCTTTGGTGGTCGTGCCCAGACCGAAGTGCGGCATCACCTCGGCAATCGACAGCCAGCGGTCGAAATCCGTCCCGCCGACATGTACGCCGGAGGTTGAGAGAATGTCGTCGCGCCGGTCGGTCTTGGTGGCGCGTTCCGGCGATAGGCGCAGGACAGAAAAGTCCGACGTGCCGCCGCCAATATCGACGACGATGGCAAGAGCTTCGCTGTTCAAGGACCGTTCGAAATTGAGCGCTGCGGCTATCGGTTCCAACTGGAATTCGACATGGGTAAAGCCTTCCAGCCGCGCGGCTTCGGCCAATTGGTTTTCCGCGGCGCGGTCGGCCTCTGCATCCCCATCGACAAAGAAGACTGGACGTCCAAGGACCACCTGTTCTGTGAGCGTGCATTGATGCTGTTCCAGCTTTCCGCGAAGATGGGCGAGAAACCGTCCGATCATGCGCTGGAAGGTCATGCGGTCGCGGCCGACCAGCGTGGTCTCTTTCATCAGGCTTGAGCCGAGGATGGATTTCAGCGCGCGCATGAAGCGGCCATCCGTTCCTTCCATATAGGCGTGGACTGCCTCGCGCCCGAAGCGAACGCCCGTGCCGTCCAGCCCGAAGAAGAGGGCCGTCGGGATCGTGACGTCGTCCCCCTCGACCGATACGAGGAATGGCTCACCGCCCTTCGAGCAAAGGCCGACGGTCGAATTGGTGGTGCCGAAATCGACACCGCAGAAAAGCCGGCTCATGTGATTGATTCCAGTCGCAAATGCGCAAGGGGCGGGCGTCTAACCCGGACAGGCGTTCGCCGCAAGGCTCAATCCGACCCTGACCCTAGATTGGATAGCTTATCTCGGCGCTCGCACGTCGCCTTCGCCGTCCGTTGAACAGCTGCCAGACCGAATGCGCAACCAGCGCCACGATCAGGATAAGGCCGCCGATCAGACTGTTGCGGGTCGGCGCTTCGGAAAAGATCAGCCACACCCAGACCGGGGCCAGCACGGTTTCGAGCAGGTAGAACATCGCGACCTCGGCACCGGAAATGAAGCGCGGCGCGGCACCGAGGCAGTAGAAGGCGATCGGCATGATGATTGCGCCGTTGAAGATGATCCACCACGGATGATCGATGCGGTAGCCGCCCTGCGAAACGAAGGCGAGCGCGACGAGCCCCGGAAACAGCACGCCGATCAGAGGCGTGAAACCCATGTCCTTACCGCTCGCACGCGAGGTCGTGATCGCGCATGCGATGAAGAAGCCGGCGACCAGCGCCATGAAGTCGCCGAACAGATTTCCGGTGCCGATCGAGTCGCCGACGATTATGCCGACGCCGACGATCATCGCGGCAATGGCGATCAGGGTGGCGCGAGACGGCCGCTCCTTCAGGAATATCCATGACAGGACGGCCGCAAAGGCGGTGTTGAAGGCGAGGATGAAGACGAGATTGGCGGTCGACGTATTGAAGACGGCCGTCATGAAGGCAATCGAGCTGATCCCGTAAAGGATGGCGACGATCAGGCCCGTCCTGCCGGGGATGAGCGCCGGTGCCTTGGACGACAGCATCCGCCACACGCTCCACATAAGGATGGCGGCGACGAATGTTGCGGCGCAGCGCAGCAGCAGGATCGACCACGTATTGCCTTCCGACAGGCGGATCAGCGGAATGTCGATCGTCAGCGCCATGCCGCCGATTGCGGCAAGCATCAGGCCTTTGAAGTGATCTGTGTTGTGAGACAATTTTCCAGTCCAGATGGACCAGTCTCACTCGGCCTTCGGTGAGGGGGCGCCCTCAAAGCGTTCCCAGCCTTTCGGGCCGAGATGCTCCTGGGGCGTGAATCGCACCTTATAGTCCATCTTGCGCGAGCCGTTGACCCAATAGCCGAGATAGACATGGGGCAGGCCGAGCGCGCGAGTGCGGGCGATGTGATCGAGGATCATGAACGTGCCGAGCGAACGGTCGGCCAATTCCGGGTTGAAATAGGAATAGACCATCGAGACGCCGTCGGCCATCTGGTCGGTCAAGGCCACCGCGATCAGTTCGCCGGTACCCTTGCCGGTGATGAAGCTGTCGGGTCCGCGCCTGCGATACTCGATGACCTTGGTGTTGACGTGGCTGTCCTCCACCATCATCGCATAATCGAGCACTGTCATGTCGGACATGCCGCCGCGCCTGTGGCGAGCGTCGAGATAGGCTCGAAACAGCGAATATTGCTCCGTCGACGGCTCTGCGTCGTGCAGCGCCCCGATCAGGTCGCTGTTGGCGTGGATCACCTTGCGCATATTGCGCGTCAGCTTGAACTCATTGGCTAGGATGCGCACGGACACGCAGGCGCGGCAGGTCTCGCAGGCCGGCCGATAGGCGATGTTCTGCGAACGGCGGAACCCGCCTTGCGTCAGCAGATCGTTCATCTCCGACGCCTTGTCGCCGACGAGATGTGTGAAGACCTTCCGTTCGAACTGGCCTTCGAGATATGGGCAGGGCGACGGCGCTGTCAGGAAGAATTGCGGAGACTGGGTTGGGTGCTGCGTCAATTTTCTGGCGAACTCGTGCGATTTGCCTAAACTTGTCGCTGCAAGATCGGTTTCGTCAAGTCAAATGAAGCAACGTCCTGTCAGGCACGCCCCTTCAATCCCGGATCACGACCGTTGCCAGAAGCAGATCGTGCAGCGTGCGCTTGCCGTCGAGAAAGAGCGTGGCGAGCAGGATAAGCGGCGTCAGCACTGCATTGCCGACCCAAAACAGGACCGTATGCATCATCGCCGTCATCGGGCCGATGGGGCCGCCGTCGACGCGCACCAGCCTGATGCCGAAAATCCGCATGCCGGGAGTCGACTGCTTTGCACTGCCCAGAGTCATCGCCACATAGATCAGCGCCACCGCAAAGCCGAGCACTGGGTAGAGCATCCAGCCGAGGCCGAGCGTCAGTACGCCCAGAATGCCGACGACGATGGCGACCGGAATGATCAGGATGCCAATCAGGATGTAGTCGACGACGAATGCCATCACGCGGCGCGTCAACACGCCGTCGAATGCGCGCGCATCGTCGAGGTTGGGTCGATAGCCGAGATCGACAGTTTCGATTGCGGGGTCGGAGTGTGTCATGATGCTGATAGTTGGTAATGTCAGGCAACAATTCAAGTCGTCGCACGATTGTCGGCAACCGGCTTCGGCATGAGGCGTTACCCGTCTTTGGGAGATATCGCCATGCTCAAGGATAAATCCTCTTCCGCAATTGTCGCCGTCAGCGATCTGCGCGCTGCGACCCAATTCTACAGAGACAAACTCGGCCTTGAGGTCGAGGAGGAAATGGACAGCGTCGTGACATTTCGCACAGGCAAGACGTTCCTTGTTGCCTATGTGTCCGAATTCGCCGGGACCAACAAGGCAAATGCCGTCGTCTGGGACGTTGGCGACGAGATCGAAGACATTACACGCGCCCTCGCTACCAAGGGAGTTGAGTTTGAGCGCTATGAGATGGATGGCGTAACCTACAAGGACGGCATCCATTCGGCAGGTGATTTCCGCATGGTCTGGTTCAAGGACCCTGACGGCAACGTCCTGCACATGAACAGCATGTAGAAACTCAGTTTCGGCGGGCGAGCGCGGTGATTGCGACAGCGATCCAGCCTGCGATCATCAGCGAACCGCCAATCGGGGCCGAATAGGGAAACAGGCGCGAGCCGAGATAGTGGCGTGCGAGAAGATCGCCGCAGAAGATGACCACGCCGACGAGCAGCAGCACCGCGGCAAGGTCAACCGGCCTGCGGGTAGCAGGAGCGGTCAGCCCGACTGCAAGGAACGCCGGTGCATGGACCAGCAGCATGGTCGAGGCCGTGCCCAGGTTGCCGCCTCCTGCATGGGCGGCGGCAGCCGCCGTCGCAACGCCTGCGGCGCCGATGAGGCTACCGGCAAACTGAAGAAGGCGGCCCATCACTGGCCTTTCAGAAGCCTTGCGACTTCCGGCGCGAAATAGGTCAGGATGCCATCGCAGCCCGCGCGCTTGAAGCACAGCAGCGATTCCAGCATCGCCTTTTCGCCGTCGATCCAGCCATTTGCGGCAGCAGCCTTGATCATCGTGTATTCGCCCGACACCTGATAGGCGAAGGTCGGCACGCGAAACTCGTCCTTCAGGCGTCGGATGATGTCGAGATAGGGCAGGCCGGGCTTGACCATGATCATGTCGGCACCCTCGGCCAGATCCTGCTCGGCTTCGCGCACGGCTTCGTCGGAATTGGCGTGGTCGAGATAATAGGTCTTCTTGTCGCCCTTCAGCAGGCCCTTGGTGCCGATCGCCTCGCGGTAGGGGCCATAGAAGGCCGACGCAAACTTGGTCGCATAGGACATGATCGCAACGTCCTGAAAGCCGTTGGCGTCGAGCGCGTCGCGGATCGCGCCGATACGGCCGTCCATCATGTCGGACGGCGCGATGATGTCGGCTCCGGCAGCGGCCTGCAGCACGGCGGCGGCGGCGACCTGATCGACGGTCTCGTCATTGACGATGATGCCGTCGCGCAGGATGCCGTCATGGCCGTGGGAGGTGAAAGGGTCGAGCGCCGCGTCGGTGATGATGCCGATCTCCGGCACGGCAGCCTTGATCGCGCGCGTCGCCTGATTGATCAGATTATCAGTGTCGAGAATGTGGGAGCCGATCACGTCCTTGCGCCCGGCGTCTATGTTGGGAAAGGTGGCAAGCGCCGGAATGCCGAGGCGCGCGGCCTCTTCAGCCTCCTTCACCGCCACGTCGATCGAGAGCCGGAAAACGCCAGGCATCGCCGGGATCGGTTCGCGTACGCCCTTGCCGTCGACGAGGAAGATCGGCCAGATCAGGTCATCGACGGTCAGGCGGTTCTCCTGAACCAGCCGTCGCGACCAGTCGGCCTTTCTCATGCGCCTGAGACGGCGGCCCTGCGTGATCTCGTCGACCGAACGTTCGCCCTTTAGTGTGGCGCGGCTGTGCTTGTTCATCGAATTGCATCCCGATTTGCCCGACAGATATCATGGCGGCGAGGCGCAACCAATGCGACGTGACGGCCTCAGGGGGATGGACGCACAGCCGCTTATCGCGTCGCGTGATTGACGAGGCGGGGTCGAACCAACATTACTCCAACATCTGCCGCGAGCCTGGAGGAAATGCATGAGCGACGAAGCCGAGATCCTGTTTGCCCGAAACGGCAAGGCTGGCGTTATCACGCTCAATCGGCCGAAGGCGCTCAATGCGGTGACCCACAACATGGTGCATCTCATGCACGCGCAGATGCGCGACTGGGAGACGGATGCGGGCGTCGAGGTGGTCATCCTCAAGGGCGAGGGCAGGGCGTTTTCGGCTGGCGGTGACATAATGGAGGTCTACCGCGCGGGCAAGGAAGGCCGCCTGCTGACGCAGTTCTTCGCCGACGAATATCGGCTCAACGCCTATCTCCAACGCTTCCCGAAGCCCATCGTCTCGCTCATCGACGGCATCGTCATGGGCGGCGGCGTCGGTCTTTCTTTCCATGGTTCGCATCGCGTGGTGGGAGAAAAGGCGCTGTTTGCCATGCCCGAAACCGGCATCGGCTTCTTCCCCGATGTCGGCGGCAGTCATCTCCTGTCGCGCATTCCGGGCGGATTCGGCATGTATCTCGGCCTTTCGGGCGCGCGTATCGGCCCCGGCGACATGCTGAAATCGGGCCTTGCCACCCATGCGGTCAAATCCGACGATCTTGCCGCGATTGAGGCCGAGATTGCCGAAACCGGCGACCCCGACGCCGTGCTGGCCCCTCTCGTCATCACGCCCGAGCCGGCGATCGACGAGGCCGCGCTTCTTTCCATCGCAAAGCATTTTACGATGGGAAGCCTTGCGGACGTCGTGCAGAGCCTCCAGCAGGCGGGGGCGAGCGACGAATTTGCCCACGCCGCACTTGAAATGCTGCGCAAGCGTTCGCCGACCAGCCTCAATGTCAGTTTTGTCCAGATATCCAATGGCGCCATGCTCGACATGAGCGAATGCATGCGGATGGAGTTCCGCATTCTCAACCGGATGCTGGCAGGCCGCGATTTCTACGAAGGCATTCGCGCCGCGCTGATCGACAAGGGCGATACCCCGAAATGGAGCCCGGCGACACTCGAAGAGATAGACGGCCTTGCCATCGATGCGTATTTTGCGCCTCTTGAGGGCGGAGATTTGCCGATTCCATGACCTATCGCGACAGTCCGGTGGTTACCCGGCCGAGCGTCGCCGAGCAGGCGTTCTGGTGGTTCCACCGGATTATCGCCTGCTACTGCCTGATGTTCGGCACACTCTATTGGATACGTCTTGTCGGTGTCTATGACGGCCTACTTTGGCGCTTCGACCTGATGCCGGTGCATTGGCAGATCTCGGCCACGGTTCTCGCAGCGCTTTATCCCTTTGCCGGGATCGGTCTCTGGATGCTGACCTCGTGGGGAGCGGTCATCTGGCTGATCTGCGCGGCGACAGAGATCGCCATGTATGCGGTGTTCCCTGAATATTTCGGCGTGAAGAATTCGGTCGTCATCTCACATATGCTGGTTGCGGTGCTCTATTTGAGTTTCCGGATATTTCTCTACCTGCAGGAGCGTTCCCAGGAGCGCAAGCGGGCCAGATAGGTTGGAAATCCAACGTTTGGCGGCTGAGAATTATTTTCGAAATAGCCGCTTCTTAACCAATGCGTTTACCAGAAATTAGTCTTCAATTCCGAACGGCGATCGTAAGGACTGGTTAAGCCTGCGGTTTAAGTCGAATTTTATGGGTGTCGGTTAGGTTGGGGTCAAGGTGAGAGAACATCACCCGGCGTCAAACGAAAGAGAGTAACCCATGAACACGATGCGTCAGGCACAGCAGCCAGATCCGGTCAGGGACGACCGCAAGGATGCAATCCGCACACTCTATATGGAATCCCTTCAGCTCGTCGAAAGGCTGCACCGCCGCCTGCTCGACGTGATCAAGGACGAATTCGATCGCAAGGGCCAGTCGGACATCAACGCCATCCAGGCGCTGCTGCTCTTCAACATCGGCAATGCGGAGCTGACCGCCGGCGAATTGCGTTCGCGTGGCTACTATCTCGGCTCGAACGTCTCCTACAATCTGAAGAAGCTCGTCGACCTCGGCTTCATCAACCACCAGCGTTCGCGCATCGATCGCCGCTCGGTCCGCGTCTCGCTGACGCCTAAGGGCACGGCCATCGCCGAAGTCGTCGGCCGTCTCTATGAGCGCCACATCGGCTCGATCGAGCAGGTCGGCGGCATCAATTCGGACGAGTTCCGCCAGATGAACCGTGCGCTCCAGCGCCTCGACCGCTTCTGGAACGACACCATCGCCTATCGCATGTAAAATCCGGACTCTCTTTCAAACGGCACGCGAAGTGATCTTTCGTGCCGTTTGCGCCGGGCGCAGCCAGCCAATCGAGGCTGTCGTGGCCGACGGCGATCGGGTCGGGTCGGCAGAGACATATCCCGCCTTTCCTTTTTGGAAACCATGGCGAGGCACAATAACGCTATCGTGAGTTGGCTGAGCCACCAAGCCGCCATAATCCAGTGTAATGCGGTCCATGGTGGAGAGGCTCTGCGAGTTCCGACAATCGTGCGGGACAGGCTCGTCTGAATCGGGCAGGGCCGGGCTGGCGTCGGGACGCGTTCCTGTCTTGGCCAGCGTTACTGGCAGGTAGTGGGTATCGATATGACGACACGGCGGACATTTCTGACTGGCGCAGGCGCGCTGCTCGCGAGCACAGTTGCGGCTGCGGCGCAGCAGGATGACGTCATTCAGCAGATTCTTGGTGCGCGCAAGCGCGGCTCATGGGACGACAAGTTCGACGCCAAGGCGTCCAGCGGCAACGCGCGCATGGCCGTCAGCTCCTATGAGCCGATCTTCAGCCAGCAGACGATGATGAGCGTCGAGCAGGCAATCGGCCAATACTCGAACATCGCGACCCAGGGCGGCTGGCAGCAGGTTCCCGCAACCAAGAAGCTCAAGATCGGTGTCGTTGATCCCGACGTTGAGGCGTTGCGCCGCCGCCTGATCGTCACGGGCGACCTGCCGCAGAGCGCCGGCATGTCGCAGTCCTTCGATTCCTATGTCGATGCCGGCCTCAAGCGGTTTCAGGCGCGCCATGGCCTTCCGTCGGACGGCGTGACCGGCAATTACACCTTTGCCGCGCTCAACATTCCCGCCGAAACGCGCGTCCGCCAGCTTCAGGTCAATCTCGAGCGCCTGCGTAACGAGTCGTCATTCGGCGGCCGCTATGTGCTCGTGAACATTCCCGCCGCCCAGATCGAGGCGGTCGAAGGCGAACGCGTCGTCCAGCGCCACACCGCCATCGTCGGCAAGATCGACCGCCCGACGCCGCTGCTCGACTCCCGCATCAACGAGATCATCGTCAATCCGTACTGGACTGCGCCTGAATCGATCATCCGCAAGGACATCATTCCTCTGATGCGCAAGGACCCTCAGTATCTGACGAAGAACGGCATCCGTATCTTCGGGCCGAACGGTCAGGAAATCCCGCCGGAGCAGATCGACTGGAACACCGAGGAGGCGGCAAAATTCCGCCTGCGTCAGGACCCGTCGAAGATCAACGCCATGTCGTCGGTGAAGATCAATTTCCCGAGCCCCGAAAACGTCTACATGCACGACACGCCGTCGCAGAGCCTGTTCAACAAGCTGATGCGCTTCGATTCGTCGGGCTGCGTGCGCGTCCAGAACGTGCGCGACCTCGTCACCTGGATCCTGCGCGATACGCCGGGCTGGAGCCGCCAGCAGTTCGAGCAGACGATCCGGTCGGGCGAGAACACACCGGTCAATGTCACCAATCCGGTGCCGGTCCACTTCAAATATGTGTCCGCCTGGGCGAATGGCGAGATCGTGCAGTTTCGCGACGACATCTACGCCAAGGACGGCGCAGCCGAATTGCGCATCTCGACCGCGCTCTAGTTCAGTTCCAGGTGCTCGCCTCTGCGGGCACAAGAGCCGACGAGCGTTCTTCCGTCTTGGCAAGGTTGCGCTGTCGCGTGACATGCTTTTGGCGCAATCGGCGCAAACGAATTGAAAGCCGCCTTTCGGGGCGGCTTTTCGCGTTGTCGCCAAGGCGGCATTACCCCGGTGCGCTGCCGCATGGATACAGTCGAACTCATCCTCATTCTGGTTGCTGCGGTGATCGGCTCGCAGCCTCTGGGGCGCCTGCTGCCGTTTGTGCCGATGCCGATCCTTCAGATCGCAATCGGCGTAGCATTGGCGTGGCCGGTGACGGGCGGCGTTCATGTTGAGCTTGAACCTGAACTCTTCCTGATGATCTTCATCCCACCGCTTCTGTTCAACGATGCGTGGCGCGCGCCCAAGCGCGAGTTCTGGCGATTGCGTTACTCCATCGCCTCCATGGCGTTCGGCCTGGTCTTTTTCACCATCGCGGCGTTCGGATATGCGCTGCACTGGTTTGTGCCGGCGGTGCCGCTGGTCGTGGCGTTTGCAGCGGCCGCCGTTCTGTCGCCGACCGATGCGGTGGCTGTGTCGTCCATCATCGACAAGGACAGGCTGCCGCCAAACCTCCTGCACCTGCTCGAAGGCGAGTCGCTCCTCAATGATGCGTCGGGTCTGGTCATGTTCCGCTTTGCGGTTGCCGCCGCCCTGACTGGCGCTTTTTCTTTGGCAGCGGCGTCATGGGCGTTCGTGCTGGCGGTGGCGGGTGGCATAGCAGCCGGATTCATTTGTTTATGGATTGGGGCCAAAGCGCTGAAGATATTGGCTAAAGCGTCATCCGGTTCGGCGGAGGCACAGGTGCTCGTCATCGTCCTCCTGCCATTTCTGGCTTATGCTCTTGCTGAACGCTGGAATGCGTCGGGGGTGCTGGCGGCCGTCTTTGCCGGCCTGTTTCTGGCGCGCTGGGGCCTGTTCAGGCATCTCAACACCAGCGCGCGCATGCTTGCCGTGTCGACCTGGCAGGTCATCGGATTTACGCTGAACGGCGCGATCTTCGTCTTTCTCGGCCTGCAATTGCCGGCCATTGCGCGCACCATCCCGCCTGAACTGACAAACGGCATCTGGCTGCAACCGTTCCTGATCGTGCTGACGCTGACGCTGTGCCTGATGGTACTGCGGTTCGGCTTCATTCTGGTGACGGCGCTGATTGGCCGGATGGTGTCCCGCTGGCGAGGAGAGAGATATCAGGGCACGACTTTGCGCATGAAGCTGGCGGCAACGGTTGCCGGCGTGCGCGGCGCTGTCACGCTGGCTGGCGTCATGTCTCTGCCTCTGCTGATGAATGGCGAGCCGTTCCCCGCGCGCGATCTTGTCATCTTCCTCGCAACCGGCGTCATTTTCTGGTGGCTCATCATTGCCTGGCTGCTTCTGCCTGCATTGACCAGGAATCTGGGGGATCAGGGCCATGGCGCGGCAACGCTCGAACTGAAGATGGCGCGGATCGCAACGGCAAAGGCCGCAATCGCCCGCCTGGAATCGATTGCCGGCGGCCATTCGGGCGAGACGGGCGCTGCCACGCCCCGGCAGGCCGTGGCAGAGGGGCTGATCGCCGGATATCGTCGCAGGATAGCAGCTCTTGAACAGGGCGAATCCCTGCCGGAAGAGGCGAGGGCCGAGCAGCGCGCCCAGATCGAACTGCGGCAGGCGGCGACCGAGGCCGAGCAGGAGGCGTTGCGCGCCATGCTGATGCGGGGCGAAATCAACGATCACACAACCCAGCGGCTCTATCAGGAACTGACGCTGGACCAAGCGACTCTTGCGACGAAAACCAGAGCCTGACGCGAACGTCGCAGGAAAATTCGCGGATGCGACATGGCGGGGACCGGGCATGTGTGTTAGTGCCCCGGCCCGGTTCCCAACTGACAGGAAGAGCCCATGTCCAGGACAAGCCCCGTTTCCGGCTTTTTCAACTCGACCCTCGAAAGCGTCGATCCCGAAATCTTTGGTGCGATCCGCTCCGAACTCGGTCGCCAGCGCCATGAGATCGAATTGATCGCGTCGGAGAATATCGTTTCCCGTGCCGTTCTTGAGGCGCAGGGGTCGATCATGACCAACAAATATGCGGAAGGTTATCCGGGAAAGCGCTATTACGGCGGTTGCCAGTATGTCGACATCGCCGAAGAACTCGCCATCGAGCGCGCCAAGAAGCTGTTCAACTGCAACTTTGCCAATGTCCAGCCGAACTCCGGCAGCCAGATGAACCAGGCCGTGTTCCTGGCGCTGTTGCAGCCCGGCGATACGTTCATGGGCCTCGACCTCAATTCCGGCGGTCACCTGACCCACGGCTCGCCCGTCAACATGAGCGGCAAGTGGTTCAATGTCGTCTCCTACGGCGTCCGCGAGGACGACCACCTGCTCGACATGGAGGAGATCGCCGAGACGGCGCGCCGCGAGAAGCCCAAGCTCATCATCGCCGGCGGCACCGCCTATTCGCGCATTTGGGACTGGGCCGCATTCCGCAAGATTGCGGACGAAGTCGGCGCCTATCTCATGGTCGACATGGCCCACATTGCCGGTCTCGTCGCCGGTGGCCAGCATCCGTCGCCGCTGCCGCACGCCCATGTCGTCACCACGACGACGCACAAGTCGCTGCGCGGCCCGCGCGGTGGCGTCGTCCTCACCAATCACGAGGACATCGCCAAGAAGATCAATTCGGCCGTGTTCCCCGGCCTGCAGGGCGGCCCGCTGATGCACATCATCGCGGCCAAGGCGGTTGCCTTCAAGGAGGCGCTTGAGCCAGAATTCCAGACCTATGCGAAGAATGTCGTCGCCAATGCGCGTGCGCTTGCCGACAGCTTGAAGAAGAACGGCCTCGACATCGTGTCGGGCGGCACCGACAACCATCTGATGCTGGTTGATCTGCGTCCCAAGAACGCCACCGGCAAGCGCGCTGAGGCAGCCCTTGGCCGCGCCAATATCACCTGCAACAAGAATGGCATTCCCTTCGATCCCGAAAAGCCATTCGTCACGTCTGGCGTGCGACTTGGTGCGCCTGCCGGCACGACGCGCGGCTTCGGCGAGGCGGAGTTTACAGAAATCGGCAATCTCATCACCGAAGTTCTCGATGGTCTCAAGGTTGCCAATTCCGACGAGGGCAACGCCGCCGTCGAGGCAGCGGTGAAGCAGAAGGTCGTCGCGCTGACCGCACGCTTCCCGATGTATGGCTATATGGACTAGCAGCGTTTTGAGCTAAGTGTCGGGAGAGAATCGAAAAATCTCGACACGAAAGCACCGATGCGCTGCCCATACTGTCAGTCTGAAGACACTCAGGTTAAGGATTCGCGGCCTGCCGAAGACGGCGCCGCGATCCGCCGCCGCCGCGTTTGCCCCGATTGCGGCGGTCGCTTCACCACCTTCGAGCGCGTCCAGTTGCGCGACCTGACGGTCGTCAAGAAGTCCGGCCGAAAGGTTCCGTTCGATCGCGACAAGCTGGCCCGTTCCGTCGAGGTCGCGCTGCGAAAGCGCAATGTCGATCCCGATCGCATCGATCGCGCGGTGAGCGGCATCGTCCGCCAGCTCGAAAGCTCTGGCGAATCCGACGTTCCATCCGAAGAGATCGGCCGCCTGGTGATGGAGGCGCTGAAGTCACTCGACGATGTCGCCTATGTCCGCTTCGCCTCGGTCTACCGCAATTTCCGCGAAGCCAAGGATTTCCACGACGTGCTCGGCGAATTGTCCGACGAGGGCGGCGTGTAGGCGATGGAGGACGCGACATCATCCGCGTCCGATGCTGACCGCCGTTACATGTCGGCGGCGATCCGACTGTCCCGAAACCATGTCGGACTGACCCACGCGCAAGCCAGCGTCGGCGCGCTCATTGTGCGCGATGGCGTCATCGTCGGTCGCGGCGTCACCGCGCGAGGCGGCCGCCCGCATGGCGTCAACATAGCGCTTCACGAAGCAGGTGATCTTGCAAAGGGCGCTACCGCCTATGTCACGCTCGAACCAGGCGTTGGCGAAGGTCGCGTCACGCCGCCCGCCAAGGCTTTGATCGATGCCGGGGTCGCGCGCGTCGTTTGCGCTCTGAAGCATCCGGACGAGCGTCTGGCGGGGCGCGGCTATGACGCGCTGCGCGAGGCTGGCGTGGAGGTCGTCGAGGATGTGCAGTCGCAACAGGCGGCTGACGTCCATGCAGGCTATCTGAATCGGATCGCGAGGGGCCGCCCGGAAGTCACTGTAAAATTTGCAGTTTCCGCCGATGGAATGATCGGCCGCCTTGGTGCCGGTCAAATCGCCATCTATAGCGGCATCGCGCGCGACCAGTCACACCTGCTGCGCGCGGCAAGCGATGCGATCCTCGCCGGCGTCGGCACTGTGGCCAATGATGACCCGGAACTGACGAGCCGGCTCGAAGGCCTGACCGACCGCTCGCCGATCAGGGTCGTGCTCGACCCGACTGCTCGCCTTCCTATCAGGTCGAAGCTGGCGCTGTCGTCGCGCTCACTGCGCCTGCTGGTGGCCTGTTCGCCTGACGCCGACAAGGTGCGTCGCTCGTCGCTGGAGATGGTCGGAGCAAAGCTGATGCCGGTCGAACTCGTGGACGGGCGCATCGCGCTGCCGGAGCTTCTGGAGGATCTTGCGGCGCGCGGTATCTCGACCCTGCTCGTTGAAGGCGGCGCGACCACGGCGCAGGCTTTTTTCGATGAAGGGCTGGTCGACCGCATATTGCTGTTTCAGGGGACGGCGCACATTGGCGCGGATGGTGTTAAGGCACCAATCGATCCGCAATCCATGCCAGAGGGTTTTCGTTTGGCTCGGCAAGCCCGATATGGTGTCGATCAATTTCAGGAATGGGTCCGCATATAATGTTTACTGGAATTATCACCGATGTCGGCCGCGTCACTGCACGCGACGAACTGCCTGTGGGCCTGCGCCTTCGCGTTGCCACGGCCTATGACCCCGCCGGAATTGATATCGGCGCGTCGATCTCTCATTCGGGCGTATGCCTGACCGTGACCCGTCTGCCCGACGCCGGCTCCAATGACCGCTGGTTCGAGGTCGAGGCGTGGGAGGAGACCTTGCGCCTCACCACTCTGGCCAGCTGGGGGGAGGGAACGCGCATCAATCTTGAGCGCGCGCTGAAAATTGGCGACGAGCTGGGCGGCCATATCGTGTCCGGTCATGTTGACGAGACCGCCGAAATCCTGTCGCGCGAGAATGAGGGCGATGCGGTACGTTTCCGGCTGCGTGCGCCGCGCGAGTTTGCCCGCTTTGTCGCGCCGAAGGGGTCTGTCGCTCTGGACGGAACCTCGTTGACCGTCAACAAGGTCGACGGCACGGATTTCGACGTGCTCATCATCCACCACACGCTTGGCGCGACGACATGGGGTGACCGCCAGCCAGGCGACCGCGTCAATTTCGAGATCGATACGATGGCGCGTTATGCGGCGCGCCTTTCGGACGCCGCGCGCGAAGGGCAATAGCGCCCCTGACCTCAGGCTTGGCCTGCCAGCAGCGCCTGCGCGTCGCTGGCGGGCATGGGCCGCCCGAGGAAATAGCCCTGAACCTCGGTGCAGCCCTGCGCTCGCAGGCTCTCAAGCTGCTCGCTTGTCTCAACGCCCTCCGCCGTTGTCGCGATGCCAAGGCTGGCGCCCATGCCCACAACGGCGCTGACGATGGCGGCGTCGCCTGAATTGTCGACGATCTCGCGCACGAAGGACTGGTCGATCTTGATCTTGTCGAATGGAAATGAGCGCAGATAGGAGAGCGACGAATAGCCGGTGCCGAAGTCGTCCATGGAGATGCGCACGCCAAGCGCGCGAAGCTGGTGCAGTACCGCGACATTGGAATCGCTGTCGTGCAGCAGGACCGACTCGGTGATTTCGAGTTCGAGACGTTCCGCCGCAATGCCGGACATCGCCAGCGCGGAAGCCACCACGGCGGCAAGTTTCTGGCCCTTGAACTGGACGGCCGAGATGTTGACGGCGACGCGCATGTCATCGGGCCAATTGGCCGCATCGCGGCAGGCCTGACGCAACACCCATTCGCCTATCGGCACGATCAGACCGATGTCTTCGGCGAGCGGGATGAAATCGACAGGCGGCACCATGCCCCGCTCATGATGGTTCCAGCGCAGCAGCGCCTCGAAGCCTGTGATCCTGCCGGTCTCGACCGACACGAAGGGCTGGTAGTGGAGCGTGAATTCGCCCGCGACGAGTGCACGGCGCAGCTCGACCTCAAGTGCGCGGCGGGCCTTCATGCGCGCATCCATTTCTGGCTGGAAGTAGCGGAATGTGCCGCGGCCTTCGTCCTTTGCGCGGTAGAGGGCCATGTCGGCGTTCTTCAGCAATTCATCGGCGCTGTCGCCGTCGGTCGGCGCGATCGCGATACCGATCGACGCGCCGATCACCATCACCTGCCCGTCGATGTCGTAAGGTTGAGAGAGAACCGAGATCAGCCGTTCGGACATCGTACCCGCTTTGGCAGGCTGGGTCAGATCGCGCTGGATGACAGCGAATTCGTCACCGCCGAGACGGGCGACCAGATCATTTTCGCGCACGATGCCGCTCAGGCGTTCGCCGACCTGTTGCAGAAGCTTGTCGCCGACGGGGTGGCCAAGCGTATCGTTGACGTCCTTGAAGTAGTCGAGGTCGATGCACAGCACCGCCGCCGTTTGCCCGTGGCGTTCGACATGTCGAAGCGTTCGGCGCAATTCATCAAGGAAAAGGACGCGGTTGGGCAGGGCGGTCAGTGAGTCGTGATGCGCCATGAAGCTGATGCGCGCTTCCGTTTTGCGCTGTTCGGTGACATCGACCACCACCGCGAGTTGCGCCATCTGTCCCTGATAGTCCACCCTGCGGGAATAGACCCGGACCTCGATGATGGAGCCATTCGCCTTGAGGTGTTTCCACACTTCGCCCGTGTCGAACGGGATAGTGGGCAGGGCCAGGACCTGGCGCGCACGCTCCCGTTCCTCGGCAGGGCGAATGTCCAGCAGGCTCATGGAGAGGAAGCGTCCGCGATCGTAGCCGTAATGCTCGACGGCGGCGACGTTGACGTCTCGGATCAGGGTGGTTTCGGGGTCGTAGACGAACATCGGAAGCGGGCTGTCCTGAAACAGCAGACGGAATGATTCCTCTCTGGTGCGGATCTCCGTCACGTCGATGAGGCTGACCGACACCAGATCGCCCATGGCGGACGCGCGCACAGAGAGGTGGCGGACGCCGCCGTGCGAGGAGGGATAGGAGAATTCGAACTCTACGGCTGACTTCGTCTGCCAGGCAGCGACGAGTTGTTCGACTGCTCCCGTATCGCTCAAACGCGGGAAGATGTGCGTAAGGCGCTGCCAGCGAAGCTCGTCTGCCGATTGGCGCACCAAGTCGGCCGCACCCTGGTTGAGTGAGATCAGGCGGAAATCATCGATTGCGCCCTCCGGACCGCGCACCGGCGCCAGTGCCATCAGGCCGCCCGTGGTCGACGCAAAGATCGCGTCGACGAGGCTATAGCTCTCCGTGCGCTGGCGCGCATAGGCGAGAAACAGCGAACCGCCCCAACGGCTGGCGAGCGGGAAAACGACGAGGTCGTAGGCCCGCACATACCCTCCGCGCTCCGGGTGGGCGACAAGGTGGACCGGCTGATTCTGCCGCAAGGCCTGCTGGAGCCCGTCAAGAAAGACATGAGCGCAATCGGGTCGCAGGTTTTCGATGTTCCGGCCTGCGGTCTCTTCTCCCGTCCACTCTTCGAATGCGGGGCCGGCATGGGCAAAGACGAATGTGCCGTCCGACAGTGCGCGAACCAGCGCCGTATGGCTGCCCGCACGCCCGGTTCGGCCCAGAACTGCCTCTTCATAAAGCGGCAATTGGGAGCCACGCGCGGCAGTGAGCCAGTTGCGGTAGAGGACATGCAGGTCAATCGCGGCGTTTTCGCTTTGGAGGAACGCCTCAAATCCCTTGTTGTCGGGGCTGCGCCTGTGGACTCGAATTTGACGGGTGCGACGATAGCGGGAGCCAGAATCATAAATTCCTGCCGTGCAAGCAATAAGATGAACCAATGCGGATGTGCTTACTGCAGGAATTGTTGTCCGCTCGTTTATGGCGTTGTCATATATCCGTCATATGCGCCCTTGCCGGAAAGCGGGCCTCCACCATTGAAAACGCCTCGCGGAACGGCCGTCTGATGCGATCAGGAAAGGTCTGCCACGGTTTGGAAGTTCGCAATCTTCGCGGCGCATCCGCTTGCGGCTTGCTCCGGCCCGAAGTTCGGCCTAAACGACCTGCTTTCCGGAGTACGTAATGGCTGGTATTTCAGACCACGGTAAGGCGTTTTCCACGCCTTCGGGCAAGGCCCATCTTCTAATCGTCGAGGCGCGCTACCACGATGCGCTGGCTGACGCATTGCTCGAAGGCGCAACGGCTGCCCTCGACGCGGCTGGCGCGACCTATGACGTCATCACAGTGCCTGGCGCGCTCGAAATCCCCGGTGTCGTCTCCATGGCGCTTGACGCTGCCCTTGAAGGCGGCACCGATTATGATGGGGTCGTGGCACTCGGCACCGTTATTCGCGGCGATACCTATCATTTCGAGATCGTCGCAAACGAATCGAGCCGCGCTCTGATGGACCTGTCGGTCGATGGCGCAATGGCCATCGGCAACGGCATTCTCACCACCGAGAACGAAGAGCAGGCATGGGCGCGCGCACGTCGTAGCGAGGGTGACAAGGGCGGGTTTGCAGCCCGCGCTGCCTTGACCATGATCGCGATCCGCGAACGGCTGGAGGCCTGATCGATGTCCGATCCCGCCTCTACCGGCGCGCCTCGCGCCGCCAACAAGCGCGGCGCAGCGCGCCTTGCCGCGGTGCAGGCGCTCTACCAGATGGACGTGGCCGGGGCTGGTCTGCTTGAGATCGTGGCTGAGTATGAAGCGCACCGGCTCGGCCAGGAGGTTGACGGAAGCCAGTATCGCGAGGCTGACGCCCAGTGGTTCCGCGCCATCCTTTCGGGCGTCGTCGAGAACCAGAAGACGGTCGATCCGGTCATCCGCCAGGCGCTGACCGAAGACTGGCCGCTTTCGCGACTTGATTCGACGCTGCGCGCGATCCTGCGCGCCGGCGTCTACGAACTGATGGAGCGTGCCGACGTTCCGGTCGCGGTGATCGTCTCCGAATATGTCGACATCGCCAAGGCATTCTATGTCGAGGAAGAGCCGAAGCTGGTCAACGCGGTTCTCGATCGCGTGGCGCGGCGGATGCGCGGCGAGGGCAGGGGCAAGGACGCCAGATGACCGCTCCTGAGGCAGAAGCGCGGCGCACCGCACTCATCTATGCCTCATCCATGGCGATCGTCGGCTCGGCGGCGCCCATCTGCATATCCATCGGCGGACTTGCCGGGCACTATCTGCTCGGCGCGGACAAGTCGCTCGCCACGCTTCCGGTCACCGGCTACACGGTTGGCGTGGCCGTTGGCGCGCTGCCTGCGGCGGCCATCCTGCGTTGGGTTGGCGGTCGCTCTGGCTTCATGCTCGGCACCATCGTCACCGCGCTCGGCGGGTTGGTCGCTGCGCTTGCGCTGTTTCAATCCTCATTCTGGCTGTTTGGCCTTGGGCTTCTGATCGTCGGCTTCGGCGGCGCGTTCGTCCAGCAATTGCGCTTTGCCGCCGCCGACGAGGCCCCGCCCGAGTTCAAGGCGCGCGCCATATCGTTCGTCATGGCAGGCGGCATCGTCACCGCGATCCTCGGGCCGCAAATTGTCATTTTCACCAGCGAGATGCTTGCGCCCATCATGTTTGCGGGCGCGTTCGTGTCGATCATCGGTCTGGCAATCGTCGGCGCGATCATCCTGTCGTTGCTACGGCCGAAGTCGCGCCAGTCCAGTGCGTCGTCTGCGCAGGCTTCCGGCCCGGCGCGGCCGCTGAGCGAGATCGTGGCGCAGCCGCGCTTTGCCATCGCGCTCCTGTGCGGCGTTTCGTCCTATGCACTGATGAGCTTCGTCATGACCGGCGCTCCGCTTGCGATGGTCGGCTGCGGCTTCACCAAGGAACAGGCGACACTGGGCATTTCCTGGCACGTCATTGCGATGTTTGCGCCGAGTTTCTTCACCGGCCGCCTCATCACCCGATTCGGCGCGGAGAAGATCATTGCCGCAGGTCTGGTTCTTCTGATCGGCTGCGCGATCGTCGCCCTTTCGGGAATTGCGCTCTGGCAGTTCTGGACGGCTTTGATCCTTCTCGGCCTCGGCTGGAACTTCGGCTTCATCGGCGCGACAGCGATGGTTGCTAACGCCTACCGCCCCTCGGAGAAGGGCAAGGCGCAGGGTTTCCACGATTTCGTGCTGTTTTCCACCGTTGCGGTGGCGTCGCTGATGTCGGGGTTCACCTATAATTGGTGGGGTTGGGAAGTTCTGAACTGGGTGGTCGTGCCTGTATCCGTCTTCTGCCTGATCGCCCTTGGCGCGATGGCGATGGTCAATCGCAGGTCAGCCGCCGAGGCTTGAACGTCGAGCCCGTCAATTCGTGTCGAAAATCGGGCAAAAACCGGCCCATGGCTTGACGCCGCTGCCTCGCCCTTCGCATACTTTCAAAGACTTCGCGCCAGCTTACTGCCAGCGTACGTCTATCTTATCGGCCCGGAGAGGAACTTTTGGGCGGGCCGCTACCTGAGGAAATTTCGCAATGCTGACAGTTTGGGTTGTCATACTCTGCGGCTTGCTCTCCGTCGTCTACGCGATCTGGGCCACGCGCTCCGTTCTCGCCGCCGACCAGGGCAATGCTCGCATGCAGGAAATATCGGCCGCTATCCGTGAGGGAGCGCAGGCCTATCTTTCCCGCCAGTACAAGACGATTGCCGTGGTGGGCGTCGTTGTTTTCGTTCTCGCCTGGTGGCTGCTCGGCTCGGCCGCTGCCATTGGCTTCCTGATCGGTGCCGTGTTGTCGGGCGCGGCCGGCTTCATCGGCATGCATGTGTCGGTCCGCGCCAATGTGCGCACCGCGCAGGCCGCCTCGAAGAGTCTCGCCGCCGGCCTCGACATCGCCTTCAAGTCGGGCGCCATCACCGGCCTTCTGGTGGCGGGCCTCGCGCTTCTCGGCGTTGCAGTCTACTTCCTCGTCCTGACCGGCCCGATGGGCTATTTCTCAGACGACCGTGCCGTCATTGACGCTCTTGTCTCTCTCGGCTTCGGCGCTTCGCTGATTTCGATCTTCGCCCGTCTTGGCGGCGGCATCTTCACCAAGGGTGCGGACGTCGGCGGCGATCTCGTCGGCAAGGTGGAAGCCGGTATCCCGGAGGATGATCCGCGCAACCCTGCGACCATCGCAGACAATGTCGGCGACAATGTCGGCGACTGTGCGGGCATGGCGGCAGACCTGTTCGAGACCTATGCGGTGACGGTTGTCGCCACCATGGTTCTCGGCGCAATCCTGTTTGCAGGTCAGGACGCTCTCGACAGCGCGATGGTCTATCCGCTGCTCATCTGCGGCACGAGCATCATCACCTCGATCGTCGGCACGTTCTTCGTCAAGCTCGGCTCGAACGGCTCGATCATGGGCGCGCTCTACAAGGGCCTGATCGCTACCGGCATCCTGTCGATCGTCGGTCTCGCAATTGCGACGCACTACACGATTGGTTGGGGTGAATTCAGCCCAGGCCTTACCGGTGTCAACATGTTCTGGTGCGGCGTTGTCGGTCTCATCGTCACCGCGCTCATCGTGGTGATCACCGAATATTATACCGGAACCAACAAGCGCCCGGTCAATTCGATCGCCCAGGCATCGGTGACCGGTCACGGCACCAACGTCATCCAGGGTCTGGCGGTCTCGCTCGAATCGACCGCTCTTCCGGCATTCGTCATCGTCGCCGGCATCCTTGCGACGTATATTCTGGGCGGCCTGTTCGGCATCGGCATCGCCGTGACCACCATGCTCGGCATCGCCGGCATGATCGTCGCGCTCGACGCTTTCGGCCCGGTCACCGACAATGCCGGCGGCATTGCCGAAATGGCAGGCCTGCCTAAGGAAGTGCGTCATTCGACCGACGCGCTCGATGCGGTCGGCAACACGACCAAGGCAGTTACCAAGGGTTACGCGATCGGTTCGGCCGGTCTCGGCGCTCTGGTTCTGTTTGCGGCCTACTCGAACGATCTGCAGTTCTTCGCGCAGAACTCGGCCGAATATCCGTATTTCGCGGACCTTGGCACGGTGTCGTTCGATCTGTCGAACCCCTATGTCGTCGCCGGCCTGATCTTCGGCGGCATGATCCCCTACCTGTTCGGCGGCATCGCCATGACGGCCGTTGGCCGTGCGGCCGGTGCCATCGTCGAGGAAGTGCGCAAGCAGTTCCGCGAAGATCCGGGCATCATGAAGGGCACGTCCAAGCCGAACTATGCGCGCGCGGTCGATCTTCTGACCAAGGCGGCTATCAAGGAGATGATCATCCCGTCGCTCCTGCCGGTGCTCGCGCCGCTCGTCGTCTATTTCGGCGTGCTGCTGATTTCCGGATCGAAGGCGTCCGCCTTTGCCGCGTTGGGCGCATCTCTGCTGGGCGTCATCGTCAACGGCCTGTTCGTCGCCATCTCGATGACCTCGGGCGGCGGTGCATGGGACAATGCCAAGAAGTCGTTCGAAGACGGCTTTACCGACAAGGACGGCGTCAAGCATCTCAAGGGTTCCGAGGCCCACAAGGCTTCGGTCACCGGCGACACGGTGGGCGATCCCTACAAGGATACGGCAGGCCCTGCAGTCAATCCGGCCATCAAGATCACCAACATCGTCGCACTTCTGCTGTTGGCGGTGCTGGCGCACTCGGCCTGATGCTCAGCGATCAGGTCATGGCGACCTAAAGAAAAGCCCCGCGGAGCGATCCGCGGGGCTTTTTCAGTTTTATGGATTTCGTCACCGGTCCAGACCGGGCGTAAGACCTTGTCAGCCTGGGTTGCCGAACAGGTTCGGCGGCTTCTTCGATCCGCCGCCAAAGCCGGAGAGCAACTGGCCCAGGAAATTCTGATCCTTGCCGCCGGTCGGTGTGGTGCGCGAGATGAAGTCAAACACCTTGCCGTCCTGCATTCCGTAGTTGGCGATGTTCACGACGCGCTCGTCAGGGCCGAAATAGACGGCGAGAACGCGCTGGTCGACAAGCTTCGGCTTCATGAATGCGGCGCTGCGCTGGCGCGTCTGCGAGATGTAGTAGAACACCTCATTGTCGAAGGTCGCGCGCGTCGACGGGCTGCCAAGTGCGAGCAGCACCTGCTCGCGGCTCGAACCCGGCGGAACAAGTTCGATCGCCTGCGGGTCGATCACGTAGCCTTGGGTAAGCGTCTCGCCGGGAGCCAGCGCCGAAGTTGCGTTGCAGCCAGATACGGCAATTGCTGCCGCAAGCGCCAGAATGGCCGGGGCAGTCGCGCCGGACTTGAATTTCATTCGCTGCAATGACATCTCCACCTAACCCCTGCTTTCGCAGCTCCGCCAGTCGATGCGGTGCTTGCACGGAGCAACAAACTCGGTAAACCAGCTTGCGCGTCGATGCAACCAACTGGCCACGACGGAGCAGAAACCTGATGTTCAAACTCTTCAGCGCGGAAAAGAAGGCAAATCGAGCGATAGCCGATGCGCTCTACGAGCAAATCGTGGCAGCCGCGCGGCAGCCCGTGCTCTATTCGCAGTGGCTGGTGCCCGATACGCCGCTGGGGCGGTTCGAAATGGTTGGGCTTCATCTCTTCCTGTGTCTGCACCGCATCAAGGGCGAGGGTCGTGCCGGCGAAGGTCTCGGTCAGGAACTGGCAGATGCGTTTTTCCTGGATGTCGACCATTCGCTGCGTGAACTCGGCATCGGCGATATGGGCATTCCCAAGCGCATGAAAACCCTTGCCCGCATGTTCTACGGCCGCACGTCGACCTACGGTCAGGCGATCGATGCCGGTGATCTGGCCGAGCTTTCGCAGGCTTTGACGCGCAATGTCAGGCCAGGCACCACTGAATGGCCCGAGGCTGACAGTCTGGCCGCCTATGTGATGCAGACGGCCGCCACGCTCGCGTCACAGGCGGCGCCCGACATCCTGTCGGGCCGCGTCCGATTTGTCGTCGCTGGAGGAGAGAATGCCTGACAAGAGCCCGATCTCTTATTCGATCGACATCAAGCGGCTGCCGCAGAAGGGTTTTCCTGTCACGGTGAAGCCGACAGAGAAGGAACTGGCGGCGCTTGCGGCCGAGCATGGCCTGATCGCGGTCGGTTCGTTTGAGGCGGAGCTTCTGGCGCGTGACTGGAAACGCACCGGGGTCATCGTTACCGGACGCGTACGCGCCGAGATCGTCCAGGAATGCGTCGTTACGCTCGAACCTATCTCCGCGCTCATCGACCAGCAGATCGAGGCTACCTTCGTGCCCGAAGGCTCTCCTCTTGCGCGCCCCGCAGATCCAGACGGCGAAATGTTCTTCGATCTCGACGGGCCGGACAGCCCAGAGGTTTTCGAAGGCGACAAGATTGACGTCGGTGCGCTTGCGGAGGAAATCTTCGCCCTTGCCATCGATCCCTATCCGCGCAAGCAGGGCGCGGAACTGCCGTCTGCTGGCGACGGGCAACAGCAATCGCCATTTGCTAGGCTGCGCGATCGCCTGAGTTGAGAATTCATCTGATTTCAATCGGATTTGACGGTTGTGCGCTGGCTTAAAACCGCTATTTTCGCCGCAGATTTGATCGGCCTGGACCGATAGAGACGAGAGAAGCTTGGTCACAATATCAATTGATGCAATGGGCGGCGACCACGGGCCGGACGTCGTTCTACCCGGACTGCTGAAGGTCGCGGAACGTCGGCCCGACGTCCGATTTCTGATCTTCGGTCGCGAAGACGCGGTGTCGCCCAATTTCCTGCGTTATCCCGAACTCAAGGCAATCAGCGAATTCATTCATTGCGACGTTGCCGTGGCGATGGACGAAAAGCCGAGCCAGGCCCTGAGGCATGGCCGCTGGAAGTCTTCGATGTGGAAGGCGATCGAAGCGGTGAAGTCGGGACAAGCCGATGTCTGCGTCTCGGCCGGCAATACCGGCGCGCTGATGGCGATGTCGAAATTCTGTCTGCGCACCATGGCCCAGATCGACCGCCCCGCAATCGCCGCCATCTGGCCGACGATTCGTGGCGAAAGCGTCGTGCTCGATGTGGGCGCGACCATTGGCGCGGACGCACAGCAATTGATCGACTTCGCGATTCTCGGCTCGGCCATGTCGCGCGCGCTGTTCGGGCTGGAACGGCCTAGCGTCGGCCTGCTCAATGTCGGCGTTGAAGAGGTCAAGGGCCAGGAGGATGTGCGCGAGGCAGGCAGCCTGCTGCGCGACGCAAACCTGGCGACCATGGATTATCGCGGTTTCGTCGAGGGCGACGATCTGGGCAAGGGAACGACCGATGTCGTCGTCACCGAAGGTTTTGCCGGCAACATCGCGCTGAAGACCGCCGAGGGTACTGCACGACAGATCGGCGGCTATCTTCGCGACGCGATGCGCAGCACACTGATGTCGAAGATCGGCTATCTGTTCGCGCGCGGGGCGTTTGACCGGTTGCGCGAGAAGATGGATGTGCGCAAGGTCAATGGCGGCGTGTTTCTCGGCCTGAACGGGATCGTCGTCAAAAGCCATGGCGGCACCGACGAAGAAGGTTTTGCCGCTGCCGTCGAGCTTGGCTACGACATGGCGCGCAACAGATTGATCGAAAAGATAAATAGCGACCTCCTCGCCTTCCATGCGCGCTCGCCGGAACTATCCCGCACGCGCGCCACAGTGGAAGCCCCGGTCGACGAGGAGCATGGAGAATGATCCGATCTCAGGTAAAGGGCATCGGCTCTGCCCTGCCGCGCCGGGTCGTCACCAATGCCGAACTGTCAGCCAGTATCGATACGTCCGACGAGTGGATCGTTCAGCGCACCGGCATCCGCCAGCGCTACATAGCCTCGGACGATGAAACGACGGCTTCGCTTGGCGAAGCTGCCGCGCGCAAGGCGCTTGCCGCTGCAAATCTGACGCCCGACGATATCGACCTGATCGTGCTGGCGACATCGACGCCGAACAACACGTTCCCGGCGACAGCGGTCGATATTCAGGCCCGTCTGGGCATGAAGCATGGTTTTGCATTCGACATGCAGGCTGTGTGCAGCGGTTTCGTCTATGCTGTTTCGGTCGCCGATCTTCATCTGCGCGGCGGCATGGCCAGGCGCGCGCTTGTCATCGGCTCGGAGACGTTCTCGCGCATCCTCGACTGGGAGGACCGCACGACATGCGTTCTCTTCGGCGATGGCGCAGGCGCGATCGTGCTCGAAGCCGTCGAGGCGAGTGGCGAGGTTGACGACAGGGGCGTCATTGCGTCGGCCCTGCGTTCGGACGGTAGCCACAAGGACAAGCTTTTTGTCGACGGCGGCCCTTCGACCACCCAGACGGTCGGCCATCTGCGCATGGAAGGCCGCGAGGTGTTCAAGCATGCGGTCGGCATGATCACCGACGTTGTCTACAAGACACTCGACGCGGCCGGCGCGACCATCGACGATCTCGACTGGTTCGTGCCGCATCAGGCCAATATGCGCATTCTTGAGGCGTCGGCGAAGAAGATGGGCATTCCCCTCGAAAAGCTCGTTGCCACCGTTGGCGACCACGGCAATACGTCTGCCGCGTCGGTGCCGCTCGCATTGTCGGTGGCGGTCGCCGACGGCCGCATCAAGCCCGGCGATCTGGTCATGATCGAGGCAATGGGCGGCGGCTTTACCTGGGGCGCGTCTCTAATCCGATGGTAGCGGCCGCCGCTCCTTGACCTGGCCGAAGCAAGTTCTTACGGTAACCAAGGTGTGTGTTGGATGTAGTTCAGGTTGTATTGTCCTGACTTAAATCCTTGAATTGTGAGAAGGAACGATGGGGGGCACAACTCTTACGCGCGCCGATCTGGCCGAGGCTGTGTATCGCAAGGTCGGGCTTTCGCGCACCGAATCCGCGCAACTGGTGGAGATGGTGCTCGACGAGATCTGCGATGCGATCGTTCGTGGGGAGACCGTCAAGGTTTCCTCTTTCGCGACATTCCAGATCCGCTCCAAGAACGAACGTATCGGCCGCAACCCGAAGACGGGTGAGGAAGTGCCGATCTCCCCACGCAAGGTGATGACCTTCAAGGCATCAAATGTGTTGAAGAGCCGTATCCTGCGCAACCATCAGGCCAAGACAGCGCCCGCTGAATAAAGCCGGCGCATGGTTCGCGTCAGTTTGGTCTGATAGGGCAGGGCTTGAGTTTTTCGCGCCATCGCGCTGAAATCGCATCCGAATCGAAACAGGCCGGTCAACAAGATGGACAAGTCGCCAGACGCGTTTCGTACGATCAGCGAGGTCGGCGAAGATCTAGATTTGCCACAGCATGTGCTGCGCTTCTGGGAAACACGCTTCACGCAGATCAAGCCAATGAAGCGGGGCGGCGGGCGTCGCTACTATCGCCCGCAGGATGTCGAGCTTATCAAGGGCATCCGTCATCTGCTCTACGATCAGGGTTACACGATCAAAGGTGTGCAGAAACTGCTGCGCGAGAACGGCAACCAGTTTGTCGTCGCCCTCGGATCTGGCGACCTTGACGCCGTTGCGACGATCGCCAGCCGCAAGCAGGAAGAGGCGAGGGTGGATGCAGAGCCGGAGCAGCGCAGCTTTGCCGCCGAAGACGAGATGCTGGTCGGCGAGGCCAAGGCAAAGCCGAGCAGGCGTTTCTTCGGCCTGGGCAAGCCCGACGATGACGGTCCCGTCGCGCCCGGCAATGCGCGATTGTCCAAGGACAACCGAGCCCTGTTGCAGGAGGCTCTGTTCGATCTCCTCGAATGCAAGCGCCTGCTCGATCAGGTGAGATGATCCGATCCCTTTGACGTCTGGCCGCTCCCTGAAACGAAAAAGCGGGTCTTTCGACCCGCTTTTGAAGTTTTGAAGCCTGCGGCTTTCGATCAGTGCGGCGCCGGGACGCCGAAGATGGCCAGAGCAGGCCATGTGCCGGCCAGGCCGTCATAGGTCATTTTCAATGCGACGTAGAGGATGACCAGCAGGCCGATATAGGCGATCCAGCGGAAACGGTGCAGCAGCCTGGCGATAAAGGTCGCGGCAAAGCCCATGAGTGCGATGGACACGGCAAGGCCGATGACGAGCACGGTCGGGTGCTCGCGGGCTGCGCCTGCAACGGCGAGAACATTGTCGAGGGACATGGATACGTCAGCGATGACGATCTGCCAGGCCGCCTGCGCGAACGTCTTGCGCGGCGCACCCTTGGCGACTGTGCCGTCCTTATTCAGATCCTCGTCCGACATTGCTTCAAGCGCGGCGTGCTCGTCCTCGTGCGATACGGAAAGTTCGCGCCACATCTTCCAGCAGACCCACAGCAGAAGAAGGCCGCCCGCCACGAGCAGCATCGGGCCGAGCGCCAGAAGCTGGGCTGTGATCAGAGCAAAGCCGATGCGAAGGACGGTTGCGGCGATGATGCCGATGAGAATTGCGCGGGCGCGCATTTCCTTCGGCAGACCGGCAGCAGCCAGGCCGATGACGATCGCATTGTCGCCGGCGAGCACGAGATCGATTGCAAGAACCTGAAGGAGGGCGGAAAAGCCTTCCGCCGAGAAGACTTCGTGAATGACCTGATCCAGCCAACCCATAATGCTCTCTCCAGTTCCGGCCGTAAACACGGTCTTCTGCAATGGACGCGCCAGGAGCGCTCGGCCAAAAGGCCCAGTTAGGCCTGTGCGGCTGCTACCACAGCGCAGAATTGACGCGCAAGTGTCGGGCGCCGTTATCAATTGCTGTCTTTAGTAGGGGCGGGCCTTGACCTTCCAGCTACTGGAATCCCTATCTCGTGCCGGAAAGCAAAGGATGGCATCATGACTACGAAGCAGGCGACAATCTATCGGATGGTAATGCCCCGGCACACATGCCCGTGGGGCCTCAAGGCGGTCCACCTCCTCAAGTCCAAAGGATATGCAGTCGATGACCGCTGGCTGAAGACGCGGGAAGAGACCGACGCATTCAAGGGCGAGCATGGGGTCAACACAACGCCGCAGATATTCATCGATGGTGAGCGGGTGGGGGGCTATGACGACCTTCGACTCTATCTTGGCCTACAGGTGCGTGATCCGAACGCGGTTTCCTACCGGCCTGTGCTTTGGGTGTTCGCGGTGGCCGCGCTGTTGGCAGGGGCGGTCGGCTGGGCAACCGGTGCCGGCATTCTTTCGATCCAGACTGTTGAGTGGTTCGTGGCATTCGGCATGGCGATCCTTGCTCTCCTCAAGTTGCAGGACGTCGAGACCTTCGCCACGATGTTTCTCAACTACGACCTTCTGGCCAAACGCTGGGTGCCATATTCCTATGTCTATCCCTATGCGGAGCTGATTGCCGGCGTGTTGATGGCCGCAGGCGCGCTGGTCTGGGTGTCTGTGCCTCTGGCGCTCTTTGCAGGCACGATCGGCGCGGTTTCTGTCATCAAGGCTGTCTATATCGACAAGCGGGAGCTCAAATGCGCCTGTGTCGGCGGTTCGGCAAAGGTGCCGCTGGGTTTCGTTTCGCTTATCGAAAATCTTGCCATGATCGCGATGGGCATCTGGATGCTGGTCAAGCCGATGGCGATGTAGACGGATCACCTGTGCTGCGTGATGGGACACGAGGCATCGTCGCCTGTGTCCCGCGCCACGGTGGTAGCGCGTGAAGATGACTGAAGGTTTCAAAGGAAAAATGGTCGGAGCGGCGGGATTCGAACCCACGACCCCTTGACCCCCAGTCAAGTGCGCTACCGGGCTGCGCTACGCTCCGAACCGGTGGCAGCCCTATATGGTCCCGGCCCGCCGCGCAAGCGCGATTTGACCCGACACGCCGCGCTTGCGCGATTTGACTTCGCCCAGCGGCGCAAGCGCGTCTTGATTGAGCCAGCACCCCCTTCTAACCTGTGGCAGGCTTGGGTGGTGTGGTTTGACGATTTTCAGAGAATTGAGGATTGTAGTTGCGGCGGCCCTTGCGTTCGGCCTGCTGTCAACGTTGGCTGGCCCGGCGCGCACGGCCGCCGTCAAACTGGGCGATCGCGACGACAGCATCCGGCATGTGTCGGCAGGTCTTCAGGCGCTTGCCGACGATCTGCGCGCCATGCCGCCGCTCAAGACAACAGGCGGCGAAGGTCAGGTGCGGCGCGCGCTTGTCATCGGCATCGACGAATATGACGAACTGACCGACCTGAACAAGGCAATCGGTGATGCCGATTCTTTTGAGGCGACGCTCAAAAATCTCGGCTTTGTCGTCACCATCAGGCAGAATATTGACGCGCGCGCCTTTGACGACGCAATCGACGAATTTGTGGAAAGCCTCAATCCGGGCGACGTCGCCTTCTTCTTCTTTTCGGGCCATGGCGTCAGCCATGAGCAGCGCAATTTCCTCCTGCCCGCCGACATGCCGACGCTGGACGGCGTGCGAGAATCGCGCCTCGAACGCTATGCGATCGACGCGCAGGATCTCGTGGATCGCATCTACGCTCGTGGTGTCGAGATCGCGCTGGTCGTGCTCGATGCCTGTCGGGACAATCCGTTCCCGCCAGACGCCGACATGCGCGCCATGCGATCTTTTGGCGGCCTGCAACGCATGACGCCGCAGAAGGGGGCATTCGTCATCTATTCCGCTGGTGTCGGGCAAAAGGCGCTTGACCGTCTGGGGCCGGAGGATGGCGACCCGAACTCGGTCTTTACCCGCATCTTCCGACCCGCGCTCGCGACGCCGGGAATGCCCGTCGTGGAAATTGCAAAGCGCACGCAGGTCGAGGTCAGTGCGCTGGCCGCGACAGTCACCCACCGGCAGGAACCGGCCTATTACGACCAGATTGTCGGCCAGTTCTATATGCAGCCGCCGCAGCCGAAGCTCTACGGGCTGGTCGTGGGGATCGACGACTATGGCGGCCGCTACAGCCTGAAGGGTGCGGTGAACGATTCTGACAAGATCGCGGCGACCTTGCACGGGGCCGGGGCGGAAAAGGTCGTCCAAATCACCAATCAGGATGTCAGGCTGAGCTATATCGAATACGTCTGGAATGACATGGTGGAGGACGCGTCGCCCGGCGATACGCTGTTCTTCACCTTTTCGGGGACCGGCTATGTCGAGCTGCGCGACCGTGCAGAAGCAGATGGCACGGGCCGGCGCACGGTCCTGCTGCTCAGCGGCACGAAGGGCATCGAAGAGTATTCCGCTGCGGCCAGGGAGCAAGGCGGCGAGATGAGCGGCCTGGATTTGATCGAGCCGGGGCGCAAGCTGACCGACGAGATTTTCACAGGCTGGATGGAAAAGGCGGCCCGCAAGAACCTCAACGTCATCGTGCTTATAGATGGCTGCCATGCAGGCGGCCTGCTCGATCGCGAATTTGCCAATGTCTCCTTCTTCGGCGCGGTCGCCGAGGACGGACTGGCTCAGGAGCGTTCGTTCGACGGCACGCATTTTGGCGTCGGCAGCCTTGTCTTCGCGCAGGCGATTGCCGGATCGGCCGATCTCAATGGTGATGGCTATCTGACCCAGCGCGAACTCTTCACATTCGGCCGCCAGAACATGTTCAACATGACGTCTGGTCGCCAGGATCCGCAATTCTTCCCCGCGCTCGACAAGAGCAGCGCCGAACTTGTTCTGTTGCAGGTCAAGCCTGATACGGGAGAGAACCCGCTGACCGACTATTGGAAGCTGGGTAGCACGACGCGCTGATTAGCAGGGCGGGGGATCGAGCGGAAACTTGCAGCCTGACTGGACTGATGCGCGCCATGACGCATCTCAAGCGCCATCGCGCCCCAGATCAGGCCGAGCAGCAGATAGAAGTGCCGCCAGTGATCGGTGTCGATGACCGTGCCGAGCGCCACATGACCGATCAGAACGACCCATGCGCACAGAAGATAGGGCTGCCAGGGACGTTCGCGAAACAGGATGCGGAAGCCGCCTGCGATCGTCCATACGATCATTGTCAGCCAGCAAGCGAAACCGAGCCAGCCATAATCCATTAGTGCCTTCAGCCAGATATTGTGCGTGTCTTCGCCATAGAGCTGGCCGAATTCCAGCGGGCCTATGCCAAGCGGCTTTTCCGTCGCCAACTGGAAGCCAATGACATAGCGCGCGAAGCGGCCGAGGCGCGCGCCGTCATAGCTTTGCACAAGCTGAGCGCGGGTGGAGAACAGGTCGGAAATCGCAGGAAACTGGAGTGCGATGATGAGGCCGAGCGCCAGAATGGCGACCGCGGCGACGCTCATCATTGCCAGCCTCAGGCGAAACATCCCGCTCTGGCTGCGCAGAAACAGCGTGCCCATCACGAGAACGGCGGAGACTGCAAACAGGCCCCAGGCACCGCGCGAGAAGGACAGGAGAATTGCGAACACGATGATCAGCAGCAGCGGCCCGCAGCGCAGCCAATCGGAAAGATTGCCGGTCAGGATGCGGTAGAGGAGCCATATGCCCGGCAGCACCATGAATGGGCCGAACACGTTCGGATCCTGGAAGACGCCGGCTGCGCGGTCGTATTTGGTGAACATCTCGAAGCCCGGCAGGGCGTGGAAATAGCCGATGATGCCGGCCGTTCCGGTCAGGATCGCGGCTGCAATCCAGGCGCGGAAGATGTGGTTGTAGAGTGCCGGCTGTTGTTCGGTGACGGATGCGATGAACACCGCTGTCAGCGCCAGAAACAGCGACACCGCCAGATAGAGCGGGATGCTGCGCGTGGTGATGTCGGCCATCTGCGTCATGGAAATCATGCCGCCGATGTTGAATAGCACCAGCAGGACGAGCAGAGGCACGATGCCGCGCGAGATGCGCAGGCCAAACAACGCCCACACGCCCATCAGACCAGCCATGTAGAGTTCGTAGGGTGCAGGTTCCCGAATGACGAAGCCTGACAGGAACACGCCGAAAGACACGGCCGCCGCGGTTATGATCGCAATCAGCTTGGCGTTTACCGCTTCACGCGGCAGTTGGACGGCAGCGGCGGCGCTCAATAGGCGTTTTCCGTGTCGAGCAGTTTGATCGGGGTCAGAAACAGGATTTTCAGATCAAACCACAGCGACCAGTTCTCGATATAATAGAGGTCGAACTCCGTGCGCATCTTGATCTTTTCGTCGGTGTCCATCTCACCGCGCCAACCGTTGATCTGCGCCCAGCCGGTGACGCCCGGCTTGACGCGGTGACGCGCGAAATAACCGTCGACAACCTCGTTGTAGAGCAGGTTGTGGGTCTGTGCGGCGACTGCGTGAGGCCGGGGGCCGACCAGCGACAGAGAGCCGAACAGCGAGTTGAAGAATTGCGGAAGCTCGTCGATCGAAGCCTTGCGGATGAAGCGGCCGACGCGGGTGACACGCGGGTCGCCCTTGGTCACCGCCTGCTTGGCTGTGGGGTCCGAGCGGTCCGTGTACATGGACCGGAACTTGTAGACGTCGATGACTTCATTGTTGAAGCCGTGACGCTTCTGCTTGAACAGGACCGGCCCTTTCGAATCCAGCTTGATGGCAATCGCGGTCACCAGCATGACCGGCGACAGCAGCACGATGCCAAGCAGGCTGAAGACGATGTCGAAGGCGCGCTTGGCGACCGAATCCCAGTCGTTGATCGGCTTGTCGAATATGTCGAGCATCGGCACCGCGCCGATGAATGAATAGCTGCGCGGGCGGAATCTGAGCTGGTTAGAATGCGCGGAGAGGCGAATGTCGACCGGCAGGACCCAGAGCTTCTTGAGCAGTGACAGCACACGCGATTCGGCATTGAACGGCAGCGACACGATCAGCATGTCGATGCGTGCGATGCGCGCGAACTCGATCAGTTCGCCGACATTGCCGAGCTTTGGATAGCCCGCAACGATCGGCGGGGAGCGGCTGTCGTCGCGGTCGTCGAAGATGCCGCAAATACGAATATCGTTGTCGGGATGGGATTCGATGGCGCGTATCAGCGTCTCGGCAAGCGACCCGCCACCGACGATGACGGCGCGGCGTTCCATGCGCCCGTTGCGACCCCAACGGCGTATCTGTCCGGCCATGAAGAAGCGAAGCGTCAGCAGCAGCATGAGACCGACTGCAAACCATGAGCCGAACCACTGGCGCGAGAATTCGGCGGAGATCTTGTAGGCAAAGCCGAGCAGCGCGAGGAGGGCAAAGACGCCACCCCATACGAGAATGATGCGCCGTGCCGTGCGGAACGGCTGGCGCAGCGCTGTCATCTGATAGGCGTCGGAGAATTCGAGCAGGATCACCGCGAGCAGGGAGCCGCCCGCAATGACGACGGGATAGTGCCAGATCAGATGCGTCGCCAGCCCCACCTGCCAGAGGTAGAGGGCAATGCCTGAGACGACGAGCATGACGAATTCGATGATGCGCAGGATACCCGAGACCATCACCGGCGACATCGTGTCCTGCCGGTAGTGGGTGGCGATGTGCTGCGCCATCGGGTTGAGGGTCGTTGGGCTTCTTTTGGCCGAATCGTCCTGATGCGCGCGAACGGCGCTCAGCGTAAAGCGGAGTTTCGGATCGATCTCGTTCATTGTGCTGGCCACACCCTGTCCGTCGGACACTAGCAGGCACGTGCTAAGAAAGGTTTATGAGGACGTGACGCTTTTAGCGGTTCAGGCCTTTCGGCCGAGCGCTTCGAGATAGATGCCCTCGATCTTTCGGGCCATGACGTCGGCGCCGAAATTGGACCGCAGGGTCGTCTCATCGGTCATCAGTCTTTGCCAGCGGGCAGGGTCGGCTACGGCCTTTGCCATCAGGTCGGCGAGTTGGTCCGCATCGGGGCTGCAAAGAGCAGGTGAATTCGCTGGGAATATCTCCGGAATGCCACCCACCGCGGTCGCGATCATCGGCATGCCGGCGGCCAGCGCCTCCAGCACGATGTAGGGCATTGCTTCTGCGCGGGATGGCACGACGATGACGCGCGCCATGCCGAATGCTTTGCGGGCAGGCATAGGGGCATGGAACGTTACCCGATCCGACAGGCCGGCGTCTGCAACCTGCTGCCGGTATTTCGGCATGTCGTCGCCGTCGCCGACCATATATGCGCTCAGCCTGCGACCGGCCAGCGCCTCCGCCTTTACTAAGGCGTCGATGAACAGGTCCGGCCCTTTCAGGTCGCGCATCATGCCGATGTAGAGAAGGTCCGCCGCATCGGGGGCAGGCGGCACCGGCTCGAACTCCGGCGCAGTTAGGCCGTTGTAGACGAGCGAGAAGGGCGCACGCGGATTGCCGATCTTTTGCCGGTAGACGCGCTCCTCATAGCCGGACACGAACAGGAGATGGTCGGTGAACCTCTCCAGCAACCTCTCGGACATGAAGATGCCACGCCCGGTCAGCGTGTCGGCATCGTAGTGCAGGCTTCCGCCGTGCGGTGAATAGAGGCGGGCTACGCGTGACCTGGAGACCCGCAGAAGTGAGCCGAATACACGCGAGTAGACGCCACCCTTGGCGCCATGTCCGTGTAAGATATCCGGCTGCAATCCCTTGATAAGCTTGTATGTTCTGTATCCGGACCCGATATCGCCGGGGCCGATGTGACGCTGCATGGGCGTGCGGTGGACGCCGAGCTCAAGCGCACCTGATAATTGTGCGAAGAGGCCGTCCTCGTATTCGCCGCCAGTCGATGAATCGCAGACGATGCCGACCTTGTGTCCTGCCGCGACCTGGGCGTGGGTGAGGTCGCGCACATGCCGGAAGATGCCCCCGACGGGGGATCTGAAGCAGTGAACGATCCTCAGACTGGTGCTCACGCTCGCCGCTGCCGATCAGAACAGACGTTCGCGAACGTAGATCGTATCGCCAGGCAGCAACGGATCGGACGTCCGAACGCGGCCGGTCATGACCTTGCCGTTGACCGAGCGCGTGACGTCGACGGAGACCTGATTGCCGCGCGGGGTGAAGCCGCCGGCGACGGCGACTGCCTTCTGGACGGTCATGCCCGGCACGTAGGAATATTGGCCCGCCGCGCCGACCTCGCCCATGACGAAGACCGGACGATAGCGGTCGACCTCGACAGAAACGTCGGGGTCGCGCAGATAGCCGCCGCGCAGGCTCTGCGCGATCTGTCCTTCGAGCTGCTCGACCGAGTGGCCGCGCGCGGCGACCGAGCCGACGAGGGGGAAGGCGATATAGCCGGATTGATCGACGCTGTAGGTATTGGTCAGCGATTCCTGTTCGAACACGGTGACGCGCACGCGGTCGCCTGAGTCCAGCAGATATGGCTCCGACAGCGCCTTGTGGAAGGCGGCTGGGGCAGGGCGATAGCTCGAGCATCCTGACAGGAGCGCGACGGCCAGAAGGCTGGTCATCAGGGCGGCTGAAGGTTTCATTCGAACGCGTGACCTTGAAATAGGCTGGCCGTTATCGACCTCGGTGGTCTTCGTTATCGATCGGTTAGGGTTAATGCCCGGTAAAGGGGCTTCGAAGGGGCGTGTCGGCACCTTGATCGCCTTAACTTGACGGAAACCATACGCGTTTACGTTTCGCGCAATTGTATCGGAGTGCGAAACATGTCGGGCCAGGTGACGAGAGCCAACGACCTCGATGTTGATCTCGGAACGCTTTTCGCCAGCATCGTGCGGGACTGGAAGCGGATCGTCGTCTTTGCCGGCGTGATTACAGCCCTGGCCTTTCTGGCCGCATTCTTCGCCACGCCGCATTTTCGCGCCGAGACACGCATCCTGATCGAAACGCGCGAATCCGTCTTTACCCGTCCAAACGCGGCAGGGGACCGGTCCAACGACCCGACGCTGGATGAAACCGGCGTTGCTTCGCAGGTTCAGGTCATGAGTTCGACGGACATTCTCAAGCAGGTCGCAACCCAGTTTGAACTGGGCAAGCGGCCCGAATTCGACGAGCAGGCCAATATGGGCATCGTCGGCCGCCTCATGGTGCTGATGGGCCTGAAGAGCGATCCGGGCGAGCTTGCCGCGGAAGACCGCGTCATCAATGCGATGCGTGAGAAGTTGAATGTCTATCGCGTCGAGAACTCGCGCGTCATCGTAGTTGAGTTCTCGTCGGAGGATCGAGAGCTGGCTGCCGCAGTCCCAAATGCGATTGCCGATGCTTATCTCTCGCAGCAGCAGCGCGCCAAGTTGCAGTCGAACAACGACGCGACCAACTGGCTCGCGCCCGAGATCGAGGATCTGCGCAAGCGCGTGAAGGATGCCGAGGGAAAGGTTGCTGCGTTCCGTTCTTCGTCCGACCTGATGGTAGGCCAGAATAATTCAGCGCTTGCCACCCAGCAGCTTTCGGAAATGTCGACTGAACTGACGCGCGTTCGCGCGGCCCGTGCCACCGCTGAATCGCGCGCGCAGACGCTGCGCGACGCCATCCGCAACGGCGCTTCGCTCGATTCGATGCCGGAGGTTCTGTCATCGCCATTGATCCAGCGCCTGCGCGAACGTCAGGTGGAGTTGAACACACAGATCGCTGACCTGTCGACGACGCTGCTCGACAATCATCCGCGCATCAAGTCGCTTCGCTCGCAGCTTGCCGACATGTCGGCCCAGGTGCGCGACGAGGCGGCCAAAGTCCTGCGTGGCCTCGAAACGGAAGCCGCAACGGCCCGCGCCCGCGAGGAGCGGCTGGTGTCGAGCCTCAATGTGGTGAAGGCCGAATCCGCTCGCGTTGGCGACAAGGAAGTGGAACTGCGCGCGCTGGAGCGGGAAGCTGCTTCGCAGCGCGAATTGCTCGAATCCTACCTGACGCGCTATCGCGAGGCATCGTCGCGCGGAGATCGTGAATACCTGCCGGCCGATGCGCGCATCTTCTCGCGCGCCTCTGTGCCCGCCGATCCCTATTTCCCCAAGCTCGTGCCGATCGTCGCTGCAGCCTTTGTCGGCTCAATGCTGATCATGGTTCTGTTCACGCTGCTGAGCGAGTTGTTTTCAGGCCGCGCCATGCGCCCTGCCTCGGGCGCGTCCTTCGAGCCTGTCGAACAGGTCGTCATGCCCGATCCGGCGCGCTTTGCCACGCGTGAGGAGGCGATCTACGAGGAGCCGGAGGAGCAGGCCATGCCTGCGCCCGAGCCCCGCCGCGTTGCGCCGAACGACAACAGGCTGAGCGTCTATTCCGCTGTCGAACGGCTGATCGTGGACGGTGTGACCCGCGCCATTTTCGTTTCGCCTGAAGGCGATCAGGGGGCTGCAAGCTCTGTTCTGGTGGCGCGCGAAATGTCAGATGCAGGCCTGCGCGTCCTCCTGCTCGACCTGACGTCTACGGGGGCTGCTTCGCTGCCGATGACGGAAGACGACCAGCTTCCGGGTATCACCAACCTGCTTTGCGCGGAGGCCCAGTTTGCCGACGTGATTCAGGCGGATCTCTACTCCGAGTGCCATGTCATCCCGGTCGGCACGGCAAATGCGGCGCGCGCCATGCGGGCGGCCGACCGGTTGCCGATCATCATGGATTCGCTGACGACCGCCTATGACGTGGTCGTGGTCGAGTGTGGTCCCGCCGATGCCGAAGGCATTCGCAGGCTGGTTGCTGATGGCACTCAGGTTCTCGTTAGCGCGACCGTGGTCGGCGATCGCTCGGTCGCAGCCGCAGCGGCTAACCTGACCCAGGGTGGATATGAAGACGTCGTGCTGGTGAAGCCGGGTGACATGGCGCCGCCGTCCGCTCCGCAGCCAACGCGCAGCGCGGCCTAGTCGTCGTCGCCGGTGTCACGCGGCGCGGTCGCGCGCACCCGACGCAGCCGCTTCACCGCCGTCCACAGGCGATCGTTCGACTTGATGGCGCGCTTGACCCGCGATGCGGTCCCTATCATGCCCGCCAGAACTCGGCCCTTTGCCGTGACGGGCAGGAGTACGTCGAACTGGCGCTCCTCGATGTTGCACCAAAGCCGTTTGTAGTGCTCGTCGCCGACACTGAAATCGTAAACCGAAAATCCGTCTTCGCAGGCCTGGCGGATGTTCTCGAAGAAGAGAAATTCGCCGGGGCTGGCAAAGCCGAGTTCGTCATCGGCAATCGCGCCGAATTCGCAGATGAGGCGGTCGCCGGACCGGCTCGATCCGGTGACGGCGCGTATCTTGCCTCCGACTTCCAGCGCGTGAAGCGCGAATGGTGTCGGCGTGACGGCAAGGGCGGCGGTAAATAGGTTGCGGAAAGCACGCTTGACGCTCTCGGCGGCGAAGACATCCTTCAGACCAAGCTGCTGAAAGCGAGCCGATTTCAGGACAAAGAATGCGTCCAGTAGCCTTTCGACCTCCGAGGGGGTCGTCGCTTCAACCTTGCCGTAGGTTCCGAACGCCTCGAATTTGCGGATCTGGGACCGGTGCTTCTTGCGTTTGCGCTTTCCGCTCGTGCGCGTCAGAAGCGCATCGAACCCACCTTCGAGATCGACCGCGAGCGACACGTTGGGGCTTTCGCCGGTGGCAAGATGCGCCAGCGGATTGTCGTGGCCGCCAAGCGTGTGCGTCAGCCTGTCCAGTCTCAACAGGTCGATGTCGGGCCGTACGCGCCGCACCGCTTCGACGACAGCGCCGGGCGCAATCATCGCTGATCCTTCAAAGGGCGGGAAGTTGCCATTGGCATGTGTGCCGCCGAGAAATGTCGCGATGCGAAACGGCCCGATCCTGTTGACTTCGAGCGGAAGGTAAAGCCTGGCGTCGCGCTGCGCTATGTCGAGGAGAACGATATCCGCGTCGCCGCGGCCATCCACCCAGGCCGAGACCCAACTCGGTGATTGAGCCGGAGCCGTAGGCGTTTGAGCGGCAAATGCGAGGTAATCGGAAAGGGTCGTCGCAAGGCTTCCGGCGGCGCTGGCATTGGTCGAGGAAACGCTGCCGATACGCGGCGCGCTCCCGATTCCGACGCTCTCGGCCATGTCAACCATAATTCAATCCTTGGCCGCTAAGGTCTGGCTGTGCGGCTCCTGGTGCGGGTCAAAACTAGGTCCAAAAGGTGAATCAATGATCGACAGGGGGGAGTTGCTGCGCAAAGTCGCCCTCAATGTCGTTCGTCTGAGCGGCCTGAGCGCCATTGCCGCCCGCTTCAATGTCGGTGTCGGCGCAATCCTGATGCTGCACCGCGTCTCCGACGAACCGGGCCGCCCCTATGGCTTCAATCGTCATCTGACGATCACTCCGGCTTTCCTCGATGCCGTTCTGAACGAAACCGCGCGTCTCGGCTTCCGCTTCGTTTCGATGGACGAGGCTGCCGACAGGTTGACCTCTGCGCGAAGCACGGAAAAGTTCATCGCCATCACCGCGGACGACGGATATCGCGACAATCTCACGGTCGCTCTGCCGATCCTCGAACGTTATGGCGCGCCGATCTCGATCTATGTCGCGCCCTCCCTGATCGACGGAAGCGTCGATTTGTGGTGGGACGCGATCGAGGAAGTCGTGACGGTGTCCGACCATATCGAGTTCGATACTCCGGGCGGCAGGCTGGCGCTCGATTGCTCCACTCCCGGCGAGAAATTCCGCGCCAATACGCTGATCCACAATTACCTGACCACAGACGTTCCCGAACATCTGCAAGGGCAGGTGGTGCGGCAGCTCGCCTGTTCGGCGGGTGTCGACTCCGGTGCGCCCGGACGCGCCAGCCTCATGACCTGGGACGAGGTGCGTGCCGTCGCCAGCCATCCGCTGGTGACGATCGGCGCGCATACGCTGAACCACTATTGCCTGGCGCGGCTGACCGCTGATGAGGTTGCCGAGGAAATGCGGGAGGGCGCGCGCGCGCTTGAACGGCAGACTGGTATCGCCCCGCGCCATTTCGCCTACCCGTACGGCTATGCGGGTGCTGTCGGCCAGCGCGAGGTTGAAATAGCCCGGGAGGCCGGTTTCGTCACCGCCGTCACCACCCGCCACGGTATCCTGCGCGCCGAGCATCGCGATCACATGCACGCGCTGCCGCGCATTTCGGTCAACGGCCGTTACCAGCAGGTCAGTCATGTCAGGACGATGGTGACGGGCATCACGACGGCCATCGCCAATCGCGGCAAGGCGCTTGTGACCGTCTGATCCTGCGGGCGAACTCAGGCTTTGGGCCTGGGTTCCTTCACCATCCATTTGATGATGCCCATGGCCGGCAGAATCCACAGCAGGCCGGTCAGCAGGAAGTAGAGCAGGTGGACGACCGGCCCGGACTCCGACAGGCGGATGACGGCTATCGTCGTGGCGAACCATGCGTAGAGGATCACCAGAATGATCAGGAACACGGTGCCGAGGAGTTTGCGCAGACGGACAGGCATGGGACGATCTATAGCGCCGGGCGGCTGATTGCGATAGACCGTCCCACGCGACGGCGTGTCGCGCGACATATGTCTGCGAAAGCGGTATCCGGACTGCATGAGCACGGTCAGCGCATCCGAAACGGGATCCATCCAGCGGCAGAGCGAGAGCGAGGTCGCCAACCGGCGTGCCGTCCGCATCTGGCTCTATGTGGTGCTGGTCGTGCTGTTCAGCCTGTTTCTGGTCGGCGGCGGTACGCGCCTCACTGATTCTGGCCTGTCGATCACCGAGTGGAAGCCGATCCACGGAGTCATCCCGCCGCTGAACGAAGTCGAGTGGCAGGAAGAACTCGCCAAATATCGCGAGATCCCCCAATACCAGCAGATCAACAAGGGAATGAGCCTTGACGAGTTCAAGACGATCTTCTGGTGGGAATGGGCGCACCGCCTGATCGCCCGGCTTGTCGGTCTCGTCATGGCGCTGCCGCTTGCGTATTTCTGGCTGTCCGGCCGTCTGGAGCGCCACCTCAAGCCGAAGCTGCTCGGTTTGCTGGCGCTCGGCGGCTTTCAGGGTTTTGTTGGCTGGTGGATGGTCACGTCGGGCCTCAGCGAGCGAACCGAAGTGTCGCAATACCGTCTGGCGACCCACCTTCTGCTCGCATGCGTGATCTTTACGCTCGTCATGTGGGTCGCGCGGGGTCTTGCGGCCCATAGTGCCGGACGATCGTCGGACACGACGCGCAAGCTTGCCGTGACGCTGGTTCTCCTCATTATGTTGCAGATCGGGCTTGGTGCGCTCGTCGCAGGCCTTGATGCCGGCATGGCCTACAACACGTGGCCGCTGATGGACGGCGCGGTCGTCCCCGGCGATCTTCTGATCCGGAACCCCTGGTGGATCAATTTCTTCGAGAACCCGAAGACTGTGCAGTTTACCCACAGGATCGGCGCCTATGTCCTGCTGGCCGTGGCGCTGTGGCACGCCCTGTCTGCAAGGAAGCTCGATGCCGGCACGCCCCATGCGACGCGGGCGATGGTCCTGCTGGCTCTGGTTCTCGTGCAGGCGGCGCTCGGCATCGGCGCGCTTGTCCATGTGGTCCCGTTCAGCTGGGCGCTGACGCATCACGGCTTTGCAATTGTCACGCTCGCATTTGCAGTGGCGCATGCTCGCGCGACGGTGGGGCCGTATCCGCCACAGACACGGGTGATCGACGTCAGATACTGACATCGCGTACTGCGCGGCCGACGGAAAGGCTGCGCGCAGCTTCGTCGATATTGCCGTCTTCCTCATGCCAGGAAGCCGAAAGGGCCGTGAAGGCAAAGGCCCAGTCCATCAGGTGGGCACGGTCGATGTTGAGTCGCTCAGACAGGATCGTCGACATCCGCGCAATGCGGGCGGGGCTGTAACGCAGATCGCTTTCTATCGGATTGTAGAACAGGTTGGCAGCGTCGAAGGCGCGGTCGCCGATCAGCCCCTTCGGGTCGATGGTCAGCCAACCGCGCCCGCCATGCATGATGTTTTCGTGATGGATATCGCCGTGCAGCGGGATTGGCGCGTGTTCGGCCCTCAGCAATCGCTCGGCGACACGCGCAGCCTCGACATACTGGCTGGTGAGGCCAGCGGCCACGTCCGCGTCTGCGCGCAGGAACAGGCTTTGGAAATAGTCGCGCAAGGGCTGTAACGACGGCGGCACGGTGCGGGGCGAGGAGGCGTGAAGTCGCAACAGCACGTCGCAGGCGATTTCGGTGGCGCTGTCATCGCCATGCGTTTCGAGATGCCCAAGCAGGGTCTCGTCGCCCGCATGTTCGAGCAACTGGATATCGCCGCTCGTATCGATGAGGCGCACCGAAGCCTGTCCGTCGCGCCAGCGCAGAAAATCGACCGCGCGCGGCGGCTCGCCGTCTTTCAGCGCAAGCGCGCTGGGAGCCTTGACGATGGCGCGTTCGCCACCGGCGCGCTCCACCGTCCAGACCCGCCCGCCAATGCCGTCGGCGAGCGGCGTCCATGCCGTGATGTTCCAGCTTTGCGGAACATCGGGCAGCGTCATTAGCCGGAAAGGCCCAGCATCAGGTTCATGTTCTGAACGGCTGCGCCCGACGCACCCTTGCCGAGATTGTCGTAGACGGCGACCAGCATGGCCTGCGCGCGCGCATCGTTTGCGAACACGTGCAGCATCATGCGGTTGGTGCCGTTATAGGTCTCGGGATTAAGCGCGGGCGTACGTTCGATCTGCTCATATGGCGCGACTTCGACCGCGCTTGCGGGAAGCGCCGCGAAATGGTCGGCGATTGCCGCGTGGAGCTGCGCACCCGTCGGCACCTTCGACAGGTGGCCCAGTTGGAGCGGAACCATCGTCACCATGCCTTGCGCGAAGTTGCCGACGGCAGGCTGCATCATCGGATCGCGCGACAGGCCCGAATAGAGCTTCAGTTCGGGAATGTGCTTGTGCTTGAAGCCGAGGCCATAGGGCAGGAATTCGGCTGCGTCTTCGCCCTGCGCCTCATAGTCCTCGATCATCTGGCGGCCGCCGCCCGAATAACCCGAAATGCCGCTGACGGTGATCGCGTAGTCGGCGGGCAGGAGACCCGCGGCGACAAGCGGACGCAAGCCCGCGATCGGCCCCTGCGGCCAGCAGCCGGGATTGGCAACGCGCTTTGCCGCGGTAACTGCGGCAAACTGAGCCTTGTCCATTTCCGGGAAGCCGTAGGTCCAGCCATCGGCGGTGCGGTGCGCAGTCGAGGCGTCGATGACCCGCGTCGTATCGTTCTCGATCATCGACACGCTTTCCTTGGCCGCGTCGTCGGGCAGGCAAAGAACGGCAATGTCGGCCTTGTTCAGGAATTCGGCGCGCGCGTCCCTGTCCTTGCGGCGCTCGGTCGGCACCGAGATGATCTCGATGTCCTTGCGGCCGCCGAGCATCTGCCTGATCTGGAGGCCTGTCGTGCCGTGTTCGCCGTCGATGAAGATTTTGGGTGCCATGTCTCGTGTTCCCGTTTGCGGGAGATATCAGATGGTTACGGGGAAAGCCGGAATCAATCCGGCAAACCGTTGAGCAGGTTTGTCAGCCGCGCGATCGTCGGGCCGCGAGCAGGCCGAGATAATACATCGCAATGTTGGACGCCGCGATGGCCGTAATGTCGGCATGGTCGTAGGCGGGCGCGACTTCCACCACGTCCGCGCCGACAAGATCGAGCCTGTCGAGCTGGCGCAGCGTCGACAGAATCTTGGCCGAGGACGGACCGCCCGAAACCGGCGTGCCGGTGCCGGGCGCGAATGCCGGGTCGAGGCAGTCGATGTCGAAGGTGAGGTATGTCTTGCGGCCGCGCGTGCGCTCCAGGATCGCATTGGCGATGTCGGCCGGGCGCATGTCCTCCACGTCATAGCCGTAGAGAATCTTGATGCCGCAATCTGTCGGCGCATGGGTGCGAATGCCGATCTGGATCGACGTGTCGGGGTCGACCACGCCCTCGCGAACCGCGCGCAGCACGAACGAGCCATGGTCGATGCGCTTGCCGTCATCGTCCCATGTGTCCTGATGCGCGTCGAACTGAACGAGCGACAGCGGGCCGTATTTCTCGGCATGCGCCTTGAGCACCGGCCAGGTGATGAAATGATCGCCGCCAAGCGTCAGCAGGAACGCGCCGTCGCGGATCAGCTTCTTGGCCTCGCGCTCGATGGTTGCGGGTGTTTTGGCGTGGTTGCCGCTGTCGAGCAGGCAGTCGCCATAGTCCACGACCTTCAATGTCTGCAGAAATTCGTCGTTGAACGGATACTGCGCGTCATTGTCCATGATTGCAGAGGCGCGCCGGATCGCCTGCGGCCCGAAGCGCGCGCCGGGCCGGTTGGTCACGGCCGCGTCGAAGGGAACACCCCACACGATCGCATCCGCGCCCTTGACCGACTTGGAATATTTGCGGCGCATGAAGGAGAGCGCGCCGGCATAGGTCGGCTCATAGGACGAGCCTTCAAGCGCGCGCGCCGTAAACGAATTATCGATCGATCTGGACGCCATGCGCGATCCTCTCTTTCCGGGGCGGAACGTATCGGCCGTCGAACGCCGCGACGCAACATAAAAATCGGAAATGACAGGCTGGAGACGGTGGGCATTAGGGAATAGGCAATGGGCAATAGGCAGTAGGGGAAGACAGTGGATGTGAACTGCCGGCAATTTCCTGACGCCTGTTGCCGAACCTCGTCCTCGTTTCGATCCTACATCGGCCATTCCTACTGCCTACTGCCTACTGCCTAATCCCTACTGCCCATGTGTTCTCGTTCCCGCGCCTTTCGGCCGGGTTCTGATCTGGGGAGCGGCGCATGGCGCGCGCCTGACGAATTGGATTAGTGACGCTCGCCATGCGCCGTTCGGCGGCTTGCCCCGGGGTCCCGAAGGAGACAGGCTTTTGACCTGTCACCGCATGCGGGAGGATGGTCTGCTCACTCCCGGCCTGCTCGCGCAGGCAGCGGCATCCACATAGGGCCCGGATGTGAGGGCTCATCGCCCAATCGACGCCAACCATAGCGCCGACCACCCGGAACCGACCGCTGACGGACTACCCGGTTACGTACCCGGCTCCCCTACAGCGACGGGAGAATTGTAGGGGCGGATGAGGCGTGGGGGATAAACAGGGGTGATTTGGATGGAACTATTTTGCAAGTGATTGGATGGATTGGGGAAAAGGACCGGGGGCGCGAAACGTCTGTCCCCGTGGATCGAGACCAGATCGCCTCCTTCATGACTCTGGATTCCGGGTTCGCTCCGCGCCCCGGAATGACGGTGGAAGGCGGGGAGTGGCGGTGAGATAGAGACGGGCAGTCCCGCGCCAATCCCGCCATTCAAAATTTGGTCGATTTGCTGTTTAATTGGTGTCGGGCGGGAGGGGATGCATGAACAGGCGCGATCTATTGAAGCTGGCGGGCGCGGCGTGTCTGGCCATGCCGTTGACGGCAGCGAAAGCCAACGATGACGCCATGCTGGAGGCGCTCGGAGAATGCCTCAACCATCACAGGCGGTTCAGGGCCTGCTTCGCTTCGAAATTTCGCAGCGGCACATGCCGATATGACGCGACGGCCGAGCGGCGTCTGACCGGAAAACAGGTCCTGCTCCTGACTGCGATGGCCTTCGGGCGCCTCGCGGTTCTGTCACAGAGGCAGAGAACCGGCGCGCTTCTCTACCATGTGCGCGATGGCGGCGGCATGGACGTCTTTCTGCTCGGCCCGGACGGACTGATGAAGTGGCATCGCGTCGATGCCGATGTCGAGGCGCTGGCCGGCGGCTTGCGGCATACATTGTCCGTGGGGGTGCGGTCGACGACGCGTGCCATGTCGCAGTTCAAGCGCGACGAGCCGACCGAGCGCGCTTTGCCGACCGATATGGATCAGGCGTCTGCGGCGCTACTGCCTGGCGACATGGCCCGGATCATCAATGCCGAAGGTTTTCAGCGTCTGCTTGTGCTGCCGTCCGGGCCTGTGGGGCAGTTCCCGTTTCCCGCACTTCAATTGGGGCAGGGCAGGAGCATCGCCGAGCAGGCGAGCGTTCTGCATCTCGCCGACCACGAGGCGCTGTTTATCGATCCGCTCGATTTCCACGGTGACGTGGAGGCCGCACTCCAGGCGATGAACTTCGATCCGCGCCACGCGCTGGCAGGGGCCAAGCTTCTGGTCGGAAATCCGGTGTTTGAAAATATCGACGGCTGGATACTGCCGCCGCTTCCGGGTGCAGAGTCTGAGGTTCGGGCCGTCGCGGACGTGTTTACCGGCGGGCGCGTGCTGCTCGGCCATATGGCGACGCGCGACCGCATCATGCGCGAGATGCGCCGCTTCCAGATGGATGGCGGCATTGCCTATTTCGCGACCCACGGCATTTCCGATCCTGTGAACCCGATGGATGGCAGTTTTCTTGCAACCGCCGACGGCGCGATACGCGGGCAGGACATCAGGCGACTGAGGATGAGTACTGCCCATCCGCTGGTCGTGATGAGCGCCTGCCAGACCGGTCTCGGCAAGACATTCGGTGGCGGGGCCTATGGTCTTGCACGGGCCTGGTACAGCGCAGGTGCGGGGCAGGTGATCGGCTCGCTCTGGAACGTCTCCGACGAGGGAACGAGCTTCCTGATGAGCAATTTCGCCCGGACGCTCGTCGCGAACCCCCGCTCGACCGAAGAGGCGTTGCGGCTGGCAATGCTGAAGACGCGCGACGCCTTTGCCGACGATCCCGCGATCTGGGCGAGCTTTACCGTATTCGGCAATCCATCGGCTTGAACGGTGAGCAAGTAAAAAGGCCGCCCGGAGGCGGCCTTTTGAATGATGAATGTCGAAATGCTGCCCTTTCGCTATGGCTCCGGGCGTTCCGTTCCTTTTGAATGTCCACCGGACATTCAGATCGCCCGACAGGGCGACCGGAACGTCAACGCTTCGAGAACTGGAAGGAACGACGGGCCTTGGCCTTGCCGTACTTCTTGCGTTCCACGGTGCGCGAGTCGCGCGTCAGGAAGCCGCCCTTCTTGAGGACCGAGCGCAGGCCCGGCTCGTAATAGGTCAGCGCCTTGGAAATGCCGTGACGCACCGCGCCGGCCTGACCGGAGAGGCCGCCGCCCTTGACCGTGACGACGATGTCGAACTGGCCATTGCGGTTTGCCGCGACGATCGGCTGCTGCAGAACCATCTGCAGGACCGGACGTGCGAAATAGGCGCGGAATTCCTTGGTGTTGACGATGATCTTGCCGGAGCCCGGCTTGATCCAGACGCGGGCGATCGCGTCCTTGCGCTTGCCGGTGGCGTAGGCGCGGCCGTGCTTGTCCAGCTTCTGGACGTGAACGGGAGCGGCAGCCTGCTCGGACGAGCCGACATTCAACTGTGCGAGTGAGCTCAAGTCAGCCATTATGCGGCCCTCTTGTTCTTGCGGTTCATGGCGCCGACGTCGAGCGTCACCGGCTGCTGGGCTTCGTGCGGGTGCTCGGCGCCCGCATAGACCTTGAGGTTCTTCATCTGGCGGCGGCCAAGCGGACCGCGCGGGATCATGCGCTCAACGGCCTTCTCGACGACGCGCTCCGGGAAGCGGCCTTCGAGCAGCTGGCGCGCGGTGCGCTCCTTGATGCCGCCGGGGTGGCCGGTGTGCCAGTAATAGACCTTGTCGGTGAGCTTCTTGCCGGTGAAGGCGACCTTGTCGGCATTGATGACGATGACGTTGTCGCCGTCGTCGACATGGGGGGTGAAGGTAGGCTTGTTCTTGCCGCGCAGGATGTTGGCGACGATGGAGGCGAGGCGGCCGACGACGAGACCTTCGGCGTCGATGAGCACCCACTTCTTCGTCACATCCGCAGGCTTCTGCGAAAATGTGGACATTGGAGCTTCTTTCCATGGACCCATCCGGCAAGCCGGGAAAGGCGTTTCTTGTTGCTTGATCTGGCTTTTGGCCAAAAACAAAACGGCGGTCCTTGCGGGCCGCTGTTTCAGGATGGGCTTATAGGTGAGCCGGCCTGCTGCGTCAACGCTCGAAAAACTGCAATCTGGCAGAATATGTAAGCAAATTCAATGGCTTGGATATGAGGTAATATTTTACCGCATCAAAATGAGCGTTCAGGCGGCGCGCCGCTCGTCATAACGCTGCTGGGCGGCGATTACGGACTCGATGTTCTCCTCGGCCCAGTTGGTGATGAGGATCAGCTTTTCGCCCAAAGTCACGCCGAGCGGCGTGATGGAATATTCGACAGTGACCGGCACCGTGGCAAAGGCCTTACGCGAGATCAGCCCGTCGCGCTCAAGCTGCTTCAACGCCTGCGACAGAACCTTGGTCGAAATGCCTTCGATCTGTCGGCGCAGTTCGTTGAAGCGGATCGGCCCGCCGGCAAGCTTGTTCAGGATCAGGGACGCCCATTTGTCTGCGATGTGGTCGAGCAGCAGCCTCGTCGGGCAGTTCTCGGCATAGACGTCGTAATTGCGCATGGCGGTTACCTGAAGGTCGCTTGGGTGCGGAGCGGGCGCCCACATAACTGAAAAGTGCCTTCTTTTTATCTGCTGTCCGAATCGATATCAAGCAGCCTGTGGAATGTAGCTTTCAAAAAGAAAGCAGCATCGACTTTGAAATCAGGAGAATGACATGTCCGGGAAAATCCTCGTCATCGGCGCGACTGGCAATGTGGGCGCGCCACTCGTGGCAGAGCTTGCCAGCCGTGGCGAAAAGGTGAAGGCGGCTGCGCGCACGAAGCCCGCCAACCTGCCCAATGGCGCTGAATGGGTGAAGTTCGACTATGCGGATGTCGCCTCCATCGACACGCTTTTGGGCGATGTCGACCGCATCTATGCGCTGACGCCGGCAGGCTCGCTCGATCCGATCGGCCTGCTGACGCCGATCGTCAAGGCGGCTGCGGCGCGCGGCATCAAGGTCGTGTTGCAGACGGCGCTGGGCGTCGATGCTGATGACAACATCCCCGTCCGTCAGGTCGAGATCGCGCTCGAAAAATCGGGCGCGCCATGGGTCGTGCTGCGGCCGAACTGGTTCAGCGACAATCTGGTCAATTACTGGGGCGAGGGCGTGAAGGCCGGCGTCCTGCGCCTGCCGGCGGGTGATGCCGCATCGAGCCTTATCGACACGCGCGACATCGCAGCTTCGGCGGCCGGGGCGCTGACGTCTGATGCGCATAACGGCAAGGCGTTCAACCTGACCGGTCCTGCCGCCTACACCTATGCGCAGGCCGCGGAACTGCTGAGCAAGGCGATTGGACGGCAGGTGACCTACACGGCAGTCGATGGCGAAACCTTCGTCAACGAGAGCGTCGCCCATGGCGTGCCGCAGCCATACGCCGAGTTCCTCGCCGCGATCTTCCATCCGGTCGCACAGGGCTGGACGGCGGGCGTTACGGGCGACGTGAAGACGCTTTCCGGCAAGGAGCCGCGCAGCCTTGAGACGACGATTGCGGATCTGGCGCCGAAGCTGAAGGCATAGCCCGGCTGCGCTGGAGAGACTTGAGACGGCGCGGGCTGATCCGCGCCGTTTTCACATCAACCGCGCTTCGGCGGGATGGAATAGGTGCCGGTCGCGTGGGCGATGATGGCGCCGCCTTGCGTGATCTCGCAATCATAGACCATGAGCGAGCGCCCGAGCTTCAGGATCTTGCAGCGTCCGTCGACCGGGCCTGCCTCGGCCTTGCGCATGAAATTGATGTTGATGCTCGTCGTCACCGAAAGCGCGTCCGGCCCGGAATGCGACAGCACGCAGACATAGCCGCCAATGTCGGCCAGCGTGAACAAGGCAGGGCCTGACACAGTGTTGCCGGGTCGCAGGTGGCGCTCCTCGGCCTCCAGACGCACGACGCAGCCGCCGGGGAAAATCTCCACCGCGCCGTATGACCGGTGAGATTGATTGAGTTGCGGGAATTCGCGCGCGATGAGGCCGTTGACCTCTTCGGCGGTCATGACCGGGTTCAGCTCATGTTTGCCTGTCATTGATCTCGACACTTGTTGTTTGCGCAACCGTAAGACAGACCAACTCGGACTGTCCATCCAGTGCTGTCGTGCTATGAATGGGCCAGCAAGACGAGGCCCAGAAAGACGAGGCCAAGAATACTAGGAGCGATATCATGGCTGAAATCCTGGCGATGCGGCGCGAGGTCGAACCGGAAGGCCCGGTCCTGAGCAGCCGGGACGGCAAGGTGCTGCGGCTGACGCTGGCAAATCCGCCCGCTAACGCGCTGTCGATGGAAACCATGACGGTCTTGCAGGCCGAGCTTGACCGCGCCGCAGACGACCGCTCGATCCGCGTCATCATCATCGGTGCATCGGGCAAGCTCTTCTCCGGCGGACACGACCTCAAACAGATGGCGTCGCACCGCAGCGACCCGGACGGCGGCAAGGCGTTCTTCGAGAAGACCTTCGCCACATGCTCGCGCATGATGCAGTCGATCGTGCGGCACCCCAAGCCCGTCATCGCCGAAATCGACGGACTGGCGACGGCTGCGGGTTGCCAGCTTGTGGCAAGCTGCGATCTGGCGATCTGCACCGACACCTCGACATTTGGCGTCAACGGCATCGATGTCGGCCTGTTCTGCACGACGCCGGGCGTCGCGCTGGTGCGGGGGCTGAAGCCCAAGCACGCTATGGAAATGCTGCTGACCGGCGAAATGATCGACGCTTCTTCGGCGCGTGAGTTCGGCCTGATCAACCGCGTCGTGCCGCGCGAATATCTGACTCAGGTCGTGAACAAATATGCGCAAGTCATCGCCGCAAAAGCACCTGCCGCCGTGCAGCTCGGCAAGAAGACGTTCTACGAACAGGCCGAGATGAACCTCGCCGACGCCTATGACCACGCCTCGCGCCGCATCGTCGAGAACATGCTGGATGGTGCGGCGATTGAAGGCATCGGCGCCTTCATCGACAAGCGCAAGCCCGACTGGGACAAGGATTGACCCAGAGGATCGACGAGGGGGATTGATGCAGCCGCGCGTCTCGATCATCACGATTGCCGCCGGTGACGTCGAGCGGTTGGCCCGGTTCTACGAAGGCATGGGGCTGAAGCGCCATCCCGGCTTCGGCAATGAGGTCGAGTTCTTCCAGATGGGCGGCGTGATCCTGGCGCTTTTTGCCCGCAAGGACGCGGAAGCCGATGCCGGCGTGACGTTCGCGGACGGTGTCAGCCGCGTCTATCTTGCCTACAATACTCGCTCCGAGGCGGAGGTGGGCGAGGTTCTGGCGCAGGCTGAGGCCGCAGGCGGGCGCATCGTCAAGCCCGCAAGCCGCGCATTCTGGGGCGGCTGGTATGGCTATTTCGCCGACCCGGAGGACAATCTTTGGGAGGTGGCGCACAATGAGGCCTTCCCGATCGACGCGGAAGGCAATATCTCACTGCCATCATGAACCACGACACCTACGACAATTCATACATTTCCCTGATCCTGCGCTCGGTGAAGACGATCGCCATCGTCGGCGCATCGGCCAATGAGGTGCGACCGAGCTTTTTTGTCACCAAATACATGATCGACAAGGGTTACGAGGTCTATCCGGTCAATCCGGGCCATGCCGGCAAGGAAATCCTCGGCCGCATGACCTATGCCTCGCTCGCCGACATTCCGGTCGCGATCGACATGGTCGACATCTTCCGTGGGTCGGACGCCGTGCCGCCAATCGTCGACGAGGCGCTGGCGCTCGACCCGAAACCCAAGGTCATCTGGATGCAGCTGACCGTGCGCCATGACGAGGCGGCGGCGAAGGCGGAAGCGGCGGGCCTGAACGTCGTGATGAACCGCTGCCCGAAGATCGAATATGGCCGCCTGTCGGGTGAAATCGGCTGGAACGGCGTCAATTCGGGAACGATCAGTTCCAAGCGCCCTGTGATGCGTTCGGGCTTCCAGAGCTTCGGCATCCGGGAGAAATGAGGCGCGGGCCGGATTTTCATTCCGGATTTCGCCCGCGTTGCGAGTTTGCCGCGCCCGTTTCCCCTGATCTATTGGAAAATTCGTCTTTGCCTTGTGGTGCGGCTCTGCCAAGAATGGCGCCGAATTCAACGATCCCGTTTTACTGGAGAATATTATGCCTGGTTTCGATACGCTCGCCATTCACGCCGGGGCAAAACCCGACCCCGCAACCGGCGCGCGCTCGACGCCGATCTACCAGACGACGGCCTATGTGTTCGACGATGTCGACCACGCCGCCTCGCTGTTTGGCCTGAAGGCATTCGGCAACATCTATACCCGCATCATGAACCCGACGCAGGCCGTGCTTGAAGAGCGCGTTGCGGCACTTGAAGGCGGCACGGCGGCGGTTGCGGTCGCTTCGGGCCATGCGGCGCAACTGATCGTCTTCCACACGATCATGGAGCCGGGCGAAAACTTCATCGCCGCCAAGCGCCTCTATGGCGGCTCGATCAACCAGTTCGGCCATGCCTTCAAGAGCTTCGGCTGGGAAGCGCGCTTTGTCGATACGGCCGATCTCGCCGGAATCGAGGCGCAGATCGACGACAAGACCAAGGCGATCTTCATCGAAAGCCTCGCCAATCCGGGCGGAACCTTCACCGACATCGAGGCAATCGCCAAGATCGCGCACAAGCACGGCATTCCGCTGATCGTCGACAATACGATGGCCTCGCCCTATCTCGTGCGCCCGATCGAATATGGCGCAGACATCGTCGTTCACTCGCTGACCAAGTTCATCGGCGGTCATGGCAACTCGATGGGCGGCGCGATTGTCGACGGCGGCACCTTCGACTGGTCGAAGTCCGGCAAGTTCCCCAAGCTGTCGAAGCCGCGCCCCGACTATGCCGGCATCGTGCTGCACGAGACCTTCGGCAATTTCGCCTTCGCCATTGCCGCGCGCGTGCTCGGCCTGCGCGATTTCGGCCCGTCGATCTCGCCGTTCAACGCCTATCTGCTGCTGCAGGGCGTCGAGACCCTGTCGCTGCGCATGGATCGCCACAACTCCAACGCGCTCAAGGTCGCCGAATGGCTGACCAAGCAGCCGCAGGTCGCCTGGGTTTCCTATCCGGGCCTCAAGAACGACCCGAACCATGCGCTCCAGCAGAAATATTCGCCCAAGGGCGCGGGTGCGGTGTTCACCTTCGGCCTAAAGGGCGGCTATGACGCGGGCGTCAAGGTGGTCGAGGGCGTCGAGCTGTTCTCGCATCTGGCCAATATCGGCGACGTTCGCTCGCTAATCATCCACCCGGCCTCGACGACCCATCGCCAGCTTTCCGACGAGCAGAAGAGGGCGGCGGGCGCCGGTCCCGACGTGGTTCGCCTGTCGGTCGGCCTCGAAGACGCAGACGACATCATCGCCGACCTGAAGCAGGCGCTGGCGAAGGTCTGATCTCATGGCTAGGGTGGCGAAATGAGATCATTTTCGCCACTCTTTTCCCTGATATTCGGGCTGTCCTTTGCGGCAGCGCCGTCTTTTGCGGCTGAGTTTTCCGCTCCTTCTGCGTTTGCTTCAAAGCCGGCGCAGCTCTGGTCCGCCGTCATGACCGGGCTTTACGGGCCTTATGACAAGAAGCTGAAATGCTGGATCGGCAAATTTGATGGCGACCGCATCTGCATGAGGCCGCACAAGCTCGTTTCTCAGTCGATCGATGGCGCCGAGCGCGTCTATATGGTGATCGCGGGCGCGCAGACGCCCGCGCAGGAATGCCATGCCTGCGGCGGAAACGTCGGCTTTGTCGTGCTGGAAAAGCGCGGCGACAGGCTCGAACTGGTCGCCGCCAACGACCTCTACCATGAAACCGGATCATGGGGGCGCGCGCCCGACGAGGAGGCATTCAACTTCGTCCGGTTAGGGCCGAAGGAATATGGCTGGACGATGGACTTCGGCTATACCGGGCAGGGCGTGACCATGGGCAGCGTCGAGGTGTTCGCGCCCGTCGACGCGCAGGTGAAATCGCTGGGCGGGATCATGACGATCTTTGATGACTGCGCCGCCTATGGCGATGGCAGGCCGTGCGACAGCTATTCGTTCGATCTCTCATTCGATGAGACAGGGCAGGGACGCTATTACGATGCGGTCCTGACGCTTGCCGCAGACAGCGAGAAACCCGACATCGGCGACAGGTTTGTCGTGCCATTCGTGGCCGACAAAGGCGAATATGTCGCCCCTTCGGAGGTGAGGCAGTTGCTTCGTGACAGCGACGACGATGGAGACGAATGATCATGCCGTCAACGACATTTGCCCGGATCGACATCGACGCGGTTGAGCCTGAAGAGGGCGCGCCAAAACCTGAGCGCCTGATCTCCGGCAACCCGGTCACGCGCACCTGGAATGTCGAGGAGGCGGACGGCGGCGTTTATGCCGGCGTTTGGGAGGCAACTCCCGGCAAATGGCGCATCGAATATGACGAGTGGGAGTTCTGCCATATCCTGGCGGGGGTCTCGGTGATCGCCGAGGACAACGGCCCGGCGATCACGGTGAAGGCAGGCGACAGCTTCGTGCTGAGACCCGGCTTCAGGGGAAGCTGGGAAGTGCTTGAAACGACTCGCAAGGAATATGTGATCCGGCTGTAAGGCCGGTTCAGGACCATTCGGCGTGTTACATCGGCGTTATGACGAGTGTCGGTTCGCCGTTCGACGTCACCGTATCCGATCTGCCGGTGCGGCCAACCGTTCCGCGTATCTGGTTGCGCAGGTTGGAGAAGCTGTCGAAGGTCACGACATCGACGGGTTCGTCGAATGCGATCGTGACCCGGTAGCCCCGGCCGACTGGCGAAAGCTCGGTGATGCGCCCGGAAAACGGGCGGCCGAGATAGGTTCCACTTATGCGCTGGCCCGCATGGAACGGGTCGGCATCGGGCGGCGGCAGCCTGCTGCGCAGCGTATTCCAGTCGGCAGCGCCATTTTGCTGCGCGATCAGTTCCAGAGCCTGACTGTGGCTGACTTTCACCCCCTTGGCCGCAAGTGCAAGGCGCAGGTCTTTCGCCTGCGCCTTGGCATCGTTGATCGTCGCGACCGTCATGGGGCAGCCGGGGCAGGGCTGATGCCAAGGCCGCCTTCGGGGGCGGTTCTCTTTATGGCGGCGACAAGCACCGTAAGTGCAATCAGTGTCGCGACGACATCTGCGAGCGGATAGGCGAACCATAGCGCACCTACGCCGCCGGCAATTGCCAGAAGCGCGATCAAGGCCGGTTGCAGCACAAACGGCTTTGAGATGGTCAACACCGCTGCACGCGCCGGCTGGCCGATGGCCTGGAAATAAAGACCAAGCACCAGCACCGGCCCCGACAGCGCCCATGCTCCCGCCATCAGGCGCAGGACATGGGCCGTTTCGCCAATCACCGCTGGCGCGTCGACAAAGGCGGAACCGATTGCCACGCCCTGCGTCGTCAGCAGCAACTGGATGACCGCGCCATAGACGAAGGCGGTTATCGCGGCGATGCGCAGAACGGCGTTGGAGCGGGCGAAAAGGCCTGCGCCGACATTGTTGCCGACGACGCTTTGCATGGCGAGAGCAATCGCCATCAGCGGCAGGTAGACGAAGGCGAGAACGCGCGTTGCTATGCCATAGGCGGCGAGCGTCGCCTCGATATTGTCTGTCTGCGTCAGGCGGATCGCCGCAACGACGATTGCCGCCGTGAACGCCATGCCGATGAAGCCGAGGCTGACCGGCGCGCCGAGCGCGGCAATGGATTTCCAGCCGCCGGTCCACCGATTGTCCCGCAATGCCGACAGCGGCAGCACATCGTTGGACCTCAGGCGCAGGCCCGCAAGGAGCAACAGACCGATGATCTGGGCGATCAGCGAGCTTGCCGCCGAGCCGGCAACGCCGAAGCCGAGTTGCGCAATGGCCACATAGTTGAGCACGATGTTGACGACGGTCACGCCAAGCGACATCAGCGCCATGGTGCCGACGCGACCTTCATTGCGCAGGCTGTCTGCATGAATGCCGAGCAGGAACTGGACCGGTGTGCCCGCGACGCTGATGGCAAGGAAGGTCCACGCCATATGCGCGACGGGGCCTGTCGAGCCTGCCGAGGCGGCGGCGAACCGCCAGCCGAGGAGCGCAAAAAGGATCATGAGGCCAACTGCAATGGCAAGCGCAAGGCCGTGTGCGCGGGCAAAGGTTGCGCCTGCCGCCGCCCGGTCGCCCGCACCGATCTGGCGGGCATAAAGGCTCGACATGCCGCCGCTGACCAGCGTCGACAGTGCAATGATGAGCATCAGCACCGGAAAGGCGATGCCGACGGCAGCCATGGCGTCCGGGCCTACGAAATGGCCGAGAAAGGCGGCATCGACAATGCCGAGCAGTCCGTTCATCAGCATGATGGCGACCATCGGCAGCGCGGTCGCGGCAAAAACGCGGCCCGGCGGGGCGGCGAGAAATCGGTTCGGGGATGACTGTTGGGCAGACATCTCACACTCCTGACAGCAGCATCCATGTGCGACGGGCGCCTGCGTTGCCCACCTTCTGGATGCGGGTGCATCGGGGTGAGGTCATTCTGCGATCGTGGACTTCACCGTGACTTTCGTCTGCAGGCGGCTGGTGCCAGAAACCGGTGCGGCGTTTCTCACTCCGCCGCGCCTGTGTCAATGGGGTGCGCCGTCACCATTCGGCCTTGAGCATTTCCAGCCCGTGGAAATGGTAGGTGTCGCGATAGCTCGGCTCGTAGCTGAGACGCAGGCCGGGCAGGCGCTCGAACAGCACTTTCAGGCCGATCTGCAATTCGAGCCGTGCCAGCGGCGCGCCGACGCAGAAGTGAATGCCCGCGCCGAAAGAGACATTCTTCTGGTCCTCGCGCCCCGGCAAGAAGCGGCGCGGCGCGTCGTATGCGGCGGGGTCGTTATTGGCGGCGCCAAGCAGAAGTCCGACGCGTTCGCCCGGCTGGATGACGACGCCCGGCGACAGGTCGATCCATTCATTGGCGTAGCGCGTGAACATGTGCAGCGGCGCGTCGATGCGCAGGCATTCCTCGACCGTCGCGGCGGCTTCTTCGGGCGTTGCGAAGAAGCGGCGCGGGTCGCCGCCTGCATTGAGGATGGTGCGGATCGCATTGCCTGCCTGATGGACGGTCGCCTCGTGGCCGGCATTGAGCAGCAGCACCGCAGACGACACCAGTTCGTCGTCCGACAGCTTCTCGCCGTTCTCGCGCGCTGCGATGAGCACTGAAAGCAGATCGTCGCCCGGCTGCGCCCTGCGCTTGGCGGCCTCGGCGCGGATGAAGGCGGCGAAGTCTCGGGCGGCGGCGTTTGCCTCGTCTTCGACGCGCCGGTTCGGCGCATGCATATACATGGCGACCATGCGGTTCGACCAGTCGACGAGCTGGCCCGCCATGTCCGGAGCGACACCCAGCATCTCCGCAATGACGACGCTCGGCAGCGGCGTGGCGAAGGCGGGCAGCAGATCGGCATGGCCCTGCGCCTCGAAGCCGTCGATGAGTTCGTGGGCGAAGGTTTCGATGCGCGGGCGCAGCCGCTCGACCTGACGCGAGACGAAGGCGCGATTGACGAGCGCGCGCAGGCGCGTATGCGCCGGTGGTTCGAGTTCGAGCATGGAACCTGCTTCGAGGCGGTCGAAATCGGCCAGGTGCGGCCGGTCGCCGACCGACGCCGCGTAGCCGCCGGGGCGCTCGCGGCCGAAGCGCCGGTCGCGCAATATGCGCGATACATCGTCGAAACCTGCCACGCACCAGAAGCCGAACTCTTCCCAGAAGACGATCGACGCCGTCGTGTGCATCCATGCATAGGCGGCGTAGGGGTCGTTGATGAAACCCGGATCGTGCGGATCGAGCCGCATCGAGCGCGTCCCGCTGGAATAGTTGAGATAATCAGGCTGCGACATCGACCGTCCCCCAACGGCTGCATCTTTGGCTGGCCGACTTTGCGGCCTGCGTCATTGTTTAGCCAGCCCATTTTCGCGGTCACGGGTTACCGGAGGGTTTTCGCGGGGCTTTGGGCCGGGCAGGGCACAAACCATGTCTGAGCGCGGCGGGCGCCCACTCTTGCACAAGCGTTGGGCGGCATCCTATTTACAGTTCTACCCAGTTTCCTGATTCCGGCCGCAGCCGGGTCCACCCCTGAAAGGCATCCCATGAAGGATCCGTACGAAACCTACATGAACCTCGTTCCGATGGTGGTCGAGCAGACCAATCGCGGCGAGCGGGCTTACGACATCTTCTCGCGCCTCCTGAAGGAGCGCATCATCTTCATTACCGGGCCGATCGAGGACGGCATGGCGTCGCTGGTCTGCGCCCAGCTCCTGTTCCTCGAGGCGGAAAACCCGAAGAAGGAAATCAACATGTACATCAATTCGCCGGGCGGCGTCGTCACCGCCGGCCTTGCGATGTATGACACGATGCAATTCATCAAGCCGGCGGTCTCGACGCTCTGCGTCGGCCAGGCGATGTCGGCGGGTTCGCTGCTGCTGGCGGCAGGCCACAAGGACATGCGCTTCTGCACGCCCAACGCGCAGATCATGATCCACCAGCCGTCGGGCGGTTATCGCGGCCAGGCAACCGACATCATGATCCACGCCCAGTTCACCGAGCGCCTCAAGCGTCAGCTGAACGAGATCTATGTCAGGCACACCGGAACGGATTACGAGACGATCCATTCCGCCATGGAGCGCGACAACTTCCTGACCACGGAGCAGGCGCTCGGTCTTGGCCTGATCGACAAGGTCATTACGTCGCGCGAGGCTCTGGAAGGCCCGGAATCAAAGTGATTTGATCGCACACGCCCCGGATTTGAAGCGATCTGCGGCCTTTCGGCCACATTTTGCTGTTCCCTCCGGGGCGCTGGCGACCTACGTTAATCATCTGTTGATTTGCGACGGCTTAGCTTTTGCAAGGTGGCCGCGAATCATTGCCACGTTTTTCGATTTGTGTTTGGTACGAAACACGTTGCGGGTGCCGGCAGGCCGGCGACGGCGAATGTTGCCGTTTTCTGCAGCTTGGGGTTTGATCCCGACAGGGTCAGGCCCGCGGAAAGGAAGATCTGAGTATGAGCAAGGTCAGCAATAGCGGCGACTCCAAGAACACGCTCTACTGCTCGTTCTGCGGCAAGAGCCAGCACGAGGTGCGCAAACTCATTGCCGGCCCGACCGTGTTCATCTGCGATGAATGCGTCGAACTGTGCATGGACATCATTCGCGAGGAGAACAAGACCTCCACGCTGAAGTCGCGCGACGGCGTGCCGACGCCGCAGGAAATCCTCAAGGTTCTCGACGATTACGTGATCGGCCAGCCCTACGCCAAGCGCGTGCTGTCGGTCGCCGTCCACAATCACTACAAGCGTCTGGCGCATTCGACCAAGAGCCAGGACGTTGAATTGGCGAAGTCCAACATCCTGCTGATCGGCCCCACCGGCTCGGGCAAGACGCTGCTGGCCCAGACGCTGGCGCGCATCATCGACGTGCCGTTCACCATGTCGGACGCCACCACGCTGACCGAGGCGGGTTATGTCGGCGAGGACGTGGAGAATATCATCCTCAAGCTGCTCCAGGCTGCCGACTACAATGTCGAGCGCGCCCAGCGCGGCATCGTCTATATCGACGAAATCGACAAGATTTCGCGCAAGTCTGACAACCCCTCGATTACCCGCGACGTGTCGGGCGAGGGCGTGCAGCAGGCTCTGCTCAAGATCATGGAAGGCACGACCGCCTCGGTTCCCCCGCAGGGCGGCCGCAAGCACCCGCAGCAGGAATTCCTCCAGGTCGACACGACCAACATCCTGTTCATCTGCGGCGGCGCGTTTGCCGGCCTCGACCGGATCATCTCCGATCGCGGCCGCAAGACCTCCATCGGCTTCGGCGCGAATGTTGCTTCGCCGGAAGATCGCCGCGTGGGCGAACTCTTCCGCAAGGTCGAGCCGGAAGACCTGCTGAAGTTCGGCCTGATCCCGGAATTCGTCGGCCGCCTGCCGGTTCTGGCGACGCTGGAAGACCTCGACGAACCTGCGTTGATCCAGATCCTGACCGAGCCGAAGAACGCGCTCGTCAAGCAGTATCAGCGCCTGTTCGAGATGGAGAATGTCGAGCTGACATTCCATGAATCGGCCCTGTCGGCGATCGCCAAGAAGGCAATCGAGCGCAAGACCGGCGCGCGCGGCCTGCGCTCCATCATGGAAGCGATCCTGCTCGACACGATGTTCGAGCTGCCGGCGCTGGATGGCGTGCAGGAAGTGGTGATTTCCGACGACGTCGTCGATGGAAACGCTCGCCCGCTCTACATCTACGCCGACACCAAGGACAAGCAGGAGAAGGCAAGCGCCTGATCGCGCTGCCGAGGGATTGTGAGCGGCGCCTTCGGGCGCCGTTTTCGCGAGGGCGCCGGCAAATGTTCCGGTCTGGAATGCGCTCTTGTTTTTTGACGGCGCCGCAACCAATTAAATCGTGTCGGGGCGTTCGCCCGTTACGTGCTGATTTACCCCAGGACCAGTCCCAGGTAGGCGGAACGGCCAGCGCCCGCTAATATGAGATTCGTGGTTGGCTGATGGCGGCCGCGAAAGAAAGGCAGATACTATGGCCAAGCAAGCGAAGACGTCGGCAAATGGCACCTATGCGGTGCTGCCGCTGCGCGATATCGTCGTATTCCCCCACATGATCGTTCCGCTCTTCGTCGGCCGTGAAAAGTCGATCAAGGCGCTGGAAGAGGTGATGGGCAACGACAAGCAGATCCTGCTTGCCACGCAGATGAACGCTGCCGACGACGATCCCGAGCCCGATGCGATCTACCAGGTCGGCACGCTCGCAAACGTCCTGCAACTGCTGAAGCTGCCCGACGGTACCGTCAAGGTGCTGGTGGAAGGCTCTGCGCGCGCCCGCACCGTCGAATATACCGCTCGTGAGGATTTCCACGAGGCGGTCGCTGAAAAGCTTCCCGAGCCTGAGGAAGACGAGGTCGAGATCGAGGCGCTGGCCCGTTCGGTCGTCTCGGATTTCGAGAACTACGTGAAGCTGAACAAGAAGATTTCGCCCGAGGTGATCACCGCCGCGGGCCAGATCGAGGATTATTCCAAGCTCGCCGACACGATTGCATCGCATCTGGCGATCAAGCTTCCCGAGAAGCAGGACATGCTCGGCACGCTCTCCATCAAGGAGCGGCTTGAGAAGGCCATGGGCCACATGGAGTCCGAAATTTCCGTGCTCCAGGTGGAGAAGCGCATCCGCTCGCGCGTCAAGCGCCAAATGGAGAAGACCCAGCGCGAATATTACCTCAACGAGCAGATGAAGGCGATCCAGAAGGAGCTCGGCGAAGGCGAGGACGGCCGCGACGAGGCCTCCGAGATCGAGGCGCGCATCAAGAAGACCAAGCTGTCGAAGGAGGCCCGCGAGAAGGCGGAAGCGGAGCTGAAGAAGCTGCGCACCATGTCGCCCATGTCGGCCGAAGCGACCGTCGTGCGCAACTATCTCGACTGGCTCCTGTCGATCCCGTGGGGCAAGCGCTCCAAGGTCAAGTACGACCTAGATCTCGCCCAGGGCGTGCTCGACACCGATCACTTCGGCCTCGACAAGGTCAAGGACCGCATCGTCGAATATCTCGCGGTGCAGAGCCGCCAGAACAAGATGAAGGGGCCGATCCTGTGCCTCGTCGGTCCTCCGGGCGTCGGCAAGACCTCGCTCGCCAAGTCGATCGCCAAGGCGACCGGCCGCGAATATGTGCGCATGGCGCTTGGCGGCGTGCGCGACGAGGCCGAGATCCGCGGCCACCGCCGCACCTATATCGGCTCGATGCCCGGCAAGGTCATCCAGTCGATGAAGAAGGCGCAGAAGGCCAATCCGCTCTTCCTGCTCGACGAGATCGACAAGATGGGCATGGATTTCCGCGGCGACCCGTCCTCGGCTCTTCTGGAGGTGCTGGACCCCGAGCAGAACTCGACCTTCATGGATCACTACCTTGAGGTCGAATATGACCTGTCCAACGTCATGTTCGTGACGACGGCCAATACGCTGAACATCCCGCCGGCCCTGATGGACCGTATGGAGATCATCCGTATCGCCGGCTACACGGAAGACGAAAAGGTGGAGATCGCCAAGCGGCACCTCCTGCCCAAGGCCATCAAGGACCATGCGCTGCAGCCGCACGAGTTCTCGGTTTCGGAAGACGCCATCCGCGCGATCATCCAGACCTATACGCGTGAAGCTGGCGTCCGGTCGCTCGAACGCGAACTGATGAAGCTTGGCCGCAAGGCCGTGACCGAGATCCTTCGCAAGAAGACGCCGAAGGTCGAGATCACGGCTGCCAACATCGCCGATTACCTCGGCGTGCAGCGGTTCCGCTTCGGCCAGGTCGAGGCTGACGATCAGGTGGGCGTGGTCACGGGCCTTGCCTGGACCGAGGTCGGCGGCGAATTGCTGACGATCGAAGGCGTCATGATGCCCGGCAAGGGCCGCATGACGGTGACGGGCAACCTGAAGGACGTGATGAAGGAATCGATTTCGGCTGCGGCGTCCTACGTTCGCTCGCGCGCGATCGATTTCGGACTGGAGCCGCCGCTGTTCGACAAGCGCGACATCCACGTCCACGTGCCGGAAGGTGCGACGCCCAAGGACGGTCCATCCGCCGGCATCGCGATGGTCACGGCAATCGTCTCGGTGCTGACCGGCATTCCGGTCAAGGCTGACGTCGCGATGACGGGCGAGGTGACGCTGCGCGGCAGGGTCCTGCCGATCGGCGGCCTGAAGGAAAAGCTGCTGGCCGCACTTCGCGGCGGCATCAAGAAGGTGCTGATCCCCGAGGACAACGCCAAGGACCTGGCCGACATCCCCGACAATGTGAAGTCGGGCATGGAGATCATCCCGGTCAGCCGCGTCGGCGAGGTGTTGCAGCATGCCTTGCAGCGGATGCCCGAGCCGATCGAATGGGTCGAGCCGGTCGACCCGCCGGTCAAGCGCGACCTCGGTGATGACGCGTCGATTGGCGTAGCGCACTAACCGCGCATTAACCAAAACGGGAAAGGGCCGGGTCAATTCCGGCCCTTTTTTGTTCGCCTTGACTAAAAACCGTTGGAAATCTCACGTTTTGTCGGGCGCGTCGGATGATTTTCGGTTGGTCACGGCTCGCGTTTTACATATTGTGCCGCGACTGCCGGTGAGTCGTCCGGTCTATCGAGGAAGGGAACTTCATGAACAAGAACGAACTGGTTTCTGCCGTTGCAGACATGTCCAATCTCTCAAAGACCGACGCGTCGTCCGCCGTTGACGCTGTGTTCGATGTCATCACCAGAGAGCTGAAGGCTGGCGGCGACGTTCGTCTGGTCGGCTTCGGCAACTTCTCGGTCAACCGCCGTGAAGCATCGACGGGCCGCAACATCCGCACCGGCGAAACCGTGCAGATCGCTGCACGCAACGTGCCGAAGTTTGCTGCCGGCAAGGGTCTCAAGGACGCCGTGAACTAAGCGATTTTGATCGTGACGTTTTCGAAAGGCCGGACGCAAGTCCGGCCTTTTTTGTTCTGACCGATCAGGGGGCAGCCCCCGGCGTAACCAGAGTTCTCGACGTGCACGCGCGAGCATGTCTGCGCGCAACGGGAATGTGTTCGCTGGGGATGCTTTGGCGGCCTGCGAAGAACCTTGGGCTGGTCGTCACGCTTCCGACCAGGGTGTCACCGGTTCGCACAGGAAGCGGCGCTCCTGGATAGTCACCTCTCCAAACCATTTGCGCGGATTGCCACAGCAGCAGCCTGAGCATTCAGCCAGATGGTTGTAGAGCCTTGCCCAATTGCCGGGGAGGTGATGCTGCCTGCCTATACGGGCCGCTTTTGCCTTCATACGCGCCACGTCCCTGCGACGGCGCTGACGCTTCTTTTCCATGATCCGCTCCGATCTGGAGTGCGCCATCCCGGCGCGCTCTCGTGATCGGTGCGTGAGATTCCATCTCGCTCATTGCTTGCTTCCGTGAACAGATAGATCCGCGCCATACATCATATATGAAGACGATTGCCGCTTGAGAAACCAGTCGAAGCAGGTTTGCTGAGCCTGTCGGACGTTTTGCAACCGACGCCAAGATAGGAACGATATCAGTACAATGGCTGGTGGGCGATGACGGGCTCGAACCGCCGACATCTTCGGTGTAAACGAAGCGCTCTACCAACTGAGCTAATCGCCCTTCCGGGCGCGGATTTATGCGCTTCGCCCGTCGGGTGCAAGCGAAAAGCCTGTTTATCGGCCTTGTCGGGACGGCTTGTCACACAAGGTTGAAAACTATGCAGTAATTCTCCGCCGCAGCGCTTGACAGCCCCGGTGCCACCCCTTATCCACCGCGTCGCTGCGACGGTTGTTGAACCGCTCGCGGTAAAGCGCGGGTGTAGCTCAGTTGGTTAGAGTGCCGGCCTGTCACGCCGGAGGTCGCGGGTTCGAGCCCCGTCACTCGCGCCAGTTTCCAATGACCTGAATGTCTTGGAAGCTGGCGTCGTCTGAATGCCAGACTGTCTTTCCTGACCCAGACTGCCCTGTCAGTCATTCACCCTCTTTCTTCCAGCCCTTTCTGTCGTGCAAGCCGTGCGGCTTGTGCTCAGCGCAGCTTCGCGCGGCGATCGATTGCAGCCGCCGCAATCTGGCAGAGCGAGAATGTCAGCACCGCGAGCAGGGCGCCGACGATCACGTCCGAGAGGAAATGCGCGCCGAAGACAACGCGCAGGAGTGAGCCGAAGATTGCGAGCGGCAGTGCGACGGCAAACGCCGCCTGCCTGTAGCGGGCGGGCAGCAGGACCGTCGCGCAGACGACCCAGCCAAGCGCGAACGCTTCGCCCGAAGGAAACGAGCAATTCGATTCGCACGCTCCTCCCCACTGGCCGGGCGCGATGAAGCGATGATCGTCAAAGCGTTCAATGTCCAATTGGAGATGATAAGGGCGCGGGCGTGCAAACAGCGTCTTGCTCACGGCATCGACCAGAAACATTCCTCCAAAGACGAAGGCCCAGAAGCCGGCGGCCATCTGCAGCACCTGCGTCTCGATAAAGCTGCGCCGGCGCCATGCCACCCACAGCGTCGCCACCAGCAGCAGTCCGGCCAGAATCAGGGGCAGGGCATGGAGTGCTTCACGCAAGGGGGACAGAATCGGGTGGCAGCCGAACGCAAAGGCGCGGCATGACCAATGTCGCCGCCATTCGGTGTTGGTGTTGGGGCGCTCGAAGAACTCGCTGGTGGCGATATCGAGTTGCGGAGCCAATTTGAAAAGGGCGATCGTCGCGACGATGGCCAGCCAGATCGAAAGCGCAAATTGCGGCCGTGAGAATGGCGGCATGAAATCTGGCCTCGGGCGATCTCCGTCATTGGATATCGGCAAGGCCGGCTCCGATCTGTTTGTCCTGACGTCAATAGCGGCTCGGGTGCGACATTTCCATAACGCTCGCAGGGCGATAAGCTTGCGCGCCGCACTTGCTTACCGCCGCTTGCTGCGATAACCCTCGCCGCATTGCAGCAAGGGTGGTCAGCCGGAGACGGAGGCCCATTCTGTCGCGCCCCGGAACCGTCGAATTTTGACGCGCGGAAGCGATAGACTGCTAGAGTTGTAAAAACAGGTCGCGGGAAAACGCGGAATGGATTCGCTTCTAGGCTCCTATCTCCCGATAGTGATTTTTATCGGCGTTGCCCTCGTGGTGACCGCGGCGCTTGTCATCGCGCCGTTCATCGTGGCTGTTCGCAATCCCGATCCTGAAAAATTGTCCGCTTATGAATGCGGCTTCAACTCGTTCGACGACGCGCGCATGAAGTTCGACGTGCGCTTCTATCTGGTCTCGATCCTCTTCATCATCTTCGACCTTGAAGTGGCCTTCCTCTTCCCCTGGGCGGTGTCCTTCGGCGAGATCGGCATGCTCGGTTTCTGGTCGATGATGATCTTCCTCGGCGTCCTGACCATCGGCTTCATCTATGAATGGAAGAAGGGAGCGCTGGAATGGGATTGATCGATCAGTCCGGCACACTCGTGGCGCCGCGCCCGAAAGGCATTCTCGACCCGTCGACCGGCAAGCCGATCGGCCATGACGACCGGTTCTTCCTGGAGATCAACAACGAGCTGGCTGACAAGGGCTTCCTCGTCACCTCGTCGGAGGCGCTGATCAACTGGGCGCGTTCCGGCTCGCTGATGTTCATGACCTTCGGTCTGGCATGCTGCGCGGTGGAGATGATCCACACCTCAATGCCGCGCTATGACAGCGAGCGTTTCGGCGTCGCTCCGCGCGCCTCACCGCGCCAGTCCGACATCATGATCGTTGCCGGCACGCTGACCAACAAGATGGCGCCCGCTCTGCGCAAGGTCTACGACCAGATGCCCGAGCCGCGCTACGTCATCTCGATGGGTTCGTGCGCCAATGGCGGCGGCTACTACCACTATTCCTATTCGGTGGTGCGCGGCTGCGACCGAATCGTCCCGGTCGACATCTATGTTCCGGGCTGCCCGCCGACTGCCGAAGCCCTGCTCTACGGCATCCTTCTTCTCCAGAAGAAGATCCGCCGCACCGGCACGATCGAGAGGTGAGGGATCATGAGTGAAGCCCTCAACGATCTCGCGGCCTACCTCCAGGAAAAGCTGGACGGCAAGGTGGAAGCGGCAACCGTGGCTTTCGGCGAACTGACGCTGGAGGTTCCGGCCGGCGATATCGTCGACGTCATGGCGTTCCTGAAGCGCGACGTGCAGTGCCAGTTCATTTCGTTCATCGACGTGTCGGGCGCGGATTACCCGACGCGCGTGAACCGTTTCGAGGTCGTCTACCACCTGTTGTCGCCACGCCAGAACCAGCGCATCCGCGTCAAGGTGGTGACCGACGAGGACACGCCAGTTCCGTCGGTGACATCCGTGTTTCCCGGTGCTGACTGGTTCGAGCGCGAGACCTACGACCTTTACGGCATCCTGTTCACCGGCCATCCGGACCTGCGCCGTCTCCTGACGGATTACGGTTTCGAGGGGCATCCGCTGCGCAAGGATTTCCCGCTGACCGGTTTTGTCGAGGTGCGCTATGACGATCTTGCCAAACGCGTCATCTACGAACCTGTCGAGCTGAAGCAGGAATTCCGCAATTTCGATTTCCTCTCGCCATGGGAAGGCACCGACTACGTGCTGCCCGGCGATGAAAAAGCCAAGCCGAACTGAGGCTAGCCATGGCAGAGACAGCCGTCCGCAATTTCAACATCAACTTCGGCCCGCAGCACCCGGCCGCGCACGGCGTCTTGCGCCTTGTGCTGGAACTGGACGGCGAGGTGGTCGACCGCGTCGATCCGCATATCGGCCTGCTGCATCGCGGCACCGAGAAGCTGATCGAGCAGAAGACCTATCTTCAGGCGATGCCCTATCTGGACCGGCTCGACTATTGCGCGCCGATGAACCAGGAGCATGCCTTCTGCCTGGCGACCGAGCGCCTGCTCGGAATCGACATCCCCAAGCGCGGCCAATTGATCCGTGTGCTCTACTGCGAAATCGGCCGCATCATGAGCCACATCCTCAACGTCACCACGCAGGCCATGGACGTGGGCGCGCTGACGCCGCCGTTGTGGGGCTTTGTCGAGCGCGAAAAGCTGATGGTGTTCTATGAGCGGGCTTCGGGTTCGCGCATGCACGCAGCCTATTTCCGTCCGGGCGGCGTCCATCAAGATCTGCCGGACCAGCTCGTTCAGGATATCGGCGATTGGATCGACCCGTTCCTCAAGATGATCGACGATCTCGACGATCTTCTCACCGCCAACCGCATCTTCAAGCAGCGCAATGTCGACATCGGCATCGTCAGCCTCGAAGACGCGTGGGCCTGGGGCTTCTCGGGCGTCATGGTTCGCGGTTCGGGCGCGGCATGGGATTTGCGCAAGTCGCAGCCCTATGAATGCTATTCCGAGATGGAATTCGACGTTCCGATCGGCAAGAACGGCGACTGCTACGACCGTTACCTGATCCGCATGGAAGAGATGCGCCAGTCGGCCAGGATCATGCGCCAGTGCGTCGATCTTCTGCTCGGCAAGGAGCGTGTCGGCCCCGTGTCCAACACCGACGGCAAGGTCGTTCCGCCGAAGCGCGGCGCGATGAAGCAGTCGATGGAGGCGCTCATCCATCACTTCAAGCTCTACACCGAAGGCTACCGCGTGCCGGCAGGCGAGGTCTATGCGGCGGTCGAGGCGCCGAAGGGCGAATTCGGCGTCTATCTGGTCTCCGACGGCACCAACAAGCCGTATCGCTGCAAGCTGCGCGCGCCCGGCTTCGCCCATCTTCAGGCGATGGATTTCCTGTGCCGCGGCCATCTTCTGGCCGACGTGTCCGCCGTGCTTGGATCGCTCGACATCGTGTTTGGTGAGGTCGATAGGTAAAAAATGTCAGTTCGCCGTCTCGCCGAGCCAGCTCTCCAGCCAGCCGCCTTCGCCTTCAACAGGGCGATGACGTCCGAGGCCAGGAACTGGATCAAGAAATATCCCAAGGGCCGGCAGCAGTCGGCCGTCATCCCGCTGCTCATGCTGGCGCAGGAGCAGGAAGGCTGGGTGACGAAGGCCGCGATCGAGCACGTCGCCGACATGCTTGAGATGCCCTACATCCGCGTTCTCGAAGTCGCGACGTTCTACACCCAGTTCCAACTGAAGCCTGTCGGCACGCGCGCCCACATTCAGGTTTGCGGCACGACGCCGTGCCAGTTGATGGGGTCCGAGGCGCTGATGGATGTGTGCCGCTCGAAGATCCATCACGAGCAGTTCCACACCAATGCCGACGGCACGCTGTCGTGGGAAGAGGTCGAGTGCCTCGGCGCCTGCGCCAACGCGCCGATGGTGATGGTGTTCAAGGATACCTATGAAGACCTGACGCCCGAGCGTCTGGGCCAGATCATCGACGCGTTCGAGGCGGGCAGGGGTGAAGCGATCACGCCGGGTCCGCAGAACGGCCGCACCTATGCAGCGCCGATTTCCGGCTTCTCGTCGCTGAAGGACGAGAAGGCCGTGTTGAAGTCGACCCGCGACAGGGAAGCAAAGTCGTCTGCGCGCGAGGCGAAGAGTGCCGCGGTTGCCGCCGCGGCGGTCGCCCCGTCGAATGCCGCCAAGCCGAAGACCGATGCGCCGGAGACGAACGGCGCGCTGAAGTCGCCGTCGAAGGTCAAGGTGCCTGCGAGCGCCGAGCAGACCGCGAGCGTCGCGCCGGCGTTCTCGAAGGCAGCGGCCAATCAGGCCGAGCCGAAGGTCGAGGGCACGTCCAAGCAGCGGTCGTCCGCCAAGGCGCAGCCCACCGCGCTGATGGCGAAACCCGCCGCGCCAAAGGCCGCTGCCGCAAAGCCGGCAAAGGCCGCGAAGCCGACGCTTGAAGACAAGAACCGTCCGGCAGGCATTGCGCGTCCGGCCGTGGTCGACGACCTCAAGCTGATTTCCGGCGTTGGCCCGAAGATCGAAAAGATCCTGCACGAACTGGGTGTCTTCACGTTCGCTCAGGTTGCCGGCTGGAAGAAGGCCGAGCGCGAATGGGTCGACGGCTACCTGTCGTTCAGCGGGCGCATCGACCGCGACGACTGGGTGAAGCAGGCCAAGGCGCTCGCCAAGGGCGGCGTGGCCGAATACATCCGCGTCTTTGGCAAGAAGCCGGTTTGAGAGGTGACACATGCTCGCTGACAAGGATCGCATCTTCACCAATATCTACGGCCATTTCGACCAGTCGCTCGCGGGTGCAATGAAGCGCGGCGCCTGGGATGGCACCAAGGGCATTATCGACAAGGGCCGCGACTGGATTATCAACGAGATGAAGGCATCGGGCCTGCGCGGGCGCGGTGGTGCGGGCTTCCCGACCGGTCTCAAATGGTCGTTCATGCCGAAGGTCTCAGACGGGCGTCCGTCCTATCTCGTCGTCAATGCCGACGAATCGGAGCCGGGCACCTGCAAGGACCGCGAAATCCTGCGTCACGACCCGCATACGCTGGTCGAGGGCTGCCTGCTGGCGGGCTTCGCCATGGGCGCGATCGCCGCATACATTTATGTGCGTGGTGAATTCATCCGTGAGCGCGAGGCGCTGCAGCGCGCTATCGACGAGGCCTATGACGCCGGCCTGATCGGCAAGAACAACAAGAACGGCTACGATTTCGAGGTCTACGTCCACCACGGCGCAGGCGCATATATCTGCGGCGAGGAAACGGCGCTGCTCGAATCGCTCGAAGGCAAGAAAGGTCAGCCGCGCCTGAAGCCGCCGTTCCCGGCGAACATGGGCCTCTATGGCTGCCCGACCACGGTCAACAACGTCGAATCCATCGCGGTTGCCCCGACCATCCTGCGGCGCGGCGCGTCATGGTTCTCATCCATCGGCCGCCCGAACAATGTCGGCACCAAGCTGTTCATGCTGGTCGGCCACGTCAACACGCCCTGCGTCGTCGAAGAGGAAATGGGCATTTCCTTCCGCGAGCTGGTCGATACCCATGGCGGCGGCGTTCGCGGCGGCTGGGACAATCTTCTCGCGGTCATTCCCGGCGGCGCGTCCTGCCCGGTCATTCGCGGCGAGGACATGGCCGACGCCATCATGGATTTCGACGGCATGCGCGAAAAGAAGTCGTCCTTCGGCACGGCTGCGGTCATCGTCATGGACAAGTCGACCGACATAGTGAAGGCAATCGCGCGCCTGTCCTACTTCTTCAAGCATGAGAGCTGCGGCCAGTGCACGCCGTGCCGCGAAGGCACCGGCTGGATGTGGCGCGTGATGGAGCGGCTGGTGCGCGGCGAGGCGCAGAAGCGCGAGATCGACATGCTGCTCGACGTGACCAAGCAGGTGGAAGGCCACACGATCTGCGCGCTGGGCGATGCGGCTGCATGGCCGATCCAGGGCCTGATCCGCAACTTCCGCCCGGAGATCGAGCGGCGCATCGACGAGTTCTCCCGCAATTCGCATCGCGTCGAGCCGATGCTCGTGGCAGCGGAATAGGACGAAACACGATGTCGGGCGACAGCAAGGACAACAGGCAGGGTGAAGGGCAGGCCGATGTGACGGCCGAACTGCTCGCGCATCCGCTTGCCCTGCCGGCCATCGCCGCGACGATCGGCATGGGCATGGCGACGCAGGTGCTCGGTTTCTGGATGGGGGCGATGTCCGGCTCGTTGCAGGCCGGGCGCCGCGCGATGGGCGACCATACGCCGATTGGCGGCACTGCCGCCGACACGTCCAGCCTGCCCAAAGTGGCGGCAGCGTCGGCACAGAAGTCCAGGCAGGCAGTGAAGTCGATGGTCGAGACGGCGCAGTCCAAGGCCGCTGCGGCGAAGAGGCTGCAAGGCGAGACCAACGTCGTGCCGCTTCGCAAGCCCAAATCTGTCGATGGCGCGAAGGCGGCTGAGCCGCCCAAGGTGGCTGAGCGGCCCGAGAAAGACGACCTGAAGCTGATCAACGGCGTCGGCCCGAAGCTTGAGCAGATGCTGAACAAGCTCGGCGTGACGAGTTTTGCGCAAGTTGCCTCATGGACCGGCGCCGACATCGAACGGATCGAGAAGCATTTCGGCTTCCCCGGTCGCATCGAGCGCGACGGATGGGTGGCGCAGGCGGCGGCGCGGCTCGGCGGAAAGGCCGCCTCATGAGGATCGCGGGCGACACTCGGAAGCTGGACGTGGTTGACGCCAACCTTTGCGGGTCCGTCTTCGACGACGTGAACCTGACGGGCGCGCGCTTCCACAACACGAAGATGCAAGATGTGACCATCGAGGAATCGTGCATAGCCGGGATGAGGATCAATGGAATCCTTGTTACCGACCTCCTCGAACTATACGACGCGGCTCAGGCTGCCGGGAGCAATAATGGCTAAGATCAAGGTCGACGGGAAAGAGATCGAGGTACCCGACCACTACACGCTGCTGCAGGCGGCGGAAGAGGCGGGCGCGGAAGTGCCGCGCTTCTGCTTCCACGAGCGGCTTTCGATCGCCGGCAACTGCCGCATGTGTCTGGTCGAGGTGAAGGGCGGCCCGCCCAAGCCCGCCGCATCCTGCGCCATGGGCGTGCGCGACCTGCGCCCCGGCCCGAACGGCGAAACGCCGGAAATCTTCACCAACACGCCGATGGTCAAGAAGGCCCGCGAAGGCGTGATGGAATTCCTGCTCATCAACCATCCGCTCGATTGCCCGATCTGCGATCAGGGCGGCGAATGCGACCTGCAGGACCAGGCGATGGCGTTCGGCGTGGATTCCTCGCGCTATCAGGAAAACAAGCGCGCGGTCGAAGACAAATATATCGGACCGCTCGTCAAGACGATCATGAACCGCTGCATTCACTGCACGCGCTGCGTTCGTTTCACGACCGAGGTCGCCGGCATTTCCGAGCTTGGCCTGACCGGTCGCGGCGAGGATGCGGAGATCACCACCTATCTCGAACAGGCGATGACGTCCGAACTTCAGGGCAATGTGATCGACCTCTGCCCGGTCGGCGCGCTGACCTCGAAGCCCTATGCATTCCAGGCGCGTCCGTGGGAACTGACCAAGACCGAGACGATCGACGTCATGGACGCGGTCGGTTCGGCGATCCGCGTCGACACGCGCGGCCGCGCCGTCATGCGCATCATGCCGCGCATCAACGAAGAGGTGAATGAGGAGTGGATCTCCGACAAGTCGCGCTTCGTCTGGGACGGCCTGCGCACGCAGCGCCTCGACCGCCCCTACATCCGCCGCGACGGCAAGCTGGTGGCCGCGTCATGGGCCGATGCCTTCGCCGCCATCAAGCAGGCGGTGTCGCAGTCGGCGCCCGAGCGCATCGGCGCGATTGCCGGCGATCTGGCGACTGTCGAGGAAATGTATGCCCTCAAGGGCCTGATGTCGGCGCTTGGCTCGCAGAACATCGATTGCCGTCAGGATGGTGCCGCGCTCGACCCGAAGAACGGCCGCGCCAGCTATCTGTTCAACCCGACGATCGAGGGCATCGAGAGCGCCGATGCGCTGCTCATCATCGGCGCCAATCCGCGCTTCGAGGCTTCGGTGCTGAACGCCCGCATCCGCAAGCGCTGGCGCGCAGGAAAATTCCCGATCGGCGTGGTCGGTGACGTTGGCGACCTGCGCTACGACTACGAACAGCTTGGTGCCGGTGCCGACACGCTGAAGGAGCTGGTTGTCGGGAACGGCAAGTTCATCAAGGACTTCCGCAAGGCCGAACGTCCGATGATCATAATTGGCCAGGGCGCTCTCGCACGCACCGATGGCGCGGCGATCCTGTCGCTCGCCGCAAACATCGCAACGGCCGCAAGGGCAGTGCGCGACGACTGGAACGGCTTTGCCGTGCTCCACACCGCAGCCGCACGCGTCGGCGGTCTCGATCTCGGCTTCGTGCCGGGCGAGGGCGGCAAGGGCGTCGTCGACATGATGGGGGCGCTCGACGTTCTGTTCCTGCTCGGTGCAGACGAGTTTGACACCAAGAAGATCGGCAATGCCTTCACCGTCTATATCGGCACGCATGGCGATGCAGGCGCGCACCGCGCCGACGTGATCCTGCCGGGCTCGGCCTATACCGAAAAGTCGGGCACCTATGTGAACACCGAAGGCCGCGTGCAGCAGACCAACCGCGCCGGCTTCGCACCGGGCGACGCCAAGGATGACTGGGCGATCCTGCGCGCTCTCTCCGATGTGCTCGGCCAGCGGCTGCCCTATGATTCGCTGGCGCAGCTTCGCGCCCGCCTGCATCAGGAATTCCCGCATTTCGCGGAAATCGACGAGATCGCGGCGTCTGACCCGGCAGCGGTCACGGCGATTGCCCGCGACAAGGGCACGACCGGCAAGTCGCCGTTCCTGTCGTCGGTGACGGACTTCTATCTGACAAACCCGATCGCCCGCGCTTCCGCGGTAATGGCCGAATGCTCGGCACTCGCCCGGGGCGGCTTCAAGCAGGCTGCGGAGTAAGCGCATCATGACTTGGACCGATTTCTTCTTCGCTTATGTCTGGCCGGTACTCATCATCGTCGGTCAGTCCGTGCTGCTGATCGTTATTGCGTTGGTCGGCATCGCCTTCATCCTCTACGCCGACCGCAAGATCTGGGCGGCGGTGATGATGCGGCGCGGCCCCAACGTGGTGGGCCCATGGGGCCTGCTGCAATCCTTTGCCGACCTTCTGAAGTTCGTCTTCAAGGAACCGGTCATTCCCGACGGCGCCAACAAGGCGATCTTCCTGCTCGCACCTGTCGTTTCGACGGTTCTGGCGCTCGCCACCTATGCCGTCATTCCGTTCAATGAAGGCTGGGTCATCGCCAACATCAATGTCGGCATCCTCTACATCTTCGCCATCTCCTCGCTGGAGGTCTACGGCGTGATCATGGCCGGCTGGGCGTCGAACTCGAAATATCCGTTCCTCGGCGCGCTGCGCTCGGCGGCCCAGATGGTGTCCTATGAAGTCTCCATCGGCTTCGTCATCGTCACCGTGCTGCTCTGCGTCGGCTCGCTCAACCTGACGGATATCGTCCTGTCGCAGCAGACGGGTCTCGGCACCCATCTCGGCCTGACCAATTCGCTGCTCGACTGGCACTGGCTCGGCCTGTTCCCGATGTTCGTGATCTTCTTCATCTCCGCGCTGGCCGAGACGAACCGCCCGCCTTTCGATCTGGTGGAGGCCGAATCGGAACTCGTCGCCGGTCACATGGTCGAATATTCCTCGACGCCGTACCTGCTGTTCATGCTGTCGGAATATGTGGCCATCGTGCTGATGTGCTCGCTGATGACGGTGCTGTTCCTCGGCGGCTGGCTGCCGCCGGTCGATATCGCGCCGTTCACCTGGGTTCCGGGCGTCGTCTGGTTCGTGCTGAAGCTGCTGTTGTGCTTCTTCCTCTTCGCCATGGTGAAGACGATCGTGCCGCGCTACCGCTATGACCAGCTGATGCGCCTTGGCTGGAAGGTCTTCCTGCCGATCTCGCTGTTCATGGTTGTCGCGACCGCCGCCTTCCTCAAATTCTCGGGATTGGCGTGATGGATCTGACTTTCATCCAGCAGCTCTCGCCGCCGATGGCCGCCTTACTAGGCGCCGTCGTTGGTGGTGGTCTCGCCCTGATAGGTGGGGCGGTTATGCTATTTATGCTGAGGTATGACTTCGTACGTAATTCTGCCGTCGCACGCGACATTTTCAGCAGGGTCAATCCATCGACTTTCTATTTCGGTCTGGTTGCTCCTGTCTGGGCTTTCGTTGGCGCGATGTTCGGCTATCTCACAGCGAGTGGTCAGTGATGTCAGGCATGCAACTCGGTGCGATCATCGGTCTTGTCCTCGGCGTCATCGGCTTCTTCGCCATGCGCAAGCTGGCGACGCGGGTCGAGCTTGACGAAACCAAAACGGCGTTGCGGCTGGCCGCAATCGTCGATCTTGCACTATTCCCTGTCCTCGGCGCATTCGTCGGTGGACTGACGATGGGAGATTGAGATGTCAGCGCTAGCACAGGCCGCCAAGTCGCTGCTGCTGATCGAATTCGTCGACGCGTTCATCCTCGCGATGAAGAAGTTTTTCGCGCCGAAGGAGACGATCAACTATCCGCACGAGAAGGGGCCGACGAGCCCGCGTTTCCGTGGCGAACACGCGCTGCGCCGCTATCCTAACGGCGAGGAACGCTGCATCGCCTGCAAGCTGTGCGAGGCGATCTGCCCGGCGCAGGCCATCACCATCGAGGCCGGCCCGCGCCGCAACGACGGCACGCGCCGCACGGTGCGTTACGACATCGACATGGTGAAGTGCATCTATTGCGGCTTCTGCCAGGAAGCCTGCCCGGTCGACGCGATCGTCGAGGGGCCGAATTTCGAGTTCGCGACGGAAACGCGCGAGGAACTCTACTACGACAAGGACAAGCTGCTCGCCAATGGCGACAGGTGGGAACGCGAGCTGGCGCGAAATATCGCACTGGATGCACCCTACCGCTGACGAGACAATGATGGACGGAGCGGGTTGCTCCGTCTAAGAACCACGCGACTTCGCAACCGGAGGCGGGGCGGAGTCGGACCGGAGACCGGTTAGGACACCGCGATCCGTCTTGAAAGAAACCCGGGGAATCCCATGCTCAACGGCATAGAGGCGATATTCTTTTATCTCTTCGCCTTCGTGGCAGTCGCGTCGGCCTTCATGGTCATCTCGGCGCGCAATCCTGTGCACTCCGTGCTCTGGCTCATCCTGACATTCGTCAATGCGGCTGCGCTGTTCCTGCTGACGGGCGCCGAATTCCTGGCGATGATCCTGCTCGTCGTCTATGTCGGCGCGGTGGCGGTGCTGTTCCTGTTCGTCGTCATGATGCTCGATGTCGATTTTGCAGAGCTGAAATCGGGCGCGTTGCAATATGCGCCGGTCGGCGCGCTTGTCGGGCTGATCTTCGCGGCCGAGCTGATCATCGTGGTCGGCGGCTATTCCTTCTCGCCGCAGCTGGCTTCGAGCGTCGCCTCGCCGATCCCCGATATCGCGACGCGCCACAATACGGCAGCGTTGGGCGACGTGCTCTACACAAGCTACATTTTCTACTTCCAGATCGCGGGTCTGGTGCTGTTCGTCGCCATGATCGGCGCGATCGTGCTGACGCTCCGCCACAAGGAAGGCGTCAAGCGCCAGTCGATCTCGGTGCAGGTCGCGCGCTCGCCCGAAACCTCGATCGAGGTCAAGAAGGTCGAAACGGGGAAGGGGATCTGAACATGCAGGTCGATATCTCGCATTTCCTCACGGTCTCGGCGATCCTGTTCACGCTTGGCGTGTTCGGCATCTTCCTGAACCGCAAGAACGTCATCGTCATCCTGATGTCGATCGAACTCATCCTGCTGGCGGTGAACCTGAATTTCGTCGCCTTTTCGGCCGCGCTGAACGATCTCGTCGGGCAGGTGTTTGCCTTGTTCGTGCTCACCGTCGCTGCGGCCGAAGCTGCGATCGGCCTTGCCATTCTCGTCGTGTTCTTCCGTAACCGCGGCTCGATCGCGGTCGAAGACGTCAACATGATGAAGGGCTGACGATGCGCCTCGAAAGCCTCACCCCCATGCTTCAGTCGAGCGACATGACGCGGACCATCGCATGGTACCGCGACATGCTCGGCTTTGAATGCACGGGCCTGGTGGAAGGCGAATGGTCCTGTGTCGAGCGCGACGGCGTGAAGCTCATGTTCATGATGAACGATCATGTGGGCGCGCCGCACGCGACCGCGACGCAATATTTCAAAGTCGACGATGTCGACGGTCTCTGGCGCACGCTCGAACAGCGGATCGCTGCCGAATGGGGACCGGAAGACATGTCATACGGGGTCCGCGAATTCGCGATCAAGGATCCGGACGGCTATCTGCTGAGCTTCGGGCAGGACCTCTGCCGCAGCGACTTGGCGGCGTTGCGTGATGGCGCAGAGGGGGCACATCCGTGAGCTCTCTGGCCATTACAAGGTCGAGCGAGGACATCCAGCGCGCCTGGGAATATCACCGCTCCGCAGACGAACTGCTTCACGCCCGAACGGACGCGCTTCTGATCGCGCATGCGTTCCTCGTCGTTGCATACCTTCAGATCCTGGACTACTCAGCGGAGAAATCCGTGGCTCCCCAGATAGCGGTGCTACTCCAGGTCCTGATCATATTTGTAGCGAGTGCGTCGAGCACAGTCATTGTGGTCGCAAATCGTCATCTGTCTAACGCAATGCGCTTCCTGAAAAGCGAATACCTGTCGCATGACGAGATATATCGAGACTACATGGCGATTGCGCTCAGCCCTCGCCGCTTGATTTCATTCTGGCTCCCTGCCTGCCTCTTCGTCTTCTGGATCGGGGCGATAGGCGTGCTTGTGCTTGGATGGATTTCCCCAGAATTGTTTGGCCGCGCTGCAGTTGAGGGCCGGGTTTGATGTATCATCTCATCGTCTTCCTTCCGCTTCTCGGCTTCCTGATCGCCGGCCTCGGTGGCCGTCAGATCGGCGCCGCTGCGTCCGAATACATTACGTCGGGCCTGCTGATCGTCTCGGCGTTGCTGTCATGGGTGGCGTTCTTCACGGTTGCCATTAGTTACACGGAAGCATTCACCGTGCCTGTGCTTCGGTTCATCCAGTCCGGCAATCTCGATGTCGACTGGGCTTTCCGCATCGATACGCTGACGGTGGTCATGCTGGTCGTGGTCAACACGGTCTCGGCGCTCGTTCACGTCTACTCGATCGGCTACATGCACCACGATCCGCATCGGCCGCGTTTCTTCGCCTATCTGTCGCTGTTCACCTTCGCCATGCTGATGCTGGTGACCTCCGACAATCTGGTGCAGATGTTCTTCGGCTGGGAAGGCGTGGGCCTCGCATCCTATCTGCTGATCGGCTTCTGGTACAAGAAGCCGTCGGCAAGCGCGGCGGCCATCAAGGCATTCGTCGTCAACCGCGTGGGCGACTTCGGCTTCGCGCTCGGCATCTTCGGTGTCTACATCCTGTTCGGCTCGGTGTCGTTCGACGTCATTTTCGCCAATACGCAGAGCTTCATCCCGACCGCCGGACATGGCGAGGCCGCCGGCGCTGTTGCCGCCCATGGCGAGACGGTGCTGACCTTCCTCGGCTATCACCTCGACAAGGCTTCTGCTTTGACGGTCGTCTGCCTGCTCCTGTTCATGGGCGCCATGGGCAAGTCGGCACAGGTTCCGCTGCACACCTGGCTGCCGGACGCTATGGAAGGCCCGACGCCTGTTTCGGCGCTGATCCACGCCGCGACCATGGTTACCGCCGGTGTCTTTCTGGTGGCGCGCATGTCGCCGCTGTTCGAGCTGTCGCACACAGCGCTTACCGTCGTGACCTTCGTCGGCATGATCACGGCGTTCTTTGCCGCAACGGTCGGCCTCGTCCAGAACGACATCAAGCGCGTCATCGCCTATTCGACCTGCTCGCAGCTCGGCTACATGTTCGTCGCACTCGGCCTCGGCTTCTATTCGGCCGCGATTTTCCACCTGTTCACGCATGCCTTCTTCAAGGCGCTGCTGTTCCTCGGTTCCGGCTCGGTCATCCATGCCGTGTCCGACGAGCAGGACATGCGCAGGATGGGCGGCTTGAGGAAGCACATTCCGATCACCTACTGGATGATGGTCATCGGCACGATCGCGCTGACCGGCGTCGGCATTCCGTCGACGATCATCGGCACGGCCGGCTTCTTCTCCAAGGACGCCATCATCGAAGGTGCGTTCGTCGGCCATAATTCGATGGCGATGATGGCCTTCGGCCTGCTGGTCATCGCCGCAATGTTCACCAGCTTCTATTCCTGGCGCCTGATTTTCATGACCTTCCACGGCCGCCCGCGCGCCTCGGCAGACGTCATGCACCATGTCCACGAATCGCCGATGATCATGCTGACCCCGCTCTTCGTGCTGGCATTCGGCGCGCTGTTTGCCGGCGTCATCTTCCACGAATATTTCATCGGCCATCATTACGAGGCGTTCTGGAAGGCCGCGCTGTTCCTGCTGCCGGAGAACCACATCCTGCACGATTTCCATTCGGTGCCGATGTGGGTGAAGCTCGCGCCGTTCGTGGCGATGATCCTCGGCTTTGCCGGCGCGTGGTATTGCTACATCCGTCGCCCGTCCTTCCCGAAGGATCTGGCCGCTCAGCATCGCGGGCTTTACGCCTTCCTGCTCAACAAGTGGTATTTCGACGAGCTGTATGACTTCCTGTTCGTCCGTCCGGCCAAGCGGCTCGGCTTCTTCCTGTGGAAGCGCGGCGATGGCTGGCTGATCGACGGCTTCGGCCCGGACGGCATCTCGGCCCGCGTTCAGGATCTGACCGCGCGCGTGGTCAAGGTGCAGACCGGCTACCTCTATCATTATGCATTCGCCATGCTCATCGGCGTCGCCGCACTGGTGACGTGGATGATGCTCAGGAGTTCCGTCTAAGTCATGACCGACTGGCCCATCCTCTCGACGGTCACGTTCCTGCCGCTCGTCGGCGCGTTGCTGATCTTCTTCATCCGCGACGACAACGGACCTGGCCGCCGCAACATCCGCTCGGTTGCGCTGTTCACGACGGTGTTCACCTTCGTTGTGTCGCTCCTGATCTGGGCCGGCTTCGACAATGCCGATCCGGGCTTCCAGATGGTGGAAGAGGCCGCATGGCTCGGCGATGGCATCACCTATCGCATGGGCGTCGACGGCATCTCGATGCTGTTCGTCATCCTGACGACCTTCCTGATGCCGTTCTGCATTCTGGCGTCGTGGGAAGCCATCGAGAAGCGCGTGAAGGCATATATGATCGCCTTCCTGATCCTCGAAACGCTGATGATCGGCGTCTTCTGTGCGCTCGACATCGTGCTGTTCTACGTCTTCTTCGAGGCGGGCCTCATTCCGATGTTCATCATCATCGGCGTGTGGGGTGGCAAGCGCCGTGTCTATGCCTCGTTCAAGTTCTTCCTCTATACGCTGCTCGGCTCGGTGCTGATGCTGCTCGCCATCATGGCGATGTACTGGCAGGCCGGCACGACCGATATCACCCAGCTGCTGACGCATGAGTTCCCGGCCAATATGCAGACATGGCTGTGGCTGGCATTCTTTGCCTCCTTTGCGGTCAAGATGCCGATGTGGCCGGTCCACACCTGGCTGCCCGACGCGCACGTCGAGGCCCCGACCGCGGGTTCGGTGGTTCTGGCCGGCATTCTCCTGAAGATGGGCGGCTACGGCTTCCTGCGCTTCTCGCTGCCGATGTTCCCGCTGGCGTCGATCGACTTCGCGCCCATGGTCTTCACGCTCTCGGTCATCGCCATCATCGTGACCTCGCTGATCGCGCTGATGCAGGAGGACATGAAGAAGCTGATCGCCTATTCGTCGGTCGCCCATATGGGCTACGTCACCATGGGCATCTTCGCGATGAACCAGGAAGGCATTCAGGGCGCGATCTTCCAGATGCTGTCGCACGGCCTTGTCTCAGGCGCGCTGTTCCTGTGCGTCGGCGTCATCTACGACCGGATGCACACCCGCGAGATCAACGCCTATGGCGGCCTGGTCAACAACATGCCGAAATACGCAGTGGTGTTCCTCGTCTTCACCATGGCCAATGTCGGTCTGCCGGGCACGAGCGGTTTCGTCGGCGAATTCCTGACGCTGGTCGGTGCTTTCAAGGCAAACACCTGGGTCGCGTTCTTCGCCACCACCGGCGTCATCCTGTCGGCGGCCTATGCGCTGTGGCTCTATCGCCGCGTCGTCTTCGGCGCGCTGACCAAGGAAAACCTCAAGGGCCTGCTCGATCTGTCGCTGCGCGAGAAGGTGATCCTCTACCCGCTGGTCATTCTGGTGATCTTCTACGGTGTCTACCCGGCCCCGATCCTCGACGCGACGGCGTCGTCGGTGGAAGCTCTGGTCAACAATATCTCTGTGTCGGCTCAGCAGGCTGCTGCCGCCGCGCCCGCTGCGCCAGTGGCGCCGGCGCATTGACGAAGGATTTAGCGTTCGATGACGCCTGACATGAACCTGAACCTCGTGACCCCGGAACTGATCCTCGCGATCGGTGCCATGGCCTTGCTGATGATCGGCGTGTTCTCAAGCGCGCGGGCCTCGACGCTGGTCAACGGGCTGGCAATTGCGCTGCTGATCTTCGCCGGCGGCTGGCTGGTGCTGATCGGCGGGCAGGGGGAGGCCTTTGCAGGCGCGTTCGTCGCCGATCCGTTTGCCACCTTCATGAAGGTGCTGACCTTGATCGGCGCCATTGTGGCGCTGGCGATGTCGGTCGGCTTTGCCGAGCAGGACAAGTTCGACAAGTTCGAGTTCCCCGTCCTCATCATCCTGTCGACGCTCGGCATGATGCTGATGGTTTCGGCCAACAACATGATGACCCTCTATATGGGCCTCGAACTGCAGTCGCTGGCGCTTTACGTGATCGCCGCGATCAATCGCGACAGCGCGCGCGCCACCGAAGCCGGCCTGAAGTATTTCGTCCTGGGAGCACTGTCGTCCGGCATGCTGCTCTACGGCATCAGCCTCGTCTACGGTTACACCGGCCACACCGGCTTCGCCGAGATCGCGCAGGCGCTTTCGCAGGGCGAACGGCAGCTCGGCCTGATCTTCGGTCTGGTCTTCGTCATGGCCGGCCTTGCCTTCAAGATTTCCGCCGTGCCGTTCCACATGTGGACGCCCGACGTCTATGAAGGCGCTCCGACCCCGGTGACGGCCTTCTTTGCCGCCGCTCCGAAAATGGCCGCGATGGCGCTTCTGGTGCGTGTCGTCGTCGATCCGTTCAAGCCGATCACCGCCGACTGGCAGCAGATCGTCGTCTTCATCTCGATCGCCTCGATGGCGCTGGGCGCGTTCGCGGCAATCGGCCAGAAGAACATCAAGCGCCTGATGGCCTATTCGTCCATCGGCCATATGGGCTTTGCTCTGGTCGGTCTGGCCGCAGGCACCGAGATGGGCGTGCGTGGCGTGGCGCTCTACATGGCGATCTACCTCGCCATGACGCTCGGCACCTTCGCCTTCATCCTCGCTATGCGCCGCAAGGAAGGCAATGTCGAACAGATCAGCGATCTGGCGGGCCTCGCCCAGACCAATCCGGCGCTCGCCGTCATCATGACCATCCTGATGTTCTCGCTGGCGGGCATTCCGCCGCTCGCGGGCTTCTGGGCCAAGTGGTATGTGTTCCTCGCCGCGATGGAGGCAAATCTCCTGGCTCTCGCCATCATCGGCGTTCTGTGCTCGGTCGTCGGCGCCTATTACTATCTGCGCATCATCAAGATCATGTGGTTCGACGAACCGGCGGGCGGCTTCGTGCCTGCCTCCACCGAACTGCGTGTCGTGCTCGGCGCGTCCTCGGCCTTCGTCCTGCTCTACATCGTCTTCGGCGGTCCGGTCGAACAGGCCGCGCAGGCAGCGGCCGCGACCTTCTTTGCGGGCGGATGAATTTTCGTCTCTCACCGGCGGCACAACGCGCGGGCTTCCGCCTTGAGGCCCACGCTTCCGTAGGTTCGACAAACGCTCTGGCGCTCGAACATGGGCGCGACGGCGATCCCGGCCAGCTCTGGATCGTCTCGAAGAGGCAGGAGAGCGGGCGCGGTCGGCGTGGCCGCGTCTGGGCGACGCCGGAAGGCAATCTCGCAGCCACGCTTCTGAAAATCCTGCCGCGCGATGCGCGTCATGCCGCCACGCTCGGCTTCGTCGCCGGTCTTGCGCTCGGTGAGGCGCTCGACAAGGTTGCACCAGGTAGCAGCGTGGCGATTGCGCCCGATGGCGGCGGCGGCGGACCGATGTCGGACGTGCGCCGCTATGAGCTGAAATGGCCGAACGACGTGCTGGCCGAAGGCGCGAAGCTCTCAGGCATCCTGCTCGAATCGCTGCAACTGGTGGATGGCCGCTTTGCGGTCGCGATCGGCATCGGCGTCAATGTCGTGGCCTATCCCGACGACCTGCCTTACCCCGCCACGTCGCTGGCGAAGCTCGGTTCGGCGGCCGACGCCGAGGCATTGTTCGAGGCGCTGTCCGATGCCTGGGCGCGCACTGAGCGGCTTTGGGACAATGGCCGGGGGCTCGCCGATATCCGCCGCGCTTGGCTCGCTCGCGCCGCGGGGATCGGCAGCGAGGTTGCCGTGACGCTGCATGGCGAGGTCGTGCGCGGCAGGTTTGAAACAATCGACGAAGATTGCCGTTTTGTCATTCGCACCGCAGACGGGGCGACGACGACCATCGCGGCCGGCGACGTGCATTTCGGTGCGGTCGCATCCGCGCCGACGAACTGAAGGAAAGCTCATGGCTATCGATTCGACTGCCGAACTGGTTTTTGTCCCGCTGGGCGGCGTCGGCGAGATCGGAATGAATTTTGCGCTCTACGGTTTCGGGCCGGCGAAAGCGCGCGAATGGATGATTGTCGATGTCGGCGTGACGTTCCCCGGTCTCGACCTGCCGGGCGTCGATCTGGTCATGCCCGATATCTCCTTCATCGAAAGCCAGCTCGATCGCCTCAGAGGAATCGTCATCACGCACGCGCATGAAGATCACTATGGCGCGCTGCTCGATCTTTGGCCGCGTTTGAAGGCGCCGGTCTGGATGTCGCCCTTTGCGGCGGGAATGCTGGAAGCCAAGCGCACGGATGATCGGGTCGACGTGAAGATACCCGTCACGATCTACAAGGCAGGCGAGCGTTTCGAGGTCGGTCCCTTCACGATCGAGGCTATCGCCGTCGCCCACTCGATCCCCGAGCCAGCCGCACTCGCCATCACCACGCCGGCCGGCACGGTCATCCACACCGGCGACTGGAAGATCGATCCCGATCCGGAGATCGGCCCCAAGACCGACGAGGCGCGGCTGCGCGCGCTCGGCGATGCAGGCGTGCTGGCGCTCGTCTGCGATTCGACCAATGCGATGCGCGAGGGCGAATCGCCGTCTGAAAAGGCGGTGGGGCAGGGCATCGGGGCCGAGATCGAAAAGGCGCCAGGCCTTGTGGCCGTGACGTCGTTCTCCTCCAATGTCGGCCGTATCCGCTCGATCATCGAGGCGTCGCGTGACGCAGGCCGTCATGTGATGATCCTCGGCCGCTCCATGCGCCGCGTCATCGATGTGGCGACCGATGTCGGCTATATGGAGGGCCTGCCCGGATTTGTCGGAGAGGACGAATTTGCCGGCATCCCGCGCGAGAAACTCGTCATCATCTGCACCGGCTCGCAGGGCGAGGATCGTGCGGCGCTGGCCAAGCTGTCGCGTGACGAGATGCGCAACGTCTCGCTGACGGGCGGCGACACCGTGATTTTTTCCTCGCGCACCATTCCCGGAAACGAGAAGCCGATCCTCGAGATCAAGAACCGGCTGGTCGACATGGGCGTGAAGATCATCGAGGACGGCGACGCGCTCGTCCATGTGTCGGGCCATCCGCGCCGCAACGAACTGCGCAAGATGTATGAATGGACGCGTCCGCAGATCCTCGTTCCGGTCCATGGCGAGGCCATGCATCTGGTGGCGCAGGGGGCGCTTGGCGCAAATTCGGGCATCGAGCAGGTCATGCAGGTGCGAAACGGCGACATTGCGCGCCTTGCGCCAGGTCGCGCCGAAATCGTCGGCGAGGTTCCTTTCGGCCGCACTTTCAAGGACGGAAAGTTGCAGGGCAGCGAGGAAGGCATCGGCGTCAAGGAACGCCGCAAGCTGTCTTTTGCCGGCCATGTGGCGGTCAATGTCGTTCTCGAAGAGCGCTACGAGCTTGCCGGCGACCCGGACCTTGTCGCAATCGGCCTGCCGCAGGCGGACGCATTCGGCAAGGATTTCGAGGAAGTCCTGCTGGAGGCCGCGACCAGCGCGATCGAGAGCATTCCGCGCGCGCGGCGCAAGGATCTCGATCTGATCGCAGAGGCCGTTCGCCGGGCCGTGCGCAATACGGCGGACAAGGCCTGGGGCAAGAAGCCTGTCGTCACCGTGTTTGTGACCTATTGAAGGAGCCGTTCATGCTCGGACGTCTGAACCATGTCGCGCTGGTTGTGCCAAATCTGGCCGAAGCCGCCGAAGCCTATCGCGGCAAGCTCGGTGCGAAGGTGACCGAGCCGCAGGCGCTGCCCGAACATGGCGTCACGGTTGTCTTCATCGAGCTGCCCAACACCAAGATCGAACTGCTTGAGCCGCTGGGCGAAAAGTCCACCGTCGCAAGCTTTCTGGAAAAGAACCCGTCGGGCGGAATGCATCATGTCTGCTACGAGGTGGACGACATCATCGCTGCCCGCGATCATCTGAAAGCCGCCGGCGCGCGTGTCCTGGGCGATGGCGAGCCGAAGATCGGCGCGCATGGCAAGCCCGTGCTCTTCCTTCACCCGAAAGATTTTTTCGGCACGCTTGTGGAGCTTGAACAGGTATGAGCTGGATCACCTGGGGAGCCGTCTTCTTCATCAGCTGGTGGGTCGTGCTCTTCGCCACCCTGCCGTTCAGCCTGCGCACGCAGGACGACGCGGGAGACGTGACGCTCGGCACCGTTCCAAGCGCGCCGACAGGTCCCCACATGCTGCGCGCGGTCGTTCGAACCACGCTCATCACGCTTCTTCTGTTCGTCGTCTATTGGGCTGCGGGCGAATATCTCGGACTGTCGATCTCTAGCATACCCGAAATCGTTCCGAAATTTGACTGATTTACAGAACGGAAATAGAACCTGTTTCAGAATATTCTTTATATTCAACAGGTTGGTGTCTATTGCCAAAAGAGAACAAAACAGATACAAAACCCCTATCGGCGTTCGGCCTTCATTGACGACTCAGGGGTGATGTATCATGGCTCAAAACACGTTGCGGCTAGTTGAGGAAGCAAAGTCAGTGGACAAGACCAAGGCGCTTGACGCCGCGCTGTCACAGATCGAACGGGCCTTCGGCAAGGGTTCGATCATGCGCCTCGGCGCCAATGAGCAGGTCGTCGAGATCGGAACGGTTTCGACCGGGTCGCTCAGCCTGGACATCGCGCTCGGCGTTGGCGGTCTCCCGCGCGGGCGCATCATCGAAATCTACGGTCCTGAAAGCTCCGGCAAGACCACGCTTGCGCTGCACACCGTCGCCGAAGCTCAGAAGAAGGGCGGCATTTGCGCCTTTGTCGACGCCGAACATGCGCTCGACCCGGTCTATGCGCGCAAGCTCGGCGTCAATCTCGAAGATCTCCTGATCTCGCAGCCCGACACCGGCGAGCAGGCGCTCGAAATCTGCGACACGCTGGTGCGTTCCGGCGCGATCGATGTGCTGGTGATCGACTCTGTGGCGGCGCTGACGCCGCGCGCCGAAATCGAAGGCGAAATGGGCGAATCCCTGCCGGGTCTTCAGGCTCGCCTGATGAGCCAGGCGCTGCGCAAGCTGACTGGCTCGATCTCGCGCTCCAACACGATGGTTATCTTCATCAACCAGATACGCATGAAGATCGGCGTCATGTATGGTTCGCCCGAAACCACGACAGGCGGCAATGCACTGAAATTCTATGCTTCCGTGCGCCTCGACATCCGCCGCATCGGTTCGGTCAAGGATCGTGACGAGGTGACCGGCAACCAGACCCGCGTCAAGGTCGTGAAGAACAAGCTGGCTCCGCCTTTCAAGCAGGTCGAATTCGACATCATGTATGGCGAGGGCGTCTCCAAGACGGGCGAGTTGATCGATCTTGGCGTCAAGGCCGGTGTCGTCGAGAAATCGGGCGCATGGTTCTCCTATAATTCCCAGCGTCTGGGGCAGGGCCGCGAGAATGCGAAGGAATTCCTGCGCAGCAATCCCGAAGTCGCGGCCGAGATCGAACTGACGCTTCGCCAGAGCGCGGGCCTGATCGCTGAAAAATTCCTTGAAAACGGCGGTCCGGGTGAGCAGGACGACGCTGCCGAGGCGTGAACTGTCGAAGTCCTTGGGGTGCGCGCGGAACAGCGTATGCCGCCTGTCTCGAATGAGCTTGAGCCGCAGGGAGATCTGCGGCTCGTTGCATTTCTGGACAGGTTCTAATCTCGACGATAAAAGGCCGGGTTCCCATCCGTCCCGTCGGGCGGTTTCCGCAGAGGCTTGAGCATGAGTGGCGTCAACGAGATACGGTCGACCTTTCTCGACTATTTCAGGAAGAACGAGCATGAGGTCGTGGCCTCAAGCCCGCTCGTGCCGCGCAACGATCCGACGCTCATGTTCGCCAATTCGGGCATGGTGCAGTTCAAGAATGTCTTTACCGGCATCGAGAAGCGGCCCTATTCACGCGCCACGACCGCGCAGAAGAGTGTGCGCGCCGGCGGCAAGCACAACGATCTCGACAATGTCGGCTACACCGCGCGCCATCTCACCTTCTTCGAGATGCTCGGCAATTTTTCGTTCGGCGACTATTTCAAAGAGCGCGCGATCGAACTGGCGTGGGGATTGATCACCAGGGAATTCGGCCTGCCGAAGGACAAGCTTCTGGTGACGGTCTATCACACCGACGATCAGGCTGCCGATCTCTGGAAGAAGATCGCGGGCTTTTCAGATGACCGCATCATCCGCATCCCGACGTCGGACAATTTCTGGTCGATGGGTGACACTGGTCCGTGCGGCCCATGCTCGGAAATCTTCATCGACAGGGGCGAGCATATCTGGGGCGGCCCGCCCGGCAGCCCGGAGGAAGACGGCGATCGGTTCCTGGAGTTCTGGAACCTCGTCTTCATGCAGTATGAGCAGGTGTCGAAGGGCGAGCGGATCGATCTGCCAAATCCGTCCATCGACACCGGCATGGGACTGGAGCGCATGGCTTCGATCCTGCAAGGCGTCGAGAGCGTGTTCGAGACGGACCTGTTCCGCCACCTGATCGACGCGACCGCGTCCGCGATCGGGCGTGCGCCGGGCGACACGAAGGAGACGCGTGCCTCCTTCAACGTCATCGCCGATCACCTTCGTTCGTCATGCTTCCTGATTGCCGACGGCGTGCTTCCGTCGAATGAGGGCCGAGGCTACGTTCTGCGCCGCATCATGCGCCGCGCGATGCGCCACGGTCAGCTTCTCGGTGCGACGGATTCGCTGATGTGGAAGCTCGTTCCCGCGCTGCTGCGCGAGATGGCACAGGCTTATCCGGAGCTCGTGCGCGGCGAGGCGCTGATCACGGAAACGCTGAAGCTTGAGGAGGGCCGTTTCCGCAAGACGCTGGCGCGGGGCATCACCCTCCTTGAAGACGCGACGTCCTCGATGTCGGCCGGCGATATGCTCGACGGCGAGACGGCGTTCAAGCTCTATGACACCTATGGTTTCCCGCTCGATCTGACGCAGGACGCTCTGCGCCAGCGCGATATTTCCGTCAATCTGGATGGCTTCCAGGATGCAATGGAACGCCAGAAGGCCGAGGCGCGCAAGCATTGGGCGGGCTCGGGCGAGACCGGCACCGAGACAATATGGTTCGGCCTGCGCGAGCGCTTGGGTGCGACCGAATTTCTCGGTTACGACACCGAGACGGCTGAAGGCGTGGTCGTCGGTCTCGTTCGCGACGGCAAGGAGGTCGACGGCGCGTCGGAAGGTGATGACGTTTTCGTTGTGGTCAACCAGACGCCTTTCTATGGCGAATCCGGCGGCCAGGTCGGTGACGCGGGCACGATCTCGGGCGAAGGCTTTTCGATCGCGATCTCCGATACGCAGAAGAAGGCAGACGGCCTCTTCGTCCATATCGGCAAGGTGACGAATGGCGCGGTCAAGGTCGGAACGGCGGTCGAGTTGAAGGTCGCGCATCAGCGCCGCTCGGCCATCCGCGCCAACCACTCCGCGACACATCTCCTGCATGAGGCGCTGCGCGAGGTTCTCGGCACCCATGTCGCGCAGAAGGGCTCGCTCGTTTCTCCCGAACGCCTGCGCTTCGACATTTCGCACAACAAGTCGATGTCGGCTGAGGAAATGGAGCGCGTCGAGCAGATCGCCAACGAGATCATCGTCCAGAACGGCGCGGTGTCGACGCGTTTGATGAGCGTGGACGACGCGCGGGCGGAAGGCGCGATGGCGCTGTTCGGCGAGAAATATGGCGACGAGGTTCGCGTGGTCTCGATGGGCACGGCGATCCATGGTGACAAGGCCAATCGTCCGTATTCGATAGAACTGTGCGGCGGCACGCATGTGCGCGCGACCGGCGACATCGGACTGGTGCGCATTGTTTCGGACAGCCCGGTCGCAGCCGGTGTGCGCCGTCTGGAAGCTTTGACGGGCGAGGCCGCGCGCCGGCATCTCGACGAGCAGGATCGCAGGCTGAAGACGGTGGCGGCTGCGCTCAAGGTCGGGCCGGGTGAAGTGCTCGGTCGTGTCGAAAGCCTGATCGAGGAGCGCCGCAAGCTGGAACGCGAGCTGACCGATGCGCGCAAGAAACTCGCCATGGGCGGCGGCGCACCTGCGGGCGAGGGCGGCGCCGCCGAACAGGTTGCCGGTGTCGGTTTCCTCGGAAAATCGGTCTCCGGCGTTGCGCCGAAGGACCTGAAATCGCTCGCCGATGAGGGCAAGAAGTCGCTCGGATCCGGCGTTGTCGTGTTCGTCGGCGAGGCGGATGGCAAGGCGTCAGTCGTGGTTGCCGTGACGGACGACCTGACGACGCGCTTCAGCGCCGTCGATCTCGTGCGCGTCGCATCCGCGGCGCTTGGCGGGCAGGGCGGCGGCGGCCGGCCCGACATGGCTCAGGCAGGCGGCCCCGACGCGACAAAGGCGGCTGATGCAATCGCGGCGGTAAAGACGGTGCTTGCTGCCGGCTGAGATGTGTCGCCCGGACCGAATGTCGGTGCGGGAATACGAGCCGGATGAAAGCTGACTCATGAAGCACCTCGGCTGAGGCCGCTCGGCCAGGGTGCGCTTCATGGACGATCATGGGTGCGCCAATGCGTTTGCAGATGTTTCAGGTGGATGCGTTCACGACACGCGTGTTCGGCGGCAATCCGGCCGCCGTGCTCGTTCTCCAGGATTGGCTTCCTGATGCGACGATGCAGTTGATTGCGGCGGAGAACAATCTCGCTGAAACGGCGTTTGCCCGACCTAACGGTTCGGGTTGGGATCTGCGCTGGTTCACGCCTCTGATGGAGGTCGATTTCTGCGGCCACGCGACGCTCGCCACATCGCATGTGCTTGTCTCCGAACTTGGCCATTCGGGTGAACTTCGTTTCGCCACGCGTGTCGGGAACATCACAGTGGTCGCCGACGGCGGCTCATACCGCATGGATTTTCCCTGCTTCGCGCCCGAGCCTGTCGATGACGGCGCGATCAACCTGCGTGAAGACGTCGGCTGCGAGTTCGAGACGAGCTTCCGCAATTTCGAGAATATCTTCGTCGTGCTCGCAGACGAGGCGGCCGTGCGCGCGTTTCGTCCCAGATTGCCGGAATTGACCAGATGGGGACGTCGTGGCTTGGTTGTCACCGCGCGGGGTGACAGGCATGACTTCGTCTCCCGCTATTTCGCGCCGGGAGCCGGCATTGCCGAAGACCCGGTCACGGGATCGACTCACGCGACCCTGACGCCATATTGGGCGGGTGTGCTCGGCAGGACGCGGCTCAGTGCTTTTCAATGTTCGGCGCGGGGTGGCGAGCTTTTGTGCGAAATGGCCGGCGAGCGTGTCTATGTCGGCGGCTCTGCCGTGACCTTCATGCGGGCCGAGATTACGCTCGACTGATTAGCCGCGACGAAGGCCGGGCGCGGGCATCACAGACATGCCCGATGCCGGAGCTACATGATCGACGGCAGCAGCGCCCGGATTTCGGTGCGCAGCCGCTCGACCGCCGTCAGGTCGCCCTCAAGATGTTCCAGAAGGTGCTTCTGGAACAGGCCGTCGAAGACGGCATAGAGCGAGCGGCGCGAAATCGCGGGCCGATGGCCGGACAGTTCCGAAAGGCGCGTCGAGACGCGGTTGATCATGTCTTCGAGCAACTGGTCGATTTCGAGAACGTCGGTGCGGAACGCATCCTCAAACATCGCCTGTGAGCGCAGGTCGTACCACAGGCGATGCATGTGCGCCTCGTCGCGCAGCGTATCGCCCAGCTTGGCCAGGAAGCCGTCGACCAGTTCCTCAGCCGTGGTCGACGACGCGATGATTGCGTCATAGCGCTTCGAGCAATCGGTCTTGTAGTTGCGGACCGCGCAAAGGATCAGGTCGACCTTGTCGGTGAAATAGTAATGGAAGACGCCATGGGTGAAGTCGCACTTTTGTGCGATTTCGCGCAGGCTTGTGCGCGCATAGCCGAGTTCGGACAGCGTAGCGAGCGCCGCCATTGCAAGTTCGGTGCGCCTTGCGCCGAATTTGTCGACGCGGTTCAGTCTTGCTCGTGCAGTTGACGGGCCCTTTGCGCCGCGTTCGCTAACAGTCGCGTCCATTGCATTCCACTTGTTACTTCGCCGAAAACCGGTATCGGCGCGCCGCATTCGGGTGAACCACTTTTTGAACGTGTGGTCAAGAAATGCGAAGTGGGGTTCATTAGAGCCTTTCACGCTCAGATGGAAACGGTTCTGTTTCTCCGATGGCGAGATGGGCCGCCAGGAAGGTGGTGAAGGACGGGCTGGTGGCCCGGCCAAGTCCAACTGACGAAGCGGACGCTCGCCAGCGGGAAACCCAGTTGGTTTGCCTCCGGCAAAACCAACCAATCAGGATTGGCCGGTCGTACTCTCCGTGCCAAAGGCGCGGGTCGACCGGCTGGGGCCGGGCGAAATCGGGCCAAATCCATCGGGGTTTGGACTTGTCCGGGCCACCAGCCCGCCCTTCGCCAACCCCCTCGACCTTGTCCCGATTTCCCTTCGGCAGAACGATTCCACCTGAGCGTGAAAGGCTCCAACTTGTTTTGATGCGCGCCAGCGTCAAGGCGAACCGCCTGATTGCAACGCCAGATCGTAGAAGCAACAGGCGAAAAAGACGATGCGCCCGTATGTGAGCGGGCTTCCGCTATATCACGCGGCGGCGCGGTTGGCCGATCGGATTCTTGCTGAACGGCAGGCCGGTGGATGGAGTGTCTCGAAACATCCAGCGGCGAGAAAGCCGGGCGACGCGGATTGATCGCGGCGTCGCCCGCCTGTCTGGAGCGAAGGGTATGGCCGGCACCGAAGACGTTCGGAATGCCGGCCTCGCAGATCAGCCCATGGCCTTCTGCAGGTTCTCGTCGATCTTGTCGAGGAAGCCCGAAGTGGAGAGCCAAGGCTGGTCGGGACCGATCAGCAGCGCCAGATCCTTGGTCATGTAGCCGCTCTCGACGGTGGAGATGCAGACCTTTTCCAGCGTGTCGGCGAACTTGGCGAGCTGTGCGTTGTCGTCGAGCTTGGCACGGTGCGACAGGCCGCGCGTCCATGCGAAGATCGACGCGATCGAGTTGGTCGAGGTCTGCTCACCCTTCTGGTGCTGGCGATAGTGGCGGGTCACGGTGCCGTGGGCGGCTTCCGCTTCGACGGTCTTGCCGTCCGGCGTCAGCAGGACGGACGTCATCAGGCCGAGCGAACCGAAGCCCTGTGCGACGGTGTCCGACTGCACGTCGCCGTCATAGTTCTTGCAGGCCCAGATATAGCCGCCTTCCCACTTGAGCGAGGACGCTACCATGTCGTCGATCAGGCGGTGTTCGTAGATGAGCTTCTTTTCTTTGTATTGCGGAGCGAATTCGCGGTCGAAGACGTCCTGGAAGATGTCCTTGAAGCGGCCGTCATAGGCCTTGAGGATCGTGTTCTTGGTCGACAGATAGACCGGGAAATTGCGCTGCAGGCCGTAGTTGAACGAAGCGCGGGCGAAATCGGTGATCGATTCGTCGAGGTTGTACATGCCCATGGCGACGCCCGAACCCGGTGCATCGAACACTTCATGCTCGATGACATTGCCGTCTTCGCCGACAAACTTGATCGACAGCTTGCCCTTGCCGGGGAACTTGAAATCGGTCGCCTTGTACTGGTCGCCGAAAGCGTGGCGGCCGACGACTATCGGCTTGGTCCAGCCCGGAACGAGACGCGGCACGTTCTTCATGATGATCGGCTCGCGGAAAATGACGCCGCCCAGAATGTTGCGGATCGTGCCGTTCGGGCTCTTCCACATCTTCTTGAGCTTGAATTCTTCGACGCGCTGCTCGTCCGGGGTGATGGTGGCGCACTTCACGCCGACGCCGTATTTGGCAATTGCGTTGGCTGCGTCGACCGTCACCTGGTCATTGGTCTGGTCGCGATATTCGATGCCGAGATCGTAATAATGCAGGTCGATGTCGAGATAGGGGTGGATCAGCTTGTCCTTGATGAACTGCCAGATGATGCGGGTCATCTCGTCGCCGTCGAGTTCTACGACGGGATTGGCCACCTTGATTTTCGACATGAATGCTTGCCTCGCGGATGATGGCGCAAAACCGCGCCGACTGGTTTTGGAAATGGACTGCGGCCCTATAACATCGGGGGACGGGAAGGCAAAGCAGCAGTTTGGATGAGTGCCATCCCTAACGCTCGCGGCGCATCAGGCTGAGCGATGCGGCGACGATGAGCGCGGCCCCCGGCCAGAAGCTGAGGTCGGGCGTCTGGTGGAACACGGCCCAGCCGAGCAGCATGTTGAGCGGCAGCTTCAGATCGTCGAATGGCTGGAGATAGGTGGCGTCGGCGCGCGAATAGGCGGCGGTCAGAAGATATTGTCCAAGTGCGGTCGCAGCGCCCGCGATGATGAGTGCCGTCCATGCCGCAGTGGGCGGCATGGCAAAGCCGTCTCCGGCCCACACCACCGCGTTGAACGGAAGCAGCAGAAGCAGCATGTAGACCGCGATGCCTGAGGCCGGCTCATGCGCGGTCAGCTTCTTGGTGATGATCGACGCGCCAGCCCAGAGTGCGGCCGCTGCGATGGGCAGAAGCGCGTGAAGCGAGAAGGTCGACGACCATGGGGCGAGGATGATCATCGCGCCTGCGAACCCGGCAATCGCCGCGAGAAGGCGCGCGGTGCTGGCACTTTCGCGCAGGAACAGCACGGCCCCCGCGATGACAAAGAAGGGCGAGGTCATCGAAAGCGCGACCGCCTGCCAGATCGGCACCGTCGCAAGCCCCGCGACCCAGACCTGGACGCCTGCGGCAGCGCAGATGGCGCGCAGGATGTGAAGTCCGGGATACCGGGTTCGGGCGAAACCCGCCTGCCGTGTCATCAAGGGAATGCACAGGCCCAGCGCAATCGCATATTGCCAGAAGGCGGCGGCAGTCGGCGGCGCGCCCGCGACCATCGTTGCCCACTGCACCGCGACATTGAGGCCGGCAAATGCCAATGCTGCAGCCGTCATCAGCAATGCCGCGCCGACGGGCCGGTGGAGTCGTCTCGACAGTTCAGTCTGGCTCAATGGAGCGCCCTTCCAGTTTCGAGAGGGCGCGAGGAAACAGGTGCTGGGCAAACGACCACATGTGCCGCCTGTCTGTCCCTTGTTCTGCTCTCTTTCATCCGGACTATGACCGTCGGCTTCGGAATTTAACCGAATCTGCTGACCCGAAACCGAGATTTCGGCGCTCGCGGGCTTGGGCAGCCTTGGCCGCCCTTACCGCCGGTGGGGAATTGCGCCCCGCCCCGAGAACGTCTTGCCGCAATCGCGGCCTTGGAGCCGTCGCCATGCAGTGGAGAGCCGCTTGTGGGAGAATGTCCGACAATACGGCCCGACCCGACTTGAATGCCGACAGACCCTGGCCGACAATTATGCTGTGACGCGCGCGTGCGCAAGGAGGCAAGATGTTGCGGTTTGAGAAGGTCAGCCTCGGCGCGGCCGAACTGAACGTGGCACTCGCTGGCGATCCTGCCGCGAGGCCGATCATCTGCCTGCATGGCTTTCCCGAATATTGGGCGGCATGGCGCGATGTGATGACCGATCTGGCGCGCGATTTTTTCGTCATCGTGCCGGACCAGCGCGGCTACAATCTCTCGACCAAGCCGCAGGGCGTCGATGCATACAAGGGCAGGGCGCTTGCCTCCGACATCGTTGCGCTGGCCGAGCATTTTGCCCCTCGGCAAAAGATCGCGCTTGCCGGCCACGATTGGGGAGCGTCTGTGGCCTATGCGGTTGCCATGCTGTTTCCCGAGCGGGTGTCGCATCTCATCATCGCAAACGGTGTCCATCCGGTCTGCTTCCAGCGGGCGATCTTTGACGATCCGGCGCAGCGCGCCGCGTCGCAATATATCAACAAGCTGCGCGATCCCGCGACGGATCAGCGGCTGGTCGAAGATGGCAGTCGCCGCGCCTTCCGCATGATCGAGGGCTTTTCGCCCGCGCCCTGGCTGATTGACGAGGTGCGTGACGGCTACCGCGAGGCGTGGAGCCAGCCGGGTGCGATGACCGCGATGCTGAACTGGTATCGCGCCTCGCCGGTCATCGTGCCTGAACCGGGCGCACCCGCACCGCGTTCGACAATTCTAAACGCCGATCCTGCGGCATTTCAGGTGCGCTGCCCGCATCTCCTGCTCTGGGGCGAGGCGGATACGGCGCTTCGGCCAAGCTGCATAGAGGGTCTTGGCGACTTCGCGGCCGACCTGACGGTCGAGCACATTGAAGGCGCGACGCACTGGATTCTGCATGAGAAGCCGGCGGTGGTGGCCGGCAGCATGAGGCGCTGGCTGGCCTCACGCTCCGGCTGATTTCGACCGGGTTTTGGCCTTTGGCTCCTTGGGCGGCATGGGGCCGACATAATTCGTCGCCAGAGCAATCCATTGGCGCACCGATTGTTCATCGAGGCGATCGGCAGCGATGACGACGAAATCCTTCATCTCGCGCCCGCCCATGACCATGCGCGCCACGCCTTCAACCTCAAGCGCGGATTGCATCTGCGCGCCGCCGACGCGCGCCAGCATCGCCCCGTCTTTCATGGTGCAGACCAGCATATTGCCGCTCAGCATGAAGCACAGGCCGCCAAACATGCGGATTTCGGAAATGTTGGGGTCGCCTTCAAGCGCCAGCCGCACATGATCGCGAATGTCGGTCGTCATCACTTCACCGCGCCTTCATTTTCCCCGGCGACTATGGCAGGGACTGCAACAGTAGAACATGCGCAAAGTCGAATACGATGCCGTCCGCGAAAACCGCCCCGCCGTCCCCAGCCATCATTCTTGTCGAGCCGCAGCTTGGCGAGAATATCGGAATGGTGGCGCGCGCCATGGCGAACTTCGGGCTGGCCGAGCTTCGTCTGGTTGCGCCGCGCGACGGCTGGCCGAACGAAAAGGCGCGAGCCGCCGCCTCGCGCGCCGATCATGTGATCGACGGCGTGGTGGTGTTCGAGACGTTGCAGGAGGCAATCGCGGATCTTCAGTATGTCGGCGCGACGACCGCGCGCCCGCGCGATAATTTCAAGCCGGTGGTCGGCCCCGTCGAGGCGGGCAGGGCGCTGCGAACGCGCGCGGCTTCCGGCATGCGGACAGGGCTGATGTTCGGGCGCGAGCGGTTTGGCCTCAACAATGAGGAAATCGCGCTGGCCGACGAGATCATCACCTTTCCGGTCAATCCGGAATTCTCCTCGCTCAACATCGCGCAGGCCGTGCTGCTGATGTCCTATGAGTGGATGAAGGCGGGGCTTGAGAACGAGACCGACACGAATTTTTCCGGCCCCGACCTGACGCCTGCCGACAAGCGCCACATTCACGGCTTCCTCGATCATCTCGACCAGGCGCTGTCGGCGCGCGGCTATTTCCGGCCTGCCACGAAGAAGCCGAAGATGCTCGACAACATGCGCGCCGTGTTTACGCGGCCGGGGTTCACCGAGCCGGAGGTCAGGGTTCTGCGCGGCATTCTCTCTTCGCTCGACTATTTCTCGCCCAAGGAGCCGCGCGGCGCGGGCTATCCCGAGCGAAAGCGCCAGGCCGACATGTCGCCGGACGAGGCTGGTCAAGACGATGAGTGAACGCCCCATCCTGATGTTCGACAGTGGCGTCGGGGGGCTGACCGTCTTGCGCGAGGCGCGCGTGCTCATGCCCGACCGGCGCTTTGTCTATGTCGCCGACGATGCGGGCTTTCCCTATGGCGACTGGGAGGAAGGGGCGCTGAACGAGCGTATCGTGCGCCTTTTCGGCGAACTGCTCGAAAGGTTCGACCCGGAGATTGCGGTCATCCCGTGCAACACGGCCTCGACCCTGTCGCTCGGAAATCTTCGTGCGGCCTATCCCGGCACGCCCTTTGTCGGCACGGTTCCGGCGATCAAGCCGGCGGCTGAGCGCACGCGGTCCGGCCTTGTCTCGGTGCTGGCAACGCCCGGAACCGTGAAGCGGCAATATACGCGCGACCTGATCTCGACCTGGGCGCAGAAGTGCCATGTGCGCCTCGTCGGATCGACGCAACTGGCGCGGCTGGCCGAGACCTATATGCGCGATGGTTTCGTCGATGAGGAAGCGGTGCGCGCCGAGATCGCGCCATGCTTCATCGAGCAGGACGGAAGACGAACCGACATCGTGGTGCTTGCCTGCACGCATTATCCCTTTCTGGTCAACCGTATGCGCAAGACCGCGCCATGGCCGGTCGACTGGATCGATTCGGGCGAGGCCATCGCACGGCGCGCGCTTTCGCTTCTCCCGCCTGCCAACCGGACACATCCGCAGCCGCAGGGCGACGACATCGCCTGGTTCACGTCGGGCCGCTCTGACGACGCGACCCGCCGCCTGATGCAGGGCTTCGGTCTGACCGCCGCCGGGAACTGACCGGCCGTAGAGGCATTGACCATGGTGTTCCTGAAAAAAAGGTGAGCCATCATGCCCGCAGTATCGAAAGCACAGCAGAAGGCAGCAGGAGCCGCCCTGTCGGCCAAGCGCGGTGAAACGCCAAAGCGCGAGTTGCGTGGCGCATCGAAGGAGATGTTCGATTCGATGACGGAGAAGCAACTGGAAGAGCTGGCTGAAACGCGACGCAAGGGCTTGCCGGAGAAGAAAGCGGACGATTGATTATAGCAGGCGGCCTTCCATGCGCCATTGCAGCCGTTTCCGCCCGAAATCCACAGGCTGGTAAGGCCAGTTGTTTTTTGCTTCCCCGGCGGTCCAATCTGCGCCACATTTATCTTCAATGAGAGGGGGTGCTGGGTGATTTGCCCACGCCAGACGGCAAAAAGCCGCTGAAAATACCAAAGACGGCGCACTTTTGAAGAAGCGCCGCAGGGATGGCCAGCAGGCCGCTAGTGGAGCCTGGATGTGAAGAAGGACTATTGGGCCGGTTCGCAGGGGGCGTTACGTTCGACCGCCGCCTACTCCGGCCGTGATATAGGTCGCCTTGAGCGCATCGCTTCGTCGCGCGGCGGATACGCGGCGCTTGCGACCGGCTTCGCAACCGTCGTTGTCCTCTCCGTAGGGGCCACCATCTTCGCAATGTCGCTGCTTGCCGGCGGCGAAAGCCAGACCGAAGCGCCCGAGCAGGCCGTTCGCGCATCCATCGTCACCACGGCAAACGCAGCCCAACCCAGCCCGGGCGCTGCGCAAGCAGATACAGATACTGCCGCTTCCGGCCCGCAGGCCGAAGTCGTCGCGGTTGCGTCGGCTACCCCACACGGGAATTTGCTGCCGCTGCATGAAGGTCAGGCTGCAAATGGTGCGTCGGCAGAAGGCGTCGACGAGCTTGCCTCAAACGATCCGCGCTGGGCGCAGGGCGAGACGCCTGCCCAGCCGATCGACGACGTCCGGGTTCAGCCGGCAGGTCAGGCGCAGGCTATGGTCGAGCCGCGCGCTTTGCAAGATAACGGCGCGGCACGCGCGCTGAAGCAGGCTTCGATCGATCACGCGGGCGACGAGGCCGATACCAAGGACCCGCAGGCGACTGCCGCTATCGCAGCCCGTACGCCCGCCAAAGAAAAGGCCGATCCGCCCAAGGCCAGCAGCGCAGCCACCCTCAATACGGATTCCAATCTTCGCAGCGGACCCGACAAGAAGGCCAGAATCATCGGCACCGTGCCGGCCCGCAAGCCGGTTCAGATCATCGCCTGCAAGTCGTGGTGCGAAATCGTCTATGACGGCAAGCGCGGCTTTGTGTATTCCGGCTTTGTCCGCAAGGGCGAGGCCAGGGATAACAGGGCGGCTGCCGATATCGGAGCCGCGAAGCCGCGGGCTGTGCCTCAAAAGGCGGAGCGGCAGGCTGCCAGTGGTCTGCCCGGCGTCAGCACGTCTGACCTGCCCAAGGTGCTGCCGGCAGACGGTTCCAAGGGCGCGAGCAATCGCGGCGGTTGACATCGCGTAACCCGTGGAATAGTTAGCCGCCAACACCGCGCAGAGATGCGCGGTTTTCGGTTTTTCGCATGACCGGGCGAAAAGACGAGAGTTCAGACGGTCAACCAAACCGACGTGTCCCGTGGACCCTTCCGCAAAGCGTGCGTGAATGGTCCTGTCAGGCCCCGAAAGGGGCCAGAGGAGGGCGCGTTTCCTTGAGCCGGGGCGCAAGCTCTGGTCCGAAACCTTGAGAAGGAAATGCGATGAGCAAGCGCGAATCCGCGAAATACAAGATCGACCGCCGTATGGGCGAAAACATCTGGGGCCGTCCGAAGTCCCCGGTGAACAAGCGCGAATACGGTCCCGGCCAGCACGGCCAGCGCCGCAAGGGCAAGATGAGCGACTTCGGTCTGCAGCTTCGTGCCAAGCAGAAGCTGAAGGGCTATTACGGCGATATCTCCGAAAAGCAGTTCCGCAAGACCTATGAAGAGGCCAACCGCCGCCGTGGCGACGCCTCCGAAAACCTGATCGGCCTGCTCGAATCGCGCCTCGACGCGATCGTCTACCGCTCCAAGCTGGTGCCGACGATCTTCGCCGCGCGTCAGTTCATCAATCACGGCCACGTCAATGTGAACGGCGTGCGCACCAATGTCGGCTCCTACCTCTGCAAGCCGGGCGATGTGATCGAAGTGCGCGAGAAGTCGAAGCAACTCGTCATCGTTCTGGAATCGGTGCAGCTGGCAGAACGCGACGTTCCCGACTACATCGAAGCCGACCACAACAAGATGGTCGTCAAGTATGGCCGCGTTCCCGGCCTCGCTGACGTTCCTTACGCGGTCCAGATGGAACCGAACCTCGTCGTCGAATTCTATTCGCGCTAATCCCTTTAGCGACTGACGGATTGAAGGCCGCCTCAAGGGTTATCCCGGGGCGGCCTTTTCATATCGGGCGCAGCTTTCTATCCTGTGCCGACACCATTTGCGGCCGGGACACATGACCATTCACATCGCCCAAGCAGAGGCTGAGGAGACCGGCACCCACCCGCTCTTCGCCGATGCGCCAAAATCACTCGAATTCAACAAGTTGCGCAAAAGGCTGGTGCGCCAGGCCCGTCAGGCGATCGAGGAATTCGCCATGGCCAAAGCCGGCGAGCGCTGGCTTGTGGCTCTGTCGGGCGGCAAGGATTCCTACGGGCTTTTGACGATCCTGATGGATCTCAAATGGCGCGGCCTGCTGCCGGTCGAACTGATCGCCTGCAACCTCGATCAGGGCCAGCCCAATTTCCCCAAGCACATCCTGCCGGAATATCTGAGCCGCATCGGCGTGCCGCACCGGATCGAATACCAGGACACCTATTCGATCGTCACCGGCAAGCTGCCGGAGACGGCGACCTATTGCTCGCTCTGCTCGCGGCTGAGACGCGGGCATCTCTACCGCGTGGCACGGGAGGAGGGCTGTTCGGCGCTGGTGCTCGGCCATCACCGCGAGGACGTGCTCGAAACATTCTTCATGAACCTGTTCCACGGCGGTCGTCTGGCGGCGATGCCGCCGAAGCTTCTGAACGACGAGGGCGATGTTATGGTGTTGCGTCCGCTCGCCTACTGCGCCGAAGCCGACATGCAGAAATTCGCCGACGCGATGGCCTTCCCGATCATCCCGTGCGATCTCTGCGGCAGCCAGGACGGCTTGCAGCGCAACCTGACCAAGGCGATGCTGGACGACATCGAGAAGCGGATGCCCGGCCGCAAAGATTCGATGATCCGCGCACTTGCCAATGCGCGTCCGAGCCATCTGCTCGATCCGAAACTCTTCGACTTTGCCGGCCTGACCCGCAGCAAGACAGGTGAATGATGCGCTTTGACGACAAGATGATCGAGGGGCTCAACACCATCCTCGAAGAGGCGGCCCTGAGCGAGATCATGCCGCGCTTCCGCAAGCTGGACACAGGCGATATCCGCCAGAAGACCTCCGCGTCCGATCTTGTGACCGAAGCTGACGTCAATGCCGAGCGCGTCATCACCGCCGAGCTTCGCCGCCGCTTTCCAGATGCGCTGATCGTCGGCGAGGAAGCCTGTTCGGAGGATGAATCGCTGCTCGACGGGCTGGCGGACGCCGAACTCGCCTTCACCATCGACCCGGTCGACGGAACATTCAATTTCGCCAGCGGAATGCCGATTTTCGGAGTGATGCTCGCCGTCGTCCAGCGCGGTGAAACCGTGGCCGGGCTGATCCACGATCCGATCGGCAAGGATACGCTTCTTGCGTCACGTGGAGCGGGGGCCTGGGTGCGGCGCGGAGAGGGCGACAGGACGCGGGTGAAAGTTGCCGAACGCGCGACCTTCGACCAGATGACCGGGGCGGTGTCATGGCAGTATTTCGAGGCGGAGGATCGCCTTAAGCTCGCGGTCAACCAGACCCGTTGCCTTGCCAGTTTCAACTACCGAGCAGCGGCGGCGGAATACAGGATGCTGGCGACCGGCTGCTGCCACTTCGTCGTCTACGGCCATTTGATGCCATGGGATCACTTGCCGGGTGTGCTGATCTGCGAAGAGGCGGGCGGCCACGTCGCCCACCTCGATGGCAAACCTTATCGCGCCGGCAGGACCGATGGCGGTATACTATGCGCCACCGATCCCGACAGCTGGCACATGTTGCGCCGCGAGCTATGGGCCTGAGCTGACACTAAAGCGTGTCACACTTTTGCTGGAAATGCTTCAATGCCCGCCGCCGTGCATGGCGGCGTCACGCGCGGCCTGTCGGTCGGCGCTCGGCGCAGCAAACAGCTTTCCCTTCTCGGCAATCAGCACAAAGGCGATGCCGATCGCGCCGACGCCGAAGAAGCCGGCTGCCAGCGGCGTGACCGTTCCATCGAACGCCTGACCGATGATCGCGCCGATGATCCCGCCGCCCAGCGTCTGGATGAAGCCCTGGATCGACGAGGCGGTGCCCGCGATGTGGCCGAGAGGTTCCATGGCGATGGAGTTGAAGTTGGAGCCGATCCAGCCGAACTGGAACATGGCTGCGGCAAACAGCACGATGAAGACCGGGAAGGGAACCGGCCCCGTCAGCGACCAGGCGAACCAGATCAGGCTGACCGTCACGAAGCCAAGCAGCGCGCCGTGGGACAGCCGGCGCATCCCGACGCGCGCGACGAGGCGCGAATTGAGATAGGACGACAGCGCCATGACGCTGGCGACGCCTGCGAAGACGAGCGGGAACCACACGCCGAGGCCGTAGACATCGACATAGATCTGCTGTGCGGAATTGATGAAGCCGAACAGCGCCGCAAAGACGACCGTCGATGCCAGCGTGTAGCCGAGCGACAGCCGGTTGGTCAGGACGATGCGGAAGCCGCCCATGATCGACCCGATATTGATCGGGCGGCGATCTTCGGGATGCAGCGATTCCGGCAGGCGGACATAGGCCCACAGCATGATGCCGGCAGCCAGCAGGCCCATGACGATGAAGATCATGTGCCAGTTGGCGACGAGCATGATGACCTGTCCGAGGTTTGGCGCGATCACCGGCACGATCATGAAGGTCATGAAGATCAGCGACATGACCTCGGCCATGGCGCGCCCGCCGAACCTGTCGCGGACGATGGAGACTGCGATGACGCGCGTCGATGCCGCGCCCACGCCCTGGACGAAGCGCAGCGCAAGCAGCGTCTCGAAATCGGGCGCGAAGGCCGCGCCGATGGCTGCCAGAACGTAGATGCCAAGCCCGGTCAGGAGCGGGATGCGTCGGCCGAAGCGGTCAGACAGCGGGCCATAGAACAGAAGTGCTGCGGCCATGCCGCCGAAATAGGCCGAGATCACGTATTGGCGGTGGTTCTCTTCGGTGACGTTGAGGCTGTGGCCCATTTCGGGCAGGCCCGGCAACATGATGTCGATCGCAAGCGCGTTGAGCGCCATCAGGCCTGCGGCGAGAGCGATAAACTCCCAGCGGGGCAGCAGTTTCATCGCGCCTGCGGGAGCGGCGTTGGAGTTCTGGTCCATGACGGGTCCGATCAAAAAGCACAAATGGCGGACTATGCCGGACACCCGGCATACCGCCCAAGGAGACGCCGCAAGACACGGCGTCGCGAATTAATTATGGGTCAGGCCGCGCCTTTGACGCTGACGCCCTTTTCGTCGAGATAGCTCTGCAGCTCGCCCGCCTGGAACATTTCACGGATGATGTCGCAGCCGCCGACGAACTCACCCTTGACGTAAAGCTGGGGAATGGTCGGCCACTGTGAGTAATCCTTGATGCCCTGGCGCAACTCGTCAGAGGTCAGGATGTTGATGCCCTTGTAGTCGACCCCGACATAATCGAGGATTTGCACCACCTGACCGGAGAAGCCGCACTGCGGGAAGCCGGGCGTACCCTTCATGAAAAGTACGACGTCGTTCGACTTGACTTCGTTGTCGATGAACTCAGCGATCGCGCTCATGTCAGGTGCCTCGTCTGGCGGTGGCCGAAAAATGTCGGTTCCCGTTGGATACCAATTGCCTCTACATAAGTGATCCGTTCGCCCATGTCGAGGATTGGCGATGGGTCGCGCGTCGGCAAGTTTTGGCCCATGAGGAGATTTTTGTTCAGCCTGCGATCACACGATCGCGTGATTCATTACAGGCGTGGCTTTTGCGGCCCGTCTTAACCATTTTGATTCAAACTTTATTCGGATTTCGGCACCCATAGTTCCGCTTCGGCGGTCTCGTCGTTCAAAGTGTATCTTGTGTAACGGGTTGCCATGCGTTCGGCTGTCGCCATTCTATCGATATTTGCGGGATTGACGCTCGCCGGTTGTTCGACCGGCCGCTCTCTCGACGATTTTGTCCCTCGCACATCCTCTGAAACGACAAGCTCGGTCAATCGTCCGAGCGCGCCTGTTGCGCCTGTTGCATCCGTCGCGCAGGTCGAAGTTGCCGACACCGGCGTGGTCGAAATCGCCGCCATGACGCCGCCCCAGCCGATTGCCCGCGCGGCGGAGCCTGAACCTGCGATCAACTCCCTGGTCGAGGAACAGGAGACCGAGATCGTATTCAGCAAGGCCGAGGCGAAGGCGGATGTCAGGCCGAAGGCGACGCAGGCCGCCGTTCAGGTCGGCCGCATCCATGCGCGCCGCTTCCGCGACGCAAAGCCGATCAATTTCGGCAAGGTGACGCCCAAGGCCTATGCGGTCCACGGTGTCGACGTGTCGCGCTGGCAGGGCAATATCGACTGGCAGACGCTGAAGCTTCAGGGCGCGAACTTCGCCTACATCAAGGCGACCGACGGCGGCGACCATCTAGACCCGATGTTCAAGCGCAACTGGCGCGAGGCCAGAGAAGCGGGCCTCAAGCGCGGCGCCTATCACTTCTTCTATTGGTGCCGCGATGCCGCATCGCAGGCCAACTGGTTCATCCGCAACGTGCCGCGCGACCCCGATGCGCTGCCGCCGGTTATCGACGTCGAGTGGAACCATCTGTCGAACTGCAAGAAGCGTCCCTCGCCGAAGGTCGTGCGCGAGAAGATGCAGGTCTTCATGGACAAGCTCGAAGCCCATTACGGCAAGCGACCGGTCATCTACACCGCGCCCGACTTCTACGCCGACAATCTGCGGGGCCAGTTTGAAAGCTATCCGTTCTGGCTGCGCGCCGTCGCCGAGCATCCGTCAAAGGTCTATCCGGGCCGCAAGTGGGTGTTCTGGCAGTATTCCGGCACCGGTCTGTCGCAGGGCGTCGGCGGCAGGATCGACCTCAACGTCTTCCACGGCTCGCCAAGCCAGTGGTGGAACTGGCTCGGCGGCCAGGAAGCGGTCGCCCGCGCGAAGTAGCTGCTCGCGGCATTGCGCGCGCGATGTCATGCTTTGATTTGAAGCGCAATTCGCGCCACACTGGCTGATGACCTCGCAGTCGCCCGACGAACCCAAAACTCAAACCCAGTCGCTTGACGATCCTGTCATGCAGTGGCGCGCCGTCAAGGCGCTGCTGATCTGCGCCCCGTTCGCCTTCTTCGGTTGCTATATTCTCGCGTGGCTGCTGGGTGCCGCGCCCGCTCATGCAGGGCTGATCGCCGTTGTCGCGGTGGCCATGTGCCTGGGCGCTGCCGCCGCCATCCGGATATTGGGTTCAAAGGCATGGATCGCGCTCGTCGTGCTCAAGGTGGCGCTGTTGCTGGTCAGCCGGCGGTAGTTGTCTGGACCAACCGGCGGTATCTGGCTTATGGCGCTCGACATACCTATCTCGGATTGACCGATTTCCCTGAACGCAAGAACGGAGCCGACCATGACCGATGCCTACACGCCGCCCAAAGTCTGGACCTGGGACAAGGGCAATGGCGGGGCCTTTGCCTCCATCAACCGCCCGGTCGCAGGCGCGACGCACGACAAGGAACTGCCGATCGGCAAGCATCCCTTCCAGCTCTATTCGCTCGGCACGCCGAACGGACAAAAGGTGACGATCATGCTGGAGGAACTGTTGGCAGCCGGTCACAAGGGTGCCGAATATGACGCCTGGCTGATCAATATCGGCGAGGGCAACCAGTTCGGTTCGGGCTTTGTTGAGATCAATCCGAACTCGAAGATCCCGGCAATGGTCGATCGCAGCGGGCCGGAGTCGATCCGCCTGTTTGAATCTGCCTCGATGCTGGTCCATCTGGCGGAAAAATTCGGCGCGTTCCTGCCGACGACGCAGCCCGACCGTGCCGAGACCTTCAACTGGCTGTTCTGGCAGATGGGATCTGCGCCATTCGTCGGCGGCGGTTTCGGTCACTTCTACGCCTACGCGCCGGAGAAGTTCAAATATCCGATCGACCGTTATGCGATGGAGACCAAGCGCCAACTCGACGTGCTCGACAGGCACTTCGCCGACAACGAATACGTCGCCGGCAAGGAATACACGATTGCCGATATGGCGATCTGGCCCTGGTATGGCGGAATGGTCAGGAGCAATTCCTACAATGCCGCCGAATTCCTGTCGGTCCACGAATATACGAACGTCATCCGCTGGGCAGACCAGCTTGCGGCGCGGCCCGCGGTGAAGCGCGGGCGTATCGTCAACCGGGCGCAGGGCGAGCCGTCGCAGCAGTTGCGCGAGCGCCACGACGCGTCCGATTTCGATACGAAGATGCAGGACAAGATCGGCGGCTAGTCGAGCCGCCTTACGCCAGCCGCCCTTAAAGGCGGCTGGCCGATATCATGTCAGGGTGCTGGCGCGTAGGCAGCGGCAGGCGAGCGCGCGAAATTCTGCGTCGCCCACGATGCGATGGCGCAGACCAGAAGCACGAGCGCCAACGCGCCGGCCGCTTCGCCCAACTGGAAATGCGCATTGGCCGCCAGCAGCGTGTGGAAGAAGAAGCCTGCATAGGCGAGCTGCGCCAGCCAGACCGGACGGCGTGCCCAGACCGCGAGGACGCCGAGCGGCTTCACGACCGTCATGATTGCGATGAGATAGGCTGGATAGCCGAGCCGCACATATTCCGCCGCCCAGAAATCATGCTGGGTGAGGTAGCCGAAAACGCTGAACAGATAGAACGCCGTGAAGGCGAGGGTGGACACCCAATAGATAACACGCATGGCCATGGCCATCTCCTCATAATCGTGTCGGAATAGAATGCGGCCTTATCGATGAAGTTGCAAAGCGTTCAACAATAGGAGAATCGCTCCAAGGCCGCCCGCGCACTCAACGCTCAGGGCCAAAACTGCGCTACCGATCCGCAGGTGAATCCGGGCATGGCTTTCGATCTCTGGTGGAAAGTCAGTCCGACCACTCGCCGCCGACCCGGCCCTCGTCGAGCAGGCCGCGGATGATCGACAGGCCTCGGGCGACACCGTCACGGTCGACGCGGGCCGAAATGGCAAAGCGCACCCGATGGAACACGCGGTCGGAGCGGCCGACCTTGAACTCGTCCTCGTCGTCCAGCAGCAGGTTATGCGCCAGCGCCGCAGACCTGAACGCGCCCGACGTCCAGTTGCCGTTCATTGCCAGCCAGACGAACGGGATGTTGGGATGTGAGTTGAAGTCGTAGCCGGCAAGCGCGTCGCGAACCATGCCGATGCGGTGGCGCACCTCGGCGATGGAGGCCGCGCCGATCTCATGGGCCTTGCCCGACAGGACCATCTGCGAGGAGGCTTCAAACAACAGGCCCGGCATCGCGCCGACGACGAGCCGGTGGGCGATGCGGATGCGGTTGGCAAGCGCTGGCGGACAGGACACCCAGCCGCCGCGCAGGCCCGCACCGACTGCCTTCGACAGGCCGGCTACGACGATGGTGCGCTCGGGCGCGAATTCGGCCACGAGCGGCGTCGGATCGTGGCTCATAGAGCCGTAGAGATCGTCCTCGATCAGCAGGAGATTGTGACGGCGCGCAACCTCGGCGATCTCGCGCCGCCGCCGTTCCGGCATGATGACGAGCGTGGGATTATGGGCGGTCGGCTGAAGGAATGCGACCTTCGGGTGCTTTTGCGCGCAGACATGGTCGAGGCTTTCGGCTGAAAGCCCGTCGGCGTCGCTCTCCACCAGCGCCACGCGCCGCCCGGCGAGACCGGCGCTGCGCGCGACCGGGGCATAGCTCAGATGGTCGAATGCGATGTGGTCGCCGGGCGAGGTGAGGGCGGATATCGCCGACATGACGCCGGAATGCACGCCAAGCGTCGGTACAATCGAGTCAATTGAAGGGCTGAAACCGTTGCGGGACATCCAGCGGCGCCCGGCTTCGAACCAGTGCGGCGGGTAGTTGCGGACATAGTTGATCAGTCCGCCATCGTCCGATTGCATCGCCTGAGCGACGGCTTCGGACAGCGCCGGGGCCTGCCCGACATCGGGAGCCGAGGTTGAATCGAAGCGGATGAAATCGTCCGGCGCCTCGATTGGCCGCGTGCCGTAGACCTGTGGATCGGCCGGATTTCTGATGAAGCCGCGCGCCGGATCGGAGGCGTTTTCCGCTGCGCTCGTGCCTGGTTGGGCAATGACATAGGTGCCGCGCCCGACTTCACCTGACACCAGCCCGCGCTCGCGCAGGACGGCATAGGCGCGCCCGATGGTGCCGACGGTCGTCTTCATGTCGAAGGCGAGATCGCGCTGCGGCGGCAGCTTTTCGCCATGCGCGATCAGGCCGGCGTCGATCTCGGCTTCGATGTGATCGGCAAGCCGCTGGTAGATCGGCCCGGTGCCGTTTGAAAGGTCTGGCATCCAATTTGTCATCGTGACAATTCTCTATATTGCACCAGAATGAGAGTCAATGCATGAGGATTGTATCGATTTGCCTCCCAAGGCTTGTGATCAGGAATGGATGCAATGAGTACAATTGATGCAGTCGAAAGAAGCGAACGGTCGCTGCAGGAATTGCCGACCGCTCGCACGCTGCCGGGATCGTTCAGGCATATTGCGAGCCTGCTTGCATGGTTGATCGAGCGCAGGCGCACGCGGATGCAACTGCTTGAGCTGACCGACGACCAGTTGAAGGATATCGGCCTGTCACGCACCGACGCCTATCACGAAGGCAACCGGTCGTTCTTCGACCGGATGCCGGCGACAGGTGCACGATCCTGGCTTGGCCAATAAGAGGCGGGGTTCCTGTCGCGGCTGCTTAAGCTGCTGTCCCGCAGCCGCTGTCACCGCGCGACCATCGGTCGATATCGGCGCGGATGCGGCTGCCATGCGCCCCGTCGACCAGCGGGCCGAACACCTCGACCTGCGAGGAGCGGCCGCGAGCCTGAACGACCAGCAGCGGGCGGCCGGCAATGTCTCGTGCCGGGACCAGCAGAAACCGCGGCTGTCCGGAGAATGAGTTGAGTTCGTTGGACATGCGATACGGCTTGAATGCCTGATCGCCCGAGGCGATCCAGCATTTGTGCGCAGCGGTCGCAACCTGTTCCATGGCGCGCAGCGATGCGCTCTTGCCCGGTTGGACCGGGACCACGGCAGCAGGCTTGGACTGGCAGGCTGCGAGCCCCATCGCAAGACCTAGCGCGACGGCGGCGCGGCACTTCATGCGGCGATGCCCAGGGCGCTCTCGAACAGCGCGCGGCCATCGGTGCCGCCATGCGCCTTTTCGATCAGGTTTTCCGGGTGGGGCATGAGGCCGAGCACATTGCCACTTTCGCTGACGATGCCGGCAATGTCGTTGACCGAGCCGTTCGGATTGGTGCCGTCCGCATAGCGGAAGACGACCTGGCCATTGCCTTCCAGCCGCTCCAGCGTCGCGGCGTCGGCAAAGAAGTTGCCGTCGTGATGGGCGACGGGCGAGCGGATGATCTGGCCCGGCGCATAATTGCGGGTGAACGCCGTATTGGCATTGGCGATTTCGAGCTTTACTTCGCGGCAGACGAAACGCAGCGAGGCGTTGCGCATCAGCGCGCCGGGAAGAAGGCCAGCCTCAAGCAGGATCTGGAAGCCGTTGCACACGCCGATGACCATGACGCCCTTGGCCGCCTTTTCGGCAACCGCGCGCATCACCGGCATGCGGGCCGCAATCGCGCCGCAGCGCAGATAGTCGCCATAGGAGAAGCCGCCGGGGATGGCGATGAGGTCAACATCGGGAATATCGGTGTCGGTCTGCCAGACGGTGACCGGGGCCTTGCCCGAAATGCGCGTCAGCGCCGCGATCATGTCGCGGTCGCGATTGAGGCCCGGAAGCTGGACGACGGCGGTTTTCATTCGGGTCAGCCTATCGAAACGCTGTAATTCTCGATCACCGTATTGGCGAGCAGCTTTTCGCACATGGCGTTCAGCTCGGCTTCAGCCTTCGCCTTGTCGGAACCCGAAAGTTCGACGTCGAAGACCTTGCCCTGGCGAACCTGCCCGACACCATCGAAGCCGAGCGTCGAAAGCGCACCTTCGATCGCCTTGCCCTGCGGGTCGAGCACACCTGTTTTGAGCGTTACGGTGATGCGGGCCTTGATCATCTGCTGCGTGTCCAATTCAGTAGTGCGTCCTTCGAGGCTCGCTACGCTCGCACCTCAGGATGAGGAACAGCGTAGCTGACCCATCAGCTTCGAAGGTTGGCTATGTTGAGCCAACCTCCCTCGTCCTGAGGTGCGAGCGTAGCGAGCCTCGAAGGACTTATACAATTCAATTCAGTGCTTCGTGCCTTTCGGCGGGTCTTCGTTGGAGGCGACGAGCACCGGGCCGGCCGGGCGGGGCGCTTCGTTCTCGTTCATGATGCCGAGGCGGCGCGCCACTTCCTGATAGGCCTCGACCAGACCGCCCATGTCGCGGCGGAACCGGTCCTTGTCGAGCTTGTCCTGCGTGGCGACATCCCAGAGGCGGGCGGAATCGGGCGAAATCTCGTCGGCGACGACGATGCGCATCATGTCGCCTTCGTAGAGGCGGCCGCATTCGATCTTGAAGTCGACGAGCTGGATGCCGACGCCCATAAACAGGCCGGAGAGGAAGTCGTTGACGCGGATGGCGAGCGCCATGATGTCATCGAGTTCCTGCGGGCTTGCCCAGCCGAACGCGGTAATGTGCTCCTCGGAGACCATCGGATCGTCGAGCGCGTCGGCCTTGTAGTAGAATTCGATGATCGAGCGAGGCAGGACCGTGCCTTCCTCGATGCCGAGGCGCTTGGCGAGCGAACCCGCCGCGACATTGCGCACCACCACTTCGAGCGGGATGATCTCGACTTCCTTGATCAGCTGCTCGCGCATGTTGAGCCGGCGGATGAAGTGGGTGGGGATGCCCATCCGGTTGAGGTGATTGAAGATGTGCTCGGAGATGCGGTTGTTGAGCACGCCCTTGCCATCGACGATCTCGTGCTTCTTCTTGTTGAAGGCGGTGGCGTCGTCCTTGAAGAACTGGATGAGCGTACCCGGCTCAGGCCCTTCATAGAGAATCTTGGCCTTGCCTTCATAGATGCGGCGGCGTCGGTTCATTGGCTGTCTCTATCTGCGGGGGCCGGTGCCCGGTTTTTCCGGATCGGCGTCCCGAATCGGCGGCGAAGGAGCCGCCCCCTTTGCATTGAAGCCGGTTCCTATCCCAACGGGCCTTCCATCTCAATCGCCATTTCGCCGCTCTCAACCGGTTTGGGTGGACCGGCCTGCGGCGGCTCGAAGCATGCAACGCCTGTTGAATTCGCGTCGAAGGCCCCATATTGAGGAACCGAACCCCATTGAGCCGGAGCATTGAATGTCAAGCATGGATGATCGCCAGAAGGGCTTTGAGAACAAGTTCGCTCACGACGAGGAGCTGAAGTTCAAGGCGACGGCGCGCCGCAACAAGCTTTTGGGCGCCTGGGCCGCCGAAAAGCTCGGCAAGACCGGTCCTGACGCCGAGGCGTATGCCAAGGAAGTCGTGCTCTCCGATTTCGAGGAAGCCGGCGACGAGGACGTGTTCCGCAAGGTGCGCGCCGATCTCGACAAGGCGGGCGTAGCAGTGTCCGACGCCGACCTGCGCGCGGCGATGCAGGAATTGCTGGCGACAGCCGTGGACCAGATCTCCAAGGGCTAATCGGCCGCGTCCGTCAGGGACGCAAGTCGCACGTTTTGAGAAGACCGCCCGCATCTGCCGGCGGTCTTTTTCCTTTGCGATACAAGCGAAGTTGATGTTACCTCCGCCGGCAATGACAGGTGGGACAGACACATGACTCTGGTGGAGCGCCTCAACGAAGGCACCGTGCTACTTTCGGCCTGGTCGGGCGTTCCCGACAGCCTGACGGTCGAGAATGTGGCTAGGCTGGGTTTCGACGTTGTGACGCTCGACATGCAGCACGGCGCGCATCACGAAGACAGCGTCGCGCGCGGCATTTTTCCCATCACCAGCCTTGGCAAGGGCGCGATCGTGCGCGTGCCAGTCGGCCGGTTCGACATGGCAAGCCGCGCGCTCGATCTCGGCGCGCAGGCCGTCATCGCGCCAATGATCAACACTGTCGAGGATGCCCGCCGCTTTGCCGCCGCGATGAAATATCCGCCGGTTGGCGAACGCTCATGGGGGCCGACATTCGGCATGCCGCGCGCGGGCGTGAAGGACGGAGCCGAGTGGCTGGCGACCCAGAACAAGCGGACGGTCTCGTTCGCGATGATCGAGACCCGCGCCGCCTATGCCATCGTCGACGATATCCTGGGCGTTGATGGCATTGACGGCGTGTTCGTCGGCCCGTCCGACTTTTCGCTCGCCTGGACGAACGGCGCGCGCTTCGACCCGGTCCTTGAGGACATGATGGAAGCGATCGCCGACATTGCCGCCCGGGCACGCAAGGCCGGCAAGTTTGCCGCGATCTTTGCGGTCGACCCGCACATGACGGGGCGCTACGCCGCGATGGGCTATCAACTGGTCGCTATTGGCAGCGAACTGTCCTACATGCGGCTCGGCGCCGATAACATGATCGCCGCGGCGCGCGCTTCGATCAAGTAGACCGGGCCGATGGCGGTCAGGCCTGCAATTTCGTCAGGAATTGCGCAAAGGCCATCGACCCCTCGGGCCAGGGACCGTAGCCGGCCTCGCTGTTGATGTGGCCCGCTTCGCCCGCGTCGAGAAATAGCGAACCCCATGCGGCTGCCAGATCTTCCGCAACGGCTGCGGCACAATAGGGATCGGTCTGGCTGCCGACCATCATCGACGGGAACGGCAGCGGATCGCGCGGATAGGGGCCGAACGCCAGCATCTGCGGCGTCAGTAGTTCGGGATTGTCGAGGTCCGGCGGGGCGACCAGAAACGCGCCGACAGGGCGGTTCGTCATCAGCCCGATCGCGTTGACCACCGTCGGCACGCCGAGCGAATGGGCAACCAGCACCACCGGCTTTTCCGATGCATTGACGGCGTCCGCGACCGCTTGCGCCCACTCATCGCGCAGCGGCGCGTCCCAGTCCTTCTGGTGAACGCGGCGCGCGCTCGACAGCTTTTCCTGCCAGCGGGTCTGCCAGTGCAGCGGCCCGGAACCGGTGAAGCCGGGGATCATGAGAATATCTGCGTCTTTTGCTTTCATGCTCCCGATTTAGAGCATTTCCAGCAAAAGTGTGAAGCGGTTTTGCGTCCGGAAATGCGGCCAAACAAAGAGATGGAGCGGTTCTGCCGATTCTGTGAAAACCAGGGCCGCTCCAGGCGGCCGGCATGGTGATGGCAACAGTTGCCGCAGGAGGGATCGTCGTCAAAAAGTGAACGCGGTGTCGAATGATGGGGCGCTTGCGTCGAACAATGGTTGGCTCCATCTTGGTCGTGAGCTGAAACGCCATTTGGAGCGCGCTGACATGACCATCAATCGAAGGACGATTCTTGGTGCAGGCGCAATTCTGCTGGGGAGCGCGAACGTCAGCCGCACGGAGAACAACAAGATGAGCGAATTACCTTTTGCAGCCACCACGCCGAGCCATGTCGGGCGCATCGGCATCGTGTCGCGCGACGCACAGGCCCTGTCGCGCTTTTACCAGACGGCTGTCGGCTTGCGCGAATTGCGCAATTCCGGCGGGCAGATCACCCTTGGCGTCGGCGACCGGCCTTTGATGGAGATCGAGCAGTCGGCGGGCGTGCGCCCTGACGATCCGCGCGCTGCCGGGCTTTATCACACCGCGTTCCTGTTGCCGTCGCGCGCCGATCTCGGCCGCTGGATCAAGCACGCGACGGAGAGCCGTCTGCAGATTACGGGCGCGGCAGATCACCTCGTGTCCGAAGCCCTTTATATGAACGATCCCGAGGGCAACGGCATCGAGATATATGCCGACCGCGACCGGTCGAACTGGAGCTGGGACGGATCGAGCGTCCGCATGGCAAATAGCGCGCTCGATGCGGAAGGCATCATCGCCTCGGCCAATGGCTATCCCGCCTGGGACGGCGCGCCCGAAAATTCGCTGATCGGCCATGTCCATATGCGCGTCGGCGACGCCAATCTCGCGCGCGAGTTCTGGAACGACAAGGTTGGCTACGACACGATGCTGGAATATGGCCCGCAGGCCGTGTTCCTGTCGTCGGGCGGCTATCACCATCATATAGGCGCCAATTCCTGGCAGTCGAAGGGGGCAGGGCCTCGCGACCGCGACCGCACCGGCCTGCAATGGGTCGAACTGTTGCAGAAGGGGCCGGCGGTCGAGCGCAGCTTTGCCGATCCATGGGGAACCGAGATCAGGATCACCCCGCAGGCGGCCTGAAGCGCGCCTCTCGGTAGCAAAGGTTCAAAGCGCGTCGTCGGCACCTGTTTGCCCGCGGCGCGCTTTGCCTCGCGCCTGAAAATGCTCAAGAATCGTTTGGGCGATGAAAGGCGTCGAATTGATCGGCGCATAGGCTGACCCCGACAGATTGCCGGCAAGCGGCCGGGCCGCGCCCCGATCCGCCATCTCCTTCATCATCTTCGAGAAGTGGGCGCCCTGCTTTTCGGGCGTGAAGAAGTGAACGGGTCTGCCGCTGGCGACGGCCTCTCCGATCATGTTCGACGAATCCGTCGTGACGATCACGTGGTCGGCATTGGCTAGAAAGTCGAAATAGGGGTTGTCCCCGCTGCCATCCCACAAGACGACGTTTGGGCGCGTGGCGAGGCGGCGAAGCGCCTCGACCAGCATGCCAGGCGTTCTCCGCGACGCGGTTATCATCAGGGAGACGCCCGATTCCGAAACCGCTTGAAGATGTTCGATCATGCGGTCCCGGTCCCGTCGGGTATATGAATAGCGCCTGGTGTTGCCGCCGATCAGGACCGCCGCGCGAGGACCGCTCAGCCCGGCGACCAGCGGTCCGGGGTTCTTGCGATGAACTTCCAGTTTGCGTTCCGTTATCCGGTTCGGACCGGTCAGGGTGGAGATCACATTCGACCCGCCAAGGCTCGATTCGTCGATGACGAAGACAAGGTCTGCAAATGACGGCGCAACGCGCGGATCCTTGAAGAAGACCGTCATGCAGCCTGTCTGCCGCCTCAATTCCCGTGCATAGGCGACGGCTCGTCGCCCGGTGGCGAGGCATATGTTGGGAAAGGGTGGCGCGAGCGGTCCGGCAGGCAGGCCGACGCTCTCTCTGGGATCGACCGGGCCATAGGGCATGAACATCACCCAGGCGAGGCGGGGCTTTACGCGCCTCAGTTCGAACGGCGTCCCCATGGCTTCGGCGACGCCGATGAGGGGCTGCTCATCGCCCGCTTTTCCATCGGTCAGCACCCATGTTCTCAGAGCGGAAACGTCCAGGCCGGCTGATGCTTCCGGGGCGGCATGGGCACTCGCATTCATCGTCAATTCACGTCCTGTCGGTTGCCGGAGGCCCGGCGGAAGCAAGGCATCGCGCCGCTGGAATTTGTATAGCAGAGGCCGGTGAATTGTTTGGAGCGATTTGACGCCGGGCCACCAGCCCGCCCGCGCCGAACCCCTCGACCTTGTCCCAAACCTTCACCAGCAGAATGTTTCAAGCCAACCTCATCTCGCTCTCATCTCGCTCTAAGCCGATCCGAGGGGAACGGAGATCAGGATCACTCCGCAGGCGGCTTGAAACCTGTTGCCATGCAATGCGCCCAGTCGGCTGAAAGCTTGGCGGCCTTTCGGGCGGCGCGGTCCCAGTCATATTCGATGGCGCGAAGATCGAAATTCCAGCCCTGACCGGTTCTGGTCACGACGGCAAAGCGCGCATGCGGGCTTCCCGTCGCGGTGATCGAGGGGAAAGCCTGGATGCCGACGCTGCCGGGATTGACGATCATCTGCCCGGTCGAGACGCGGATACAGCGCGGCGTATGCGAATGACCGCACAGGATGAGCGGCGCCGATGCGAGACCGAGACTGTCGCGAATGTCCGCATCGCTCTTGAGATAGAATTGCTCGTGGTCGTCCCGATCGAGCAGGAACAGGGCGTCGCTGCCCGGCGTCCCGTGGCAGGCGAGCACGTCACCCTCGGGCGTCGCCCAAGTGGGCGGCAGATCGCGCAGCCATTCGATGCTGTCCTCCGACAAATGAGGTCTGGCCCATTTGTCGGTCTTGCCGAGCGTCTGGTCCGGCCATGAGACGATGCGGTCATGATTGCCGCGCACGGTCGGCCACTTCTGCTCGCGCAGATATTTGGCGGTCTTTTCGGGCCAAAGCGGCCCGGAGACGCAATCTCCGAGATTGAGGATCAGATCGGGCGCCTCCAGCCGGAGGGCTGCATGGACGGCCTCCAGCGCCGGCAGATTGCCGTGAATGTCCGAGAGGACGCCGATCTTCATCTCGATCCTACGCCTGGCCGAAGACCCTTTTGAAGATCGTATCGACCTGTTTGGTGTGATAGCCGAGATCGAATTTCTCGCGAATATCGTCTTCGGACAACGCCGCGCGCACTTCGGCGTCGGCCAGAAGCTCTTCGAGGAAGTCCGCGCCGTGCTCCCAGACCTTCATCGCGTTGCGCTGGACGAGGCGATAGGCGTCCTCGCGGCTGACGCCTGCCTGCGTCAGCGCCAGCAGAACGCGCTGCGAATGCACCAGTCCTTTGAACTTGTTGAGATTCTTCGACATGGTGTCCGGATAGACGACGAGCTTGTCGATGACGCCTGTGAGGCGAGCCAGCGCGAAATCGAGCGTCACGGTGGCGTCGGGGCCGATCATGCGCTCGACCGAGGAATGCGAAATGTCCCGCTCGTGCCACAGCGCGACGTTTTCGAGGGCAGGCGTGACCATGCCGCGCACAAGGCGGGCGAGGCCTGTCAGGTTTTCGGTGAGCACCGGATTGCGCTTGTGCGGCATGGCCGAGGAGCCCTTCTGGCCGGGCGAGAAATATTCTTCCGCCTCCAGAACTTCGGTGCGCTGCAAATGGCGGACTTCCGTTGCCAGCCGCTCGATGCACGATGCGACGACGCCAAGGGTCGCGAAGAACATGGCGTGACGGTCGCGCGGAATGACCTGTGTCGAAACCGGCTCGGGCTTCAGGCCAAGCTTTGCCGCGACGTGCTCTTCGACGAACGGGTCGATATTGGCGAAGGTGCCGACCGCGCCCGAAATGGCGCAGGTTGCGATCTCCTCGCGCGCTGCAACGAGGCGCTCGCGGCAGCGGGTGAACTCCGCATAGGCCTGCGCCAGCTTGACGCCGAAGGTGGTCGGCTCGGCATGAATGCCGTGCGAGCGGCCGATGGTGACACTGTCCTTGTGCTCGAATGCGCGGCGCTTGAGCGCGGCCAGAAGCGCGTCTACGTCGGCGATAAGAAGATCGGCCGCGCGTGTCAGCTGGACGCTGAGGCAGGTGTCGAGCACGTCGGACGAGGTCATGCCCTGATGGATAAAGCGCGAATCCGGGCCGACGAATTCGGCCAGATGTGTCAGGAAGGCGATGACGTCATGCTTGGTGACGCGTTCGATCTCGTCGATCCGGTCCACGTTGAACGTGGCAGCACCTCCCTTTTCCCAGATCGTCCTGGCAGCCTCTTTAGGAATGACGCCAAGCTCTGCCAGCGCGTCGCAGGCGTGAGCCTCGATCTCGAACCAGATGCGGAAACGGGTCTCGGGCGACCAGATTGCGACCATTTCTGGCCGCGAATAGCGGGGGATCATGCGCCGTCCTGTCAATTTGATGTGGTCGCGCGCGGTCTAGCAGATAGGTGTCGCGCGCTCAACGCACATGGCGCGCATTCCACCATGAGACGCCAAAAAGTGCGAGAAGGCCGAGCGGCATGTAGAGGCGGACGCCGGTGACCAGGAACTGGTAGACGGCCGCAGCCGAGGTGAAGGCGAACTCGAACGCCCATCGCACGGTGAAGGTGTCGCCGTGCCATTGCGCATAATAGACGCGGTATTGGAGAGCAAAGAGGAGCGCGGTCAGCCCGATGGTCGCGGTTGCGAGCGCCAGAAACGTTGCGGCAGCGACAGCTTCGCGCCGCCTGCTGCCGAGCAGACGTCCGAGCCAGACGGAAGGCGCGAATGCCAGAAACCCGCCGGCCGCATAGACGGCGGCGACAAGCGCGATGTGGCCCGGTGTCTTCCAGCCGAGAACGACGAGGCTGTTGAGCGCCAGCAGCGCCATCAGCGCCGACCACAGCACGCTGCCGGAGAGAGCGACGCCAGCGCCGGGAAGGGCGGCACAGGCGGCGACTTTCAATCGAGCCATCATGTTCTGGCTATCGGGCAGGGCGGCAAGGGCATTGCGGATCAGAAATTTCCGGTGAGCGCGATGAAGCGGTAGTCGGGGCCTTCGAAGCCGACCGAGCGCACCGCCACGATCACCGCGTAAACGGGAGGCCCGTCTTTCGGATAGAAGGTCTGGACGCCGGAGAGCCTGTAGCCGGTGGGGCATCTGCGGCTCTGCGGGATTGCTTTGTCTTCGTGGACGATTTCCTGCTCGTCCGCTTCATCGGTCGAGCGCAGCAGGCGGAAGCCTGAAATGCCGTCGAACCCGTCGCAGGCGCCTGCCGGCGGCGCCAGCTCGAACTGTTCGAGCCTGAACGAGAGTTCCTGATCGATGGCCGGTTCGACGGGCCGTGGATTGACGCTGATGTGGTCGGTGGCGGCCGACAGTTCGGTGACTGAATTGAACCCCGCGAGATAGCCGCGATTCTCATCGAGCGTCGCGTCGGTAACGATGGCCTGGCCCTGCGCGCGGGCCTGCGCACGTGCGTCCGCAACGCTCTTCGCCTCATCGTCCAGCCGGACGCGGATCGGTGTGTTCGCAACGAATTCATCGCGCGCCGTGTCGACGTAGAAACGGTTGGCGTAAGGAAAGCCCGAGCCGTCTTGGGTGCCATATTCCTCGAAGGCGAAGATCTTCCCGTCGGCACTGAAGCCGAGAATGTCGAGTTGGGCGATGTCGCCTGCGGCTGCAGGTGAGGTGATAGCTGCCGAGGCCAGACCGGCGGCAAAGGCAAGTGCGCACGAGCGTATCATCTGACGGTTTCCTGTCTGCGGCACGGAGTTGCAGTTTGCGCCCGGTGGCGAACCGGCACAATCGCGCAAATGTCTTTCGACCGCGTAACCGGATGCCGGGCCGGTCAGCCGAACTTCTGCTGCCAGGTCGGGAAAAGGTCGCCGGGCGCCGGTGTCGCGGCATGGATGGCGCGCGCAATCGCCCGCGCCATGGTCGAGCCTGCGGCGGCATAGAAGTGGATCGAGGTTTCGACGTCGAACCCCGCGTCCCGCATTCCCGTTGACAGGCCGAAGACGAGATCGCCGTCGACAGGCGTGTGCGTCGGCCATGTCGCGCGGGAGAATCCGTCATGAGCGGCGACCGCCAGCCGCTTGGCTGCACCCTTGCTGAGTTTGGCGTCGGTCGCGATGACGGCGATGGTGGTATTTGCGCCGGCCTTGAGAAATTCGCGGCCCTTGGTGCGCGTCGCCGCTGCGTTGGCCGGCATCGGATGCGGCAGGCCAAGCCCGCCAAATTCTTCGCCGATTTCAAACGGCGCGGCCCAGAAATGGCGCGTGTCGCCAACCGTCACCGAGCCGGTCGGATTGGCGATGACGAGTGCCGCCACCGTCACGCCATTGTCGAGCACCGTCGACGCCGTGCCGAGCCCGCCCTTGAGACCAGCCGTCAGCGCGCCAGCGCCCGCGCCGATCGTGCCGGCGGCGAACTCTTTCGCAGCCGCATTTGCCGCCTCATATCCAAGTTCGCGATAGGGCGGGTAGCGGTCCCAGCTCTTGTCCATGCCCGGATAGAGATCGAAGATGATTGCGGCCGGCACGATGGGGATGGAGTTTGCGCCATATTTGAAGCCGATGCCGCGCTCGCGCAGCGCCGCCTGCACACCTGAAGCGGCGTCGAGGCCGAAGGCCGAACCGCCGGACAGCGTGATTGCATTGATGGTTTCGACAGCATTGTGGGCTTCGAGCAGATCGGTCTCGCGCGTTCCCGGCGCGCCGCCAAGCACCTGCACGCCTGCAACCGCAGGCTGGTCGCACAGGATCGCGGTGACGCCCGAATGCAGGCGTTCGTCCGTGGCGTGGCCGACGCGCAGGCCCGCGACATCGGTGAGGGAATTGGTCGGTCCGGCTTTGAGATGCATGGTCACTCGACGGGTTCGAATTTGCCGCCGATCGAACGGAACAGGCGGTATGGATTGTCGGTGCGGTCACCCGCCTGCGTAAAGCCGACGGGGCCGATCACGGTCTGGAACTCTTCGCCGAGCATCTGGTCGAGCGGCCTGCCGCCGCTTGCAGCGGCCGCGCGGCGCATGGCTTCGGCAGCGACCTGCACCGCGGCGTAGCCTAGCAAAACATAGCCTTCCGGCTCGATACCTGCATCGGTAAGCGAGGCCACGACCGCAGGGTCGGCGATCTCCCGCCATTCCGGCAGGCCGATCATCAGCGTGCCGTCGACGAGATCGACCTCGTCGGCGGCCGCGCGCAGCACCTCGCCGCCGATGATCGTCAGCGGCGTGCCTATGGCGGCTGTGTCGCGTCCGATGATGGCGACATCAGTGCGGTCGCCCGCCACGAAAATCTCTGTCGCGCCCGAGCGGCGCAGACGCCCCACAAGCGCCACCTGGTTTTCAAGCTGCGGCCGGAACGTGTCGGTATAGGCCGCGCGCAGCCCCTTGAGTTCAAGACCGGCGCGCAGGCCTTCTGCCAGATCGCGCGAATAGATGGTGCCGTCATCGACGATGGCAAACGGAATGCTGCGCCAGCGCTCCGACAGAATGTCCACCGCGGCGTGCATCTCGGCGTCGGCGCGCGGCGACAGGCGTGCAACGAGCCAGCCGGTCTTGAGACGACGGTCGGTGAGGGCGTTCGACCTGACCCCGGTGACGAGCGTTGCGATGCCGGCGTCTTTCAGGAGTGGCAGCGCGGCGTCGAGCGCCTCGGTGCAAAGGAACCCGGTCGCCAGCGACACCTTCGCGGCGATGAAGGCGCGCGCTGCCGCCACGCCGCCTTGCGCCGTGCAGCCGTCGTCTGCGATTTCAAGCGTAGCTGTTTCCGCTTCTGCCGCGCGCTGTGCGCCATCGCGAAGCTGTTGCCCCAGAATGGCCGATGGTCCGGTGAGTGGCGCGGCAAGGCCGATCGTTACGCCTTGAGCGGCGGCAGGCGCGGCTGCGGCGGCAAGAATGACGAAGGGGAAGGCGAATTTGCGCATCGAACCGTGGAAAAGTTTGGGAACCTGCCCGTTGACGGCAGAGGTATCGGCTGGGCGATGCCAAAGCAATGGCGCAACTGGCCTGACTGTCGTGCTTGCGGGCGAGGCGATACGAATTATATAGCTGAGACATAATGGAATTTCCGCCTTGCTGAAGAAAAGCGAATTCGATCCGCAGCTTTACCGGGACGCCATGGCGCGCTTTGCCGGCGCGGTGCATGTTCTGACAACCGACGGGCCGGCGGGCCGGCGCGGCACCACCGTCATCGCCGCCTGTTCGGTGTCGGATAGGCCGCCGACCATTCTGGTGTGCATCAACCGCGAAAACGCGCAGAACGCGCGCTTCTCCGACAATGGCAAGTTTGTCCTGAATACCCTGTCGGACAGGCATCGTGACGTCGCCAACGCCTTCTCCGGCCTCACAGGTGCCACTCAGGAAGACCGGTTCCTGTCGGGGCAATGGACGACGCTGTCGACCGGCGCGCCGGTTCTGGTCGATTCCGCGACCTCCTTCGACTGCGAATTGCTCGAATGGAAGGACATGGCGACCCATCGTGTTCTTTTTGGCAAGGTGACAGGCATCCGCATCGGCGATAGCCTCGACCCCCTGATGTATTACAACCGCTCATATCGCACGCTCTGACGAGGTTTGCTCCTATGGTCGAGCCTCAACCGCGCCCGGTTCCCGCGTCCATCGACGCCACGCTCGAACTGTTGGCCGGGGCCGACTATGTGGCTGACCGCTCGCTGGCGACGGTGCTGTTCCTGAGCCTGCGCATGAAGCGGCCGCTGTTTCTCGAAGGCGAGGCGGGCGTCGGCAAGACCGAGATCGCAAAGGTTCTGGCGAGCGCGCTCGGACGGAGGCTGATCCGCCTGCAATGCTATGAGGGGCTGGATGTCTCGTCTGCGGTCTATGAGTGGAATTATGCCGCCCAGATGATCGAAATCCGTATGGAGGAGGCGGCTGGCGCTGTCGACCGGCGTGCATTGGAGCGCAATGTCTTCTCGGAGCGATATCTGATCCGCCGTCCGGTGCTCGACGCGCTGACCGGCACGGAAGGCGCGGCCCCGGTGTTTCTCATCGACGAACTCGACCGGACGGACGAGGCGTTCGAGGCTTATCTGCTCGAAATCCTGTCGGACTATCAGGTGACGGTGCCTGAGCTCGGCACGATCAAGGCGATAGAGCCGCCGATCGTCATCATCACGACCAACCGCACGCGAGAAATCCACGACGCGCTGAAGCGGCGCTGCCTCTACCACTGGGTCGACTACCCGAATGCCGAGCGCGAGCTGGAGATCGTCCGGCGCAAGGCACCCGACGCCAACAAGCGGCTGTCGGCGGAAGTCGTCGCCTTCATCCAGAAGCTGCGCCAGATGGACCTGTTCAAGGCTCCGGGCGTCGCCGAAACCATCGATTGGGCGAGCGCGCTGACCGAACTCGACAAGGTCGCGCTCGATCCTGAAACGGTCTCCGACACGATTGGCGTCCTGCTTAAATATCAGGACGATATCGCCCGCATCGAACAGGGCGAGGGCCGCCGCATCCTCAAGGAGGTCAAGGCGGACCTGTCGACGGCGGCGGAGTGACGGCGATGGAGACGCAGGTCGCTCCGAAAAAGGCAGCGTCGGCGGACGGGCGCATAGCCGACAACATCATCTATTTCGCCCGCGCCTTGCGAAAGGCGGGGATGCGGGTCGGGCCTGCCTCGGTGGTCGATGCGATAGAGGCGGTGAAGGTCGCGGGCATCGGCTCGCGCGACGATTTCTACTGGACGCTGCATTCGGTGCTGGTCAATCGGCGCGAGGACCATGAGGTGTTCGACGAGGCGTTCCGCCTGTTCTGGAAATCGCGCGAACTGATCGAGAAACTGATCGCGATGTTCTCGCCGGTCGCGCCCGCCCAGCGCGAGAAGGAAAAGCCGCGCGCCGCCGAACATCGCGTCAGTCAGGCGATGTTCGAGGGGCATAGCCGAAGCTCGAAGGAAGAGCCTGATCCCGAGATCGAGATCGATGCGCGGCTGACGGTGTCGGGCAATGAGGTGCTGCGCGCAAAGGATTTCGCCCAGATGTCGGTCGAGGAACTGGCCGCCGCGCGCCGCGCCATGGCGGCCTTGCGCCTGCCGAGCGATCTGGTCGCAACGCGCCGCTTCAAGCCCGACCCGCGCGGCGACAGGATCGACCCGCGCGCAACGCTGCGGGCCGCCGCGCGCAATGGCGGTTCGTTGATCCTGCCGCGCTTTCGCCGGCAGCGCGAGGTTCATCCGCCGCTGGTTGTTCTGGCCGACATTTCCGGCTCGATGAGCCAGTATTCGCGCACCTTCCTGCATTTCCTCCATGCGCTGGCGGAAAAGAGGCAACGCGTTCACACATTCGTCTTTGGAACCCGGCTGACCAATCTGACGCGGCAGATGCGCCATCGCGATCCCGATGCCGCACTGGCCGACGCGGCAGTGGCGGTGAAGGACTGGTCGGGCGGCACGCGCATCGGCGACACGCTGGCCGAGTTCAACAGGTTGTGGTCGCGCCGGGTTCTGGGGCAGGGCGCGGTGGTCCTGCTCATCACGGACGGGCTTGAGCGCGACGATATCGGCACGCTGGCTCAGGAGATGGAGCGGCTGCACAAATCCTGCCGCCGCCTCATCTGGCTCAACCCGCTGCTGCGCTTCGACGGGTTCGAGGCGCGGGCGCGAGGTGTCAAGGCAATGATGCCCCATGTCGACGAGTTTCGCCCGGTTCATACGCTGAATGCACTGGCTGATCTTTGCGCCAGTCTCGGACAGTCGGGCGCAAAGGGGACGGACCCCAAGCGCTGGCTCGCCGCTGCCACGCGGCAGGCCGCATAGGAGGACGAGATGGACGAACGCACTCTGGGCCTCGACCCGTTGCAGACCGCCGAAGATTGGGTAGGCGAAGGACGCCGGATCGCGATCGCGACCGTTGTCGAAACATGGGGTTCGGCGCCCAGGCCGGTCGGAAGCCACCTTGTCATCGACGAGGACGGCAATTTTGAAGGCTCCGTGTCGGGCGGATGTGTCGAAGGCGCGGTCGTGTCCGAGGCCGCCGACGTGATCGCGTCGGGCAAGGCGCGAATGCTGGAATTCGGCGTAGCCGACGAGACCGCATGGCGCGTCGGCCTGTCCTGCGGCGGGCGCATCCGGGTCTATGTCTCGCCGCTGGCGGCAGGCTGATGCAGATCGGCGCGCTGAGGCACGTCCTTGAGGAAAAGCGCGCGCGCCGCGCCGTCATCCTGCTGACCGATCTTTCGGATGGTGCCGCGCGCGTCATCGGCGAGGCGGATGAGGTCGACGGTGAACTGGCGGCGGCGGTCGCAAGGGCCTTCAGGACAGGCGCTTCGAGCGCGGTTGAGGCCGACGGCCGCGACTATTTCCTCAACGTGCATCTGCCGCCGCCGCGCATCGTCGTCATCGGTGCGGTCCATATCAGTCAGGCGCTCGCGCCCATGGCGAAGATCGCCGGCTACGATCTGGAGGTTATCGACCCGCGCACCGCCTTTGCCACGCCGGAGCGGTTTGGCGGCGTGACGCTCTTTGCCGATTGGCCGGAGGACGTGCTGAAGGCCCGGCCGCTGGACGCCTATACGGCGGTCGCTGCGCTGACCCACGATCCCAAGATCGACGATTTCGCGCTCAAGGCAGCACTTGACGCTCGCTGCTTCTATGTCGGCGCGCTCGGCAGTCGAAAGACCCACGCCAGACGGCTGGAACGTCTGGCCGCGCTCGGTGTGCCGGAAGAGGTGCTCGCGACCATCCGCGCGCCGATCGGCCTCGACATCGGCGCATCCAATCCGGCGGAAATTGCGGTGGCGGTGCTGGCCGAGATCGTGCGGGCGCTGCGCACGCGCGGCCTTGGTGCCGGCAAGGGGCAGGCGGCATGAAGTTCGGTCCCTTGTCGATCGATGAAGCCGAAGGGGCGATCCTTGCCCATGCGACGATTGTCGGCGAACGAAAGCTGAAAAAGAGCCATCGCCTGACACGCGACGACGTCGCCGATCTGAAGGCGTCGGGCGTCGAGCAGGTCATCGTCGCAAAGCTCGCAGATGACGATCTGGACGAGAACATCGCCGCCTCACGGGTCGCGCAGGCGCTTTCGATCAGCGGGGCCGTGCTCAAACCAGCCGCGACGGGCCGGGTCAACATCCATGCGTTGAAATCAGGCGTATTCACAGTCAACCGGGCGGTGATCGACGCAGTCAACCGCATCGATCCGGCGATAACGCTCGCCACCCTGATGCCCTATGCGGCGGTGGTCGAAGGGCAGATGGTCGCCACGGTGAAGATTATTCCTTTCGCGGTGCCGGGCGAGATCGTGGATGCAGCGGTCGAGGTCGCAGCGCGCCAGCCCGCAATGGCCATCCATCCATTCAATGCCCGATCCGTTGGTGTCGTGCAGACGGTGCTGCCGAGCGTAAAACCGAGCGTTCTCGACAAGACGGTGCAGATCACCGGTGCGCGGCTGTCGCGATCAGGCGGGCGCGTGGGCGAGGAGATGCGCGTGCCGCACCGGCAGGATGCCGTTCGCGAGGCGGTCGACGCGCTTCTGCCGCGCCATGACATGGTGATCGTCTTCGGTGCGTCTGCCATGAGCGATCCGGGCGATGTGATCCCGGCTGCGATACGCGATGCGGGTGGCGATGTGATCCGCGCCGGAATGCCGGTCGACCCGGGCAATCTGATCGTCATCGGAGATATCGGTGGGAAGCCTGTGCTCGGCGCGCCGGGATGCGCGCGCAGCCCCAAGGAAAACGGTTTCGACTGGGTGCTGGATCGTCTGATGGCGGGTCTGCCGGTTACCGCCGACGATGTCGCGTCGATGGGCGTCGGCGGCTTGCTGATGGAGATCGCATCGCGACCGCAGCCGCGTGACACCGCGCCGCGCGCCGCAAGAGTTCATGCCGTGGTGCTCGCCGCCGGCCGTTCCAGCCGCATGGGCGGGCCGAACAAGCTTCTTGCGCGCTTCGAGGGCGAGCCGCTGGTGCGCCGCGTCGCGCGTCGCGCGCTTGCGAGCGCTGCGGCAGGCGTAACGGTGGTGACCGGGCACCAGTCCGCCGAAATCGCGGCCGAGATCGACGATGAACGAATAGAAATATTGCAAAATCAGGATTTTGCAGCCGGTCTCTCAACGTCGCTCAAGGTCGGCCTCGGCTCCGTTCCGGAAAGCGTGGCAGGGGCACTTGTGCTGCTGGGCGATATGCCGGAGGTCTCGACCGCCGATATCGACAGGCTGATCGCCGCCTTTGTCGAAACGCGCGGCGTGGCGATCGTCAGGGCGTCGTTTGCCGGCAAGCGCGGCAATCCGGTGATCCTGCCTCGCGCGGCGTTTGCCGATATTGCGGCGATTGAAGGCGATTCAGGCGCGCGATCCGTCATCGAGTCCGGACGTTTCGAGGTGGTCGACGTCGATATCGGTCCTGCCGCAATGGTCGATGTCGATACGCCGGAAGCGATGGAAATGGCCGGCGGCAAGCTGGTTGTTTGAAGCGGACCTGCACCCGTAAGCCAACGGCCCGCCCGTTCATCTCATGATTGCAATCTATGCGAGCATGTAGCGCATTTTCGCGCCTGGAAGCGGCACTCATTCTTCCATGAGTTTCGCCATTAGCCAGTCATTTACCACGTAAAATGAAGCGGCGCGCAATTAACGCCGATACAACTCATTGTGGTGCATCTACGACGGCAGATTTTCCCTCGAGGTTTCCGTGCCGTACCAAATCGACAATCCGCCATCGGTTGCCATGAACTCGGACCAGGATGTCCTCGGGCATGTGTTGTCCAGCAAAGGCTCCGAGGCGCGCATCGGCCTGATCCAGGACGATTTTCAGGCACAGGAACGCGCCACGATCGGCAAGTTCGTCGGCATCCAGACCCGTGACGCCGTGCTCATCGGCATGATCTCCGAAGTCACCTCCATGGCGATGATGGACGAGCGCCCATCCGACTACCGGGCGATGGCCCGCGTCGATCTCGTCGGGCAGATCGTGTCGGAGACCGGCCGCATGGCGCAGTTCCGTCGCGGAGTTCGCGCCTACCCGGCCATCGGCGACAGTGTGAGGATCATCTCGCAGGAAGAGCTGAGGCTGATCTATTCGCCAAGCGGCAAGAGCGTCATCGATGTCGGCGAGCTGCATCAGGACCGTACGATCCGCGCCACCGTCGACGCGGACGCAATGTTGACGAAGCACTTCGCCGTTCTTGGCTCGACCGGCGTCGGCAAGTCGTCCGGCCTTGCTGTCCTGCTCGGCGAACTCATCCGCGTGCGGCCCGACGTGCGCGTGCTTCTGCTCGACGTTCACAACGAATATGGACGCAGCTTCGCCCGCGATGCCCGCATCATCGGCAGCCACAATCTCAAACTGCCGTTCTGGGTGCTGAACTTCGAGGAGTTCACCGATGTCGTCTATGCCGGCAAGCCGGCAGTTCCCGAGGAGCTGGAAATTCTTGCCGAACTGATCCCGGCCGCCAAAGGCATGTATCAGGCGATCAAGAGCGGCAATGAGCGTTCGGTCCTGTCGCGCCGTTCGGCTCGCTCCGCCGGTTTCACCGCCGATACGCCCGCTCCCTACATGATGCAGGATCTGCTGACCCTGATCGACGAGCGCATGGGCAAGCTGGAAAACCGCGCCACGCGCATGGTTCACCACCGCCTGACCCAGCGCATCGAGGCCATTCGCAACGACCCGCGCTATACCTTCATGTTCGAGAACGCCAATGTCGGCGGCGATACGCTGGTGGCGGTGCTGAACCAGTTGTTCAACCTCGATTCGGTGGATCGCGGCGTCACCATTCTCAAGCTGGCGAGCCTGCCGGGCGAGGTCATAGACGCGGTGGTCTGCGTGACCACGCGCCTTGCATTCGAATTCGGCATCTGGAGCGATGGCGGCATCCCGATCCTCGTCGTCTGCGAGGAGGCGCACCGCTTTGCCTCCGGCGATCATGCCGTTGGCTTTGCACCTGCGCGCCGCGCGCTGGCGCGCATTGCCAAGGAAGGCCGCAAATACGGCGTCTATCTCGGTCTCGTCACGCAGCGTCCCGCCGAGCTTGACCCGACGATCATTTCCCAGTGCAGCACGCTCTTTTTCATGCGTATGGCGAATTACGAGGATCAGTCGATCCTGCGCTCGGCCGTCTCCGATGCCGCCCAGAACCTGCTGTCGTTCGTGCCGTCGCTCGGCACAAGCGAAGTGGTGGGCATAGGCGAGGGGATGCCGCTGCCCGCCCGCTTCTCGTTCCGCAGGTTGCCACGCGAAATGCTGCCGGTCAGCGATCCGGGATCGGAACACACCCGCGACACGCGCCAGATGAGCCGCCCCGAACTCGTTCGCCATGCCGTCGACAGATGGCGCAGCGCAACGACGAGCACCTCGCGCCTTCCCGCCGACGACGCCCCGGAGCAGCGTCCGGCAACCGATACGGGCGGCGCAAGTGCCATCGAACGCGGCCTGCGCTCGCTCGCCGGTGACAGGGAAAGCCCGATATTGCGCGACCCGGCCAGTCTGCGACTGTCCAATCGTTGACCGCGATAACCGATCCGAGCGCCAGCATGTCCGAAAATGGCTTCAACATGTCGAGAATGCCTCCCGACGATCGCGGCAATTCATCGCCCGACCTCGATGCCGTCATCCGCGCCATGCCGATCGGGATGCGTGTGATCGGCGACGACGGATCAGTGGCGTTTTCCCATGACGGTATCGGCGACCTGGCGGAACAGTTCGTGAGCCGGCAGGTCTATTCCGCGAATGTCGCAGGCGCCGGCTTCGCGGTGGAACTGACGCTTGACGACCGCGAGGCTGCGACGCGCCAGCAGGAGCTGGTGCGCAAGGCCTATTTCGACGACCTGACCCAGCTACCCAACCGCGCGCTCATGGAGCGCAGCGTCGCGACCTTGATCGCCAGCGAGGATTGCCAGCCTTTCGCGCTCGCCTTCTTCGACCTCGACGGCTTCAAGTCGGTCAATGACTTCTACGGCCATGACGCTGGCGACGATCTGCTCGTCGCGATCTCGCAGCGGCTTCAGTCGGCCCTGCGTCCCGGTGACATGGTGGCGCGGCTCAGCGGCGACGAGTTTGCCCTGCTCCTGTCGCCTGTGACGGACGCCGAAAGCGTCATGCGCGAAGTCGAATGGCTCTGCCAGCGCGTGAAGGAGCCGGTCTTCGCGGACGGCAACGAGATTCTCACATCGGCCTCGATCGGGGTGTGCATCTATCCAGATCACGGCGAAAGCTTCGAGGAACTGCGGGCAAACGCGGACCGGGCCATGTATCGCGCCAAGGGTTTGCTCAAAGGCACCGTCCAGCTCTTCGATTCGTCGATCCAGCACAATGCCGCCGAGAAGGCGCGCTCCGAGCGCCGGCTGCGCATGGCCATCCGCGACCGGCGGGTGTGCTGCGCCTACCAGCCCAAGGTCGAGATCGGCACCGGCCAGGTGCTGGGCGTCGAAGTGTTGATGCGATGGCGCGACGAGGATGGAATCATCCAGCCGCCGGGCGAATTCCTGGAACTGGCCATCGAGCTTGGCCTGATGGACGACCTGACGCGCTTCATCCTCGACGAATCGATCAGCCAGATCGACCAGATCAACGAAGCGTTCGGCCCCGACTGCTCGATCAGCATCAACATTGCCGCCAAACAGGCTGGCGATGCGAAATTCATGCGCTCGCTGCTGAATGTCGTTGCCGAATCGGGTTTCGCCAAACGTTTCATGCTGGAACTGACCGAAGAGGCATTCCTCTCGCGCAAGGAATTTCAGGAGCGAATCCTGCCGATGATCCGCGAGGTCGGCGCGAAGGTGTCGATCGACGATTTCGGCGTCGGCTATTCGTCGCTGTCGGCTTTGGCCGGTATCACGGCTGACGAACTGAAGGTTGATCGCTCCTTCATCACCGAGGTTCATCGCCGCCCGCGCAGTCAGGCGGTGCTGAAGGCGATAGAGGCGCTTGGCCAGTCGCTCGGCATGTCGATTGTCGTGGAAGGCGTCGAGACCTTCGAGGAACTCGCCTATCTGCAGGCCGCGACCCGGATTCGCTGCGCCCAGGGCTATTATTACTCTCCGCCCATGATGCTGAGCGAGTATCGCGAGGCGAAACGGGTGGAGAAACTGGAAGAGGCACGCCCGCAAAGCACGGCCCGTACGCTGCAGCTATCGCGCACGGCCGGGTAGGGGCAGCGAGGGCAGGCAACGCGCGGCGGCAGGCCAACGCCACCCTGCGCATAAATCCATCGCCAATCAGCATCATGAACGAACGACCACGGCTAAGCGGAGAAGCGCGCGCCAGAGTTCGATTTGATTGTCCTGAAGAATAATGGCTCCCCGGGCCGGATTCGAACCAGCGACCAACCGGTTAACAGCCGGTTGCTCTACCACTGAGCTACCGGGGAACAGTCGCTCGCTTGAGTGCGGCTGCCTATAGCAAAACCATTTCAGCTTTGCCAACTGCCGATCGATGTTTTTTTCAGATCCCGCAACGGCATCTCTCGAATTCGCCAAACTGAAGCCCAATATGACGCGTCTGAAAGCCAGATGAAGGCGATGCGGTATCGAATGCGGAGACGATGACCGACCAAGAAACACCCAGGCGCCCGAGAATCAGCCTGTTGGGGCGCGATTTCCACCTTCCGCGAGACAGGCGCGTGCGAATGGGCCTTGGGATATCCTTTGTTCTGCTGGGCGGCCTGCTCGGCTGGCTTCCGGTGCTTGGCTACTGGATGGTGCCGGTCGGCCTTTTCATCCTCGCTTACGATTCGCCGCGTATCCGCCGCTTCAATCGCCGCGCCGGTGTCTGGTTGAGGCGCAAATTCAGGCGAGGGGCCTGACAGACTGCGCCCCTTGGCCGCAAAGGTCTGCAAAATGCATGAACAGATATCATCCTGCGCTTGTTAGGTTCTGGTCCCTCTGTTAACAGAGCCTCGTTCCGCGACGGCGGGGCCTCGTGGCGGAGTGGTTACGCAGAGGACTGCAAATCCTTGCACCCCGGTTCGATTCCGGGCGAGGCCTCCAGTCGAGGGGTATCTAATTGATATCCTTCGGATGTTAGAATCTGCCTGGAGAACAAGGCGCTAGGCGCCTCCAGACGTTGCGCTTTTCAGTTTTTCCCATGCCGATTTGGCGAGTCGTTGCAGGATATCGCGCAGAGCATCGCCGCGAAACATGGAACGACCCTGCCCGATCTTCGGAAAGACAATCGGTTCCATCGGCCCAGTCATGTCCACAAAGAGATATTCAGGCAGATCAAGGTCGCTGCTGGCGTAGAAGACGAACAGCGCTCAATGTCCCGTGGTTGCTTCCGAGCGCCTTGTGAACGACGGCCCGATAGACGATAAAGCTCCTTCTTTATGGGGTAGGCTTTAAAAAGATGAAATTTCTATCGCTGGTTTATGCTGCTTATTTGCTATTGAATGTTTCACCATCGCACGCTGAAACGTGGCCGAAACCTGTTGTCACCGATGCGTGGCGCGCTCTTGGCGAGAAGGAGATCGCCACATTCTCTGGCGACCCGCTACGCCGTGTATCGACCTACGAGGCTGGCAAAACATACATGAACTACGGGACGACGATGTCGTTTCGCGCTACCGACAGATTGCAGTTCGATGAGCAGGGTCTCCCGAAAATCAAGTACGGGAAAGAATTTCACTACAACGTTGTGACGCTCTGCAATTATGCGCTCGCTGCATACGATCGGCACCTCTCAGGTGCGCCCCTCGATCAATTTCTGACGGCAGCGGAACAGATATTGTCGATGCAGGGTGAGGACGGCAGTTTCACGGTCAATTTCCCGTTTCGTCACTACACTCAGAAGCAGTCTTACAAGGTCCCACAAAAGTCGGCAGGCATGGGAACGGCTATGTCGCTTAGCGTTTTTGCTCGCGCACTCGAGGCCACGAAGGACCCAAAGTGGCTTGAAGCTGGGAACAAGGCCCTAGATCATCTCGCAACCCCTTTCCCCGCAGGACCGATGTCAAGTCTGATCGATCTTGATCCATCGCTATCAGACTATGTGTTCTTCCTCGAATACAAGACGAAGCCTCACACCTACGAACTGAACGGGTATCAGTTCGCGCTTCTCGGCGTCTATGACTGGTCGAAAATTGCTGAGTCGGAAAAGGCTGGCGACCTGTTTCGGCGGGGAATTGATACGCTGGAAAAGCTGCTGCCTTACTATGACCTCGAAACGATCTCGGCGTATGATTTGACGCACTACACATTCGGAATCAATCAGCCCTATCTGGAGCCTCGCAATCCTCATCTCGCAGTGCGATACCACGTTGTCCATATCGGCCAGCTGACCGCTCTGGCAAGCGTTACTGGAAGTGAGATTCTGAAGCATTACGCCGACAAGTGGCTCGGTTATATGAATGCGGAAGTCAGCTTGAGCGACGACGAGTAAGTCAGTTTAGCGCCCAGCGCGGCATATCTCTCTCCACATTGGCGGACGGCCGCGCACACGCCCCGCCGCCTAAAGTCGTATTCGGCCCCTCTGAAAGAACCGATCATTGATCCTGATGTGGTGTCGTGGGTCAGCACAATGGCCTGTGCCCTGGCCGCGACCTAATGGATATGCTGCGACGGCGTAGTCGTCGGGCAATGGGTCATCCAGCTTGAAGTGAACGACGACTGCCGGCTTTTCATCTTGCGTTCCGCGCCACTTTTTCCGTGTTACACAACGTATCGAAATAGGACGTTGAAAAGCCCTCGCGTTACACATAAAAGCCAATCGAACCGCGATGTTGGGAGACCGGGCGAGGCCTCCAGTCGCGGCTCGTGTTTATGGCAGGGCCGCTGGCGATGATGACCACCGATTTCGCAGCACTTCGCACCAAGATGGTCGATGGGCAGGTGCGCACGACCGACGTGACGTCGCTGCCTTTGCTCGACGCCATGCTGTCGGTTCCGCGCGAAGAGTTTGTGCCGGCAGCCCGCAAGGCGCTTGCCTATATTGACGAAGATATCGAAATCGCGCCGGGTCGCTTCCTCATGGAAGCTTCGCCGTTCGCGCGGCTTATCCAGCTTGCAGATGTGCGCCCCAGCGACTTCGTGCTCGATGTCGGCGCCGGCACGGGTTATTCGTCCGCTGTCCTGTCGAAGATCGCAGGCGCTGTCGTTGCGCTTGAGGAAGATGCCGATCTCGCAGCGCGCGCGCAGGCAATTCTTTCAAATCTCGGCTGCGATGCGGTGGCCGTGGTCGAGGGATCACTGCGCGAAGGCTATGCCGCGCAGGGGCCTTATGATGTTATTCTTGTCGGCGGCGCCGTCGACGAGGTGCCGGAGCAGATTCTTGCCCAGTTGAAGGACAATGGCCGGCTTGTCGTGGTCGAAGGGCATGGAAACGCCGGTGCGGCGCGAATTTATGTGCGGCAGGGCGCGGTTACGACGCCGCGAACCGCGTTCAATGCGTCCGTGCGACCGTTGCCCGGTTTCCACACTGCACAAGTATTCGAGTTTTGAGTGCTTGATTTGAGACCCGGGCGTGACAATGTTCGGGCAGAAACGTGCCAAGCCCTGTCATTTGGGGCAGATTGCCGTTTCAACAGCGGGTGGCGCCACAATATGCCGCCAGTCGAGACACATTGGACCGGCGCCCCGCCGGTTGACGCATAAGAGGTTGGTCGTGATGGTCAGTAGAGTTGTAGCGGTGGCGTTTGCCGCGTACTCGGCAATGGCACTGACATCGACGGTCAGTGCGGAGACGATTTCAGGCGCGCTTGCCAAGGCCTATCAGTATAATTCCGAGCTGAATTCCGCACGCGCCGGCGTGCGCGTCACCGACGAAAACGTGGCGATCGCCAAGTCTGCCTACCGGCCGCAGATCAGCGCCACCAGCACGTTCAATTATGTTTCGCAGACGGGCATGCAGATCCGCACCGGCGGTTTCGGCATCGGCCTGTCGCAGGCCCTGTTTGACGGTTTCCAGGCGCGCAACAATGTCGCCGCCGCGCAATCCCAGGTGCGCGCCTCCAATGAGGGCCTGCGCAACACCGAACAGAACATCCTGTTCAGCGCAGCTTCCGCCTATATGGATGTGATCCGCGACCGCCAGATCGCAGCGCTTGGCCAACGCAATCTCCAGTCGCTGGTCGAACAGGTGCGCGCCGCCCGCTCCCGGTTCGACGTGGGCGAAGGCACGCGCACCGACGTCGCGCAGGCCGATGCCGCGCGTTCGGCGGCCGTTGCACAGGTTGCAGGCGCGCGCGCGCAGGTGACGGCTAGCGAGGCTATCTATCGCCGGGTGATCGGCGACGCGCCGGGGAAGCTCAACGGCGCAGGGCCGGTCAAGGGCCTGCCGGGCGGTGTCGAATCGTCCTACGGCATCGCTGCCGACGAACATCCGGCAATCCTGGCCAATCTCTTCCTGGTCGACGCGTCGGGCTTTTCGGTGAAGTCGGCCGAAGGCGCGATGCTGCCGCAACTGTCGGCGACGGCCGGTCTCGATTCGTCATATTCCGGGCGCCGTTCGGGCCTGCCGGGAGTTGGCCAGCCGGGAAACTGGGACGAGCAGGCAAGCGTCGGCGTGCGGCTGACGATCCCGCTCTATTCGGGTGGGCGCAATTCGGCGACGGTCCGCCAGCGCAAGGAATCGCTCGGTCAGGCTCGCATCGAGGTTGATGTGGCGCGCGACCAGGTGCGTGCTGCGGTTGCAGCAGCCTGGGCGCAGTATCAGGCGGCGCGTGAAACCGTCGATGCCAATCGCGAACTGGTGGCGGCAGCCAATCTCGCGCTCAATGGCGTGAGCGAGGAACGAAATGTCGGCCAGCGCACCACGCTGGACGTGCTGAACGCGCAGGCTGACGTCATTTCCGCGCAGATCAATCAGGTGTCGGCCGAACGCGATCTGGTCGTGGCCAGCTACGCGATCATGTCGGCCGTGGGCCGTCTCAATCCCAAGCGCCTCGGCCTTGCGGTGACGGAATATAACCCGCGCGAGCATTACGACGCCGTCAAGGACAAGTGGGTCGGCGTTCGCACGCCTGACGGCCGCTGACATTTCCGCCACCGGCGGAATTTCTGTGTGAAAATCAATTGGATCGGCGGCGGGGATTCTCTGATCGCTCGCTCTCGGTTACGCTGGGCCATTGATTCGACGGGGTGCAGCCCCGTCTTCGTCATTTGCTACGGGGAGTAAACGATGGCGGCACAGGCTGCGGACAATCTGGGCGCAATTGCGCAGCGCGAGCCTTCGATGGAGGAGATACTCGCCTCCATTCGTCGCATCATCGAAGACAGCGATACCTCCAAGCCCGACACGGTGATCCCGGAGCCTGCCAACAATTCGGCCGCCCCCTCGCAGGCCGAGCCTGACCTCTATCGTCGCGACTATGAGCCGGCGACCGTCCGCTCCGAGCCTGTCGTCGAGCCGCAGCCGTCGAGGTTCGAGCCGGCAGGGGAACTGCCGCGCGCTGCCGATCCGTTTGCTGTGCGCGCAGCAGAGCCGCCGGTTGCTCCGCAGGTCGCACAGACCGCTTCTGAAGCGCCTCGTCACTATGCGCCGCCCCCGACGCCGGAGCCGGTGACTGAGCCGGTGATCGAGCAGCCAGCACCCGTAGAGGCGGCGCCGATCGCGGAAGAGCCGGCCTTGCCGGACTCGTATTTCGCCGAGATCGAGGCGCTGACTGAGGCGGCTGTCGTCGCCCCGGCCGCGGTCGAGATTTCGACGCCAGTAGCGGCAAAATCCAACATTATTTCAGAAGTCGCAGGCCGTCAGGTCGCTGCCGCTTTCGGCGAACTGAGCGAAGCATTCGCGGCGACCCGCCGCCGCACCTTTGACGAGGTAGCCGAAGAAATGATGCGGCCGATGCTGCAAGACTGGCTCGACAACAATCTGCCGACGCTGGTCGAGAAACTGGTTCGCGAAGAAATCGAGCGTATTGCGCGCGGCGGCTCGCGATAGATCACTTTCGGCGGCGGGCCTGCCTCAGGCAGTTCTGCGCCCTTCGCTTTTCATGCTCCGCGCCTTATATTGAACGGCATGAGACGATCATTGCCAATTCTGACCGTTCCGGTTCTGGCTGTCGCGACCGCGGCGCTCTCGGCGATCCCGTCATATGCAATGCGCATCGATGTGCCGGGGGACCGAGCCCGTTCCTGTCTGGACAGTCAAAGCCCGCTGATCCGGCTGTCCAACGTTCCCGACGGAACGGCCTCGCTCAAGGTCAGGATCGTCAAGGCAGATGACTGGACCGATATTCCCGCCGTCGCGGTCATTCCCTATCGGGGCGCAGACCGCATCGACAAGGGCGCGATCCGTTACTTTGTCCGCTGCCCGGCAGGGCCATTCGGCAAGGGCGCGACAATCGAAGTAAGGGTGCAGGCACGCGACGCAAACGACCGCGTCATCGCCACGAGCCGCGACAACGCCTATTACCCCGCGCCATAAGCGCAAGCCTGACGCGATCGCGGTCAGTTGACTAACCGGCCTCGCTTCGCTTTACACCGCCTCAATTGACAGAAAATCCGGTGCGCCATGCTCGACAAGACTTATGATTCCAAGACGATCGAGCCGAAGATCGCCAAGGCCTGGGAAGAAGCCGACGCTTTTGCCGCCGGTGCCGGCGCGGAGCCGGGCGCCGAGCCGTTCACCATCGTCATCCCGCCGCCAAACGTCACTGGCTCGCTTCACATGGGCCACGCGCTCAACAACACGCTTCAGGACATATTGATCCGGTTCGAGCGCATGCGCGGCAAGAATGTGCTGTGGCAGCCTGGCATGGACCATGCCGGCATCGCCACCCAGATGGTCGTCGAGCGCAAGCTGATGGAGCAGCAGATTCACCGCCGCTCCCTGTCGAGAAGCGAATTCGTCGACAAGGTCTGGGAGTGGAAGGGTGAATCCGGCGGCATGATCTTCAACCAGTTGAAGCGCCTCGGCGCGTCGGCCGACTGGTCGCGCGAACGCTTCACCATGGACGAAGGGCTGTCACAGGCCGTTCTGGAAGTTTTCGTCAGCCTCCATCGCGAAGGGCTGATCTATCGCGGCAAGCGCCTCGTCAACTGGGACCCGCAGTTTGAAACCGCCATCTCCGATCTCGAAGTCGAGTCGAAGGATGTCGACGGCAAGATGTGGCATTTCAAATACCCGCTGGCGGGCGGGGAGACCTACACCTATGTCGAGAAGGATGAGGACGGGAACGTCATCCGCCAGGAAGAGCGCAACTACATCTCCATCGCCACGACCCGGCCGGAAACCATGCTTGGCGACGGCGCAGTCGCCGTTCATCCGTCCGACGAGCGCTACGCGCCGATCGTCGGCAAGTTGTGCGAAATTCCGGTCGGCCCCAAGGCGCACCGCCGCCTGATCCCGATCATCGCGGACGAATATCCCGATCCGAAGTTCGGGTCCGGTGCGGTGAAGATCACCGGCGCGCATGATTTCAACGACTATCAGGTGGCAAAGCGCAACAATATCCCGCTCTACCGGCTGATGGACACGCGCGCCTCGATGCGTGACGACGGCGAACCATATGCCGACTATGCCGCGCAGGCGCTCGATATCGCCCGCACCGGTGAATTGCCAAGCGAGAACGAGGTCGACGCGATCAATCTGGTTCCCGACGAATATCGTGGGCTTGACCGCTATGAGGCGCGCAAGCGCATCATCGAGGCGATCACGGCCGAAGGTCTGGCCGTTACGGTCAAGGACGCCGAAGGCAACGATATTCCGCTGGTCGACAACAACAAGATGACCCAGCCCTTCGGCGACCGTTCCGGCGTCGTCATCGAGCCGATGCTGACCGACCAGTGGTTCCTCGACGCCAAGGTTCTGGCGCAGCCTGCGATCGCGTCGGTGCGCGAGGGCCGGACGAAGTTCGTCCCGAAGAACTGGGAAAAGACCTATTTCGAGTGGATGGAAAACATCGAGCCATGGTGCATTTCGCGCCAGCTCTGGTGGGGCCATCAGATTCCGGCCTGGTATGGTCCGGACGGGCATATCTTCGTCGCCAGGACCGAGCAGGAGGCCCTGGACGACGCGGTCGAATATTATCTCGCGCTCGAAGGGCCGTGGAAGGCCTGGGTTCAGGAGAGACTGGAGAATGCCGATCCCGGCGCGATACTGACGCGCGACGAGGACGTTCTCGACACCTGGTTCTCCTCGGCTCTGTGGCCTTTCTCGACGCTTGGCTGGCCTGAAATGACGAAGGAACTCGAAACCTATTACCAAACCGACGTTCTGGTGACCGGCTTCGATATCATTTTCTTCTGGGTTGCCAGGATGATGATGATGGGTCTTCACTTCATGGATGAAGAGCCGTTCCACACGGTCTACGTTCATGCGCTGGTTCGCGACAAGACCGGCGCCAAGATGTCGAAGTCCAAGGGCAACGTCATCGATCCAATCGAACTGATTGACGAATACGGTGCTGACGCGCTGCGCTTCACGCTGACGATCATGGCAGCCCAAGGCCGTGACGTGAAGCTCGACCCGGCGCGTATCGCCGGCTACCGCAACTTCGGCACCAAGCTCTGGAATGCGACGCGCTTTGCCGAGATGAACGGCGTCGCGCGCAATGACGAGCTTTGGCTGAGCGACGCGAAGCTGACGGTCAATCGCTGGATCCTGACCGAATTGACGCGTGCGGCGCACGAAATCACGTCGGCGCTCGAAACCTACCGCTTCAACGACGCTGCGGGAGCGGCCTATCGTTTTGTCTGGAACAGCTTCTGCGACTGGTATCTGGAACTGTTGAAGCCGGTCTTCATGGGCGAGGACGAGGCGGCAAAGGCGGAATCGCAGGCGGTTGCGGCCTTCGTGCTCGACGAGATCTACAAGCTGCTGCACCCGATCATGCCGTTCATCACGGAAGAACTGTGGGCGCACACCGCCGGTGAAGGCAAGGAGCGGACGACGCTGCTGGCGCATGCGCGCTGGCCGCAGCCGGAATTCGAGGATGTGCAGTCCGCCGACGAAATCAACTGGCTGATCGATCTGGTGACGGGCATTCGCTCGGTGCGTTCGGAGATGAACGTGCCGGCAGGTGCGGTCGCCCCTCTCGTTGTCGTCGGTGCCGACCAGCAGACGCGCGAGCGCATCGATCGGCACGATGCCGCGATCAAGCGGCTGGCGCGGGCAGGGGAGATTTCCTTCGCCTCCGAGGCGCCGGGGTCGTCGGCTCAGCTCGTTCTGGGCGGCGCGACGTTCTGCCTGCCGCTTGGCGACCTGATCGACCTGAAGGTCGAGGGTGCGCGCCTTGCCAAGGAGATCGCCAAGCTCGGCGACGAGGTCGGTCGCATCGACAAGAAGCTCGGCAATCCGCAGTTCGTCGCCAAGGCGGCCGAGGAAGTCGTGGCGGCCGAACGTGAAAAGCGCGAGGAATTTCTCGCGACGGTTGCGAAACTGCAGGTTGCGCTGTCGCGCATCCAGTAGCGGTCCATGGCCGGCGCCTGCTGAAAACGCCCGGATTTGTGACCAAACGGCAACACTCCCTAAACATCCCCGTGTCATGGTTCGACAGGGGATGAATTTGCCCATTTCCCGCCATAAACCAAGCGCACCCGCAATCATCCGGCTGCGTCCAGGGCGGTCGGGGGTGAATTCGAGCCGCGTCTACAAGCGGCAGGGACAGAAATGCGCGTTGATTTTGCCGTCCACACAGCCTGCGTTCCGGGCCGCATCCGCGGCGCGGCTGGCTTGACCCGTCTCTCCGGCCTGATGCCGCTTGCGGGCCGCACTGTTGCCCGATTGGCGAGGCACACTTGGCTCAGGGCAAGTGGGGAGGCAGGTTCAGGTGTCGCACGACGTATGCAGCATGTCAGGTTCAACAATACGCTCGCAGCAATTGCGGTCGCTCTCTGCGCGGGCATAGGCCTTGCAGGCCCGGCTGCGGCGCTCGACCCTTCGGTTGCGCCGACTGACCCGTTCGCATCCGTCGACCGCGGCAATGCGCTCAGGCAGGCGCGCGAAGCCTATCTGAGCGGCCACAAGGACCAGGCCGTCGAGGCCTATCGTTACGCAGCCGACAAGGGCCAGCTTGGCGCGCGCTGGGCGCTGGCGCAGATGTATGCGCATGGCGACGGCGTGAAGCGCGACGAATATCAGGCCTATCGCTATTACCAGCAGATCCTCGAAAATGGGGTCGAGTCCGGCAGTCAGGACGTTTCGTTCCTGTCGTCGGCACTGGTGGCCGTTGCCAAATATCTGCGCGTCGGCATTCCCGACACGCCTGTCTCCGCAAATCCCAAGCTCGCGCAGGAATACCTGCTCGACGCGGCGACCAACTTCCGCAATCCCGATGCGCAGTTTGAACTCGGCCGTATCTTCCTCGACGGCGAGGGCGTGAAGGCGAACGCCAAATTCGCGCGCAAGTGGTTCAACATGGCCGCCGAAAACGGCCATGCGCGCGCTCAGGCTACGCTTGGCCAGCTCTATTTCCAGAGCGGCAAGGTCGTGCGGGGGCTGGCAATGCTGACCGCAGCTCTTGAGCGGGCGCGTCCCGGTGACCGCGACGCCATCGTCGACATGCAGGAAGAAGCGTTCGCGATTGCGACCGAGGCGCAGCGCCGCACCGCAGTTGAACTCGCGCAGGATATGCTCAAGGGCCAGTGATCTGCCAAAGCCTGTCGCGCAAAAGTGTGCAGCGGTTTTGCGATAACGACAGGCGACAAAAAATCGCTCTGGATCAGTTGGTGCGACGCTGAATGAGCGCGGCCTGTGCTAAGACAGGTCATGGCAAATCATCTGTTCGACGCGCTTCGCGCATCTGCTTCCGATAGCTCTCCTTTCATCGAGTTTCCAGACGGTCGCGTCTGGACCTATGCGGACGCGTTTGCGCTGTCTGCACGGCTCGCCAACGTCATTCGCTCGCATGGCGTCACTGCCGGCGACCGGGTTGCCGTGCAACTCGACAAGAGCGCAGAGGCGTTGGTGCTCTACCTCGCCTGCGTTCGCTGCGGCGCGGTCTATCTGCCGCTGAACCCTGCCTATACGATTGCCGAGGTCGATTATTTCATCGGTGACGCCGAGCCGCGCCTCGTTGTTGTGTCGCCGTCCTCGCGCGATGCAATCGCTCCCATTGCCGCTCGGCAGGGCGCCGCTATCGAGACGTTGGATGCCAACGGCAGCGGCTCGCTGATGGATGCAGCCGCGGGCGCCTCGGATGTGTTTCAGAATGCCGAGCGCGGTCCCGACGATCTGGCGGCGCTGATGTATACCTCCGGGACGACAGGCCGCTCCAAGGGCGCGATGCTGACCCATGACAATCTCCTGTCGAATGCGGTCACGCTGCGCGAATACTGGCGGGTGGCCGCGAACGACCGGCTGATCCACGCGCTGCCAATCTTCCACACGCATGGCCTGTTCGTAGCGACAAATGTGACGCTGCTCGCAGGCGCATCCATGTTCCTGCTGCCGAAATTCGATCCCGATGAAATTCTGGGCTTGTTCGCCCGTTCGACAATGCTGATGGGGGTGCCGACCTTCTACACGCGCCTGCTGCAAAGCCCGCGCCTCGACCGCGCGGCGGTGGCAAATATGCGCCTGTTCATCTCCGGGTCCGCGCCGTTGCTCGCCGACACGCACAATGAGTTCAGCGCGCGCACCGGCCACGCCATTCTCGAACGCTACGGCATGACCGAGACCAACATGAACACGTCAAACCCTTATGACGGTGACCGCATTGCCGGGACGGTCGGCTTCCCATTGCCGGGCGTATCGGTGCGCGTAACCGACCCAGTGACGGGCGAGACGGCTGCGACCGGCGAAACCGGCATGATCGAGATCAAGGGGCCGAACGTCTTCAAGGGCTACTGGCGGATGCCTGAGAAGACGGCGGCCGAGTTCACCGCTGACGGTTTCTTCATCTCGGGCGATCTCGGTAAGATCGACGAGCGCGGCTACGTCCACATTGTCGGGCGTGGCAAGGATCTTGTCATATCCGGTGGCTTCAACATCTATCCGAAGGAAGTCGAGAGCGAGATCGATGCGATTTCGGGCGTCGTGGAAAGTGCGGTGATCGGCGTCCCGCATCCGGACTTCGGCGAAGGGGTGACCGCAATCGTCGTGCGGGAACGGTCGGCAACCGTCGATGAGGCCGCGGTAATGGATGCGCTGAAGGATCGGCTCGCGCGCTACAAGCAGCCCAAGCGCGTCATCTTTGTCGACGACTTGCCGCGCAACACGATGGGCAAGGTGCAGAAAAACGTGCTGCGCGAGCAGTATAAGGCACTCTACGCGTCAGGCTGACGATCAGGCCGCTTCGGCTGTCAGGTCGATCGCGACCGGAACGTGGTCGGACGGTTTTTCCCAGGCGCGGACGTGCTTTTCGACCGTGGCCGAGGCCAGCCTGTTGGCGGCTTCCGGCGACAGCAGCAGATGGTCGATGCGGATGCCGTTGTTCTTCTGCCAGGCGCCTGCCTGATAATCCCAGAAGGTGTAGACGCCCTGATCGTCGGTGACGCTGCGCAGCGACTCGGTGAAGCCGAGATTTTCCAGCCGCCGCAGCGCCTGCCGCGACTCCGGCTGGAACAGCGCATCGTTCACCCAGTCCTGCCAGCGCTTTGCGTCGATCTTTTCGGGGATGACATTGTAGTCGCCGGCGAGAACCAATGGCTCTTCCAGATCGAGCCGTGCGCGCGCCCACGCTTCCAGCCGTGCCATCCAGCCGAGCTTGTAGGGGAATTTCTCGGTGCCGACGGGATTGCCGTTCGGCAGGTAGAGCGAGACGACGCGCAGCGCGGTCGTCTGCTCTCCGGTCTTGGTTGCCAGCTTGACCGAGAAGACGCCTTCGATGAACCGCGACTGCTCGTCCGTATCGTCTCCAGGCAGGCCGCGATTGACCTCGTCGAAGGGCAATTTCGACAGGATCGCGACGCCATTGAAACCCTTCTGGCCGTGCGTCTCGACATTGTAGCCGAGCGCTTCGATCTCGGCGCGGGGAAAGCCTTCGTCCACCGTCTTGATTTCCTGAAGACAGACGATGTCGGGCTGGCTTTCGTTGAGCCATGCGACGAGGTTCTCGATGCGCGCGCGAACGCCGTTGATGTTCCAGGTAACGATCTTCATGGCGCAGCCCTCATATCTCGCCAGTTCTGCACGATCGCAGGCGCGATTCCAACCGCAAGATGTCAGGAAGCCCGATCTCGGAAAGAATTCGAGATCAGACCGAGAAGCTGGTGCCGCAGCCGCAGGAGGCGACGGCATTGGGGTTCTTGATCTGGAAGGACTGGCCCATGAGGTCATCGACAAAATCGATGACGGAGCCGCCCATGTAGATCAGCGACATCTCGTCTATGAGAACGGTAGCGCCATTGCGTTCGATCGCGACGTCGTCGTCATTGCGGGCGTCGGTCAGGTCCATCTTGTAGGAAAAGCCCGAGCATCCGCCGCCTTCGACGGAGACGCGCAGCGCCGATTTTCCGGGATCGGACGACAGGACCTTGAGGATGCGCGCGGCAGCCGCTTCCGTCAGTTCGACACCCTTCATCGCAGTCTTTGCATCGGAGCCCATGGCATCACCTTGCGTTTGCCTTAGCCTGATAGGTATGAAGCGCGTGAGGGCAAGTCAACCACGGGCAGGACAGGCGGCGCGCGGCATGGATGACAGGCAAGGTGCGGGCCTTGGCGAAATCGGTTTTGGTTACAGGCCACGTGCACCCTATGCCTGCGATCCTGCGCTCACGCGCGGACGGCTGTGGCCCGAGCCTGAAAGCGCCACTAGAACGCCATTCCAGCGTGACCGCGACCGCATCATCCATTCGACCGCCTTTCGCCGCCTCAAGCACAAGACGCAGGTCTTCATTGCGCATGAAGGCGATCATTACCGCACACGGCTGACGCACACGATCGAAGTCGCGCAGATCGCGCGTGCGCTGGCCCGCGCGCTTAGGGGCGACGAGGATCTGGCCGAAGCGATCGCGCTGGTTCACGATTTTGGCCACACACCATTCGGCCACACCGGCGAGGACGCGCTGGCCGATTGCCTGAAGGATTATGGTGGTTTCGATCATAACGAGCAGGCGCTGCGCGTCGTCACCAAGCTTGAGCGGCGCTATGCCGAGTTTGACGGGCTGAACCTCTCCTGGGAAACGCTGGAGGGACTGGTCAAGCACAACGGACCGCTGACAGGCACCGACGGAAAGGCGCTCAAGGGCGAGGTGCCTCGCTCGGTCGTGCATTACAACCAGCTTCAGGATCTTGAACTGTCGTACTATGCCGGGCTTGAAGCGCAATGCGCAGCGCTCGCCGACGATATCGCCTACAATGCTCATGACATTGACGACGGCCTGCGGTCGGGTCTCCTGACGCTTGAAATGCTTGAGGACACGCCGCTGCCGGCAGAAATCCTGGCCGAGGTTCGCGCGAAATATCCGAACCTCGATACAGCGCGCATCGGCCACGAAATCGTGCGGCGGCAGATCACGCGCATGGTAGAGGACGTCATCAGGACATCGGCTGCCCGGCTGGCGCAGACGGCTCCCGCCACGAGCGACGAGGTGAGGCGGGCAGGGCGGCCGATGGTTGCCTTTTCCGACGCAATGGCGGCGCAGGAGCGGGCGCTCAAGACCTTCATGTATCGCGAACTCTACCGAAATCCGACCGTGATGGCGGTTCGCGCCAATGCCGAGCAGGTCGTGCGCGATCTGTTCGCCCGCTACATGGCGCAGCCTGCCGACATGCCCGAAGGCTGGCGTGAGATGCTCGGGCGGGCGGGCGATGAGGTCAAGGCACGCCACGTCGCTGACTTTCTGGCCGGCATGACCGACACCTATGCCTTGAAAGAACACCGGCGCTTGTTTGACCATACCCCCGATTTGGGCTAGGCGCACCGGGTCGGGACAGGCCCGGCGACAGTCCAGAGCATTACCGATGAACGTCTTCGCCGATTTCACAGCGCGGATCGCAACCGTAGTAGAAGGCCTTGGCCTTGAGAGCAGGGACGGGCGTCCGCTCGACCTGTCGCGCGTTGCGGTGGAGCCGCCGCGAGACGCAAGCCATGGCGATCTCGCAGTCAATGTCGCGATGGTCATCGCCAAGCAGGTGGGCGAGAACCCGCGCGCGCTGGCGGACAGGATCGCTGTGCGCCTTGCGCAAGAGCCGGATGTCGCCAATGCAGAGGTTGCTGGTCCGGGCTTCATCAATCTGCGTTTGACCGATGGCTATTGGCACACGGCGCTGCGCAAGATGCTGGCGGAAGGTGCGGACTTCGGCCGGTCGACGATTGGCGGCGGCCGCAAGACCAATGTCGAATATGTTTCGGCAAATCCGACCGGGCCTATGCATGTCGGTCATTGCCGGGGCGCGGTGGTTGGCGACGTGCTCGCGAACCTGCTGTCGTTCGCCGGTTATGACGTCACCAAGGAATATTACATCAACGACGCAGGCGCACAGATCGACGTGCTGGGCAGTTCCGCCCTGCTGCGTTATCGCGAGGCGCTCGGCGAGGAGATCGGCGAGATACCCGCAGGTCTCTATCCCGGCGACTATCTCGTGCCGGTCGGCCAGGCGCTGGCGAAGGAATTTGGCCGCAGCCTCAACCAGATGCCCGAAGAAGAGGCACTGGCCATCGTCAAGGATCGCACAATCGACGCCATGATGGTGATGATCCGCGAAGACCTTGCCGCCCTCAACGTGCATCACGAGGTGTTCTTCTCCGAGCGCACGCTGCATGCCGACAATGGCCGCAAGATCCGCACCGCCATCAACCAGCTGACCATGGAAGGCCATATCTATAAGGGCAAGCTGCCGCCGCCCAAGGGCCAGTTGCCGGAGGACTGGGAGGATCGCGAGCAGACGCTGTTCCGCTCGACGGGGGTCGGCGACGATGTTGATCGCCCGCTGATCAAGTCGGACGGCTCCTATACCTATTTCGCGGCCGACGTCGCCTACATGTTCGACAAATATGAGCGCGGCTTCGAGGACATGATTTTCGTCCTCGGCGCCGACCATGGCGGCTATGCCAAGCGTATGGAAGCTCTGGCGCAGGCGATCTCCGGCAGCAAGATCGATCTGACGATCCTGCTGTGCCAGCTCGTCAAACTGTTCAGGGACGGCGAGCCGGTGCGCATGTCGAAGCGCTCGGGTGAATTCATCACGCTGCGCGATGTGGTGGAAGAGGTCGGGCGCGACCCGATCCGCTTCATGATGCTGTATCGCAAGAATGACGCGCCGCTCGATTTCGACTTTGCCAAGGTGACGGAACAGTCGAAGGACAATCCCGTCTTCTACGTGCAATATGCGTCGGCGCGCTGCCACTCCGTGTTCAGGCAGGCGCGCGAGCAGCTTGGCGCCGACATCCCGGCGGTCGACATGCTGGCGGAACAGGTCGCGCTGCTGACCGATCCAAGCGAAATCGCGCTCATCAAGAAACTGGCTGAATATCCGCGCCTGATCGAGGCCGCTGCTTCGGCGCATGAGCCTCACAGGATCGCGTTCTATCTCTATGACGTCGCAAATGCGTTCCATTCTCACTGGAATCGCGGCAACGACAATGTAGACTTACGCTTTGTTAAGCCTAACGAACCATTATTGACTCATGCCAGACTTGGGCTGGTGCAGGCTGTTCTGGGCGTGATCGCTTCAGGGTTGGCGCTGATCGGGGCGGATGCGCCCAGGGAGATGCGCTAGATACCGTAGAATAACCTGTCACCATTTGCCCACATTGCGCTGGTACGGCCCCTTGTTCGCGGCGGCTGCGTCGGAATGAGTACGAGTATGGGAACAGGTTATGGCAAGCACTGTCGTAAAGACCGAGCGTTACTCTGACATTGATGAGAATGATCCGCTCGCTGAACTGAGCCGCATCATGGGACTCGAAGTCAAAAGCCAATCGGATGCTTTCGATGAGGACGATTTCGGTATCGATCTCGAAAAAGAGCTATTCGCGGAGGCTGAAGCCGAGGCTGCGCCGCCATTCCATGCTGCCAGCACGCCGCCCGCTCCGACCTATGAAGATAGTTCGGATGCCGAGTTTGACGCCGCCTTTTCCGATTTCGCGGCTGATCAGGTCGTCAGCGACGCCGCTGAGCCGGCGCAGTCATACGTAGAAGTCGACGATCTCGACCTGCTCTCGGAAGAGATGGACATGGCCCTGTCCGAGATGCCCAAGGCCGCCGTTGTCGAGCAGCCTGCCGCATTCGCAGATGTCGTGCCGGCCATCGACGATGAACCGATCTCCGATGCGATCGACGCATTTTCTGCCGAGCTTGAGCAATTCCTGGATGATCCGGAGCTTCCCGCTGCGACTCCAACCGTCGAAGACTTTGCTCCCGTGGCCGCCGACGGTGAGTGGCAGCTCGACGATCTCGATCTTGGCGAGGAAGCCGCCGAAGCTGAAATGCCAGCGCCGGTCGCGCCTGCTGCAGCCGCTGAATATGCCGCGCCTGCACCGGAAGCTGAGGCCGCGCACATCGAATACGTCGCAGAATCGGCCCCAATCGAAGCTGCTTCCAATGAAACCGATTTCGAAATTGCGTTTGACGATCTGACGGTCGAGGCCGGCGATGAGTGGGAGCCCGAGGCTCCGGTGTCGGCTGAGATACAGTTCGCGCCTGACGCAGAGGCCGAACTCGACGCTGCGCTCGCCAGTTTCGAGAACGATCCGATCTGGAGCGACACGCCCGCAGCACCCGCTCCGCAGGTCGTGGCGGAAGTCGCCGTCGAGCCGCATGCGGAAATCGAGACTGTTTCGTTCGCACCCGAGGTCGCTTCGTTCGACGATGCGCATGATGAGGATATCGACGCGCTGGAGACGGAATTGGCGGCATTCGCCGCGCCCGTAGAAGATCCGGCACAGGCACAGCCGGTCGTCCACGCCGAGCCGCGCTTCCAGCCCCTGTTCAACAAGCAGGAAGCAGTTGGGCCCGCCGGTGACGATGCTGATCCGTTTGCGGCACTCGCTGCGCTTGCCGCCGCTCCGCCCATCATGAAGACGCTCAACCGGGCCAATCCGGTCTCCGCATCTGCTGTTGCCGAACGTTCGTCGCAGTCTGCGCCGGCTGATCGGATGGTCAATTCCTGGCCGAACCTGCAGAGGGCAAATCCCGGTTCCGCACCGGTTGCGCGGCCGATGACGACGCCGCTGCCGGTTCATCCGGTTGCCGCGACCGCGCCCATGGCGGCAAACGATCAGGCGGTGAACCTGCGTCCGGTGCCGGACCAGAAGTCCGAACGCCCTGTATTTGCCAGCGCCAACCCATATCGGGACACCCAGTCGGCGCGCACTGTCGAGCCGCAAGCCGCACCGGCGCCACGCGCAGTTGCGCCTGTCGCTCCGATGACGGCCGCACCGTCTATGTTTGGCCCTGCGTCTGCGGCAGCGCCCGTCGCCGCCGCTGCACCAATCGTGGACGCTGCGCCCGATCTCGATTTTTCGGAGTTCGACGACCTGGTCTCGTCTGCGGACCTGGCGCCCGAAGTCGATACTGTTGCCATCGAAGAACCGGCTGTTGCGCTGGTCGATGATTTCGACATCCCCGAACTGGAGATCGAAGAGCCTGTCCAGTCGCAGGTTCCGCTGGACGATTTCGAGAATGATTTCGCCGATGCCTTCAATGAACTGGGCGGCCAGCCGACGTCCTGGAAACAGGCCGGAACCGTTGCGCAGCCCGCAGCGCAGCCAGCTCAGTTTGCCACCGAGGCACTTGCTCATGAAACAGTGCTCGATGCTGATTTCGCCTCGTTCCAGCAGGAGCTTGAGCGTGATTTCGGCGCGCTCGACGAGGGCGCCCGCTACGCCTCGAACCCTGACGACTTCGAATACGATGCCGATGAGGCAGCACCTGCTCAGGCAAAATCGGCAAGGTTGCCGCTGTTCGGCGCGATCTTCGGCGGTCTTGCGCTTCTGATCGCCGGCGGCGTCTATGCCTATTCGACCTTCAGCGAAGTCAACGACGGCGCGCCTGCGCTCGTCCGCGCCGACGCAGATCCGGTCAAAGTGAAGCCCGAGGTTCCCGCAGGCGAAAACGGTCAGTCCCTCGACAGCAAGGTCTACAAGCAGGTTGCAGGTTCGGGACAAGCTGCCAAGCCGACGCAGACCGCGCTCGTGTCGCAGGTCGAAGAACCTATCGTGCCGAGCCCGCGCGCCGAGGCGCTGCCGGGCGTGGATGTTGCTCCGGCCAAGTCCGAAGAGCGGGTTCTGCCCGAGGAAACCGGCACTTCTGGCGCTTCATCCGAAGAGACGGCAGCGATTGCGCCGCGCAAGGTGCGCACGATGATCGTCAGGGCAGACGGAACGCTGGTCGAGCGCGAAGCGCCTGCCGCGGCTGCGCCTGCTACGCCAACTCCTGCGCCCGTCGTTGCGGCCGTGGAACCGGTCGTCGTTCCCACCGCCCAGCCTGAGGCGCCCGCCGCCCCGGCCGCCCCGGCCGTCGAAGCACAGGCTCCTGCAGCAGCCGAGGCTGCGCCCGTTGCGCCGGCTCCGCGCCCGGTCCAGACGGTCGCGATCCGCCCTGAGCCTGCGGCCGAACGGCCTGCACAGGTGGCGGCCGTCCAGCCAGCGCCTGCATCCGAAATGGCGGGCGGTGCGGCGGCAGCGGCTCCGTCGGGTGACCTGTGGACCGTGCAGATCGCATCGCAGCCGAGCCGCGAAGGCGCTCAGGCGTCCTACGAGTCGCTTGCCAATCGCTATGGCAGCGTCATCGGCGGCAAGGGGGTTAACATCGTGCAGGCCGAAGTGTCGGGCCGTCAGATGTGGCGTGTTCGCATCCCGGCAGCATCGCGGTCGGACGCAAACATCCTCTGCGCCAAGCTCAAGACCGCAGGCGGAAGCTGCTTTGTGTCACGCTGAACCGACACGCAACCGGAAAGACCGAACGGGCGCCTTAGCGGCGCCCGTTCTGCTTTTGGGACCGCCTCAGACGGATTAATTCCCGCCAAGAAAGGTTCTAGAATGCGTTCATGACCGAATCAAAAGCGATGATCCTGGGCTGTTCCGGCCTGACCCTGACGGCGGACGAGATCGCGTTCTATCGCGATGAACGTCCTTGGGCCTTCATCGTCTTTGCCCGCAATCTTCAGGAGCCCGGCCAGATCCGTGATCTGATTGGCTCGATGCGCGACAGCGTCGGACGGCAGGACGCGTTGGTTTTCATCGATCAGGAAGGGGGCAGGGTGCAGCGACTTCGCCCGCCGCTCGCTCCTTCCTATCCGCCGGGCGCCGAGATCGGCGCTCTCTATGCCCGCAACAAGACTTCCGGCGCGCGCGCCGCATGGCTGATGTCGCGGCTCCACGCATTCGACCTCACCCGATACGGCATCACGGCGGATTGCCTGCCGGTGCTCGATGTGCCTGTCGAGGGGGCGCATGACGTGATCGGCAATCGCGCCTATGCCAAGACTCCGAAGGTGGTTACGAAGCTCGGCAGGGAAGCGACCAGAGGCCTGCTGGCTGGCGGCGTTCTTCCCGTCATGAAACATATTCCAGGACATGGGCGCGCCTTTGCGGATTCGCATAAGGATTTGCCGGTCGTCGATACGCCGCTGGATGAGCTACGCGCGCATGACTTCGCGCCATTTACCGCCAATCGCTCGACTGTCATGGCGATGACGGCACACGTCATCTACACCGCGATCGACAGGGAGCGGCCCGCCACACAATCTCCGACGGTGATCGGCGACATCATTCGCGGCGAGATCGGGTTTTCCGGCCTTCTGATGAGTGACGACATGTCGATGCAGGCTCTTTCTGGGGATTACTCGACGCGCGCGGCCGCAAGCCTTGCGGCGGGCTGTGATGTGGTTCTTCACTGCAATGGGCTGATGGACGAGATGCGCGGAGTTGCCTCCGCCGTTCCCCAATTGTCTGGCGAGGCGGCAAAGCGCGCAAGGCGCGCGATGAAGCCGTTGGGCAAGACGGATGGATCGGACGAAGCCGCGTTGCGTGAAGAGTTCGCCTCCCTCATGGAGGCAATTGCGTAGGATGGAGCCGATTGGCGGTCGAGAGACAGGATAAGGTCGGCAAGCCGACCCCTATGGAGAGGCTGTGGGCGGAGAACGACGACTCCCGTCCCGCCCCCGAGGACGCGCTTGTCGTCGACGTCGCGGGTTTTGAAGGCCCGCTCGACCTGCTCCTGCATCTTGCGCGCACCCAGAAGGTCGATCTGGCGCGCGTCCCCATCGTGTCGCTTGTCGACCAATATCTGTCATTCATCGACCGCGCGCGGCGGCTGAAACTTGAGATCGCGGCCGATTATCTGGTCATGGCGGCCTGGCTCGCCTACCTGAAATCACGCCTGCTCATTCCCAAGCAGCCGGGCGACACCGAGGAGACCGGCGAGGAGCTGGCGGCTGTCCTCCAGTTTCGTCTCAAGCGCCTCGAAGCCATGCGCGACGCCGCTGCGCGTCTGGTCAACCGCAACCGGCTTGGCCGCGATGTCTTTGCGAGGGGAATGCCCGAAACGGTCATCGTGGAGAAGACCAGCCAGTTTTCCGCTTCGCTCTACGACCTGCTGTCGGCCTATGCATCGCAGCGCCAGCGGCAGGCCGTGACAAGTGTGCAGATCATGCGGCGCGCGGTCTGGTCGCTCAAGGACGCGCGCGAAATCCTGACGCGGCTCGTGGGGCAACTGAAGGACTGGACGGCGCTCGACCAATATCTGATCGACTACATTACGACGCCCGAACAGCGGGCGACCGCAATTGCCAGCTCTTTTGCCGCCAGCCTCGAACTGGTGCGTGAAGGCTCGCTTGAAGTAAGACAGTCGGAGGCCTTCGCGCCGATATATCTGCGCGCCGGCCCAAAGCCGATCAGGATTGCCGAGGCTGCTTATGACTGAAGGCACGAACTCCGCCATGGCCTATGTCAATGACGACCACGAGGATGACGAGGGCGCAACCTTCGACAATCCCGCCGAGCGCCTGCATCTGGCCGAGGCCGTCCGGATGACGGAGGCGCTCATCTTTGCGTCTGCCCAGCCTGTTTCGGAAAAGGCGCTGAAGGCGCGCCTGCCGGAAGGCACGGATGTTGCAGCAGCGCTGGCCGAAATCGAGCGCGTCTACGAGCGGCGCGGCGTCAATCTTGTGCGCATCGGTGACGGATGGGCGTTCCGCACCGCAGGCGATCTCGCCTTCCTGATGAGCCGCGATGCGGTCCAGCAGAAGAAGCTGTCTCGTGCCGCGCTGGAGGTGCTTGCCATCGTCGCCTATCACCAGCCGGTGACGCGCGCCGAGATCGAGGAAATCCGCGGAGTCGAGACCTCCAAGGGCACGCTCGACCTTCTGCTTGAAACCGAATGGATCAGGATGCGCGGCCGTCGCCGCACGCCCGGACGCCCGGTCACATATGGCACGACCGACAACTTCCTCGACCATTTCGGCCTGGCCGAGGTCCGCGACCTGCCTGGCATGGAAGAGTTGAAGGGCGCGGGCTTGCTCTCCGCGCGAATGCCGTCCAACTTTCAGGTGCCCGCGCCGCCGGCCGATCCCAACGAACTGGACGAGGACGAGGACGCCTTGACCGATATCGATCTTGAGGATCTCGGTTTGTTGACACCCAGGGTCACGGATGATTGACCCGAGGCGACGAGACGAATGGTCGTCGCATGAGGTTGTGAAACTTGGCATTGAACGAGAAAATTCAACCGGCGGGTAAGGGGCCGGCGGACGTTGAGCCACGGGTGGCGAGCCGGGTCTCGGCAGGTGTCACATTTGCCGCGCGGCTGTCGTTTGAGAACATCTGCCATTCGTTCAATGGTGACGACCCCATCCTGTCCAACATCAGCCTGACGGCCGAACCGGGCGAAGTGCTCTGCCTTCTGGGGCCATCGGGATCGGGCAAGACGACGCTTCTGCGTATTGCCGCCGGTATCGAGAGCCAGAAGACAGGCCGCGTCCTGATGAACGAGCGCGAGATTGCAGGGCCGTCGGTGTTCCTGCCGCCTGAAAAGCGCTCGATCGGCCTCGTCTTCCAGGATTTCGCTCTCTTTCCCCACATGACGATCCTCGACAATGCGCGCTTCGGCCTGACCGCCCTGTCACGGCAGGAGTCGCTCACCGAGGCGCGCATTGCGCTGGCGCGTGTCGGGCTGACACATCTTGCCGACGCATATCCGCACCATCTGTCCGGCGGCGAACAGCAGCGCGTCGCGCTCGCCCGCGCGCTCGCGCCGCGCCCTTCGGTGCTGCTGATGGACGAGCCGTTTTCGGGCCTCGATTCGCGCCTGAAGGACAGTGTGCGCGCCGAGACGCTTGCGATCCTGCGCGAGAGCCGTGCAACCGCGATCGTCGTGACCCACGACGCCGAGGAGGCCATGCGTATGGGCGACCGCATTGCGCTTCTGAAGGATGGAAAGCTCGTGCAGGCGGGCACGGCGGAAGAGCTCTATCTGCGTCCCGCCAATCTGTTTGCCGCCGGTTTCTTCTCGGAAATCAATGTGTTCGACACGGTTGTTGCGAAGGGGCGGGCGTCGACGCCGCTCGGCGCGTTTGATGCGTCGGGGTTTGCCGACGGCGCCAAGGTCTCGGTGGCGATCCGGTTGAGCGGCATTCTCTCTGGCGGTTATGGCGTCCCGGCGCGCGTGGTCTCGCGGCGCTATCTCGGCGACGTCGAACTGGTGGTCGCGGCGGTCGAGGGAAGCGACATGTCTGTCCGGGCGCGGCTCAAGGCCGGCACATTGCCGCCTAAAAAACGCGACATAACGCTCAGCGTACGGGAAAATGACGTGCTTGTGTTTGAAAGAGCTGACAAAACCGCTTAGATCAATAGAACGAATTCCGTTCGAGTGAGGATAAGATGGGTTCCTTTTCAATCTGGCACTGGCTGATCGTGCTGGTCGTCGTGCTGCTGCTGTTTGGCCGTGGCAAGATTCCCGAGCTGATGGGCGACATGGCCAAGGGCATCAAGAGCTTCAAGAAGGGCATGGCCGACGAGGACGCCGCCGATGCGGCAAAGACCGTCGACCACCGCACGGAAGAAACCGTGCCGCCGCTGAAGGACAAAGTCACGAAATCCTGATCGCCGTCCTGCGGTCCAAGATGACGCCGTGACGGGAGCGTAAACGATGCTGGAAGTCGGCTGGAGCGAGATGCTCGTCATCGCGATCGTTTTGATCGTGGTGGTGGGCCCCAAGGATTTGCCGAAAATGCTGCGCACATTCGGACGCACGACGTCCAAGATGCGCGAAATGGCGAATGATTTTCGCAAGCAGTTCGACGAAGCGATGAAGGAGGCCGATCTCGACGACGTCAAGTCGACGATCGATTCCGTGCGCCAGATGAACCCAGCAAGCGATCTCAAGAAGGCGCTCAATCCGATGGAGAAGGCGGCAGCCGACGTGCGCGCCGGCCTTCAATCGGCGCTGAACCCTGCGCCCAAGCCCGAAGCGCCTGCGGCGACAGTGCAGCCGTCCGAGCCGCTCAAGACGGGCGCCTCCGCCATGCCTGCTGCCGTCGCTGAACCTGCCCCGCCGGCTACGCAGCCTGCCAAGGCACAGGCCAAGCCAGCGCCCAAGGCAAAGCTGAAGGCCGAGGCAGCAAAGGCCGCCCCGGGCAAGGCGACTGCGTCGAAGGCGGCAAGCGGTAAGACGGCTTCGAAGCCGGCAAAATCGAAGGCATCGTCGTGAGCAAAGATCAGGATGATATCGACAAGTCGTCGGCACCGCTGATCGAGCATCTTATCGAGCTTCGTTCGCGGTTGATCTGGTCGATCGGCGGATTCTTCATCGCTTTTCTGATCTGCTTCTTCTTTGCCAAGCAGTTGTTCAACCTGCTCGTCATCCCGTTCCAGTGGGGCACGCAATGGGCCGGTCTTGATCCCAATCAGGTCGAGTTGATCTACACTGCCCCGCAGGAATTTTTCTTCACGCAGATCAAGATCGGCATGTTCGGCGGCATGGTCATCGCCTTCCCGCTGATCGCAACGCAAATATACAAGTTCGTTGCGCCCGGTCTCTATCGCAACGAACGTGCCGCGTTCCTGCCGTTTCTGGTGGCATCGCCGCTCCTGTTCCTGCTGGGCGCAGCACTCGTCTACTTCTTCTTCACGCCCATGGTGATGTGGTTCTTCCTTGCCATGCAGCAGACCGGTGCCGATGGCGAAGTGCAGATTTCGCTGCTGCCGCGCGTGTCGGAATATCTCAGCCTGATCATGACGTTGATCTTCTCGTTCGGCCTTGTGTTCCAGCTTCCGGTCGTGACCTCGCTCATGGCGCGGGTTGGGCTTCTGACGGCGGAAGGCCTTGCGGAAAAGCGCAAATGGGCGATCGTCATTGCTTTCGTCGTGGCAGCCGTCCTGACGCCGCCGGATCCGGTCAGCCAGATCGGCCTCGCCCTCCCGACGATCCTTCTCTACGAAGTGTCGATCTGGCTTGCGCGCCGCATCGAGCGGACCCGAGCCAAGGAACAGGCCGCGCGCGAGGCGGAAGCCGAGGCTGAAGCTGCGACCGAAGAGGCAGAGGCCAAGCCGGCTGAGTAGGTGCTATTGCCCGTTCCGTTGAACGAGGGAGGCGGACGTCTGGCGACGCCGCTCCTTCACTTATGAAATCGCTATGGGGACGCCTCAGACGGTGGTCTGATCGGCGATCCGGCCGAGCGATTCGTCGCGGCCTAGCACTGCCAGCACGTCGAATACGCCGGGCGAGGTCGAGCGGCCTGTCAACGCCGCGCGAAGCGGCTGTGCGATCTTGCCAAGCTTTGCACCGGTCGCTTCCGCGACCTGCCGGATGGCTCCTTCGGTCGATGCGGCATCCCATGCGTCAAGCGCGGCAAGTGCCGTATGTGCTTGCGCAAGAAGCGTGCGCGCGTCGGCATCGAGAATGGTGGCCGCTTTTTCGTCGAGAGACAGCGGCCTCTGCGAGAACAGATAGCCGGCGCTGTCCGCCAATTCGACCAGCGTCTTTGCGCGCTCCTTCAGGCCCGGCATGGCGGCGAGCAGCTGGGCGCGCTTCGCGTCGTCAAGCTTGTCGAGAATGGCCTGGCCGCCCTCGATAAAGGGCAGAGTGTCGATGAGAGCCTTCGTCAGCTCCGTATCGTCAGTTCGGCGCATCCACAAGCCGTTCAGCGCCTCAAGCTTGGCGAAGTCAAAACGCGCCGCTCCCTTGTTGACGTCCTCGATTTCGAACCAGCCGATCATGTCCTCGATGGACATGACCTCGTCGTCGCCATGGCTCCAGCCAAGCCGCGCCAGGTAGTTGAGCAGGGCCTTGGGCAGATAACCCATGGCGCGATATGCCTCGACACCGAGCGCGCCATGGCGCTTGGAAAGCTTTGCGCCGTCCGCGCCGTGGATGAGCGGAATATGCGCCATCGACGGCACCTCCCAGCTCATGGCGTTGTAAATGACCATCTGGCGGGCGGAGTTGGTCAGGTGATCGTCGCCGCGGATGATATGCGTGACGCCCATGTCATGATCGTCGACGACGACCGCGTGCATGTAGGTCGGGTTGCCGTCCGAGCGCAGAATGATGAAATCGTCCAGATCCTTGTTGGGAAAGCGCACGTCGCCCTGCACGCGATCGCGCACGATCGTTTCGCCATCCTGCGGCGCCTTGATGCGGATCGCGCCGGGAATGCCGGCAGGCGCATCGGACGCCGGGCGGTCGCGCCAGCGGCCGTCATAGCGGGGCGGGCGGCCCTCCGCCTTTGCCGTCTCGCGCATGGCGGCCAGTTCCTCGACCGTGTCGTAGGCGTAATATGCCTTACCGGCTGCGACGAGTTGCTCGGCAACCTCGCGATGGCGCGGTGCGCGCTCGAACTGCGAGATCGGGTCACCGTCCCAGGTCAGGCCGAGCCAGCTCAGGCCTTCAAGAATGGCCGCCGTTGCGGCATCCGTCGAACGTTCGCGGTCGGTGTCCTCGATGCGAAGCAGCATCTTGCCGCCGTGATGTTGCGAATAGAGCCAGTTGAACAACGCGGTGCGCGCGCCGCCGATGTGGAGATAGCCCGTCGGGGAGGGGGCAAAGCGTGTGATCATCTGCTTGGACATGGCTGCTTTCGGCTGCGTCAGGTTACGCACGTGGCGTTTTGATCGCGTTCATGTAGCATGGCGGGCTTTAGGCGCAAGTTTGGGTCGTGCGTTTGGGGGAAATACGGCATCCTGAGGAAGTGGACGAACGCGCGTTCGTCACGCTGCCACCCGGCGCGCCGCTGGATGCGCCAACCGGTCTTCCGGCCCAAGCCGATGCGCTTTCGCCGGCGGTCATGAGCGGCCCAGCGCACAGGATACAGCTTTACCTGTCTTCCATCCGCTGGAAGCGCCTGCCTGGCGTATTGGAGGCGGCCGGCGAGCTTGAGGTGGCGCGCGGGGCATTGTTCCTGTGCATTCCGGTTCTGTTGATAGTCGGCAGCCTCACCTATTTTTCATGGCCGACGGAGCCGACATGGGCGTTGTTGGCCGCATGGATTTGCGGCGTATCGGTTCTCGCCTGGCTTGTCCGGCGGCGGCGCGGCTTTCACCTCACTGCGCTCGCGGCCCTGGTTATCCTTGCCGGCGCTGCTGCAGCAAAGTTCGAGACGCAGCGATCCGGCGCAAAGATGCTCGGTTCAGAGATATCGACGCGCCTGACCGGCGAGGTTCAACTGATCGAACCGCGTGAGAATGGCAGGGTGCGGCTGACCCTGCGCGTTCTGGAAACAGAGCGGCCAAAGCTTCGGTATCAGCCTGAACGCGTGCGCGTCACCGCCCGCGCGGTGCCGGCGAAATTGCGCCCGGGCGATGTGGTCGAAGGTATCGTCCGGCTCTCGCCGCCAATGGGGCCGCTGCGACCCGGTTCTTACGATTTCGCGTTCGAGGCCTGGTTCGACGGCATCGGGGCGAACGGCTTCTTCCTGCGTGATCCGACGCTATCGACGCGGCAGGGAGAACCGGGGTTGAGCGAGCGCATCGGCTACATGCTCGAAAACGCTCGCAACGTCCTTGCAGATCGCATCCGCTCGCACATTGACGGAGAAGCGGGCGAGATCGCCGCAGCACTTGTGGCAGGGGTGCGTGCGGGCATTCCCGAAGAGGCAAACGAAGCGCTGCGCATTACTGGCCTTGCTCACGTCCTGTCGATCTCGGGACTGCATTTCGCGCTTGTCGCCGGTGTCGTGATCTTCACGATGCGTGCGGGATTTGCGCTGTTTCCGGCATTCGCCTCGAAATATCCGGCGCGCAAATACGCCTCCGCCGGATCGCTTGTCGTGCTCGTCGCCTATCTGGCGATCTCGGGCATGGAGGTGGCGGCCGTCCGCTCCTTCCTGATGATCTCGGTCATGCTGATCGCGCTGCAGTTCGACCAGTTCGCCCTGTCGATGCGCAACCTCGCAATTGCAGCCATTATCATCATGCTGGTTGCGCCGCATGAAGCCGCCGGCCCAAGCTTCCAGATGTCGTTTGCCGCGACCGGTGCGCTGATCGCCGCCTATGCATGGTGGGCACAACGGGATGGCGCAAGAACGGACATGACCCGCCAGCGCCGGTCCTGGGCGATGAGTGCCGCGCGCGGAGGATTATTCGTGGCGCTCGGTCTGGTGGCGACGTCACTTCTGGCAGGTGCCGCGACAGGGATTTACGGCGCATGGCACTTCCAGCGCGCTTCTCCTCTTGGTCTTCTGGCCAATCTTGGCGCGATGCCTGCCGTATCGGCCATCGTGATGCCGGCGGCGGTCTTCGGCGTGCTGCTCATGCCTTTCGGGATCGAAGGGCCGGTGTTCTGGCTTATGGGGCTGGGCATCGACTGGATGATGGCGGTCGCGCGCTATCTGGCAGCCCGAACGCCGGTCGACGCCATCGGCGCGATCCCGATTAGCGCCGTGATCTTGCTGTCGATCGCTCTGATTCCACTCACCATGGCGACGACGCGGCCATGGCGATGGGCGGCGCTGCCGTTCCTGTTCCTGGGACTTTTCTCCCTGACCGTCCGCCAACTGCCGCAGATATATGTTTCGGAGGACGCAAAGCTCGTCGGCGTCCGGACCGGATCGGGCGACATGGCCGTGAACCGCAATCGCCCCAACATGTTTCGCGCGCAGGACTGGCAGCGTGCAATGTATGCCGAGAACATCGTCAGGCCGGAGAAAGCGGCAGACGATCTCGCGCAGCAGGCAGGTTCGGAGCGATTTGCCTGCCATGACGGCCTATGCACGATCGCACCAGTCCCAGGAGCGGCTATTGTCCATGCAACCACGATGCAAGTGGCGGCCCGCGCCTGTGACTGGGCCGCTCTCATCGTCATCGAGGACCCGACCGCAGCCAATCCGTGCCCCTTCAGCAAGACAATGGTCATCACCGCCAAGCGTCTGGCGCTTGAAGGCAGCGCCGAAGCCCGCGTCGATGCTTCGGGCGCAGAGCTATGGACGGCCGTCGGCAACAAAAAACGCCCATGGAACGACCACAGACGCTTCTCCCGCGCGGCGAGGGGGCTCGGGCCATACCAACGCCAGCCACGCCCGGAGCAGGGCGGGAAGGCTCAGGAAGCTGAATCGAAACAGGGAACTGTAGATACCGTCAAAGCAACACGGCAACCCGATGGCGCGCCGCCGCAGCATCAGCCTGCGGCGACACAATAGACGCCATCGCCTGCAGCCTTGCATCATCGGCAGTCACCGCCAGCACAAACTCGTCTGCTCCATGCAAAGAGGGACGAACTGCCAGTGTTGACGAGCCGGGCCATGCCATGGCCCAGGCGATCAGTATTTGCGGATCAGACCGACCAGCTTGCCCTGTACCTTGATCCGGTCGGGGCCGAATATGCGTGTTTCATAGGCAGGGTTGGCCGCCTCCAGTGCAATGGAAGCTCCCTTGCGGCGAAACCGCTTGAGCGTGGCTTCCTCGTCATCGACCAGCGCGACGATGATGTCGCCGGGCGAGGCGTTGTTGCCATTGCGGATAATGACCGTGTCGCCATCCAGAATGCCCGCCTCGATCATCGAATCGCCCTTGACCTCAAGCGCGTAGTGATCGCCGCCAGCCAGCATTTCGGGCGGCACGGCGATTGAATGCGTCTGGTGCTGGATTGCATCGATCGGCACGCCGGCGGCGATGCGGCCCATGACCGGGATTGCGACGCCCGTGTCATTGCTCGGCTCTGGCGCTCGCGCCTGCTCAGGCTTGCGGCCAAGACTGCCCTGAATAATACTAGGCGAGAATTTTTTCGGACCAGCAATCGACGGCGACATAGATTCCGGAAGCCTGATGACCTCAAGAGCGCGCGCCCGGTTGGGCAGGCGGCGGATAAAGCCGCGTTCTTCCAGCGCCGTAATCAACCGGTGAATGCCCGACTTGGAAGCCAGATCCAGCGCCTCCTTCATTTCGTCGAAGGACGGAGGAATTCCTGCTTCCTTCATCCGTTCATGGATGAACATCAGCAACTCGTGTTGCTTTCGCGTCAGCATGACCCCTCCAGAGAATCGTGTGTAAACAAACCCAGAACGAACACTATCTGTTCGATATGTGTTCCGCAACTATTTAAAATTGAGTGAATTCGTTTACTGTTCGTTCATCATGCGGGCGCGCGCAGCAGGATGATCGGAGTGGTCGCTCCGGCATCGATGGCGGGTGCGAATGGCGGACGAACGATCAGCGCGTTGGCATCGGCGAGCGTGCGCAACATGGAGGAATCCTGAACGCCGAACGGGGTCACACGCAATGTCCCGTCGAGCAACTCCGCCTTGGCGCGAATGTAATCCTGCCGTTGGTCGTTGGCATTCATCGACCGGGTTACGATAGCGTCGCGCATGTCGAGCGCGTGTCGACGCCCGGCAAGCCTCGCAATCAGTGGCGCAAGGAAGAGGTGTGAGCAGACGAGGCTGGCGACCGGGTTGCCGGGCAGGCCGAGCACGCGCAAATCACCCATGCGGCCGAACATTAGCGGCTTGCCGGGGCGCATGGCGATCTTCCAGAAATTGAGCGAGAGACCAGCCTCCACCAGCACGTCGCGGACAAGATCGTGGTCGCCGACGGAAGCGCCGCCAAGCGTGACCAGAATGTCGGCTCCCGCGTCGCTTGCCTGGCCAACGGCGGCGGCTATCGCCTCTCGGTCGTCCGGCGCGATGCCGAGGTCGACAACGTCTGCGCCTGCTTTCTGCGCTGCGGCCTTCACGCCAAACGAGTTCGACGCGATGATCTGGTCTGGGCCCAGGATGCTCCCGGGAGGAAGCAACTCGTCTCCGGTTGCAAGGATCGCGACCAGAGGACGCCGCACCACCGGCAGAGCGGCGTGGTTTGCGGATGCAGCGAGCGAAATGGCTGCGGGATCAAGCTCTCGGCCTTGCGGCAGAACAAGCGTGCCTTCAGTGAAATCAAGACCTTGGCGGCGAATGTTGCGGTTTAGCTCGACAGGTTCGAGAGCCTCGATCTGTTCCGGAGATAGAACCCTGGCATTCTCCTGAATGAGCACCGTGTCGGCGCCAGCGGGCACCGGCGCGCCGGTAAAGATGCGCACGGCCTGCATGGGGCCGACTATGCCGGAGAATGAGCGACCGGCAGGCGCAGTGCCGATCACCGACAGCGTGGCGGGGACCTGCGCCACATCTTCTGCGCGCACCGCATAGCCGTCCATGGCTGACGCGTCGAAGGGAGGCTGGGTGCGCAATGCGCGAATGTCAGATGCGAGAATACGCCATGCCGCATCCCCGATAGGCACCGTTTCGGCATCGAGGGGTTGCGCTCCGTCGAGCAGTCGCGCCATCGCCTCATCGACCGGCAGAAGCGCCATCAGGTGGCCCCGTCGCGCCGATAATCGCCCGAGCGCCCGCCAGACTTCTCCAGAAGGCGGATGCCGGTAATTTCCATCTCTCGATCGACAGCCTTCGCCATGTCGTAGATGGTCAGGCAGGCGACAGACGCGGCTGTCAGGGCCTCCATCTCGACGCCGGTCTTGCCTGTGACGCGCGCTGTCGCGGTGACGCGCAGGCCGGGCAGGGCGCTGTCCGCCTCGATGTCGACGGCGATTTTCGTCAAGAGCAGAGGGTGGCAGAGCGGTATCAGCTCGTGCGCCTTCTTGGCGGCCATGATGCCGGCAATGCGCGCCGTGGCGATGACGTCGCCCTTCTTGGCGTTGCCGGAGAGGATCAGGTCCAGCGTGGCGGCCTGCATGACGACCGCGCCTTCGGCCCTTGCCTCCCGCGTCGTGTCGGCCTTGTCGGCGACATCGACCATATTGGCCTGGCCATCCCCGTCTATATGGGTGAGGCCGCTCACCCTATTCAGCCGCTTTCGCCAGCGAGCCGGTCAGCAATTGCCGGGTCGCTGCCGTGACATCTGCCTGCCGCATCAGGCTCTCGCCAACGAGGAAGGTTTCGATGCCGGATTTTTGCAGCCGGAGACAGTCGTCATGGGTGAAGATGCCGCTTTCGCCGACAAGCAGGCGGTCGTCCGGCACAATTCTCGCCAATCGCTCGGAAGTATCCAGAGAAACCTCGAATGTACGCAGATTGCGATTGTTGACGCCGATCAACGGCGAGGCGAGGAGGAGGGCCCGTTCGGTCTCCGCTTCATCATGCACTTCCACCAGCACGTCCATGCCGAGCTCGAAGGCTGCGTCCTCAAGCGCCTTGGCCTCGTCATCGCTGAGGCTCGCCATGATCACCAGGATCGCGTCTGCACCCCAGGCGCGCGCCTCGTGGACCTGATACGGTTCGAACATGAAATCCTTGCGCAGCGCGGGCAGGGCGCAGGCATTGCGTGCATTGGTCAGAAATTCGGGTGCGCCCTGAAACGAAGGTGTGTCGGTCAGCACTGAGAGACAGGCCGCGCCGCCGTCCTCATAGGCCTTGGCAAGTGCAGGCGGGTCGAAATCGGCACGAATGAGGCCCTTGGAGGGGCTGGCCTTCTTGATCTCGGCAATCAGCGCAAAGCGACCGCCCGAATGCGCACGGCGCAGAGCGTCGGCAAACCCGCGAGGGGCAGTCTGTTCGCCTTGGCGGGCCTTGAGGTCGGCGAGCGTAACTGTCGCCTTGGCCGCCGCGATCTCTTCGCGCTTGTAGGCCTCGATCTTGCGCAGGATGTCGGTCATCGGTTCGACACCTTCACCAGTCTGTCGAGCTTGTCCATTGCCTTGCCAGTGTCGATGGATTGGACCGCCATGGCAATGCCGTCCTGAAGCGTCGACGCTATTCCTGCGACAACGAGGCCTGCGCCCGCGTTCATCAGCACCGTGTCGCGGTAGGCGCCTGCTTTGCCGGAAAGCATGTCTTTGAGGGCCGCTGCGTTGAACGCCGCATCGCCGCCTTTCAGGTCGGCCTTCGACCAGCGCGACAGTCCGTAGGATTCGGGCGCCACGGTGAATTCGCGCACCTCGCCGCCGGCAAACTCGGCTACCGACGTTTCGCCGGTCGCGGTGATCTCGTCATAGCCGTCGCCGTGGACGACCCAGATATGCTTCGCGCCAAGGCCCTTCAGCGTCTCGGCGATCGGCACGATCCACTCAGGGGCAAAGACGCCGACCATCTGCCGTGTCACGCCGCCGGGGTTGGAGAGAGGCCCCAGCAGGTTGAAGATGGTGCGTGTGCCGAGTTCTACGCGTGACGGCCCGACATATTTCATCGCCGAATGGTGGGCCGGTGCAAACATGAAGCCGATTCCGGCGTCGGAAATGCAGCGGGATATTTCGTCCGGCGTCAGTTCGATGCGCACGCCCAGCGCCATCAGCACGTCAGCCGCGCCCGATTGCGAGGAAAGGCCGCGATTGCCGTGCTTCGCTACCGGAACGCCGCAGCCCGCGATGACGAATGCCGAGCCTGTCGAGATGTTGACGCTGTGCGAGCCGTCGCCGCCTGTGCCGACAATGTCGATCGCATTGTCGGGAGCGACGACCCGCGTCATCTTCTCCCGCATCGTGGCGACCGCGCCGGATATCTCGTCGACGGTTTCGCCGCGCACGCGCAACGCCATCAGGAATCCGCCGATCTGCGAGGGTGTCGCTTCGCCCGACATGACGATGTCGAATGCCTCGCGAGCTTCCTCGAAACTCAGCGCGCTACCGGATGCGACCTTGGCGATGAACGACTTGAACTCTGCCATTCGCTCAGCGCCCGGTCAGAAGCTCAACGCCTGCTGGATAGCAGCGGGATTGGTCGATACGCCATATTCGCCCTTGAGCCGCTCAACCAGCTGGTCGAGCAGATCGTTGGCCATTCCGGTGTTGAACGAAGCAAGCGTCTGCTCCGGAATGGAGTCCGGCCCGGCACCTTCCGGCTCGAACACTTCCGTCACCTTGAACAGATTGCGGCTCTGCCCGTCCGGTGTCGCCGCAAGACCAGCAGACCCTTCCGTCACCGCAAACACCGCCGCGACGCCCGATGCGCCGAGATTCGCATCCTCGGCACCGCGGCGCAGTCCGCGCTTGGTCTCTTTGGTCAGGCCGAGTTCGGTGGCTATGGCGTCGATATCGCCCGTGTCGCGAAGACGCTTTTCGAGTTCTGCCGCGCGCGTCGAGAACTGTGTGTCGGTTTCCTGCGCGATCCAGTCGGCGGACGCCTTCTCCTTGACCTCGTCGAGCGTCCGCTCGCGCGCCTCGGTGATCTCCTTGACCTCGTAGTAGACGAAGCCGGACGAGCCGATATTGATGGCCGGGTTCTCGACATTGGCCTGGGTTTCAAAGGCTCCGCTGAGCAATTCGGCAGATGCGGGCAGGTTTGAAATCACATTGCCTTGAGGATCGGTCGCTGCGCGGTCGATCGCGTCGACCACCACGACATTCAGCTTGAGGCTCGCAGCGGCCTCCTCAAGGGTCGAGCCTGCCGCGCGCGCATCTTCGTATTTGTCGTGCACGTCGAGGAGCTGTGCGCTTGCCTGCGACAGCGCCAGGTCATTGCGGATTTCCTCGGAAACCTCGGAAAGCGGACGCACAACTTCCGGCTTGATGTCGGTGATGCGCAGGATGACCGGTCCGAAATTGCCCTTCACGACTTCGCTTGGCTGGTTGAGCGGCAGCGAGAATGCGGCCTCGGCAATTGCCGCATCGGCAATCTTGCCCTTGTCGAGCGAGCCGAGCAGCACGTCGGCTGGCGTCTTGCCCTGTGCGGTGACGAGTGCGTCGAACGAGGTGCCGCCGCGGATCGAATCGACCGCAGTCTGCGCCTCCGCCTCATTGGGGAATACGAGCTGTTCGATCGTGCGGATTTCGGGTGTCGTGTAACGCGCCTTATGCGCCTCGTAGTCTTTCGCGACATCGTCGTCGGTGATCGCGGTCGGGTCCGAGATGTCCGCCGGCTCCATCTTCACATAGGCGACCTTGCGGAATTCGGGCGCGGCATAGGTCGCCTTGTTCTGGTCGAACCATGTCTTGAGCGTAGCGTCGTCGGGGGCTGCGACAGTGGGCACGATAGAGCGGGACAGCGTGATGTAGTCGATCGAGCGATTCTCGCCCTGATAGAGGGCGGCGGCGCGCAGGAATGTTTCCGGCGCCTTCATGCCGTCCGATACCGCCTCGACGATCTGCTGGCGCACCGCCACCTGCTCGCGATTGCGGAAATAGTCTTCCGCGCGCATGCCGACCTGACGCAGCACGTATTCGAACTGCATCCGGTCGAACTGGCCCGACGGGCCAAAGAATGCAGAGTCTTCGCGTGTCAGGACGGCGATCTTGTCGCGCGACACGCCGAGACCGAGGCGGCTTGCCTGTTCGTCGAGCACCGCACCGGCTGCGAGTTGCGCCAGAACCTGATTGTCCAACCCGATGGCCACCGCCTGTTCGCGCGTCAGCCGCTGGCCGATCTGCTGCGAATAGAGCTGGACCTGTCGGTCATAGGCGAGGCGGTATTCCGTCGTCGAAACGGTTGTGCCGCCGGTCGTCAGGACGGTGTTGCCGCCGACACCGCTGAGCATGGACCCAGAAATGCCCCAAACGGCGAAACTCAGGACAAGTAGGCCGAGCAAGAGCTTGGCGACCCAGGTTCCGGCGGCTTTGCGAAGACTGTCGAGCATAGGGTGTTCCGGCTAGAATTGTGACTGGCAATAGCGCCCTTCCCGCCAAGTGTCGATTGCTTTATGGCCGCATTTTGGTAGCTGGGCGCAACGAAACCGTGAGGAGAAGATCAGATGACGCCGGGAATCCGTCCGCTTGTCGCAGGAAACTGGAAGATGAACGGCACCTCGGAGCACTTGCCCGAACTGCGGTCCATCGCCAACGGCTTCATGAAGGGACTGGATGCTGAGACCGAGGCGTTGGTCTGTGTGCCGGCAACACTTCTGACGCGCGCAGCCGAAATCGTCGCCGATACGCCCGTTGCTGCCGGCGGTGAGGACTGCCACCCGGCACAGTCTGGCGCGCATACCGGCGACATATCGGCTGCCATGCTCAAGGATGCGGGTGCCTCTCACGTCATCGTCGGCCATTCCGAACGCCGCACCGACCACGCCGAAACCGACGCGATCGTTCACGCCAAGGCTCAGGCCGCGTGGAAGGCCGGCCTCGTCGCCATCATCTGCATTGGAGAAACGCATGCCGAGCGCGAAGCGGGCAGAACCCTTGATGTTCTCACGACGCAGATCGCCGGTTCCGTTCCCGCCGAAGCGAACGCTGGCAATACGATCATCGCCTACGAGCCTGTCTGGGCAATCGGCACAGGCCTGACGCCGACGGCAGACGATGTTGCCGCGGCCCACGCCCATATACGCGCCGAGCTTGCCGAGGTGATGGGTGCACCAGCCGCACGCACGCGCATTCTTTATGGCGGTTCGGTCAAGCCGTCGAACGCGGTCGAACTCCTGGGAATTGCCAATGTCGATGGCGCGCTCGTGGGCGGCGCAAGCCTCAAGGCAACCGATTTCCTCGGCATTGCCGAAGCCTATCTGAAGATCGGCTGATCGGTCGGGCTTGGAATCGCCCTTGGCGCCACTTACATCCGGTGCATTGCCGCACGGGGTTGGATTTCCGCCCAAAGCCGTGTAATGACCCGCGACTTGCCGCCGGCTTTGTGCCGGCTCTGGCCATCTACATCCGGACATCGCCATGGATACTGTCGTTATTGTCGTTCACCTGATCATCGTCCTGGCGCTTGTCGGCGTGGTGCTGATGCAGCGTTCGGAAGGCGGTGGACTGGGGATTGGCGGTGGCTCCGGTTTCATGACGGCGCGCGGTGCGTCCAACGTCCTGACACGTACCACTGCCATTCTGGCGGCCGCCTTCTTCGTGACCTCGCTGGCGCTGGGCATAATGGCTCGCTACGGCGAGAGCGCGCTCGACATTCTCGATCGTGCGCCGCCGGCTCAGGGCCAGCAGGTTCCGGCGGGTCAGGGCGGCGTTCTCGATCAACTTGGCGGCGCTGGCGCTCCGGCTGCTCCGCAGGGCGAAGCTGCACCAGCTGCCCCGTCGGGTGCTGTCCCGATCGCGCCGCTTGAGCCGGTTGCGCCTGTCGCGCCTGCTGTCCCGAGCGGCCAGTAATTTCATTCAACTGTCTGTTGCCGGCGAGCCACATCGCCGGCAAATCGCCTCGCACATCGCCAGTTAACGCGGATGTGAGCGGCTTCCCGGCTCGGTTGAGCTTGAGCGGTTCCCGCTGATTCGATTATACGGACTTCAGACTGAGGGGTGGGGATCTAGAGGCGATCCGGCTGCCCCGTCGGTCGTCGATTCGATACTGTCGGGGTGACACCATGAAAATTCGGACCATTCTCTTCGCGAGCGCGGCGGTGGCGCTCGTTGCGGCTGCGCCTGCCCGTGCGGAGGGAGATTGGCATAGCAGGGCATCGGCGACCGCCTTCTCCAAGGCGGCCAGCGAAGTTGAAAAGAACGAGAAGAAGCCGGCCGCCAAGAAAGCGGCTGTGAAGAAGACGGACAAACAGTCTGCAAAGACTACGAAGAAGCAGGACCCCAAAGCGGCAAAATCGGAAGAAGCGGAAAAGAAGCCTACTCTTTTCTCGGCCTTGTTCGGTGGTCCGGTGGACAGCAAGAAGGCTGACGCCCGTACGGTTGAGAAACCGGCAAAGCCGATGACGCGCGCCGAGAAGGCCGCGGCGGAAAAGGCAGCCAAGGCACAGGCCGCGCGCCAGAAAAAGGAAGAGACGGCCCGCATCCTCAGCGAGGAAAAAGAGCTGGTTTCGTCGCTTGATGACGGGCGCCCCGTCGAACTGCGCAGCGACGTCAACAAGCCGCAGCCGGGCTTCTTCAATGCGGTGTTCGGCGGTGCCTCGACGCAGCGCATGTTGCCGGAGACCGAGCGCCGCGATCGTTACCTCAAGCTGACCGAGGCCAAGAAGGGCGCGAAGAAGTTCGTGCCGAAGGAAGAATTCATGCCGCGCGTTGTCGATTATGACAGCAGCTACAAGCGCGGCACGATCGTCGTGAACACGGCCGAGCGCCGCCTCTATCTGATCGAGTCGAGCGGCAAGGCGCGCCGCTATGCAATCGCGGTCGGGCGCCAGGGCCTCGAATTCAAGGGCGACGGCAAGGTCGGCGACAAGCAGGAGTGGCCGCGCTGGATCCCGACGCAGGATATGCAGAAGCGTGATCCGGGAAAATACGGGAAATACAAGGACGGCATGGACGGCGGTCCGACCAACCCGCTCGGCGCGCGTGCCATCTACCTTTATCAGGGCAAGAAGGACACCCACATCCGCGTGCATGGCACGACCGAACCCTGGTCGATCGGTACCAGCGCCTCGAATGGCTGCTTCCGCATGATCAATGAGCACGTGATGGATCTTTACAACCGGGTCCCGATGGGCGCCGACTTCGTCGTCCTCTGATCCGCTAGGCATCGACACATGAAAGGCCGGCTTTGCCGGCCTTTCTTTTTGCCAGCCTGTTGACGCATAGCCGTCACGTCATTTTTGCGCTGGCGGAATCATCAGAGCGGCGTTAAGCGGTGGGTCCCATGGCGCGATATGTTTTCATCACCGGCGGCGTGGTTTCATCACTTGGCAAGGGCATTGCAGCGGCGGCTTTGGGCGCACTGCTTCAGGCGCGCGGCTATCGCTGCCGCATAAGGAAGCTCGACCCGTATCTCAACGTCGATCCCGGAACGATGTCGCCGTATCAGCACGGCGAAGTCTTCGTGACGGATGACGGGGCGGAGACCGATCTGGATCTCGGCCACTACGAGCGTTTTACCGGCCGGTCCGCCAACAAGCAGGACAACATCACCACCGGCCGCATCTACCAGAACATCATCGAGAAAGAGCGCCGGGGCGACTATCTCGGCGCGACTGTTCAGGTCATTCCCCACGTCACCGACGAGATCAAGAATTTCGTCCGTGAGGGCAATGAGGACTATGACTTCGTTCTGTGTGAGATCGGCGGCACGGTCGGCGACATCGAGGCGATGCCGTTCCTTGAGGCGATCCGTCAGCTTGGTAACGATCTGCCGCGCGGACAGGCCGTCTACATCCACCTGACGCTGATGCCCTATATTCCCGCAGCCGGAGAACTGAAGACCAAGCCGACGCAGCATTCGGTCAAGGAACTGCGCTCGATCGGTATTGCGCCCGACATCCTTCTGGTGCGCGCTGACCGCTCGATCCCGAAGGAAGAACGGCGCAAGCTGTCGCTGTTCTGCAACGTTCGCGAAAGCGCGGTCATCCAGGCGCTGGACGTTGCCCATATCTATGATGTGCCGATGGCCTACCACAAGGAAGGCCTCGATTCCGAGGTGCTGGCCGCATTCGGCATCGACCCGGCGCCCAAGCCGCGCATGGAGCGTTGGCAGGGTGTCACCGAACGTATTCACAATCCGGAAGGCGAAGTGACGATTGCCATCGTCGGCAAATATACCGGGCTGAAGGATGCCTATAAGTCGCTCATCGAGGCGCTGTCGCATGGCGGCATGGCCAACAAGGTGCGCGTCAAGCTCGACTGGATCGAGAGCGAAATCTTCGAGAAGGAAGACCCGTCGCCCTTCCTTGAAAAGGTGCACGGAATTCTCGTTCCCGGCGGCTTTGGCGAGCGCGGCTCGGAAGGCAAGATACTGGCCGCGAAGTTCGCGCGTGAACGCAAGGTGCCATACTTCGGCATCTGCTTCGGCATGCAAATGGCCTGCATCGAGGCGGCGCGTTCACTTGCCGGCATCGAGAACGCGTCGTCGACCGAATTCGGTCCCGCCAAGGAGCCAGTCGTTGGCCTGATGACGGAATGGCTCAAGGGCAACATGCTCGAAAAGCGTCGCGAAACGGGCGATCTCGGTGGCACGATGCGGCTTGGCGCATATGACGCCAAATTGGCGGAGGGGTCGCGTATCGCCTCGATCTATGGCGATACCAACATTTCCGAGCGTCACCGCCACCGCTATGAGGTCAATATCGACTACAAACAGCGGCTGCAGGAATGTGGGCTGGTCTTTGCTGGCATGTCGCCGGATGGCGTCTTGCCCGAGACGGTCGAATATCCCGACCATCCCTGGTTCATCGGTGTGCAGTATCACCCTGAGCTGAAGTCCCGGCCGTTTGAGCCGCACCCGCTCTTTGCAAGCTTCATCTCGGCGGCTGTCGACCAGAGCCGTCTGGTCTGAAGCGTCCCGCCTTGAAGGCTTAGTATTTGCTCGCCTTCTTGTTGAATTCCGAGAAGAACTGGCCTGCCAGCTTCTTGGAGGTCGACTGGATCAGACGGCTTCCGAGCTGGGCCATCTTGCCGCCTACCTCGGCCTTGGCATTGTAGGTCAGGATCGTGGCGTCGGGTCCGTCTTCGGCAAGCGATACGTCCGCGCCGCCCTTGGCAAAGCCCGCAATGCCGCCCTTACCTTCGCCCGCGATTGTGTAGGAGCGCGGCGGGTTGAGGTTCTGCAATTCGACCTCGCCGGAAAAGCGCGCCTTGATCGGCCCGATCTTCAGCGCCACAGTTGCGGACATGTTCTTGTCCGACGTCATTTCAAGCGCCTCGCAGCCAGGGATGCAAACCTTGAGGATTTCGGGGTCGTTAAGCGCGGCCCACACCTTTTCGATCGGGGCTTCGATCCGCTCTTCACCGGTCATGTCAACGGCCATGTGCCTGCTCCCTGCTTGTATGTGCAAAGGCGTACAAGGCTGCTCACGCCTTGTCTATCGCACAAAAGTCCGGGGCGTCGGCCCGCGCCGTATCTGGAGCACAGCGTCACGGATGTAAAAAGCGCCGCAAGCATTGACGGGGCTGCCTGCAAGCGGAAGGGGCTTCACATCTTGTCGATTTTAGGCGACACCCGCCTGCGATGACACAACGCCTCGATCATGTGGTCCTGCCCGTTGCCGATCTGGACGTGGCGCGTGCCCGCCTGTCGGCGCTGGGCTTCACTGTCGCGCCTGACGGCGTCCATCCGTTCGGCACCGCCAATTGCTGCGTCTTCTTCGCAGACGGCGCGTATCTTGAACCGCTTGCAATCTGGGATGCATCGATTGCAGCCGATGCAATCCGGGCCGGAAACGTCTTCGTCGCGCGAGATCACGTCTTTCGGGCAGTCGTTGGAGATGAAGGTCTTTCAGCAGTCGTCCTGACGACGCCAGACGCAGATGCCGATCATGCGCGCTTTTCCGCCCAGGGCATCGCAATCGGTGACGTGCTGAATTTCTCACGCGAGTTTTCGGACCCGAGCGGCCGCAAGGACATCGCCTCCTTCAAGCTCGCCTTTGCCGGCGATGCCGATATCGCCGATGCCTTCGCCTTCACTTGCGAGCGCGTCAATACGCCGGATGTCGACCGTTCGGCGTTGCAGCGTCACGACAACGGCGTCACCGGAATCGCCGGCCTCGTCCTGGTTGACGGAGCGCAGAATTTTGCCTCTCTGCTAGAGCGTTTGGGCGCCGATGAGCAGCTGGTCGACGTGCGCTTCGCCCAAGGGAAGGAAGCCAGCCGCACCGTCCTCGCCCTTGTGCTCTACGCCGATCTTCCAGCGCTTCAACTGGCGCTTGAGGCAAACGCGATTCCATTTTCCCGGCACGACACAAACATCACCGTGCCACCAGCGCCCGGCCAGGGCGTGCATTTCATTTTTGAGGCCTCTCCATGACCCCGAACCATATCGTCAAGGCTGGCAATGTCAGCTTCGCCAACGATGCCCCGCTGGCACTGATCGCCGGTCCTTGCCAACTCGAGTCGCGCCAGCACGCCTTCGATATGGCGGGCGCGCTCAAGGAATTGACGACGGAGCTCGGCATCGGTCTCGTCTACAAGTCGAGCTTCGACAAGGCCAACCGCACGTCGCTGGGGGCGACGAGGGGAGCCGGCCTCGACGCATCCCTTCCGGTCTTTGCCGATCTCAGGAAGGAATTCGGCCTGCCGATCCTGACGGACGTTCACACCGCCGAGCAGTGCGCCATCGTCGCCGAAGTGGTCGATGTGCTGCAGATCCCGGCCTTTCTCTCCCGACAGACCGACATGCTCGTGGCCGCTGCCAGGACCGGCAAGGTCGTGAATGTGAAGAAGGGTCAGTTTCTTGCTCCCTGGGACATGAAGAACGTTGTCGCCAAGGTCGTTGAGTCCGGAAACCCGAACGTGCTCAGCACTGAGCGCGGGGCGTCCTTTGGCTACAATACGCTCGTGTCTGACATGCGCGCGCTGCCGATCCTCGCTGACATCGGCGCGCCGGTGATATTCGATGCCACCCATTCGGTGCAGCAGCCCGGCGGGCAGGGCGGTTCGTCAGGTGGCGAACGCCGCTTCGTCAAGACGCTGGCTTCCGCCGCCGTGGCCGTAGGCGTGGCAGGTGTCTTCATCGAGACACACGAGGACCCCGACAACTCGACCTCGTCGGACGGGCCGAACATGGTGCCTTTCAAGGATATGCGCGCGCTTCTGGAGCGCCTGATGGCGCTGGACAGGATCGCAAAGGCCAGCTGAGGCGACAGCAGATCGGAACCACCTGACCGTCAGTCCGTTGTCTCCACTGGTTCGCAAAGGAGATACGGCTATGAACAGTCATACTGGTCACACTAATGCAATCGCAGCGTCCCGCGTCATCGGGACCGATGTGTTCAACAAGCAGGGCGAGCGGATCGGCATCATCGAAGACGTGATGCTGGAAAAGAGCGCCAACGGCATCATGTTCGCTGTCATCGGCTTCGGCGGTTTCCTCGGCATAGGCGAGAAGTATCACGCCATTCCGTGGTCCGTGCTCGACTATGACACGTCGCGCGCCGGTTACGTCGTGCCCTTCGAAAAAGAGCAGCTTGAGGCGGCCCCCGCCTATTCGATCAACGAATTGACGGGCGACAAGGGTCGCGACGCGCGTGACGCCTCATATAATTACTACAATGTTCCGCCGTACTGGTTCTAAGCCGGTTTTGAGGCGATCGAGCCCCGCTTCGGCGGGGCTTTTTTGTGCGCGCGGGATTTCCTTGCATTGCCGCAGAGGGTAAGAGGCGGCCAGACCCAGCCTCACCACAAAGGAGCACCCATGACCGCGATCATCGACATTGTCGGCCGCGAGATTCTCGACAGCCGCGGAAATCCGACCGTCGAAGTTGACGTGACGCTGGAAGACGGTTCGTTTGGCCGCGCCGCAGTGCCGTCAGGCGCCTCGACCGGTGCTCATGAGGCTGTCGAACTGCGCGATGGCGGCGAGCGCTATCTCGGCAAAGGTGTCATGGGCGCCGTCGAAGCCGTCAATGGCGAGATCCTCGACGCGATCGGCGGACTTGAAGCAGAAGACCAGATTCACATCGATCAGACGATGATCGAGCTGGACGGCACCCCCAACAAGAGCCGCCTTGGCGCAAACGCAATTCTCGGTGTCTCGCTTGCCGTCGCAAAGGCCGCTGCGGAAGCCTCCGGCCTGCCACTCTATCGTTATGTCGGCGGCACGTCGGCCCGCGTCCTGCCTGTCCCGATGATGAACATCATCAATGGCGGCGCACATGCCGACAATCCGATCGACTTCCAGGAATTCATGATCATGCCCGTCGGCGCGCCGTCGCTGAAGGAAGCCGTGCGCTGGGGTTCGGAGGTCTTCCACACCCTGAAGAAGGGGCTGAAGGATGCTGGCCACAACACCAATGTCGGCGATGAGGGCGGCTTTGCGCCGAACCTGAAGAGCGCGCAGGCCGCGCTCGATTTCGTCATGAACTCGATCGAAAAGGCGGGATTCAAGCCGGGCGAGGACATGGCTCTGGCGCTCGATTGCGCCGCGACCGAATTCTTCAAGGGCGGCAACTACGTCTATGAAGGCGAGAAGAAGACCCGCGATCCAAAGGCGCAGGCGAAGTATCTCGCCAAGCTTGCCGCCGACTATCCGATCATCTCGATCGAGGACGGCATGGCCGAGGACGACTGGGAAGGCTGGAAGACGCTGACTGATCTCTGCGGCGACAAGGTGCAGCTCGTCGGCGATGATCTCTTCGTCACCAATTCGGCCCGCCTGCGCGACGGCATCCGCATGGGCGTCGCCAACTCGATCCTGGTCAAGGTCAACCAGATCGGTTCGCTGACCGAGACGCTCGATGCTGTCGAGACGGCGCACAAGGCGCACTACACAGCTGTCATGTCGCATCGCTCTGGTGAAACCGAGGATTCGACCATCGCCGATCTGGCGGTCGCCACCAATTGCGGACAGATCAAGACCGGTTCGCTGGCCCGCTCAGACCGGCTCGCAAAATACAACCAGTTGATCCGGATCGAAGAATTCCTCGGCAATCAGGGGCGCTACGCCGGACGCTCGATCCTGCGTGGGTAATCTTCGCTCGCAAGAGCGAACGGCAAAAGAAAAGGGCGGCCCGGAGCCGCCCTTTTTATTTTGTCTGAGGCTTGCGCCTATTTCAGGCGGCCGCTGGCATGGGCCAGCATGGTGTAGACCTTGCCCGTGTCAGACGAGAGATAGGTCTGCGCCATCATCGAGTCGCGATCATTGCGCGTCACATCGGCGATCAGCTTTTCGAAGTCGTCGCAATATCGGTCAACGGCCGAACGGAAGTCGGGTTCGGACTGATATTTGCGACGGATTTCGTCGAACGTCTGCTGGCCCTTGAGGGTGTAGAGCCGGCGCGTAAACACGTTGCGTTCGCCGCGGCGGTAACGATCCCACAGTTCGACCGATGCCTCGTGGTCGATGGCGCGTGCAATGTCCATCGACAGCGAATTCAACGATTCGACCACATGCAGAGGCGGACGGGCGGTGGTTGCCGGGGCCGGGGCCTTTGGCGCCTCTTCCTCAGACGCGCGGCGAAGCAGGTCGGTCATCCAGCCACCCTGCGATGCTGCGGCGCCTGCCGGCTGAGGCGTCTGCGCAGGCTGCGGCGGACGAGGTGCTGCCGGGCGTGGCTGCGGCGCCGCTGTGGCCGGCTGGGCCGGACGTGTTGCAGCAGGAGCCGCCGCAGGAGGTGCTGACGTCCTGCGACGTCCATCGTCCTGCGGAGCTGCATCAGGGGCCGTGCGTGGCGCCTCCTGCCTGCTTGCGCGGTGTTCACTCGAACGGCCGGAGCGAGCGACGATGTCCGACAGCTCCTTCAGCGCATTGATCTGCTCGGATACGGCGCGCCGCATGGCGGTGGTCGTTTCCTTGGTCTCTTCGGGCAGATCGAGGACGCCCTTGCGTAGTTCCGAGCGGGTCTCGTCCAGTTCCGTGCGGATGATCGAGGCGGTGCGGCGGATTTCCTGAGTGGCGTCGGCGAAGCGCTGCGTTGCGCCCTCGACGACCTCGCTGATCGCAGCCCGCATGTTCTCCGTCGACTGGCGCGTGCGCCCTTCGGCACGTTCGAACACGCGGCCGACAAGCCCCTCGAACGACTTCATCACGTTCTCGATGTCTTCCGACTTCTTGACCAGGTTGACCGCGAGCGTTTCGAGCGCCGCCTGACGATCGTCGAGCGTCGAGGCGAGGTTCGACTGGGCCGAACCGAGAAGGTCGGATGCACTCGACAGGACGCGGCTGTGATCGTCGAAGCGATGGGCGATCGAGGCGATATCCTTGAGCGTCTGCGACGACAGTTCGGTGAGCTTCGTGGCATTGACGTCGATGATTCGTGCCGAGCTTGCGAAGGTCTGGGCGGTCTTCTCGGTCGATGCCGCGAATGTTTCCGTCGTGCCGGCCAGTTTCTGGTCGAGTTCGGTCAGGTTGGACGACGCAGTATTGATGAGATGGCCGAGATTGACGCTCGACGCGCTCAGACGGCCGATCAGATCCTCGACGTTTTCGCTCAGGTTCGCACGTGCACCCTCGACTGCCGAAAGGGTCTCTGCCGTGCGGCTGGCGAGAGCTGTGACGAGGGTCTCGCTCTCCTTGCGAAGCTTGTCGGCGGCAGCAGTCGAGGCGGCCTCGAGGTTCTGCTGGAGTTCGCCGCCACTTTCGGCAAAGCGCTCTATCAGCGGCTTGGCCTGCTCGTTGAGAACGCGGCTTATCTCGCCGGTGCGCGCGGCAAGCATGTCGTTGAGTTCGCGTGTGTGGTTGTCGAACGTTGCCGACGCTTCGCTGGTGCGCTGGCCGATATGCTGGTTCACCGCGGCAAATGTCTCGGCGATAACATTGGCGCGCGAGGTGAGCTGCGCCTCGGAAACCGCGACCTGATCGATCAGCTTCTGGCCGACGGCCTGTGCGCCGTCCGCCAGCCTGCGCTCGACCGTGTCGATCTGGCTTTCGACATTGGCGACCACGGCGGTCGCGCTGTCTGCCAGCCTGCTCTCCAGTTCATGCAGGGCGTTTTCGATGGCGCGGGCGCGATTGGCGATCTCGATAGAGGTCGTCGCCGTGCGGTCGGCAAGCTGCTGGTCGACCGCATGGAAGGCTTGCACGATGCCGTCGGCATGAGACGAGAGCACGCCTGCGCTGTCGTCGATACGCTGCGCGATCTTGCGGTCGGCCGTGTCGAAGATGTCGGCAAACTGGTCGGCGCGCGCCGCCAGCGAGTTGCTCGCCAGTTCGATGCGATCGTGCAGATTGCGGTCGGACTGGGCAAACGTATCGGCAAGAGCGGCAGCGCGTGATGCGACCGACTGGCCAGCGACGTCAATGCGTTCCGCAATCGCGCGGTCGGCCTGCTCGAAGGTCTGCGCCAGTTCGCTCGCGCGCTGTGCAACAGAGCGGCCCGCAAGGTCGATCCGGTCGGCAAAGGCACGGTCCATCTGGCCGAACACTTCGCCGAGTTCGGTGGCGCGGGCGGAAAGCGAAGAGCTGGCCAGTTCGATGCGTTCGGCCATCGCGCGGTCTGCATCTTCAAAGGTATTGGCCAGTTCGCCTGCACGCGCCGCCAGCGACGTGCCGGCGAGATCGATGCGATCGGCAATGGCCCGGTCTGCCTGTTCGAAAGTGCGCGACAGTTCGGTGGCACGCGCCGCAAAGGCGGCATTGGCGAGGTCGATGCGTTCGGCGATCTTTTCGTCCGCATCGGAGAATGCGCGGTTTGCGTCGTCGGTCAGTGCGGAGGTTATCTCCAGGACGCGGTCGCGAAGAGCGCCGGCAAGCGCGCCAGCACTGCGTTCGAGCGCTGTGCGGACGTTCTCTACGCCGGCGGTAAGTGCCACCTCAATGCCGCGCGTGCGATCCTCGATGGCGCCGATCTGGGTGCGGAAGGCGTGCTCGACCTTGGCGATTTCCTGCGAGAGTGCCTCGCTGACCTCGGCGCGGCCACCGGCCAGCCGTTCGATATTGACTTGAATGGCCTCGTCGATCGAGCCACGCGTATCGACGAGCTTCTCAAGGTCGGCCTCAAGGGCGCGGGCCATGATGTTGCGGCCTTCGGCAAGCTTTTCGACGTGCCGCTGGACGGATGCGTCGATGGCCGAACGGGCCTCCGTGAGGCGGGAGAGATCATCATCCAGCGCCTTCGACAGCGCGTCGCGTCCGCCTGCGAGATGGACGGCATGCTCCTCGACACGGCGATCGATTTCGCCACGCTTTTCGTCGAGGCGACGCAGATCGTCTTCGAGCACACGGCCAAGCGCATCGCGGCCTTCGGCCAGATGGCGCGAGTAACCTTCGATCGACCGGTCGATTTCCGCACGCTTTTCGTCGACCTGGCGCAGGTCGTCGCTGAGGGCGGCGGACAACAGACCGCGACCCTGTTCCAGAGCCTTGGTGTGTTCGATGATGCGATGATCGATGTCGGCGCGTGCATTGGTGATGGCGCGCATGTCGTCATCGAGTGCCGCCGACAGGATCGAGCGGCCGCGGTCCAGAACCTGGGTATGTTCTTCGATGCGGCGGTCGATTTCGGCCCGGGCCTCGGCGAGGCGCTGCAGGTCGCCGTCGAGCGCGCCGGCAAGGGCGCTGCGGCCCTGGTTCAGCAGGTCGGCATGCTTTTCGACCGTGCTTTCGATCTCGGAACGAATGCCGGAAAGCTTGTTCATGTCATCGGACAGGATGCTCGCCAGATAGTTGCGGCCTTCGGCCAGCTTCATGGCGTGGCTGGAGACAGTCTCGTCCAATGCGGCGCGGGCATCGGTCAGACGTGCAAGATCGGCATCGAGCGCGGTGGCGATGATCTGGCGACCGCCTTCGAGGCGCGCGCCGAATTCGTTCGCGCGCTGGTCGAGCATGGTCGACGTCGACAGGACGAGGTCGGCCATGTCGGTGCCGATGCGCACCTTGCTTTCCTCGATCAGCCCCGACAGTTCGTTGCGTCCTGCCGTGAAGGCCGAGGCGATGTCGCGGGCACGCTCTGCCAGCGAGTCGCTGATCTGGCGGGCACGGGCGTCGAGCGCCGAAGTGAGCTTTGCCGTGCCGCTGTCGAGCGCCTGCGCACGGGTTTCAAATTCCATGATCAGCGCGCTGCCGCGTTCCGCCAGCGTCTGCTCGATGCCGGACATCCGGCTGTCGAATTCCGTCGTGAGATTGCGGGTTGCGCCGTCGAGCAGCGAAACGATGCCCTCCGTGCGGTCCGTGAGGAGGTCGGTCAGGTTGCGCGACACGTTGTCGGTCGACTCGTTGAGCGAGGCGATGCGCGTGTCGAGAAGGCTGGCGAAGGCTTCGCCGGTGGTGACAATACGGTCGGAAATCGAATCCATCCGCGAATCGATCGCGGAATGCAGCGTCGAGCCGGAGTCCTGGATTCGGCCGACGAGCGCGTTGCCCTGTTCGAGCAGCATCGAATTGAGCTGGCCGGATGCGTCCTGAACGCTGTCGCGAATGATGGCGCTCGATGAGGTCAGCTGCTCGCGCAGAAGCTCATGTGCACCCGAGATAGACGCGCGTACGCGCTCGGCGTGGCTGATGACAGCCTCGCGTTCGGAGCCGAGGCCATCGACCAGGCTGCGGATGCGGATTTCGTTTTCCGAATATGCGCGTTCGAGTTCGTTGACCTCGCTGTGGACCAGCGTCTCCAGTTCGACGGCGCGAGCAAGCGTGCGCTCGATGCCTTCGCCCATGGCCTGCACTTCACGGCGCACGACCTGGCCTACGGTCAGGATGCGCTCCTGCGCTATCGATTCCGGTTCGGCCAAACGATAGGCGACTTCGGTCATCGACTGGGCGGCAAGGCGCATTTCCTGGGCGCGGCGAACCATCGTCGCAAAGGCCCAGAAAAGGAATACGGGAACCACGATTGCGACGAGAAGGCCGATAACCTGCGGCATCGCCATCAACTGGCTGAACGACCTGATCTGCCAGATCTCGGGCGCATAGAGTGCGTGACCGAGAACCAGACCTCCGGCGATCCAGACGAGCGACAGAAGCGCCACGGCCCAGCCGACGGTGTTGCCGGGCTGGCGCGCAAGCGCCTGCTGCAACACGCGGAATTCCTTGTGATGGCGGTCGTCATTGGCCGGCTGGAACGAGGCAGGCTCGATCACGGCTGCTGCGGGCGAGGGATCGACTGGGCGCAGCGTTTCAGGCTTGGCGGCGGGCTTCTCGACCGGCTTCGCCCCTGCGACGGGCTTGGTCTTGCGGTCGGGCGCGACAGCCGCCGACTCCACTTTGGGTGGCTTTACCGGACTGCGCGATTCGCGAGCCAGTTCGTCGGCTGCCTGCGAAATCTGCTTCTCGAAATCTTCCATTGACGCCGAGAAATCGATGTCGTCTCCTGCGGCCAGTTCCTCGGAGAGGTCGAGCTCCAGAGCCTTTTCGAGATCAAGATCGGCATCCTTGCCGGTCTGCGATTTGGACGTGGTCGAACGCGCCATGTGGCAGCTACCCTTTTACTGAACGCACGGTCCCCACTTACGAAGGCCCCTCATTGCCGCACGCAATCCGGAATATCCCAGTCTAGCAATTTTACCGGTATGGACGCCTGATTGAAACCTTCAAACGGCGACATGTGTAAAACTTTAAAGACAAGGTTAATATACTGACCTGTTTGTCAATTTTTTGCCAAATGTTGGTCGTTAACCGCTTTTCCACAGAGGCTGAATAAAGCTTCCGGTTTCGAGTTGTCGTGGAGTGGTTTCGATGGGCTTTGCCAATCCGCAAAGCGTCGCCTTTTCGGTTCCCGGAGGCGAGACGTGCGGTCTGTCCAGCAAGCGTCCGATTGATCTGTCGCATCTGTCTCGCCAGACGATGGGCGACAGGGCGCTTGAACGCGAGGTGCTGGCGCTGTTCGTACAGCAGGCGGTTGCGGTCAGTGTGCAGATCGACAGGGCGACCCCGCGCGAACGAGGCTTCATGGCCCATGGGTTGCGTGGTTCCGCGGCAGGCGTTGGGGCTTTCCTGATCGCCGAGACCGCGGCTGCGATCGAGAACGATCCGACCGACATGGCGCTCGTGCCGCGGCTCATCGATGAGATCGCCGACGTTCGTCAGTTCATCGCCGCCATCAATCGTTAGCCGCTGGCGCGCTTGCCCGCGCCCTTCTGGCGCGTTGACATGGCCGTTTGACTGATTATCTGCAGACCATTGACCTGTCTGGACCGGATTTCATGACGAAAGTGACCTATATCGCCTTTGACGGCGCGCGTTTTGACGTGGATGCCGAAAACGGATCGACGGTCATGGAGAACGCGGTCCGCAATGGCATTCCCGGCATCGAGGCCGAGTGTGGCGGCGCCTGTGCCTGCGCAACCTGCCACGTCTATGTCGATGAGGCGTGGACCGATCTTGTCGGTCCGCCGGAGGCGATGGAAGAGGACATGCTCGACTTCGCCTATGAGGTCAGGCCGACTTCGCGTCTGTCGTGCCAGATCAGGCTTCGCGACGAACTCGACGGCCTGGTGGTCGGCATTCCAGAGCGCCAGGGCTGAGTTCAGCCACCCGCCATCCTCTGGCGGACAAGACGTTCAAGCCGCTTTTCGAAACCGCGCGTTTCACGCCGCTCGAAGCGGGCCTGTTCGGCGTCGTGCCGCGTCATCTGACGGGCGATTGCCTGCGCCTTGGCCTTTTCCAGAGCCTTGCAATCGCGTGCAGCGGGAAGCCTGCGCAAGGCGCTTTCCATTTCGCCTGCATGGCGACGGGCGATTTTCACATGGTCGTCCTCATGCCGCTTTATGTCGGCGGCAAGCGCGTCCCAGATGACGCGTGTTTCCTGTGAGCCGGATGAGCGCGCCGTCCAGCGCGGCAGGATGATCTTTGCGACGAGCGTGATGTCGGCTTTTGCGATACGGCATTTGCCGCGAGTCCGGTCGAACGTGACGTTCTCCTTGAAATCCATGCGCGTCGCGCCCGCATGTTTCTGGCCGGTGCTTTCCACCGTTGGTCCGCGTCGGACGAGTTGCGCGTAGATTTCCTGGATGGTCGAGCCGCCGACCGAAAAATAGCTGTAGCTGCGCGACAGGCCGGCGGTGTGCGCGGGAAGGGCAACAAAAAATGGCAGGACGAGGCAGAGGAACAGGCGCGACATCAGGTGAAGATGCATGGACGCGCCCGGTCGCGCAATTCGCAATCGCGCTACTCGGCGGCGACTTCGCCGACTGCGTCTTCGATGCGCTTCAGGTCCATGGCGATGACCCGGACCATCTTGGTGTCGACCTTGACTGAAATGGCGACATTCATCGCATTGCGGCCGGACATGCGCGCAGACATCGCGCCGTTCAGCGCCTTGCGTGAAATGGCAAGAACGACGCGCTGGCCCTCGATGGTGCCGGATGTGATGTCGAGGCCGTCGCCTCCCGATCCGTCGAGGAACTTGCCACGATAGCCACGCCCGGCGCGCACCACGGTTGCTGACATTTTCTGCGAGAAGACACCGACGCGGCAGGAGCCGTCGAGCGTCATGCCGACATTGCCGGCAGGCGTGGTGCCGGTGAGGCGGCAGACGAACTTCGTGCCCTTGTATTTGCCGGCAACGATTTCGCCCGGACCTGTCCACACGCCCTGAACCGACTTGAAGAACTGGGTGTCCTTGTCGGCGGCGACGGCCGGGCCGGCCACGAGCGCCGTTGAAAGGATTGCAAGGCCGGCGAGGGCTGACTGGGTGATACGCTTCATCACAGGATTCCGGCAGATACGGTCGGTGTTCGCTTGAGGAGCGACATTGAGCATTATTGGTTAATGCTTTGTGACCCCGATGCGCAAGTTCAATCCGTTGAAGTGCTATTCGCCGGTTGTTTGCGTGTCGCAAAGCGGGTGAGCGCCGACATGAAATCGGAGATTCCAGGCTTCTTCACCGCCGAAAACGGGAAGGGGCGAACGGTCTCCATCGCGGCGATGCCGATTCGAACCGTCATCAGCCCGTTGACCACGCCTTCGCCAAGCTTGGCCGAGAGGCGCGCGGCAAGGCCGTGGCCGACAAGCTGCTGGACCAGGCTGTCGCCTGCGGCAATGGAGCCGGTGACCGCGAGATGGGCGAGCACGTCGCGGGCAAGGCGCATGAAGCCGAGCATTCCCGGCCTGCCGCCATAGAGTTCGGACATGCGGCGGATGAGCCGGGCCGATTCCCACATGACATAAGCGAGGTCGACCAGCGCGCGCGGGCTGACCGCGGTGACGACCGAGACGCGCTTGGCGGCATCGAGAATGAGCTTTTGCGCCCGCGCGTCGAGCGGCGCGAGGATTTCGGCTTCGGCGAAACGGATGAAGTCGGCCCCGTCGATGACCTCGCCTTTGAGTTCGACGACCGCGCGCCGGCCTGCCGCAGTTTCGGGATTGCCGCCGACGAGCTGAACGAGATCGGCCACCGCCGAGCGCGACGCCTTCGTATCGTTGGCAAGCGTTGCCGCGCCCGCCTTGGCGCGCAATTGCTCGACCGATGCAAGCCGCGCCAGCGCGTAGAGTTCGCGCACGGCGATTGCGACAAGCGCGATGACGGCGGTTGCGGCCAGTGCCGCGCCGAGCCAGCCCAGCCATTCGGTGCGGGAGAACAGGTCGCGGATGAGGGCTTCCGCCCAAAGGCCGACTGCCAGCGAGACGAACAGGCCGGCCGCGCCGAAGAAGATCGCGCCAAGCCGCGAGCGTGAGCGGGGTTTGAGCGGCGGCGGCGGCGCGAGCGCGTCCAGACCGTCGCTGTCGAACACGTCGATTTCGGCGGGCGTGACGATGGCGACCTCGGTCGCCTTGATGGCGCGCGGCTTGCGCTGGGCCGTCTCCTTTGCCGGTTCCTTTTCAGGTTCGGGGTCGAGCCTGAATGCGGCGGGTTTGCGCCCCTCGGTCATGCCAAACGATCTCCGAGCAGGAATTGAAGCGCCCGGTCGAGCCGGATGTGGGGCAGGGAAAGCGTGGCCCCGTCATCACTCCGTTCGAGGCGCGGCGGACGGAAGCGCACGAATCGGATCGAGACTTGCCTGCCGTCCTTGAGAACGTCGTCCGGCCGTTTCGGAAGATCGCCCGGAAAGATGGCCGTTTCGGTCTTGCCGTCGAAGGTCTCGTCTCCGATGCGCTCGCCTTCGAGCGGGGTGCCGATGATGACGGGCAGCGTCTCGCGCCCCTGCTTGACCGTGCCTTCGCGGGTGGCCCGCACCGCCGCCATGGCGACGACATCGACGCTCGCCCCGCTGAGATCGGCGCGTTCGACCGCGCGCTCGACGAGACGGCGCACGATGGCCTGAAGCCTGTCATGGCTCTCGTGGTGGAGCTGGTCGGCCTTGGTGGCGGCGATCAGGATGCGGTCGATGCGCCGCGCAAACAGGCCGGTGATCATATTGGTGGTTCCCGGCCGGAAACAGGCGAGGATCTCGGTCAGAGAACGCTCCAGATCGGCAACCGCATCAGAACCGGCGTTCAGCGCCTGCATGGCATCGATCAGCACGATCTGCCGGTCGAGGCGGGCGATGTGCTCGCGGAAGAACGGTTTGACGACATGGGATTTGTAGGCCTCGTAGCGGCGCTCCATCAAGGCGGCGAGAGACCCCGACCGGGCGCGGCCTTGCCCAAGTCCGGGCAGCGGCGCGAAGGTGAGAGCCGGAGAGCCGTCGAGGTCACCCGGCATGAGGAAGCGGCCGGGCGGCAGCATCGACAAAGCGCGCTCGTCGGCCTTGCAGGCGCGCAGATAGAGCGTGAATGCTTCGGCAAGCCGCCTCGCCACCATCTCGTCGGCGTCGGCCGCGGGATCGACGCCTTCGACCGCTGCCAGCCAGTCCGCCGCCAGATCGGCTCGGGTGCTGGAGCCAGCCAGCTCGAACGCGTCGCCCGAAAATTCGGCATAGGTCTTCGACAGGAGCGGCAGGTCGAGCAGCCATTCGCCGGGATAGTCGACAATGTCGATTGCAAGCTTTCCCGACTTGAACATGCGGCCCCAGCCGGAGGCCGATTCGAACTCGACCACGAGGCGCATTTCCGAAATGGCGCGGGTCGATTCGGGCCAGATGCGCTCGTCGACGAGGGCGGCGATGTGGTCTTCATACTGGAAGCGCGGCACATCGTCGTCAGGCTGGTGTTCGAGGCGCGCCCGCGACAGGCGGCCCGATTTCTGCGCGTCGAAGAGCGGCAGCCGCCCGCCATGGATCAGATTATGGATGAGCGCCGAGATGAACACCGTCTTGCCGGCGCGCGACAGGCCGGTGACGCCGAGCCGCAGAGAAGGGCTGCCGATGCCGGTGATTCGGCCCGTCAGCGTGTCGAGCGCAATCAGGGCTTCGTCGGCGATGCTGGTCTTTGAAGCCAAGATGAAGATCCTGATGCGGTTGGGCGGGTCTCGCGACGATATAGGCATATGGGCGCGGAGTTCAAATCGAGGGGAGGTAGGCAGTAGGGAATAGGCGGTGGGGAATGGGGAGTAGGCAATAGGCAGTAGGCAATAGGCGGTAGGGAAAGATGGGCGGCCGTGAACTGCCGGTGTAATGCGCCAATGACCACTTGGCTTCGATCCTCCATCAACCGTCCCTTTTGCCTACTGCCTACTGCCTACTGCCTACTGCCCATAGGCTCTCGTTCCCGCGCTTGTGCAGCCGGGTCATGATTGGGGAGCGGCGCATGGCGCGCGCCTTTAAGCAAGTTTGAATGACGCCTCGCCATGCGCCGTTCGGCGGCTTGCCCCGGGGTCCCGAAGGAGACAGGCTTTTGACCTGTCACCGCATGCGGGAGGATGGTCTGCTCACTCCCGGCCTGCTCGCGCAGGCAGCGGCATCCCATAAGGCCCGGATGTGAGGGCTCATCGCCCAATCGACGCCAACCATAGCGCCAACCACCCGGAACCGGCCGCTGACGGAATACCCGGTTACGTACCCGGCTCCCCTACAGCGACG